>JAWKQE010000001.1:0-440507 GCA_041390305.1 Candidatus Eiseniibacteriota bacterium
TGCGTCCATGGTGGCGCAAAGGACAACGCGCGTGCCGACACACTGGCGAACACGCCCCGGGCGGAGCGGAGGAACGGATGCGAACTCGTTAGTGCGCTGCGGACGGATGACTTGAGCGTTTGCAGAAGCTGCGCATTTTCTCGGAGAAGAGGAGATTCGAGAGGCAGAGCGAGGAACTCAAACCCGCCGAATCAGTGTCCGCGGACGCCCGGCGGACGTCCGCCGGACACCGAACGGACATTCGGGCGGACAGTAAGCGGACACTTACCGGACACTCGAGCGGACAGTCAGCGGACACTTGGACGGGCACGCATCGGGCGCGGTGCGGACGTGTCGGCCCAGGCGGCGCCCAACTCGATATCACGGTGGAGAGCCTGCCTGTGGAGGGCCGCATATCCTTGAAATCTCGAGCGGTCACTTCGAGATTTCGAGGTTGGCCCGCCTCGTGGAACTCAACTCATGCACTCCGGGATCTCGGAGGGCAGTCGGCGACGGCGCCCCTTGCACTATGACCTACCGGATACCCGAGCTCATCCAACCGCTCGTACCGCAATGGCCATATTGCTTCGTTTCAGTAGGTTGTGCGGTCGCACCCCGTAAGGAAAAACGTTTTAACTTAGCTCCGGCGGGTCTCGGAACGGAGTTCGCTCCTTTTCTCGAGACTCGAGGCTTCTGCCATGCTCCCGCACTTGGCCCGGATCTCGCAGCACCTGGACAACGGCGTCGAACCGGAGTCGAGCATCCGAGGCGGACTTGACGCCCTCCAGTCAATATTTGACGTCCCCGTCACGATACATGACAATGACAGGGATGCGTGGCAGTGGCCCGGAGCTCCCACTTCCGCCATCTGACAGTGCTGCCATCTTTTACGGCATCACCGGGCAACCACCCTTCGGGAGGAGGGGGTTCATGACCCTGACGAACGCGACCCTGGGAAAGCGTCTCAAAGCCGCCCGGGAGAACTGCCGCCTCACGCAGGAGCAGACGGCAGAGGCGCTCGGCGTCTCTCGCGTCACCGTCACCAACATGGAGGCCGGGAGCCGCGCCGTCACCACCCTCGAGCTCGCCCGACTTGCGAAGCTCTATCAGAGGCCGGCCGCATCGTTTCTGGGAGACGCCGACTCGAACGAGGATGAGCTGCTCGTCACCCTGTACCGGAAGGCCGCGCGACTGGAGGAAGATCCGGCAGCTCGCAGTGCCGTTCTCCACTACCTGGACCTGTGCGCAGAAGGGATCACCCTCGAACGCCTGCTCGGACGCGACACCAGAACGTCACTGCCGGCATACGAGCTTCCGACGCCGCGGTCCGCGCTCCAGGCCATACGTCCAGGGAGAGGACGCCGCGCGCAGGAGCGCGCACGACTCAACCTCGGGGACTCGCCGATTCCCTCTGTTGCCGAACACCTCTCGTCGCAGGGGCTCTGGGTGTCGGAAGTGAGTTTCCCCGACGACCTGTCGGGGTTCTTCTTCAACCACTCCTCGATCGGGATCGGCGTTCTCGTGAACCAGAATCACCACGGATCGAGGAAGCGTTTCTCACTCGCGCACGAGTATGCCCACGCGCTGATCGACCGCGGCCAGAAGGTGACGGCGACCACTGTCGCCAACTCCGCCGAACTCGCGGAGAAGCGCGCAAATGCGTTCGCCTCTGCGTTCCTCCTTCCAGAAGGAGGAGTCCTCGCCATGCTCTCGAACCTGGACAAGGGAGCTCCCAGCCGTGAGGAGTACCACGGCTACGACGTCGCCACCGATGACGGGTTCGCGGACACGCAACGGAACCTGGTGCGCGAGCAGCGCGTCACCTACCGGGAGGCGATCCTCGTCGCCAGACACTTCGGCGTGAGCTACGAGGCAGCCCTCTTCCGCCTTCAGAACCTCAGGATCCTCACCAGGCCCGAAGTGGACGATCTGCGAGCGCAGTCCGCGGCCGCGTCGAGGTACGCCCGGCTCGTCGGCCTCGAGGATCGAGAAGAGGTCCTGCGAGAGGTCCGCACTCGACTCCTCCAGCTCGCACTCGACGCCTACGCGCACGACGAGATCAGCAAAGGCCGTCTGGTGGAGCTGTGCGACAAACTCGGGATGAAGCCGAAGGAGAAGAAGGAGCTTCTGGAGGAAGCGGACGCCAGCCGCGCTGCCTGATGCCTTGCCGTGAGAGGGTTTCATCATGGGCAAGGATGTCCTGTCGTCGATCGTCCTGGATGCGAACGTGCTCATCAACTTCATCAACGTGGAGATGGATGAGCTCCTCTTCGCTCTCCCGCACCACTTGTTCTTCGCTACCAACGTGGTTCGTACTGAGCTGATCCGTCCCAACCAGGCGGCGGCATTGGAGGCCGCACTACGCGCGGGATCGCTTCACGAGTTGACCGTCCCCGCAACCGACCCCGTCTACGCAGCACTTCGCGTCCGGCTCGACGACGGAGAAAGCTCCGCCATGGCCGCCGCGATCGCACATGGCTTTGCCTTCGCAACTGACGAGCGGGCGGCCAAGAAAGTCGCCGCGCGTGACTACGCAACGCTCGACGTTGTCGACACACCCGACCTTGTCGTGGAGATGATTCGTGCGGATCTGCTGTCGGTAACGGAAGCGGATGCGATGAAGCATGTGTGGGAGACGCGCTACCGGTTCGCTCTCAGGATTGGGAGCTTCAGGGAGCTGCTGGGGTGAGGAGAGGAGCGTGCGCCACGTCACCCCGTAAGTCCCACCACCCTATCCACCAGTGCACCCATCTCACGCGCCACATCAACCGGTTCACCTGACAATCCTGGTCCATCCGTTTGGATCAGGTTCTCTCCGTCGCGAACTACGTACCTTCCGTTCTTAGCAGGAGTTGGGTACAGCAACACTCCGGTCCGGACCCCGAGCACACGGCAGTAGGCCAGTACCTGGTAGGCATCGTGGTTCCCTGGTCCTGATGTCTTGAGCCGTTTGTACTTCGTATCGGCGACAAGACACGCCGCGCCTCGCCGGGTTACGACGAGATCCGGACGGATAGCAATCGCCCGGCCGCGGTCCAAGTAGGTGCGGTGTTGTGTCAGAACCGCGTACGGCCGGGGTAGATGATCCTCGAACCACCGTGCCACGAAGGCCTCGAAGAGATCGTTCATGTCGACGAGAAAGCTCCCCATCGGATAGCCGCCGGCTTCGTGCTCGAGACCGCGAGCGCTGAGTAGCAGCTCACACAGGGCATGGAGGGGACGATAGTGTTCCGTTAGCCGGTCGTAGGAAACGGAACGGATCTCCGGGATGCGGAACGTTCGCCAACGGAGTTCACCGAGGAGGTGCCGAAGTCGCTGGAGTCGCGTCACCAGATTCGCGTCCATCACGACTGGAAGCTGCTCGAGTGTGTATCTCAGGATCTGGTTGTGGATCAGGTTCGGACTGTACTCCTCGTATCGACATGGGGTCCGTAGCGAACGGCCGGGCACTCTCCGGATCATTTGATCGACCATGACCCGACCCCGCAGGAACTGGAGTTCGTCTTCCTCCTCACAGTATCCCTGACGGAGTCCGCGTCGGACGAGGTCTTCGACCTGGCCAGCAAAGATCACGATGAGGAGCTCGCGAATGTCCGGGCGTTCGAGCTGATCGATGGTCTCGCGGCGATACTTGCCGAGTCGATAGGCGTGGCCCAACATATAGAGAAGGCTACGCAACGGTACCTTGGGCCGGATCCGGATCTCGAGTTCTGGAGCCACGATCGTTCCTATTCTGGCGTTCGCCTCCAGATGGAACTTCCGGCCTCCGCGAGGAGACAACGTGACGGCGTCGGAGAAGTGCCGCGAGAGGTGTTCGACCGTTTCGGGTTGGAGTTCGAGACTGGCATGGCCGTACTCGACGAGATCTAGCCGAACCGGTTCACCCATCGATCAGCTCGGGATCGTCGACGTCGTCGTCAGCTTCCGGGTCGACCGCTTCCAACACCGTGGCCGACGAGAAGCCCACAACGAACTCTTCGTACCGCAAGGCGTCGATCCGTTCCGGCTGCCCGTAGAAGTACTCCTGTAGCGTCGGAATGATGCTGTGGTCCCAGATCCGGGCAAGGCGGACGTCGTCGAGCAGTGGATCCATGAAGTGACTATGGCCGATCGCCAGGTTTGCATCGATCCCCAGCTTGCGGAGTTCATCATTGAGTCTGACAAGCAGGTCCGAGACCCAGGCGCGATCTGGAACTCGCGCTCGCAACCACCGCTCGAGCAGCTGTGGGTCGGGAATGAGCTCCTTGAAGTGAAATCGCCGGCGAAGCGCCGCGTCGACCAGCGCAATCGATTGGTCCGCGGTGTTCATCGTCCCAATCAGGTATAGGTTGCGCGGAACGGAGAAACCTTCCCCCGACACGGCGAGCTCGATCCGCTTGCCTCTTCGTTCGAGGAGATAGAGAAGTTCACCGAAGATCCGCGGCAGGTTCCCCCGGTTGATCTCGTCGATCACAAGAATGTAGCGCTTCTGCGGCTGCTTCCTAGCCTCGTCGCAAAGGCGGCGGAAGACTCCTGGCTTCACATCGTACCGGATCTGTCCTGTCGTCGGCTCGACGGATGGGCGAATGCCCTCGACGAAGTCTTCGTATGAGTAGGAGGGATGAAACTGAACGATCCTGCATCCCGCATCATCCCCGGCCAGGAGCCGGCCCAGACGCTCCGCTAGCCAAGTCTTTCCCGTGCCGGGAGGGCCGTAGAGTATGAGCTGAGGCTTGTCTTCGAGGAGCGCGAGGATGGTGTCGAGCTCTTCCTCTTCCAGGAGAGTCTCCTCGAGAAACTCCTCTCGGGTGTAGTCGGGCTCCGTCTCTCCACCGTCGTCCACGCTCCCTTCGCCCTGGGTCGCGAGGGCGTAAAGTGGATAGAGAGTTTCAAACAGCCCGGCGACGTCCGAAACGAGTTCCGGTCCCCGTTCGACCGCCTCCTCTGGAGTCAGCTCTCTCCCAATGAAGGCCGGGCCCTCCAGGATCTCGGCGAGTTCCCGTACGGATTCCGGAACCGCGCGTTGAGCCGTCCCCAACAAGCCACCATTCTCCGCGTTCGGCGTCGAGTCGACGTAGTCCGTGGACCGTTTGATCACGACACCTTCCGCGGTCAGCTTCTCGAGGATTGGACCGACGGAGTCCGCTCGTTCGAGGATCCGTTGGCTCAGCTGCTTCCTCTCCTCGTCCTTTGCCGATCCCGTGAACATGCCGTAGGCGCAAACGCTACCGCTCAGGAACACGTAGAGCTGAAAGTCCTCGTTCTTGCTCAGGTCCGGGCGGTGGAAGGCAACCCACAAGTGAGTCCAGTAGGCACCCTCCTCTTTCCTGCCAAACACGTTCTTCCGAATCCGGGACATGGGATTGGGGGACTTGGGCTCGTGCTCGAGATGCGGAGCGATCCGATCAATGAACGCAGCCTTGAGGTCGGCGACCAGAGCCGTCAGCTTTGTCTTCACGGACTCTTGGAATCTCGCCCGCTGCCTCTCGTCGTACCATTGTTCACTGTTGTTCTGCTCGAGGTCCCGAAAGAACCGGAAGGTTTCCTCCGTGAATCCATCAAAGGACAACGCAGGAGTCGGGCCAGGTCCTTTGTCTGTAGCAGCCTTACTTGCCTCGAAGAGGAGCAAGTCAACGGCAGCAGGCGGGATCTGGTGCATCTCGACGAGGTCCCGAAGACGTTGCGCGTATCGGATGTAGTTCGAGGCCTTCCGTGTCCTCTGCAATCTGTCCTCGGTGATCGCCTCGTAGCCACGCCTAAGCCCTACGGTGAACGGGAACCACCTCTCAGGGTCACGCGTGTGGAGCAACGTCGTCGGCAGGGAGACGCCGGCCCCTGGGATCTCGCCCGCCTCACTGAATTGGTCGAGAAGCTCCTCGACCTTGTCTTCGGGTACCGTCCAGAGGCGCTCCACCCACTCGTTCACCGCGTCGATCTTGCTGACAACTTGGTTCCGATTCGCTCCCACGAATGCTGGTGAGAATCGATTGATGTGAGCCCGACCGCCATAGAAGTCAGTGCTCCACAACCTGAGAATCCTCGTAACCTGCTCGGTCGTGAGGCGCCCGAGGTTTGCCTCGATGAGCTCCCGCGCCTCGGCCACAGACTGCTCCCGCACTGTGACCTGTTCGGCCGAGAGCTGATCTAGGAACGACTCGATCAGTTCGGTGGGTGTGAAGCCATGGTCACCGTCGTGGCCCGAGGTGCCCGGCTTTACTCCTGTCGACTTCGAGAGCCGGAGCAAGATCCAATCCAGCTCCAGGAAGTCCTCGAGTCCCAGCTCGAGTCGTACTTCCTCGAGGAGGAGCTGCACGGCCAGTAGGCGTTCCGTGCTCCTGGACTTCGCAGGAATCCGAAACTCTCGGGTCGCCTCCTTTCGGAGTGACTGCCACGTGGCCTTGGTTACCCGTCGATCCACCTGTTCGAAGGCCGCGACAACAGCGCCATTCACCAACGCGTGCTCGGCTGGACTCCAGAGATTCAACGCTCCCGTCACGAACCCACGCCCCGCACCCTTGAACTCGAGGGCACGGCCGACCGCGATGCCGAGTCCAGCCCGCGGGGCGTCGAATGCAGCAGCAAGCGCACGGCCGAACGCAGTCAGGTCCACTCCCGGGTAGCCGATGCTCCCTTTCTTCCAGCCGGTGCGCGTCTTGGCCATGTGGGTCGCAAACTCTGCCTCCGTCCCCGTGAATCCGCGGAAGTGACGGTGGTAGGCGTACGTCCCGAACAGCATCGGTACGGTCATCGCCTGGAGATTCTGGATCTGCCAGACGAGCTCGACGATTCGTGCAAGGTCGGACCTCTGGAGGTCCTTTCCGTCTCGGATCCCCGACTTGTCGATCAGCTCTCGGAACTCCGCCGAGACCTGCCTTCGTCGTCGGATCTCTGTCTCGAACTCTGCCTGGCTACGGATCTCAGCAGACTTCTTTCTCAGGATCTCGTATTGCGTCGGCTTGAGGTATGACATGTGAGTTGCCTCTCGGACGTGGAAACGTCCAGCGCGAGTTGCAATGTTGGGAGTCTCGTCCAACTACGACGTACGCACGCCGCTATCCTCCCGCTACCTTCACCTCCAACCACTCCCCGACCGGCATGGCTCTCTCGAGCTCCCACTCTACCTGCATCGGCCGCCCACCCTCATGCCGAACGTACTTCGCCTCTCCCAGGCACAGGTACGGCGACGTCACGCCCCGCTCATCCTTCCGCTTGTGCCGGAGGAACAGCAGCACGGAGCTCCCGCGCTCCTGGTGCCGGATGTATCGCTGCCCGATCTTCGTGCCTTCGTGAGTCCCGGACTGGGACTCCCAGTGGAACCGCGTTTGCGAGATTGGATAGTCGCGGTACATCGTCGTAGGCGAGTAGTCGCTCTCGGACTTCTCGAGGGTGACGAAGAGGAGGTCGGTGCGGAACCGCTCACACCAGTGGACCCCTTCGCGAAGCCGCCGGACGCCGCCTCTCCGATCGCGCTCGTCGATTGCGGCCATGATCTCGTCGAGGGAGTAAGTGGCGTGCACTTGGAGCGGGACCTGCGCGAGCTTGCCGGAGAGTGGATACGTTACCTTGCGGAGTCCGTCCTCGAGGAGCGCGAGGAGCTCGCGTAGCTCTCCTAGTATCGCCGCGTCGGCCCAGAGTTCTCTCCAGGCACTCTCCATGACGGAAAGCGGCTCCCGCATCAGGCCGAGAAGGACGAAGAGGTCACGCTGCACCCATGCGTCGGGGTCGGCCGTTGGGGGTGTGTCCGCACGTAGGAACTCCGCCAGGGCGGAGAGCCTTGGGACGTCATCCAAGTGGAGCATTCGGCAGAGCGCGTTCGTGAACGTCTTCCTCCGTTCCGAGCCTGCGCCGATCGCGAATCCTGCCTGCTCCCTCAGGGCTGTCCAGCAACGACCGGGGCGGTCGTAGATGTCCTGCAGTTCGGTCCCGGTCTCCGCCAGGAACTGCCGGAGTGTCGTGGCCGGGCCGAGAGACGCGAGGTCTTCCGCGAGCGCACGGTGGCCGAGACGTAGGGATGCACGGATGTTCTCGAGAACTGTGCCTTGGGCGTGCTTCTCGAGCTGGATGGAACATCCACTGGGAAGGAGCGGAAACCCGCGGAGGACCTGCTGCTCGACTTGCCTTCGCGTCCCGCCCAGGATTGCGCGGAACCGTGCGTCGAACCGGAATCGGGCGTGGGCATGCCCGATGAAGTCGATCGCGGTGAGGCACTCCTTCCCGTCTGCGTGACGGAGCCCGCGCCCGAGTTGCTGGAGGAACACCGTCGCGCTCTCGGTCGGGCGAAGGAAGAGCACGGTGTCGATGTCTGGAACATCGATACCTTCGTTGAAGAGGTCGACACAGAACACGACGCGCACGCGCCCATCCTGGAGTCGGCGAAGAGCGTCGTCTCGATCGGCTCGAGGGGTGTCTGCGGTCACGTCGATGCTCTCGACTCCGGCATCATTGAACCGGTCGGCCATGAACCTCGCGTGTGCCTTGTCGACACAGAACCCGAGGGCCCGCATGCGGGAGATGTCGGCGACCTTCCGTTCCACTTCGCGCAGCACGAGTTCGGCCCACCGGTGTCCGCCGGTGTAGACGTTCCGCAGCTCCTCCGTGTCGTACCCCTTGGGCGTCCACTTCACGCGGCGGAGGTCGGTCCCGTCGCTCACTCCGAAGTACTGAAACGGCGAGAGCAGCCCTTGGTCGAGCGCCTTCCAGAGTCGCAGCTCCGACGCGATCCGGCCGTCGAACCAACCGAGCACGCTCCTTCCGTCCGCCCGCTCGGGCGTCGCGGTCAGTCCGAGCAGGACCTTGGGACGAACATGCGTGAGCAGACGATCGTAGGTCGGTGCCGCGGCATGGTGGAACTCGTCGACGATGACGACGTCGTACGCGTCCGGCTCGAGATCGCTCAGTCGTTCCTCGGTGAGAGACTGAATGCTCGCAAAGACGTGCCGTCCTTGCACCGGCCTTTCCCCACCGACGAGCAACTCTCCGAACGCTGGATCCTGGAGGACGAGTTGGAATGTCGTCAGGCTCTGTTCGAGGATCTCAAGACGGTGGGCGACGAAGAGAAGTGTGAGGTCACGTGGTTCGTCCTTCGCTCCATCTTCCGGGCTGCGAACGAGGTAGGTTTCACCGCGTCGCGCCTGATCGCGGAGCCGCTTGTAGTCGAGGGCGGCGACGATCGTCTTCCCGGTTCCCGTCGCCGCCACGACCAGGTTGCGAGTGTGTCCCCGGTCCCGCTCCGACTGGAGTTCCTCGAGGATCTCCTCCTGGTGCGGACGCGGGTAGATCCGGATCGCCGCAAGGAGACGGTTGTGCGCACGCTTCTGGTTGCTCGTCGCCTCGTCGAACGCCTCGGCGTCCCTGTCCGGGTCGTACTCGCGGAACTCGATGTCGTTCCAGTACTGCTCGAACGTCGTCGCGAACTTCCGAAGGATAGCCGCGTTGTCCGTCTGCGACAGCCGGACGTTCCACTCGAGCCCATCCAGCATGGCTGCGGCCGATAGATTCGAGGAACCGACGAATGCCGTCGAGAAGCCACTATCACGATGGAAAAGCCACGCCTTCGCGTGAAGGCGTGTCCGCTTCGTGTCGAACGAGATCTTCGGCTTGGCCCCCATCCGCGCCAGTTCGTCCAACGCCCTTCGCTCCGTCGCGCCCATGTACGCGGTAGTCAGAACCCGCAGCCCACCCGGACGTCGCGCCAGAAACTCCTTGAGCGCCGGCTCGACGAGACGGAACCCGCTCCACTTGAGGAACGAACAGAGGAGATCGACGCGGTCGGCAGAGGCCAGTTCGCGCTGGATCTCCGGCCCGATGCTGAGGTCGTGACGGGAGTTGACGAGTAGCTCGCTCGTCGAGAGAGGAACGCTAGGCCGAAGCGACGTACGGTCTTCACCTAGCCCAACCGCGAGGTCGTCCAGGACTTCGCGGAGTTCCTCGAACGGCGGCGTAAGCGCGTCCTCCTGAGAAGCGCCGCTCCTTGGCGTGCGGGACTCGAGCAGAGCGAGGATCTCGTTCGTGAGCGTCACCTGCTCTTCGGTGCGCGACGTATCGTCGGTGCGCCGCACGGTAAGGAGAGCGTGAAGGAAACGGTCGTAGAGATGCCGAGCCAGGAGGTGGGCGGCGTCTTCCCCTTGGTCACTCAGTTCACGAGAGTCGGAACTGCCGCCCGCTGCGTGCAACGCGTCCAGCTGCTCGCGCAGGGCTCGCGTGATCGGAGCCTCGTAGAGGCCTGGGGGGAGTTGTTTCTGCGATGCGGCAGGCGCAGTCACTCGATTCGTGTACCCCGGAGCCGCACGGCGTGCGGAAATGGCGGCGGTTGCGTGACGAGGGGAGGATACAACGGATCGGCTGAGCCGGGGAGTGAGCACGCACGCGAACGCTTTCCACGTTCGCTACCGGGAGCGAGCCGGAGGCGAAGATCACGAGAGCACGTCGATGGAGGTCTGCACGGGGCCAGAACCAAGGGGATACCCTGAGTTTGCCGCGCGAATCCGACCTTCGCTCCGCTCAATCGATCGATTCCGTCGAGTCGTCCGTGCTGGTCATCGCTCTCCGCTGGTAGGATTGGCCGCGGTTCGATCCGTCGGGCGCGCCGCGCGCAACCATCGGCCGCATGACCAGAGACGAGTTCGGTTGCCAAAGAGGAGCCCTCCATGCGGACCCTGTTCGGCCTCCCCCTTTTCATCGTTTCGTTCGTCGGACTGCTACTCACGACCACCGCGTGGGCGGACATCGAGCATCCGTCACCAGCGACACTGGAACTAAAGGACGGTCAACGGTTCGACTACTGGCACGCGGCGCGAGTCGAGGTCAAGAATGGTGACCCACTGCTCGTTGGCTTCAACAGCATGCCCTTCGACTCCACTCATGGCGTCGCCATCCTCGAGCCACTGGTGAAGTTCGTCGAGAACCGCGGTGACGGGCGTCATCTCAACCCAAAGCGGCTGGAAGTCTTCGGTCCCGCGTTCGCGTCGCTCACGGACATGGCCCCGGCATTGATCTACAGGAACGGTCGCTTCATGGCCTTCGGGACGTCCGTCACACCCGCCGGCCCCGAACGCATCTCCTTCTATGACTGGGAGACCCATGCTCGCCGTGACGTTTCGGCAACCAACGGGCTGAGCGTCCTGCCTCTCTTTGGAACAGGCGACGGGACTCCAAGCCAAGCTGCATCCTTCTACGTCGATGATGCGTCGAAGAATCAGATAGCGAGCCAGGCGCAGATCGCAGCTCCCTCATCGCAGCAGAAGCATGCACGCCGCCTGATGCAGGTCGCGGGCGCGTGCTTCGTCGTCGCGGGCGCGCTCGGATTCATGAGTGCGTCCGACCAGATCGAGGACATCAACGACTTCAATGACCAAAGCGACATAAAGCTCGATGCGGGACCGGCGAAGCGGCAGAGGGTGATGTGGGGCCTGATCACGGCGGGTGGGATGGCGCTCGTGGCGAACTAGGGTTCGCCTGTCCCAAGGCTGGCCGACGCCGTCGAGAGCACAGGTAGGCGCGCCGGGACCGCCGCGGCCGCGGCCGAGGCGCCCCGCTCGCCCACCACGCGGCGGCCCGCCAACATGGCTCGTTGGCGAATCACCTCGACCGGCTCCACAAAGCTACCGAGGTGGATCCCTGCCCGTCGGCCTCGGTCGATTCTGAACGCCAGACACCCCCTCCAATGCTCGAGAATGCCCCCATTCTCAGCCATCCCATGGTCGAAAATGGGGGCATTTTCAACCATCGAGACACCTTCACTCCCGCGCCCAATCGGTCGTTCCGCTTTGCCCCGGGCTTTCGTCCAGCAGATAGAGCCCTCATGTCGTCGGAGCCGGCTCGGCAACCACCCCCTCGCTGCCGATACCGACACCGGGGGGCTACCATGAACCGCGACACCTATGAACGGTCGCCGCCATCCTGGACGGCCACGCCGACTCGGCAGTCCGTCCAGGCCGTCGAAGCCCACCGGCAACGCACTGGCGTCCCGCTCACCCCCGTGTCCTCCTTCTCGCAGAGTCCCACGTCTTCACCGACGCGGACGAACTCGTCCCGATGCGCGCCTCCGAAGACCCGCGCTTCAGGGAGACTGCCCGAAACGTTCGCACGCTTCGTCTACTGCCTCGGCTACGAGTCAGTACACGTCGGGCGCAAATACCCAGGAACGGCGGGTCTCCGCAGTTCTGGAAGCTCCTCTGGTGCTGCCTCCACGACATCACCGGCCCACGCACGCCGCGAAGTCCTGAAGTCGACGACGTCCTACGAGGAGCGCATCGCACGGAAACTCCAGCTGCTGGGCGAACTCCGCGACCGCGGCGTCTGGCTCGTCGACGCAAGCATCGTCGCCCTCTATCGGCCGGGGGGCACAAAGCCCAGCCCCACGCAGCAGCGACTCGCGATCCAAACGGGCTGGGATCTCCACGTCCAGGGCATCGTCCGCGAAGCCGCACCGCGCTTCACGATCGTGGTCGGCAAGGGCGTCGCTCGCGCACTCGGTGACCGGATCGACAAAGCGACAAACGGACAACACGTCGTCCTCCCGCAGCCGCAGGCACACCTCGATCGTGCAGCTCGCGTGACGGTTCAGCGGACCTACTTCGAGATGACGTCGAGAGCACGGCACTGCGAGTGGCCAGACGAGCGAGACCGCCTAGAGCCCAGAGAACTCGCTGAGGATCCTGCGGACCGCGTGGGACCTATGCCTGTCGGGGTGTTGGCGTCCCAGCTTCGGAGGCACCGTATCGACGCACGCCTCTCTCGGCGACTCCATAAGGTCACCTTCCACGAATCCACTCTGTGATCGGCTCTCTCTTGTCCCGTGACCCGCCCCACCCGAACAAACCAAAAAGAGGTATCCCCTTAGTCCCAGCAAGGTTGGTTACCACTATTAATCTCTTTGACAGATGCCCCTTCCGGCGACTAACTTCGTCCCACCTCAACCATTCCGGATAACCCGGACGGGGTTGCCATTCGGGGTATTCGGATGACAAACCGAAGGAACCGCATCTGGTCAGGGGCAACAGTGCAGTCGTCCTTTTCTTCCCTCATTCTCGGAACACTGACGACCATCACTGCCACCGCCTACATGCCGCCGCCGGTGAGCTGGACATCGTGCCGGATGAGCTCCCTTGGGAAGATCAGCAGATCGCAGACGTGGAGGACGATGCCGTCAATACTCCCCGCAGAGCTGGGACAAGAGCGTTGGGTTGACCTGGTCGCTTCATCGCGTATTCCGTGTTTGACCGTATTGTGGGCAAAGAATGATGCGTCCAAACGATGCCAACTGAAAGCCTCACCGTCGCCCCAGAACCCTCCTCGAAGCCGGGCGTTGCAGAAGACTGCCTGCTTGAGCTTGCATCGATTGCCGGAGCTGAAGTGGTCGTGACTACGTCGAAGTTCGAAGGCAGCGCCCTATGCTGAAAGCTTCGACGATGGGACCAACTCAAGTCGATGTTGGATTCCATGCCATCTTCCAGACCCGTCACTTTGGTTTCTCTTCGTGACTTCCTTGCGGCTCAAGCTCAAGCTGGCTCAGGGTCGCGGAATCGGCACTTCGAACGATCTCGGCTGCAAGCTGATCGAGGTTCCTAGGCGGAACGGACTTGTTCTTAGCCTTCGAGGCACTTGCGAGCACCGATTGGGCTTCCAGGCTGAAGCTAGCAGATCGTTCAGAGCTGCTATCATGCTTCGAAGATGTGGTGAGCATTCAAGGAGCTGCAGAGTCTCTACAGATGCACTCGGCCGCAACCCAGAGAATGCTCACTCAGCTTCCGATGGCGGAAGCTTGCTTCGTCGAGCAATGCAGTTGCCACGGAGTCCAGTGTAATCGTAGAGATCGCCGCCCGTTCCGGCTCTTCACTTGGGAGGGGCTCTGTCTGACAACGGGACGGCCTGCGTCCGCTCGGTCTCTACCTCCAGTCCACGAGCGTACTCTCAAGGGTGCCGCTTTCGACTAGTGCAGTCATGTCGATGATTGGCCAAGGTGCGGCATCTATCCGTCTTGGTGCTCTGGAAGGCATGCCCGGGCAATCTTACGACTGGCTCGAACACTGGTCGACTGCAAGACTCATGGAGGTCCGCTTCATAGGATCGCACTGTACGAGTACATCGCCGAAATCCAACTGACCGAAGCTCGCTTTGAGAGGGCACGAAGGCTTCTGGCAAGGGCCATTCGGTTCGGCCAGACGCTCGGCGACCCCGAAGCCCAATTCGAACCCCAGTACCGTCTCGCCGAAGCCGAACTCGCTCTCGGCAACGAATCCCTCGCCCGCCAGCTCGCGGTCGAGGCCCGTGACGATTTCGCCGGCCGGGGCAACCGCCTCGAAGCCGCCTTCGCTGCCCGCGTCGCCGCCCAGGCCCTTCTCTGCCAGGGCAGCTGGACCGAAGCACTCGAGGAACTCGAGTCCATCCACGCCACTCTCGAAGAGTTCGGCGAACAGTTCGAGATCCACCGCGTCGCGCGCCTGATCGAAGCCGCGCACGCGCAAACCAGGATCTACGACATCCGCGCCCAGGAGCGCGAGTCCCGCGCCAGGCAGGCCGCAGTGGCCGCGGCCAAGGCGAAGCAGAACCAGAAGAGCGACCTCGTCACCTCCGTTGCAGACGCCGCCCCGACACACCACGCCGCGTCCGCCACCGTCGCTCCTTCTTCCCAGTCTTCCGAGTCTTCGCAGGCTGCAGAGTCTTCGGCCACTCCAAACGCAGCCAGCTCCACCGACTCGCCCCATCTCGTCAACGCCGTCAACGAGCCGGCCCTGGTCGCCGGCCTCAGCAGGCGTTTCCTCTCCTTCCTCGAGCAGGTGGACAACGCTGCGAACAGCAACGCGTCGATCCTCCTTCTCGGTGAGACGGGCGTGGGCAAGGAACTGATCGCACGCCGGATTCATGCACGCAGCTCCCGTGTTTCCGCGGAGTTCGTGCCGTTCAACTGCGGGACGAGTTCGGTCGAGCTGTTCGACTCGGAGCTCTTCGGCTATGTGCGGGGGGCGTACACGGGTGCGGCGGGGAATCGGAAGGGGCTGTCGCGTACCGCTCATGGTGGCACGCTCCTCCTCGACGAAGTGGGTGAGCTCTCCACGGACCTCCAGACCCGCCTCCTCCGGATGCTCGAGAACGGAGAGGTGCGGCCGGTTGGGTCTGATCGGGTCGAGAGTGTCGATGTGCGCATCATCGCGGCGACGAATCGCGACATCGATCAGCTCGTGCGGCAGGGGACCTTCCGTCAGGACCTGCTCTTCCGCCTCGACATCATCCGGCTCGAGGTTCCGTCGCTCCGCGAACATGCGGAGGACATCGCGCTTCTCGTGCCGCACTTCCTCGATCTCGCGCGTCGGAACGGGCTGGGTTCGGTGAAGGGCATCGCTCCGAACGTCGTGCGCCGGCTCCGAGATCACGACTGGCCGGGCAACGTGCGGGAGCTGCGGAACGAGGTCTTCCGGCTCGTCACCACGAACCGGGGCGAGTTCATCTCTTCGTGGGAGCCGCGTCCCAAGGCAGCGGACGTGGACAAGCCCTTGGCCGCGCCCGCACTCGTACAGGATGCGCTCCGCCAGACGAGCGGATCCGTCGCGGCGGCGGCGCAGCTGCTCGGCGTCAGTCGCCCTTCCCTCTACCGACTCATCGAAAGGCTCGGTCTCGACCTCTCGGGCTTCCGGGAGTGAATTGGGAAGCCGCTGACGTCCAGCCGCTTCCCAATCCTCTTCAGCATTCCGCCTACCGCCTACCTGAATCCCTTCATTCACTCTTCCAACTCGTAGGCTGAGTTCCGGCTCTTGTTCTGCCCCCAAGTACCGAGCAGACACTTCAGTTGACCGTTCCGCCTACCTCACGGTCACCACTCGCCCTGACGTCGTCCCGTTCCCGGCCCGGAACCGATAGAAGTAGACGCCTGCGGGAACGCGCTCTCCACTCCGATTCGTCAGGTCCCACTCCACGACATGGTCCCCGCGAAGCGCGTCGGGCTCCGTGAACGTGTGCACCCGAGCTCCGTTCGCATCGTAGATCGCCCCCTCGAGCGGTCCGCTCTGCGGGAGGTCGAGACGGATGCGAACGATGCCGTCCGTCGGGACGGGCCAGGCCTGCGACGTCATCGTCGTGAGCACGTTCGTGTCGTTGGGTGAGACACTGGACGGGTTGCACGGCTCTTCGTCGAACTCGGCGATGTAGACGGAGGCGATCGTCTCCTCGCACGGGTACTGGTTGATGCCTCCGATCACGACCATCGCGCTGTAGTTCGGGTCGTAGACCATGGCGTGGTGGCTGCGTTCCGAGGGCAGTCCGTCCGTCGGTACGGTCGGCGACCACCAGCGGGCGGCCCAGAATCCGTAGTACCACACGTCGTTGTAACGGCTCCCGGCGTCCTTTCCGCCGAACATGATGAGCGTGTCGTGTGCGGGGTCGATCACGATGCGCGCGGCCTCGCGGGCGGGCGGCGGATCGCAGTCGCCGAAGCTCATGAGCTCTGTCCAAACGAGTGTGTCCAGGTTGAGACTCCAGAGATCGTTCCTGTACACGGAGAGGTGCCCGCCTCCGAACACGAGGAGCTGACGGGGGCCGCCTTCGGGTTCGTACATCGCCAGGCCGGCGAGTCCGCGGGGCGGCGGCGCGCCGGCGCTGCCGTGGAGCATCGTCCACTCGTTCGTGACGAGGTCGTAGGCCCACGTCTCCTCCCCGATGTGGTGCGAGTCGCCGTGAATGAGCATCCGCGGGTTGCCGTTCGGGTTCGCGTCGTAGACGGCGCGGTGATAGCGGCAGCTGGGGCCGGTGTCGCTGAGGAACGTCCACTCCTGGGTCACGAGGTCCAGGGCCCAGACGTCCGAGAGGGACGTCGTGCCGATGGCTCCTCCATGGATGACCATGCGGCGGTTCCCACCGGGGTTGGGGTCGTAGATCGCAGATGCGAACCACCTTGCGGAAGGTCCGGTCTCGCCCGCGGGGATCGCGGCCCACTCGTCGTCGCTGTTCGGGTTCAGCCAGTGCGTGATGTTGGTGAAGCCATCGTCGTTGCAGCCACCTCCGAACGTGTAGACGGCGCCGGTCTCGGGATCGAGGATCGCGGCGATCCCGACGGGCTCTCCGGGCACGGACGGCCAGGATCCCCACGCAGTGGGAGTCACCTCGAGTTCGAACGCTCCGGAGTTGTCGACGAGGTTCCCGCACTCCGGAATGTAGGCGAGCGTCTCGATGTTCTTGTAGCTGGGCGGGATCGTGATCTCGGTGCCGGGCTCGAGGCCATCGACCATCCACGTGCGGGTGGCTTCGGTCGTCCCGATGATGCCGTCCAGGTGCACTCCCTGGAACGATCCGAGATGACTGCTGTCGAAGTAGACGGGTGCCTGTGCCGAAGACATCGACACGGTATAGGGAATCCCCCTATACCAGGGCAGCGCCACGGTGGCTGCATCGTTGTTGAATGAAGATGCACAGAGATCGATCGCGTTGTCCCTCGAGTCCACGGTCACGGTCCAGGCATCCGCAACCACTGCAGTCGTTCCGATGAGCACAAAAGCAACCAAGGCAGAGGTGATACGTGACATCACCAACCCCCCTCTTGTATGTTGAAGACCTATGGTTCGTGTCGCGCGTTTGGCTCCCGGACACGATCCCTCCGCAAGGATCGAAGGCCGTCCGGGGGGCCTCCACGAACTGACTGCGTATTCCGCCTCGCTCACCTACCAGGTTTCTTTGCGTTGGGGGAAAAACTCCATGGAAGATCGTCTCTCGAACGACCCCGAGTTCTGGGAAGGAATCGAGGCCTTGAAGGCCGAGAACGAACCGACGATCAATGCGGTCGTCGACTACCTCTACGACGACCTGCGTGATGTCGCGCACCGGATCATGTGGCAGGAGGGTGAGGAGAGGACGATCCAGCCGACCGCCCTGCTCCATGACGCGTATCGACGTCTCCAGGCCGCCTCGAACCCGATCCGATGGAAGGGCGCCGAGTATGCAAAGAGGCTGTTCGCACGAACGATGCGTCGCGTTCTCATCGAGGAAGCGAGGAAGAGGAAGGCACTGAAGCGGGACGGGTCCCAGGTGCCGCCCGCGTGGGTCGTGTTCCGCGACTATACCGAGATCGAACTCGATACGATCCTCGACATCGACCGCCTGCTCCAGGAGCTCCGAACCAGGGGCTTGATGGGCGTGCGGCAGTCGGACGTGATGGAGATGATTCTCTTTTCGCAGGCCGAGCAGTTCGACGTCGCACATGAGCTCGGAATCACCGTGCGCCAGGTCCAGAAGGACTGGGCGGACGGACGCTACTGGTTGGCCAAACGGATGGCCTGACAGCTCGACACCGGAGGCTCGATGGACCACCTCCCCGACGAGCTCCTGGAACTCTTCCTGGAGCTTCGTCTCCTCGACCTCGAGCAACAGGAACGGCACCTAGAGAAGATCACAGACAAGGAGATCCGAGCCGAACTCCGTGAACGCCTCGAGTTCGATCGGGAGAACAGAGGCATCCTCGGTGTCCCGCCTCCCTCTCCGAACCATCACTGGGCGGAGGAGGCGGCGGCCGTCCGCCCTTCGACCCACTGGCAATGCTCGGCCGCTACAAGCTGCCCGAGGTGCTGGGGCAGGGCGGCATGGGCGTCGTCTACCGCGCGTGTCATCCGGAACTTCCCGAGCTGGAACGAGCGATCAAAGTGCTCTGTCCACCGAGCGGGATCTCCTCGACGCAACGAAGTGGCTCGCGAGCGCGAAGACCCACCTCAACGCGGAGGCACAACGGCTCGCGCGGGTGAAGTCTCCCAACGTCGCGGCGATCGTCGACTTCGACTATCACGAGGGCGTCCCGTTCCTCGTCATGGATCTCGTCGAGGGCCTCACCCTTCGGGACTACGTCAACACGAACGCGCTGAGCGGACGGGCGCGTCTCGCGCTAGCCCGCGGGATCGCAAACGGTCTCGCCGACATCCACGCGCAGGGAATCATCCACCGGGACCTCATACCCGCGAACGTGATGGTCGAGAGGGGCGGCGTCCCCCGCATCCTCGACTTCGGCATCGCCGCCCTCGTCGAGGCATCGGAAGCGTCGGATGCCGAGGCGGCGCGGGCAGCGGCGCATCCTGGTTCGAACTCCGAGTCCGACGGCTTCGTATGCTCTCCCGACCCGACATCGAGCGCGGCCGAAGGTTCGGACGCGAGGCACGCCCCTCGACATTCCCGCCGGATCGGAACGCCCGGATACATCGCACCGGAGGGCAACGGAACGCAGCTCTCCGACATCTGGACGTTCGGGCGTTTGCTCGAAGACCTCTTCCCACCGCAGAACGGATCGAGAGGGAGTCGCGAGCGAACGCAGGACAGCTAGAGCACGCCCATGGAACCGGCCCCGTCCGGTACGGAGCTGCCCGGCCCTGCCTCTCTCCGGCTGGAGCGACTCATCGCAGGCTGCGTGAACTCTGAACCGAAGCAACGCCCGTCTTCGATGGACGAAGGCTTCGCGAGCTGGACAGGATCCATCGCCTCACTTCGGTCAGCCGACGTTCTCCGCTGGGCCGGGGCGGCGGCGATCGGCTTCCTCGTTGCCGTGGCCGGCTATGTCGGCTGGGGTGAGTGGTCGAAGTCGCAGCAGATCCCGAACTCGGTGCGCACCGTCGGACGGTCCGTGGTTCTCGAGTTCAGTGACTTCACGCGCACGTTCACGGTTCCGGACTCGATCCCCCGGTCACACTCGACGTGGAGGCCTGGATCCTCCATCCAACCGAAGACAGGAAGAACTGGCTCATCGCGTCCTGGTCCGGCGCCCACAAGGACAAGGATTCCCACGCGTTCGTCTGGAACAAGCAGGGTCGCGTGCTCGCCGTGATCGATCCGGTCGGGGATTCACCGTACCGGCTCGATGACGAGTACCCGCGGGCCTGGGTCACGCAAACATGGATCGGATCCCTCGTCCCGCCGGATCCGACCCATCCGGAACTCATCCTCCTCGACTACGCGAACTGGATCACCGGAGTGCTGCGCGCGTACGAGCTGACGCAGGACTCGGTCACCGAAGTCTCCCGCATGTACCACGCGGGCCACATCAACGACCGGTTCAAGTTCACGACGTCACTGGACGGAACGAAACGGCAGGTGTGGCTCACGGGCGCGGGGGCGAACTCGGCAATCAGAGACGTCGCGCGCACACGCGGCACCAGTTCGAACTTCCTCGCGTGTTTCGACTTTCCGTGGAGAGGAACGTACGTCTTCCCGCCCTGGACGGATATCGATCCGACCTTCCGGATCGCAGGTCCGGAACCGTACGGACCTGCCGAGCCTGAGATCTACTTCGCCGCCCGATGCCTCGCGTGGATCAACGGAAGGCTCGAGTGGCAGACCGTGACCGCCTACGAGGTCGACGAGTTCCTGCACGCAGGCCCGGGCGTCATGGACATCCTCCTCAGCAGTACGATGACGATCCAGTTCCGTCAGTCGACTCCAGCGCACGCACTCCACTTGGATGCAATGATTGCGGACACGGAGTGCGTCACCGCCCTCAGCCGCGAGGCGCTGGACCTGGGTCTCGATCCGGACGAGTACATCCATCATCTGGTCGTGGACAGCATGCTCACGATCGCCGCGGCAAGGCCGGGACTCGAGATCGTCGGGCCGATCCGTGACCTGCGGCCACATCTGCCGACGGAGAGAGTGACGTTCGCGCCGAATCCGTGAGAGAGGCCCTGACGCCCACGCAGGAAACGAGAGAGGACGGCCCGCCGCCGCCCTCTCTCCTCGGATCACCGGGCACTCCCGATGCAGTCCGCATCGTTCTCCGGATGCTCATCACATCCAGAACGGCGATCCGATTTCTCATGCATCCGCTTGGATCACATCACCGGATGCGGCTGCTTGTAGTAGGAGTGGACCGGGACGAACCACGCGGGGTCCGCCATGTCGGGCCAGCTGTCCTTGTTGAAGCCCGGCGCGTCCTCGAGCGCGTTCTTGTCACAGTCGAGACGGAGGCACTTCTCGTTCCGGTCGACGGTGAGCGCCGTCCACGGCACGGCGAAGAGCTTGTCGCCCATGCCGAGGAAACCGCCGAAGGAGAGAACGCCGTAGGCGATCCTGCCGTTCGAGGTATCGAGCATGAGTTCCTCGAGCTTGCCGAGATCCTCGCCCTCCATGTTCTTCACCTTGTCGCTCATGAGCGAACCGGCGGAGAGCAGATGGTTCTTGGTGTTCATGGTGTGTCTCCTTTCCTTGGAAGCGAGAGTTCTTCACGTCGGACGAAGGCAGCAGGCACTCCGGCCCGACTACGTCGTCCTTCGGTGAAGAACCCTCACGATCATGGCCACGAAGGCGAGGAGGAGAAGGAAGTGGAGGAGTCCACCGAACGCGTATCCCGTGACCAGTCCCAGGATCCAGGCAGTCATGAAGATCAGTGCGAGCGTGAACAACATCTCTCCCTCCTCCTCCCCACCTGCGCCGTCACGGTTCCCTCGTGCGGCGTCGTGGAGTTCGGTTCCGAAGAGACGTAACGCAGATGGCGTGCCAACGGGAGCGCCGGCCCGAAGCCGAGTAATGCAAGTCGATGGAAGAAGGAGAGATGGCGGGTTCAGTCGATCAGCTACGAAGCTTCGTTCCGCGCGGCGGGGCACCCGCGCCACGTGTAGATGCTACGACGCCTTGCAAGGGCTGCCGAGGGAACGGCGGACGGACTCCGCGGCTTTACGGGCGCACAACCACGTGCGCCGCCGGCGCTTCGGCCCCGGCAGCGTGAGCGGTCAGGCGAAGCATGGTCCGCTGACCGCCCGGCGGGGGCACCGCCGCGAAACCTACCAGTCGAAGACGATCCGCGCCTCGCTCTCGCCCGTCGCCTTGTCGTAGAACTCGGCGATGTCCATCCGGAGGTAGATGGAGGACCTCGAAGCCTGGGTCTCCACCCGCACCGGCTCACATCCATAATAAGGATGCTCGATCCGGACGACGTGGGCCCCCTCCTCGACCTCGAACCCCGTACGTGTCGCTGCCGTAAGGGCTTCCAGCCGCCCGGCCAGCTCGTCGTCGATGAAGACCTCGGCACCCACGGCGTCTTCTCCCAGGATCCCGTAGTCGATGATGATCGCCTTCTTGGGCGAGAACATCCCCACGGACAACGCCACGATGGCGATCACCAGTCCGGAGGCCATCACGGCCAGACGCCAACGGAACGCACGGTCGAGCATTGCGGCACCCTCCCTTGAGGTCACATGTCGATCAGCCGATATAGAGTTCGGCCCGCGGGCGACGCTTCTCCGCAACTACCTCGATGAACCTTCTCGGCGTCGGGCTCCCGGGCGCACTCGCGACCCACGCAGACGGAGGGGGCACATGCTCGTGCCTCCAGTTTCGGGGAGGGAAACCGATGAGCCGCACACGGATCTCCGCGCCGCCCGCACAAGCGACGCACCGCACCTCGCACGCACAGGTGACGCGCCGCACGTCGCACGCTCGGGCAACGCACCACTCTTCGCGCACTCGGGCGACACACCACTCTTCGCGTACCATCGCCATGACCGCATTCGCCGCGCTCGGCCTCGCGCTCGTCTCGGCCGCGTGCTCCGGCCCGGACCGTCCGGGGCCGAACGTGCAGGACGTCCCGAAGGGGTTCGCCTTCGACGCGAACGCATCGGCAGCGCGGAAGGTGTTCCTCGACGCGCAGCCGCTCGATCAGTCGGGTTGGTTCGCGATGAACTCGCGCGACGACCACAGCTCGATCATGATCACGACCTACGCCGGACAGATTCCGGAAGACGCGATCTACGCCGCGCGCGCCGCCCACGAGCAGCGCTGGGGCCGGAAGCCCGGATCGCCGAGCGGACTCGACTACGGGCCGGTCGAGGAAGTCGAGATCGACGGACACGACGCGTTCGCCTGGGAGATCCGCCAGTTCTACAAGGGCGATCTCTCCTCGATCGACTGGGTCGCCGTCGTTCCCTACGAGGACGAGACCTACTCGGTCGAGTTCCACGCGGGGATGGAAGAGCACATGGACCCGGATCTCATCCGGAAGACCGTGGTGAGCTTCGAAGCGGACTGAGGGGCCCTCTCCCGCTACCGGTAGAGCGACTTCACCCGGCCCCAGCTCGATTCCATCGTCGGCACGGGATCGCACGGGATGACCTCGGCGCCGATTCCGAGGGCCTGCGTCGGTCCCCATGCCACCGACACACTCTGCCAGCCCGTCGGATAGCCGATCCCGGGAGCGATGTTCGTCATCGCACAACCACCCGGACCGTCGAGATCGGCGCCGATGAACCAGTACGCTTGCCCACCGGGAGGGGGGACCGGCCAGTAGCCCACCCACGCGCGATCGAGACACTCGACGTCCGGCACGTCGAAGACGTACCTCGCGACGTCCGGCCACAATGGGAATGGTCCGACGAACACATCGGGCACCACTGCGACGACTTCGCCCGGTAGCGCGTTGTCATCCCGCCAGACGTAGAGGTCTACGAACGAATCCTCGGGGATGCCAAACCCGGTCGCGTCGAGAATGATCGAGCACACGCTCACCGGACCGTCGTAGCACTCCGCCATGGCGCCGTAGTACGGACGCGACACACCTCCATACTGCCAGTTGTATGCGTTCTCGTAGCTCGCGTCGGCGTTCATCACGAGCGTCCCGCAGCCGGTCGGTTCGCCGCCTCGGGCGACGATGCCTTCTCCCGGCCCGAGCGAGCCTCGGGGTTCGCTCGCCGCAGCTGAGCCGACGACCAAGAGGCCCGCGAACACGTACAGGGGGGTCCTCGACACCTCAGCCTCCTTCGTCTCCTGCGATCGGATCAGGACCACGTGCACACTCGTCTCAGCCACACAGCCGTCTGCGCCGCCGCACGTAGTATACTCCCAGTCCGACCCCACGCCCCTGGTCGTTCGTCCGGTCCCACCGGAGGGCAACGACTTCAGCTCGTACTAGGTTGGCTCCGGCCTGTCCCCGGGGCGAACCACTTGTACAGGCTCGGGATCACGAGCAGGGTGAGGATCGTCGAGGTGACGAGCCCACCCAGCACCACCGTCGCGAGCGGCTTCTGCACTTCGCTCCCGGTTCCCGTGGCGAGGAGCAGAGGAATGAGTCCGAGTGCCGTCGTGAGTGCGGTCATCAGCACCGGCCGGAGGCGAAGGCACGCGCCCTGTACCGAGGCGCGGCCGATCGGAATGCCGTCCCCCACGAGTTGGTTGAGGTAGGTCACGAGCACCATCCCGTTCTCGAGAGCGATGCCGAAGAGTGCGATGAACCCGACCGACGCGGGTACGGAGAGGTTCTGCCCGGACATCCAGAGCGCGACGATGCCGCCGACCAGCGCGAGCGGAATGTTGAGCAGGATGAGGAACGCGTTCCGCACGGACTGAAAGCTCGTGAAGAGGAGCAGGAACACGGCCACGAGTGTGATCGGCACCACCACCGCGAGCCGCTTGTTCGCCTCCTGCTGCAGACGGAACTGACCGCCCCAGGTGAGGCGATAGCCCGGCGGCAGCTCCACCGCGGCGTCGATCGACTGCTGCGCCTCTTCGACGAACGTGCCGATGTCCCTCCCGAGCACGTTGCACTGGATCGTGATGAACCGCTGGTTGTCCTCCCGCGTGATCTGCCTCGGCCCGACGATCTCGGAGACCGTGACGAGTTCATCGAGCGGAACCTTGAGCCCATCCGGACCGCTCACGAGGATGTCCCGGATCGCCGCCTCGGTCTCGCGCGCCCGCGGCTCGTAGCGGACGAGGATGTCGTAGCGACGAACGCCCTCGAACACCTGGCCCGCGACCTCGCCACCCACGGCGGCGTGGATCACTTCCTGCACGTCCGCCACGTTGATCCCGTAGCGCGCGATCGCCTGGCGGTCGACGCGGATCAGGAGCTGCGGCGCGCCTCCCACCTGATCGACCTGGATGTCCGCGGCGCCTCTCACTTCTCTCACGACGGCCGCGACTTCGTCCGCGTGTTCCTTCAGCGTGTCGAGATCGTCGCCGAAGATCTTGATCGCGAGTTCGGCGCGCACACCTTCGAGGAGTTCGTCGACCGTCATCTCGATCGGCTGGGTGAGGTTCACCATCACGCCGGGAACGTTGCCGAGTTCGTCCCGGATGAGTTCCTCGATGTCCTCCTGCGTACGCGCGGTCCGCCATTCCGACTTCGGCTGGAGGAGCACGAACATCTCCGCGCTGTTGATCGGATCCGCGTGCGCACCGACCTCCCCCCGTCCGAGCCGGGTCACGACCTCGGACACCTCGGGGATCTCGAGCAGCCGTCGCTCGACGATCTGCGTGAGCCGCGTGCTCTCGACGAGCGCGATCGACGGCGCCATCGAGAGCCGAACGACGATCGTCCCCTCCTTGAGCTTTGGCGTGAACTCCGAGCCGAGCCGCGGGAAGACCGCCGCGCCGCACACGAGGAGGACAGCGGCGAGCGCGACGGAGAGCCAACGGTGGTGGACGAAGAACGTCACGATCGGGCGATAGGGACGGAGCAGGGCGCGGACGATCCAGGCTTCGTTGTCGGGGGCGTCCGCGTGAGAGGCCGTGCGATCCGCGGCCACGGCGGAGCCCGGAGCGTCAGCGGCGCGCCCTGCGTCATCAGCGTGATCGGCCCTGTTGCCGTGCTCCTCATGGCCCGCACTTTTCGAAGCCACACCACGCCGTCCCCGGCCACGCGACAACACCAGGCTCCCAAGTACCGGTGCCAGCGCCAGCGCGAAGAGGAGCGACCCGGCCATCCCGAGCGCGACCGTGTAGGCGAGCGGACGGAACGTCTTCCCCTCCACGCCCTGGAGCGTGAAGAGCGGCAGGAACACGAGGATGATGATCGAGATCGCGAAGACGATCGGGCGCCCCACTTCGAGGCACGCGTGCGCGATCACCTGGAGCTTGGACTCTTCGGGTAGCGCCTGCTTCAGGCGCCGGTCCATGTTCTCCACCATCACGATCGTCCCGTCCACCATCATGCCGATCGCGATCGCGAGCCCGCCGAGGGACATGAGGTTCGCGGAGATCCCAAACCGGCCCATGAGGAGGAACGCGAAGAGAACGGAGAACGGGATCGAGATCGCGACGACGAGGCTCGGGCGCAGGCCGCCCATGAACGCGAGCAGGATCACGGAGACGAGGACGACGCCCTGGACGAGCGCGTTCGTCACCGTCCGCATCGATGAGGAGACGAGCGTCTTCTGCTCGTAGTAGGGGACGATCCGGACGCCCTCGGGAAGGATGTCGTTGATCTCGGCGAGCCGTTCCTCGATCCGCTCGATCACGCTCGACGAGTTCGTCCCGAACAGCTTGATGACCATGCCCGCGACGACTTCCCCGGATCCGTTCCGGGTCTGGAGTCCACGGCGGAGCGCGCCGCCCACCTCCACGTCCGCGACGTCCGACAGGAAGATCGGGCGGCCGTCGTCGGTCATCACCACGATCGAGCGTAGATCCTCCATGCTCGTCGCGAGTCCGACGGAGCGGACGACCAGTTCCTCCGCGTTCTTCTCGATGAACTGCGCACCGACGTTCTTGTTGTTCGCGTGGATCCGCTCGATGAGTTCGCCGAGCGTGAGGTCGAACCGCTGGAGTTCCTCCGGATGGACGACGACGTGGTACTGCTTCTCATACCCGCCGATCCCGAGCACTTCGGTGACACCGGGCACGGTCTGGAGGTGGAACTTCACGATCCAGTCCTGGATCGAGCGAAGCTCCTCCAGCGAGTGCTTCCCGGTCGTGTCTTCCAGGTAGTAGAAGAGCACGAGCCCCATCCCGGTGGAGATCGGTCCCATCTCCGGCTCGCCGAACCCTTCCGGGATCTGCTCGCGCGCTTCCTGCAGTCGTTCGCCCACGAGCTGGCGGGCGAAGTAGATGTCCATCCCGTCCTCGAAGTAGACGTTCACCACGGAGAGCCCGAAGTTCGAGACGGACCGGACCTTCGTCACGCCCGGAAGCCCCGTCATCGCGACTTCCACCGGATAGGTCACGAACGTCTCGACCTCTTCCGGCGCGAGCCCTTCGGTGACGGTGAACACCTGCACCAGGTTCGGCGAGACGTCGGGGAACGCGTCGACCGGAAGGCGGAGGTACGTGAGGTATCCGCCGCCCATGAGGAGGACGGCGAGTACCGCCATGAGGAGTCGGTTCGCGAGGGCGAACCGTACGATCGGCTGAATCATCGAAGGCTCCTTGCCGGTAGCGGAGTCAACCCCGCGCGTGCGGGGCGGCCATGCGCCAAGGGGTTCGCGTTCGGTCGACGCCGACACTCGGCGTCCCGGGACGAGAGGGCGTTGCGCAATGTGCTAGTGCGCGTGTCCGTGGCCGAAGGAGCCCTTCTCCAGCTCCGCCTTGAGTGTGAACCCGCCGTCGCTGACGTAACGGTCGCCCGGATGGAGGCCGGAGAGCACTTCGACGACACCTCTTCCGGTTCGTCCCAGTTCGACCGGCACGGGAGCGAAGCCTTCCGGGCTCTCGAGGAAGACCGCCGATCGGCCTTCGACGCGATGCACCGCCGTCGTCGGAATGGCGAGTGCGACGTCCTCGCTCTCCACCCGGATCTGCCCCGTCACGAACATCCCGGGCCGCCACTCCTGTTCGTGGTTCCGGAGGACGACGCGGGCGGTTGCGGTCCGCGTCCGCTCGTCCACGATCGGTGTGACGTAGCTGATCGTCCCCCGCTCGCTCGCCTCCTGGTGTCCGCGTAGGAGCACGACTTCCTGGCCCACGCGCACGCGTTCGAGATCACGCTGGTAGACCGTGAGGTCGATCCACACGGTCGAGAGATCCGCGATCACGAACGTGTCCCGGTCCCGGGACGCCGCCTCGCCGAGCGTGATGTGCTTGCCGATCACCGTTCCCGAGAGCAGCGTCTTCACCTCGAACGGCGCGAGGCTCTCGTCACTCTCGATGATCGCGAGCACCTGCCCCTGCCTCACGTAGTCACCGATCCCGACCCGCACGTCGGTCACGATCCCGGAGAACCGGGGAACGATGTGCGCGAGACGGTCGTCGTTGGGACGGACCTCTCCTGGGACTTCGAGCGTCTGCTCGATCACGCCGGGGCCCGCGGTGTCGACGATCACGCCGAACTCGGCGATCTCCGCGGGCGTGAGGGGGACGAGGTCGACGTGGTCATCGTGGTCGTCGTGGTCGTCCGCGTCGGCGTCGTGGTCGTGGCCTTCGTGGTCGTCCGCGTCGGCGTCATGGTCGTGGCCGGCGTGATCGTCGTGACCGGCGTCTGCGGCGTGGTCGTGACCGGCGTGGTCGTCTTGGCCCGTGTCCGCGTCGTGGTCGTGGCCTTCGTGATCGTCGTGGCCCGCGTCGGTGCCGGCGACGTCGTCCCCGTGGTCGTGACCGTCGTGGTCATCGTGGTCGTCATGACCCACGCCGGCGACGCCCGCATCCTGATCGGAGTCGTGATCGTGACCGGTGTGGTCGACGTCCTCCGCGTGGGACTCCGCCGCGTTGCCGCTCCGCACGCCTGTCGCGACCAGCGTCGCGGCGATCACGAACAGGGCGCCCCCGGCCAGGACCCAGCGCATCGACAGCGCCGCTCCGCGATTGCCTACTCCACGCTTCCCGTTTCGAGTGCTCATCGTGTCCCTCCCATCCCGTTACCGGCGGGCTGTCCGCCTTCCGCACCGAGCTCTCGATCGACGGGAGCGCCGAGTAGCCGTTGGATTTCCGTGTATGCCGTCTGGTAGGCAGCGGCCACCGCGACGTGGCGGCTTCGCAGCTCGAAGAGGAGTCGTTCGCTGTCCAGCACATCGGTCAGTCGCACCGCCCCGCGCAGGAACGCCTCCCGGGCCGCGGAGAACGCCGCGTCTGCTTCGGGTAGCGCCCGTTCCGAGAGCGCGTCCATCTCTCGATACGTAGCTGCGAGGTCGTGATGACGTTCCGCGAGCTGCGTCGCCGCATGGTTTCGCTCCGCCGCGCGTTCCGCCGCCACGCTCTCGATCCGACGTTCGGCCGCGATCCCCGCCCCGCGGTTCTTGTCGAAGATCGCGAGTGGCATTCCGATGCCGACGAGCAGCGAGACGTCGTCGCCGTCGGCGGAGTAGCGGACGCCGGAACCGATCGTGAGATCCGCGCGCGCCATCGCGCGTTCGAGTTCGAGCACCGCCTGACGTCGTTCGGCTTCCGCGTCCCAACGCATCAGCATCGGACTCCGGTCGAGACCGGCGACCAGTTCCTCGAGGTCCGGCAGAGGCGCGACCGACTCCAGGGACCCGACCACTTGGAACGATGCAGGCGTCACAGGCCCGCCCCAGTTCGAGGCCAGACGCGTCCGCGCGGCCTCGTACTCGCGCCGTGCTTCCTCGAGGTCGATCCTCGAGATCTCGAGTTCGACCCGGGCCCGACTCTCCTCGATCCGGGAACTCGAGCCCGCCTGCACGCGGCGCGAGATGGATGCGAGCATCTCCTCCGCCACCTGGACGAGCTCCTCCGACAACGCGACCTGTTCCCGCGCGGCGAGGGCGGCGATGAACGACGTCTTCGTCGCCGCCGCCCGTTCCGCGCGGGCGATCCCATAGTCCAGGAGCGCCAGGTTCGTCTCGTGGTCACCGACCGCTCTGCGTTTGCTTCGCTTGCCGCCGCGTTCGATCGGCTGGGAAAGAGAGAGCGTCGCTTCCGCTCCGCCCAGGCCGTGCGCTCCACCGGATCCGGCGAAGTTCTCGAGCTCGAGGCCGAGTTCCGGATTCGGCCTCACATCCAGGCCGATCGCTTCCGCTTCGACGGCCGACGCTTCGAGCCGTAGCGCCTCGAGCCCTGGATCCCGGGACAAGGCCCAGGACAGGGCATCGTCCAGCGTCAATGGACCGGTGGGACCAGCATTGCTGGTGACATCGGCTGTGCTGGTCGCGCCGGCCGTGGTCGCCGCATCGGCGCTGCTCTCGGCATCGCTGGTCATGGACGCGTCGGCAATACTGGCCGTGTCGCTGACGCTCGCCGCGTCGGCATTCCCATCCGCATCGGCAACGCCGACACCGCCGACGATGGCCGACGCAGCCACAGCGAGCCAGCCGGCGGTGTGGAACCGCCGCCTTCGTTCTCTTCTCATGTCCTCGTTTCCCAAGTTGATTGGTATCGGACGCAGCTACGCGGCACGGGACCACGCGCGCGACCAGGCACGACGTGTCCACGCGCGACAAAGCACGAGGTCCACGCGCAACACGTCACGACATCTCCGCGCGCTACCAAAGGTGTCGCGTGACTCGAAAGATCTCGCCTAGGGAACGGGATTCAATTGAGGAGAGGGAGATCGCTCTCGAGTTGTGAGAGCTTCTTCCGTTCGGGGGGGAAGGGATCGATGCCACGCGCTTCGTGCTGCACCACGTCGAACTCGACCGACACATAGGTCTGTACGAGCGCGACGATCGGCGCGAGTACACCGACATCCGCACCGACGACGGGACGAACGGCCGAGTCCACGCACGGATCGACCGCACAGTCGTCCTCGTGGTCACAGGCCACCGTTTCGGGGCAACCGGCGCAGAGGTGTTCGAGGACACCGGCGACGCAGAGTCCCGGGCTCGCCACGATCGCCCAGATCGCGAGTATCGGTAGCAGGAAGTTACGCATGGATAACGACCATTGTTCGGCAGAGCACCTACCAAACTCAAGACCTTTCTGTGGGGTCGACTACGGGGCCGTCTGCGGAGGCCGCTGCGGGACCGTGTGCAGGGTCGTCTGCGCAACCGTCCGCGGGACCGGCCGTAGGGTCACCCGTCACCATGCGACAGGAACCCGGCCTCCGCGAGGAGTTCCATGAGTTCGCGCGAGATCTCCTCGTTCTCGTCCTTCGTGTACTTGAGCGTGGTGTACACCTCGGCGAGGTTCTTCACGCCGGACTTCTCGATGAGCGCCGCGAGGTCCGGAAAGGACATGTACCGCTTCCACCCTTCGACTTCGCGCTTCTCGTAGGTCTTCAGGACCTCCGCGTCGCTCGGCACCTGGTACGTCTCGCGATGCACGAGCCCCTCGATCGGAAGCCGCGCGCGGAGGTCAGGGGCTTCGTCGGGCTTTCCGATCACGAGGGTCGTGGCGGGATAGACGGACTCGGGGAGTTCCAGGAACTTCGCGATCTCCACTCCCGCCGAGAGCGTCGTCCCCATGTAGCAGATGCCGTAGCCCATCGCCTCCGCGGCGAGCGCGGCGTTCTGCGCGGCGATGAATGCGTCCGAGAATCCGACGAGGAAGGAGAGGAAGTTGCCGTAGCCGGGCTCCGTTCCGGAGAGACGACACCAGCGGTTCATCCGGTGCCAATCCACGACGAACGTGAGGAGGAGCGGCGCCTGGAGGATCATGTCCTGCTCGAAGTGGAGCTTCCAGAGCGTCTTCTTCCGCTCGGGATCCGTCGTCACGATCATGCTGTAGGTCTGCATGTTCCCGCTGCTCGACGCGCGGGTCGCGGCGTGGAGGATCCGGTCCAGGTCTTCTTCCGGAATCGGATCGCCGAGGTACTTCCGGATCGAGCGGTGGCCGTTCAAAGTATCGAATGTATTCATGCCGGGGAGCATAGCGTCCGGCGGGCATGGGCGGGGCATTTTCAGCGGGCCGGACGTGCCGTATCCTGGGCCCATGAAACCGCGCGGACTCCTGCTCGACCTCGACGGCACGATCTTCGTCGGCGACTCCCTCCTCCCCGGCGCCGCGGACGCGATCGCCGCGCTGGACGCAGCGGGGATCCCGACGCTGTTCGCCACGAACATGACGCGGCGGCCCCGACGGTCCCTCCTCGCGAAGCTCGAACGGATGGGACTGCCCCTTCCCGCGGACCGCGTGTACACCGCGCCGATCGCGGCCGCCTCGTGGCTGGCGTCCAAAGGCGTCGAGCGGATCCTCGCCTGCGTCGCGCGGGAGACTCTGGAGGACCTCACAGGGTTCGACCTCGTCGATCCCCGGCTGCCACTCAGCCCCGACGTCACGTGTCAGGCCGTTCTCGTCGGCGACCTGGGCGACGAGTGGAGCTACGACATCCTCAACGCCGCGTTCCGTCAGCTCATGAACGGGGCCGAGCTCGTCGCGGTGCAGAGGAACCTCTACTGGCGTGCGTCTGACGGCCTCTCCCTCGACGCGGGCCCGTTCATCCTCGGGCTCGAGGCCGCGGCCGGAGTCGAGGCGACTCTGGTCGGAAAGCCGTCACCGAACTACTTCGAGCGCGCCGCGAACCTCATCGGCCTCACCGTCCCCGAGATCGCGATGGTCGGCGACGACATCGAGAGCGACGTGCTCGGCGCGCAGCGCGCCGGCGCGACCGGGGTCCTCGTCCGGACCGGCAAGTTCCGCCCGGAGGATCTCACCCGTGCGGCGTCCCCGGATCATGTGCTGGATTCGATTGCGGAACTCCCCGCGTGGTTCCGCGAGCAGCAGGGGTGAGCGACCTCACCCCAGGAACCGGTACCCCACGCGGTGCACGGTCATGATGAACGCCGGATTCCCCGGATCGTCCTCGACCTTTCTCCGGAGCTTCGCGACGTGGACGTCGATCGTTCGCGTGAGCGGCGCGCGGTCGTAGCCCCACACGGCGTCGAGCAGCTCTTCCCTCCGCACCACCTTCCCGCGGTGTTCGATCAGGTAGCGGAGGAGTTCGAACTCGCGCGGCGACAGGTCGAGGCGTTCCTTTCCCTTCCACACGGACTGCGTCGCCATCTCTACGCGCACGTCCCCGAAGACGAACTCGCCGGCCGCCTTCTTGCGTGGCCCGGTGCGGCGGAGGAGAGCCTCCACGCGCGCGAGGAGTTCGAGGAATCCGAACGGCTTCGTCACGTAGTCGTCCGCGCCGAGTTTGAGGCCGAGGACCTTGTCGATCTCCTGCCCTTTCGCGGTGAGCATCAGGATCGGCAATTCGGTGCCTTCGCCGCGGAGTTCCTTCAGGACGTCGAGGCCGCTCTTCCGCGGCAGCATGACGTCGAGCAGCACCACGTCGGGCGGATCCTCGCGAATCGCGGCGAGCCCGGACTCGCCGTCCCGTTCGATCCGGACGTCGTAGCCTTCCAGCTCGAATCCGTCACGGAGCGCCGTGGCCATGGCGTCGTCGTCCTCTACCACGAGAACTCGACGCGCATGCCGGTCGTGGGGCCCGGAATCGGGCCGGCGCGCACCGCTCGGCTTGGCGTTCATGTGGACTCCTTCTCCGGCCCCGCAAACGGTAGCTCGATCCGGAACTTGCTGCCAGCACCGGGTTCGCTCTCCACACGCGCGTGTCCGCCGTGCACCCTCACGATCTCCTGCACGATGGAGAGTCCGAGACCGCTTCCCTTGACGTCGTGCACGCCGTGCGTCGGCACGCGGTGGAACCGTTCGAAGATCCGCTTCTGCTCCGAGGGCTCGATCCCGATGCCGTAGTCCTGGACTTCGATGCGCACGACCCCGTCGTTCGCCCCGCCCCGCGGACTCGCGGACACGCGCACCCGGATCTCCTTCCGGTCACGCGAGTACTTCGCGGCGTTCTCGAGCAGGTTGTCGATCGCCTGGGAGAGTGCGTCCGCGTCGCCGATGATCTCCGGAACGGCTCCTTCTGACGGCTCGATCCGAACGTCGAACCCTTCCGAGACGGGACGGTGGCCAAAGCTCTCGACCGCGCGCGTCACGATGTCGACGACGTTCATCGGCACGAACGTGTAGGTCTTCTGGCCGGACTCCATCCGGCTGAACTCGAGGATCTTCTCGATCAGGTTGGAGAGGCGACGACTCTCGGCTTCGATCCTCTCTCCGTACTCGACGATCTTCTCCGGAGCGCCGACCCGCCCGGAACGAAGGAGGTCCGCGAACACGCGGATCGAAGCGACCGGCGTCCTTAGTTCGTGCGACACGTTCGACACGAAGTCCGCCTTCATCTGGGAGACACGCATCTCCCGCTTCGCCGCCTGCAGCGCGAGAAGCACGCCCGCGAGCAGTACGAGCGCGAGGACGGCCGACAGCACGACCGAGAAGCGGAGCTCGGTCCTCTCCCACACGAGGGGGGACGGGCCGAGGCTGTAGAGAGAGATGGCCCAGTCCGTGAAGACGAAGGAGAACCGTCCGGTGCGGATCGGAACCGCTCCCCCGACGTCCTCGGGCCCGAAGAGGCACACTCCGTTCGCGTCTTCGACCCGTAGAGCGATCCCTTCCTTCGGTGCATCGCTCGAGACGGGGAGAACGTGGGCCACGATGGCAGGGAGCACGTCCTTCTGGAACGTCGTCTCGTCCAGGATCGCGCCCGCGACGGCAACGACGATTCCGTCGGCATCCACGATGGGTCGGACGAGGATGTCGTAGGACGGATCGCTCGCGTCGGAGACGAGCTCGGTCGATCTCATCGGCTGTGGTTGGGAGCGGATGATCTGGAAGGGCGAACAGGCCACGATCACCGCGAGCGCTTCGGAGGAAGCGAACGCCTGCTCGAGGCTACCCGTGTCGGGGTTGTAGTAGAGGAACCGTCCGAAGGGCGCGCCGCGATAGTCCGCGAGGAAGAGCCGACGGACTTCGGGGCCCTGCATCTCCATCCACCGTTTCCGGATCCGTTCGTACCCGTCGCTCGCGAGGTCCGCCTCCGCGAAGGTGAGGAGCTCCTCGCCGAGGTTCCGGTATCTCTGCTCGACGTCGGTGCGAACGGCCGCGATCGCTCCCGCCACGCTGGCCTCGAACGCCATCGTCGAGAGCTCTTCGTAGCGACGGAGCCAGGCATACTGGAAGACGAGCAGGACGACGAGGGGCACGAGCGCGACGAGGAACGCGATCCAGAGTCGGTCAGTGCGGAACAGGTGCAAGTTTCGGCTCCTCGGGTCCCCCAAAGCGGATCCTTATTATAGCCCGTACCTCGAGATCGACGCGCCTACGGACCGACCCGCGGCCCCGGCCCGCAGCCCACGCACTCCCGGCCCTTACGAAACGGTTACGTTTTTGACATCTTTTTACTTCCGTCGAGATCACTTTTACCTCGCCCTCTCGTACCTTGGTATCGGTGCGAGGACGAGATGCCGGTCTCTTCCCCATGAACCGTCCCGCTCCAAGACGGGACCTGGCCGGCACCCCCGGCCTCGATAGGAGATCCGCGATGCGTTATCTGAAGTCTCTCGCCATGGCCGCTGCCGTACTCGCCATCGGCGTGTCCGCCTTCGCCGGAGAAAAGCCCGTCGCGAAGTGCGAATCGTCGACCCAGGAATGCCTCGACTACATGGCCAAGAAGATGAAGGACAGTGGTTGGGTCGGCATCGAAATGGAGCAGGCCGAGGAAGGTTCCGGCTGGTCCATCACGAAGGTCGTACCGGGAAGCCCGGCCGAGGCCGGCGGCATGCAGCCGGGTGACGTCCTCTTCGCGATGTACGGAATCGAGCTCAACGAGGCGAACCAGGAGAAGATCAAGCAGGCCCGCGCGGAATGGAAGCCGGGTCAGCACGTCGAGTACACCGTCCGTCGGGCGGGCGAGAATCACGAGATCCACCTGACCCTGGCTGCCATGCCGGCCGACGTCCTCGCCAGCTGGATCGGACGGCATCTGATGGAGAGTCATGCGTCCGTGGCCGAGTCGTCCGACACGGCCTCGAAGGAGAAGGGCGCAGACAGCTGAGACGACACTGAACTCGGACGGCGCGACTCGTCCCCGGCAGCGTCGAGCGTTCGGCTCGACCTCGGGACCTGGCTGCATGGGTCGCGCCCCCCAAGAGAAGGAGGAGGGGACCGTTCCGAAACGAGGCAAGAACCGCCCCGGCAGGCAGAGCGCTTTGTAACGGAATTGGTCCCTCTCCCCCTCAGACGACGGGCCTCGATGGCGTAACCTCTCCCACGTTCCATCGAGTGCCCGTCGCCTTTTTCGAACGGAAGCGCCCCGAGGCCGGCTCCCGCCCCCGGCGAGCCAGCCACTCGGGACCGCCGCGCCCTCTCGTCCACCGCGTCACCCTGACCGTCGACTCCCGGCCCCAACGCGGGCAGTTGCTCCCTCCTCCCGAGATCGCATCCGAATCCGATCGACCTCCGCGGGTATATGGCCTCGGGCCGCGGAGCAAGCCGCCCGACGGCCCGTGGCACTCACACTCTCCGGGGAGTAGAATCCGTCCATGCCTGAGCACGTCTTCGAGATCGTCGTCGCCCTCTGTGCCGGTATCGGCCTGGCGGCCGCCGCCGGTATCCGCGCCTTCCTTCCCCTGCTCGCGGTAAGCATCGGTGCGCGGCTTGGATTGATCGATCTGAATCCCGGGCTGGAGTTCCTCTCCACGGACCTGGCCCTCATCGCCCTCATCGTCGCCACCGTGGTCGAGATCGGCTCGGACAAGATCCCGATCGTCGACAACATGCTCGACGTGGTCTCCACCTTCCTCCGGCCGATCGCCGGATTCGTGGCCGCGATGGCGATGTTCGGGGACCTTCCACAGCCGGTGGCCGTAGCCGTAGCTCTCGTGATGGCAGTCGTTTCCCTGGGAACTCAGGTGGGGCGGGCCAAGGCCCGGCTCGGATCGACCGCCACCACCGGCGGGCTCGCGAATCCGGTCCTCTCGACCGCCGAGGACGCCGTGTCGGGCACTCTCTCGTTCCTGGCGATCGTCCTCCCGATCCTCGCCGGAATCGCGGTCGTCGTGATGCTCTGGCTGCTCTGGAAAATCGTTCGATCCGTTCGCCGAGCCTCGATCCGCACCTTCGGCGCCTCGGGACGGTCGTCCCGGCGTGCTCACGATCCGATGGAGATCACCCCCGAGCCATGAAGCCGGACCTCGATCCATATTCCGAATTCGCAGCCGTTTATGACCGCTGGCAGTGGCTCCACACCGCGCCGTTCTCCACCGCGATGATCGTCCGGATGGAGCAGGCGCTGTCGGAGTGGGGCGTTCCGGAACGGTCATTACTCGACCTCGCCTGCGGCACCGGGACCCTGGCCCGTTGGTGGAGTGAAGAGCACCCGGACTGGTCCGTCCTGGGGGTCGACCGCTCCCCCGCCATGGTCGAGCGCGCGCGGTCGGGCGCCGGACACCGGCCCCGTGCGGGCGTCGGCCGCCCGGGCCATGAGCGGCCCAGCGGTGCGCCGTCCAGCGGCACACGTTCCGGCAGCCTCCGATCCGGGGCCCGCTCCGGCGGCCCCCGGTCCGGCACGCGCTCCCAGAGCATCGACAGGAGTTCGTCGACCCCATCGGCACCGGACTTCGAGGTGCAGGACATCGGACGGCTGTCGCTGGATCGTCGGTTCGGGATGGCGACCTGCTTCTTCGACAGCCTCAACCACATCACCCGGCGCCAGGAGCTGTCCCGACTGCTCGCGTCCGCCCGGAAAGCACTCCACCCCAAGGGGTTGTTCCTTTTCGACCTCATCGACGAGGACAGCTTCGAGGAGATCTTCTCCTCACCCTGGGTCGTCCAGGACGACGACCTCTACGTCGGCTCCGAGACCCAGCACTTCTTCCGCGGTGGTGCGGAGTACGGGCGCGTCCGCTACACGTTCTTCGACCGCTCGCCGGCCGCCGGACCCACGGGCTCGGGCAGCCCCTCTCGCTCCAGCGGCTCCCCTGGCCCCGCCGCTCCTGAGCACGCCCCCCGATGGCACCGGTACGACGCAGAGATCCTCGAACGCTGCTGGCGCCGGGAAGAGTTCGACCCAATGGTCGCAGACGCCGGCCTCGAGATCATCCATGTCCAACTGATCGATCCGGAAGAACAGGAAGAGGTCTTCGTCCCTCGTCGGCTCTACGTCTGCTCTCCTGAGTGAGCCCCGGCCGAGGGGCCGTTTCTGAGCAGGGCCGTCCGCTTCGCGCCCAAGCTCCGGATCGTTGCCGGTGACCCGCCGCCCCCGCGCCCCCTGCCCGCCCGGCCTCCGACAGGCTGCGCCCGCCCTGTTTTCGTCTCCCGAGGGACAACCCTCATCGGAGGTCTAACGACAGCCGCCGAAACGCCCGAAACCTCTAGATAGCAGGAGCCTTGGATTCGGTCGGGGCTGCCCATGTCGGGCCGTGCTTCGCCTATCCGGATCGGCACCTTCGGAAGAGGATTCCGCATGTTCTCTATCGACCTCGATCGCCTTGGGACTCCTGGATGGCTCGTCGCCTTCGGGATCTCGAGCCTCCTCGTCGGTGCTCCGACGCGCGCACTCGCGAACCACGATCACGACCTCATCGATCTCTCCCTCGAGGAGATCCTCAACATCCCCGTGATCTCGGTGAGCAAGACGGAGAAGCCACTGCTCGAGAACTCGGTGTCCGCCATCGTCGTGTCCCGGGAGCAGATCCTCGACCAGGGATACCGCGACGTCCTCGACGTCCTGCGGGACCTTCCCGGCGTCTACCTCGTCGAGATGACGAGCAGCGAACACGCCGCCACCGAAGTGATGATTCGGGGCGTGGACGCGAACTCGAAGATGCTCTTCCTCCTCGACGGCGAGGAGATCTCGGCACCGACGGGCGAACCGTTCACGTTCCTCCGCAACATCCCGCTCATCTCCGTCAAGCAGGTCGAAGTGAGCTACGGCGCCGCCGCATCCCTCTACGGCGCGGACGCGATCGCGGGAGTCGTCAACATCGTCACGACGGAGCCGGACGAGGACCACCCGGCGGGAGCCTGGTTCGGGACGGGAACCGACCGGACCTACGAAGCCCAGGCCACGCACGGTTTTCGGTTCGGGGAACACGCGTCCCTCAGCGTGACGGCGAGCTTCTTCACATCGTCGCAAGAAGATCTGGTCAGCGCCTACCCGAAGACGTTCGGCGCATTCGACGTCGACCCGAAGATCGAGAGCCAGAGCTTTCACGCGCGCCTCGAAGCGGGGGCTTTCGACGCTTCCTACCTCCGCCTCTTCGGCAGCCGAAACAACGCACTGGGTTTCCAGCCGGCTCTCTACGACTACTCCGGCGCGTCCACCTGGGACACCGAGAACGACTACTGGCGGTTGGGTTGGACTCATGAGAACGACGGTCCCTGGCGCGTCCGATCGACTCTGTCCTACTCCCGAACCGAACTCGAGCCCACCTCGACCTATGCCTACGACTTCTCCGGATCGCAGGAGTTCGAGGCCCACTCCTTCTTCTGGAGGGGACACTCCACGCGCCTCGCCACGGACGTCGGTTGGAGCAACGACTGGCTCACCTGGATCGGCGGCGCCGAGTCCGAGTGGTTCGAGTCCATTCCGAAGACCGACATCGACCACCCGCTGGGTTCCTACGACATCTTCTATCGGAACGTCGGGGCGTTCACGCAGGCCGAAGTCACCCCGACTTCCTGGCTCGGTGTGACGGCCGGGATCCGCATCGACGACGACTCCAGGCTCCCACACCGATGGAACCCTCGACTCGGCGCGATCGTCCATCCGATCGACGGCCTCCGTATGAGGGCGAACTGGAGCACCGCGTATCTCGCACCGTCGCCCCACAAGATGTACGAGCGATGGGGCGTCATCGCCGAAGGCGAGTTCGTCCACCTCCCGAATCCGGACCTCCAGCCCGAGACATCCGAGACGGTCGAAGCCTCGATCGACTGGTTCCCTTCGGACCGCTCCCACCTCGTGCTCGCCGGCTTCTCCACGCGGGCCGACGACCTCTGGCGGATCGAGTTCCGCGGGCCGATCGAGATCGACGGCGTGAACGTGGTCTACCAGACCAACGCGAACGTCGCAAAGTCGTCGATCGATGGATTCCATGTCTCGGGCGAATACGCGGTGTGGCATCAGTGGTCGCTCAGCGGCCACTACACGCTCACGGACGGAACGCAGACGGCGGCCTCGGGCGACGGCGAGGTGAAACTCAACCACATGCCCCGGCACCTCTATCAACTCGGCGCCGACTGGCACGGCGCGGGCACGCACGCGCGGATCACGGCCCGTGGCTTCGACGACATCACGTCGAACGAAGCGAACACGGAACTGGCGGGAAAGACGGTCCCCGGAACGTGGACCGCCGATGCCCTCGTGGAGCATCAGCTCACGGGCGGGAGCTATCGCCTGAGCGTTGGAGTCGAAGCGCAGAACGTCTTCGATCGCTCCTACACGAAGATCTCGAAGTTCGACGAATTCTTCTTCGCGCTCCCGACGACGCCACAACCCAGGCGGTCCATCCTGGTCTTCGTCCGCGGCACGATGTAGGCGATCGACCGTGGGTCCTCGCTACTTCTCGTCCGGCAGCGTCTGGCTGAAGACGGCGAGGATCCGCTCCGTCGGGTAGCGACGGTCGTTCGCATACACCACGCCGGTGAAGACGACCTCGCCGGGGCCCTCGAACTTCGACTGCGGACGCACGTTGTTCGGGTCCGACCAGACGTAGGTGTAGAAGAACTGCTCCTCGCGGAGCGGAAGCCGGATCTCGTACGCCCCGGCCTCCGGATTCCAGGAGAGCCGATTCGTCGGCGCTACCTCCCAGTCGCTGAACGTGCCGACCAGGTAGGGAGGATCGTTGCGCGGTCCGTTCTGGACGGCGAACTCCGCCATCACGTATCGGGTCAGCGCGTCGTGCGGCGTCGCGCGCCTCGGAAGCGGCGAGGAGAAGCGATAGTCGTCGCCCCAGAACCGCATGTCGTCGGGAAGCAGGGAAACCGTCTCGGGAATCGTGATCGCATCGCGCCGCCGGATCCCGGCGTTTCCCGTGAGGTCCGTACTGTAGACCGGAATGGTCAGACGGAAGACGGACGGGGCATCGAAGACGTAGTCGTCCCCTTCCGGCCGCGACATGTCGACATGGAAGTACTCGTCGGTCCAGCCGTTCTTGAAGAACCGAACGGAGCAGGCGGCCGGAGAGAACCACGGGTCGGTCGGGATCCTGACCCTCGCCTCGGGGATCAACTCGTCCGGCCGATCGGTGATGAGAGAGGTGCTCTTCGCATCGATGCGGAGGTCGACGACATCGTCACTGACATAGAACTGCTTCTCGAGGACGACGCCACCGCGGTCGTCGAGCACCTGCAGCACGAAGTTCCCGCTTCGATAGAAGTCCACCCGGGAGTTCGGGAACTCGTAGGTGTACTGGACATACGGGAAGTCGAGATCGGTCGAGGCTTCGTACTCGGTGATGTCGTCCGGGGGAGGAAGGATCCCCTCCTCCGACACCGTCGAGAGCTCCCAGTCTCTCGTCGCCGGATGGAAGTGCGCGGTGTAGAACTCCCGACGGTCCCCCGCGACATCGAAGGAGAGACGGAGTACGTCCCGCGAGTCCCGACGGATCACCGGGATCACCTGCGACGGCTGGTTGGACGCCATGTGGACGGCGAGCACGCGGCTGTCCGAGCGACGGTCGTGGTGCCCCGCTGGACCACCGGCCGGTGGCCCGTCCTTGCGGGGAGGCCCCGCCTGTCCGCCTCCCGAAGCACAGCCTCCGAATCCGATCGCCGCCGCGATCAACGTGACCGAACAGATGGCAGCGGCCTGGCGGTGCTTCGAAAACCGACTCATTCGCGCATCCTCCCGAAGCCCCCGGACCGCCTCGGCCCTGACAGGACTTGCCGGGCGAAGTCTACGGGAGGACCCGTCGGGACGCGACCCTTGTTCGCGGTGGCCCGAGGTGGCTCGAGTCGTTTGGGCGGTTGCTCAGAGACCCGCCACGCGCATCTCGTACACCCAGAAGCGTTCGTCCGGCCAGAGGCCGGCCGTGTGATGCGAGACGAGGCGGACCCCGGGAGGGAGGTTCGCACCGAGGTCGTAGCTCGAGACGAAGACGACATCGCGCCCTCGGCTCGCGCCGGCCTCGGCGGCGACCGCGGCGGCATCCCACCCCGGCTGGGCTCGGGTCAGTCTCTTTTCGTCCCAACGGATGAACGTTCCGAACCGGGTACCGGCGACGTAGAAGCACTCGGTTCCCTTGGGCAGGTAGCCGACCACCGCGGATGCGATGAAATCGAGGTCCCCGGCGAGCAACCAGGGCTCACCTTGCGGGCTCCCCTGCCTCCCACCGCCGAGATCACCGTCGGTCCACGCATATGCGGTGAGCGACTCTGCCGTTTCCCTGGCGGCCGAGAACGTCTCCTTCCAATCCCGGACGTGAGCGCGGACTCCGGTCGTGGCCTGCACTGCGAGCAGAACGGCGACACTACCCCACGCGACGAGTCCGGATCGTGACTGCGATCGGGTCCCGGATCGTGTGGAGTCCCGACGCGGGGATCCGGACCCGCCGTTCGATGCGCGGGCCGCCTCGTTCTCGTGGAGCCAGAGCGCCGCGAACCACACCAGGTAGAGATGACCATGGTGCCAGAGGAGCCCGAGGTACTTCGTATAGAAGAAGCCGAGAAGAGCGAGCGTGAGGAACAGATAGAGGCCCAACACACGCCGACTCCCGCGCAGCAGCCAGATCGTCCACCCGAAGAGTAGAACGGCGACCGGGAGGTCCCACCCCGTTTCCACCGGCACGAGCGTCCACGACAGGGCCGGCGTATAGGCGTGCGTGATCCGGGAGACGACACGCGAGAAGAGTTCCGGATCGAAGCGAAGCACCGTCTCGTTCGCGTAGCCGCTGTCCGCCGGTGGCAGAACGGAGACGATCGCGAGGACGAGGCCCGTGAGGAACGGCACGACGAGCCCAACGAGGCGAAGCGGGGAGGAGTCGACTCGGTCCTCCCCACCGCCATTCGACGACGACGCGTTCTGCGTCCGGGCACTCGTGTGCGGGGCTTGCGACTCCCGGGCGCTCGTTGGCGTTGTCTTCGGCGCCCGAGTCTTCTCCACCCACGCCGGTGGCCTGAACACGTCGAGAACCAGGAAGCCGAAGAGTCCGATCGCGAGGATCGCGCCGAGAATGCTCGTGAGCGAAAGGAGCCCGAGCACGGACGACATCGCGACCAGATGCATGAGCGAACGGCCGCCCTGTCGCCACTTCCCATGCATCGCGCAGAACATGAAGAGGAAGAGGACTCCCCAGGCGTAGCCCCGGCTCTTGATGCAGTACTCGTAGAACGGGAAGTACCCGAGCACGAAGAGCCACCGCACCCAGGGACGGAACGGGCTCAGGAACAGGACGACGAACGAGGAGAGCGACGCGATCGCGACGTGGAGCATCTGCATCGCGGCCGGATCCGTCGACACGCGGCCAAGGGCGAAGAGGCAGAGGTGCCAGAGAGGCGGATGCCCTTCGTAGCGCGTGTTCCCGAGCAGATCACCCAGCCCCGGGCTGTCCCTCCCGATCATCCAGGCCTGGAGTTCGTCCCGCCACATCTCGTGGTGGAGAATCGTATAGACCGAGAGGAGAACGAAGACGAGGAGTGCGCCCAACCGCATCCAGTGATCGGTGCGGTGGGTGGCGGACGTCGAGCTCAAGGGAGGAGGGCGTTAGCCCTGGCGCATCCGAGCCATGGCCTTGCGGTCACTCGCGGATCCGATGCCGAGGTTCAGGCGGTACTTCGTGACCGTACGGCGGGAGATCGGGAATCCACGCTCCTTGAGCAGCCCGGAAATCTCCTGGTCGCTCCACGGCTTCTCCGAATCTTCCTCTTCGTCGATGAGCTTCTTCAGCGCATCCATCACCGTCTTGTTCGCGACCGTCTCTCCGTCGTCTCCCGTGATGGAACGGGAGAAGAACGAACTCATCGGCATGAGTCCTCGAGGCGTGAGCATGTGCTTGTCCCGGAGGATGCGCGAGATCGTCGCCTCGTTCATCCCGAGACGCTCGGCGAGCTCCTTCTGGAGCAGAGGACGGAGTGCCTCTTCCCCCTTCTCGAGGAAGTCGGTCTGCTCCGCCACGAGGTGGCGGCCGATCTCGTAGAGAGTGCGGTCGCGATACTCGGTCGCGTTCACCATCATGCGCGCGTTCTGTCGCATCTCCCGGAGACGCGCGAGGACGGCCGCGGGATCTTCCTTGTCGAGATTGCCGTTCATCTCGGCGACGAGGGCCTTCTTGCGCGGGACCTTCGTGTCCCGGAAGCGATACCGGCCCGCGAGCGGATGACTCAGGTTGACGATCCACTCGTCATCGATCTTCTCGACGATCAGATCCGGATACCTGGTCGGCTCCGTCGTCTGATCGAGGAGGGAGAGCGGATGCGCGTAGAGCCGCCTCAGATCCTCGAGCCCTTCCCTGAGTTCGGACTCTTTCACACCCAGCTTCTTCGCAACGGTGTTGAGGTTCCTCGGCTTCATCATCCCGAGGACGCCTTCCTTCACCATGCGCGCGGCGAGCGTCTTCCCCTTGCCCTGTCGTTCGAGCTGAAGGAGGAAGCAGTGGGCCTGATCCCGGGCGCCGAGCCCGGCCGGATCCATCTCGTGACGGATCGCATGGAGCCCTTCTTCGAATGTCTTCTCCTGCGTCGGCGTCTCGATCCCGAGGAACTGCTTGAGCTCGTCCTCGGGACACGCGAGGTAGCCGTGCTCATCGAGGTTGCAGATGAGGAGGCGCACCATCTCCATGACGGGACGACGCACGTCGAGATCCGCGACCTGTTCGTTGAGCTGCTCATAAGGCGTGGGAACGTTGACCGCGATCGCGCCCTGGGCTTCGTCGGCCGGGAACGCTTCGTGGGTCCAGGGCGTCGCCGGAGTATCGAACCAGGCCTCGGCTTCGTCGAACTCGCGCTGCTCGGTCGGCGTCGACGGTGTCTGCGACACCTCCCGATCCGCGTCGCGCACGAAGCGAGGGTCTGTCTGGTCCTCGTTCCGCTCGAGCCAGGGGTTCTCCATGACGGTCTGTTCGAGGGCTTCGACGGCTTCCAGGATGGGCGCCTGGATCAGCTCCAGGTTCATCCGCATCTGCGGAGTCAGAACCTGGCTCAGACTCATCGTCTGATGCATGCCGATTCCAGGTCTCATCACCATTCCTAGAGGTCCCTTCTGAGCCCGCTGAGCCCGAGCCGTCGTCACCGCGTCCGAAAGAGGGCGATCTCCCTCTCCGCGGACCCCTCACGAATGTTCGGGCTGGTCGTTCGGAATATACGCTCCGCCGGAAGCCAGCCTCAAATCAATTTGCGGCCCGATCCGGCGTCTCCTGAACAGTCAACACGCCTCTCGCTGTGCTACTCTAGTCGTCATGCCTCGACGCTCGCGTCCGATCGGCTCCCGTCGTGCAGAATCCAAGTCCACGAACCCAGGGAGCGTGCAGAATCCAAGTCCCGAGCTCCTCGTGGCCCGTTGTCTCGCGCACGAGGAGGCGGCGTGGTCGGAGCTCGTCGAGCGTTACGCCAATTTGATCTACGCCACGATCCTGCGCGTGCAGCTGCCGGAAGAGGATGTCGAGGAGGCGTTTCAGTCCTCGGTCGTCGCCATTCACCAACAGCTTCCGAAGCTTCGCGAGCCGGAGCGACTCGTATCGTGGATCGTCGGAATCGCGCATCGTCAGGCGATCAACCGGATCCGCGCGCGCACCCGTGACCTCACCGTACCGGATGCGGACCTCGAGACGCACGTCGCGGATCTCGAACTCCCGGATTCGGAGCGGACTCGTCTCACGGAAATCCAACAGGTCCGCGAGGCAGTCGAACAGCTGACCGGTCGCTGCCGGGTTCTCCTGCACTCGCTGTTCTTCGAGGATCCGCCGCCGGACTATGAGACCATCTCCAAACGGGACGGGATCCCGATCGGCAGTATCGGGCCGACCCGGGCCAGGTGCCTCGACAAGCTCCGCGCGTTCCTCGTGGACGGCGGCTGGGAGGGGCAGGAATGAGGCACCAACCTCGGCGTATCAGAACCGCGTCCGTAGCGACAACTGAGCGAATTCGGGGCCCCCTGCAATGGCAGTCCAGGCCCTTTGCCGAACGGTTGTTTGCAGGATCACGGAGATGAACCATGACCACGAACGACGCCGACAAGCTCTTCGCAGCCGCACTCGCACGCGCGGCCCAGTCCGGTAGCGAGAAGGACCTCCGCGAGGTCCTCGCCTCCCTTCGGGAAGAGTTGGCCGACGATCCAATCGCCCTCAGCCAGATTCGGGTGCTCCTGGCCCGTATCCAGGACGTCGCCGAGGTGGAAGCACCCCGGCCATGGATCGACGCAGCCGTCGCGCGGATCGTGGAACTCGAGCGTTCCCTTGCCCCTACGCCAGGCCTCCTCGAGCGGGCGAAGGATGCTCTCCGGGATGCGGTCCGGATCATCGAAGCGCAGCTGGTCGGCGACACGTTCGCCGGAGCGGCCCTCCAGGGCATCCGCGGCTCCGCCGCGCTCCAGCCACGGCAGCTCCACTTCTCGTCCGAGCTCGGTGACGTCCATCTCCAGATCGATCGTGGGGAGCGGGGCCATTCCGTGATGGGGCAGTTCGTTCCGCTGCGGGCGGACCTGCTCGATGCGGAGATCGAGGCCCGCGCGACGACCGACGGCGGGACGACGAGCACGTCGCTCGATCCGGGCGCCCAGTTCCACTTCACGGATGTCGAAGACGGTGAGATCCGGATCGAGCTGGACATGGGGAAGGATTCCCTGAGGCTCGTACCCTTCCGGATTCCTTCACGCGAAGAGGGGTAGTCGGTGACTGCCGCGCCCCTCGACATCGCGCGGATCCGACAGATCCCTTCGGCCGAGCTCGCCCGACTCGTCGCCGACGGTCTTCCTGGAGAAGCCTGGCGCTGGGTGCGCGACCTGAGAGACGAAGCCCTCCGGTACTACAGCACGGACGCACGCGAGGCCAGGAGCATCGGACGTCGCGCCGTCGAACTCGCGGACCTCATCGGTGAGCCACGGGCCATCGGATGGGGTCATCGCATTCTCGCCGAAGCACTCCTCTACTCGGGGCGCATGAACGAAGCGGAGGACGAGTACGCACTCGCCACCGCCGCGTGGAGACGTGCGAAGGAATCGGCCGCACTGGGTCAGCTCCTCGTCGGACGGATCCACGTCGCCACGCTGCTCGGAAGGCACGACCTCGTCGAGGAACTCGCCGCCGAAGCGCGAAGCCTTCTCGAAGAAGCCGGCGACGATCTCTACCTGGCGAAGCTCGGAATCAACCTGGGCAACGCGCGTTTCCAGCGCGACCGCTACAACGAAGCGCTCGAGGCCTACGAGAAGGGGCTCAGCATCCTCGACCGGATCGCGGAACGCGACGAGACGGTGCTCTCCGTCGAAGTCAACCGCGCGGTCGTTCTCGGCCACGTCGACCGCGACGAAGAAGCGCTCGAGCTCTACGAGGAGCTCGAGTCCGAGTGCAAGGAACGCGAACTCGAACTCCTGCTCGCACAGATCCGGATGAACGCGGGCGATGTCCATTGCCTCCGGAGCGAGTTCGACCGTGCGCTCCATCGACTCACCGAGGCGACGGACTACTTCCGGAAGACGGACCACCCTGCGTTTCTCGGTGCGTGCCTCCTCAACCGTGCCGAGGTCTACTACCAGCTGAACCTCCACCACGAAGCGAACGAACTCGCGTCGGAAGCCGCGGAGGTGTTCGCCGGCATCGGTCTCACCTACGACGAAGCACTCGCACAGTGTCAGACCGCGATCACCGCGCTCGCGATGGGTGAGATCCGTCCTGCGCTCCGGCAGATCCGTCGCGCGCGCCGACTCTTCGACAAGGACGAGAACGCCGCCCGTTCGGCCTACATCCGGCTCATCTGGGCGGAGGCGCTCTTCCTCCGGCAACGCTACAGCGAGTCCGAGCAGCACGTGACCGAAGCGATCCGCAGATTCCGGAGACTCGGCCTTCCCCGTTGGGAAGCCGCGTCGTCGGTTCTGCTCGCGCGCCTCCGGGTGAAGCGTCGCCGCACGAAGAGTCCCGCGGGCATGCTGAAGCGGATGCTCGAGCGGCTTCCGCGCAATCTCTATCCCCTCCAGTCCTATCGCCTCCTCGAAATGTTGGGCGAAGTGCTGGACGAAGGCGGGAAAAAGTCCGAAGCAGAGCGTGCGTATCGTGAAGCGCTCGCCTGTCTGGAAGACCTTCGCGTCCGGATCCCGACCGAAGACTCGAAGCTCTCGTTCCTCCAGGACAAGACACATCTCTACGACCGTCTCATCGGTCTCGAGCTGAGTCGACGCACCCCCTCGGTCGATCGACTCTTCGACGCGATGGAGCGAAGCAGAGCACAGAGCCTCTGGGACAGACTCCGCAATCCGAATCAGTACCTCACGTCCGACAGAAACCGCTCCCGGATGGAAGCGAAGTCCCCCGAAGGCGACGAAGAGCTGGAGCGGGCGAGGCACCGTCTCTCCTGGCTCCACACCCGCCTCTCTCGACTCGAGCTCGGTACCGTGGGGGAACGGACGCAGGCGGAAACGCTGCGCGGTCGGCTCGCGGAAGCCGAAGTCGCCTACAGCCGACTGCTCCGGAGGTACGAGGAGCGGCTTCCGGGAAGGCGCGCCGAGCGGATGACCAACGCAGGCACGGAGGCGAGTGCGGAGCCGACCCCTCTCGAGCTCGTCCGAGGCCGGCTCCCCGATGGCTGGGGCTGGGTGAGCTATCACGTCGGCCCCGGGTTCGCCCTCGCCGTCATCGTCACCGCCGCCGGGACCAGCTGGTGCCGACTCGCGGACGATCTGGGCACCCGGGTGCGCGGCCTCTGCGACCGTCTCGACTTCCAGTGGGGCGCCGCCGCCATGACCAGCCTCCGGAACCACGGCGCGGCCGCAACCGCGGTACCGCCGGCCCCAGCCGGAGATGCCACCAGCGACGAGGCGCCTCTGCACGCGAACGCGGCCAAGTCGACTCACGACCTCGACTCGTCCGGTTTCGGCGCGGGAGTGGGCGCGCCCCACACCCCCGGCCCTCCGGCCACGAACGGAGCTTCGCAGCCCAGAACGATCGATCCAATGGTCCTTCTCGGCCGCTCGACCGACGCGATCCTGTCCGAACTGTACTCGCTACTCTGGGAACCCATTGTTCGGCTTGGACTTCCCGCGGTCCGGGGCTGGATCGTCTCCCCGCATGGGCCGATCCACCGAGTTCCCCTCCACGCCCTCCGGGGTCCGGACGGATACCTGATCGAGTCCGGTGATGTCGCCGTCTCCCCGAGTGCACGCGTCTTCGGTCAACTACCGAGGGCCGTGCCGGTTCGGGAGGTACGGTCCGCTTTCGTCGCGGGAGTGCTCTCGTCGCAGCTCCCGGCGGTCGAAACCGAAGTCCAGCATGTGGTAGGGCACCTGCGCGTGCCGAAGACGATGGCCCATCTCAATCCGGATCGATCGGACATATTCAACCATGCACCCGGGGCGGGAATCGTCCACCTGGCCGCACATGGTTCGCTCCGGAGAGACAACCCGGCCTATTCGTTCATCGAACTCTCCGATGGACCGCTCTACGTGCACGACCTGTTACACTTACAACTGCCTTCATCGACAGTGGTCCTCACAGCCTGCTCCTCGGCGCGCGGTTCGGCACCCGCCGGAGACGAGTGGATCGGTCTCGCTCGAGGTTTCCTCCAGGCAGGAGCCTCTACCGTCATCGCGTCACTCTGGCCGATCCAGGACGAGCCGACCGTGGAGCTGATGGACTGCTTCTATGAAGAATTCACGTCGGGTCTGACTGCCCCAGAAGCGTTGGGAGCAGCCATGCGCCGACTCATGCGGACGCGACCACACCCTTGGCACTGGGCCTCGTTCGCCGTCCTGGGAGGAGTCGACCAATGAACAGGTTCGCGAGCGCCTGTCGACATCGAATCGATCCCCGACGGAGCGGATCTGCGCACGTACTCCGATTCATCGGACTCACCGTGCTTCTCGCGGTCGTGGCGTGCTTCCGGTTCCCGAGCACCGCGAGCGCCGTCATCGAGTACGAAGACGACTTCATCCAGTGCGAACTCGCCCCCGGCGTCCTGATCGAAGACATCAACAACGACTACGGCACCACTTCGGAAGACGCCGCCGACCCACTGCACCTGCTCGCCGTCAACAACGGCAACATCTGGCTCCTCATCGATCAGATGTTCCTGGATCCGCGGATCGTCTGGGCGGAGCCGTCCTACATCAACGCGACGCCGGAGGCCCTACGCGCCATGGTCGTCGGCCTCGTCGGAGGTACGATCGAGGACTACGAGGACCAGGACGTCTACTCCAGGATCCACCTCGACGTGCTGCATGAACACGCCACGGGCGCGGGAGCGATCATCGCCGTCCTGGACACGGGCGTGAACGCGAATCACCCCGCATTCGGTGGCCAGGTACTTCCGGGCTGGGACTTCGTCGACGAGGACAACGACCCGTCCGACGTCGGCAACGGGATCGACGACGACAATGACACGCTCGTGGACGAAGGCGCGGGCCACGGCACGATGGTCGCCGGCATCGCCCACCTCGCGGCGCCCGGTGCCCAGATCCTTCCCGTGCGCGTCGTCGACGACGAAGGCGTCGGCCGGACCTTCGACGTCGTGAAGGGAATCCAGTACGCGATCGATCAGGGCGCGGACGTCATCAACCTGAGCCTCGGCCTTCGGACCGCGTGCGAAGCTCTCGGTCGTGGTGTCGACTACGCCGTCCAGGCCGGCGTCGTCGTGGTCGCCGCGGGCGGAAACGAAGGCGTCCGGGAGCCGCCGTTCTTCCCGGCCTCGCTGCCGGGAGTCCACGGCGTTGCGGCCCTCGACACTCTGGACGTGAAGGCGGACTTCGCGAGCTTCCACGAGACCATCAGCCTCTCTGGCCCCGGCGTCGGAATCCGCGCTCCGTTCCTCGACGACGGGTGGGCACTCGGCGCCGGTTCGTCGTTCGCCGCTCCGTTCGTCTCGGGTCAGGCCGCCGTCATCATCGGCGCCACGCCGAGCCTGCCCAAGGCGGTGACGGACTCGCTCATGCAGGACGGCGTCTCCGGCATCTATCAGCTTCCGGGGAACCTCCCCTACTACGGCCTCCTCGGTACGGGCCGCGTCGACGGCATCGAGACGTGGACCGTACTCCAGCCGCAGGCCTCCGGCGTGGAGCCGCTGGACCTCCCAGTCTCCTCGTCGATCTCGGTCAGCCCGAACCCTTCGAGGCCGGGGACCGACATGACCGTGACCGTACAGTGGGCGTCGGAGACCGGCGCCGACGTGACGTCTCCGCTCCCACTCGTGGTCGCCGACGCGACCGGTCGGGCCGTTCGTAGCCTCGCCGCATCCCCGGTCTCACCGGGCGTATGGACCGCCCGGTGGGACGGCCGGGACGACCGGAGCCGCGCACTTCCCGCCGGCGTCTACTTCGTCAGCGAGCCGGGTGCATCTGGCTCGGCCAAGGTCCTCAGGCTGGCGCACTAGCGCCACAAACCACCGGCCCGCATCCATTTGCGGGCCGAACCGTGGTCACTCCGACACACTCCGCGCACAGCCCCCGACGCCCCACCCAAAAAGATGGGTGGGGTGGGTTCAGTCCGAACGCGTCCGTCCGAAAACCCTAGCAAGCGCGTGCCAAGGAAGGCAGGCAACCAGCGAGGCGCTTCGAAGGGAGTCGGACGCGAATGCGCATCATCACTTGCCCGGTCTGCACAGAGCCCTATCCGCTCTATCTGTTCGAGTTCGGCATTCCGTTCTGGTGCCGTTGCGGCGCCATCATCGGCAAGCCGACCGAGGACACCGTCGCGGAGCAAGGCCACGATCACTCTTCGCCTCCGCCGACGGCCGGGCCGGAACCGGTCCACACCGAGTGGGTCGCTCCGCCGAGCACCTCGCCGGAACCGTCGCACCGAGGCATCGAGCTGTCGGATGCGGAGTGGCAGGACCTGCGCGCGGAACTCGAAGCGCGGAGCACCGGCGCCCTGCCGGAGTTCGACTGGCCCTACCAGTACGACCTGCGCTTCTCCTGGGAGCTCGACGACGAGCGGAAGGCGAAGGAGCTCCAGCGTCGGGCGGACCGGATCTGCTATCTGATCTCCGCCACCAGCTACTCCCGGCAGGAGATCGAGCGCGAACAGCGACAGCTGAAGGAGCGCTGCGAGCGCTACTTCCCCGAGATCGAACGCGCGTACGACAAGGTCTATGCGCGCAGGTTCTCGAAGCTCTGGTCGCAGTTCCGCGAAGCCTGATCGGAAGGCGCGTCGGACGGCATTCTCGAGAGGCGACCGATCGACCGCGTTGGGGCCGTGCTAGTCTCTCCTCCAAAGGGAGACACACGATGACGGAATCGCCGCAGAAGGGCCCCGAAGGCGGGGCTCTACCCGAGCAGGAAGCCAGAGCAGAGGTTCGTGAGATCACGGTGGAAGAAGCCGTGCAGATGGGCATCCGTCATCACCGCGCGGGTCGGCTCGCGGAAGCGGAGTACATCTACGGCAAGGTTCTCGAGGCCGTTCCGAACCAGCCCGATGCTCTCCACTTCCTCGGTGTCGTCGCACACCAGCTCGGCCGGAGTGACGAAGCGATCGAACGGATTCAGTCCGCCATCGCGCTCGATCCCGGCCACGCGGACATGCACAACAACCTCGGACGTATCCTCATGGAGCAGGGACGGACGGACGGCGCGCGCGACGCGTTCGAACAGGCGATCTCGCTCGCGCCGGACGCGTCGGCGGATGCGTGGAACAACCTCGGTACCCTCTACAAGCGCGCAGGCGAGTGGGCCGAAGCGGGCGACGCGTTCCAACACGCGATCCGGCTCCATCCGGATCACGCCGACGCGCACCAGAATCTCGGCAACGTGTTTCGGCGCGCGGGGCACCATGCGCAGGCCGCCGCCTGTTTCCGTCGTGCGATCGAACTCAAACCAGACGCGGCGCGTGACTACCAGAATCTGAGCCAGGCGCTTTGGCGCGCAGGTCAGGAGGACGAAGCGCGTGCGGCCGTGAAGGAGTGGCTCGCGTACGACTCGGAGAGCGCGGTGGCGCAGCACCTGGCCGCCGCGTTCGGGATCTCCGAGTCGATCGCGCGTGCATCCGACGAGTTCGTGAGCTCGCACTTCGACGAACACGCGGAGAGTTTCGACGAGCACCTCGCCGAGCTCCAGTACCAGGCGCCGGAGAAAGTCGGCGCGATGCTGCGGCGCTCGCTCGGTTGGGACGCGGCGGATCCCGGCGCGGACGTCGACAGCGCGACGACGGGCCATGCGCCCGCGAGGCAGGAGGAACCGTCTCCTCCGCGCCTCCGCACCATCCTCGACGCAGGCTGTGGGACCGGACTCTGCGGGCCGCTTCTCTCCCCTCTCTGTGATCGCCTCGTCGGGGTCGACCTCTCGGCCGGCATGGTGAAGAAGGCGGAGGGCCGGGGCTATCACGACCTCGTCGTCGCCGAACTCACCGCCTTCCTCGAGGAGCACCCTCTTGCCTACGGCGCAGTCGTCTCCGCCGACACGCTCTGCTACTTCGGTGACCTCTCCCAGGTGACGGACGCCGCCTGGCGCTCCCTCGAGCCCGGCGGCTGGTTCGTCTTCACGGTCGAGTCGCTGGATGCCGTTAGGGAGGATCCCGCAAACGACGGCGCGGAGCCGTTCCGGCTCCAGTTCCACGGACGCTACGCCCACAGCAAGTCACACATCGACAGTACGTTACAGCAGGTGGGGTTCGAGAGCGTGGAGGTCCTGCCCGAGGTGCTGAGGATGGAGGTCGGAGAGCCGGTCCACGGATGGCTCGCCCGGGGCCGGAAGCCCTCGGCCTGACCCAACTTCGTCGCGACGTCCGCAGCGAGCGACGAAACGAATCCGCTTGCAACCCATCCGCCCCTGCCGTTCCATTCCCGTCCATCCGTCTGTGACTCCTTCCGATCGGGCCGTGTCGGAACGTAGGTGAATGTTGCCGGGCCCCAGGACGGATGGGTTGGGTTGGGGCCCACCCTGGATTCAAGTCAAACGGAGGCAATCAGTTTTGACCACGTCAAACAGGACTTGGTGGCTCGGGCTGTCGGCCTGCGGCCTTCTGCTCACGGCCGCCGGTGCCGGTGTGGCCCTCGCTCAGGATGGCGGGGACGGTGAGGAGAAGGTCCTCGAGGTCGGCAAGTGGTATCCGACGCTCGAAGGCGGGCTCCAGCTCACCCAGAGTTCGTACAGCGACAACTGGTCTGGTGGCGACAAGGGTTCCATCGTCTGGACCGCGATCGTCAACGGCACCGCCGAGAACCAGATCAAGCCGAAGATCAACTGGAACAACACCCTGAAGCTCGCGTACGGCCAGACGCACCAGCAGTCCGTCGGCGCGGACGGCGCGCGCGCCTGGGATCGCCCGGAGAAGTCCACCGACCTCATCGACTACGAAACGATCTTCCGTTTCACCCTCGGTGGTGTGGTCGATCCGTTCGTCGCCGGCCGGTTCGAGAGCCAGTTCCAGGACGCCACGGACCCGGCGGGCCGGACGCTCGCCATCAACCCGATGAAGTTCAAGGAGACCGCCGGTGTGGCGAAGGTGTTCCTCGACGAGGAGGACCTCAACCTCATTACGCGTCTCGGCTTCTCGTTCCGTCAGAACCTGCGCAAGCAGTTCGTGGTGCAGCCGACGTCGGAGAACCCGTTCCCGACCGACACGACGACCGACAGCGAGTTCACGAACGACGGCGGTCTCGAGTTCGTCCTCGACTACAAGAACAAGATCCTCGAAGACAAGGTGACCTACACCTCGAAGTTCACCGCCTTCCAGCCCGTGTTCTACTCCGCGTCGGACGACTTCGACATGCTCCTCGAAGCATCGAACTTCGCCGCGTCACGGATCGACCCGGACATCAAGGACTTCACCACGGTCGCGGATCTCGACTGGGAGAACATCTTCTCGACGCAGATCACGAAGATCGTCTCGGTGAACCTCTACCTTCGCTGGCTCTACGACAAGTACGACAACTCCGTCGTGCCGGTGTTCGCAGAGGACGGAACGGTGAAGAACGCGAGCGACCTCCGTGTCGCGACGCGCAAGGCCGGCCAGTTCAAGCAGACGATGGCCATCGGCTTCACCTACCGGTTCCTGTAGCAGATCCTTCTCTTTCGCGTGCTTTTCGAGTCGCGCGGTGTGGACCTCTCGGGAGTCCGCACCGCGCGTTTCTCTTTCTGCTCGTCCTCGTTGCCCGCGTGTCCACGCCGCCAGCCTCCGAGTCATCACCGTTTCACTCGAAGACACGGGACCTTCCTCCCCCGATCGATGTGACTTCTCTCGTTCGCTCCGGGTCTCTCGAACGACCGCGAGGGAAACGCGGAACCGCAATTCTCGTCCTGGTGTTGAGAGCGCGGATTCGACAGGAGCGATCGAGACCAGGAAGGGACCCGCTGAGGATGGTCGCGCGAGGATTCGACGCGACGGGGTCCAGGAGTCGGGGAGTAACGAGTTGGAAGGACAGCCTGTGGCGTAAGACATCGAAACGATCTCGACTTTGGATCGGCACGATCCACGGAGCACCACCGGGCCTGACAGGATGTCAGGCCCGTCCCGTTTTCGAACAGAGTGGCGTCCTTCGAAGACCGTTCGATGGCGTGGCCGAGGTCGAAGCCCCCTTCCCGCCAAACGGGCCCGGCAGTGTGGGTCAGTTCGCGCAGCGGAAGCCGGTGTATGAACTCGTGATTCCCGGCTCCTGCTTGAACCTCGCCCAGGTCGACAACCACTCCGCGTCGTCGTGGTGGCTGCCGCCGCGCAGCACGCGCTGTGTGCCCGTTGCCGGCGGACTATGTGGATTCGCGTACGTCCCGAACCAGTCCTGGCACCACTCCCAGACGTTGCCCGCCATCTCATAGATCGGCGCGTCCCAGTGTACGGTTGCCCCCGCCGGAAGCGACCGAACCGCGCGCGTCCGTCCGATCAGCCCGCCGAAGTTCGCGAGCGAGATCGTCGGCGTTTCGTTGCCCCACGGATAGCGCGTGCCGTAACCGACCCCCGTGCTCCCATACGTCCCGGAAGCGGCCGACGATCCTCGCGCGGCACGCTCCCATTCGGCTTCGCTCGGAAGCCTGCGTCCGTAGAAGCGTGCGTACGCCTCGGCACCGAACCAGGTGATGCCGGCGGCCGGATGCGCGCGGTACTCCTCCGGGAGTGTGAAGACGTTCCCCTCGAGCTTGATCTTGCTGAGGCCGAAGGTGATCAGCTTGTTCCCGTCCAGGAGCACATCGGTCCCGCTGATGTCGGCAAAGCCGGATGAGGTGGCTTCCCAGAGGAACGTGTAGAACTGCTGATTCGTCACCTCGTTCGCTTCGATCTGGAACGCGCCGACCGAAACCGGATTTCCCACGTGCGGCTGGGTCTGCTCGGCGTCCTCGCCCGGCACCCACTCGCCCATGATCACCTGTCCGGCCGGGACGTCCACGAGCGACGAGAGCTCCGTGAGCACGACCGCATTCGAGATCCCGTTCGCACCACCTTCCCGCCCTTCGATGTCGATCGCAAAGACGATGAACCGGTAGAGGTGGTCCTCCACTCCTTCGATCGAGAAGGACGTCGCCTCGCCACCGAGGAGCCCACCGGGGACTTCCTCGGTCGTGGTCGCGTCGATGTTCCAGTAGAGGTGGTAGCCGTCGATCGTGTCGCTCTCCGGCCGGTCCCACGACACCGTCATGGTCGTTCCGGACCGGGTGGCGACGACGTTCGATACCGAACCGGGGACAGCGGTGGTGAGCCGCGCGTCCAGGGTCTGCTCGGTTTGCGTCAGCTCCTGTGTCGTGCTGTAGAACACGTACCCGGGCCGCGTGATCTGCAGGTTGAACGTCCCCTGGGACGTCGGACCGAGTGAGTACCGTCCGTTCGAGTCCGTCTCCGTCTCGAGGTCGCGACTGGAGATCCTGCACAGCGCACCGACCACGGGTTCGCCCCGTGAGTTCGTGACCTCTCCTGAGAGCGTTCCCATGTCTTCCTCTGGAGTCAGAGTGAAGTTGAGTTCGTTCGGGCCGTCTTTGATCTCGATGCTGCGTGTAACCGTGACGTAGCCGGCAAGACTCGCGGTTGCATCGTACGTTCCGATCGGGATCGCCTCGATCGTATACGTGCCATCCGCGCCGGTCTCTCCACTGAGCTGGCCGATCGCCACCGTGACGGATTCGATCGCATCAGACGACCCGGTCCTCGTCACCGTTCCGGTGAGCGTTCCGCTCTCTGCGAGGATGTCGATGGCCACGTGTCGTGGATCGCTCTCGCGTGACCCATCGGTCACGACGATCGTGATCGTGGCCGTACCTTGGTAATCGTCGGGGGCGCGCCAACTGACGTCGGCGACGTCCGTGTCACCCAGGAACTCACCGACGTCCGCGCTCCAGACGTAGGTCAACGGATCGTCCTCGGCATCCTCCGCGTCACAGGAGATCCAGATGTCCTCCCCCTGCGCGACGGCCAGCTTCTCCAGCGTGATCTGGAGGATCTCGGGCGCGGAGTTCACCTCGGTGGGTGAATCCCCATCTCCCCCGCACGCAACCGCGAGCAGCAGAAGGCAGAGGGGAAGGAGACGCCGGACGACGGCCGGAGCGACCCAACGACGTGGCGGCCTACGTGGAATCCACGACGGGACCACGCACCCGGCGTCCGTGCCTCGAAGTGCGTTCTCGGTGTTGGAAATGGCGTTCTGGTTCCCGGCGGCTTGGGCTTCCTGGGGGTGCATGTTGTGGCGATCCTCCTGCCCCGTCGGGGCGCAGTATAGCGGCGAAGCCCCAGAGCGGCCAGGCCCACCGTCAAGATCCCCGGCTCACGGACCGATGAAGAGGAGATGGCGGACAACGACAACGACAACACCCCGATCGAACGGAAGGTCTGGGATCGCCAGCAGCTGGAGAGCTTCGTCCGGAAGCTCAAGCACAACCCGTCGAGCACTCTGCCTCCCGCACTGGAAGACCTGCGTCGCGCCGGGACGTTCGATCCGCCCGTCACCCTCCCAAAGGAAACGCTGGAGGGGGCCGAGTCCGACGAAACGACCGGCCGGGGAGCCGAAGCGGGTTCTGCTTCGAGATCCGGCTCAGGTGCAGCCGGCCAGGCCGCCGTCATTCGCATCGACACCACCGATCGGAAGCGTCCCGCGGGGCCGCGTGTGCAGCTCGCCCTCTCGGCGTTCCTCCCGGACGAGGTCGTCGCGACGTTGAGCACGGCCCTCACCGAGCAGTTCACCGTGGTCGAGACGGACACACTCTCGGCGGCGATCCAGGGAATCGAACTCCATCACCCGACCTTCGTCTTCACTGGGCTCGAGTTCGAGCCGCTCCATGCGCCCTCCCTCATCGCCGCCCTCAAGGCGTGTCCCACCCACCGATCCGTGCCGATCGCCGTGATCACGCCCCAGGATCCGCGTCTCCTGGACTTGAGCTTCTATCGTCCGGACGCCGTGCTCCGTCTGGGCGCAACATTCCAGGACTCCGTCCGCGAGTTCGTCTCCGAGTTCACGTTCGAGGACAAGCACACCGGGCGAGGCCCACACGGCCGGTTCGCCCAATGTCGTGGAAAGGTGCTGCTCGCGGAGAGTTCCGCGATGATCCAGCGCGTCGTGGGAAAGCTGATCCACGTCGCCGGGGCCGACGTGACCGTAGTGGAGAACGTGACCGAGACGATGCTCGCCACGTCATCCCATGAGTTCGAGCTGATCTTCCTGGATCTCGAACTCCCCCACGCGGACCCGGCCGAGTTGGTGCCCTTCATCCGGGCGACCTGTCCGGGTGCACGGGTCATCGGCCTGACTTCGGACACGCTCGACCCGTCGACGGCGCTCGTCGACACCATCCTGGAGAAGCCGGTCCGCCGTTCGCTCCTCTTCTCCGTCTGCACCCGGTGGCTGAACCCGCCGGCGCACGGCGCCAGGCCCGGGCGGGTCGCCTGAGGGCGGCTTCTCATCGGAGTCGCTCGATCTCGATACCGGCCACTTGTTCCGATCCCACGGCCTGCACGCTCACACCCCTTCTACTTGCTCGCCGCAGTCGCACGGTGCGACGCCGTTCGCCCCTGTCCCGCACCCTTACCGTAGACGGGTCGATCGGTTAGAATCGCGCAATGGTGGACAGAGTGCGTCGGTCGATCGAGACCACCCGACGATTCCTCCAGGATCAGGTTTGGGAGCAGGAGCTGTCCGGCCGTCCCTGGATCGAGGCGTTTGCGCTACGCCAGCTTCGCGTCGGCATCATCGTGGTCAAGGGGATCACGTCGGGCAACCTCGCCCTTCGTGCCTCCGCCATGACGTACACGACACTGCTCTCTCTCGTCCCTCTCCTCGTGGTCGCGTTCACCGTGTTCCGGGCATTCGGCGGACTCCCGAACCTCGAGTCCAAGGTCGAGACCTGGATGCTCGAGAACATCATGCCCGTCCATCAGGACGCAATGGAGGCCTGGATCGGCAGCCTCCTCGAAGACATCAAGGGCGGCGCCTTCAGCGGCATCTCCGTTCTCCTCCTCACCGGTGGTGTGCTCGGACTGCTCTCCTCGATCGAAAGCGCGTTCAACGACATCTGGGGAGTCCACCGAGGACGCTCGTTCTTCCAGAGGCTCTCGACCTACACGACGCTCATCGTTTCGAGCCCGATCCTCATCGGTGTCTCCCTCTCCCTCACCGCGAGCCTCCAGTCGTCGACTCTGCTCCGCGGTTGGCTCGACATCTTCCCGAATGGGGACCGACTCCTCACGCTCCTCTTCCAGTTCTTACCGGTGCTGCTGACCGGGATCGCACTCACGCTGCTCTACACGATCATGCCGCACGTCAAAGTCCGGATCCGCGCCGCGCTCCCGGCGGGACTGGCCGCCGCGGTGATCTGGGAAATCTCGAAGATCGGCTTTGCGACGTACCTCAAGAGCGCGACGCACTACAACGCCATCTACGGTCCGCTCGCCGCGCTCCCTCTCTTCTTCCTCTGGGTGTTCATCTCCTGGGCTGTCGTGCTGTTCGGCGCGCAGCTCACCTTCGCGCAGGACGCCGTCGACGACATCCGTGAGGAAGAACTCGCGGGAACGGTCAGCCTGCGCGAACGGATCCGCGTCGCGCTCCACCTCGTGTTCGAAGCGTGCCGTCGGTACCGAGAGGAGCGTCCCGCACCGGAGCTCGTGGAGATCTCGAAGAGCCTCAGCCTGCCGCTCCGTCTCGTCCGGCAGGTCGCCGAGATCCTCACGGACGGCGGTGTCGTCCATGTGGTGCAGACTCCAAACGACGGCGGAATCGCGCCGGCCCGCTCCCCGGAGCGGATCACGGTGTACGAAGTCGTCGCGTGCATCGTCGACAAGGGACACGTGCCCCGCTCCGGTCGCCGCGACCTCGGCGTCGATCAGGTCCTCGATCAGGTGGACGCGACGCTTCGGGACCGGTGGGCCGACGTCACGATCGCGGACTGCATCGCGAGTGGCGCGGCCGTCGGCGACCTCCTGACCCTGCACGTACAGGACCGACCTTCATGATCGAAGCCACGCGAACGGTGAACACCCGGCATGCACTCCCCGCCACGTGCCTGGGCGCATTCGGACTCGCGTGCGTAATCGCCTTCGGTCTCTCCGCCTTCGTGGCATCCACCGCAGACGCGGGCGATCCGGAAGTGATCCTCCGTGGTGACGGCACGTACGAGAATGCGATCGCGTGGCAGTACGAAGGCTCGGCCGCGCCCGACTACGGCGCGTTCGCCGTTCGCTTCCCGGAGGCAACGGCGTTGACGATTTCGGGCCTCGTGCTGGACATGACCGTCACGCCGCCCGCCCTCGCGCCAGGCGACGCGCACATGACCAACACGGCCTGCGCCGCCCTCGCGTTCCCTGAGCCGGGCGGACAACCACACTCCTACGCCGGGAGCTCGTCGAGCGAGGTGGCGGTGACCGGCGAGACGGCGACCGGCAGGGCCGCGAACGGCGAGGCGGCAACCTGCGTCGGTGCGACCGGCGAGGCGGCAACCGGCTCTCCACTCGTCGACATCTACGTCTGGGACGAAGCGGAGACAGGCCTTCCGGGCGCGGTCATTCACGTCACCACCTCGGCTCCCCTCGAGATCTCCTCGACCTGGCCGGAGTTCTCGCGGACCGTGCTGACCATCGATCCGCCCGTCCGCTGCCAGGCGCTCTCGGGAGACGCCGCCTGGGCCGGATACTGGGGCAGCTGGGTCGGTGGACCGGCCGGCGCGTTCGTGGGGGTCGACCACGACGGATTCGGACCCGCCGGGCTCACCCGGATCGTTCCCGGGCTCGGCTTTCCCGAAGATTGGCAGGACATCTCGACCGCGTGGCCTTCGGTCACCGCACTCGGGATCGGAGTTCTCGCCGAACCGTGTGCGCTCGAGCCGGTACTCCCAAGCACGTGGGGTTCGATCAAGCGCGTGTTCCAGAGCCAGGCTCTCCGGAACGGCAACGCCTCGAGTGGCGGCGCCTCGGACGGCCCACGCTTCGAGTGACGACGCGCCGGGACCCCGTTGCCACACAACCTGTTGAACTATAGAGAGATAACCTAAATGGACAACACGCTCGATCCGCGTGGGGCAGGCGACTCCCCGGCCGAACTGACGTCACCTGTTGCCGCAGGCGGCCAAGGCGCGGGTGGCGAGGTCACAGGTAGCGGGATCGCCGGTTGCGGGATCGCAGGCAGCGCGACAGCGGGCGGCCGGGCCGCGGGCGGCCAGGGCGCGGCCTACTCCCGACGGTCCGCGCTCGCAGCGATCGGCAGCGCCCTCGTCGGCATCGGGGTCCTCCCGCTTGGGGCGGGCCGGGCCACGGCCCATAGCCCGAACAAGTTCTACCAGGGCGCCCTCCCCTATGACTTCACTGCGCTGAAGGGCTTCCTCTCCGCCGAATCGCTCGAGTCTCACTACCGGTTCCATCATCGTCCTCAGGTGGATCGGGCGAACGAACTCCTCGAGCTCCTGGCCAAGGCGAGGGCAGACGAGCGGTTCGACCTCATCCCGGGCTACAACGAGGAGCTGACCCGGTCGATCTCGGGTCACGTCCTCCATTCACTCTTCTGGCATTCCATGAGCCCGTACGCCGCAGCCGAACCCACGGGTGACGTCGCGACTCACCTCGTCGATCACTTCGGGTCGACCAGCGCGTTCCGCTCCCAGCTACGGGCCATGGCCCGCGCCGTCCCCGAAGCCGGGTGGACGACCCTCGTGTGGGAACCCAACTCGGGCCGCCTCCTCGTCGTCAACCTGGATGGAGATGCGGGTCCGTTCCTTCTCGGGTCCGCACCCCTTCTGGCACTCGATCTCCACGAGCACGCCTACTACCCGGACTACGGGCACAGGCGCGACGACTACATCGACAAGTTCCTCGAGATGCTCGACTGGGACTTCCTCGCGGTGCAGCTGAAGCGGGTCCACTAGCCTTGATCCGTCGACTCCGCGGACTGACTTGGCTCGTGATGCTCCTCGCGTCCGGGGCCCTTGTCGGCTGCGTCGACTCCTCCGGTGACACCGGTCGCAGCCCGGAAGCGCGGGAGCGGGGGGATGCTCGCGGGAGCGGGCGTCGGGACCTCGATTGGGGCATCTACCAGATCTATTGGGGGCGTCACTACGAAGAGATGCTCTCGCGATCGGTGGAGCCGCTCGCCTCAGGCCCGAACTTCGTCATGTTCTATCGCGATCTGGGCCGCGGCTTTCCGCATCGCGGCTGTGAGACGATCCGCTCCCGCGGGGCCGTTCCGATCGTGAGCCTCGAGCTGTGGCACTGGGGGGCGCCGGAGAACTACCTCCCCAGGATCAACGACGGAGAGTTCGACACGGCCTTTCGAGACTGGGCCCGCGAAGCCCGCGACTTCGGCAGTCCGGTCTATCTCCGATTCGGCTTCGAGATGAACGGGGACTGGTTCGGCTGGGGTGGCCACCCGGACCTGTTCGTCCGCGCATGGCGCCGCGCGCGCCACATCTTCCAGGAGGAAGGCGCCTCCAACGTCGTCTGGGTGTGGTCCCCGAACGCGATCAGCATCCCGCGGGAGCCGTGGAATCAGATCGACGCGTACTACCCTGGTGACGATGTCGTCGATTGGGTGGGCCTCGACGGCTACAACTTCGGCGACCACCACTCCGAGTGGCACCGTTGGGAGTCGTTCGAAGAGGTGTTCGGGCCCGCATTGGACCTCGTGGCGCGGTCACACGCGTCGAAGCCGGTCATGATCGCCGAGTTCGGGTGCGCTCCGGGACGGCCTGGTCAGCGTGCGTCCTGGATTCGGGACGCGCACGCATATGTCCTCGGCCGGCCCGAGATCCGTGCGGCCGTCTGGTTCTCCCTCGACAAGTCGCGGGAAGGCGAGCCGGATTGGAGCTTCCAGGGAGATCCGGAGGCGATCACCGCCTTCAACGAAACGTTCGCTCGGCCGAGGTGATCCGCGGCTCTGTGGGGGCGCCGAACCTAAGTCGTTGTCGTGTGCAAAGGAACCCACTATTCTTCGCCCGTTCGGGAATCTCTCGAAGAATCTGATGCGTTCTCGACTTTCCGACAGGATGTCTCGATGACCAAAAATGGATGTGACGGTCGCCGGTTCCCCCTACCTCTCTCCCTCTGCTCTGCGATCCATGCTCTTCCTTCCGCCATAGCGACGGGGCTCGGCTCAGTGCTCGTGTTTCTCCTTTCCCTCCCCTCGGCGACGGCGTTCGCTCAGGAAGGCCATGCTGTCGAGGAAGCGGCGCACGGAGCGACGGAGGCGGCCCATGGCGCCGCGGCGGGGCACGGCAGCTTGGCCGCGTCTCTCCCGTGGTACACGGTGATCCCGTTCGTCCTCCTTCTGCTCGCGATCGCGGTGCTTCCGTTGGTGGCGCACCATTGGTGGGAGCGGCTCCGAAACCGAGCCATCGTCACCGCCGCCCTTTCGCTCCCGATCGCGATCGCACTCTGGGGGCCAGGGCGTCACGAGCTCCTCCACAGCATGTACGAGTACGTCGCGTTCATCGCGCTGCTCGGGAGTCTCTTCGTGGTCTCGGGCGGGATCGTCCTCTCGGGAGACCTCCGCGCGACTCCCAAGATCAACACGGCCTTCCTCGCCGTGGGCGCGATCCTCGCGAACTTCATCGGTACCACCGGCGCGAGCATGTTGTTGATCCGTCCGTTCCTCAAGACGAACTCGGAACGGAACAACATCAAGCATCTCCCGATCTTCTTCATCTTCGTGGTGAGCAACATCGGCGGATGCCTCACACCGCTCGGAGATCCCCCGCTCTTCCTCGGCTACCTGCGCGGTGTGCCGTTCACGTGGACACTCCATCTGATTCCCGAGTGGCTCGTGATGATCGGACTTCTCCTCGCCGTCTTCTTCGCCTGGGATACGGTCCAGGTGAAGAAAGAGACCGCCGCCGCGATGAAGGCGGACGTCGAGCGGATCAACCCCCTCGAACTCCGTGGGAAGCGGAACCTCCTCCTCGTCCTCGGGATCATCGGGTCCGTGTTCATACCGATGCCGTGGCGTGCCCTCGCGATGTTCGCGATCGCCGTGATCTCGTACAAGATGACTCCCCGGCACCTCCACCTCGCGAACCGGTTCACGTTCTTCCCGATCAATGAAGTCGCGATTCTCTTCGCCGGCATCTTCATCACCGTCGTCCCGGCGCTCGTGCTCCTCGAGGCGAATGGCGAGGCTCTGGGTGTCGAGCATCCGTGGCAGTTCTTCTGGCTGACCGGTCTCCTCTCGTCGTTCCTCGACAACGCACCGACCTATCTCACGTTCACGTCGCTCGGACTCGGCGTGCTCGGCCTGCCGGGCGGTGGGCCGGAGTCGCTTCTCCATCTCGTGAACCATCCGGAAGGTGTGGAGATCCTGAAGGCGATCAGCCTCGGCGCGGTCTTCATGGGGGCGAACACCTACATCGGCAACGCGCCCAACTTCATGGTCAAGTCGATCTGCGAGGAGCGGCGGCTCTCCATGCCGAGCTTCTTCGGCTATATGGGCTGGTCGGCCATGATCCTGTTCCCGCTCTTCGCGATCATCACGTTCCTGTTCCTGTTGTAGCGGTCGGAGCGAACGGGCCGAACACGGCCCGTTCCGGCGAAAAGACTCACGCGACAACAGGATCTGGCCCGTCGCTTTGATGATAGAATTCCTACATCATGGACGGACGTCGCCGAGGAACCGATCGCAGGCGCAAGCCGACGCCTTTGCTGAGCCGCTACACCTGGGCCGGTGGACGGCGCCGCGTGCGCCGACGCGAAGAGGATCCCGAGTTCTACTACGTGGACCGGATCCGGACGAAGCTGGCCATCGTGCTCGCGCTGACCTTCGTCTTCCACATTCTCGACGCCTGGCTCACCCTCGGGCACCTGGCGAGGGGTGGATCCGAGCTCAACCCTTTCATGGACGTGCTCATCCAGGCCGATCCGCGGCTCTTCCTGGTCGTGAAGCTCGGACTCGCGGGAACGGGGCTCTTCCTACTCGGCCTCCACCAGAACTTCCCGTACACGCGGCACGCGGCGGCCAGCCTGTTCGTACTCTTCCTGGGGCTGGTCGGATACCACCTCTACCTGCTGTCCGTCTGACGGCGGCGCCGACTCAGGTCGGCCTCAGGAAGTACCGGCTGGGATGGAGCGGCTCATCGCTCCTGCAGCCCGGCTCCCTCCCGGGCAATCGAATGGTCCTACCGACACCCTTTCGCGGACCAGACCGACGTGTCGATCAGCCGTCCGTCCCCGTGCCGGGGAACTCGACCTTGGGCGCAGTCTCCGTTCCCTCGGCGGCCTCGAACGGCTTCGCCCGCTCGAACCCCATGAGAGACGCGAAGAGAGACGTCGGAAAGCTGCGGACACGTACGTTGTAGTCCTGGACCAACAGGTTGTATCGGCGCCGCTCCACCGAGATGCGGTTCTCGGTTCCGGACAGCTCCTCCTGGAGACGGATGAAGTTCACGTTGGCCTTGAGGTCCGGATAGCGCTCCACGACGAGGAGGAGGCGAGAAATGGCGGACGACAGCTCCTGGTTGGCGCCGATCTTCTCGTCGACGGTTCTCGCCTGGCCGACCCGGGCCCTGGCGTCGGTCACCGCCTGGAGCGTTTCCCGCTCGTGAGCGGCATACCCTTGCACCGTCCGGACGAGGTTCGGAATGAGGTCGAACCGCCGCTGTAGCTGGTTCTCGACCTGGGCCCATCCTGTCTTCACGCCTTCGTCGGCGGCGACGAGTCCGTTGTAGACACCCTTGGCCCACATTCCGACGCCCAGCGCCAGCAGGAGGAGTACCCCCAACCCGATGAGGAATCCGCGCATTTTGGTCTCCTTTGCCGCCGTCCCGACCTTTCTAGCAGACTACGCCGGAAAGGCAATCCTTCTCGACCTTCCCGGAACGATCGATTGCGAGCTGGGGAGAGACTCGACATCACGTCGGGGAGGACGTCCGGTCGTCGCGGGTCGAGATGTGGTGGCTGGACCGGCGCGGCTCATCGTCTCGGGGCGCTGTCCTCACCAGGAGTCCACCCTTTGGACCAGGACCTCCGTTGCCTCGAGAAGGGCAATGTAGAGCGGCTTCACCGACGAGCCTCCACGCACCCGCTTCCGGCGCTCTTCGATCAGGGCCGGCATGAGCCCCGCGGGCATGCCGAGGGCGTCGTGGACTTCCGGCCACAGCTCGTCTTCCTTCGCATCCCATTTGCGACCGAGGAAGAAGAGGCAGCCTCTCAGGATCGCCGTGAACGCGGGAACGGCCTCCACGACCGTGGCATGGAGAAGGACCGGATCTCCGTGTGACCGCACATACTGCCGGCGGAGGACGAGGAGCTTGGACCGGAGTTCCCACTCGCACTCGAGACGCACGTCACGCACGTCGATCTCGAGGTCGGCGATGAGGTCTGCGCCCGAGATGACGCGATAGGACGCCTTCATCGCGAGGAACTCGAGCGGGAACGAGTCGCGCGCCTGGAGGAAGAACTTCGGCGAGAAGAGGACGGGGACGGGCACGCGCCGCTCTTCCCACCTCCCGGCGAGCTCCTGGAGCCGTTCGAGGAGGGCGACGTCCACCGGATCGGCCACCAACCCGAAGTTGTAGTCGGACACGTGGTCGACGAACTGCTCGGTGAGAGCGCTTCCGTAGAGGAAGAGGCTCACGAGGCCTGATCCGGCCACCCGCTCCACGTCCTTCCGGACGTCGTTCACGACATGTTCCCGATTCTCCATCGCGCGTCTCCTCGGAGCCCTGTTTCACGCGGCTCAGTAGCCGCCTCCGGCTCCTCCGCCTCCACTCATCCCACCGCCGAATCCACCGAATCCTCCGCCCGAGCTTCCGCCGCCGAAGCCTCCGAAGCCGCCTCGGTAACTTCCGCCGCCCCAGTAGATCGTTCGGCCCCTACGCCTGCGTCCACCTCCACCACGCCGGATCGCGGAGAGGAGAATGAGGACGACGAGGAGTAGGACGACGAACTTCAGCGTCTCGTTGTCGATGCTCTTCGACCTGGGGGTATAGGCCACGTACCCGGCACCTTCGAATAGCGCTTCCACTTCAGCCGGGTCCCGCCCCTGATCGGCCACGGCGAACTTCAGAAGTGCGAGCGAACCCTGCGCGTAGGCATCCGAGCGTCCCGCGGCCAGAAGCGGGATCAGTACTCCACGGACGACGTCACCTGTCCGCGCGTCGGGCAGAGCCCCTTCGAGTCCGTATCCGACTACGACGCGGACGAACCGCTCCTTCCGTGCGTCCAGGACGAGCAGTCCGCGATCGGTGTCCGCGGCGCCGATCCCCCACGCTTCGTAGAGTTGGTTCGCGTAATCCGTCGGGTCGTCCCCGCCGACGTCCGGCAGGACGGCGATCGCCACCTGGATCCCGTACCTGCGGTCCACGCTCTGGAGAAACCCCTCCAGCTTTCCCTGCTCGGCCTGTGGGATGACGTTCGCGAAGTCGTTGACGTACCCGACCGGTTCGGGAAAAGAGTCTCGCGCGAGGATGGTGGTTGGAAGGGATGCGAGAACGAGGAACGAGAGAGTGAAGGTGGACACGAGAACGAATGTGGCGATGACCGTGACGACGGCGAAAGATGAGCGAAGGAAGGGAACAGGCGCACCGGGCCGTTCGAGTTGCTCGGTCGGAGAGGTCATTCTTCGGTTCCCGGTTCCCCCCCGCGGAGGGCGAAAGACAGGCCCTCCAACTCGATCGTGATGTTCACGTTTCGAATCTGCACGTGTTCCGGTGCGTCGAGCTTCACTGGGGCGAAGTTCAGCACTCCTCGGATTCCGGCCGCGATGAGCTGGTCCGCAACGTCCTGAGCCACCGCGGCCGGCGTCACGAGAACGGCGACTTCCGCCCCGGACTTCCGTACGATGTCCGAGCAACGATCCATCGAATGGATCTGTACCCCGTCCCAGCGGGATCCGACCTTCTTCTCGTCGCTGTCCAGAATCGCGACGATCTGAAAGCCGTTCTTCTCGAACTCCTTGTAGGAGAAGAGTGCCGACCCGAGGTTACCCGCTCCCGCGAGCACCACCTTCCAGCGCCGATCGACTCCGAGGATCTTCCGGATCCGGTTCTTGAGATCCGTGACCCGATAGCCCGTTCCGCGCTTTCCGAAGTTCCCGAAGTACGAGAGGTCCTTCCGCACCTGCGCCGGATTCGTCCCGGAGAGCTTGGCGAGCCGGGCGGAAGACACCATGTCGACGCCGTCCGCTTCGAGCTCCTCCAGATTGTGGCAGTAGACGGAGAGACGTCTCACCGTGTACTCCGAGATGCGCATCGACTCCTCGCCGCCGGTATCGGCGGCGTCACGCCTCGTGCGCACCCGGGGTTCCATTCTGGGAAGTTCCGTCCTCACCTGCGCCGGCTCCGGTGTCCACTCCGTCTCCGCCGCTCTCACCTTCGCCACCACCGTCGTCTGGGTCGCCGTCTGGGTCGCCCTCTCCACCGTCACCGCCTTCGTCCTCGTCCTCGCGAACGATGTGGGCGAGGTCTGAGACGCGCTCGTCTTCGCCGAGTTGGATCAGGCGGACTCCCTGAGTCGCGCGGCCCAACTGCGAGATCTGTGCGACGGCCATCCGGATGATGAGTCCTTCGCTGCTGATCACCATGACGTCGTCCTGATCGGTGACCGCCTTGATCGCTGCGACCTGACCGTTCCGGTCCGACGTCCGCACGTTGATGATGCCCTGTCCACCTCTCCCCTGGAGACGGTAGTCCTCGACGGGAGTCCGCTTGCCGTACCCATTCTCGGTGACGACGAGGATGTCCATGGAACGATCCTGCACCACGACCATGCCGACGACCGCGTCGTTCTCCGCCGAGAGACTGATGCCGCGAACTCCGGCCGCCGTGCGGCCCATCGAGCGCACGTCCGACTCGTTGAACCGGATCGCCTTTCCTTCCGACGTGGCGAGAAGGACATCGTCGTCGCCCTGGGTGAGGGCCGCGCCGATGAGCGAGTCGTTGTCGCGCAGATCGATCGCGACGATGCCCGCCTTCCGAGGATTCCCGAAGGCCGCGAGCGGAGTCTTCTTCACCGTCCCGTTTCGCGTGGCCAGCATGAGGTACTTGTCGTCCGGGAACTCCTTGGTCAGCACGTAGGCGGTGACCTTCTCGTCCGGCGCGGCCGCAACCAGGGTGAGGATCGATCGTCCCCGCGCCGTGCGGGTTCCGGACGGGATCTCGTAGACCTTGATCCAGTAACACCGTCCCTTGTCCGTGAAGAGGAGGAGGTAGGTGTGGGTCGATGCGACGAAGAGGTGCTCGACGAAGTCCTCTTCTTTCGTCTTCACGCCGGTCAGGCCTCGACCGCCCCGGTTCTGGGCGCGGTAGGTCGTGACCGGAAGCCGCTTGATGTACCCGGCGTGGGAGATGGTGATGACCATCTCCTCCTCCGGAATGAGGTCTTCGATGTGGAGCGAGCTTCCTTCGTCGGCCGGGACGATCTCGGTCCGGCGCGGCGAGTGGAACCGCTTCTTCAGCGAGAGCAGATCCTCACGAACGATCGCCATGACTTTCTCGCGGCTCGCGAGGATGGACTCCAGCTCCTCGATCCGGGCCAGGATCTCCTTGTACTCTTCCTCGATCTTCTGGCGCTCGAGACCGGTGAGTCTCTGGAGACGCATCTCGAGGATCGCGTTCGACTGGATCTCGGAGAGGTCGAAGCGCTCCATGAGGCCCTGGCGGGCCGTTTCGACGTCTGCACTCTCCCGAATCAGGCGGATGATCGCATCGATGTGATCGAGCGCCTTGAGCAGACCTTCCAGGATGTGCGCACGCTTCTTCGCCTGCTCGAGTTCGTACTGGCTCCGGCGAACGATCACCTCGTGACGGTGCTCGAGGAACGCCTCGATGATCGCCTTGAGGTTCATCACTTGCGGACGGCCATCCTTGAGGGCGAGCATGTTCGCGCCGAATGTCGTCTGCATCTGCGTGTGCTTGTAGAGCTGGTTGAGGACGACCTGAGGCTGCGCGTCCTTCCGGAGCTCGATCACGACGCGGAGACCGTCACGGTCCGACTCGTCGCGGATGTCGGAGATGCCGGTGATGTGACCGTTCTTCACCAGGTCGGCGATCTTCTCCAGCATCGACGCCTTGTTCACCTGGTAGGGAATCTCGCTCACGATGATGGCGAGCTTCCCGCTCTTGAGCTCGTCGACATCCGACTTCGCTCGGACGATGATGTGCCCGCGGCCGTAGTGGTAGCAGTTCCGGATGCCGGTCGTACCGAGGATCTGTCCGCCGGTCGGGAAGTCCGGCCCGATGACGTGCTCCATCATGTCGTCGATCGTGCAGTCCGGCCGATCGATGCAGAGGATGCAGGCGTCGATCACTTCGGAGAGATTGTGCGTCGGGATGTTCGTCGCCATGCCGACCGCAATCCCGGACGTTCCGTTGACGAGCAGGTTCGGGAAGCTGGCCGGAAGGACGACCGGCTCCTGCCGTGTCTCATCGTAGTTGGGACGGAAGTCGACCGTTTCCTTGTCGAGATCGCGGAGCATCTCCTCTGCGATCTCACTGAGACGAGCTTCCGTATACCGTTCGGCCGCCGCCGCGTCGCCGTCGATCGAACCGAAGTTTCCCTGTCCATCGACGAGCGGGTGACGAAGGGAGAAGTCCTGGACGAGACGCACGAGCGTGTCGTAGACCGCAACGGTACCGTGCGGGTGGTAGTTACCTGTTACGTCACCGGCGATCTTGGCCGACTTACGGTACGGCCGATCGTGGTACAGGTTCAGGTCGTTCATCGCGGTGAGGATGCGTCGATGAACCGGCTTGAGACCGTCCCGTACGTCCGGTAGCGCTCGAGAGACGATGACGGACATCGAGTAATCGATGTACGACTTCTTCATCTCGTCTTCGATGAGTACCGGCAGAACTCTCTGAGTGTCGTCAGCCATTCTCGCCTCTTACTTCCCGGTCGGGTCTGGCAGTCTCCGGCGGGCTTTCATGCTACATAAACGCTAACCGAGGAAACGACCTCGACGGATCAGATGTCGAGGTTCTGGACGGTGAGTGCATTCTCTTCGATGAACTCCCGCCGTGGTTCGACCTGATCTCCCATCAGAATCGAGAAGATCCTCTCTGCTTCCGCGGCGTCGTCCACATTGACGTGGAGGAGTACGCGCCGCGCCGGATCCATCGTCGTCTCCCAGAGCTGGTCCGGGTTCATCTCTCCGAGACCCTTGTAACGCTGGAGATGAACGCCCTTCCGTCCATGGCTCTCGAGCACGCGGTCCCTCTCTCCGTCGTTCCAGGCGTACGTCACTTCCTTGCCCTTCTTCACCGCGTAGAGTGGCGGCTGGGCGATGTAGACGTGTCCAGCTTCGACGAGCGGCTTCATGAACCGATAGAAGAACGTGAGGAGCAGCGTCCGGATGTGCGAACCGTCGACGTCGGCGTCCGTCATGATGATGATCTTGTGGTAGCGGAGCTTCGAGATCTCGAAGTCCTCGTTCCCGAAGCCCGTACCGAGGGCCGTGATCATCGTGCGGATCTCTTCGTTCGCGAGTGCCTTGTCGAGCCGCGCCTTCTCCACGTTGATCAACTTGCCTCGAATCGGGAGAATGGCCTGGTAGTTCCGGTCGCGACCCTGCTTTGCGCTCCCACCTGCCGAGTCTCCCTCGACGATGTAGAGCTCGCAGTTCGACGGATCGCGCTCGCTGCAGTCGGCGAGCTTGCCCGGAAGTCCACCACTCTCGAGCACGCCCTTGCGTCGCGCGAGTTCACGCGCCTTCCGTGCGGCGTCACGCGCGCGGGAAGAGAGAACGCACTTCTCCAGGATCTTCTTCGCGTCCGCTCGGTTCCGATCCAGGTAGTCCTGGAGGAACTCTCCGAAGAGTGACGAAACGACGCCTGCCACCTCACTGTTCCCGAGCTTCGTCTTCGTCTGTCCCTCGAACTGCGGATGGAGGACCTTCACGCTCACGACCGCGGTCAAGCCTTCACGAACGTCGTCTCCGGAGAGAGTCATGTTCTTCAGCATGTTGTTCTGCTGACCGTAGAGGTTGAAGACTCGGGTGAGCGCGGTCCGGAATCCGGAGAGGTGCGTTCCACCCTCGGTCGTGTGGATGTTGTTGACGTAGCTGAAGAGCGTCTCGGAGTAGGAATCCGTGTACTGGAACGCGACTTCGATCTCGACGTCGTCCCTCGATCCGGTCATGTAGACAGGTGGCTCGTGGAGAGCCGTCTTGTTCTCGTTCACGAACTCGACGAACTGGATGATCCCGCCTTCGTAGAGGTACGTGACCTCCTTCGGCTGGGAGATCGTCGCACCTTCCGCGTCCGTCACCGTTCGCTCGTCCCGGAGGACGATCTGGATCCCCTTGTTGAGGAATGCGAGCTCGCGGAGACGATGCGCCACGGTGTCGAAGACGTAGACCGTCTCCTCGAAGATCGTGGGGTCGGCGTGGAACCGAACTCGGGTACCACGAAGTTCGGTTTCTCCCTTCACCGTTAGGTCGGTGACCGGGATCCCGCGCTCATATCTCTGGTGGTGAATGGAGCCGTCCTTGAAGACCTCCACTTCGAGCCAGTTGGAGAGCGCGTTCACCACGCTCACACCGACTCCGTGGAGACCACCCGACACCTTGTAGCCACCACCACCGAACTTTCCACCCGCGTGGAGGACGGTCATCACGAGTTCGACCGCGGGACGGCCTTCCTGCGCGTGGATGTCGATCGGGATTCCCCGTCCGTTGTCAGTGACACTCACGGAATGGTCCGAGTGGAGAACGACTTCGATCCGGTCGCAGAAGCCGGCGAGGGCCTCATCGATCGCGTTGTCGACGACTTCGTAGATCAGATGGTGGAGGCCGCGGATACCCGTGCTTCCGATGTACATCGCAGGGCGCTTCCGAACTCCCTCCAGGCCCTTGAGTACCTGGATCTGACTGGAGTCGTACTGCTTCGCTGCTTCCTCGTTCATCTGTCCCTATCTCCTCGCGAAGTGAACTTGAGCCGGCGAACGTGTGTTTCCGGCACGAGCTCCCGGATCTTCCGAACGATCCGTGGAGCGAAGAAGCTCATGTGCTGCAGCAATGTCGGGTTGGAGACATAGACCCAGAGCACGTCACCTTGGACGCGCAGGGGTTTCGTCTGGGGGCTCAAGTCGCCGACGATCTCTGACCATCGGGCGTGGATCTCGTAATCCACGAGCCCGTCTTTGAGGCCGTTCCTCGAGAGAAGCCCCTCGAGGATCGGCAGGATGTGCTGCAAAGCGAGTTCCTTCTCTGGCGAAGCCGACTACTGCTTCGCAGTGGCCGCAACGGCAGAACCCGAACCTTCCGTACCTGGCAGACGAAGCGGCATGACCAGGCAGAGGAGGTCAGGATCTCCCTCTTCCACGACCGGGGTGAAGACTCCAGCACTCGTCGGTCCCTTGAACGAGAGCTGGACTTCCTGCGTGTCCATCGTCCGGAGAAGGTCGAGCAGATACGTGGCGTTGTATCCGATGTGGAAAGCCTCGCCCTCGAAGGTCGCGGGGAGTTCTTCTTCCGCCTCTCCGACGTTCTGTGCCTGTCCGCTGAGAGTCAGGGCACCAGGCACCAGGCTCAGCTTGACCTGCTTGGTCGTGGTCTCGCTGATCACCGAAACTCTTCGCAACGATGCGATGAAGAGCTCCCTGTTCACGAGGGCCTTGACGTTGTTGTCCTTCGGAATCACGTCCTCGACGGGTGGGTAGTTCCCATCCAGGAGCCGCGTATAGAGGCGGCTGTTGCCGAGATTGAAGAGGCAGTACCTCTTGCTCGTGCTGAGCGAGATGGTTTCGACCGCCTCGGGAAGCTGCTTCTGCACGAGGGAGAGAGCCTTCGGCGGGATGAGCACTCCACCCCAGTCCGGATACTCCTCGTTGTGCGAAGCGCGGGCGAGACGGTGTCCGTCGGTTGCAACGAACCTGAGTTCACCGTCGTTCGCCTTCACGAAGACCGCGGTGAGCTCCGCTCGCGTGAAGTCGGTCGTCACGGCATAGATCGTGCGCTTGATCAGTCGATCGAGCACTTCACCCTTCACGGCGAAGACAGACTCTTCACTGATCTCCGGCGCTGCAGGGAACTCCTCGGGATCCGTTCCGACCAGGGAGAAACGTCCCTGCCCACTCTTCAGCGAGATCCCGGAGCTCGTCGACTTGACTTCGACGAGATCGGCCGGGAGTTCCTTGACGATCTCGAGGAATCGGCGCGCCGGGATCGTGACAACGCCGGGCTCGTCCACGGTGCCACGGGCGTTCGTAACCAGGAACGTGTCGAGGTCCGTTCCCATGAAGCTGAGAAGTCCGTCCGCCGTTGCTTCGACTCGAACGGAGCCTAGTCCTTGGATGTTGCTTCGTACCGGCACGACACCGGCAACCAGGCTCAAGCTGCGGAACAGCTCGCTCTGGACCAGCGAGAACTTCATCGTTTCCTCCACGGAAGGGCGACCCCTGAAGTGCCTTCTAGCAACTATCGATCCGAAGGCGGAATCCGTCGCCACGAATGGGTCGCCGAGATTGAGAGAGGATACGGAATCGGCGCGTTTCCGTCCACTTAGAAAGGCTCGTCTTCACTGGAGTCAGGCGGCTGGAATGCAACGAGTTAGGTGCGACGTACCGCCCTTCTCCGACTCTTGTTTTCTACTACGGAGTTGTCGTTCGAAATACAGTAGTCGTAGTAGGAGCGTTGATAGCGTTGAGTTCCCGTGTGTGGTTCCATAAGTGGATGCAGTTGAATGTGTTGGAGCCCATGATCCACTGTGGAGTCCTTCGGGACAAGAGAGAGGGCTGGGTCCCCGGCACCCGGGAAAACTCCAGCCCACGTTTCGTTCACACTAAGATGTTGTTATGTAGTGACTTAGTTTGAACGCTAGTCACTTCCGTCGAAACTACGACCTTTGGCTGAGAGACTCGAGCTCGTGCTTCATCTGCTCGATCCGCACGCGAACCTCCGGTTCTTCGACCATCAGCTGCCGGACCTTCTTGACCGCGTGGAGCACCGTGCTGTGGTCCCGGTTTCCAAACCGCCGACCGATCTCCACCACCGTCAGATCGGTCAACTCTTTGGTCAGATACACGGCGACCTGCCGGGCGTGCGCGACCGTGTTCGTCCGACGCTTCCCCCTAAGGGATTCTGGGGGAACACCATAGGCCTGGGCGACGTACTTCTGAACGTCCATTACGTCGATCGGTCGCCTCGCGTGCTCCCGGATGTAGTCTGCCAACGCTTCCTGGACGAGGCCGACATTGATGGGTGACCGCAGCAGGTCTGCAAACGCCTTGATCCGGATCAGGGACCCTTCGAGTTCTCGGATGTTCGTCTGGATGAGCTTTGCGATCTCGAGGATCACATCCGGTGGAACCGTGATCCGCTTCTCCTCCGCCTTGGCCCGGAGGATGGCCATGCGGGTCTCGAGATCCGGCGGCTGGATGTCGGAGACGAGTCCCCAATGGAACCGGGAGATGAGCCGCTCTTCGAGGTTCTGGATGTCCTTGGGTGCGCGGTCGCTCGCAATGACGACCTGCTTGTTCGACCCATGAAGCGTATTGAACGTGTGGAAGAACTCGTCCTGGGTCGATTCCTTGCCCGCGAGGAACTGAATGTCGTCGATGAGGAGCATGTCCAGCTTCCGATAGCGGTTCCGGAACTCGATGGTGGATCCGCGCTGAATCGACTCGATCATCTCGTTCATGAACTGCTCCGTCGACACGTAGCAGATCTTGGCTCCGGGGTTCCTTGCGCTGACCTCGGCACCGATGGCGTGCATCAGGTGCGTCTTGCCGAGCCCCACGCCTCCATGCAGAAACAGCGGGTTGTAGGTGCGTGCCGGATCATTTGCGACGGCCTGGCACGCGGCGTATGCGAACTCGTTTCCCCGCCCGACCACGAAGTTGTCGAACGTGAAACGCTGACGAAACGCTCCGTTCGTTCTCTGGCCGTTCGTTTCCAGTTGGATTCTCCGGGGCGGGCCCGCGGTCAATGGCTCCGCGGTTTCGGTTGGCGTGGACTTCTCCGCAGCATCATAGGCAATCCGGCGGACTCTGTCCGCGATGGTGCTCGCCAATATGTTCGTGTTCTCCGATGCGTCGGCATCGGTTGATGGGGGCGTGTCGTCAGGCGCATGCGTCACTGCGGGCGACGGCTCGCTCGGATTCTTCATGGGCAGAACCTCCGACGGCTGATCGCGCTCAGAGGAGCCATCGTCTGACTTCCGGACTTGGAACCTGATCGCCGGGTGAGTGCCGAGGACCTGATGGACGCTCTCCTTGAGGGTCGGGATGTTGTACTCCTCGAAGAAGTCCACGAAGAACGCGTTGGGGACTTCGAGCAGCACGAGGTCGTCACACAGGGATACGGGTTGGAGTTTCCGGTACCAGGTATCGAATTTCTGTTCGGTAACGCGGCTCTGAATGTGCTCCAGGATTGCGGTCCAGGTCGCGGCCTCACGTTGGGCCATACCGTTCGAGGGCAATTGAGACTCCTCAATCCACATTGCGGCAGGGTTTATCCACAGAGTTATCCACAGAAGCGGCAAGGATTGGGGACAATGTGGCCAGGAGATGCTGGGTGAATACCCACATAGGAATGTCACTACTCACAAGAGTATCCACAGTCCGCTTCCATCTATAACTGCTCTATTTGGATGGTCTTAGGACCACACTACGCAGTTGTCCACCGAGTTGTCCCCTCACCCGAGGACGAGAAGACCAGTGTGGACAGCAAACATACGAACGACGTGGCGTGCACGAAGAGGAGATGCGATGAAGTAGTTATGAACAGCCCCGTCGTTCCAAGAAGGTGGCGGGAATGTAGCACACGGGTTTCGAAACCGGCAAGGCCTAACCCCGTACTCATACTGAGGCTAAGCTCTTGCTGACAAGAGGATTAGGTTGCACCCCGCAACGACTGGGTAAAAAGTTCTTCCAGGGGCTGTCCGCGGTCCGACTGCACCAAAGGTGCAAGAACACGCCCAACTCTCTGCCAAGGAGAATAATAAGCAGAACGAATAGAACCGCGCGGCACGGTGTAGGGAATCTTCGCGTCAGAGAGCCTGCAAGATCGAATCCGTCTTGACCCTTCGGAACGCGATTGAGTAGTCTCTGCGCTCGTATCGTAATGACATCTAATGCGAAGGGACGAGAAGAAATCCCGCAGCAGTAATTCGGAGGTGTGGGAAGGATGAAGCGTACCTATCAGCCGCACAATCGGCGCCGGAAGAAGAAGCATGGTTTCCGGAACCGGATGAGTTCGGCGAACGGTCGGAAGGTCTTGAGCCGTCGTCGCGCAAAGGGGCGTCGGCGTCTCACGGTGTAATCATCGAGGAGCAGCAGCCGCGCTCCTCGATCCCGCGGTGACACACATCACCCCGGGGATGTTTGCATGACAGAGGAAACCCTCCGTCGGAAGAAGGACTTCCAAAGACTCTACGAACACGGCTCCAGCGTCCGCGCACAGACGGTCGTCCTCATCTATGAGAAACAAGAGGGCAGACCCTACGGCGTCGCGGTCGTGGCGAGTCGGAAGGTGGGCAAAGCGGTCGAACGAAACCGCGCGAAGAGGTGGCTCCGAGAAGCACATAGACTGCTGCGGAGCGAACGCCGCCTCGAGGGAGTACATCTGGTCCTGATCGCTCGACGATCGGCTGCCACAGCAGGCTTCCACCAGATTCGGGACGACATCTCCCGATTGTACGAACACGCCGGATTCATCGAGACGTCTCGCGACTCATGAAGCAAGTCGTCAAAAAGATCATGGCAGCGGCCGTGTGGTTCGTCGTTGCCCTCCTTCGCACCTACCAGCGCACAGTATCTAGAGTGCTGCCCCCAACATGTCGGTTCGAACCGTCCTGCTCCGAGTACGCCATCCAGGCCCTCCAGTCTCGAGGCATGGTGCGCGGGACCGTTTTGACCGTAGGGCGACTGTGCCGCTGCCACCCACTCCACCCGGGCGGATACGATCCCGTGCCGGAGGATGGAGTCGAGGACAAGGGAAGGAAAAATGGAGCGGAGGACCCTCCTCGCGGTCGTTCTAGCCGCCCTCGTGATGGTCGGCTACCAGTTCGTCTTCGGACCGCGATCACGACCCGCGGTTGATAGCGCGACAACTGAAGTCGAATCGTCCGTAGCGGACGTCGCGGATCGAACAGAAACAGCGCCTGGTTCCGGCGCGGACGCCGGCTTCAGTGATGGCCGCAGTCTCGACGACGTCTCTTCCATGCCCGGGGTCTCCTTTATAGATGCGGGCGACTCGGGCGTGCCGATCGAGATCGAAACACCGCTCTACTTCGCGCTCCTCAGCCCGCGCGGCGGGACGCTCACGAAGTGGGAGCTGGATCGCTACACCGACAAGAGCGACGAACCGGCGGAGCTGGTGTCCTCGGCCGCCGAAGGGCTGATCGAGTTCCGAATCGTCGAGGACGAAGGCGTCGTCGATCTCTCTCGCGCGACCTTTCAGAGCAAGGTCACGTCGGGCCCGGAAGGGAAGCGGGTCCAGCTCACGGCCCGGGCGAACAGCGGGCTCCAGTGCGACCTCATCTACTCCTTTTCCGACACCGAGTATCTGACCAACCTCGACATCCTCGTCGATGGTGCCTCGAATCGGAGGGGAGACGGTGAGCTCCAGATCATCTTCCCCCACACGCTTCCCAAGCTGGAGAAGCTCGAGAAGTTCGACGACGCAGCCATGGCGTCGGTCGCGAGCATCGGTGGGAAGAAGGTCCGCGAAGGCGCGAAAAGGAAGAAGGACGGCTGGTCGAGGACCGAAGCGGGCTCGATCGATTGGATCGGTGTTCGCTCCAAGTACTTCCTTTCCGCTCTCGTTCCCGACGGCGCGATCGTCGGTGAGGTGAAATTCTCGAAGGGTGGGGAAGACGACCTCCGCACGCAGCTCAGTGTTCCGCTCTCGACCACGGGCTCCACGCGGTATGCGTTCCGTCTCTACTCAGGACCGATGGAACTCGAGCGCCTCACGGCCCTGGGTTCCGGTCTCGATCGAGCCATGGACTTGGGTTGGACCTGGATCCGCCCGTTCAGCCGGCTCCTCCTCAGGATTCTCAACTGGCTCTATCACGTGATCCCGAACTACGGCGTGGCCGTCCTGATTCTGTCCGTGGCCTCGAAGCTCGTCTTCTATCCGCTCACACGGAAGTCGCTCCAGAGCATGCGAGGTCTCCAGGCACTGAAGCCGGAGATGGACCGGATCAACGAGCAATACAAGGACGACGCCCAGAAGAAGCAACAGGCGATCTTCGACCTGTACAAGGAGCACAAGGTCAACCCGGCGGGCGGTTGCCTTCCCATGCTCGTTCAGATGCCCGTCTTCGTGGCCCTCTACCAGGTACTCAGCAACGCGATCGAATTGCGGAAGGAGCCGTTCGTCCTCTGGATCGACGACCTTTCGGCTCCCGACTACATTGGAAGCGTCTTCGGCTTCCCGATCCACGTGCTTCCGGTCTTGATGGGGATCACGATGTTCCTGCAGCAGAAGATGACACCGACCGATCCACGCCAGGCAGCCCTGATGTACATGATGCCGGTGATGATGCTCTTCTTCTTCTACTCGCTCCCGTCCGGACTCGTTCTCTATTGGACGGTCAGCAATCTCCTTCAGATCGGTCAGCAGGCGATGATAAACAAAGAGGCGAAGACACAGAAGGCTGCAGCGTGAGCAGTCGACGGGGAGAATGAGGAACATGGCACGTAGGAGTCGTCCACCGAGAGAGTCCCGAAGCGTCGAAACGACGGGACGCACGATTGACGAGGCCGTCGCGAACGCTTCGGCGAAGCTGAAGGTTTCCGAGCACGACCTAGACATCCAGGTGATCGAGGAGGGGCGGGGTGGTTTTCTCGGCATCGGTTCCAAGGAAGCCAAGGTCCGGGCCACACTGAAGCGCGGCGGTGGCGGTGGTAGTGAGCGGAGTCCTCGTGGACCCCGCGAGGAGCGTGAGGCTCGTCCGCCTCGCGAAGACGGTGGCGGACGCCGTGGACGGCGCACCGACGCGCCGCAGGCCCGTCGCGATGAGCGGACCGAGGAGGGGGGTGGCGATCGCGAAGGACGTCGTGGTCGCGGCGGTCGTGGCCGTGGTCGTGGTCGCGGAAGGGACGATGATGGCCCGCGCATGGACTCGAGGGAGAGGCGGCCGCGGCCCGGTGGCTCCCATGAGCGTTCCGATCGTTCGGGTGGGCGCCCTCGTCGCGACATGGCCGTGAACAACGTGCCGGCCGAGCCCGACGCCGACTTCGAGGCCCGGGCGAAGGAGCTGCTTTCCGGAATCCTCGACCGGATGGGATTTGCCCCCGCAGTCGAGAGTCGGTTCGACGACGGTGCGTATCACCTCACGATTCAGGGCGGAGACGACGAGTCGGTCCTGATCGGGCGGAAGGGGGAAACCCTCGATGCACTGCAGCACATCGTCTACAAGTCGATCAGCCGCGGCCGGGAGGACTCCCTGACGGTACGTATCGACGTTGCTGGATATAGGGAGAAGCGGGAAGAGGCGCTTGCCGACCACGCGAAGGCGCTGGCGGCCGAGGTTCTGGCCAGCGGCCGGAGCCAACAGACCGAGCCGCTTCCTCCGGTCGAGCGGCGGACGGTCCACCGTGCGGTTGCCGAGATCGAGGGTGTGTCCTCGCGGGCGATCGGCAACGGGCACGTGAAGAAGATCCTCATCGAGGTCGAGGGCCAGGAGCAGTCAGCGGGTGACTTCCCGGCGGAGTCGGCACCAAGGCCTCGTCGCGCGGAAGCGATGGCGTCCGTAAGTGACGGTGAGGTATTGGATTACGTCAGCCAGCCTCTCGTGGAGAGTGCGAAGCAGACCGATGGGTCTGATACGTCGTCCTCTGATTGGGGGCGTCGCGCTCGTCCGTCGAAGAAGGTTCGGCGTCGGTAGCGCATGCCTCACCCAAGGTCCAGGAGAGGCCGCAGGGGCGCCGGCGTCGATGTCGATCGTCTAGGCAAGGACCTCGATCTCCTCGTGGAGGTCCTGTCTGCGTTCAGCATCGATCTGGACGATTCCGCCCGGGAGCGCTTGATGCACTACTCGGGCCATCTCTTGGCTTGGAACCGGAAGCACAACCTCCTCTCCCGTGCCGACGAAGCAAACCTCGTGAGGAAGCACATCGCCGCTTCCTTGGGGGTCTTCCTCTGCTCTCCTTTCATCGCCGGACAGCGGTGGATCGATGTCGGTACCGGAGCAGGATTCCCCGGGCTCGTGCTGCAACTCGCTGAGCCGACCATGCCGATGACGCTCCTCGACTCCTCGAGGAAGCGCTGTGACTTCCTCGATGCGGTGACCACCGAGCTTTCCCCGGATACGAAGGTCGTCAATCAGCGGGCAGAGGACTTCATTGCCTCTGGTGAGCCGGCGGAGGGGTATGAGGTGGTCACCACAAAGGCCGTCGCTTCGCTGGACGAGTGTGTGCGGCGATTCGGCAGCCTCGTTCGACCTGGTGGCCGGCTCCTGACCTTCAAGGGCCCTCAGTGGCCTACAGAGCTCGAGGAGGCTCAGGGGGGGCAGCAGTTCAAGGAACTCAGGCTCGTTCCCGAGAGCGCCACACGGGTCCCATGGATCGAGGCCCACATCGTGACCTTGTACCGCCGAGCTGAGTAGTTCGCCCGCGCCTGGGAGCTTCGCCTCTCCCAGGGCGCGTTGCCCCTCCTAGGCGCACGTCCCCGTTGTCCTACCAGACTGCGCCGAGACCACTTCCCTCCAGCTCTCGATTCTCTCGACCCGCTCGGTGTCAATGGTCCCGACCCTTTTCCTCTACAACTCGCCTTTCAGGACGCACTCGGCGCGATCGCACGCGCTGCGGCCGTCTCCAATCCACGTTTGCCATTTGCGGAAGGTTGTCCCCGCGGCTCGAGAGGGACTCCGCGGCCCACGGGAGTCGCACGTCGCCACCCGCACGTCGCACCATATGTGAAGGCGAAGTTCTGGCGGCGGGAACCGCTTGGGTCATCCGGATCGGACTGCCTGCCGGATCCCAACAAACCGACCGCCCGAAGTTGGGTCGCGGTACGAGAGTGGCTGCTCGTGAGAGTCACTTGCCTCGGCATCAGAAGCCTCGTGAGTACGTGTGAGACCTCTTCACGCCGGTCTGGGGAGCGCTGGCAGGCTCTCCTCCGCGGATCTCCCAGCAGCGGCGAGGCAGAGCCCTGCGGGGCTAGCCTTCGGTCGAGATGATTGCCAATGCAACGGAAGGAGATGGCGGCGATACCCGGTGTGGGATCCCTGGATCCGCGCCCGCACACACCAACGGCGCGCAGATGTACCAGGCTGGGCAGAGAGCCCGAGCTCGAGTTGACCAATCACCCTCTCCACCGCCTCTATCCACCGGGTGCCGGGCTCGTGGGAAGGGTCGTCCTCATTTCAATCGTCAATCGTCAAGCATCGGCCCGAGGTCAAGCACGACCCTGTCACGAGGGATGTTTCACGTGAAACACGCTGTGGGCGCACAGCAGCTGGTCGAGGATCGCTTCCTTCGTTGCTACCGGGCCGTGGACGCATGGTCAAATCATCGAACGGCCACGTTGTTGGGTGACATCGACGGAAACCCTCCACATGAACAGTCCACAGGTGCCTCTCATTCCTCGGTCGCATCCCGGAGTTGTTCGACAGAGGCCGGTTAGGCCTCGGGGGCGAGACTACAGTGGGACGACTCCAAGGGTTGAAGATCAACGGATCTGCTGGGTGTTCGGGCAGGTCCCCGACCGCGAACGAATCACGTTCGAGACCCGTCACTGCCCGGGTTGAGCCGCGCACGGAGTGAAACCATCGAGCGCGGTTGCTCCCGGCGGCCACCAGAGGGACTCCCTAACATGCGGAATCTCAATGGATTGAGCTTCTCATCCAGCGATCCACAGCTCTCCACACAGTTGTCAACACAACTTGCCTTACGCAAATCACTGCACTACATGCGGTTAGTGGGTGTGCTTGGTGGCCCCAACCCAGTGTCGGACGGCGCCCGTCAGAAATGGTGGGGCCGTTGGGGATTTAATGTAGATCGGCTGGCGGCTGAAAGAGTTGGAGTGACATCGTTTGTGGGTGCGGATCGGTTCGGCGATGTTTCACGTGAAACTTCCCGTTGACCCCAAAATCGGCGGGTTGATAGTTTGCGGCTGTCAGTGGGGATTGCAGGGACGAAAAAGGGCCCCGAAAGGACGACATCGTCATGTATACGACCGGAGCAATCGTGTCCAGCCCCGTACCAGGGGTGTTTGGGCTGCAAGCGGCCGAGAAGCCGGTGTGCGAGCCGGAGGATCACATGGTCCAGGCGCCTGCGCGACACTGCGCGAACAGAATCATCTCGGTAGCGAATCAGAAGGGCGGTGTTGGCAAGACCACTACCGCCATCAATCTGAGCGCCGCCCTCTGTCGGTCCGGCAAGCACGTCTTGTTGATCGACATGGACCCACAAGCCAACGCAACCTCGGGGCTTGGCGTTCGGATCGACCAGGAGCAGGGGACGACCTACGAGCTCCTCATGGGCGAGAGGAGTCTGGAAACCTGCAAGATTCGGGAGATATCCACCGGTCTTGATCTGTGTCCGTCGTCGCCGGCGCTCGCCGGGGCGGAGGTCGAGTTGGTTGAGGTGGACCGGCGGGAGCGTCGACTCTGGCAAGAGTTGGAGGGCTCGACGGGGGAGTACGACTATGTGATCGTCGATTGCCCGCCCGCTCTCAGTCTGCTCACCCTGAACGCCTTGGTCGCCTCTGACTCCGTGCTCATCCCGTTGCAGTGCGAATACTATGCTCTGGAAGGGGTTACGCACCTCTTGCAGACTTTGTCGCGGGTCCAGGAGAGCCTCAATCCGCGCCTGGAGATCGAGGGCGTGCTGCTGACGATGTTCGACGGGCGGTTGAATCTATCGAGCCAAGTTGCGTCCGAGGCCCGAGCGTTCTTTGGTTCGAGGGTCTACGAGACGATGATTCCGCGGAATGTTCGTTTGGGTGAGGCTCCGTCGTTCGGTCGGGCCATCACTGACTACGATCCACATTGCGTAGGGGCACAAAGCTATCTGCACCTCGCCGAGGAGATCTTGTCCAATGGGCGGTAGAAGAGCATTGGGTCGCGGTCTGGACGCTTTGATTCCACAAGCGACCGACAAGAGGTCGGGTGAGGGAGAGGATCGGGTTCACGTGGTCCCGATCGAGAAGGTTGTGCCGAATCCGCGCCAGCCACGGACGGTCATGGACGACGATGGGCTCCAGGAGCTCGCGGAGTCGATTCGGGAGAGGGGTGTCCTGGAGCCTCTCCTGGTCCGTCCGATGTCCGACGGAAGGTATGAGTTGGTGGCTGGTGAGCGCCGGCTCAGGGCGAGCGCTCGGGCCGGGCTTGCGGAAGTGCCCGTGCTCTTCAGGGACTTCGGCGAGCGCGCGAGCCTCGAGGTCGCGCTGATCGAGAACGTTCAGCGTGAGAACCTGAATCCCGTTGATGAAGCGCGCGCGTACCAGCGCCTGGTCGAGGAGTTCGGTCGTACCCACGCGGAGATTTCCAAAGCGGTGGGGAAGAACCGGAGCACGGTTACGAACTTGCTCCGCTTGTTGGCGCTTCCCGACGAAGTGCTTGTCCATGTTTCACGTGGAACACTATCCGCCGGCCACGCACGGGCACTCCTCAAGCTCGAGGATCCGGCCGATCAGGTCCGGGTCTCTCGGCAAGCACTGGACGAGGGGTGGAGTGTCCGAGAGATGGAGCGTCGCGTCGGTGAGGGCGAGATCTCCGACGTGGTTCCACCGCTGGACGGTGTCGAACCCGCGCCGGTCCCTGGGCCAACGGCCAAGAAGCCGGTCGACCCTCAGGTTCAAAGGGTCGAGGAGGCAATCCGGAAGCACCTGGGGACAGAGGTCCACCTGCAGCACTCCGACAAGGGTGGGCGGATTGAGATTCGGTACTTCAGCAACGAGGAACTCGAGCGACTACTCGAGCTCCTGGGTGTCGAGGTCTATTGACCCGGGGAGCCATCTTGATCCTGCCCTCTCGTAGGTTGGCGGACCGTGATGGCTGAGCCGCGGCGCCGGAAGAGTCTGCTGGTCCTGATTGAACCAGACGGTGCCGCCAGGACTCATCAGTTCCGGGTGTCCTATCGGTCCATTCGGGCTGTCGCTGTTTCGATCGCCGTGCTCTTGCTTGTTGGTTTGGCGCTCGTGATTCTCGTTGCACGAACCTATCCGGCGTACTTGGAGAACGGGAGTCTGACCGCGGAGAACGATTCACTGCGAGTTGCGTTCGGGCGGATGTCACACATCGAGGCCGAGCTTGGCGAGCTGAGGGCGACGAACAGGCAGCTTCTTTCTCTCGTGGGAGTGGAGCCTCAAGTGGTGGACTCCCTGACCAAAGTAGATTGGGATATAGATAACATGAGTCAGGAGTGGGAGTTGAGTTCTCCGACGCTCTCCCCGTACTCAGGACTGATCTCCCGAGGCTTCGGTGTGGGTGCGGAGGAACCCCGACACCCCGGAATCGATGTCGCGGGGCCCGAGGGGAGCTTGATCGTCGCCTCGGGCGGGGGGATCGTCACTCGTGCCGGCTGGGATGACGTGTACGGGAACTGCTTGCTCCTGGACCACGGGGACGGGATACAGAGCTTCTATGGACACAACCGGGACCTTCTCGTAGGCGAGGGGGACTCCGTTCGGGTCGGTCAGCCGTTGGGCCGACTCGGTTCGACAGGAAGGAGCTCCGCGCCCCACCTGCATTTCGAGGTTCGGGTCGATGGCGCGCAGGTCGACCCTGGCGAGTTCGTAAAGGAATACCAACTGCAGTCGCCTGAAAGGACGCATTGATGTTCGGAAAGTCGAGTGATGTTGCCCCGCGGGCAGTGAGCCCCGGCGGAGATCGGAGTGGCCAGTCCATCCTTCAGGAGGGCGTCATCGTTCGTGGTGATTTGGAGGCGAAGGGTGATGTTCGCCTGGACGGTCGTCTCGAAGGAAAGGTCCGAGTTTCTGACCGGCTCACCGTTGGCTCGAGTGGACATGTGGTCGCCGAGATCGAAGCGAAGGATGTAGTGGTCATGGGAAGGGTCGAAGGTGCGATCACCGCTACTGACCGGATCGAGCTGAAGAAGGGGGCCCACGTAGAGGGCGACCTGCAGGCGCCGATCCTAATCGTGGAGGAAGGCGTTCACTTTGACGGTCATTCCCGCATGGGCGCCGCAAAGCAGACCAGGAAGCCGGAAGGCGAGATTCTCAGTATCGAGAAGAAGCCTCCGGTCGCACGGTAGGTGAGATCTCCTAGCGGCACTTCCCGTGAGGAGCGTGGTCGACAGAAGTGCAATCGCAGGAACCAGAGTATACTGTATTTTCGTTCTGAAATACTTGGCGTCGGTCGCTGACATCACGTATCGGGATGCTCGAGAGCGGGGCCACGCTTTCGAGCATCGGCTGCCACGGTCATCAGGCCCCGGACCGATCGCGGTCATGTCCTTCCAAACACCGCCATTGGGGAGCTTCGGGGGGACTTCTGCCCACTGACTCCCCCGGCCCAGGCCCCGTTTCCCTTTGACAGCATCTCGTTGGGCTGCCTATATTTCGCGATGTGTCGCGCAGGTGTAACGGGTTGTCATGCCTTCCTCTCCTCGACCTGATCTTCGTTCGCGCGGGATGGATGAGGAGCCTCCACCCGCCTTCTCGCACGAGGTTCTCAAACGGGGTTGGAATAGCCTAGGAGTCGAGACCGATCATGAGATCGTGGCGTATTCCCCTGCTTACCGCGGGATTGATTGTCGTCGGGGTGACCGCTTGCTCGGATACGGAGCCACCGCCAGTGGTGGACGACGCGGCCCCGGAGGTCGCGGTGCTGTATCCGCCCGAGATCTTCGACAACCTGCACCGGGTCCAGGACAGCACCCACATCTATATAGGTGCGTCGGATCCGTCGGGCATCGAGCAGGTGAAGGTCTACTTCCAGAGACCGACCGACACGGACCCGACAGAGATCGCGACGATCACCTCGCCGATCTCGTTCAGTGAGGTGCCCGACTCCCTGCAGAGTGAGTTTGCCGTACCCAACGGCTGGTCGCTCTACGAGACGGTATGGGGATCGTCCTTCGTACGGTCTGGTACCCAACCGCAGCTCTTCGCGGATGCGGTGGACGGAGTGGGCAACCGAGGTGTGAGTCCCTCGGTCACGGTCATCGTCATCAACACGACAGACCTCAATCCGCCGATTCCCGACTTCGTGATCACGCCGCCTCAGGGTGACACGGAGAAGATCTTCCTGTTCGACCCGTCACTCACGGAAGATCTCGTCGAGCCGAACAACGTGCTCGAAGTCCGCTGGGACTTCGACGGTGATGGAACGTGGGATCTCGGTGACTGGGACCGTGATCAACCACGCGTGCATGCGAACGAAGTCCAGACCCAGCAGTACCCGCGCAACGATCTCTACTCGGTTCGAATGCAGGCGCGGAACACGTACTTCCCGGAGCCGTCCGAAGTGAAGATCCGTGTGCTCAACGTCACTCCTCGGGGCGGTAGGCCGGAGCCTCCGGTGACGATGAACGGAGCCTTCGTGGAGATTCCGGCGGGACGGTACACGCGCGGAGCGGCGAATCTGGACGGGGCATCGCTCAACGAGCTTCCCGTCCACACCGTGAACATGACGAACGAGTATCGCATTCTCAGTCGCGAGGTAACGAACCAGGAGTACCTCAACTATCTCGAGGATGCGCTCGACAAGGGAACGGTGGTCTTCACCGGGAACGAGATCTATGCGGCGGACTCCACGGAGTATCGGCTCATGGACCTCGACAACTCTCGGATCTTCTACAACATCGACGTGAACGGATTCCAGATCGAAGCCGACTATGCAGAGCACCCGATCACGGGCGCGACATGGTACGGAGCGAATCACTTCGCGATTCACTACGGCTGCCGGCTCCCGACCGAGGCCGAGTGGGAGATCGCCGCGAAGGGGGACTCTCTCTACTACGCGTACTCGTTTGGGCGGAACCTCACGGACGGTGATCCCACCGGCAAGGCCAGGATCAACTACGAGAACAGCGGCGATCCATTCGAGGGCAACAACGGAACGACTCCGGTGCGGTACTACGATGGGACGGACCACAACGGGTTCGAAACCGTCGACACCGGTTATCTCTGGCCGTTGGCCCCCGACGTCGTCACGCCCGGACGCACGGCGAGCGGCGGGGACATGCTTCGCGTGTACGACATGTCGGGGAACGCCGCGGAGTGGGTGAACGATTGGTATGGTCCGTATGCCGCAGGCGTGCAGACGAACCCGCAGGGGCCCGTTACCGGTGACGCCTATGGCAACTTCAAAGTCGTCCGCGGCGGTAGCTATCAACGTTCCGCGGAGGGATGCCGGGTGACAGCGCGCGACGCGGACCGCCAGCCGGGGGACAGCTTCCCGAGTATTGGGTTCCGGATCGCGTACTTCCCTCAAGCCGAAGGTGCGCGCGGTGGGTCGTCCCTTCTCTTCCTGCACTGATGGCCCGAAAGAGTAGACCAGCTGCGGGGAAGGCGCCCCGCAGCGCGCCCGTCCTCTGGTTGACGCCGATTCTGCTCTGGCTCCTGGCGACGGCCGTCTACTGGGGCGCCCAAGACAACCAACCGCTGTCGAGTGACCTCCGGACCGTGTGGCGGAACCCAGCCGTCTCCGGGGAAGAGCTTGGGGGCGCGTGGCTCGGTCGCTTCGAATACGGGACGGATGAGACGCACGACTCCGTTCGTCCCGTGGCGACCCTGGCAAATCGACTCCGGCATGGCATGTTTGGCGAGGATCGTGGCGCCTACGTCTGGTCGCAGATCACCCTGCACGCCCTGTGCGGGAGCCTGCTCAGCGCGCTCGTCTTCGCGACGGCCGGATCGGCCGCGGCCGCAATGCTCTGCGGCGTGCTGTTCGTCGTCCATCCACTCGCCACCAGCACGGTTCTGGAGCTGGCCGGGATATCGGAGCAGTTGGCTCTGCTCTTCGGCCTTTCCAGCCTCTGGCTCTTTGTCCGAATGTCCCTCCGACGTGGCCCGGAGGCCCGGCGTGGCGACTTGCTCGCTTTCGTTGCCTTCGGCCTGGCACTCGGTAGCAAGGAGACAGCGTTCCTGCTGCTTCCGGTACTGATTCTGTTCTTGGGGGCCCAATCGTCGGATTCGAGCGGCGCTGCGCGGAGATTCCGACACATCGTCAGCCTTCTCGCGATCAGCGCCGGGTTCCTCGCCTTTCGCCTCGTTTCCTTGCAGGCGCTTCCTCCGGCTGCAGCTGCTTCCCCGGCAGTCTACCCGGACTCCGGGGTTGCGACGTTCGAGCGGATCAAGTTGGGGCTCGCCGCGGTGTGGAAATATCTGTATCTATTGATTTATCCATCGACCCTGTCCTACACCCATGACGACTTTCCTTCGTCGTTGGGTGGATCCGCGGGATGGATGGCGGCACTGGGAGCGATTCTCGTTCTCGGACTGTTGATCGTTCCAGCGATCTTGATGGTTCGCCGGAGAGGGCCCGCGGTCCTGTGGACGGCCCTCATGGGATATGCACTCATCGCTGGACTTGGTGTCGTGGCGCCGGTCGGCGATTTCCTCAGCGAGCGATCAGCCTATTTCTTGATCCCTGGGGTACTTGGACTACTGACACTACTCGCACTCAAAGTTGTAAATAGTATCACAAGTAAATATGTACCAATATTAATTCTTGGGGTTGGGTTGATCGTCTCTGTCCCTCTTGCGCTGCGGGCCTCTGGCAGAGTTGATGACTATATAGATCAGGATCAGTTGATTCAAAGTGCCATCGTGCAGACGGGTAGCGCGTACGCCCACTACGATCTCGGGAATCAGTTTCTGAGCCGGGGCCAGTATCCATCCGCCGCGGATCAGTATGAGCTTGCGTTGGAGAAGAACCCCGAACTCTGGATGGCATGGATCAACCTCGGTGCGGCGCTTTCCCGTCAGGAGGATTTCAGCTTGGCCATGCGCGCCTATGACCGAGCGTTGGCCGGGGCGGGTGACATGCCAGAGTACCGGGTTCCGATCGCGAAGGCTCACTTCAACCGAGCTCTGCTGCTGATGAGGCAGAATCGGAACAACGAGGCGGCCGAGGACCTCGAAGCCACGCTGAAGGTGTTCCCCGATCATCTCAAGGCCCACGTCAACCTGGCCTTCATCTACCGGAACAGCGAAAAGTACGACGAGCAGTCCCTCTTCCACTTCCAGCGGGCGATCGAGCTCGAGTCCACGGAGGAGGCGAAGGACCGTCTTCGCGAGGAGATGGAGTACATCCACACTCGCCGCGAGGCACTGGATGCCCGCGACGATGCGCGCAGAGATGCGGGGCTCCTTCCGGACTCCGCCCCCTGACCCTTTTCCGCTGACCTCTTCTTCGAGTTCCCGGTCCGGTCGAAGCCTTCGTATTGACTGCCGAGCGTGACGCTAGGTAGCGTCTCCATCGAGGCCCAAGGAAACAGGCCCTCGTCTCCAGGACAGTCCGTTTCGAGAGTCCCCCCTTCGAAACACTCCGACGTGAAGCCACGCTCCACGGCCGATATCTCTTTGCCGAGACTCGGCTCGGACCCGGGAGGCACAGATGAAGCTAGTTGCTACTCCACTCCGCACTTCGATCCTCATCGCACTCTCGGCGATTCTGGTCGTGTTCACGACCGGTTTCGCCAATCCGGATGGGATGGTCATTCCAACACAGAGACCAGCAGGGCCGCTCTCTTCGGACGGCACACCCTACGAGGAGCCCGAGCTGAATCCTCACGTTCCGGATGTTCCGAAGCACCCAGGAACGGTGCTGGTCGGGAGCGAGCAGATGGCTTTGGCCTCGGCCGAGTCGCGCGCGGAAAACGCGAACCTCGGCTGGATGCTTCGGCTCGCCGCCTTCTATCTCTACCGAGTGCGTTTCTAGGAAGGGGGGATCCATGAAGCGGTCCACCCCCACGTCCTGGGACGTGAGGAGCGCGAGCCGTGCGCGCCGTCGAACGTCGCTGGAACTCGCACGCATCTACGTTTCGTCGTCGGCCTACTCGGCCGCGCTCGAGGCCCTCTCGTCCCTACCCCACAACGGTTGGGATGAAGAGATCCATCTTCTGCGGGCGGAAGCGCTCATCGGCCTCGGGCGTCTGGAAGAGGCGTCGCGAATCGTGGGCCAGCCCGTTCTCCCGGAGATGTCGACGGTCCGTCCGTTCGATTCCTGGAGATTCCTTCTCCAGCTTCGCATTCTCCATCGTCGCGCGGAGTATCGCCGTGTCGTCGAAATCGGTCGCGCCTACTTCGACGCCGGCGATGGTGCTCCATCGGTCTACCTGGCGAGGACCGCGATGGTCGTTGCGCAATCGATGCTGGCGCAGAAGTGTCCGTCGGACGCCCGCGTCTTCTACGAGCACGTGCTCGAATTGTATGACCGATTGGGGTCGGAAGAGGGCCAGGCAGACGCGCTGCTCGGAATCGCAAACACCTACCTACTCGATTGCCAGTGGGACAAGGCCGACGCGCTCTACCAAGAGGCACGGTTCCGCTACGAAGAACAAGGTCTGACCGACAAGGCACTCGCCGCCTGCATCAACCTCGGTGTCGTGCGGGTGAAGCGCGGTGAGTTCCGTTCAGGCAGAGAGCTCCTCGAGGACGCACTCATTCGCGCGACGCAACTCGGCTCCGCGCGCAGGATGGTGACGATCCACCTGGCGATCGCGATGGCCGAGATTCGAAGCGGGAATCAGGGCGCGGCCAGATCTCATCTGGCCGACGTGCTCGTGGGCGCCCGAAGAACCGGTGCGGAGCGCGACCTCGGACTCGCACTGGAGTTCCTGGGCGAACTCCACCTGATGGAAGGGTGTTGGGAGCGCGCGGAGTCGACCCTGCAAAGGGCGCTCGCGATCGGACTCCGGATCGCGCCCGAAGGAGACATCGTCTTCGAGGTGATGCGTCGGTTGGCCGAGGTGTCGTTGGGGCGGGGGGATCTGAATCAGGCAAGTGCACGGGCCGAACGGGCCAAAGAGCTGGCCGAGGTGTTCGGAGACTCCTACGAAGTGGCCACCTGTCAACGGGTCCTGGCCGAGATCGCATACCGGAGAGGGGAACGTGACGAGGCCGAGCGGCGGGTGACTTCCGCGACGACCATGCTCGATCGACTTGGTGAGACGTATGAGCGAGACAGGCTCTCAGCTCTGCGCCGGCGATGGAACGGACACCTCTTCTATCGAGCCGGTTCTGGGCCGGCAGGTCGAGGCCTCGTGGCGGTCTCCCGGGGACGAAACGCCTCCCCGGACCGCGGCATGTCTCTCCGAATCAGAACGATCGACACCGTTGCGGCGAGCACCCTCGGGGCGTGCCCGCGGCCGCCGCTGGAGGCGGCGACCGAGGCTCAGGGGACGAGGCTCGAACCGGCACTTCGTTCGTCTGCGCCGGAGGTGACCCGGGCCCTGCTGCTGGCTAAGAGCGTCTCTGCACTGGATATCCCGCTTCTGTTACGGGGGCTGCCCGGGACAGGGCTCGAGTCCCTCAGTCGTCAGATCCACTACTGGTCCAAGAGAACGGGACCCTACGTCCCGTTCCACTGCGCCAACCTGGATCGGGATGCGCTCGAACGCGAACTATGCGGGAGGAACGGACGTTCTGGACTTCGGCAGATCGCGGACGGGGGAACGCTGTTCCTCGACGCGGTGTCGAGCCTTCGGCAAGAGTCACAGGTCCGCCTGGCGGAGTGGATCGGGGAAGTGACCGAGCCGCCGGAACGCCCTGCCCGAGTCCGGGTGATTGCCGCTTTCCGGGGGCGCCCCGGCGAAGTCGTGCAGCCGATCCACCCGGCCCTGAGACGCCACCTCGATCGCGTCGTGATCGAACTCCCACCCCTTCGCGAGCGGTTTGAGGACATCCCACAACTCGTCCTGGATATCGTCGAGGGTTGGGAGCAGAGATTCGGCCGAGCGGTTCGAGTCCTCCCGGCCCACGTGCTCCGCGACTGGCGCAACCGTGAATGGCCGGGCAACCTGGACGAACTTCGAGAGACCGTGGAGCGATACGCACGCGAGAACCCGGCGGTCGACGGATAGGGTTCGAGTCGACGAGGGAGGGTGGGCCAAGTCCCCCTCCCTCACCTTGTCGACTCGAACCATCCCCGCTCGTCCGATCTCCCGATCGACCTCGCCCCCGCGGGGGGCCGGTAAGGGCCTCTCCTGGTTCCGCGTGACCAAACGTCGACTTCGACCAGCGCGCGCTTTCGGCTGTTTGCTGCCCATGGCGCGGCCGAAGTTTAGGTATGGTACGCGCAGCCAAGGATCCTGCGCTCGCGCTCTCGTCCTCCAGCGCAACATCGGCGCGCGAAGTCGGCTCGTAACGGAGCGGCTCACGTCGAGAAGACTGCTCGACATCACGGGTGCCCTGGGTCACCAGGTGAGTCCGCGGGTGACCGGATCCCGAACGCCGAGGGAACGTGACGGGTCGTCCCGTCCCCACAGGAAGAGATCGATCGGTGAGGGTGCGAAGGCGACGCGCGTCTCACCAAACAGGGAGGGAGTCCCGCATGTCTTGGACCGCCGCGATGCCGTTGACGGAGCTCGCCGTCAACACGATCCGTACGCTTTCCATGGACGGTGTCCAGGCAGCCAACTCGGGACATCCGGGAACGCCGATGGCGTTGGCGCCTCTCACCTATCTCCTCTGGACGGAGGAGATGCGGTATGACCCCAAGCACCCCGATTGGCCCGACCGGGATCGGTTCGTACTGTCGGCAGGACACGCGTCGATGCTTCTCTACTCGATGCTCCATCTCTCCGGCTACGACCTGTCGCTCGACGAGTTGAAGTCGTTCCGTCAGTGGGGAAGCCGGACGGCCGGCCACCCGGAGAGGGGGATGATCCCGGGAGTCGAAGTCACGACGGGACCTCTCGGACAGGGCATCTCCAATGCGGTTGGGCTCGCGGTTGCCGAGCAGATGCTGGCCGCCCGCTTCAATCGACCGGCCAGTGCCGTGATGGATCACCGAACCTGGGTGATCTGCTCGGACGGTGATCTGATGGAGGGCGTCGCCTACGAAGCGTGTTCGCTTGCCGGCCACCTCGGGCTCGGGAAGTTGATCTGCTTCTACGACGACAACAAAATCTCGATCGCGGGCAGTACGGATCTCGCGTTCACGGAAGACGTTCCCGCGCGGTTCGACTCGATGGGGTGGCAGACTCTGTCCGTCCACGACATCAACGACCTCGACGCACTTCGCGCCGCCATTCGTGAGGCGAAGGCGGATACGTCCCGGCCGACGCTCATCTCCGTCCGATCCGTCATCGGTTTCGGAAGCCCGCACCGCGCCGGAACGAAGGAGGCACACGGAGAGCCGCTCGGAGTCGACGAGGTGAAGGCAACGAAGCGCATCTACGGATGGCCCGAGGACGAGACGTTCCTCGTTCCCGATGAGGTGAAGGCACTCTTTGCGGAGAAGGTCGAAGAGCGCGCGCGCTCTCGTGCCGAATGGACGTCGTTGAAGGAGCGGTACGCCGGTGAGCACCCGAACGACGCTGCCGAGTTGAACCGGGTCTTCTCTCGCGAGCTCCCGCAGGATTGGCTGTCCGCCTGTCTCGGCGTCGAGGACGCGGGGAAGCCGGAAGCGACGCGGAGTTCGTCCGGACGGATCCTCCAGGCACTCGCTGCGTCGATCCCCGAGCTCGTCGGAGGTTCCGCGGACCTCGATCCGTCGACCAAGACCTACCTCAAGACGAGTACGAACTTCTCCAAGGAGGATCGTACCGGGCGGAACATCCAGTTCGGGATCCGCGAGCACGGCATGGGTTCGATCGTGAACGGAATGGCAGCGCACGGCGGTCTTCGTCCCTTTGGATCGACGTTCTTCGTGTTCTCCGACTATCTGCGACCCGTCCTACGGTTGGCCGCGCTTTCTCACCTGCCGTCGGTGTTCGTCTTCACGCACGACTCCATCGGCCTCGGGGAGGACGGTCCGACCCATCAGCCGATCGAGCATCTGGCCTCTCTGCGCGCGATCCCGGGGCTCCACGTCCATCGGCCCGCCGACACTCGAGAGACGGCGGAGTGTTGGCGAGCCGTGATCGAAAGACAGGACGGGCCCGCGGTACTGGTCCTGAGTCGACAGAACCTGCCGACTCTCGAGCGCGGTCACGCCGGGTTGGGCCAGGAAGACGGTGCCTATCGTGGAGGCTATGTGCTCCGCGAGTCGACGCCGTCGGCCGGCGGAGGAGCTACGGTCACGCTGATCGCGACTGGATCAGAGGTCGAGGTCGCGATGGCCGCCGCCGCGCAGCTCGAGGCGGCCGGAACCAGCGCCCGCGTCGTCAGCATGCCGTGTTGGGAGCGGTTCGAGGAGCAGGACCCGACCTACCGACGGTCGGTGCTCGGACCAGACGACGGTGTGCGCGTGTCGATCGAAGCCGCCTCCACCTTCGGATGGTGTCGGTATCTCGGCGGTCGCGGGAGAGCGATCGGGATCGACCACTTCGGCGCGTCAGCGCCTGGCCCCAGGAACATGGAAGAGTTCGGCTTCAGGCCGGAACACGTAGTCCAAACGGTGAAGGAGCTGCTCTGATGATCGACGGCAAGGGGCCTCTCGAGTCCGTCGCCGAGTCGAAGGACTTGGCCGACTCGATTCTCGCTTCGCAGGGGCGGCTCGATCCCGATCGGCCCGTCAGCATCGTGATTTTCGGCGCGACCGGGGATCTCGCGAAGCGGAAGCTGTTACCCGCTCTCTACGCGCTGCGTTGCGGCGGATTCCTTCCGGAGCGATTCTCGCTCATCGGGAACTCGCGCAGCGAGAGGAGCGACGACGTCTTCCGGGACGAGATGAAGGAAGCGGTAGGAAAGCACAGCCGGCTCGGGAATCTCGACGAGGAACTCTGGTCCGGATTCGCGCAGAACATGCACTACGTGCAGGGCGCGCTCGAGGATCCCCAGACGTTCCAGCTGATTCGCGAAAAGCTCGAGGCCGTCGAAGCGGACGCGAAGGACAACTCGATCCGTCTCTACTACCTCGCGATTCCTCCGACGTCGTTTCCCGAGGCACTGCGCAACATCGCGTCGTCCGGACTCTCTCAGCGGGAGACGCCGGAACGGGTGCGGATCATCGTCGAGAAGCCGTTTGGAGAGGACTTGGAGTCCGCCCGCGTTCTCAACCAGCAGGTCCATACGGCGTTCACCGAGAACCAGATCTACCGGATCGATCACTACCTGGGGAAAGAGACGGTGCAGAACATCTTGGTGTTCCGTCTCGCCAACGGGATCTTCGAGCCGTTGTGGAACCGCCGATACGTCGACCACGTGCAGATCACGGTTGCGGAAACACTCGGCGTCGGGCGTCGTGGTGACTACTTCGACAAGGCGGGCGTCCTGCGGGACATCGTCCAGAACCACATGCTCCAGCTCCTCTGCCTCGTGGGGATGGAGGTGCCTATCCGGTTCCGCGCCGAGCACGTCCGGAACGAGAAGGTGAAGGTGCTCATGGCTCTCAACCGCCTGAGTGAGGAGGACATTCGCAAGTCGGTGGTGAGAGGACAGTATGCGGAAGGGGAGATCGACGGCGAGCGGGTCCCCGCGTACCGCTACGAGCAGGACGTCGATCCGCACTCCAAGACCGAGACGTTTGCGGCCTTCAAGTGCTATGTCGACAACTGGCGCTGGGCAGGGGTCCCGTTCTACCTGAGGGCCGGAAAGCGTCTCAAGACGCGGTCGACCGAGATCACCATCACGTTCAAGCAGCCGCCACTCGCGCTCTTCCGCGCCGCCCACGAGCGGCTGCCTGATCCGAACGTGCTGATCCTGCAGATCCAGCCGGAAGAGGGGATCCTCCTTCGGGTCGGATCCAAGCGGCCGGGCACGAAGTTCTCGATCGATCCGGTCGAGCTCGCGTTCCACTACCAGACGTCGTTCGAGTCTTCGCCTCCGGAGGCGTACGAGCGACTTCTCCTCGACGCGATCCACGGGGACAGCACGCTCTTCGCGCGCGAGGACGAGGTCGACTATGCGTGGCGTTTCATCGATCCGATGCTGAGCGCCTGGTGTACGACCGAGCACTGTCCGGTCCATCCGTACTGGGCCGGGAGTTGGGGCCCGGATGCGTCGGACCGGATCATGGAGCGTGACGGTCGGGCCTGGCGGAACGAAGTGCCCGGGGCGCCTCGTCGCTGATGGCTGCCGCGTCGACGTCTTCGTCCCGTCTCGTGACGAGAGTCGCCGTTGCGGAGAACGACGAGCAATGGACGGCGTGGGCGGCGGAGGAGTTCGTCTGGTCTGCCGCGATGGCGTGGCTGGAGCGAGGCGCGTTCCACGTAGTCGTTCCGGGTGGGAGTACGCCGCGCGCCGTGCTCACGCGTGTGGCCGCGCGCAAGGACGTCATCGTTGGTCGCCCCGCCGCCCCTCGTGAGGGCACCGGGATTCGCGTCTCCTTGGCCGACGTGTGGGCGAATACGCATGTGTACTTCGGCGACGAACGCGGGGTCGGGCCGGATCACCCGGACAGCAACTTCGGCATGGTGCGTGATTCCTGGCTCGCGAAGGTCTCCATTCCTTCTTCGCAGGTTCACAGAATCCTGGGAGAGCTGGCGCTCGAGGAGGCGGCACGGGGCTACGCTGCGTTGCTCTCCGACACGCTGCGCACGGCGGGCGACTTCGATCTGGTCGTCCTGGGCCTTGGTCCCGATGGCCATACGGCGTCACTCATTCCCGGCCGAGAGCTGGACTTCGTCGCCGATTCGTGGGTCGGCGTCGGTCCCGCGCCGATGTCACCGGCCCTGGTGCAGCGTGTGACGATGACGGGCGACGCTCTCAAGAGAACCCGGCGGATGGTGTTTTGGGCGAAGGGTGAGGAGAAGGCCGAAGTGGTGCACTCGGCTCTCGGCGGCGGCGGAATGCGGACGATCGTCCCGCATGTGCTGCCTGCGAGCGGATCCGTCACCTGGATGCTGGATGCACGGTCTGCTCTGGATCTACGGCGGAGTCGCCCCAGGTAGCCGCCGATGGTCGATCGGCCCGCCTCTCACGGGGCGTTGGAAGTGAGCCGGGTCCCTTACGCGCTCTTCCTGAGCTCGTCGAGGATTTCGTTCAGCAGCTGATTCGTGTGGCGGCTCTCGGCCACGGCCTCCCGCGTCAGCGCGATCGCCTCCTGCTGCCGCTCGAGTGAGATCTGGTGGTCCTGCATCACCTTGTCCTGCGCCGACATCGTGCGGTCGATCTGCTGGTTCGCCTTCCTCGAAAGGGCGATCACGAGGAAGATGAGCAGGGCCGCGATTCCGATCCAGACCCAGCTGCTCAGCGAGAAGCACGAGTACCAGAACGGAGCCGAGTAGTTTTCCGACAGGGACTGCTGCCACTCGACGGCGGAGAGCCATTCATCGATGTCGTTCTGATAGTAGAGCGTGTTGTTCCGCTCCCAGAGTCCGATGCTCTGGAAGTGGCGCTGATGGACTTCATCGGGCATGTCCGGGAAGTCGACTTCGATGATCGCGATCCGATTGTCGAGTGGGTCGTCACTCGCGATCCCGAGATCATCGATCGCGACATTGACGACTTCGAGTTCGCCCTCGAACGGGAACCGCTCCGTCGAGAAGTGATACCGCTTCTCGCCGATCTTCTCGAAGACGAGAGTCTGCGGGTCGCTTCGCTGGATCTCCTCCCACGCGTCGAGTGCACTCTCCCGCGTCAATGCCGCGGTCGGGACATCCGGAATGGCCAGAGTCAGGAGCCCAGCGAGCACGAGGCCAAAGGCAAGAGGTATGGATAGGGACAGCCATCGAAGCACGGGGGAGTCTCCTCGGGAGGACGGTTCGGGTAGCTGGAAACATTGCCCCGGCTCGGGAAGAAAGATCCGGTTTCGGGGGTACCCGCACCCTATCGTCCGTTCCACCTCCTCTCTTGATCGGTTTTCTCGGTGAATCGGACAGGCGTGGCAAGGCGCCAGTAAGTGCTGTTTTGGGTGTGCTTTAGGCGTGTTTGGCGGGTGCGGCGGACCTGGAGGGTGGGCTGCAGAACAGAATCTGCGCTCGTCGATCTGCGCCTGTTGCTAGACTCGCGAAAGCGGTTCTGGCCCGGAATGGGCCAGTGTCCTGCCGGGGTTGGACCGGGAACTCTTCACGAGCTCCCGGTCCTGGCTTTTTTTGGCGTGGGCGTGCGTGGTGCATTTCGGCGACTCGGCTCACCCGCCGCCTCTCGGGGCAGACCGGCTACGGGAAGATTCCGAGAGACCGGTAGCTGGCCGCGACCTTCTGGATGGCGCAGACGAACGCAGCCGTCCTCATGTCGGTCACCTTCTTCCTCTTGAAGAAGATGTCACGAATCTCCTGGTAGGCCGTGACCATGGTGTCCTCGAGACCGGAGCGGACGAGTTCCAGCTCACTCATTTGGTGAGAGAGCTGCAGGCGGAGGCGCTCCTCGAACTTCCTGTCGATGAGGTGCTCGATCCCGTCGAGAAGCAGGCGCTGGTCGAGTTCGCGCATCCGCTTCTCCATCCGTCCGAACCGCATGTGCGTGAGGTTCTTCGTCCACTCGAAGTAGGAGACGACGACACCACCTGCGTTGAGGAAGATGTCCGGGAGGATGTAGATGTCCTTCTTCAGGAGGATCGCTTCACCGCCGGGCGTGGTCGGTCCGTTCGCCGCCTCGGCGAGGAGACGACACTTCACCTTGTCTGCATTGGACATCGTGATCTGGTTCTCGAGGGCGGCCGGGACGAGGATGTCGCAGGGAGTCTCGAGGATCGCGAGAGGATCCTTGATCGTCTTGGCGCCGGGGAACCCGAGGATGGTGCCATGCTCGCTCCGCCACTCCGCCACCTTGTGCGGATCGAGCCCCTTGGGGTTCAGGATCGTACCGTCCCACTCACTCAGTCCGACGATCGTGCAGTCGTCCTCGTCGTGGAGCAGTGTGGCCGCGTGGAAACCGACGTTTCCGAATCCCTGCACGGCGACGGTCTTGCCGGCGAGGCCAGCGCTGAGTCCCATCTGCTTGAGCGCCTTCTTGTCCTGCATGGCTTCGCGGATTCCGTACTGCACGCCGCGTCCGGTCGCTTCGCGACGACCCTGGATACCACCCTGGCTGATCGGCTTGCCCGTGACGCAGGCCAGGTTGTCGATGCCGGTCGGTGTGAGCGCACTGAATGCGTCGGCAATCCACGACATCTCGCGCTCGCCGGTGCCCATGTCGGGAGCAGGTACGTTGATGCCGGGGCCGATGAAGTTCTTGCTCGCGAGTTCGAAGGTGAAGCGGCGCGTGATCCGCTCCATCGTTTCCTCGCTGTGCGCACGGGGGTTGATCTGGATGCCACCCTTCGAGCCACCGAAGGGCACGTTCACGATCGCGCACTTGTAGGTCATGAGCGCGGCGAGAGCCATGACCTCGTCGGCGTTCACGTGCTCGTCGTAGCGGATGCCTCCCTTGAGCGGCTTCTTGTGATGGCTGTGCTCGGCGCGCCATCCCTTGACGACCATGAGGCCGTTCTTCGTCTTGACCGGAAACTGCACGCTGAAGAGGTTGTTGCAGACCTTGATCTGCGTGAGGAGCGCCTTGGGAGACTCGAGGGCCTCGGCCGCGCGATCGAACTGCTGCGACACGATGTGATTGAAGTTGAGGTCCTCTTGCTGCGCTGCTCCTGCCTTTTTCGGCTTCACCGCCATACCGTCCACTCCTTTTCCCGAATCCACCCCTCGCAGTCGACACTTCTACCGAGGCGGCACGTTCCGCTCCCGAGTGCGACGTGGTCGAGCCGGACTGGCAGGTTCCTGGTCTCGACGTGCTCCCGGCCCACAGAGCCCCGCGGGATCCGCAGGATCCGTCGGTCGGCTGGAGGGCGTGGGAACGGTTGGCATTCTAACGCGACGCCGGAATCTGGAGGAACCTTCTGGAGCAGGCGTTTGTCACGGCGGATTCGCACAGGTCCGGGGTAGAGTTCTGTCCGGGGGCAAGAGGCTAGCTGGGGAGGCGTTTTGTGTTCTTCTTGATCGGCGGGATCCGGCCGCGGACACGAAAGACCGGAGAGGCCCGGGCCGGTCGGTGCCTGCGGTGTCAGGCCGAGCGGGTCTTCCAACGCGTTCTCGTGCGGCCGTATCTGGAGCTGTTCTTCCTGCCCGTCTTTCCTCTGGGGCGGGGGGACACGGCGTGGCGCTGCGACGATTGTGGGGCGCTTCGGGCCGACGTAAGTGCTGGGAGCGGACGGTCAGGCTCTGGATCCGACTCCGGAGCCCCCTCGCTCGGTCGGCCGGAGGTCGGACCGGGGCCACGGGGCGAGTCTCCGCCTGACATCAGGCCGGGGACCCGTGCCCCCGGATCGGCGGTGCCACCTGGTGGGTGGTCGCCGCCAGAGGTCGCTGCCCGACGGGAACCTCGATCCGATCCTGGGCCCAGCGGGCTGGGTTCCGCCGCCGAGCCCGGCCTCGAGGCACAGTTCGGGCTCCCTGCGGGGTCGGCTGAAGGGGCCGCTCTCAGATCCCGCTTCTGTCACTTCTGCGGAGGGCCGATCGTGGCCGTGCCGAAGGAGGGGCGGTTTCCGGGCTCGCGGAGATATCACTGCGACCATTGTGACAGAGAGTTCGAGGTGACGGGATGAGAAGGAGAGGGCCACGGTGACGGGAACGCCGATCGCGATCGAGAACACTCTCGCCGACCGAGTCCGGATCGCGGCCTTCGAGGTGCGTGGCATCGAGGTCGTGGAGCGTACGGACGAGTTGGAGGCGGCGATGGAGTCCGAGATGGAGACGCTCCGTGGTCGCTACCCGGACCCGCCGTCCGCGGCCGAGTGGACCGAGCCCGCGCGACGTCTCTATCGCGCACTCGGTATCGATCCCTCGAGACGCCGCCCGTCGTCGGAGGCGCTTCTTCGGCGGATCCTCCAGGGCAAGGGGCTGTACACCGTCAACACGGCCGTGGATGCCGCGAACCTGGCGTCGCTCCGCATTGCACTTCCGGTGGGGCTCTACGACCGAGATGCGATCGCTGCGGAGCCTGCCGGTGTCGTGCTACGTCTGGGAAGGCCCGGCGAGTCGTACGATGGAATCCGTAAGGATGCGATTCACGTGGAGGATCGACCCACGTTGGCGGACGCCGTGGGGGCGTTCGGGAATCCATCGTCCGATTCGGCGCGCACTCGAGTCGGCCTCGGAACGAAGGCGATCCTGTTCGTCGTCTACGCGCCCGTCGATACGACTCCGGAGCTCCTGCACGAACACGGTGCGGTCGCGAGTGACACGATGGTCCGTTTCGTCGGCGGAGCCTGCACGCAGGTTCGGTTCGGGTGACGAGCAGTTCGGCGCACAGTACACGTGATACGGGCATTCCGTGCGTCGAAGTGGGAGTCGACCGCGACTGCGACCGTCACTCCGAGACGATACGAGCGTATCCGAGGGCGGCGCTGTTCTGCGAAGCGTCGTCTCATGGAGCTACGCGCTGGAGCGGTCTGGAACCGGACCAGAGCAGAGTCTCAGGCCAGAGAGAGTTCTCCGTCCCGGGCGCGGACCTTCTCGAGCAGGTGATTCAACGTCACGAGCTCTTCGCCGTTCAGGTGTCCCACCTGCGTGCGATGGAGACGCATGATCGGATCGAGGAGTTGGTCGACGAGGTCGAGTCCGGCGTGCGTGATGTGAATCCTCACGACACGACGGTCTTCGTCGGAGCGCTGACGCGAAACGAGACCGCTTCGCTCCATGCGATCGACGAGACGCGTGACGTCGGGGACGCGCGTCACCATGCGAGAGCCGATTTCGAGACAGGGAAGCCCGGCTTCGCCAGCGCCACGGAGAATGCGAAGCACGTTGTACTGCTGCTGTGTGATTCCGTGTGGCCGGAGGAGTTGGGTCACCTCGAACGCGACCTGATCGGCCGTACGGACGATGTTCAGGAACGCTGCCACCTCGGGCGCTATCGGTCGGGATTGGATCTCTTCGGCGAGTGTCTTTTGATGCATCTGGTCACTCCAGGAAAGGTCTTCCGTCGAAAACAAGGGTACCGCTTGTCGGGCAGACGTGCACCCTTTCCACAGCTTTCTGTTGTCTAGTTTCGCTTTCTCTGGAGGCCTGATTCGTGGGACCGCTCATCGAGGGACCTGACCATGTGAGCCGCCGCTACCGGTCGCCGGTCGATCTCCGGAGTCGAATCCTGACGACGGTGGTGATCGCGACCGTCGTGCTCGCGTCCCTCCTCTTCGGATTCATGTCGAGGCCGTATCAATTGGTTTCAGCCCTCTTCCTGGCCTTCTCGGGAGTCGTGTTGGCGCTTGCGTACACCTTTCGGCCGATCGCCTACGGTATGGCGGGTGACGGGATCACGATCTTCTTCGCCTGGCGCCGCCTGCGCATTCCGTGGGAGTCGATCTCCGCGGTAGGATTGCAGCCGGGAAACAAAGCGTTTCAAGCGGTGCGCGTGGTCGGGAGCGGTGGAGTGTTCGGGGAGCTCGGCCGCTACTGGAGTCCAGCTCTCGGGATGCATCTTCGGCTGGTCACCGACCGTGGCCGGGTGGTCGTCCTGCAGCGAAAGGTCCCCTACTGCCTCAGCCCCGACGACCCGGACAGATTCGTCCGGGAGGCCCAGGAGTATCTCGGAACCGTCGAGGATGGGGCGAAGCCCCGGGCGATCCGGTTCGAGTAGACGAACCCGGAGACGCGACCGCCACAGCTCCGCGAGCGATGCGACGGCTCAGTTGGTCGGCGCGGCGGGCGACACGACGTCTCAGTGGTTCGTGACGTCGCCTTCCGCACATGAGCTTCCACCGAAGTGATCCCACCCGCCGCCAACGTCGTTCGGTGTCCACACCGTATCGGGCCGGCCGACGTGTGATCCGTTCAGCAGAAGTCGCGGAGGTCCGGCGACGATTTCGCCGATCTCGTGGATCGGAACGCCGTTCGATTCTCCGGCGGTGAGGATCGCCGCGCGGGATCCCGGTTCCGCGGTGAAGAGGAGCTCGTAGTCGTCACTCGGCCCGAGAATCCAGGGCCATGGCGTGACCGACGGATCGATCCCGAGCGCCTTCTTCGCCGTTTCGTCCACCTTCGTGTCGAGTTCCGCGTGAGGGAGCGCGCCGAGGTCGATCGCGGCAGCGACGTCACTCGAGGTGCACAGATGGAACACGTCGCTGAGCATGCCGTCGCTGACATCGAGCGCGGCGCGCACGAGGCGCGCGGACGCGAGGTCTCTTGCGAGCGATGTCCGTGCACGTGGGGCGATGTACGCATCGATCCATGGGACGATGCCAGGGTGTGCCCTCATCATGCTCTTCACTTCGTCACGCGCGCTGCCCACGCGCATGTCGACGGACGCGCTTCCAAGAGAAGAGAGTGCCATGAGGCCCGCCGCGGAGCTCCCCGGAACTCCCGTGACGAAGATCGCGTCTCCCACACGCGCGGTGGACCGGAGGAAGGCCGATCCAGGATCACACTCCCCGACTACCGTGAGGTCGAGAAACCACGAGCTTCCCACCGTGGACGTGAGGTTGCCGCCGACCACGGTTCCCGCCCCTCCGGAGGAGAGACCCTCCAGGATTCCCCGATAGATCTCCTCGAGGTCGTCGATCAGAAACTCGGGCGGGAGGCCGAGTGACACGAGAACCCAGAGGACCGTGCCTCCCTTCGCCGCGATGTCGCTCGCGTTGACTTCGTAGGCCCGGCGCCCGATCTCCCGCCCGCTCATCCAGGACGGCACGAAGTGCTTTCCCGCGACCTGCACGTCGCACGTCATGAGCAGGTCTCTTCCCGCACGTGGCCTCACGACGGCGACGTCGTCCCCGATTCCGATCCGAACGGTTGGATCCTCGGTCCCGCTCTCCGCGAGCCATCGACGTATCTGTTCGATCACGCCGAATTCGCCGAGGTCTCCAAGCGTGCGTGCGTGATGCGTCATCGGTTTGCGCCTCGCGCCGCCAACCAGAGCGCCTTCGCTTCCCGCGTGGCCGACTCCGGTGACTCGGCGGCGCAGATCGCGCTCACGATCGCGACCGCGGCGACACCGGTGCGCGCGACGTCGTGAATCCTGTCGAGCGTGATGCCGCCGATGGCGACGAGCGGTATCGGCGACGCGGCGACGACTGCGGCGAGTCCGTCCAGTCCGAGGACGGGGCCCGTGTCGCTCTTCGTGGACGTGGGGAATACGGGGCCGACTCCACAGTAGTCCGCACCTTCCCGGGCACGCGCGAGGACGTCGCCGATCGAGTCGGCGGACGCTCCCAGGATCCGGTGCGGGCCGAGCAGACTGCGGGCGGAGGGAAGCGGTAGGTCGTCGTCGCCGAGGTGAACGCCGTCCGCGTCCACGGTCCAGGCCACGTCGACGCGGTCATTGACGAGGAAGGGAACGTGCACGCGACGACAGAGTGCTGCGCACGTACGAGCGACGTCCACGATCTCCCTCGTGGACGGGCCGACCGCGGATGCCGTCCGGGCTCCGGATTCGCCGGTCGCGGCGAACTTCATGCGAAGCTGCACGACGTCTGCTCCCCCCGCGAGCGCGGCCGCGACGAGTTCCGCATGAGAGTAGCGGCTCTGCACCGATGTGTCGGTGATGACGTAGATCGGGCCGAGTTTCATACGTCCGTGCCTTCCGTCTCCCGATACCAGGACCGGAGGAAGTAGAAGTGGTCGGTGGGGCCGTGTCCGTGTCCGATCCCGAGACCATAGCGGATCGCGCTACTGACGTACTCCTTCGCTTCGCGAATGGCGAAGTCGAGTTCGTGGCCGAGTGCGAGGCGTGCGGCGATCGCGGCCGAGAACGTGCACCCGGTTCCGTGGGTGGCGCGCGTCGCCCAGCGCGGCGAACTGAATCGAGCGACGAGTTCGGGTGCATCGCTGGAACTCCCCCGCCGGAAGAGGTAGTCCGTCGCCTCGACCTCCTCGAGGTGCCCTCCCTTGATGAGGACGGACTCGGTCCCGAGTTCGAGGATCCGCGCCGCCGCCTCGGCGAGCGACTCCGGACCCGAGATGGAGACGGAGGAGAGAAGCTCCGCCTCGTGCCGGTTCGGTGTCACGACCTTCGCGAGCGGAAGCAGGCGTTCCTTCACGGCCGCGATCGCTTCGTCTCGAAGGAGTGAGTATCCGCTCTTCGAGATCATGACCGGATCCACGACGAGGGGGGGGAGTGCTTCCTGATCCTCCAGGAACTCCGATACCGCGACGACGATGTCGGCCGAGGAGAGCATCCCCGTCTTGATCGCGCCGATCTCGAAGTCGCAAAAGACCGCCCGGAGCTGTGCCCGGATGATCTCGACGGGGAGGTCCTCCGCCGTTACGACTTCCTTCGTGTTCTGCGCGGTGATGGAGGTGAGCACGGAGAGGCCGAAGACGCCGTTGGCCTGCATCGCCTTGAGGTCCGCCTGGACTCCGGCGCCGCCGCCCGAGTCCGACCCTGCGATGGTGAGACATTGCGGAATCCGGTAGCCCGGATGAGCGGAATGAGGGCCGAGGGGATCGGGACGTTTCCCGTCGGGAGCTTGCGGTGGGGTTCGTTCGTTCATGCGCGGAGGGTATCGCCGTTCGCGATGTCCGCCAAGCGGGACCGAGCCTGCCGCGCGAGCGAGAGCTCGCCGCTACCTCGAGGAGCTCTGGCCTCGACGAAGCCTGGCTAGGCGGCTTTCTCGAGTTCGGAGTGGGAGCAGACTCGGTTGCGCCCCCCGCGCTTCGCGCAGTAGAGCGCCTGGTCGGCTGCGACGATCAGGTCCTCGGCGTCTGTCGAGGCCGATCCCCAGGCCGCAACGCCGAAACTCGCCGTGATCTTGCTGTACGGAGTCTCGATCGCTTCGATCCGTGCCCGCAGGCGATCGCAGAGTTGTGCCGCGCTCTCCTCGCCGATTCCGCGGAACAGGATCGCGAACTCCTCGCCTCCGTACCGGGCGACGAAGTCCGACCCGCGGAGGTTTCCGATGAGACACTCGGCCGTCTTCCGCAGCACTTCGTCTCCGGCCTGGTGGCCGTAGGTGTCGTTGAAGTGCTTGAAGTGATCGACGTCGACCATGGCGAGCGAGAAGCCGAGTCCGACGTTGGCCTGCTCGGTCAGCTTCTGCAGACGCTCCTGGAACGCCCGGTGGTTCGGGATTCCGGTGAGGCCGTCGGTGACGGCGAGAGCCTGCAGCCTTCCGTTGAGTTCGACGAGGTCCTGCTTCTGCCGCTCGATGAGCAGCTCCGCACGCCTCTGTTGGGTGACGTCGACGGCCGTGGAGACGGCCCCGACGACGACCCCGTCCCGGTTCCTGATGCAGTGGCTGCTCACGAGGAAGAAATGAGTGCCGTCGGACCAGGGAGAGTCCTCGAACGAGCCTCCCTCGAACACGTGATGGATCTGCCCCTTCTCCCGCTTCCCAACGAGCTTGGATCCGAGGACGTCCCAGACCGTGCGTCCCATGACTTCGTGGGCGTTGATCCCGAATACCGTCTCCGCGCGTCGGTTCCACTCGAAGACGCTGCCACTCGTGTCGTACGTGAACCCGGCCACGGGTAGCTCTTCGAAGAGCTGGAGCGACCGGTTTCGCGCGTACTCCGCGATCTCGGTCGCTTCGGTCAGGTGGAGGTTGGCCTGGAGGAGCTCTTCCTGGCTGCGGACGAGCGCTTCGTTCTGCTTGTGGAGACGGTCCTGCATCTCCAGCACGCGCCGGGCGACGCCCAGACGCGCGCGGAGCTCACCCTGGTCGTACGGCTTCACGAGGAAGTCGTCGATCCGGGCCTCCATCGCGTTCTCGCGGTCCTTCGGGGTGGAGCGCGAGCTGATCATGATCACGTAGTGATAACGGGATCTGTCCGGGTGTTCCCTGAGTGCGCGGCAGAGCTCGAGGCCATCCATCTCCGGCATGATCCAGTCGGTGAGGACGAGGCTCAGGTTCTCTTTCTGGGCGAGCTCGAGCGCATCGCGTCCATTGGCGGCAACGAACACCTGGTACCCCTGAGACTCGAGCTCACGGGTGAGGAGTCGGGCCGCGGTCGGCTCGTCTTCGGCGATTAGGACGCGCATCTGGTTCCTGGTGTCATGTGAGACGACGTACCGGTTCGGCCTCGGTGGGATGCTGGGCTCTTACGTCGTCTCGAGTTCTCACGCCGCGCGTACGCCCCAAGTCTTCGTGATGTACTCCGCCAGAACGTCGAAGTAGGCGTGGACGTCCTGGACGAGCTCGTTCGCGCCGGTCGTCTCTCCCGCCCGAGCCATCTTCTCCAGTTTCTCGCACGGATCGGACATCGGGCGCGCTCCCAGTGAGCGACAGCTCCCCTTGAGAGTGTGTGCGGCCCGCTCCACCGTCGGCAGATCTCCCGCGGCAAGTGCGGTCTCCACCTGCTCGATGAGCGGAGGAGTGACGCGGAGGAACTCCTGCATCAGTTCCGCCTCGAACTCCGTATCACCAGCCGACATGTCGGTCAGGTGCTCGTGATCGATCGGACAGCGACCGTCGTTCATTGGGGTTTGGTTCATGCTCGCATCTCCTTGACCGGGGTCCCATCCGTGATCCCTCGGCAAATCGTTCCCACGTTTCCGGTTATCGGGAGGGCGGGAACGGAACTTGAGGGTCCCGGGCCAGGATGTGGCTGGACTGAGTCGAAAGGGGGCCCTGATCGGAGCACATGGTGGGCACCTGGTTTCGGGGGCGCTGGAGCGGGGGGCTGGAAGGGTCCCCACGGAGGCACGCGGAGCCTCGTGGGCCGCAGCGTCCCCCTTGGCCGACGCGGAGTCTCCAGCAGGGATGTCCGTGCTCACGAGGTCAGTAATTGCTTATCAAATGGTCGGTTATGTCCAGGATGCGCGCCGGCTCGCTCCGGGCGTCGGTCTGCCGGGGAGTGACGCCGGTGGTCAGAACATCCCGAGTTCGAGCTTGGCGGCCTCGGTCATCCGGTCCGGCGTCCACGGCGGATCCCAGACCAGCTCGACCTTCCCCTCTCGCACCCCTTCGACCTCGTTCAGCTTCTCCTCGACCTCGCCGGGGAGGGTGCCCGCGACCGGGCACGCCGGGGAGGTGAGGGTCATGGTCACGAGGACCTTCGAGCCCGGCTGGACCTCGATCTCGTAGACCATGCCGAGGTCGTAGATGTTCACGGGGATCTCGGGGTCGTACACGGACTTCATCGTGTGGATGACGCGCTCCCGCAGGGCGACGTCGTCCCGAGTGGGTTCGTAGGTCGGGGAAGACGATGGGGTCGCGGCTGCATCCGGAGAGCCGGGCGAGGCGCCATCGCGCGGCGCCGCGGACTCGGCCGACGCGGATTCGGCCGACGCGGACTCGTTTGGCGCAGAATCGCGTGCCGTGGTCGAACCGCTCGCATCGGCGGGGCCGGAGGACGACGGTGTCTCCTCCCGCACGCCGAACGGGCCGTGGCGCTCCGCGGAGCCTCTCGCTTCGGTCTTGTCGCGATCCATGAAACCCCTCTACTCCGTCGTGACCGGCTCGTCCTGACCGTGGAGAGCGGCTTCGAGCGTGCGCCAGGCGAGGGTCGCGCACTTGACCCTCACCGGGAACTCGCGCACCCCCTGGAAGACGGCGAGCTTGCCGAGATGTTCGAGATCGTCGTCGGTAGAGCCCTCGGTGAGCATATGGATGAACTGATGGATGATCTCGTCCACCTCCGCCCGGGTTCGCCCCTTGAGCGTCTCCGTGAGGAGCGAGGCCGACGCCGTGGAGATGGCGCAGCCGGCACCCTGGAAGCTCACGTCCACGACCGTGTCTCCATCCAGCTTCAGATAGAGGCTGAGCTTGTCACCGCAGAGCGGGTTGTATCCGATGGACTGGCGGTCGGGATCTTCCATACCCCGGAAGTTCCGCGGGTGCTTTCCATGGTCGAGCACCAGCTCCTGATAGAGCTCACGTAGTTCCGACATCGCTTCTGAGTCTCACTCCTCGCCATTCGAGCCGCCGTGAACGGCGGCCCTTGCTCACCTGTACGGTCCGGGCCATCACGAGTTCGTGATCACGCGACCGGGACCGGGACTATCCGAAAATCTCCATGACCTTGTCCAGCCCGCGCGCGAGTGCGTCGATCTCTTCACGCGTGTTGTAGACGCCGAACGACGCCCGAATGGTAGCGGGCACACCGAACCGGTCCATGACCGGCTGGGCGCAGTGGTGCCCCGCCCGGATTGCGATTCCCTCGCCGTCGAGGATGGTTCCGATGTCGTGCGGGTGAACCCCCTCGAGCAGGAAGGAGAGGATGCTCGCCTTCTCCCGGGCCGTTCCGATGACCCGAACGTCCGGCCGTCCTCCGATCACCTCCATGGCGTACGCGAGGAGGTCGTGCTCGTGCTCCGCCATCCTCTCGATGCCGAGCTCCGCGATGAAGTCGATCGCGCGTCCGAAGCCGACGACACCCTCGACGTTCGGCGTTCCCGCCTCGAACTTGTGGGGCAGGCCGCTGTAGACCGTCTTCTCGAAAGTGACCATCCGGATCATGTCGCCCCCGCCCTGATAGGGAGGCATGGCGTCCAGGAGCTCCTTCCGGCCGTAGAGTGCGCCGATTCCCATCGGTCCGTACATCTTGTGGGCGGACACCGTATAGAAGTCGCAACCGATCTCTCCGACGTCGACCTTCGTGTGGGCCGTGGCCTGCGCTCCGTCGATCAGGACGACGGCGCCGCGAGACTTCGCGATCTCCGTCATCCGTTCGACCGGGTTGATCGTCCCGAGCGCGTTCGAGATGTGTGAGAACGCGACGATCCGGGTGCGGGGGCCGATCAGCCGCTCGAACTCGTCCAGGATCACTTCGCCGTCGTCGTTGATCGGGGCCGCGACGAGCTTCGCTCCCCGGGACTCGCACACGAGCTGCCAGGGAACGATGTTCGAGTGGTGCTCGAGCTGCGTGACGAGGACTTCGTCGCCCTCGGCGAGGTACCTGCCGCCGTAGGACGCCGCGACCAGGTTGATCGCCTCCGTCGTCCCACGCACGTAGATGATCTCTTCGGTCGACTTCGCGCCGAGGAAGTCCCTCACCTTCTCGCGCACGCCCTCGTAGTGGGCCGTGGCGACCTGGCTCAGTTCGTGGACGCCTCGGTGGACGTTTGCGTTGTCCCGGAACGAGTAACGAGCGATGCCCTCCACGACGGTGTGAGGGCGCTGGGTCGTTGCCGCGTTGTCGAGATAGACCAGCTGCTTCCCGTGGACCTTGCGCCGGAGGACGGGAAACTCCCTCCGGATCCGCGCGATGTCGAGCGGCTGCGCGTCGGAGGACGATGTGTTCGTCACGTCGACTCCTCCCGAGGTCGGTTCGGCCGGGCCCCTGCCCTGTCCACCGTCCATGACCCAACGATCGGTCTGCACCTAGACCTACCTTCCCAGCGTTTCGTCCAGCATGGATCCCGCGAGAACCCGCATCGGCTCCCATGCCATCCGGTCCACCACATCCGACGCGAACGCGTGCACCAGCATGCGCCGGGCCGTCTCGGCTTCGATGCCGCGGGAGCGCAGGTAGAACAGCGAATCGGGGTCGAGCTGGCCGATCGTCGCTCCGTGCGTGCACTTCACGTCATCCGCATAGATCTCGAGCTGCGGCTTCGTGTTCATGAGAGCCTTGGGCGACAGCACGAGCGCGTTGTTCGACTGGATCCCGTCCGTCTTCTGCGCGTCGGGACGGACGAACACCTTGCCGTTGAAGACGCCCTGGGACTCGTCACTGAGCACGGACCGGTAGTACTCGCGGCTCGCGCAATGCGGCACGGCGTGGACGATCTCGGTGTGGTCGTCCATCAGCTGCCGCCCGGTGGCCACGTTGAGTCCGTTCAGGACGCATCCTCCGCCGGGGCCGTTGAGCTCGACGCGGAGATCGTTCCGAATCAGTCGGCCACCCTGCGAGACGTTGTGGGCGTCGAGGTGTCCGTCGCGGTCGATGCGGGCGAAGGTGCCGGCGACATGGAAGACCTGACCGGACTCCCGAACGACCTTGTAGAGCTCGAGCCGGGCATTGGCACCGATGATCGCCTCCGTGACCGGATTCGTCAGATACGGGGAGTCCGTGTGCGGGCCGGCTCCGGACGCTGCGTACTCCTCGACGACGCGGACCACGGCGCTCTCACCGAGCACGTAGAGGTTTCTCGGATGAGCGGCGTTGACCGTTGTGCCCGCTGCTCCACCCCCACTCGCGAGATGGACGACGTGGACGGTGACCCGCTCCTTGCATCCCGCGGGAACGAAGACATGGACGCCGTCCTGGAAGAACGCGGTGTTGAGCGCGACGAACGGATGGCTCTCGACCGGCGCGACCGAACCGAGATGAGACTCCAGTTCCGCGCGCTGCTCCCGTAGGACGACCGATAGTGGTTGGACCCGCAGACCGGACGGAGCGGACGTGAGATCCGACAATGCCGGGACGAACAGTCCGTCGACGAGAACGATCCGCACGACCGTCTCGTCGGCTCCCGTCGTGAGGTCCGGAACCGGACCGATGTCGGCCCCCGTCGACGGCGTACCGTCCGCGTGGGTCAAAGTGATCCGATCGAGTTCACGGACGTCCGTGTACTTCCACTCCTCGTGCTTCGGCGTGGGGATGCCGCCTTCCTGGAAGGCGGCCATGGCCGCGCGCCGTAGCCGGAGCACCCACTCGGGGCCGGTGGCGCCCCAGCCCTTTTCCAGCTCCTCGAACCGGAGAGCAAAAGGATGCATCGTGTCCTGAGCATTCGTCATCGACGCCTCACTTGCTCTCTGCCGCCAGGGCCTGCTCTTCGATCCAGGAGTAGCCCTTCGCTTCGAGTTCGAGCGCCAGCTCCTTGCCACCGGACTTCACGATCTGTCCCTTGTAGAGGACGTGGACGAAGTCCGGAACGATGTAGTCGAGGAGACGTTGGTAATGCGTGACGACGAGGAAGCCGCGCTCCGGCGAACGGAGTGCGTTGACTCCCGCGGCAACGTCCTTGAGTGCATCGATGTCGAGGCCGGAGTCCGTTTCGTCGAGGATGGCGAGCTTCGGTTCGAGCACGGCCATCTGGAAGACCTCGTTCCGCTTCTTCTCCCCGCCGGAGAAACCCTCGTTGACGGGACGGCCGAGAAGCGACTCTTCCATGTGGAGCACCTTGAGCTTCTCGCGCACGAGCTTCAGGAAGTCGACGGCGTCGAGTTCACTCTCACCCCGCTCCTTCCGCATCGAGTTGAGCGCGGCCTTGAGGAAGTAGGTGTTGTTCACGCCCGGGATCTCGACGGGGTACTGGAAGGCGAGGAACACGCCGAGGTGCGCGCGCTCTTCGGGCTCCAGCTCCAGGAGGTCCTTGCCGAGGAAGTCGACGGAGCCGCCCGTCACCTCGTACTCTTCGCGTCCGGCCAGGACGTTTGCGAGGGTGCTCTTTCCGGAGCCGTTTGGCCCCATGATCGCGTGCACCTCGCCCGCCCCCACATGAAGGCTCAGTCCTTTGAGGATCTCGTTGCCGTCTGCCTGCACATGGAGGTTCTTGATCTCCAGCATCTCTCTCTCCTACTCCTGACGCGCTTCCTCTGCCTCACTGCCCGCGGGACCCCTCGTCCCATCGCTCCATGGACCGGTGAAGCCCTGACCCAATCTGTGCTACCGAACTCCCGGGATCTCCCCAGTCCGCTCGGGAATCATCCGACACTGTTCTCGAGGCTGATCTCGAGAAGCTTCTGTGCCTCCACCGCGAACTCCATCGGGAGTTCACGGAACACTTCCTTGCAGAAACCGTTGACGATGAGGTTCACCGCGTCTTCTTCCGACAGGCCACGCTGTTTGCAGTAGAAGATCTGGTCCTCTCCGATCTTGGACGTCGTCGCTTCGTGCTCGAGCTGCGCTGTGGGATTCTTGACCTCGATGTACGGGAACGTGTGCGCCCCGCACTTGTCGCCCATCAGCATCGAGTCGCACTGCGAGTAGTTCCGGGCGTTCTCCGCGCCGGGCATGATCTTGACGAGGCCGCGGTAGCTGTTCTGGCTGAGCCCCGCGGAAATGCCCTTCGAGATGATCGTCGACTTCGTGTTCTTGCCGATGTGGATCATCTTCGTGCCGGTATCCGCCTTCTGGTGGTTGTTCGTCACCGCGACGGAGTAGAACTCTCCGACCGAGTTGTCTCCCTGGAGGATGCAGCTCGGATACTTCCAGGTGAGCGCGGATCCCGTCTCCACCTGGGTCCAGCTGATCTTGGAGTTGCGGCCGCGGCAGGCCCCGCGCTTCGTGACGAAGTTGTAGATGCCGCCCTTACCGTCCTTGTCTCCCGGATACCAGTTCTGGACGGTGGAGTACTTCACCTGCGCGTCGTCCAGGGCAATGATCTCGACGACGGCGGCGTGGAGCTGGTTCTCGTCCCGCTGCGGCGCGGTACATCCCTCGAGGTAACTCACGTACGCGCCGTCCTCGGCGATGATGAGCGTCCGCTCGAACTGCCCCGTTTGTGCCGCGTTGATCCGGAAATACGTGGAGAGCTCCATCGGACAGCGAACGCCCTTCGGGATGAAGACGAACGAACCGTCGCTGAAGACCGCGGAGTTGAGCGCGGCGAAGAAGTTGTCGGTCGCGGGGACGACCGAGCCCAGGTACTTCCGCACGATCTCGGGATGCTCGCGTACGGCTTCCGAGAACGAGCAGAAGACGATGCCGAGCGCGCCGAGCGTCTTCTTGTAGGTCGTGGCGACGGAGACGCTGTCGAACACCGCGTCGACCGCGACCCCGGAAATCCGCTTCTGCTCCTCGAGCGAGATGCCGAGCTTGTTGAACGTTTCGCGGAGCTCCGGGTCGACATCGTCGAGAGACTCGAGTACCGGCTTCTTCTTCGGCGCGGCGTAGTAGTAGAGGTCCTGGTAGTCGATCGGTCCGTAGCCGAAGTTCGGCCACTTCGGTTCGACCATCTTCTTCCAGTGGGCGAGCGCCTTGAGCCGCCACTCGAGCAGCCACTCCGGCTCTTCCTTCTTCGCAGAGATGATCCGAACGATGTCCTCGTTCAGTCCCTTCGGGATCATCTCGGTCTCGATGTCGGTGGTGAAGCCGTACTTGTACTCGGACTGGGTCAGCTTCTCCAGGTGATCCTGCGGTGTCGACATGGGCGTGTTGGCCTCTTCGTTCTCAGGAGTTTCCGGCGTGCTCGCCATGCGTGTCGCGAGCTCCGTGGGAGAGGGTGATCGATTCTATGTCCGCGTCCGTCGCGTCATCGATGCGGCTGTCGGCGGGGTCGCCGGCAGTGCCGGCGTGGCCGCGGATGGCCCCGTCACGGGGCGCGTCCAGGGAGTCGGGGGGTGCCGGAGCGAACCAGTTCCCCTCGTTCGCAGACTGCACCAGTGCCGAGACGTGGTGCTGGACCCACTGCGCCATGCCCGCTTCGCTCCGCTCCACCATGTCGCGGAGGGAGGTGCGGTTCAGTACCTGATCGAGGACGAACTGGAGCCCCGACCAGACCGAGCGGATGGTGCAGGCGTCCGAGTGGATGCAGAAGTTGCGGTCCCCCCGGAAACGCTCGCAGGTGTCACCGTCGAAGAGCTTGCCACCGAGGGCGGCCATCGACTCCGCCAGTGTGATCTCGGAGGACGGCCTGGCCAGGCGGTACCCACCGTTCCGGCCGCGAATGCTCTCGACCAGCCCGGCGCGGGCGAGGACTCCCATGAGCTTCCCCGCGTACTCGGTCGACAGACCTTCGTCTTCGGATATCTTGTTGACAGGAAGGGTATTAGGATCGCCTCCGTCGGCCTCGCCGAGTTCTTCCCGGGCGAGTCTCAGAAGGCAACGAAGGCCGAATTCCTGCTGGGATGTCAGCTTCATCTAGAGTCCCTCGCATGCAAGTCGTGCGGAACCGAGTATCTATACTCAAATGTCCGGAATTGGTCCAGGGAAAAGATGAAGTGAAAGTCTGGTTTTCTGAGACTAGGTCTCGATAAGCGGTGGCCGAAAGATTGGAGATCGTTGCAAGATTCAGGTAGGCAGTCCTTTAGGAGGCACCATGGCGAGTTACTCGGCGACCATCCAGTGGACCAGGCGGGGCGAACGCTTCGTGGACAACCGGTACAGTCGTGCCCACGTTTGGAGGTTCGACGGCGGCCTCGAAGTTCCGGCTTCGTCCTCTCCCCACGTCGTGCCCCCGCCGCTCTCGACGGAGAACGCAGTGGACCCGGAAGAGGCGTTCGTGGCGTCCTTGTCCAGCTGCCACATGCTCTGGTTCCTGTCGCTCGCGGCCGGTCGCGGTTTCGTGGTCGACTCCTATATAGATGAGGCCGCAGGACGGATGACGCGCGCCGGGGACGGCAAGCTCTCCTTCGAGCAGGTCGAACTGCGGCCAAGCGTCGTGTTCGCGGATGGCGCCGCGCCGACTTCCGAGGAGCTCCTGGAACTCCACCACCTCGCACACGAGGAATGCTTCATCGCGCGATCGGTGCGCTGCGCGGTCGTGTGTCGACCGAGCACGTGAAGGGCGGAGCACCGGGAAGAATCTCCACAGGTGGGGACTTTCGGCGTCGTGAGAACCGCCCAGTGTCGGCTCCACGTGACATGACCACAGGGGAGTGATCCGAGCGCCGGCGTCGTTCCGATGAAAGCCCGCACATCTCAAACGGCTGTCTTCCAACTCACTCAGAGGCGCGCGGCCAATCCCTGTCCAAACGACAGAGTCGTAACGGAATCCGGTACGGAGCTTGTATATTCCTATCCAACTCCAGGAGGGACCCATGAAGACTACCCGACCGAACGGCCGGTGGGGATCTTTGGGATGCGAGGTCAGGCAACTTGCTGTCCTCTCGTCTCTGACTCTGCTCCTCGCCTCGACCGCGTCCTCTTCCTTTGCTGCATCCACTGAATCGGCCGCCAACCCCCAGCGTGATCGTGCTCTGCATCTCGAGCAGACGCATGACGAGAGAGTTGCCACGTGGAGGGCGGAGCGTGAGGACGACATTCTTCGTCTCGGTCCCCAGGAACTGTCGAGAGCCGAACTGGAGAGACGGCTGGAGGAGCAGGCGCTCCGTGCGAGTCGCGTCCAGCCGAGTGACGCAGGCGTAGACCACGGCGGGTCGTCGCCGCTCACGAACACGACTTGGGCACCGTACACCGGCACGTTCGGGATGGAGGAAGCCGCACACCTTCTTCGCCGTACGGTGACGGGCGCGACCTACCAGGAGATCGAAGACGCGGCCGCGCAAGGTCTCGCGGCAACCGTCGCGCAGCTCCTGGCTCCACAACCTGCTCCCGCACCTCCGGGGCCATGGGCGACGGAGCCGTTCCCGGACATGACCGGGTGGACGCAGGAGATGATGGACGCGTACTACGAGGCGCTTGGGCAGCGGATCAACATCCTCCTGGGATGGTGGCCGGACGTCATCGTCGATTCCGGTCCCAACATCACCGAGAGCATGACGCACTTCTGGCACGATCACTTCGCGACCAGCATCGAGAAGGTCTACTTCCCGCAGGCCATGTACGTTCAGAACGCGCTGCTCCGGCAGTATGCGCTCGGGAATGTGAAGGACATGGCTCTCGCCGTCTCTCTGGATCCCGCCATGCTGCTCTGGCTCGACAATCAATACAACTGGGTCGGTCAGATCAACGAGAACTTCGCACGCGAACTGCTCGAACTCTTCACGCTCGGCGTCGGCAACTACACGCAAGAGGACATCGTCGAGACCGCCCGCGCCTTCACCGGTTACATCACGTACGACGCGGTGACGTCACAGCTCGAGCCGTGGGCGCACGACTACGGAACGAAGACCATCCTCGGGCAGACGGGAGAGTGGTTCGCGGAAGACGTGATCGACATCGTCTTCGCGGAGGATCAGTGCGCGCGGTTCCTCTGCACGAAGCTCTACAAGTGGTATGTCGACGAGTATCCCGATCCCCAGCGGGTCGACGAGCTTGCGACCATTCTCCGCAACAACGACTACGAAATCCTTCCCGTCCTCCAGACGATCTTCATGAGTGAGCACTTCTTCGATCCGGAGTTCCGTGGCTCCATCATCTCCGACGGGATCGACCATTACCTCGGTCGGGTCCGGGCCTTCGAACTCGCGGACGACGCGAACTTCGCGACGTACGGTGTCTTCCAGAGGGATTGGATGGACTGGTCGTCCTGGATCTACGGCCATCGCCTCTTCGAGCCGCCGAACGTAGCGGGTTGGCCCGGGTACCGGACGTGGATCAACAGCTACACGCTTCCCTGGCGGAAGGAGCTCGACGTTTCGCTCGTGAACGGCCAGATCTACGGCAATCCGCTCGGCATGCAGCTGGACGTGATGGCGATCGCGAACCAGTTCCCGAATCCGAACAACCCCTACAACATCGTCGACGGTTTCGCGCTCGTGCTCTTCGGAATGCCTCCTACGGAGTTGGTCTGGAACCGGATGCTCGACGAGCTTCTCCAAGGTGGAGAGCCGTGGGAATGGGACATGAACGACCCTAGCGCCGAAGCTCGGCTGCAGGGACTCGTGCAACTCGCGCTGCGTCTGCCTGACGCGCAGGCCAAGTAGAGGGAGGTCGAGATGAAGAGAAGAAGCTTCCTCCGGCGCGCACTCGAGCTCTCCGCAGCCGGCCTCATCGTTCCCGCGGCCCTGCGTCGCGGCGACTTCCTGGATCCTGCCCGCGCTCACGCGGCCGGTCCGAACGATCCCTTCGCGGGACGGATCCTCGTGCTCATCAACCTGAACGGCGGCAACGACGGACTCAACACCGTCGTTCCCTACAACGATACGACCTATCACGCCGTCCGTCCGAACATCGCGCTCAATCCGGGTGAAGTGATCCAGATCGAGCCCTTGATGGGAACGGGTCTCCACCCGCAGCTCCAGCCGCTCGAGCCCCTCTACACCCAGGGGAAGATGGCGATCGTGCAGGGCGTCGGATATCCGAACATGAACCTGTCGCACTTCCGCGGAACCGACATCTGGTTCAGCGGATCGTCCGAGGACCAGGTGGTGCAGTCCGGATGGCTGGCGCGGTTCCTGGAGCACACGTACCCGGAGTTCCCGACCTACCTGCCGGCCGCACCCTACGGACTCCAGCAGTCGCTCGCGCATCGGATCCCTCTTCAGGGAGAGCGCGGCGTGACCGGCGTGGTGGTCGACAATCCGTCGTCGTTCTACTACCTCGTGAACGAGAACTACATCGGTGACTACGACGACAACCCTCCGGCAACGCGCGGTGGCGAGGAGCTCTCGTTCCTTCGCGAGATCGACTCGGCGAGCTTCGAGTACGCCGAGGCGATCCAGAACGCGGCCGACACCGGGACGAACACCGTCGCCTATCCGCAGACGAACCTCGGGTATCAGCTCGAGATCGTCGCGAAGCTCATCAGCGGTGGTCTCGGAACGCCGATCTTCCTGACGGCGGAGTACGGGTTCGACACCCACGCGGGCCAGGCTCAGAGTCACGCGGACCTCATGGCGTCACTCGCCGGTTCCGTCCAGTCGTTCCTCACCGACCTCACGAATCAGGGACTGGCGGACAAGGTGCTGATCCTGACGCAGTCCGAGTTCGGACGTCGGGTGGAGGAGAACGGTGGCCAGGGCACGGACCACGGCACCGCGGCTCCGATGTTCCTGATCGGCGAGCAGGTGTTTGGTGGCGTCTACGGCGCGAACCCGGACCTGGTCAACCTCGATCAGGACGAGAATCTCCTCATCCAGAACGACTACCGTACCGTCTACACGTCGATCCTCCGGCAGCACTTCGGTGCCTCGTCGACCGTGGCGCAGGACGTACTGTTCGGTGACTTTGGAACCATGCCTCTCATGAACCAGGTGACGGCGGTCGAGCCGAACGGGGTTCCCGTGGCGAATCGACTCCACCGGATCACGCCGAACCCGATGCCGATGGCGACGGGAGACGCGGTTCACGTTCAGTTCGATCTGGCGCGGGACGAGTACGTCCAGATGGACGTGTTCGACGTTCGAGGGCGGCGTGTCCGCGAGCTCGCGCGGCGTACGTATGCCGCGGGATCTCACAGGATCGACTGGCAGCCGAGTGATCTCGCCAGCGGAACGTACGTGATCCGCATGTCGACGCGGGGTTGGCAGCAATCGGTCAAGGCGGTGCTCGTCCCCTGATCCGATTTCGGCCCGGACGCTCCCCGAGGGCTCTGCTGATGGTGACCCTCGATCGCCTCGGCGATCGTCATCGTAGACTCCCTCGGACCGTCCGGGCCGGATTCCTCGGTCTTTGCGGGCCCGCGGCGATCCCGCGCGCTTCGGCGATCCGCGAGACCGGTGACGGGCCGCGCGGATCGCGCGAGGCCACAAGGCCCCGTTTTGGGTCGGATGCCAGGTGATAGGAACTGTCCCACTGGTCCGGGCGATTTGGAGGGAGTCTCTGTCGCGCCCGCCGGAGACGGTCGGCGAATCTCCCGGCCGGTGGGACCCCTTCCTCGAATCGACGACGCGGTCCCTTTGGGGGCGTTGTCGTCAGTGAGAAGTGCGTCCGTTCGTCCCCTTCGACGCAGATCTTCCCCGTCAATGCCTTCGGCCACTGTGTTGGGCGACGTGGCGGCCTACGTGAGGGCGGGCGGCCTACGTGACGACGTAGGTGACGACGAATTGGATCCAACGATAGGTCCAGTGTCCGATGACGAACCCCAACGCGAAGGCGAGCGATGTCAGCACGCTCCGTGGCCAGCCGAACGCGTAGACCCGTCGCGCCGCCCGAGTCCAATAGACCAAGGCCAGAACGAGCACGAACAATGAGATCGCGCGAAGTATCTGCTGTCCGTCCCAGGCAATGTGCGTCCAGTGCCCGACGAGCAGGAAGAGTGGGCGGATGATCCACTGCAGAATGAGGGCCAAGACGAGTACGAACGAGAATCCGTGTATCGCGACGACGAAGTGCTCCGCGAAGTAGAAGCGACGACGTCCCACGATCGCGAGGACCGCGGCGATCCACGGCACGTGCCAGAGGATGAGTGACTTTGCAACGTGGGCCGATTCGTTTGCGTACGACCTTGCGTAGGCCTCCATCGTGATCCCGCGGGCGTGGTTCCTGGCTTCGACCCATGACATCGCGGTGTAGCCCCAGGGTTGGTACCGGATCTGCTCGTCCAGGGAGAGGTTGAAGTCAGAGATGGGTGGCGAGACGAAGTAAGCCACGTTGATGAGCAGGAAGAGTGAGATCGGTCCGATCCATGCGCGCCGGCGTCCGGCCAGGTATTCCTCGGAGAGTTGGCCGGGATGGAGGAGCAGGCTTCGAAGCGTCCGCCAGAGCCGGCCGTCGAGATCGGTGATGGCCGTGAACGCCTCTCGGAGGAGTGAGCGGAACCCTCTCGCGTCCCGGTCCAAACGGCGTTCGCCACACTGGTGGCACCAAGGGCCGGCAAGCTCGGCTCCACAACTCGGACAGGTTCCGCCGCCGGGTGCCGAGGTCCCGTTCCGCCCGTCGTTCATGGGGTCGTTCATGGAGAAGAACGATCGCATCGATTCCGCCGGACGTCGAGTCGGATCACATCGACACGAGAAGGGGGCGGCGGTGTGGCTCCGCTGCCCCCCTCGGCCGGGTGCTCCTTGGCGACACACGTCTCCGGCGACATCTGCGGTGCGAAGCACGCAGGGCGATACCCCGCGCGGCCTCGACACCAGAATCCTCGACATCCATGGTCTGCTAGCGGATGACGACGGTCCTCGCCGAGGCCTTCATGCCCTGGACCCTCACGAAGTAGACACCGGCGGGAACGGGCGCTCCCGAGTCGTCGCGGGTGTCCCAGGTCATGTTCTCGCCCGAGGCTGTGCCCAGGCTCCGGACCGTGCGCCCGTTTGCCGCGATGATCTCGACCCCTCTGCCCTCGGGGACCGCACTACGGAACTGGATCTGCGCCTCGTTCGACACGGGATTGGGCGATACGGTCGGCGCGGTCGCGAGCGCGATCGGGGCATCGACGGACGAAGGACTCGTAGGGGCGAACGCGATCTCGAACTGTCCGGTCGAGGGTGTCTCGGTATCGTTGAAGGCTTGTCCGAATCCGCTCGTGTCGAGTGTCAGCTGGTACCCACCGGGGTTGAGCACGAAGGTCTCGTCGAGGTCGAGAATCTCCGCCTCCACGAACCGGTAGTACATTCCGAAACCTCCTGAACCCATGAGAGTGATCGAAGCGCGGCCGATGCCGGTCGCCTGCAGTACTCCGACGAGTCGGATCGGAGTATCCACGTCCACCGAGAACTGGTAGCGGAAGGTCGTGGCGCCAAGTGCCTCCGCGAAGCTCGCACTCGTTCCCAACCCCGCCGACGCATCGAAACCGCCGCTCGCAAAAACACTCCCGCCCTCGTTGTGGAACGAGGTCTGGAACGCGGTCGTTTGAGCGAACGAGTCGCCGTGATCGACGAGCAGTGCGAGTTCGTTGTCATAGGGACCCGTGTGCGAGACGTCGTCGCGGTCACTGTCGAACAGGCCCTCGCCCTCCAGAGGCGCGACCGATCCGAAGACCATGATGCTACGCTCGAGTGTCGCGAGTTCGATGGCGGCAAGGGACGTGGTTGCGACGACGGTGAGACCGGCCAGGGCGAGGCAAGGGCCGAGAAACCGGGACATCGGTAGGGCGAGTGAACGAGTCATGGGGTCCTCCAGGTTCGGTGGAGCGTCTCCCGAGGCTCGAAGACGCGGACGTGGGCGACGCTTGGCGCGGGCGGCGATGGAGGGTGTTGGAATGAATGCGCCAAGCGAGACGCAACCGGAAGTCGTCCGGTCTGGTCGCGTGATACACGGAGGACAGTGATGGCGCGGTCGGCCGGACCCGAGGCGGTCGAGCTGGTCCTGAGGTGGTTGCCGGCAGAACAGGTGGCTGGGCGCCGGTGAGCTCCCAGCCGACCACGCTGCGATCAGCTGGAGGCGAGGGCCTCCTCGATCCGGGCGCGGAGGTCCGGATCCTCCGGGGTGGTGCGGGGATCGAACCGCTCCAGAACGACGCCGTCCTTCGAGATGAGGTACTTCGTGAAGTTCCAGGTCGGCTCCTCGTGGCCCTGGGTGAGGAACTGGTAGATCGGGCTCTTCTCTGCTCCCTTCACCGGCATCTTCTCGAACATCGGGAACGTCACCCCATAGGTCGCCGAGCAGAACTCGCGAATCTCCTCGGGCGACCCAGGCTCCTGAGCGCCGAAGTCGTTGCTGGGGAAGCCGAGCACCGTGAAGCCCTTCCCGGCGAGTTCCTCGTGCAGCTTCTCCAACCCCTCGTACTGCGGAGTGAGTCCGCACCGGCTGGCGACGTTGACGACGAGCGCCACCTTGCCCTGGTACTGGGAGAGCTCCACGGGCTCGCCCTCGAGCGACGCGGTCTCCAGGCTATAGAAACCCTTGGCTTCCCGGGGGACCGATGAACCAGGCGCTGCCGAGGAGACCTCGGAGGAGGTGGCCCCGGGATTGGACTTGGCCGTGTTCGAGGCGGCGTCGGCGGCGTTCTTCGGATCACTCATGGCGTTTCCAACCTCCAAGCTGACGAGGGTCGTGGCGGCGATTGCGATGGCGACTAGGGTCCGGGGCGTCATGTCTCCCTCACTACGGTTGAGTTCCGAGGCCTGGGAGGAGCCCTTGGGGCCTGCCCCCGTCCGCTACGCTTCTTCGACGGCGAACTCGCGTTGGATGCCGGGGCCGGGCGGAAGGTACCGCTTTCGCCACCAGGCCGCTTGGAGTACCCTACCCGTTTCGTGGATCGAGACGGTACCCCCGGCCGACTCCCTGGAGGCGGAGGGCTACCGACGAGGCCGAGCCGATACGCAGTCGCGTGGCTGGCGGGAAAAGTCAATTACGACCGATCACATCTCAGACGGAAGGTCCAGGCTGGGAATCGGGTAGAAAGGGAGTCGCTATGTCGGCCAACTACGCTGACGGCTATCACATGTTCACGAGCGAGGCGGTATCGCCCGGGCACCCGGACAAGGTCGCCGATCAGGTTTCGGATGCGATCCTCGACAGCCTTCTCACGGTCGAGCCGGATGCCCGCTGCGCTTGTGAGACCTTGGTCACGACCGGACTCGTCGTGATCGCCGGAGAGGTGAGAGTCTCCCGCCCGGCCGCCGTGCGCGCTCTCGAGAACGTCGAGGACACGGTGCGGAATACGCTCCGCGGGATCGGCTACACGGATCCGACCATGCGCTTCGACGCCGATTCCTGTGCCGTCATCCGGACGCTGCACAGCCAGTCCGCCGACATCGCCAAGGGCGTCGACAAGGAAGGCGCGGGGGACCAGGGACTGATGTTCGGGTTCGCCTGCAAGGAGACGCCGAACCTGATGCCGCTCACGATCGAGCTCAGCCACGCGCTCATGAAGCGTCACGTGCAAGTTCGGGAGAAGGGGATCATCAAGGGGCTCCGTCCGGACGCCAAGAGCCAGGTCACGATCGAGTACGACGCGGATCGTCCCAAGCGCGTTCACACCGTCGTCCTCTCCACGCAGCACGAGCCGCAGTGGACGGGGAAGAAGCAGCAGGCGAAGCTCAAGGATCTCATCATCAAGCACGTGATCAAGCCGGTGATGCCCGCTCGCCTCTTCAACGCCAAGGACTGCATCATCCACATGAACCCGACCGGCGCTTTCGAGATCGGCGGACCCCACGGCGATGCTGGCCTGACGGGCCGGAAGATCATCGTCGACACGTACGGTGGACGCGGATGCCACGGTGGCGGCGCGTTCTCCGGCAAGGATGCGACGAAGGTGGACCGTTCGGCGTCGTACATGGCCCGCTACGTGGCGAAGAACATCGTCGCGGCGGGGCTCGCGACGCGCTGCGAGGTCCAGCTCTCCTACGCGATCGGCGTCAAGGATCCCCTCTCCGTTCTCGTCACGACCGAAGGTACGGGAGTGATTCCGGACGAAGAGTTCGAGGCGATCGTCCGCGACATCTTCCCGCTCACGCCGCGGGGCATCATCGAGCACCTCAAGCTGCGTCGTCCGATCTACGAACGGACGGCACGCCATGGCCACTTCGGTCACCGTGCGATGAAGGACGGCGGGTTCTCCTGGGAGAACACGAACATGGTGCGGAAGCTGCGTAAGGCCGCGGGCCTCTGAGTCGATACGGCGGCGAGCCGGAGAACGACATATGAGAAGCGGGGCTGCCTCGACGGCGCCCCGCTTCTTCCGTTCTCAGTCGAGAGTCTCGTCGTCCACGATCACGTCCTGGTGTCAGGGCGTCGTGTCGTGATCGTCGGCGCCCTGCCCCATCCCAAACCACCTCACAGCGTCAGTGTCCGACGGACCCTCCGAGGAATCCGGTCACGGCCGAGTTGACCTCGACGGGCTTCTCGAACTGCGCGAAGTGCCCACAATCGGGGATCAGAACGAGCTGTGCGTGAGGCAGGGCTTCCACTCCGAGGTGTGCAACGTCAGCCGAGTATCCACCGTGGAGATACGGATTCGGGATGAGGCCGTCGTTCTCTCCGAAGATGACAAGGGTCGGCTGCTCGATGTCGTCGAGCCGCTTCGCGACGGGCTCATCGATCATCGCAGCGACGTTGCGGGTCACCGCATAGCAGTAGTCCTCGAACCCGTCGGCTCCACGGATCTGGATCCGATCCGTGATCATGAACTCCGCTTCCGGCGGCGTACGGTGGAAGTTCGCGTTGAGGTTCTCCGCGATGCCCTGGATCGTCGTCTCCTTGACGAGGTCGACCGTCATCACGCTCTTGAACCACTGCCCCTCGCCGCGAGTGAACGTTTCGAAGCCGGCGGGAGCCACCAGGATCAGGTTCTCGACCCGCGTCGGATGCTGCAGGGCGGTAACCATGGCGATCTGTCCGCCGAGGGAGTGTCCTCCGAGGTGGACCTTCTCGATGCCGAGTTCGTCCAGGAACTCCGTCAGGACCTCGGCATAGAAGCTCAAGGAGTACGGATAGTCACCCTTGCTCGAGAGGCCGTATCCCGGCAGGTCGATCGCGATGACGCGTCGTGTCTTCGACCACTCCGGAATGTTGCGGAGCCAGGCCTTCGCGTTGGAGCCGAGCCCGTGTACGAGCAGGAGCGGGGTGGAGTCGATCCCCGACCCGGAAACCGAGCCTGAGCCGGTTCTCGACCCCGATCCGGGGCCTTCGTCGACATAGCCGATCTCCAGGTTCCGGACCTCGGCCCGATGGACGGCGTAGCCGTAGTCGACCTGGTCGAACTGAAGGGTCGGCAGGTGGTAGTAGCGGGACGTTGCGCACCCCGACAGAGAAACCATGCCGAGGGCGAGGGCGGAAAGGGCGAAGAGAATGGTCGCCGAGCGCAGCATGTTGCCTCCGGATTCCATCAGAACATGATCCACTTGAGGGTGACGAATGCGGTCCAGGGATCGCGCGGTCGGCTGTCGGAGTCACCGTTCACGACCGGCGAGTCGTAGAAGTCGCCGAGCCAGAGCTGCGCGGCGTGGAGCTCGAGGTCCATGAAAACGCGCATGCGATACCGAATGTTGAGGTTCGCCTCCACGCCCATGTTGGGTTCGATCGCTGCGAAGCTGGAGTTGCTTCCGTCCGGCGGATTCGTCGCCCGCCCAGCGCCGAACCCCGTCTTCACGAGCCACTTGTTCGGGACGAGCTCCTTCGAGGCGGTGAGGGATACCGCTTCGAGCCCGTAGCCCAGGTTCTGGATATCGATGACGGCGGCGTTGAATCGGTTCACGACGTTTCCGTGGGGGAGGAGCAGGTAGAGCCCGTGACTGAAGAAGACCGCCCCGGGAGCGGTCCAATTGTTCCCGGTGAGGACTCCACTGTAGGTTCCGTCGCTGACGTTGTCGTCGTCGCCACTCGTATACGTCATGTCGAGTGCGACCTGATCCATCTTGAACGGACCGTAGCGATGGGCGAGACGTAGGTTCGAGGCGAATCCGTTGATGTCGATGTCGCGACCCGCGGTGGAGACGCGACCCGTGTTCCAGAACGCGAAGCCCGACCAACCGGTACGGCCCTGCGCGAGTAGCGGATCCCCGTGCCAGTGCGTGCCGAGCCACAGGATGTCGCCGTCGTAGGGGCGTCCACCCAGATCGAAATTGAAGACGCCGTTGTAGTCACTGAGGCCGGAGTTGAGGCCCTGGCCGAGAATGGAGACACCGCCCTCGCCGTTCGCGTGATCGCGGAGATAGTGGACGGACAGACCGCCTGAAGTCTCGATGTCGAGATCCCGTTCGTAGTCGACCTCGAAGAGGACGACGTCGTCGTCTTCCTCGACGTTGTTCTCGTAGAGCTGATACGCACCGGCCTTGATCCGCTGATTCGGCGCGAAGAACCAGTGGGTACCGACTCCGGTGGCGTCCGAACCGAAGAGTGCGAGGCGGTAGCCCTTGTAGACGAGGTGGTCGGTGAACGTGTAGTACGGCACGCGGACGTTGTCGTAGAGGCGGAGCAGTCCCGCGTTGATGAAGAGGTTCCTCTTCGGGCGGAGTTCGAGGAAGAGGTTCTGCGTCTGCATGTTCACGAAGTCGCCCGCGAACGCTCCGCCGAAGTTCCCTCCCGCACCGTAGTTCGCGTCTCCCCAGGTCCAATCGAACTCGAAGGACATCCGCATCTTGGCCCAGCCGTCGAACAGTTTCGGTGAGTAGGTGATCATGGGAAGGAAGCGTTGCTCCGAGAAGCGGGACGTCCTGGCCGAGGTCCGCGTCGTGTTTCCTCCGAAGAGGCGTCCGACGACCTGACCTTTGAGGAACTGGTTCGTCGGGGCGACGTTCGACATCTCCGAACGCATGAAGTAGTACCCGATGAACTGGAACTCTTTGATCTCACTCTCGACCCGTTCCTCGGGGAACGGTGGTTTGGAGTTCTCGCCGTCGCTGGTCTCCGCGTCCGATGAGAGCGCGGGACCGGTGGAGAAGAGAGTGAGGAGCGACAGGGAGAGGAGGACGAGAGAGATCCTCTTCATGAAAGCCTCCGTGGGCCGGCGATTGGGACGTGGAAGGAATCCGAGATCCAAGCGACGGGAGAACTCCCGAGCCTCGACGGACGCGGATGCCGGTGCAGGATGCGCGTCCGATGGAGCTTCGACCGTTCGGCCTATTCTCGGATCTCGAACCCCTTCTGGTTTCCGGTCAGTCGATGCGGACGTAGTTCTGGATGTTGATCGTTCCGAGCGTCGGATCCGCCCCGAAGCCCTGGGCCGGGGTCAGCGGAGTCGCGCCGATGTCCGGCACGGTCTGCACGACTTCGAGCTTCATCCGATCCGGCGTACCATCCGTTACCTCGATGATCCCTTCCTGATCGAAGCTCGGAGTCCCGGTGTAGCTGATCGCGACGCTGTGAATCGTCCCGGACGATGATTCCGTCACGGCATAGGTTCCGCTGTTGTTCGTCCAGGTCTTCGTCGTGGTGTCGTGCTGGGCGAGAGCGATGGTCTGGTTCTCGTTGAACGTCACGCGCACGCTGTCGATCGCGAAGAACTGCGAGAGAAGCGGGGCGACGTCCGCACCCGCGCTGAGCCAAGTACCCTCCCACGCTGGGGTCGCCGCGGGCGGATCGATCGGGTTGTTGTCGTCGTCGTCGCTGCATCCGATGACCGCGAGCAGGCTCGCGGCCGCGAAGGTCATGACGAGTACAAAGGGTCGCTTCACGGTTCATCCTCCTGGTTGTTCACTTCGAGCATCAGAGACATCCGGTCCACCTTTCCCGCGTCGTTGCGGGGAAGGCTGTCGAGAAAGCGGAAACTCTTGGGGATCTTGTAACGTGCGAGGAGCTCGCCGCAGTGACGGCGGAGATCCTCTTCCTCGGGGCGTTCATTCTCGGCCACGATGTATGCGAGTCCGACCTCGCCCCATCGATCGTCGGGCACGCCGATGACGGCGGCCTCGGTCACGGCGGGATGAGTGACGAGTGCCCGCTCGACCTCCGCCGGATAGACGTTCTCGCCGCCACTGATGAACATGTTCTTCTTCCGGTCGACGACGTAGAAGAACCCGTCCGGATCTCGCCGGACGATGTCGCCGGTATGGAACCAACCGTCCGAGCAGGCTGCTGCGGTCTCCTCCGGCTTCTTCCAGTAGCCAGGGGTGACGACGGGAGAGCGAAGCCAGAGCTCCCCGGGCTCGTCGTCACTCTGTTCGGTCCCGTCCTCGGTCACGACCGTGGCGTCGATGTAGAAGTTGGGGAACCCGATAGATCCTGCCTTCCGCTTCGCGTCGTCCTCGTGCAGTGAGAAGCAGTTGGGGCCGACCTCGGTGAGGCCATATCCCTGCCGGATCGGCACGCCCCGGTCGTGCCAGATGTCGATCAGGTCGAGCGGCATCGGAGCGCCCCCGACGATTGCGTAGCGCAGTGAAGAGAGGTCGGTGCGCCCGAAACTCTCGCACTCCGTCATCATCTTGAGCATGGTCGGTACACCGAAGAGCAGCGTCGATCGCTCCTCCTCGATGAGACGGAGCAGCAGGTCGGGATCGAATCCTTCGAGTACGGTATGAGACCCACCGTGGTGGAGGAACGGAGTGAAGAGGACGTTCCAGCCGCCCGTGTGGAAGAGGGGCGCGTAGCTCTGTGTGTGGTCGCCGGAGTTCAGGTCGAGGCGGAGCCCGGTGTTGAGCGAGTTCCAGAAGAGCATCCGATGCGTGATCATCGCGCCCTTCGGGATGCCGGTCGTCCCGGACGTATAGAGGATCATGACGAGATCGTCCTCGTCGACGGCAGCGTTTCCTTCCTCATCTCGTGCCGATGGCCGAGCCGCGACCTGGCTGCCGATCGGATGTGTCAGGAACCCGGTGACGGTCTCGATCGGGAGCGACGTCACATTCGCCTCCGACGCTTCGATCGGGAGCGACATCACATTCGCCCGCTCCCGCACGTCGTCGCGTCTCCCCTCCACGAACAGGAGCGACGGATCTGCATCTGCGATCAGCGGGCCGAGCTCGGTTTGCGTGAGGCGGAAGTTGAGGGGTACGAGCACCGCACCGAGTTTGACGCACGCGAAGAAGAGGAAGAAGAGCTCCGATCGGTTTCGGGATATCGTCGCGACCCGGTCACCGTGCTGGATGCCGTGCTGCACCCGGAGGAAGTGCGCGAGCTCCGTCGCGCGGAGATCCGCGTCACGGTACGTCCACTCGATCGACCTTCCGTGGTCGCGAAGCACCCTGCGGGCGGGGGTGTAGTGGGCCCAGCGGGCGAGCCAGTCCGTTTCAGGACGGAACATCGTCCCTCCTTCCGAAGGCGACGATCAGTCCGCCGACGAGTACGGAGACGAGGATGGCGACGGCGGCTGCGACGCCGGGGTTCTCTCCGGTCGCCAGAGTGCCGGGAACCGCGATCTTCCCGTAGTACATCGTGAAGTGGACGGCCACGGCGATTGGTGCCGCGACCAGCGCGGCCAGACGCGGCGCCTTCGGGAAGAACATGCCGATCAGGATCGGGACGAAGGCGGCGGAGAAGTACGCGTAGACGCCGTTCTGGGCGAAAATGGCGACGCTGAGCTTCGGGTTCTGCAGCTGGTCCCAGGAGAGGAAGGCGGCAACCACGGCGAGCACTGCGATGCAGGCTCGGTTCGCGAGGAGGAGACTCCTCTCGGCGGCAGCGCCCTCCGTCCGGCCGCGGAACGCGATCGGGACGAGTAGGTCCGTCGTAAGGGTGGTGGAAAGGGCCTGGATCAGACCCTCCAGAGTCGAGAGACCGGCGGAGATCAGGCCCATCACGACGACGATGCCGGCGTAGACCGGAAGCTCGTGGAGCACGTAGGCCGGGACGATGCCGTCCATCTTCATCGGGACCCCACTCTGCGTGAGGTCGGGAAAGGTGAGACGGGCCCAGAGGCCCACGACCACGACGGAGAAGAAGATCAGCTCCGTGATCACGCCGACGACGAGGTACCGGTTGACGTCGGATTCAGTGCGGAGCAGGAGCGACTTCGTGATGATGTGTGGCTGACACACGATCGCGACGCCGACGACGACCTGGGCTAGTCCGATCTCCCACCAGTCGCGGAAGAGGAAGCTCTTCGGGTTCGTTGTCCCCGCGAGGGCCGGATCGATCGAGCGCAGCTTCTCCAGGAGCCCATGCACCCCTTGTGCGAAGTGCTCGTGGCCCGAGCCGAGCAGGATGAATGCGACGACCAGCATCAGGACGGCCTGGACGGTGTTCGTGTAGACCATCGAGTTGGCGCCACCGAACATCATGTACCCGAAGACGAACGCGACGATCCCCACGAGAACCGAGAGCTCGGAGAGTGCGAGTGTTGCGGCGACGACCTTGGTCAATCCGACGACGATCAGGACGATGAAGGTCAGGAGGAGGAGTGACAGTACTGCGTAGAAGAGCGCAAAGGCGGGGCTCTTGTACCTCGTCCCCATCCACTGGGCGAGCGTGAGGGCGCGCACCGTGCTGCCGTGTCTCCGGAAGCCCTTCGTGAGGATGACGAGGGAGGCCATGGCTGCGATCGGGAGGACGACGGCGTAGGAGATCACGGCGCTGACGCCGTAGAGCGCGATGAATCCGGGATTGATGATGAACGTCGCCGCGCTCGTCATCGAGGCCGCAAGCGCGAGTCCTACCGCGACCGGAGAGAACGAGACGTTGCCGAGCGCGTAGTCGGCCATACTCCTGTTCTTCCGCGCCCCACGGACGACGAAGAACAGGATGGTCGCCATGTAGCAGAGAACGACGACCCAACCGGCGACGACCATGTTCGCGCTCATACTCGCTCCATCACCACCGGAACGCGGCGCAGGCGAAGGCCAGTCCGCCACCCGAACCCATGAAGACGACGAGGTCGCCTGGTGCCAGCAGACTCCTCGCATCCGCGTCGGCGAGTGCCATCGGGATGCAGGCCGATCCGGTGTATCCGTACCGGTCCATGATCGTGTGCGCGCGATCCGACGGGACGCCAAGGCCTTCCATCGTCTCGTGGATGCTGTTGATGTTGATCTGGGTGAAGAAGAACCGTGAGACGTCCGCGGGAGATGCCTCCGCGTCACGCAGCACTTCCCGGATCAGCCGCTCCCACGTCGTCGGGTTGATCTCCTTCGGGAACTTGCGGACGAATCGAAGGAGATGATCCTTCCGCTCGAGGACGGCGGAATCGACCGGCATGTGGGTCCCGCCGGCGTAGATGCCCATCCAGTCGTGGTACTCACCGGCCGCACTGAGGCGGGACGACAACCAGCCCACCGGCTGGTCACCACGGTTCGCCGCATCGGCTGCGGCCCGTCCTCCCGTGCCCACGGAACCGTCGGCCTCCTCGAGGACGACCGCTCCCGCGCCGTCGGCAAAGAGCGTCACCGTCTTCTTGTCCGTCAGGTCGAGGTACTTGCTCATCGCATAGGCGCCGATGACGAGGACGCGCTTCGTCCTCCGGTCGGCGCGGATGGCCTTGGCACCCGTGTCGAGCGCGGCGACGAACCCCGAGCAGGCGGCGTTGAGGTCGAAGCATCCGGCGTTCACTGCCCCGAGTCGGTACTGGACGACGGCGGACGTGGCCGGAGAGATGTACTCGGGCGTGTCGGTTGCGACGATGACGAGTTCGAGCTCGTCGGGAGAGATTCCGGCGTTCTCGAGTGCGGCGCGTCCTGCGTTGGTCGCGAGGTCGGCCGTACTCTCCGTCTCCGCACACCAACGTCTCTCCCGAATCGTGAGGTTCTCTTCCAGCCACTCGCTGACGTTCTCGCCCAGCTGCTGGTCGAACCAGGAGTTCGGGACCACCCGCTCCGGGGCCCACATGCCCGTCCCGATGATGCGTGCGTTCCTCGTCATGTCAGCTGATCAAGCCTCCGTCGACACTGAGCACTGCTCCGTTGATGAACGAAGCCTCTTCGGATGCGAGGAAGAGATAGGCGGCCGCGATCTCGTCCGGCCGGCCCAGTCGTCCCAGTGGGGCGCGTTCACTCATCGCGTCGCGCACCTTCTCCGGCATCGCCGCGACCATCTCGGTAGCGATGAATCCGGGTGCGACCGCGTTGACGCGGACTCCCTTGCGGCCGAGTTCTCTCGCCCAGACCTTGGTCATTCCGATGACTCCGGCCTTCGACGCGACGTAGTTCGTCTGCCCGAAGTTCCCGTAGAGCGCAACGACGGAGCTCGTGTTGACGATGGCGCCGGACCCTTGGGCGACCATGACCTTCCCGACGGCACGTCCGCAGTGGAAGACGCCACGGAGGTTGACGTCGATGACGGCATCGAACTGGGCCGTCTCCATCTTGAGGAGGGTCGAGTCGCGTGTGATGCCCGCGTTGTTGACGAGGACGTCGATCCGTCCGAACTCCGCCACGGCGGCGGCCACCGCCTGGTCCACCGAGGCCTCATCGGCGACGTCGACGGAACGGAACTGGGCGCGGGCTCCCTCCGACGTGAGTCGGTCCGCGAGTGCGGCGCCGCGCGTTTCGTCGCGGTCCCAGAGGGAGAGGGCGGCGCCTTCGGCCGCGAACCTCTCGGCCGCCGCCAGTCCCAACCCAGAGGCCGCGCCCGTGATGATCGCGACCTTTCCGTCCAGCTTCTTCATGATCTGCTCCTCATGAACGGCTCTCCCGCCACTCCGCGAGGAAGGCGTTGAGGTGTTTGCTCATCATTCCGTAGAACCGCTCCATCTCGGCGAGCCGACTGCGGAAGTGGGGGGAGGTGGCTTCGGGGTCCTTCGCCGTGCGCTCGACGAATCGCCGCGCGAGCAGGAGGTTGCTCTCGAGCTTCTTCGTGTGGGTCGTGAAGGCGCGGCCGAAGATGTCGTCGGTCGCTTCGTAGAAGTGACGCCGATCGCCCGGGACACAGACCTTCTCGACCAGCCCGCGATCATGGAGCCGACGGATGACCTGGCTCACGGGGCCCTTGCTCACGCGGAGGCGGCTCGCGATGTCGTCGAGGCTGACCGGTTCGTCCTCCTGCAGGAGGAGCCCCACGATCCGCCCCATCAGGCGGGGAAGTCCGAAGTGCTGATAGGCCTCTCCGAAGTCCTGGGTGAACTCCCGTTCGAGCGTCCGTCCCTTCGATTTCGCCTTGGTCACCATGGGTCCCCACTGAACGTTTGAAACGTTTCAAACGATAAAAAACCATGAGGGGGCCGTGTGGAGCAAGCTCATTCTGATCGGGTTGGAACGACCTCGGCCGCCCGCGGGCCGATCTCGGTCGACTCGGGGCTACGCTTGCCCGACTCGCGCCACGGCCCGAGCGGGTTCCCGGCCGGTAGCTCCCGGGCCCCGGAAGAGGTCAGTTCGCGATCGAGAGCCTCGTCTCCTCGATGTCGCGGTCGAGATCGTGGATCCCGAGACTCCGGGCCGCGGTCTCCGCCCGGTCGATGGCGAGCGTGGCCTCCTGATCGTTCCCGATTCGAAGCCAGGTGCGGGCGAGCAGGGTCTCGACGGCCGGGTTTCCGCCCTCGGTCGCGGTGGAGGCACGCTGGAGCAGGGCGACCGCTTCGCTCGGGGTGAGCACCTGCTCGAGCGCGCGGGCGAGGTTTCGGTAGCTGTCCCGGAACGTCGGATCGACCACGATCGCCTCGGCCCAGTACTGCGCGGCGACCTGGGGACGCCCCGTTTCGGCGAGTGCGACGCCCATCCCGTTGAGGGCGTGCGGGTACTCCCGGTTCTTGTCCAGGGCGGACTCGTACGCCTGCATCGCTTCCCTTGGACGCCCGGCCCGAACGAGGCTGTTGCCGAGGTTGTAGAGTGGGACCGGGTCCTCGGGCTCGAGTTCGGCCGCCCGACGGTACTCGGCGATCGCGCCGTCGATGTCGCCCGTGACCTCCAGCGCGTAGCCCAGATTGAGGTGAGGTTCCGCACGCCTGGCATCGATCGCGATCGCGCGTCGGTGGAGCTCGACCGCCTCCGCGTCCCGTCCCTGGCCGGAGCGATGGACGCCGAGGTTCGTCCAGGCCATCCAGGCACGCGGGCTCTTCTCGGTGGTGCGCATCCACAGCGTCTCCAGATCGCGGAAGTCCGCTTGGTGACGCCACGTGACGACGGAGAAGGCTGCCGCCGCGATCAAGGCTGCCGCCGCGAGCACCGTCTGTGCCGGTCCGACCCTTCGCGTCGGTTCCACGGTTCCGACCGGCCCTGAGTCCGGCCCGGCTCCCTGCGACGCTTCCCGCCCCGGGCGCGGCGACGTCCCACCGCTCAGCACTGGCGAGACCGCTTGGTGCGTGGCCGACCCCAACGCCGCGGCGAGCATCCCCACACTCCCCGGGACGAGGACGAGGAGGGCGAAGTAGGCGAAGTGGTCCTGAACGTAGGCGTACCGCATGAAGTAGACCCGGAAGAACCCCAGCACCGGGCCCAGCCAGACGACGAAGGAGAGCACGACGAACGCGAGCGAGCGGAACGCGCCCCCGCGGGTCTTCGCCAGGACGAGGAGGACGACGCACCCGACGGCCCAGGTGAGCGTGGGTACCCAGGCGGCGGGGCGGGTGGCGTCGATGGTCCAGGGGTCGTAGACGAACGCCAACCCGGCCGGCCAGAAGGCGTGGACGAAGTAGAAGGTGATCACCTTCCCGGCCGTGACCACCCGCTCGGGGAAGGTGGCGGCCCATTCCCAGTCGGCGCCGTCCCGGACGACGTGCCGGGTCTCGAAGACGACCGTGAGGATGGAGGCCGCGACCGAAACGAGCGCGAAGGGGAGGAGGCCGAGGAGCGACCGGAACGGGGAGCGTCTCCGCCGCCAGACGTCGAGGAGGAAGAGGAAGGCGGGCAGCACCACGACGTGGGTCTTGGCGAGGACAGCAAGGACGAAGAGGCCGAGCGACCCGGGGTGGGCCCGCCTCCCGGACCCGAGATAGGCCCAGGTGGCGCCGAGGGCGAGGGCCGCCGCGAGCAGGTTCTTCCGCTCCGTCACCCAGGCGACCGTCTCTGTCGCCATCGGATGGACGGCGAAGAGGAGCGCGCCGAAGAAGGCCCCCGGTGTCCGCAGCCGCCGGAGGACGGCGTAGAGGAGGACGACCACGAGCCCGTGGAGGATCACGTTCACGGCGTGGCAGGCCGCCGGTGAGAGCCCGAGGATCCGGTCCTGGAGCCAGTAGCTCGTGAAGGTGAGAGGGTAGAACTGGTAGATGTCCTTCCCCGTCCAGATCCGGGCGAGCTGGTCCGGACCCGAGAGGAGGGCGTTGGCCGTGACGTTGGCGTCGTCGTCCCAGATGAATCCGAAGCCGGTGGTGCGAAGGTGGAGCAGGGTCGCAACGAGGAAGAGAACCCCGGCGAGCATCAGGTCGCGGCGGCGTGAATCCAAGGCTGAGTGATCCTCCGGTCGGCGTGGGCTCGGCGCCAGGCCAGGCCTTGGTGCCGGGGGCGGACGTCCCCCCGAATACCCTAGCGCTGGGAACGCGGATCGAGAAGGAACTCCTCCAGCTCTCCCACCCAAGGGTCGGTAGGGATTGTCGCGGATGGCGGGGACGGGAAGTCCTGACTGGTTCCTCGTGGCTCCACAAGTAGTTTCACCGGGAGCGACACGGACGTCCCAATGAGACAGCTCTCCGGGCTCCAGCCTCCGTCTTTGCCCGGGGCGATCGGGGCGCGTGGAATTCGCGGCTTCGCTGAGAGAAGGTTTGGGACACGGTTTCCCTCGCATACCGTGGTCGAGCTGGATCGATGCGAGCCGCTCCACGCGCCCTCCGCAATCATCCGACCGCCATGCTCGCGTCCCTATGTCAGCAGTTGTGACGACAAGTTCGCCGCAGGTCGGATGCCGGTGCTTCTCGTCATGGCAGTGCTGCTGACACAACTCTATGGAATCAGCGAAGATCGAATCTGGCACGTACTTCCGGCTGGTGATATAACTGCTGCACGAGAATGGATGCCGCACTGGCAGGAGGCCGCCACTTCGAGGAGGACCACGTGTCCCGAGGTGATCAGTTGGGGTTCTCGTTGGTCGAGCTCGCTGACGCGACCGACCTCTCCCCGCGAACGATCCACTATTACAGCTCCCAAGGGCTCCTCCCCGCGGCAGATCGGAGGGGGGCGGGAGCTCGCTATCCGAGGGTGACGCTCGACCGCCTGCGCGCCATCCTCCGGTTCAAGAACGAGGCTCGCCTCACACTGCAGGAGATCCGCCGGATCCTCTCGGGGTTGTCCGAGGAGCAGATCACGCGGGTCGCGAGTGGAGCCTCGACCCCCTACCAGATCCTGGACGAGGCCGCCGGGGCGCCGCCGAACGGGAGGGGAGCGGGACCCGAAACGTCAGCGAGCCCGCCTGCGACCGGAGCGGCCCGGCACGGCATGACCCCCGATGGGACGGCCGGAGTGGCCGGGCCGGCCCACTCTGTTTCGGACCCCTACCGTCCGGGTCCGGGGCGACCCGCGGCGGGACCGGCGGCCGGGACTGCCACTGACCCGACCGGAGCCGGAGTGGCGGTTCCCTCCGCGGAGCCGGAGGGAGACCTCCCGACCCGGGACTTCCCTCGCGTCGGGGGGGAGGCGACAGAGCAACTGGCCTCGCTCCTCCGAACCCTGGAGCTGGGAGCCGGGCGTGCCGTCCCGAGGGCCGGATCCCGTGACCACTGGGTCTCCATCCCGATCACGGCGGACCTCCAGATCTCGGCCCATCGGGTTTCGGGCGAGGACATCGAGAAGCTCCGCCGGATCGCAGACCACATCCGGGCCCTGCTCGTCGCCGGGTTCGCGGGCAACCGCGGAGACGTCCGCCGCCGTCCCACGGAAGGGCCGTCCGGTCCGTCGAGCCAGGCCAGCCCGGGAGCCTGACGACCCGGGTCACCTGGGGTGCGCTCACCCCGCCGCGTATCAGACACTCCGAGGTGTCTCCCCGGCCGAATGCCACACATTCCGGGGTGACCCCCCGGTCCGATTCAGACACCCTGGGGCACCCTGGGTCGCCATCCCACCGGAAACCGATCGCGCGAGTTCGCGAACTTGGAGAGGTCCGTGCAGTCCCATCGATCTTCGCTCGCCGTCCACTGGACGCTGGATCCCGATGTCGTCTTCCTCAATCACGGATCCTTCGGTGCCTGCCCGAAGCCGGTCCTCGAGTATCAACAGGCGCTCCGGGACGAGCTGGAGCTGGAGCCGCTTCGGTTCCTGGACGAACGGGCGATGTCACTCTGGGCGGATGTCCGGGCGGAGGTGTCGGCGTTCGTCGGTGCCGATCCCGAGGGGCTGGTGTTCGTCCGGAATGCGACCGTCGGTGTGAACACGGCCCTGGCCGCGTTCGCGAACTTCGAGATGCGTGAGGGGGACGAGATCCTCGTCACCGATCACGAGTACCGGGCGAGCCGGAACGCCGCGGACTGGTTCGCGGAGCGGTGCGGTGCCCGCGTCGTTCCGATCCACGTGCCGTTCCCCCTCGCGAGTGAGGACGAGGTGGTGGAGGCGATCCTCGGCGCCGTGACGGCGCGAACCCGCTTCGCCCTCCTCGATCACATCACGAGCCAGACAGGGCTGGTCTTCCCTCTCGAGCGTCTCGTCCGGGAGCTGAGGGAGCGGGGTATCGAGACCGTGGTCGACGGGGCCCATGGGCCGGGGATGATCCCCCTCCGGCTCGAAGAGCTCGGGGCGGCCTTCTATACCGGCAACTGCCACAAGTGGCTCTGCACGCCGAAGGGAGCGGGGCTCCTCTACGTCCGGAAGGACTGGCGGGAGCGGACCCGGCCTCTCGTGATCAGCCACGGCGCGACGGCCCCGCGGGGCGACCGGTCCCGTCTCCATGCGGAATTCGACTGGATCGGGACGGACGATCCGACCGCCGTCCTCTCGATCGGAGAGAGCATCCGCTTCCTGGGAGGGCTCCTTCCGGGAGGTTGGGACGAGGTGATGCGAACGAATCGCGAGCTCGCGCTCGAGAGCCGGCGCATTCTCTGCGCGGCCCTCGGGGTTCCGATCCCTGCGCCGGAGTCGATGATCGGCACGCTGGCGGCCGTTCCGCTCCCGCCGTTCGAGCGCCCGGAGCCGGGGCCGCCGAACTATGTGGATCCGTTCCAGAAGGAGCTGTTCGGGGGGGACCGGATCGAAGTGCCGATCATTCCGTGGCCGAACTGGCCCCACCGGATCGTGAGGACGTCGTCCCAGCTCTACAACCACGCGAGCGAGTCCGCCTACCTGGGCGAAGTGCTGCGCCGACGGATCGGCTGACGAAGTAAGGCGGTCTGCATCCGAATCGGGGCCCGCACCGAACCTGCACACGTAAGAGATGTTGCAGCTCGGTCGCGTGGTCGTGGGGAGGGTTGATGCGGACGGCCCGAGCCCGGCCTTGTACCGAGCTGCTTCCTTTTTGGGGCCCGGTTCGCGTCGGGGCGGGCCCGGAGGAGACCGATGGCCGAAGGTGCGAGCATCGTCTGGTTCCGTCAGGACCTGAGACTCGCGGACAACCCCGCCCTGCGAGCGGCGATCGATCGGGGTGCTCCGACGATCTGCCTCTACGTGCTCGACGATGCGGGCGAGGGTGAGTGGGCGGCTGGAGGCGCGTCCCGTTGGTGGCTGCACCACTCGCTCGGAGTGCTTGGCGAGGAACTCGCCAAACTCGGCCAGACCCTGGTGTTCCGTGAGGGCCGATCGGACGAGGTGCTGACGGAGCTCGTGGGACGCCACGGCGTCGATGCCGTCTTCTGGAACCGGCGCTACGAGCCCACCACCATTCGGCGCGACACGGCCATCAAGTCGTCGCTGAAAGAGCGGGGCGTCGACGTGCAGAGCTTCCGCGCGGGCGTTCTCTTCGAGCCGAACAGCTATGCGACGCAGTCGGGTGATCCCTACAAGGTCTTCACGCCGTTCTGGAATCAGATCGTGAAGCGGGACGATCCGGCCCCACCACTTCCCCGACCCCGCAAGTTGCCCACGCCGGTGGAGGGAGTCGCCTCGTCAGAACTCGCCGATCTCGCGCTCCTTCCCACGATCTCCTGGGATGAAGGGTTCTACGAGGAGTGGACGCCGGGCGAGCTGGGTGCGCGCGATGCACTCCGGAAGTTCGGCGACGAGTGTGTGGGAGCCTACGCCGCCGATCGAGACTACCCGGCCGTAGAGGGCACGTCCCGCCTCTCACCCCATCTCCACTTCGGTGAGGTCAGCCCCACACAGGTGTGGCACGAGATCCGGGATCGGCAACGGGAGCTGCGAGGCAAGGCGAGCGAGAGCGCGACCGGGTTCCTACGGCAGATCGTCTGGCGGGAGTTCGCGCACCAGCTCCTCTACTACTACCCGGAGACACCGGAGAAGCCGCTTCGGGAAGCCTTCGCCCAGTTTCCATGGCGGAAGGATGCGAAGGCGCTCGCCGCATGGAAGAAGGGCAGGACCGGCTATCCCATCGTCGACGCCGGCATGCGCGAACTCTGGCACACCGGATGGATGCACAACCGGGTCCGCATGATCGTCGGGTCGTTCCTGGTCAAACACCTCCTCCTCCACTGGCATCACGGGGCCGCCTGGTTCTGGGACACGCTCGTGGACGCGGACCTCGCCAACAACACGCTCGGGTGGCAATGGATCTCGGGATGCGGAGCGGATGCAGCTCCCTATTTCCGCGTCTTCAACCCGATCCTCCAGGGAGCGAAGTTCGATCCGGACGGCGAGTACGTGCGGAAGTGGGTGCCGGAACTCGCCGGTCTTCCGAACGACGTACTGCACGAGCCGTGGAACGCATCTGCGGACGTCCTGGAAGAGGCGGGAGTCGTTCTGGGGACGACGTATCCCAAGCCGATCGTGGATCACAAGGTCGGACGGACACGGGCATTGGATGCCTACGCGAAGCTCAAGGCGAAGGCCGAGTCGTTCGAGATTCCGGATCCCGTATGCGCACCTTCGAACTGAAACGGGAGCAGACCTTTGGTCGCCCGATCGAGGAGGTGTTCGCCTTCTTCGCGGCCGCGGAGAACCTCGAGCGAATCACTCCGCCGTGGCTCCGGTTCCGGATCGTGAGTCCGCTTCCGATCGAGATGCAGGTGGGGGCACGCATCGACTATCGACTCCGCCTCCACGGCCTTCCGATCGGATGGCAGAGTGAGATCACCGCCTGGGAGCCTCCCTACCGATTCGTAGACGAACAACGGCGGGGGCCGTACCAGCTCTGGGTACACGAACATCGCTTCCGGTCAGACGGAGAACGAACGCACGTGGTCGACCACGTCACCTACGCCGTTCCGGGTGGTTCGATCGTTCGGGACCTCTTCGTGCGCGGAGAACTCGAGAGGATCTTCGCCTACCGCTATGCCGTCCTCGAACGAGAGGTGTTTCCTTCCGGCCTTCACGTCTGATACTCCGTGCCTTCGTAGAGTCTTCGGCTCGCCTGTCCTCTCTAACTCCCAGGCCTCCTTCCAGACCTCGTTCCAGACCTTCGTTGCGCGCACGCTTCCTGCGATGTCCGTTGTGCGACCGACCGATTCTTGCATCCGCTTTCTCTCTCCTCCCGAAGATCCAATGTCGACCGAGAGCCGTGGGGAACGGTGAGGGTCGACCACCGCTCCTGCATCGAGCGGACGGAGTTGCACACAGCCACTCGACCGTAACTCAAGGAATGGGACAACGAGACGAACGAAGGAGTTCGTTCACCGTTCCTCGCCTTCGCTCGCTCGAGCGTCGCTCGCTCGAAGGGAGGCCGAGGTTCGACGAAACCTTCGCCGGCTCGTCGTCCAGTGAGGAGACTGCCGATGAACACCCCGTCCTACGCTAACTGGCTCTCCCTTTGCCTTCTCGGATTGGCGACCTCCGCGGCACAAGCGGCCGGCGGCGAGACCGCACGGCTGCAGGTCATTCACAACGCCGCGGATCCGGCGGCGTCGATCGTCGACGTCTACTTCGGGAACGACCTCGCTCTCGACGACTTCGCGTTTCGTGACGCGACCCCGTATCTCACTGTGCCCGCGGGAGTCGAGATTCCCGTCGGAGTCGCTCCCGGAACATCGACCGGCGTGCAGGACGTAATCGCAACGATCCCGGTCCAGTTCGAGGCCGGGAAGACGTATGTCGCCATTGCGAACGGAGTTCTCGATGATTCCATGTTCGAGATGAACCCCGACGGACGACCGATCGGATTCACGCTCTTCGCCACGGACAGTGCTCGAGAATCGGCGAAGGACGGTTCGATGGTGGACTTCCTCGGAGTCCATGGCGCGACCGACGCGCCGAGTGTCGACATCGTCGCCCGCGGAGTGGGCACGCTCCTGGACGATGTGTCCTATGGCGACATCAGCGGATACCTCTCCGTGCCGCCCGCCGAGTATCTGCTCGACGTCACACCCGGAAACGACAACGGACTGGTCGTGGCGACGTTCGCGGCCGACCTCTCAGGTCTCGCCGGTGGCGCCGCCGTCGTGTTCGCCTCCGGATTCCTGTCCCCTGAGAACGATCAGGACGGTGCTGCGTTCGGATTGTTTGCGGCACTGCCGGATGGCACGGTCGCCGAGTTCCCGCTCGTTACGACGGCGCGCGTCCAGGTGATCCACAACGCCGCGGATCCGGCGGCCTCGTCCGTCGACGTCTATCTCGGGGATGCGCTCGCTCTGGACGACTTCGCCTTCCGCGCCGCGACCCCGTTCCTCGACCTTCCGGCCAATCAGACGATCGCGATCGGTGTGGCTCCGGGGAACTCGAACGACGTGGGCGACGTGCTCGCCTCCTTCGACGTGAACCTCCTCGCCGCAGAGACGTATGTCGTCGTCGCGAACGGTGTCCTCGACCCGGGCTCGTTCGCGCCGAACCCCGAAGGCCGCGATACAGGGTTCCAGCTTCTCGTGAAGCCGATGGCGCGCGAGTCGGCGTCCGACTCCAAGTCCGTCGACATTCTCGCGCTCCATGGCGCGACCGACGCTCCTGCCGTCCAGGTGCGTGCACTCCCGGGAGGTCTTCTCGTTCCGGAAGCGGCCTACGGTGACTTCTCGGAGTACCTGAACGTGCCGGCCGACCGGTACACCCTCTACCTCCGCCGGGCGGACCTCCAGCCTGGCTTCCTCAAGGGCTACCTGGCCGACCTCTCGGGCCTGTCCGGTGAGGCGATCACAGTCTTTGCTTCCGGCTTCCTGAGCCCGATGGCGAACCAGGATGGACCTCGCTTCGGCCTCTTCGCCGCGACGGCTTCGGGCGCAGTCGTGGAGCTTCCGAACCGCGATCCGTTCGTCACGATTCGCAGCTTCGACCCGGCCGGTCGCGGCAAGGGTTCGGTGGGCGTCGCGAACGCATGGGATCCGTTCGCCGGTGCGACCGGTCTCGCCCTCGCACAGAACTCGCCCAATCCCGCCCGGGGGACGACGGAGATCGCGTTCCAGATCCCGACGTCCGGCCCGGTCCAGATCAAGGTCTACGATCCGCGCGGGCGGGAGATCTCGACCCTGGTCGATGAAGAGATGTCCGCGGGAGTCCATTCGGTGACCTACGACGCGGATCTCCCGTCCGGAGTCTACTACTACGAGCTCCGGACGCAGGATGGACGCGAAGTACGGACGATGAACGTCCTCAGGTAGTTTCGGGGCCCTGGACCGCTCAGTAGAAGCTTCCGCATCGACCCCGGCCGCGGAAGCGAGGGGTCCAGGGCCCGATACTCGATCGCGGAGATCGGCATCAGGGTCTTCGTGTGGATTTCGATCCGACCTCGTTCCAACATAGCCGACCAAACTCTCATCGACCGATCCCCCCACTCTCGGTCGAACGCGCCCCCCGGTCAGGTCCATCGAATGGCCGGGGGGCGTCGTCGTGTGGTACGCTTTCTGGACGCCGCCGAAGTTCCGCCCCGGAATCCGGCTCGACCGGAAGCCACGTCGCACGAGGACTCTCCCTTCACATGCAAAGCTCTTTCCGCTGCCGGGCATCCATGCTCGTCGCCGCCGCGCTCGTCATTGCTGTTCCCCGTCCCGCCTGGTCCTTGGTTGGTAGCGGAACCCTGGAGATGGCGAAGCGCCTCGCGGAGATCAACGCGACGGTCGACCCTGCCCTCTGCTATCACATGAACGAGGCGAGGGCCGAGGCGATCGCGGCCCTCATCCCGACCGCACCGGACGCGCAGAAGGGGCCACTCCGCTTCCAGTACGCGAACGAGCTGCTCAACGCGGGGCGGACGGAGGACGCGATCGCCGAGCTCGAGTCGCTGCTCGCGGACATCGGCGAAGCCGGTACCGGCCCGATTCCCGATCCGGTGCGTGCGATCTACGAGATCCTCGCCGTTGCCTACATGCGGCTCGGGGAGCAGGAAAACTGCGTGCTCAATCACTCTTCCGACTCGTGCCTCTTTCCAATCCAGGGCAGTGGAGTCCACCAACTACCCCGCGGCTCCCGTGGCGCGATCGCTATCTACGAGCGGCTGCTCGCCACGCATCCGGACGACCTCCAGTCCCGCTACCTGCTCAACCTCGCCCACATGACGCTCGGGCAGTATCCCGACTCCGTTCCGGAGGCGTACCGAATCCCCGTTGATGCGTTGTCGGGAGACGAGGGCGCTGCCTTCCCGCGCTTTGTCGACATGGCGACTCCTTCGGGAGTCGACGTGAGAGGACTCTCCGGCGGTTGCTGCATCGAGGACTTCGACGGGGACGGACTGCTCGATATCTTCGCCACGGCCTACGGCGTTGGGGAGCAGGCCCACCTCTTCCACAGCCGTGGAAACGGTTCGTTCGAGGATCGGACCGAGGCCGCCGGTTTGGTTGGAATCATCGGTGGGCTCAACACGCTGCACGCGGACTACGACAATGACGGGGACCCCGACATCCTGATCCTTCGCGGGGGGTGGCTGGGGAAGGGTGGAGAGCGCCCCTGTTCGCTCCTGCGCAACGACGGAACCGGGAAGTTCGAGGACGTGACCTTCGCGGCCGGGATCCTTTCCGAGCGGCCGACGCAAACCGCGAGTTGGGCCGACTTCGATGGGGATGGTTGGCTCGACCTCTTCATCGGAAACGAATCGAGGCGGGACCGCACCGGCGCCATCGCCCAGGACTACCCGTGTGAGCTCTACCGAAACAACGGTGACGGCACGTTCACCGATGTGGCACCCGAACTCGGTCTCGACCTGCGTCAGTTCGTGAAGGGTGTCGTCTGGGGCGATGTCGATGGTGACGGCTGGTCCGATCTCTTCGTCTCGGTGCTGGGCGGGGCGAACCTCCTCTATCGCAACCTGGCTGCTGGTGAGGTTTCGGTCGAGGGAGCCGGTGATGCGGCATCAGGTGCGGAGGCATCGAGCACTTCGGCTGGGGCCGGCGAGGCTTCGGCCGCGTTCGGACGGCGCTTCGAGGAAGTCGGCAAGGCGGCCGGCGTCACGGAGCCGTTCTTCAGCTTTCCTACCTGGTTCTTCGACTATGACAACGACGGTGACCTCGACCTCTATGTCTCGGGCTACGACCTGAGGCGGCTGGGCAAGGTCGGAGAAGACTACGGTGCGGAACTCCTCGGGCTCGAGAGTCCGGGAGAGCGTCCGCGTCTCTATCGGAACCGAGGCGACGGTACGTTCGAGGACGTCAGCGCCGCGTCGGGGCTCACCGATGTCGTCTACTCGATGGGTTCCAACTTCGGCGACATCGATACCGACGGGTTCCTCGACATCTACGTGGGTACCGGCGCTCCGGACTTCCGGTCCATCGTTCCGAACAAGATGTACCGGAACGAGGCCGGCGAGACGTTCGCGGACGTGACCCTCCCCGGCGGTTTCGGACACGTACAGAAGGGCCACGGGATTGCATTCGCGGACGTCGACAACGATGGCGACCAGGACATCTATGCCGTCATGGGTGGCGCCTATCAGGGAGACGTCTTCCAGAATGCGCTCTTCCAGAATCCGGGATTCGGCCACTCCTGGGTGACGCTCGTTCTCGAGGGCACGAAGGTGAACCGTTCCGCGATCGGTGCCAGCGTCACGGTGCACGCTCGGGACGCGGAGGGCGCCGAGCACGTGTTCCACCGGATCGTCTGCACGGGCGGGAGCTTCGGCTCCTCCAGCCTGCAGCTCGAAGTCGGTCTCGGCGACGCCACGGAGGTCGAATCCGTCGTCGTCGTCTGGCCCTACCCGTCACATGCGACCGAGGTGTTCGAAGGACTGGAGACCGGGAAGCGGTTCCGTCTGCGGGAAGGCTCCGGAGCGGCGATGGAGATGGCGTGCGAGCCGTTCCAGCTGGGAGCCTCAGGTGGTGGGGAACACGACCACCATCACCACCACTGAGACGCTCACTGGCGCCGTCGACTCCTACCACCGAAACCCGCGATCCGCGCCATTGCCCTGACCGGCATCGAGCCCGACTACGGAGACCACGGCGACGATCAATCTCGCGACGAGGCGATCGACGCCTGGTTCGACGAGTCGTCCCGAGTCTGTTCCGGTTCAGCGCGGTGTCGGCTCGGTATGGCCGGCCCGCTGTCTCCTTCGCTCGAGGATTCGTTGGATCCTTCGGTGTGTCTTGTCGGTGAGCGGGAAGCAGGCGAACACGATCGCGGCGAGGGCGAAGAACACGCCGACCGCCGGCCCGAAGAGGAGCGCGAGTCTCCATCCGACCTCGGGGTCCTGTGTCATCCGTCCCTCGTCGAATCCGATGAGTTGGAGGAAGACTCCTGCGAATGCGAGACCGAGCGCTCGCGCCATCTTCGTTCCGAGCTTCCAGACCCCGAAGTAGAGTCCTTCCCGATCCCGGCCGGTGCGGAACTCGTCGTAGTCGACGGCGTCCGCGATGAGTGAGTCGATGATGACCACGGAACCGGCACAGAAGCCACCGACGATCGCAATGCAAATGGGTCCGACGACGGAACCGGGCGGGAAGAACGGGTACGTGAACATCGTGAGGAGGGCGAGACCGAGTACGCCCCAGAAGGCAGGCCACTTCTTTCCGACGCGGCGGGAGATCCAGACCCACAACGGAATCGAAGCGAGCAGGGAGAGGAAGAACGGCAGCAGCACGGCGAGGACGATCACGTCCTCGTGGAGCTGGATCCGAAACTGGTAGTAGTAGAGTGCGATCGACCCGTTCAGGGTCCGCGCCGCCCCCGCGATGATCGCGGAGAGGAGCAGCGGGAAGAACACCTTGTTCGTCCAGACATCCTTCTGCGAGACGAAGAGTCGGCCCAGGTCCCGCACGATGTCACCGAACTTCGCGCCCGACTCGTGTGTCGATTCGTCCCGTCCTCGCGTTGCAACGAAGGCCCAGAGCGCAGTGAGGAGGATCGGTGCGCAGAGGAGAAGTGCGGTCAGGCTCCGGGAGCGCGCGATGTTGTCCGCCGTCTCTTCGCCACCGAGTGAGCGAAGGACGAGTGCGGGAAGGACCGTGCCGACGACGAGGCCCAGCGTTGCGAAGAGTCGTCGGAATCCGAAGAGTGCCGTTCGTTGGTCGCGGTCGAAGGCCATCTCGCCCGCCAGCGACACATGAGGCACCGAAATCACGGTGAGGGACGTGTTGAGCGACATGAATCCGATCAGGAGGTAGACGAACGCGAACCCGTCGCTTCGAAAGACCGGAGGATGGAAGAGCGCGACGAAGAAGACGCACGCGCCGAGCGCACCGGGAATGAAGTACGGACGCCTCTTTCCCCACGGTGTTCGTGTTCGGTCAGAAACCCCACCCATGACCGGGTCGGTGATGGCGTCCCAGAGGATGGCGACGGAGAGTGCAAGTCCCGCTAGGGCCGAGGGAAGACCGACGACGACGTTGTAGAACTTGAGCAGGTAGACCTGGACGAGCACTTCGACGGCGACGAGTCCGAGTTCCGCCGAACCGTAGCCAGCCTTCGTCGTCCAGGGGAGAGCACGCCTAGAGGACATGGACGTCCCGATCGATACCGTCCGCCCGGTGTTTCTCTCGTCCGTTCCCGGACTCCGCTACTTCGGCGCGAAGAGGTAGTGCGAGACGATCCATTCCGTGCCGTCCCGGTAGCCCCAGAGTTCCGCGCAGGCGAGGAAGAAGAGTCGCCAATTCACCCACCAGGTACGAGCCTGGTCGGCTCCGTAGACGTGCTCCAGAACCGGTTCGATCTCGGCGCGCGAGGCGTCCATCCGCGCGAGCCAGGCGTTGGCCGTCTTCTCGTAGTGACGACCGTCCACCCACCAGTGGCCGATGACCGAGAGCCTGTCCTGGAAGTGCAGGAGCAGATCGTCCGACGGCATGATTCCGCCGGTGAAGAAGTTCTTTGCCATCCACTCGTCGTCGCCTTCGGTCTCGAACAGATATGGGGTGTCCCGGTGCGTGAAGATATGGACGAACAGCCTACCGTCCGGGCGAAGCCACGTCGAGATCCGAGCGAGGAGCTCCTCGTAGTTTCGCATGTGCTCGAACATCTCCACGGAGACGATCCGGTCGAAGGAGCAGTCGGGCTTGAACAGGTTGACGTTCGCGGTAATGACCTCGAGGTTCCGGATCCCCCTCTCTTCGATCCGAGCTTCGATGAACTTTCGCTGGCTGTGTGAGTTGCTCACGGCCTGGAAGCGGGAGTCCGGGTAGCGCTCGGCGGCGAAGAGGGAGAACGATCCCCAGCCGCAGCCCAAGTCCAGGACCGACTGTCCGTTCGACAGGCCGGCCCTCTGGCAGTAGGTCTCGAGCATGAGGCGCTCGGCCCTCTCGAGGCCGTCATGCCCGGCCCGATCGGCTTCGTCGTCCCAAAGAGCGCAGCTGTACTTGAGATGGGGCCCGAGAACCTGGACGAAGAACTCGGCCGGGACCTCGTAGTGCTGGGCGTTGGCGGCCTCGGTTTCGATGGCGATCCGACTCTGGCGCAGCCTTTCGATCAACTCGAGACGGCGTCGGCTCCTGTCCTCGACCGTACCTCGCCGCTCCTTCTCGAGCCGGCGCCCGAGCCGCCGTCGGATTCCGTACCGCACGACCGGATCGGGCAGGAACCCACGGGCCATCCATTCGATGTACTTCGCTTCGGTCATGCCGTCACCTGCTTGCTTCTCCGCTTGGACGAAGGCGGAAGGGGGATGAATGGACTCGTCCGCTCCTTGTACGCGCGGTACGCGTCTCCGCGGGTGCGGAGCGCCTGCTGCTCGGATGGCGGGATCCCGGTTACGAAGACGAGCAGAACGCCCATGAGGACCGGCCCGATCCAGGCGAGCCAGGTATCGTTTCCACCGGACCCGACGAACCCGAAACCGATCCAGACGATCCACTCGAAGAAGTAGTTCGGGTGCCGCGAGTATCGCCAGAGTCCGACGTCGCAGACTCGGCCCCGGTTCGATGGGGCCGACTTGAACCGCGTGAGCTGTCGGTCCGCGATCGATTCGCCGGTCACGCCGACTATCCAAAGGACGATTCCGATCACGATCGTGATTGCGGACTTCGGACCTGGCGCGGTGGCCGCCGCAAAGAACGTGGTTGCGAGAATCAGCGCGAGGATCGACTGGGCCTGGAACATGAGGAACATCTTGAGGTCCGTGTAGGACGACCAGCGGGCGCGAAGGCGCGCGTACCTCGGCTCCTCTTCCTTCGCCCGGAGAAGACGCGGGAAGAGGTGGGAGGCAAGACGAAGTCCCCAAACGCCGGAGAGGATCCCGATCGCCGCGCGGGGGAAGAGGTCTCCGTCCCCGAGGCAGGCGTAGAGTACACCGAGTCCACCCGTTCCGATCGTCCAACCGATGTCGACCCAGCCGGCGTCTCGCCGCCTGGTCGCGACGATCCAAAGAGCACTCATCAGAGTGAAGAGCAGGGCCGCTCCGATCCAGATCACGAGGACACTCCGGACGAGACGACTGTTCCCGGCCGTTCGAGCAGGATCTGGTAGTCCTGGATCCTTCGCTCGAGGAATCCGCCTTCGCAGTAGGCGAAGTAGAACTCCCACATCCTGAGGAAGGAGTCACCGAAGCCGAGCGCTCTGGCATCCTCGGCTCTCTCGGCGAGGTTCAGGCGCCAGGCGTGGAGGGTCTGGGCGTATCCGTCCGTGAGGTCGAAGACGTCGCGGATGGCGAAGTCACTGGATTGGGAGACGGACTCCGAGATCGAGCGGAGCGAGGGGATGTCGGAGCCAGGGAAGATGTAGCGCTTGATGTAGTCGAGGCTGCGGCGCGCCCGATCGTGGAGATCGTCGCGGATCGTGATGGCCTGGAGGCACATCCGTCCGCCGGGACGGAGCCGTTCGCAGCAGGTACGGAAGTACGTGTCCAGAAAGTCGTGGCCGACGGCTTCGATCATTTCGATCGAGACGAGCTTGTCGAACGTACCTTCGAGATCCCGGTAGTCCTCGAGGAGTATGGTCACCTGGCTTTCGAGCCCGGCCTCGCGGATCCGTTCGGAGGCGAGTGCATGCTGCTCCTTCGAGATCGTCGTCGTCGTGACGTGGCATCCGTAGGTCTTGGCCGCGTGGATGGCGAAGCTGCCCCATCCGGTTCCGATCTCGAGCACGTGATCGTGGGGCTCGAGGTCGAGAATCCGACAGATCCGGTCGAGCTTTGCGACCGAGGCGTCCCGGAGGGATGACTCGGAGTGTGCGTAGAGACCGGCCGAGTAGGTCATGGTGTCGTCGAGGAAGAGCGAGAAGAACTCGTTGCTGAGGTCGTAGTGTGCCTCGATGTTCCGGCGACTCCCCGATCGTGTGTTGCGCCGAAGGAGATGGAAGGCGCGCTGTGCGGGCGCGAGGAGACGGCCGACGCCACTCTGCCACCGCGCGAGGGCCCCGTCGTTCCTGGCCAGGATGCGGACGACGGAGACGAGGTCGTCGGATCGCCACTTCCCCTCGAACCAGGCCCGGCCGGCTCCGACGCTCCCGTGAAGTGCCACCTCACGGTAGAAGTCGGGGTCCAGAACCTCGACTTCCGCGCACAGATCGCCTTCCGAACGTCGATGTCCGAAACGGTGTGTCTTCCCTCCCTCACGGAACGTGATCTCACCATCCTCGATCGCGGAGAGCATGCGAAACACGACGCGGCGCAGGAGTCGCTCGGAGAGGGACGGAGTCGCCACGGCGGTCCCTGGAGATGCTCGGTGATGTCGAGGCTCTGCAGGCCCGGACCGCTGGCCCGTGCGCGCCGCAGAGAGAACGGCGGTTTCCGGTGGCGTCATGACGAGAGGGCCTCCTTCTCTCGGCGGCGGGTGGGATGCGGGTAGAATCGGAAACCCTTGAGCCGGAGACGCAGGGCCTGCCAATAGATGGCGGCCAGTACGCTCACGGTCATGAAGGGATAGAGAGCCAGGAATCGGACGGCGTTCCACTTCGTCATCGAGTGGCGACGCGCGGAGAACGTGGCGTCGAACGTGCGCTTCCCCTTCGACCTGCTCACCATGTGGACGGCGACACGGTCCTCCGGCTCGAGGAACCGCCAGTCGTACTCGAGACTCATGTCCTGAAACGGCGAAACATGGAACGTCTTGTCGAAGAGGAAGCGGTGCTTCCGCCCGTGCTCGCCGGTCGGGCTGTCGGAGAGAACGTAGCAGTGACGTTCCTTCCACGGCGTGTTCTCGATCTCGGCGACGATGGTCTCGACGAATCGGTCGCCGGCGTCGAAGCAGTAGTAGAACGAGACGGGATTGAAGCAATGCCCGAAGTAGCGAAGATGGGCCAGCATCCGGATCGGTCCCGTCGGACGCCGACCGGTGTCGGCAGCGACGAGCTCTCGAACCGCGTCTGCGAGCGGGACGTTCGGATCGCCGAGATAGTCTTCCCGCCGGAACCTCGCCAAGGCCGGCCCCTTCGCCGACCAGAGTGGTAGGCGGTCCAGGGCCGATGGAAGCTCGTCCAAGTCCAGGTAGACGAGGAAGGCGCGGTAGGAGAACGCGTGGTGACGCGGCTCCATGCGTCGGTGACGGACGGTCCCTTCGTAGAATGCACTCTTCATGGCCGAGTCTCGGCGAGTCCGATGTCGCTTGCACCGACGGAACATGTCCGGCGGTCTGCCGACGCCCGAGCGTCGCCCATCGCACGGGATGCTTCGACCGCGCGTACTTCCTCCACGGCTGCTTCCGCACTCGCCACGCCGTCTTCGTGGAAGCCGAATCCCCAGTACGCGCCGCAGTAGGTGGTGTGGAGCCCGCGGCCGAGCTCGAGCTGTCGGGACTGACGCGCCACTCCCGCACTCGTGAGGACCGGGTGGTGATAGGCGAACCGCGCGCGGACTTTGTCTGGGGCGATCCGGTCGGTCGCGTTCAGGGTGACGAGGTAGTCCTCGGTCGCGTGGAACCCCTGGAGGAGGTTCATCCAGTACGTGACCGCTACTTCCTGCCGATCACCGTCGAGCACGTGGTGGTTCCAGGCAGCCCAGGCCTTCCGGGATCGGGGGAGGATGGATGTGTCCGTGTGGAGGACGACTTCGTTCCGCTGGTACGGGATCGAACTCAGGACCTCTCGCTCGAGGGGCGTCGGCGACGCGAGCATTCGTAGCGCCTGGTCACTGTGCACGGCGAGGATGACGTGGTCGAACCGCTCCTCACGGCCGCTCGGAAGCGTGAGGGTCACGCCTCTGTCGTCTCGCTGGATCTGCGAAACCGGCGTACGGAGACGGATCCGCTGCCTCCAGGGCGCAGTGAGCGCGGCGACGTACCGTGACGACCCTCCCGTGACGACCCGCCAGGCAGGTCGTCCGGAGCGCGCCAGCATGCCGTGGTTGTCGAGGAACTGAACGAAAAAGCGCGCGGGAAGGCGCGGATGTCATCGCGCGTCGCGGACCAGAGCGCCGCCCCCATCGGAAGGATGTGCTTCTCGATGAAGACTTCCGAGTATCCCTCTCGCTCGAGGTACTCGCCCAGCGTCACCTCACCGGTATCCGACTCGAGGAGTTCGGGTGCGTCTGAAAGAAGCGGAAGATGTCCCAGACCATGGTGTAGATCCGTGGCCGGAACAGGTTCCGCTTCTGCGCGAAGAGAGTGCCGAGAGAGCTGGCGCGGTACTCGAGACCGGTGCGTTCGCAGTTCACGCCGAAGCTCATGTCGCTCTCGTGGGTCGCGACCCCGAGTTCGGAGAGAAGGCGCGAGAATCGCGGGTAGTTGCGCTCGTTGTAGACGATGAACCCCGTGTCGACCTGGAGCGCACGTCCCCCGTCTTCCACGGTTACGGTGTGGGTGTGACCGCCGACGTAGTCGTTGGCTTCGAACACGGTGATGTCGTGCTCTCGGTGGAGATGGTGCGCCGCGACCAGCCCCGAGATGCCGCTTCCGATGATCGCGATCTTCATCTCGAAACCCCTCGGGAGATTCGGCGCCGCGGGGCCCTTCCCTCGGCCAGGACGCGGGCGGGGACGGGCCGCAATCCCCAGATGATGCCGAGCTTCGAGAGCAACCAGAGCCCGTAGTACGTGAGGTCGATCTCCCACCAGTGGAAGCCTTGTCTGGTCGCGACCGGGTACCGGTGGTGGTTGTTGTGCCACCCCTCGCCCAGGGTGAGGAGGGCGAGCAGCCAGTTGTTGCGGCTTTCGTCACGGGTGTCGTACCGACGCGACCCCCAAACGTGTGCGAGGGAGTTGATGGTGTAGGTCGCGTGGTAGAGGACGATCGTGCTCACGCAGAATCCCCACACGACCATCTGTCCTCCCGTCGTGCCCACACCTGGGGCGAAGCGACCGAGGGCGGCGCCGGTGAGGTAGAGCACGAGCGCGAGGCCGACGGGAACCCAGAGGGCGTTTCGGTCGAGCCATCTCAGCTCGGGATAGCGGGAGAGGTCGCGCACGGAGTGGAGCTCCGTGTCGTAGTTGCTTCGAGCCCAGATCCAGCCAACGTGACTCCAGAGGAATCCGTGGCGGGACGGCGAGTGGAGGTCGTGCTCGAGGTCCGCGTGCTGGTGGTGGTAGCGATGATGGGCTGCCCACCAGAGGGGGCCCTTCTGTGCGGCTGAGGCGCCGAGTAGTCCAAAGAGGAACTGCGCCGGCCTCGAGGTACGGAAGGTCCGGTGCGAGAAGTAGCGGTGATAGAAGCCCGTGATGGCGAACATCCGAACGGCGTAGAGAAAGACGGCGGCCCAGACGGCGACCGGGCTCCAGCCGACCCACAGGACGAGAAGGCAGCTGAGATGGAGCAGAGCGTACGGAACGAGGCGGCTCCACATGATCTCGGACCGGGAGGGAGACGCCGCACGTGGATCCGGGACCCGAAGGCCTGCGACCGGAGCCGAAGCCCCGGTCGTCGTGTCTTCCGCTTCGCGTCGGGCCCGAGCTGCCACCATCCAACTCCTGTCGTTTCCGTCTCGTCGCTTCCCGCTATGGGGAGGATTCGTCGGACGACAGGCTTTGGATTCAGTGCGTGGCTCGCGCCTGGGCGAACCTGGAATCGCTTCTCAGTGGAAGCGACCCTTGATCTCTCCCCAGCTGGATGGCTCTACTTCCGGGGCCGGAGGCTCTTCATCGCCGACCCCACTGACTCCGCAGTCGCCGCCCGACTGGTTGGACGAGCCGAGCGAGCAGAGGCCCGGGAACCAGGAAACGCCTCCTCCCGACGTCAGGTAGTCGTAGCCGTTCGACGGCGGTGCCCCGTCCGGACAGAGTCCGTAGCAATCGGCCGGCGGGGCGCCGTTGATCCCCTTCTGATCGAACCGTGAGACGCTCGGGTTGAACAGATCGACCCGTCGGGTGATCGAGAGGTCGAGCCCGGGGACGGCGAACGCGGCGAAGCCGAGTGGCGGAACCGCGCCCTCGAGGAACCAGATGTTGTGCCCGGACGAAGCGAACCAATCGTTGAGGTCCACCGCCGACGGAAGCGGATTGAAGATCTCGATCCAGTCGGTACCGGTTCCGTGCGCGATGCGGATCTCGTTGACGACAGGTCCGGCGCCGAGGCTGAAAGGCTGCGCGTCGTTCGTCGTGCCGATCGTCGGCGTGGGATCGATCGTCCACCAGTTCTCGTCGTCGGCCGGGATCAGGAGAGGGTTGGCGGACGCATCGGGGACGCGGGCGAGGGACGCTCCGGTGGAGCGGGGTGGAGCGGGCGCCCCACCGGCGATGCCGAAGCGAACGCGGTCGATGAGGAGCTCGTTTCCGGGACGGCTTCCGGAATCGGAACGTCCCACGCCGGTCCTTGCGGAGTTCCCGTCACCGGAACTCCTTCGTGCGGACTTCGAGTCACCGGATCCGGTGAACGAATCGAGGTCGTCGATCAGGAGGATGTGGCCGCCGATCGGGTTGATCTGGTCGCCGATGTCGACCGCGACGTAGTCGCCGTCGAGGATGACCGACCCGGTCGGGAACACGTAGTCGGTACCACTCGTCGTGCGGATGATCCAGCCGCCGATGTCGACGTCCCCCGGCCCCGAGTTGAAGATCTCCACGATGTCGGTGTCGAGCCCCAAGCTGTGGCGATACTCGTTCAGGTAGACAGAGCCTTTGGACGGTGCGGCCGAGAGCGCCGCGAGGCAGAGGGAGAGTGCGGTCGTCGTGCCGAAGCGAGACAGGATGCGGGCGTTCATCGGTTCCTCCCACGGTTCGGGCGCTTGATGCCGAACTTCCGGTTCTTGTCTCTCAGCGTCGACTCCTTGATCCCGAGCCGTCGCGCTGCCTGTGACTGGTTCCACCCCTCCTCTTCCAGGACGCGGCGAAGAAGGGTTCCCTCGATCTCCATGAGGCGTGCCGTGAGTGTCTCCCCTGGACGAAGCGGACCGATCTCGAGTCCACCGGCTGCGCCAGAGCTCGGACGCGTGTGATCGAGCGGTCCATGCGTGGGGGGTGTCGAATCGCCACGTGATCGTCCGATCGGTGCGCGTCGGTACTCCTCAGGTATCGATCTCGTCGTGAGAACGTCGTCGTTCGACAGTGCGAAGATGCGGTGGACGACGTTCCGCAGCTCGCGCACATTGCCCTTCCATGGCTGAGCCGAGAGCGTTGCGACAGCCTCGGGTGCGAACGTCCTGTCGCGGCCTTCCCGCAGCGATCGTTCCTTCGCAAAGCGACGGACCAGGCAGGAAACGTCCTCACTCCGTTCGCGGAGCGGAGGTACCACGATCGGGACGACCATGATCCTGTGGAGGAGGTCCGCTCGGAACGTTCCGTCCTCGACCATCGCGTCGAGATCCCGGCTCGTGGCGGCGACGAGTCTGACGTCGACCGAGATCGGGTCCCGCCCGCCGACGCGCATCAGCTCGCGCTCCTCGAGGAATCGCAGGAGCTTCGTTTGGACCGGCATCTCCATGTCACCGACTTCGTCGAGGAAGAGCGTGCCCTGGTCCGCGAGCTCGATCTGGCCGACGCGCGTGCGGTCTGCACCTGTGAACGCGCCCTTCTCGGATCCGAAGAGTTCGGACTCGATCAGTTCCCTCGGAACGGACGGGCAGTTGATTGCGATGAATCTACCGGCCCGTCCACTCCGGGCGTGGAGTGCTCGTGCGATCAGTTCCTTTCCGGTTCCGCTCTCACCGCGGATGAGGACGCCCGCGTCCGAGTCCGCGACCTGTTCGATGACGGAAGCGATTCGAGCCATGCCCGAGCTCGCGTAGATCAGTCCTTCGAACTCGTTCTCCTCGCCAGGCACAGCGAAGGTGACATTGCGATGGAGTTCGGCCGCACAGAAACAGAGAGCGATCGACTCGGAGACGGCGCGGACCGCACTGAGCGCGGGCTCGGTGTTCCAGGCGCGCACACCGCTGCCGCCCGCGATCCAGAGGACTCCGGAGAACGGTGAAGGCATCTCGACGACCGCAAAACACCGACCGTCGACTTCGGCGATCCGAACTGGTGCGCGTGACGGGGTTGGGGCGACTTCCGACGGCTCGCGTTTCGTCCGCCGACTCCAGGCCGATGCCCAGTTCGGGTCTCCCGCGTGCAGGTCGACCAGGGCGGACTCGGTATCGGCCGGTGCGGAGAATGCCGTCCAGACGAGGCCGAGTTCGCGGACGAGGAGATCCGGAATCTCACGTTCGTTCGGGGTTGCCGGGCCGTTCGGGGATGAGACTCGTTCCTTTGCCCAACCCGACAGCATGCCGAGGAGACGAACCCATTGAAGATCGGGAGGACCAGTGGTGACCTTGTCTCGGGCGAGCCGTTCCCGCGTTCGTTCGACTTCGGTCGACCAGTCGCGTCGATCGGCATGTCGGGCGAGTTCGGAGGCCTCTCCCAATCGCGCCTCTGCCTCGGCCGCGTCCAGTGCATGTTCTGCCTCCGCGAGGACGAGGAGCGTTTCGAACTGCTTCGGCTCGTTGCCGAGCTTCGCGAAGATCCCCGTGGCGGTGCGAAGGCGCGTCGCCGCGGCTTCGAACCCTCTCGCTCCGAGAAAGACACGGCCGAGGTCGGCGCCGCAGAGAGCACGGTGGAACGGATCGGCCAGGCGACTGAAGAGCGACTCGCTCTCGAGCAGTCGGTCGCGGGCGAGCTCCTCTTCATCTCGTCGCGAACGAACGCGCGCCTCGAGACGCAGTGCCTCGGCCCGTTGACGTGGAAGCGCCTCCCCCGCGAGCTTCGCCGCATCGGTGGCTTTGGTGAGTGCGGCGTCGAGGTCGTTTCGCGCGAGCGCGAGCGCCGAGAGGGCGAGGGCGGTCTCCGCGATGTCCTCCGTCGAGCCGGACTTCTCCGCGACCCCCGATGCGCGGCGAGCAGCTCTTTCGGCTTCCTCGAGCCGGGACAGGGAGAGAAGCGCGCGCGTCTGGTTGATGAGCGGCTTGGCGAGCCCTTCCTGGGTCTCGGACTCGTCCCAGGCGTCGAGCGAAGTGTTCGCCCAACGGAGCGCCTCTTCGTAGCGTCCCGAGGTGTAGGCGACGAGAGAGAGGTTGTTCAGCACGCTGGCGCGTCGTCTCCACTCTCCCAACGACTCGAGGATCGCGAGCCCTTCTTCGAGGTGGGTGCGCGCGCGTGCATTCTCGCCCCGCAGCGAGTGGAGGAGGCCGAGGTTGCTGAGCGTGACGGCGACCTGGAGCTTCTCGTCGAGCGAACGGAAGAGTTCGTGCGCGGTCTCGAAATGTTCGATCGCGCCTTCGTGGTCCCCTGCCGAGTGCCGGATCCCCCCGAGGTTGTTGTGCACGATCGCGAGCCGACCCGGGTCCTGGTGCTCGGTGAGGATGTCGATGGCTCTCAGGTAGTCCGCTTCGGCTTCTCCGAGTCGACCGAGACGCTGCTTCACGTTCGCGAGTTTCTCGAGAGCGCGGATGACGTCCCGGGGAGACGCGAGCGCTTCCCAGATGCGCAGCGCCTCTTCCAGATGACGCAGCGATTCCGTGGACTCGCCGAGAAGTCGCTCGACGACGCCGAGCTCCTCCAGGCCACGGGCCCGCTCCTGCCCCGGAACGGTGGAAGCGGAACAGCGGAGTGACTCGGAGAATGCGTCGCGTGCATCGCTGAGCCGGTCCGCGCGTTTGCGGAGCAGTCCGATCTCGCGCCAGACTCGCGCCATTCCCATGGCGTCTCCCGCGCGTTCGCATAGCGCTCTCGCTTCGGACCACGCGTCCTCCGCGGGCCCAGGCTCGCCGAGTGCGTCGAGGGACCGCGCCAGAAGAGCAAAGGCCTGTTCCCTCTCGCCATCGGAGAGGCGGAACCCGAGGAGCTGGTGCGCCGCGTCGCGCGCGCGTGCCCACTCCTTCCTGTCGAGGAAGGCGCGGCCGGCCTCGAGGAGGAGGCCAGAGAGTCCGGACCCGTCCGGCGCGGGAAGGGCCGGCTCGTCTGAACCGGGCAGCGTCGTCATCGGGAATCTCCAGGGGGGCTCGTAGCCTCCCCAGTATAGAGGAGTGTCCGCTTCCGGCGCCCCCTCGCGGACTCGCGCGAGGCCGGTTTCCACGGAATCCCGCGAATGGTCACCGATGTTGTCTGACAAGGACTTACGTCGCTCCGCGGAATCTCGCGAATCCGCACCCGACTCCAGCACCTCCGATCGCGGATTCTCGACGACTCTCAACTCACAACCCTTCATGTACTTACGGCTCCTTTCCGGCTTGGCACGCCACTTCCCTAGTTGCAACTGGAAGGCCAATCGGAAGAACCGAGGCCAAGCGGACCCGGGGGAGGCCCGGTCCCAAGTCCCGAATCAAGTCGAAGCCGAAGGAAGGTACTCCATGCTCCGCACGTCTCTGCACAAAGCCCGCGGCGGAGTCGGTCCCTGGGCGCGCGCACTCGCCGCCGGACTGACACTCTCCGCAGCCCTCGTTTCCACCGGTGCCGCCAGCACCACACTGCAACTCGACCTCGACGGTCTCGTCCGCTACGCGGACTGCGTCGTCCAGGGCACCGTCGTTTCCGTTTGGAGCGACTGGAACGCGGAAGGAACGCAGATCTACACGGACGTCGTCCTCGACGTGAGCCGAAGCGAAGGTGAATGCGTCGATGCAGGCGCAATCACGCGAACGGTCCGGATGTTGGGCGGAGTCGTCGACGACATTGCGATGGTCGTCGACGGCGCGCCGGAGATGACGGCAGGCGAGGAGGTCGTGCTCTTCCTGTACGAAGACTCCGAGCTGCTCGTTCCGATCGTCGCGCTCGAACGCGGCAAGTTCACCGTGTCCCGAGAGGGTAGCCAAACGCAGATCACGAACGTCCTGGTCGGCAGCTTCGATCGGGACACGTTCTGGAACACCGTGACCGAGATCCAGGAGGGCCGCTGATCATGAAGCGCACGAACACGATCACCCGCGCCGTCCTGGCCACCGCACTGACCGGCCTGCTCCTCTCGATGGGAGGAACGTTCGAGTCCGCGTCCGCCTTCCGTCTCGCCGGAGGAGCGGCCGTCGGTGCACCGCCGCACGTCTGGCCTGGAATGGCCGTCCACCTCTTCAGTCATTGGGACCTGCGCGAGCTTCCGGGCTGTGAAGTCCCGTGGTCCCGCGGAGCGGGAACGGCCGACATCGGCGGTGCCGGCGAGTTCTCCGAGATCAAGAGGGCGTTTGCGACCTGGGCCGCCGTGTCGCCGTCCCATCTCGGCTTCGGTGAAGTCGCGACTCCGGCCGGCGCGATGCCGGCGGGCAACCTCGACGGAAACAACATCGTGGACTTCGGTGGTGGTCTCGGCGCCGCCACGCTCGCGGTGACGACGACGTGGTTCAACGTCGCGAACGGACGGATCGCGGAATCGGACATCCGCTTCAACGACACGAACTACAACTGGAAGGTCGTCGGCCACAACGTGGCGCTGGGAGGTGACCCCGACGTCCAGACCGTCGCACTCCACGAGATCGGTCACTTCTTCGGGCTCGATCATGCGTCCGCCGGCGGAACATCGAACCCTCCGGGACCGATCATGAACCCGTTCCTCGATCTCACCCTCAACAGCAACCACCTACTCTCGGTGGACGACGAGGACGGAATCAACTACCTCTACAACCACGATCTCGGTGACGCACCCGATCCCGACCCGATCTGTGGAGTGATCGGCCAGTACCCGACGCTCGTCCACGATGTGGGCGGGGGCCGGACCCTGAACGGCATCACACTCGACGGACGTCTCCAGGGTGCGGAGCACATCTTCGGAATCCGCAGAGTCCAGCCGGGCCGGAACTACTCCTATGAGTGGCTCGGATTCGACATGGACAGCGAGTGCGAAGCAGACGTCGTCGACCGCGATCGCTACGACGACGGCATCCGCTTCTTCCCGAATCCGCCGCTCTGGGGCAAGCCCGCGTTCGTCGCCGCCCGCGTCGTGCAGGCGACCGATGCCGCGGCGAATCAGCACGACTACTCGGCCGCGACCGGTCGGCCGATGTTCCTCAACATGTGGCTCGACGCGAATCAGAACTGCAACTGGGAGCATCCGGGCGAGAACATCGTGAACGACACGTTCAACTTCGGTCCTCTCGCGGGGCCGAACACGACGATGCCGCACTTCTTCGTCTACCCACTTCCGTTGCCGGGCGCGCTTCCGGACCCGAGTCAGCCGATCTGGCTGCGGGCCCGCCTCGACTGGGGCGAGAACTCGGGCGGCGTCGCCAACGTGGACGGGTCACTCTCTGCCACTCGCGGCGCGGCACAGTTCGGTGAAGTGGAGGACTATCCGATCGGCTGCCCGGAGCCGACGTACTGGAACATCCTCATCCCCACGCCGCAGATCCCGATCCCGCGGGACGGAATGCAGCTCCGCGTCTTCGGCGACGCGACGGTCGACAACGGAACGCAGTGGTTCCTGGCCGACAGCAACGAAGAGGATTGCTACGACGCCATCCTCCCGTCGGATCTCGTCCAGACCACCTACGTTCCGTCAGCCAACGAGACGATCGTGGAGGTCGGCGGCGGCGTGCTCATTCCGGAAGGCGAGTATCTGCACCTCGGGTACTGTCCTCCGCTCACACCGATCCCGACGCCGCTCGTGATCGAACGTGCGACCTGGCAGAGCGACGGAGTGATCACTCAGGACGACTGGATCCCGACGCCGAACGTCCAGCGCTTCTCCTTCCCGTTCGACGGGCGAGACCACATCGTGGTCGGAGCGCTCGATCAAGGTACGGGCGGATTCCTCGGCGGCCGCATGCCCGACGGCTCCTGGCAGGATCACATGCAGGTCGAGGTGAGCTACTGGATCTCGCCGGATCGGCTCGCGCTGCCGCAGCTGTCACCGTGCGATCCCGCGCTCGTCGCGCTGACCAAGCACTCCGCTGGAGTGATGACGATCGATCCGGAGCATCCGCTCGAGTTCGACATCCCGCACGACGCGGACTACGACCCGGCCACGGACTACGTCATCCTCGAGATGAACTGCAGGTGGGATCTCAGCACCGTGCAGACCACGGCGCTCTGCCAGTTCCTCGGAGTCGACGACACCTCGGGTACGCCCGAGCAGATCTCCACGACGGCGACCCAGCTCGAGTTCGCCGCGTCCCCGAATCCGACGCGCGGACCTTCGACGCTCCACTTCCGTCTGCCGGAGACGTCGCGTGTTTCGATCGCGGTCTTCGACGCCCAGGGTCGACTCGTCCGGAGCGTTCTGGACGGCGAGTCCCTCGCCGGCGGAGAGCACCAGATCCGCTGGGACGGACGTGATGCGAACGGGAACGACGTGCCGTCCGGCGTCTACTACACCCGGCTCCAGGCGGGTGAGCAGAGCCTCAGCCGGACTGTTCTCGTGACCAGGTAGCAGAGTTTCCGCACGCAGTGCGGGCTCCCCACCACCACGGGGGAATCGACGGGAGGGGAAGGGCTGAGGCTCTTCCCCTCCCTCGTTCGTATCAGTCTCCCGGACGTTGCCCCTCGGCGAGCCAGAAGTCCCTGGGGTAGATGCGCTGGAGCCTTGCGCCCGGCTCGACGCTGCCCAGGTAGTTCTCCCACGAATCGAGCTGCTTGGACGGCCCGATGACGAAGGAGTTCGCCTCGTACTCCGCCACGGCTTCGGCCGTGCTCGGCCCGTATCCCGGCAGGACGGTTCCGTAGACGTCTTCCATCCGTTCGTGGAGCTGGTCGTAGAGGTTCTTCTTCTTCCGGAGAGCGAGGATGTTGGTGCGGAACGCTTTCACCACTTCCGGCGACATCGCGTCGGCGAGGTCGGCGGCCATCGCCTCGCCGCGCTCCTCGTAGCGCGAGCCGCTCCGGATCCCGGCGAAGGCCTGCGCGATCGCGTAGTCTGCGAGTGAGGGATCGTGCGGTGCGTTCCGCAGCTCCTCGATCACGAACTGCAGGGTCTGGGCGAGGTCCGGGCAGCGCTCCGCGTAGTAGAGGAGCCGGCCATGGTCCTCGTTGCTCCTGAGGCCGTTCGAGTAGGCGAGCCCGGCAGACCAGGTCTTCATGAACATGGAGTGGGCACCGCCGCCGCCATAGAGACGCGCGGCGAGAAAGCGGAGCAGAGTCTCCTCGTCGCTGTCCGCGTAGCTCGCGCAGTTCGAGGTGTGGACATGGACCCCACTGCGCGTGCTCTCGTTGACGAGACCGACGTGGAGCGGCGCCTCGTCCGAACCGAGCCGGGACTTGATCCGCTCGACGATTCTCGGGGTGTCGACGTAGGTCTGGCGCTCCGAGGTCTCGGCGCTGAGTTCCCCGACGATTCCGCGAACGCCCTCGCCGATCTGTTCGCCATCCGCCGTGCTTCCGATGACGAACGCGCGCGCGATGTCCTGATGGCGGAGACGATCCAGGACGCCGGACGCGGTACGAAGCGCCTCGCTCGGGTCCACGCCGAGATCGGTCGACATCTCCGCGGTCAGGTACTGCACGTCGTCACGGAAACTGTCCGGGGAGAGGTCGGCGAGCGACTTCTCGAGGTCGCGTGCCGCTTCACGGACGAGATCCTTGGCACCTTCGGGAAGCCGCGAGAGCGCGACCCGCCACATCTCGACCTTGGCGGCCGCTTCGTCGACCAGCGCCGGAGACACGTCCTCGGTCCCGATGGCCTCGGACTTCACGTCGGCCGTGAGGACGGCCAGGACGGGCTCGAGCGCGCTTCGGTTCGCACACGCGTCGCTCGCGGTGAGGTCGGAGAAGAATCCGGTGAACGCCTGGCGATCCTCCGGGCTCCCCGACTCGAGCATCCATTTGACCCGATGGAGGGCGTGAGTCTGGGTGAGGAACGATGAGGCGGAGAGGTAGAGCGGATCCGCCTGCTTCCAGTAGGCGAGGGCAGGATCCTGCACCCAGCTCTCCTCGGAGCCGCGCATCCGATTGCGGGACCAACCGAGCGTCTGGTCGATCACGTCGCGGATACGCGGAAGGTTCTCGGGGCGGAGATCTGGGCTCATCAGCGACAGCTGCATCGCCTGGAGCGCGAGTCGACTCTCCTCCACATCGCTCCCCGCTCCTCTCACCACCAGCTCGGCGCGGCCAGTGCGCGGATGGGTGGAGAAGTAGAAGTCGAGTTCGAGGATCTCCTGCTGGAGCCTCTTCTCGTAGTCGTCGAACGTCACCGGGACGCCGTTCTCGATGACGCCCACCATGCGGAGAAGGTTGGGTAGTGCGGGTACCCACACCAGCTCGGCTTCGGGGACGACATGCAGGTCGAACGCGATTCCCGCGGTAGCCGCCGTCATGTTGTCGAAGCGGGACGTGACGAGATCGCCGCCGCCCGGCAGTTCGGTGACGACGTAGTCGAGGCCGTCGTCGAGGGAGAGGGGCGGTGCCTTGATCAGGCCGGGCATGTCGATCGTCGCCGCGGCCTGGTCGATGACGCGGGTGGACTCTTCGTACACGCCCTCGTAGCGGACGATCGCGGCTGCGTCCGAGGACACGTCGAACTCGTCCCGCAGGTTCTGCGTGAAGGTCGCGATCCGTTCCGAGCGCTCGTTCTCACTCCGGGCGATCGCCTCCGGGTCGGCGGTCGTCACCGCCACGAACGGCGCGGTGAGGAGGCCCCACGATTCGACGAGGGCGCTCCATGGGTTCCCGCCGCTCCCGAGTACGGAGTCGGCGTAGGCGAACTCTTCGCGCATCCCGAGGTCCCGCCGGAATCCGCCCTTCTCGTGGAGGGACTGGAGGCGATCGACCCAGACGGAACCGGTCCCGCGATAGCCGAAGCGCGGGGGCGAGTTGAGGAACGTCCTGAGGCTGCGCCGGTTCTGGAGGAGAAGACTGCGCGCGCGATCGTTGAACTCCGCGAGCGCCTCCGAACCCTCCGGCTCGGCCGCGATGCGTCGGATCTCGTCCAAGACGGTGGTGCGGATCTGCTGCAGAGTCTGGGGGGCGGCCACCGCCGGGTCGACGTTGCTGAACCCGAGGAAGATCGGCTGTCCGAGATCGTCGTCCACCCAGGAGAAGACGGACGTGGCGCCGATGTCCATCACGCGCGTCTGCGAATCGATGAAGAGGCGCTGGAGGTTCGACGTCTGTCCGCCCGCGAGTACCTGGAAGAAGAGCCCGAGCAGGTCGAGTTCGCTCAGATCGAGTTCCCGGGTGGGAGGCCACGCCATGACCAGGAGTCCTGGCTCGTTCGGGTTCTCGTGTGGGAACCGCGCGTGGAAGATCGATCCTTCCGGAGATGGCTGTGCCGCGGGCAGACGATCGCGCGCGGTGGCGGGATCGGTGCCTGCGCGCGAGTCCGGTTCGACCCGGGCCAGGATCTCGGAGAGCTGTCCGAGGCACTTCTCGAGCGTCACTTCGTCGCCGATCGAGACGACCGCACCCATGTTGTTGAGGTGGTGCGTGCTTCCGTGGAACTCCCGAATCTCGGCGGGAGTGAGGTCACGGATGCCTTCCGGGGTCCCGCCCGAGTCGTAGGAGAGTGGATGGCCGGTGCCGTACACCATCTGGCCGAGTTCGTGGTAGAGGTTCCCCCTCGGACGCTCGAACGAACTCACCATCTCGTTGTAGACGGTGCCCTTCTCCTCGAGGCGGACGGAGCCATCGGGCTGACTCGCGACTCCGATGTTGCAGACCTCGCGGCGGATCTCCTCGTCGGAGTAGTTGGGGTGGAGCATGGCGTCGAGCTTGGCCTCGAACAGATCGAAGAATACGCCCGCGCCGGCCGAGGTGTGGAAGTGGTAGCAGGTGCGCCGTTGCTGCGTGAACGCGGAGCTGTTGCCGAGCGACATCTCCTCGAGCGATGCGACCCGTCGGCCCACCGTTCCCTTGCCGAGGAGCAGATGCTCGAGCGTATGCGGCTCTCCCTGATCGGACGGCGGGAACGTATTCACCCAGACGAACGCCTGGGGAAGCGACTGGATCCGCAGGATGTCGAGTACGAAACGGCTCGGGACGTGTCGGAATCGTGCGCCGATCGCGACACCGGCCTCGTTCTCGTAGATCGCCTCCGTGCGGAAGTCCGCGATCCGCTGTTCCGCGTGGAGTTCGTCGAACTCGCCGGCACGACACCGCGCCGGTGTGACCAGCGTGACGAGGGCCACGCCGATCGCGACCGCGATTCCGGCGGCCACTCCGAGCGGAGCGGTCCCGCGCGCCGTCTTCGCGAGGCCACCCTCACGGCGAGGAGTGTCGGATCTCCCCATCGGGAGTCGGAGGGTAGGCCCCTTCGGCGAGGTGGACCGTCGACTGCGGGTGATTGAAGTGAGCATCTCCGTCTCCTGCCTGAACTCTCCGCGGGATCAGTATTGGAAGTGTTTGATCTGTTCGCCCTGCTCGCCGATCTCGGTCATCGCTTCGATGCCGATGTCGAGGTGCGTGTGGGCCCAGTCCGCAGTGACCTTTGCGTCCGACGCCTCCGTCTTCACGCCTTCGGGAGTGATCGGAACGTCGGACACCAGCAGCAGCGCTCCTCGCGCGATCTCGTTGTGATGACCGACGATGAAGATCGTCGCCGTTTCCATGTCGATGCCGATCGCGGTGACCTGATGGAGCTTTCGGCGGAACGCGTCGTCGTGTTCCCACACTCTCCGGTTCGTCGTGTAGACGACCCCGGTTCGATACTCCAGGCCGCGCTTGACGATTCTCTCCGAGACGAACTTGTGCAGTTTGAAGGAGGGAAGCGCAGGGACTTCCGGTGGGAAGTAGTCGTCGCTCGTTCCCTCGCCTCGGATGGCGGCGATCGGGAGGATGAAGTGACCGAGCTCGGTCGACTCCTTGAGCCCGCCGCACTTGCCGAGGAAGAGGACGCCGCGAGGGTGACGGGCGACGAGGAGGTCCATGATCGTCGCCGCATTCGGGGACCCGATGCCGAAGTTGATGAGGGTGAGGCCGTCGACGTTCGTGACCGCCTGCATGGGGCGCCCTTCGCCGTAGAAGTCGCAGCCGAAGCGTGTGCAGAAGTCGGTGACGTAGTTGCTGAAGTTCGTCAGCAACACGTAGTCGCCGAACTTGTCGAGCGGCATTCCCGTGTAACGTGGTAGCCAGCTCTTCGCGAGAGCGAGGCGATCGGCCACCTTGGGGAGGAAGTGATCATCTCGGGGATCCATCGCTGCTCCTCTGGGTGCTCTCGCTCGTCGTGTGCAGGGTTCCGAGGGTCAGCCGGCGGGAAAGCACTCTTCTTGGTCCTGGGGGCAGAGGATACCATGTCCGGGAGACGGAATTGATTCGAGTACGATCGGAGAGAACGTGGGATTCGCGCTGTTCGGCGCCGGGCTCCTGCCGGCGCTCGTGGTTCTCGTCTACTTCTACCGGAGCGACCGGTTTCCGGAGCCGAAGAACACGATCGCCGCGGTGGCCGTGGCGGGCGCGCTCAGCATTCTCGCCGTCCTCCCCCTGGACTTCGTCCTCGCCGGGCTCGGGCGGCTCTTCGCGTTTCCCTATGGGAAGGAGCTCTTCGAAGCGTTCGTCCTGGCTGCCTTCGTCGAGGAACTGACGCGATACCTCATCGTCTACGCCGTCTCCAATTCGGCCGACTTCGACGAGCCGATGGATGGCCCCGTCTACGCCGTGGCTGCTGCCATGGGGTTCGCGGCGGTCGAGAATCTGGCCTACGTCTTCGAGGGCGGGCTTCCGGCGGCGGTTGCTCGTGCGGTGACGGCAGTCCCGTCCCACGCCGCGAACGCGGTCGTCATGGGCTATCTCATGTCGTTGGGACGGTTCCTGCCGGAACGGCGCAGAGAGTTCTACGCGTTGGCGCTCGTCGTTCCGATCCTCATGCACGGGGCCTACGACGCGTGCCTCATGGTGAGTGAGAAGGCGGGGCCGGACTCCGGCTTCCTCTTCCCGCTCCAACTCACCTGGCTGATCGGGCTCATGCTGGAGTTCGACTTCTCGCTCCGCCTCCACCGGCACCTCGCGTTCATGCAGTTCGGACACGCGCTGCCGTGGTGGATCGGCAGGCTGCCGTTCGGCCGGCCCCACGGGCGGATCGATCCTGTCTTCCGGAACCTCACCGGGCTCTCGCAGCTCGGTTCACGGGACCTGGCGGTCGTCCGCTCGGCGGTCGGCAGGCGCACCCCGCCGCCCCTAGAACCGAACCCTCCAGCGCACGAGTAGCGACGGGGAGGTGTCGTGGAAGCGGACCCGGCAGGACACCTCACTCGGGCCGACTCCAGGAACTCCGAAGCAGAGCTTCAGCGACGGTGCCCGGAAGGATCGGATCGCGGCGTAGAGGGCGAGCCCGCGCTCCATCGCGCTCCGCTTCCTGGTTCGGGGGCGCTGGGTGAAGGCGAGGCAGGGGGCCGAGGCGAGAGCGAGATCATCGCTCCAGAACGACTCGCGGCCGGAACCGTCCCAGGCCGCGGCGAGCACCGAGCCTGGCTTCGGAGAGCGGCCTATCCTCATAGATACAGCCGTGGCGGAGGCTCCGGTGGCGGGGCGCGGCGCCGGGTTCCCGATGGACGTACTTCGCCTACTATGGGACCACATATTTGATTGACGGACAATGCGATGGCTGGATCCAGGTGTCCGGGCAGAGGGTGCGTCCACGCCTTCGTGCCGAGGGATCACCGTGTCGACACTCCGGCCGCGGACCGACACGAGCTCACGGAATCGGGCCTCCTCAGGGTCAGGCCGATCCGCTGAGAATGATCGATCCGATACCGCTCCGACCAGAAGAACCGCCAGGGTGAGGGTCAGGAGGGCGCGGCTCCGGAACGTCTGCCTCGGGAAGCTCATGCAATCTCGACACGCCGGTTCCGGCCGGGGTCACTTCGCCCCCGGCGGATCCCCGCCGAGCCTCCCTCCTGGCGGGTCGCCCTCAAGAAGTGGCCGCGGGCCGTCGATCGTTCACGTGAACCGGGGCGAAGAGCGGCCGTGAACCCAACGCAAGCGACGCTCTCGAGCCAGCCCCGCCTGGTTTTCCGCGCGGTTTCACCGCGCCCCATCGACTGGAGGAACCGCTTGAACAAGTTCCTGTCTCTCACCGTAGCCGGGCTCGCCCTCAGTGCGATCGCGGCTTCTTCGTTCGCTTCCGGTGGAGGCCCCGGCGTCACCGCCGACGAGGCCTACGACAAGCTGAAGGAAGGAAACGAACGGTTCGTCACGGGCAAGATGCTCCATCCGAACTACGACCGGCACCATCGCTTCGAGACGGCCAAGGGGCAGCACCCGTTCGTCACGGTGATCGGATGCTCCGACTCTCGCGTCCCGATCGAGGTCGTCTTCGATCAGGGAATCGGAGACACGTTCATCATCCGCGTGGCGGGGAACGTCTGCGACACGGACGAAGTCGGTTCGATCGAATACGGCGTAGACCACCTCGAGACACCGCTCCTCGTCGTGCTCGGTCACGAGTCGTGTGGCGCCGTGACCGCTGTCGTCAAGAAGGCGGAACTGCATGGTTCGATTCCCGCGTTGGTCGACAACATCGAACCGGCCGTCGAGCACGCGCGGAAGTTGCACCCGCGCCTCTCCCCGGACGACCTCGTCCCGTTTGCCGTTCGCGCGAACGTAATGCAGTCGATCGAGGATCTCCTCACACGCAGCGATTCCGTCCGCGAGCGGGCGAAGAACCACCAGGTGCGGATCGTGGGCGCGGTCTACGACCTCGAGACCGGCAAGGTGAGCTGGCTCGGGGAACACCCACGGATGGGTTCGCTCCTCAAGTCGCCCACCGTGGACGCCCACGGCGATTCTCACGACGACGACCACGCGGGTGGCCAACACCACTAGCGACTCGTAGTCGCCCTGGCGGTCCGAGGCGAAGGCCACGGGAACCGCTACAGGTAGATCGCGACGGGTGCCGATCGGCGCCCACCACACTCCCGGACGCCGACCTCGTAGAAGGTCGGCGTCTCTTTTTTCTCGATTCCGACATCCGATCCGGAACCACGCGCGTAGAGGGGGCGAGCACCGACTCGAACACGCGCACGGAGACCTGACGGATCCCAAGAAACGAGCCTCGGCCGGGCCGTTGGGCTCCGTGCGCTCACTTCCCTACTCGAATCCAGTTTGGAGGCAGCGCATGAGTTTCCAGCCGTTCGGACCTGGCTCGGCCAGGTCCATCATCTCGGGGCGGAAGTCCTGGGCGATCCTGGCCCTGGCCGCACTCGGCCTCAGTTCTCCGGTCGGTAGCGATGTTCTGGCGTCGAGCCATCGCGAGGCGCCGGGCATCTCGAACGATCCCTCCGCAGACAACACCGATACGTATGTCTTCGTGAGTCCCATGAGGCCGGACCATCTGGTCTTCGTCGGATGCTGGTGGCCCTTCGGGGATCCCGCCGGCGGCCCCAACTGGTTCCACTTCGACCCGACCGCCGACTATGTCTTCCACGTCGACAACGATGGAGACTCGCGCGAGGAGCTGACCTTCGTCTTCCGCTTCCGCACCGAAGTGGCGAACCCCAACACCTTCCTCTATGCGACGAACACGATCGACTCCCTCGACGATCCGGACTGGAACTACCGGCAGTACTACGACGTCCTGCGCGTGGAAGGCGTTCTCGGGCAGACGACCACGCTCGCAGAGCATCTGGTCGTCCCCCCGGCGAACATCGGGCCGCGTACGACGCCGAACTACGAATCGCTCGTGGCGGATTCATTCTACGAACTCGACAACGGCATCCGCGTGTTCGCGGGCCAGCGTGACGATCCGTTCTTCGTCGACCTCGGCGCCGTGTTCGATCTGCTCGGCTTCCGCTCGGTTCCTGGGAACATGGGCCAGGGACGCGACGATCTCGCCGGAACGAACGTGCAGGCGATCGTGCTCGAAGTTCCGATCGAGATGGTGACACGCGACGGATCCATTCCCACCGATCCTGCTGACGCGGCCGCCGTCATCGGCACGTGGGCGACCACCCGTCGCTCGGCCCCTCCCGGCAGTCCGATCGGCGGCCTCCGGCAGGTTTCGCGCCTCGGTATGCCGCTCGTCAATGAGGTGGTGATTCCGCTCGGGCAGAAGGATCGGTTCAACGCGTCCGTCCCGGCGAACGACGGTCAGTTCCTGGACTACGTGCAGAACCCGGAGCTGCCTGGGATCATCGAGGCTCTCTACGGCGTGACGGCTCCTCCGGCGCCCCGCTGCGACATCGTGGCCGCGTTCCTCACGGGCGTGCCGGGTCTCAACCAGCCGCCGAACGTCGTCCCGAGCGAAATGCTGCGCGTCAACGTGGCCATCGGGCCGGACGAGGAGAACAGCCGCTTCGGAGTGCTCGCGGGAGACCTCGACGGATTCCCGAACGGCCGTCGTCTCTTCGATGACGTGGTCGACATCGAGGAACGAGTCGTCGCGGGTGTGCTCTATCCCGCGTTCTGTGATCCGAACTTCGAACCGCATCCGCTGGCATCGCAGCTCGGGGACGGAGTCGATCAGAACGACGTTCCGTTCCTCGGCGACTTCCCGTACCTCGCTACTCCGCATCAGGGTTGGGAACACGACCATCATCGGATCGAGCCGGCGCACGGGCCCGAGCTGCTGCGTGCCGTGGGACGGAAGGCGCTGGATGCGAGGACCTCGACGAACGCGGCCGCTCCAGGTCTCTCACTCGAGCCGACGGCTCCGATCCTGGGCCGGGACGCTTCGATTGCGTTCGACCTTCCGGAGGCCGCCGACGCCCGCCTCGCCCTCTACGACGTGCGTGGCCGCCTCGTCCGTGAGCTCGTCGATGGCCCGCTTGCGGAAGGGTCCCACGTCGTCAGTTGGGACGGACGCGATGCCCGCGGCGTGCGGGTCGCGAACGGGATCTACTTCTCGCGTCTGGAAGCGGGTGGGCAGTCCGCGGACTCCAAGCTCGTTCTGGTGCGGAAGTAGACGAGACTCCGAACACGGGAAGGAACGGAACAAGGTGACGATCCGGAAGCGACTTGCGATGACTCTGCTCGTTCTCCTCGGCTGCTGTGCTGCTGGCCCGTCCGAGGTCTCCGCCCACGAGTTCTGGCTGACTTCGGACGATTCGGCGACCGGCGCGGGAGTTGCGATCTACGCGTTCGTGGGGGAGGGATTGGACGGCGAGCCGATCCGGTACTCCGCGCCCTACACGGAGTCGCTCCGGATCTATCCCCCGGCCGGAGGTTCGTTGCCCTGCATCGATCTCACCGGTACCACGTCGCACGGGGGATGGACGTTCGCGCAGCTCCCACCTGGGACGGGCGGCGTCGTGACGTTCGTTTCTCGGTTCGTCGACCACGAGATGGAAGGCGCGGCGTTCGAGGCCTACCTCGAGGAAGACGGTCTCGATGCGATTCGCGATCGTTGGGACTTCGGGGCGCGCGAAGGCGTCGTTCGGGAGCGGTTCCGCAGAGCGGCGAAGCTCTACCTGCCGGGCCCCGGCCCGGGGCCAGCCTCCTTCGCCGAGTGCGGGGCCGACATGCGCTCCAGACGGGGCGGGATCGAGGGGAAGGTCCGTCGGGACCAGGGCATCGAGTTCGGAAGCTCGCCCCGGGTCGATCCGTGTGTGCCGGTCGGCCTTCCTCTCGAGATCATTCCGACGATGGATCCTCTGTGTGCGCGAACGAACGTCGAGTTCCTGGTCTACTGGAATGGACGACCTCTCGAAGGCGCCTTCGTGCGAACCTGGCACGACGGTCGAGCGGTGCCCGCCGGGTCGGAGAGAACCGATGCCGACGGGGCCGTGGAGTTCGATGTGTCTCTTCCGGGCGAATGGTTGATCTCCGTCGTTCACATGACTCCCAGCCAGGATCCCGAATCGGACTGGGAAAGCACCTGGGCATCCTTTACCTTCCGCCAGAGATGATTCCTCCCCAGACGACACGCTCCGCGCCGGCCAGCATTCGTGGATGGTGGGATGTCCCTCTCCACCGCTGATCCACGCATCCCCCGCTTTCGGTCGGGGGACGAATCCGTGCTCGGCGAGCTCTACGACGAGCACGCGGACCACGTCTTCGCGCTCGCCCTTCGGATCACCGGGGATCGCGCGGAAGCGGAAGACGTCCTCCAGGAGACGTGGATCCAGGCGTGGGCCAAGCGAGGCGAGTATCGTCCCGAGCAGGCATCCTTCGCCGGATGGATTACGATGCTGGCACGGTCGCGGGCGCTCGATCGGCTGAGGCGTCGGTCCACGCGCGCGCGCAAGGAGGCGGAGGTCCTGCGGGAGGATGCGGTGTCTTTGCCCCTCGCCCAGGGCGAGTGGGGTCTTCTCACCGAGTCGCTCCGCGCCGAGGTCCAGTCGCTCGAGCCGATGCAGAGACAGGCATTGGAACTGGCCTACTGGGGCGGCCTCTCCCACAGCAGGATCTCGGAGGAGATGGGACAGCCTTTGGGGACCGTCAAGACGTGGGTGCGTAGCGGGATTCTTCGACTGCGGGATCGGGTCGTGAAGGAGAGGACGTCATGAACGTTCCACACGACCAAATCCGCGACTCCCTGGTCGACTTCGTGCTCGGGCAACTCGACGAGCGTGAAGCGCGGCGGGTCGAGGCCCATCTGGCCGAAGGGTGCGCGGAGTGCAACGCGGAGATTCTGGAGCTCCGCGAGACGCTCGCTCATCTCGCCGCTACCGCTGACGCTACGCCGGCGCCGGCCGGAGTGCGGGGCCGCGTCCTCGCCGCCGTTCGGACAAGCTCCGGGGACGATGCCCTGACGACACGGGCCACGGATGTTCACGGCGAGAAGGGGGAGCGGGCCGCGGCCGGCTCCGATACCCGCGCGCACGGCGCCACGACGATCCTCCGGATGCCAACGTGGGGGCGTGTCGCGGTCACCGTGCTCACGGCTGCGTGCCTACTCCTCGCGTTCGACAGCTTCCAGCTTCGCCGGGAGCGGATCGGGCTTCGGAACGAAGTCGCATTGACGAAAGCTCGGGTCATTCAGCTCGAGTCCGAGGTCGACGAATCCCAGCAGTGGGCGGAACTCGTGACGTCCGGGAACGCACGGTTCGCGCAGCTGACGGCGACACCGGATGGCGATCCGACGATGACTGCCTGGGCGATCTTCGATGCCGGCAGCCGCCGCGGTGCGGTGGTCGTCGAGAACCTCGAGCCGGACGCGAACCGGGACTACGAACTGTGGGCGATTGCGGGCGGTTCGCCGCGGAGCCTCGGAGTGGTCGAAACGGACGTGAACGGTCGTGCGGTCGTCCGGATCGACAGAGTCGTGGGTGACGAACCGGTTGCCGCGTTCGCGGTGTCGCGTGAGCCCCGAGGCGGTTCTCCGGACAAGACGGCACCCTCGGGGCCGGTCATTCTCGTGGGGCCCCTTGGCGACTGAGTCCCGGTTCGTCGGCGTCCAACCAGATGGACAGGCCCGTCACGGATCCTGTGCACATTCCTCGCGCACAGAATCCCGTTGCGAGGTGCCGTCGGATCCCGGTCGCCGTTTCCCTTGACCCACCTTCGCATTCTCCTGGAAACTCCCCACTTCGGCCGTCTTCCACACTGCCATGAGGAGTCGACCGCCGGTCCACGCCGCATCGGACCTGCTCCCCGAACGATTGTCCAGGAGACTTCATGACTGCAACGATAGAGCTCACTCCGATCGTCCGTTCCTTCCTCCCCACGGGCCTGTCCGTGACTGCCGAATCGATCGAGCCGTACTACCGGCAGCTCATGGACGATCCGATCGACTCCTGGGAGGACATGCACGGTTGGCTCCGTCGATGGAACGAGCTGAGGCGGATCGTCGACCAGGAGCGCGCCACGCGTCAGGTGGCCGCGAGCTGTGACACGCAGTCGAAGGAAGTGAGCGAGCGCTACCTGGACTACGCGCGAAACATCGCTCCGAAGGTATCGGAGTGGGATTTCAAGCTCGCGAAGCGCTACTACGATTCTCCGTTCCGGGATCGCGTTCGGCAGGAAGGGATGGCGCAGCTCGATCGCACCTTCGCGGTTCAGGTCGAACTCTTCCGCGAGGAAAACGTCCCTCTCGAGACGCGGGTGCGCGAACTCGTCCACGAATACGACGAGACCGTCGGTGCCGCGACTGTCCAGTTCGACGGTCGGGAGCAGACACTTCCCGAGATGGCGAAGTACTACGTCGAGACGGACCGGGATCTGCGGAAGCGCGCGTTCCTCGCCGTCACCGACTCCCGGGCCGCCCTCGTCGATCTCCTCGACGATCTCTTCGACCGCCTCTTCACGGTGCGGGGAGAGATCGCGAGCAATCTGGGGCTTTCGGACTATCGTGAAGTCGCGTTCCGTTCCAAGCTCCGTGACTACACGCCGGACGATTGTCTTCGTTTTCACGACGCGATCGAACAGTCGGCCGTGCCGCTCCTGCGGAAGCTCCACGCGAAGCGCCGGGCCAAGCTCGGACTGTCGGCACTCGCTCCGTACGACCTGAACGTCGATCCCGCCGGTCGGTCGCCGCTCCGGCCGTTCGACAGCATCCCGACGCTCGTTTCGAAGACGTCCGAGCTGTTCCACGAGATCGATCCACGGTTCGGCGTCCGTTTCGACGCTTTCGCACACAGCATGGACATCGAGAGCCGGCGCGGAAAGGCGCCCGGTGCGTACCAGGCGACGTTCCGGGAGGATCGCCGTCCGTTCATCTTCGCCAACTTCGTCGGGCTCCAGCGCGACCTCTCCACGATGGTGCACGAGGCCGGACACGCCATCCACGCCGTTCAGGCCCGGGAACAGGAACTGATCTGGCTCGACCACGCGGCCATGGAGTTCTGCGAGGTTTCGAGCATGTCGCAGGAGCTCATGATGCTCCCGGGGCTCCCCCGGTTCTACTCGGATCCCGATGACCGCAAACGTGCCGGAATCGAGCAGTGGGAGAGCACGGTCTGGATCTTCTGCTGGGTCGCGGTGATCGACGGCTTCCAGCACTGGCTCTATACGCATCCCAACCACACGCGGGACGAGAGGAACTCGAAGTTCGTCGAGCTCTACGAACGATTCATGCCGTCACTCGATTGGTCCGATGTCCCGGCCGGGACGCTGGAGCGGAACTGGCAGCGGCAGCTCCACCTCTTCCACGTTCCGTTCTACTACGTCGAGTACGCGATCGCGCAGCTCGGCGCGCTCCAGGTCTATGCGAACTACAAGCGCGATCCCCGCGCGGCCGTCACCATGCTTCTCGAAGCGCAGTCCCTCGGAGGTAGTGCCACCGCTCCGAGGCTGTTCGAGGTCGCCGGCTGTCGATTCGATCTCGGTCCGGACCTTCTGTCCGAGATGATGAACATGGTCGAACGAGAGATCGAAGCACTGGAGAGCTGATCGAAGGCGCGGATCGAGGAATGGGCCGCAACTTCGGCATCCAGAGCCACGGACCGAGCGAAGAACTCTCCATGGTGCGAACGACGAACCGAGTAGGTGACGCAGAGGCCGAGTGGGCGGAGGATCTTCAGCGGTGGCAAAGCCGATAGTCGGAACGGAACAGCCTCCCACTTCCTGCTGCCCCACCTCTGCCACTCTTTGGCTGTCTCTTCTGCTCGCGCTCACCGGCTCCATGGGGCTGGTTCCGCTCGCGCGCGCGGCGCTTCTCACCGGACAGGTGACCGACACGCAATCCGGTGAGGCGCTCGATTTCGTGAACGTCGTCGCCATCCTCATCGCGGACGACAACCAGCGGAAGGGCGCGTCGAGTGAAGAGGATGGAGTCTACCGGCTCGAGAATCTCAGAGTCGGAACGTATCGCCTCCTCTCGAGTCGGATCGGCTATACGACGCGGGAAGACACCGTGCGCGTGGTCGACCCGGTCACCCGCTTCGACGTCCGGATGGTCGAGGACGCGATCCAGGTGAGCGGCGTTGACGTGTTCGGGGACCGTCTCGCGAAGGAGAAAGAGCTACAGCCGAGCGTCATCCAGATCGATCGCGAAGTGCTGAAGTCGCTCCCGTCCATCGGCGAGACCGATCCGCTCAAGGGGCTCCAGTTCCTGCCCGGTGTGCAGGCCGCCTCCGACATCTCCACCGGTCTCTACATCCGTGGCGGTGGGCCGGACCAGACGCTCGTGCTGGTCGATGAAGTGCCGATCTACAATCCGACACATGCGTTTGGGTTCTTCTCCACGTTCAACGGAGATCTGGTCGACGGGGTCAAACTCTACAAGGGCGCCTATCCGGCGGAGTACGGAGGTCGACTCGGCGCCGTCGTCGACGTGCAGATGCGGGAACCCGAGTCGGACGAACTCACCGGCACCGCGGGGCTCAGCACGATCACGAGTCGACTCGCGCTGGAGGGCCGCGCCGGGGATCGCGGTAACTGGATCCTCGGAGCGCGGCGTACCTTCCTCGAGCCGTTCCTGAACGCGATCCGGAACGAGGACAACGAGATTCCGTCCTACTATTTCTACGATCTCAACGCCGGCTACAAGTGGTCGGGGAGAAACGGCGACAAGGTCAAGGCGACGGCCTACAGCGGTCGCGACAACCTACGTTTCGATCTCGACGACGACAGCTATCTGCAGCTCCGCTGGGGCAACACCGTTCTCTCCACCTCGTACAGCCACATCTTCGCGACGGCGTTCCTCACCGACTTCAGTCTCTCCGTGAGCGAGTACGAGAGCGAGAACGAGGTCCAGATCTTCACGACGCCGATCCTCTTCTCGAACCGCGTCCTGGACGTTTCTCTGCGCGGTGACGTTACGTACGAGTGGAACTCGAGTCGACGACTCAGCGCCGGAGTCCTCGGTTCCGCCTACGAGTTCGAGTTCTACCAGGAGTTCAACGAGAAGGCACAGGTCGACTACAGGAAGAAGCCCTACGACGTGTCGGCGTTCCTGCAGGACGACTGGCAGCTCGGTGAAGGGACCCGCCTCCAGACAGGTGTCCGTGCGCGTTACTTCAGCGACGGTGCACGGCGTCTGCTCGAGCCCCGAATCTCGCTCGGGCAGAGGGTCGGGGACGACTGGCGGGTGAAGCTCGCGGGCGGGATCTATCACCAGTATCTCCAGCTCGTCTCCACCGAAGGGTTCTCGGCGGGTGACTTCTACCTGCCGATCGACGACACCGCCGATCCCTCCAGGTCGGCACAGGCGGTACTCGGCGTCGAGTACGAACCGAGTGACACCTACAAGTTCGCCGCCGAGACGTACTACACGGACCTCTCGGACATCGTTGCGTTCGACAATCGTGCGACCGGCGATCCGAGTGAGTTCGACGCGGAGGCGATCTTCGTCACGAACGGGACGGGATGGTCCAGCGGTCTCGAGCTGTTCGCGGACAAGCGGGTGGGGGACGTGACCGGTTGGGTCGGCTACACGCTCGGCTACACGCGTCGCACGTTCGCCGAACTGAACGGCGGCCGCGAGTTTCCGCCCAAGTACGACCGTCGGCACGACATCAACGCGATTCTGAACTGGCGACGTGGCCGGTGGACCTACGGAATGGCCTTCGTCTATGGCACCGGACAGGCCTTCACTCCCGCCTCCGCGCTCTACACCGTCCGGAATCCCGCCGACCACCAGTACGAGGTGCTGATCCTGGCCGGCGATCGGAACTCGGCCCGGCTCCTCCCCTATCACCGTGTCGACCTCACGGTTTCGAGGGACTTCCAGTTCTTCGGATCGGACGCGAAGTGGATGTTCCAACTCTTCAACGCCTACAGCCGCAGGAACGAGTGGTTCGTCCAGTACGACACGGAGGACCTCGAGACCGAGCCGCAAGTCTTCAAGATGCTGCCGTTGATTCCGAGCATCGGCATGGAGGTGGAGTTCTGATGAGAGCCCACGGCGATCACAGGGGCGGACGTCGCGTTCTCCGAATGCCGACCGGGACCCCGATCCCGATCCGGATTCCGACCCGGAGCCTCGACGTGTGCGGGTTCGTCGTTGGGGCCCTCGTTCTCCTCGGCCTCGCCAGCTGCTCGACCGATCGCGACCCGAACGATCTCCTCGTGCCGAGAGATGTCGGCGTCCTCACGATCGACGCCGTGCTCACGGTGTCGAAGCCGTTCCCGCCGATGCGGATCAGCCGGACCGGTTCCCCGAGTGAGCCGTTCGACGTAGGTGACGTGCTCCGTGCGGATGACATCGCGGAGATCCGGATCCGGAACGACGACAGCAGTGTCATCGTGCGGTACACCTACGACACCGCCGGCAACTCGGGTTTCTGGGTCCCGACGTCCGGCGACTCTCAATACCGCGTCGAGCCGGACACGCGGTACGAACTCATCGTCAAGACGGAAGCCGCGGAGCTCCTTCGCGCGACGACGATCACGCCGCCGCCGTTCCACGTCGAAGACTGGGTGATCCTGGACGAAGCGGGCCAGGAGGTGGTCCGGCAGCTCACGACGTTCGATGACGTGGGCGATCCGGCCGAGGTCTTCCGCGCGAACGAGATCGTCTATGCGACCGGTCTCCTCGAAGCGAGGTTCGACCGTCCCGACGTTCCGGCGTTCGAGGTCGGGATCTTCTCTTTGGACCTGGGCTCGGACTACGTCATCGATCCGGACTTCTTCGACGAGGAGGACTTCGAGAGCCTCGACCGCGTCGGTTCGTCACCGCCGATCGAAAGCAACGACGGAACTCTCCGGCTCCCGTGGTTCGCGATCTTCTTCGAGGGTCGGTACTCGATCAAGATCTACGCCATGGATCAGAACTGGTATGACCTCGCCCGCTCCGCCCCAGGGTTCGGCGATGGTTCTCCGGGATTCGGCGGCCAGGCAGGTGACGATTTCGAGCGCCCGATCTTCCACGTGGAGGGCGGTATCGGCCTCTTCGGTTCTACGTCCGTGGACTCGATCGGCTTCGACGTTCAGCCGCGGCCGTAGAGTGCGCGCAGCGTTCCCCAGAGAGTGCGGGGACGTCGCCGTCGCTGGGAGCGCCTCTCGGCCACGTAGCGGGCCACACCTTCCGGCACGTCGAGCGTAGCGCGAGGCGGCAGCCCTGCCTTCCGCATGAGCGCCTTCCACTCCCTGCCGTGGGGCTGCACGCGGTTCCCGTGGAGCCGGCGGATGGCAGCGTGCGCGGCCTCGTGCCCCAGGACTTCGAGAAAGAAGTCCCGTCCGCCGGTCTCGAGAAGGTGGGCCGCGATCCGGATCTCGTCCCGCCTCGGGCTGTAGTTCCCGAGGGACCGGTACATCCGCGTCGAAGAGCGTACTTTGACCTCCCCGGCGAGTCCCGGAGTGCCCCAGAGTTGCTCGAGCGTTTGGAGATGTTGCCGTATCTCGTCGGGAGTCATGCCGGGGAAGGTAGCCGAGCGAGGAGGCGGGAAACAGACTTGATCCGCTCGGGCAGCTTTGACCGAGCCGCTTCCAAGACGGCACGCTCCCGGATGATCCCCTCGTGACCGGATCCCGTGCCTCTCGACTTGACCGACCCCGTCCGACGCCGAAGAATCCCCGCATGAACGAACGCAACGAACACAGGGAACTCTGGTGGCCCTCCCCCTCCGTCCAGCTCGCGGAGACGGTCGACCTCGACCTCCCCGACGGGTTCGATACCGTTCACGGAGGGCACCTCGATCGGGTTCAGGTGGCCTACCAGACCTGGGGGACGCTCTCACCGGACGGCGACAACGCGATCCTCCTCGTCCACCCGCTCGCGAGTGATCCGCACGCCTCCGGGTCCCATTGGGAACAGCCGGACGGATGGTGGGACCCACTCGTCGGACCGGGTCGCGTGATCGACACCGATCGCTACTTCGTTGTCTGTCCCAACCTGCTCGGGGGATGCTACGGGACGACGGGGCCACGGTTCCCCCGCGGTGACGCGGACGAAGAGCCCTACCTCGACGACTTCCCGCTCCTCACGCCCCGCGACATGATGCGGATCCAGAGACGCCTCGCGGAGCAGCTGGGCATCCGCCGGATCCATCGCGTCATCGGCCCGTCCATGGGGGCGATGGTGGCCTGGGAGTGGGCGGTCGAAGGTGGGGACTTCCTCGAGCAGGCCGTAGCCATTGCCGCTCCGCTTCGGACGACGGCGTACCAGATCGGGCTCAACTGGCTCCAGCGACGTGGCATCGAGCTCGACCTCTCCGGGGACGTGCTCGCGGCGACGGCCGGGCAGATGATCGCGCGCGGTGTCGGCATGCTGAGCTACCGGTCGCCAGTGGGGATGGAAGAGAAGTTCGGACGCGAGTGGTTCCAGAAGCCCGGAAGTACGCTCGGCAAGCGAGGGATGTACAACGTCGAGTCGTGGCTCCGGCACCACGGTAAGAGGATCGTCAAACGGTTCGACCCCTACACCTACATTCTCTTCAGCCGCGCGATGGACCTGCACGACGTCGGAGAAGGACGGGGCGGGCTTCTCACTGCGCTCGACGAGGTTTCCTGTGACGTCCTTGCGGTTGGGATCAGCAGCGACCAGCTCTACACGCCCGCGGAGGTCCGGCTCGGTGTCGACATGCTGGGGCACCTCGGGAAGAGTGCCCGCTACGCTGAGATCCGGTCCCCCCATGGGCACGATGCGTTCCTCCTCGAAACGGAGCAGCTCACGGAGATCCTCGGCACGGAGAGAGCACGAGCGGTCGGGTTCCTCCCCTCGGTCGAGCGAGACCTGCGCACGGTACGGATCGGCATCCTGGGAGCGGGACAGGTCGCGACCCGCCTCCTCCGCCTCCTCGTGACGGATCGCGAACGTCTCGCCCGCGAATCCGCCCTCCGCGTCGAAGCGACTGCGTTTGCGGAGAAGGACGAAGCGAAGGAGCTGTCTCCCGAGTTCGAGGGGCTGGCCCGTGTCACGCCGGAAGCTCTGGCGTCGAGTGTCGACATCGACGTGTTCGTCGATCTCACGCGTGGGCCGAGTTCGAAGGATCTGGTCCGGACGGCTCTGGAACGCGGGGTCTCCGTCGTCACTCCGAACAAGTCGCTCGTCTACTCGCACGGCTCGGAGCTCGAGCGGTTGGCGTTGGAACGCGGGGCGCGGCTCGCCTACCACAACGCGATCGCGGCCGGATGGCCTCTCCTCTACTCGGTGGAGCGTCCGCTCGGACGCGAGCGTGTGCTCGGCATGCAGGCGTGTCTCTCCATCGCAAGCAACGGGATCCTGAGCGAGATGGAGAAGGGGCGGAGCTTCGCAGAGGCCGTCGACGCGGTGACCGCACGCGGATGGACGGAGCCCGATCCCACGCTCGACGTGACCGGTTGGGACGCCGCGCAGAAGCTCGCCATCCTCGTCGCGAGTGCGCGCCACGAGCGGATCCAGCCCGGACTTCTCGAGGTGAGAGGCGTCGACGGTGTCGATCCGGAACTCGTGCGGCATGCACCGGAGTTCGGCTACCGGATCCGTCTCGTCGCGCTCTACGCGGATGATGCGACGGATGGTGTGGCCACAGGTGCAGAGGCGGATCAGCGCCGCGCCTGGTGTGCGGGTGTCCTGCCCGTCGCCGTTCCCAAGGACGGACACCTCGGCGGTACCGGTGCCGACGGCCACGTCCTCGTCATCGAGGGGGATCGCAGCGGAGAACTCGTCTTCCTCGGGCGCGGAGCCGGCGACATGCCGGTCGCGAGCGCCGTGCTCGGAGACCTCGTCGGCCTCTGCGACCCGATGAAGAGCTGGACCGGGCGCTATCCGTACTCGGCGGCGCCGCTCCTCGCGCCCCGGTTCCTTCGGTACCTCGTGCGCGAGGGCGACGAGACTCGGATCGTCGATGCGGTGTCGAGCCGTGCTGGAGGCGACATGTCCTCGGCGGACGGCTCCGGGTTGGTCGGTTCGTCGCCGGCCGGCGCCATCCCGCTCCTAGACTCCTGGATGTTCTCCTCACGGCGGGATCGATGACTCGATCGATGACTCGATCGATGACGCGAGCGGAACTCGAATCGATCACCTGCCGGTGGATCGATATCGTGCAGATCGAGAACAGCCGGATCGTTCGGCGTTGGGGAGAGTGGGATGCCAGCGGCCACCAATGACAACGACACGCGGACCCAGGTGAAGGTGCTCTTCCTCTGCACCGGCAACTCCTGCCGCAGCCAGATGGCAGAGGGCTGGGCACGGCATCTCTGGGGTGCACACGCGAGCGGCGCGATCGATGCCTACTCCGCCGGGATCGAGACGCACGGACTGAATCCATACGCCGTCCGTGTCATGCACGAGGCCGGTGTCGACATCTCCGGGCAGCGATCGAAGCACGTCGACGAACTCGCGGACGTCCCGTTCGATCTGGTCGTGACGGTCTGTGCCCATGCTCACGAGTCCTGCCCGCTGTTCCCGGGGCGCGCAAAGGTGATCCATCACGGGTTCGACGATCCTCCGGCGCTCGCTCGGGGAGCTACGAACGAGCAAGAGATCCTCGAACCCTATCGGCGGGTGCGGGACGAGATTCGGGCGTTCGTCGAGACATTGCCGAGCCTAGTGAAAGGAACCGGATGGCAACCGAAGCCTGTGTGACCAAGGAGCCGAAAGGGCTCGGTTTCTTCGAACGATACCTCACGGTGTGGGTGCTGCTCTGCATCGGTGGAGGGATCCTCCTCGGAAAGGTTGCTCCGGGATTCGCACGAAGCCTGGACGGGATGTCCGTCGTCGTGGACGGCGCTCCCGTCGTCTCGATCCCGATCGCGATCTGTCTCTTCCTCATGATGTATCCGATCATGGTGAAGATCGACTTCGGCGAAGTCGTCCAGGCGGGAAAGACCGTGAAGCCCGTGGGACTGACGCTCTTCGTCAACTGGGCGGTGAAGCCGTTCACGATGTACGCCATCAGTGTGCTCTTCCTCGGCGTGCTCTTCCGTGGATTCATCGGGGCGGAAGCGGTCGACCTGGTGAAGATGCCCCTCGGCCTCGACCTTCCCGTCGGCGCGACGTACGGAGCGGGGACGGTGGTGCTCTCGGGCGGAGTCCCGATGCTCGAAGTCCCTCTCTGGCGGAGCTATCTCGCCGGCTGCATCCTCCTCGGCATCGCGCCGTGCACCGCGATGGTGCTCGTCTGGGGATACCTCGCCCGCGGCAACGACGGACACACGCTCGTGATGGTCGCGATCAACTCGCTCACCATGCTCGTACTCTACGGCGTGCTCGGCGGATTCCTCCTCGGTGTCGGACGACTTCCCGTCCCCTGGCAGGCTCTCGTCCTCTCCATCGCCGTCTACGTCGCGCTTCCCCTCGTGGCCGGGTACGTGTCGCGTCGACTCATCGTGTCGACGAAGGGCGAGCCCTGGTTCCGTGAGAGATTCCTCCATGTCCTCACCCCGGTGACGATCGTCGCCTTGCTCCTCACCCTCGTCCTGCTCTTCTCGTTCAAGGGCGAGGTCATCCTCGCGAACCCGCTCACGATCCTCTGGATCGCGGTGCCGCTCTTCCTGCAGACGGTGCTGATCTTCGCGCTCACGTACGGCCTCGCACGCTGGTTCGGACTCTCCTACAGAGACGCCGCTCCGACCGCCATGATCGGCGCCTCGAACCACTTCGAGGTCGCGATCGCGACCGCGGTGATGCTGTTCGGCCTGTCGTCGGGGGCCGCCCTTGCGACCGTGGTCGGAGTGTTGATCGAAGTTCCCGTGATGCTCATGCTCGTCCGCATCTGTCTCCGGACCCAGAGTTGGTTTCCCGCCAGGAGGTAACGCGTCATGGACTCTCTCGCATCTCGTATCCTGTTCGTGCATGGGTATCCCTTGGATCGACGGCTCTGGGACGGGCAATATGCGCTCGCGGATGGCTGGAGCGTGCGTATGATGGACCTCCCCGGGTTCGGAGCCCGTCCACCGTTTCCCGAAGCGCCCGAGGACCTGACCCTGACGCACTACGCCGATGCCGTCCGAGACGAGATTCGCGAATGGGGCGACGAACCGGTCGTTCTGGCCGCCCTCTCCATGGGGGGATACATCGCGCTCGAGTGCTGGCGGCGGTTTCCGGAGAAGATCGCAGGTCTGATCCTCTGCGATACACGTGCGGAGGCCGACAGTCCGGAGGGACAGAAAGGACGCCTCGCGGCCGTCGAGAAAGTCCGGACGGGACAGGCCGATGCCATGTTCGAGCAGATGTCGAAGGACCTCATCGCGCCGTCTCGTCGTGGCGATGACGACTTCCGAGCACGAGTCCTCGAGATGATGCGCGGCGCCGACTCGGTCGGCGTCCAGCAGGCGCTCTTCGCGATGCGAAACCGGGACGACTATCGCGCGGAGCTCGGAGGGATCACCGTACCGACACTGGTGGTCGTCGGGGAGCTCGATGCGCTCACTCCGCCGGAGGGTGCGAAGTCGATGGCGGAGCAGATTCCAGGGGCCAGGCTCGCGGTCATTCCGGACGCGGGGCACCTCTCGCCGATGGAGCGGCCGGAGGCATGCAATGAAGCGATCCGCGGGTTCCTCGAGGGCTAGAGCGGCGAACGGTCAGGGCGTGGCGCCGACCAGTGCCGGCGTGGTCCCCGTGCGCGCGACGATCCCGGGATAGAGACGCGACCGGGAGAGCAGCTCGCGCGCACTGTCGAGCGTGGAGACGGGAACCTCGCCGAAGCTGTCGACCTGGAAGAGCGTCATGATCTGGCGCTCGGCTTCCGTGTCCGGAGTCACGAGAAGCGCCTGCATGGTGTCTGCGCGGAGTTCGGGATCCATTCGGGGATCGAAGAATCCCAGCGCGGGAAGGTAGGGGTCGGACCTGGCTAGGATCCGGAGGGACTGTCCGACCTGAGGGTTCATCTCGATCATCAGCTGAAATCCATAGTCGGTCACGAGGCACGCGTCCGCCTGTCCGAAGAACACCGGCAGAATGGTTCCTGACAGCTTCTTGATCGGCCTGATACTCCCGAAGTGTTCCGCGGGTGTGGACAGGGAGGCGTCGAGCAACAAGGTGTCGATCCACGGCAATCCCAGGCTCGCGCGCGAGTTCTCGTACAGGAAGAGCTTCTTGCCCCGAAGTGCTGCCAGATCGTCGAAGCCCGAGTCCGATCGGACCAGGAGCAGGTATCGTTCGTACGGGTCTCCATCGCGTGACGATGCGAACGGAGTCACGTCCTCCGGCCCCAATCCAAGCTGGAAGAACTCCGGCGCCGTCGTGATCCCGACGTCGAAGGCATGCATCTCCAGCTTCTGGCGCAGCTCATCCACGCTGGAAACCAGCAACGGCCGCGGATGGAGGACGACACCCGTCTCCTGGGCGAGGCTCGCAGCCCAGGCACGGATCGCCGCGGCGGCATCGTCCCCGCTGACGTCTCCGAACGGCATCCGAGTGAACCCGATGACGACGGCATTCTCCTCAGGGTCGGAAGACAGAGGCGGTGGGGTGATGGAGTTGGACGGAGGAGTCGATCCGAACGCGTTGGCGAACCAGGACGCTAGGAGCACGACGAGCACGAGCAGTGCGAAGGGCGTGCGAAGCGCGGACGGCGCGAAGGACACGCGAAGCACGGGCAGGGCGACGCGCACGCGAAGCGGAAACCGTGCGTCGCGCCGGGCCGTGGCGCACGCCAGATCCGCACAGCGGACGTGCGACGTCACCTCATTCTGCACACTTCCTCCGGGCCTTCCATCGCTCGCTCACTCGTTCCGTCCTGCGTCCTGTGGACGGAGTCCAACGGAGAGTTTGCGGTGCGACCGCAGCTCGGGAGTGTCGGTGGATACGGGCCGATCCGGTCAACTCCATGTCTCTCCATACCTTCAGGTGATTATCGGCAGTCCGCGGAGTCAACTTGACCGGGCCGCATTGCCTGGCCGGATTCCCCGCTGGTACCCTCATAGCGCTGAAATCCACCACGTCCCTGTTCCAGTGGCTCGGTCACGCTCGGCCTGTCGGGAGGTCCCATGCGGCAGTCGTCCTACTCCTGTGCTTTCCTCGTGTTCGCATTCCTCGCTCTCCTCACGTCACCGGCGGCCGCGGAGCTTCTCCTCAACGACGGCTGGAGCGACGGACAGAACGCCGCATTCCAGGGCGGGTTCGTCGCGGGAGAGATCGGCGCCGTGCGTCTCGTGCCGACCGAAGTGCCAGCCGACCTCCAGACCGTCGATCTTCTCTTCGGAGGCTCGACCGGGCAGCGGACCGTCACCCTCAAGATCTGGGACGACTCCGCGGGAACGACCAACCCCGGCGCTCTCCTCTACAGTGGCGACTACACGCTGACCGGAGCCGACAATGCGATCAACCAGATCGACGTTTCCGGCGAAGCGCTCACGATCACCGGCCCGATCCGGGTCGGCATCGAGTTCCAACACTCCGGCTATCCCTCGATCGCACGAGACGACGACGGCACCATCGACATCAACCGGAACTTCATCTACACGTCCGGCGTCTGGTTCCGCTCGAACCTCTTCGGGCTGACCGGTGACTGGATCATCCGTGCGACGACCACTTCCGGTGGAGGCGGGGGATTCACGGTGGGCGGAACGGTCACCGGATTCGCCGGCACCCTGGTGCTCCAGAACAACGGTGGAGACGACCTCATCATCACCGGCAACGGACCGTTTACGTTCCCGACCTCGCTTCCCGACGGCGCGTCCTACGACGTCACGGTCCTTTCCGAGCCGAACGGAGTGAACACCATCGTCCTCAACGGCTCCGGAGTGATCGACGGCGCCGACGTCACCGACGTGTACGTCGATAGTGGAGCCGGCACCGTGCTCCAGAACGACGGCTGGAGTGATGGCCAGAACGCTGCGTTCCAAGGAGGCTTCGTTGCAGGTGAGATCGGTGCCGTGCGGCTCGTGCCCGGACAGCCCGGAGACATCCAGCAGATCGAACTGCTCTTCGGCGGATCCACCGCGCAGCAAACGGTGACGCTCCACATCTGGGACGACTCCGCCGAGCAGATCAACCCCGGCGCGTTGCTCTTCTCCGGGGACTACCTGCTCACCGGCGCCGACGATGCGATCAACGTGATCGACGTCTCGGCCGAGCAGATCCAGGTTCCAGGCCCGTTCCGCGTCGGGATCGAGTTCCAGCACACCGGCTATCCGTCGATCGCACGAGACGACGACGGCACGATCAACATCGACCGCAACTTCATCTTCACCTCGAACACCTGGTTCCGCTCGAACCTCTTCGGACTGACCGGCGACTGGATCATCCGCGCCCGGATGGCCGGCCAGCCCGCCGCCGTCGAGTCCGTCCCGATCGTGACCGAGCACGTGTACCTGGCCCCGACCCCGCTCCAGAACGGAGCACTGACCGTGTCGTTCCGGAGTGGCGACGACGGAGCGATGCCCCGGGGCGTATCGATCTTCGACGTCACCGGACGGCTGGTCTGGAGTGCGGCGGGAAGCGAGCTCGCGGACGTGACGGGGTCGACGGGTGACACCTGGACATGGGACGGCCTCGACGGGCACGGACGTGAGGTAGCGTCCGGGGTGTACCTCGTGCGCATCGAGACGGCGACTCAGGACTACGTGAAACGGTTCGCTGTCGTGAGGTGATCGGCTAGAGACAGAGGGTCGTGTGTCCAGGCGACGCCGTCCCGGTGTCCCTTGCGCGGCGTCCATCCGCGGTGAAGATGCAGTACGGACCGCGCACGGACTCGGGCTGTGCGGGTGGGATCGGCATGGATCTTGTCCCAACGGCCCCCATGCGACGTGCACTCGACAAGCAGCTCCCTGAAGCACCGTACGCGGGGATCCTGTCCGCCGGTTTGGGTGCTCCCACTGTGGGAGCGAAGGGCCGGCTCGGCGGCGCCCCGTGTCGAGCTTTGGACGAATCGGCAGCCCAACGGGGAGTCTCCGCTGTATCTGGTGACCCTACTGCGGCCCCGCGGGTGGCGGTGGGGGTCAAACCAAGGAGGCCGACCCTGCCCGGCGACTCTGTCCGTTGGCAACTCGACAGCGGAGCGCCGTATCGCTGCCCGTGGTGTCGAGATCTCGACAACGAGCCCCGGACCTCCCTACGTCGGTGTCGAGGAATCGACACCGAACTTCGCCGTCGCGTGGCGGTCTCTTCAAAGTCGGGAGCCAAGACCGAGTACGCCTGGCCGACGCCTCCGAGTCGCGACGTCAGCCGCAGCGACTCCGGTGCGGTCTGTCACGACTCGAAGCCCGCTTTCAGGGCGGGCGACCTCAGGTGTTCCAACTGTTGCGTTCCCGACCCGCCGCGCCGGTGCATGACCTTCAAGAGTCGACAGATCGCTTCTCGATCGCCCAGCCTCCTGTCCCAACTCTCACCCCGCCATCCGACCAGCCCGATCCAATTCACCATTCTCGGACGCGTGAGCAACTACGTGAAGCGGTTCACCGTCGTGAAGTGACGGCCGGAGCGAGAAAGTCGAGGATGCCCCGGGCGACCACTTCGTGACCCTCTTCGGTGAGGTGGTCGCCATAGAGCGGTCCGCCGCCCTCGCGCACGCGCGCCTCGAGGAGCGGTGCGAGGTCCACGTAGGGGACCGCGAGGCTGTCGAGGATCGTCATCATCCTCTGGTCCGGTAGGTCGAGCTGCCAGGACGGATCGTGGAAGAGTTCGGGTAGGCGCTCTTCGATCTCCGCGCGCTGATCCGGATCGATCCGCCACCCGGTCGGAAGGAGGCCGACGTAGAGCGGCACGCCACGCTCGCGGCACTCGTCGCGAAGGGCAGTGAAAATCGCATCGGTCGTGTCCCAGGCACGTTCCCAGTCTCCGTTCACCGGGGTGTGGTAGACGTGCCAGGCCAGCGGAACGGTTTCTTTCCCGTCAGAAGAGGCTGCGTTCGATGTCTGACCGAGGGCCCTGAGGTCCGCGACGCGAAGCCGTACCCACTGGTAGAGGCGACTCCTCCGGGAGATCGCCCGCTTGATCTTGAGCAGACCTTCCTCCGGCGGAACGAACATGGGGACGCCGCCCACCTCGAGGCCGTGTTCGCCGCGGGAGAACGAAGGGCCCGGGATCCAGGTGCCCGTGGCCGCGCGCAGACCCGCGTCGTTGTCGCTCACGTCGTTTCCCGTGAAGAAGAGCAGGAACACGACATCCGGCGAGAAGTCCCAACCGTACTCGCGGAGGAAGAGCAGCTCGTTCCCCGTCCCGTAGCCGGACACTCCCGTGTTCACGACCTGCCAGCCAGAGCCCAATGCCTGCCCGATGCGGGCGCCCCAGCTCTCCTCGTAGGGAACCTGCTCGGACTCCGTGAACGAGTCCCCGAGGAGGAGGAGGCGCTTCGTGCCCGCGGGCTTCTCCTTCGAGATCTCCGGCCCCGGCAAACCGAGCGAGTTGTAGGAGACGGGAGCCTTGGCCTGGGCAGAGATGTACGTCCCACTTCGTCCGGGGTCGTGCGACCAGCCGACGTAGGCATTCGCTCCGAGGAAGATGTCGCCCTGGAGGTCGAAGACGCGGACGACGCCCTCGAAGACGAAGAGGAGAACCACCATCGTCGTGCCCAGCAGAGCGAGTGCGGCGATTCCGGCGCGTACCCGCCCGGGACGGGTGTTGTCCTCGGTCATCGACCCTCCAGCAGGGAACGAGTGGTGTCGGCGCAATGGGGGTCGAAGCGCGACCGGTCCAGAGCGGATCGAATCGATACGGCTCCGATCATACCGCAGTGGGGTTCGCCACGAGGCGTCGCGTTGTCACCGGCAGAGAGGGTATCGACAAATGGACGCGAACTCGATCTCGTCTACGAGACCTCGGCGGCGAGGCACTTCTCGACCCAGGAGGAAAGAACTGCCAGGTCGAACGGTTTCGCCAGTGCGGCAACCGCGCCCAGGGAGCATGCGAGTTCCAGGTAGGGACCTCCCGGGAGGAGCTCTCCGCCACCCGACATCACGATCACCTTGGTCGAAGTGCGCTCGCGCCGCAGGGTCCGGAGGACTTCGATCCCGTCCACTTCGGGCATGAAGATGTCGACGACCGCCACGTCCACGGACTCTCGATGGAGGATGCGGAGCGCCGTCACGCCGTCCTCGGCTTCGAGTACGTCGTATCCGTCCGCTTCGAGTTGCTCTCGAAGGATTCCCCGGAATGCCGGTTTGTCGTCGACCACGAGGATGGTGCCGGAGAGCCCCTCCTCGGGTCGATAGATCGGCGACATGGACAGATCTCCCTGCCTTCGCGCGTCAACTCGCGTGCACCATCCTGGACCTCCCGGGTAGGCGGCGACCAGGTCGAGGGGGGTCCGAGGGGGCGGCCGTTCGGATCCCGGGACGAATGAAACAGGATGGCGGGCCCCTGTGGGGCCCGGGAAGCATAGGTGTTACCTAGATTGTCGGGCGTACCCCAATCCGGCTTGAGTGATCTCTGAGGTGGTCCATCTGACCGTACGCAAGGCTGGCAGTGTGTATAAGTGGTTGGAATGTCCAGGATACCGAGGGAGGAGGCCCCGCTGAAGCCGATGGGACGGTGCCGGATCGCGAGCGGAGCGAGCGGGACCCCACTCGCTCCGGTGTTGCGCCTCAGGTCGACTAGAGGGTGATTCCTCCGTCCACGACGATCTCCTGCCCCTGCACGAAGGAGGATTCGTCGCTCGCCAGGAAGAGGGCTGCGTTCGCCACCTCCTCCGCGCTCCCGAACCGGCCGAGCGCGACCTGGCTCTTGATCCCCTCTGCCATCTGCCGGGCTGCCTCCTCCGGCATTCCCATCTTCGCGAAGATCGGAGTCTCGATCGGCCCGGGGCTGACCGCGTTCACACGGATCCCCTTCGGAGAGAGTTCGGCCGCCGCGACCCGCACGAGCTGCTGGACCGCGGCCTTCGTCGCCGAGTACGCACTCGACGCCGGCATGCCCAGCTGGTTCACCGCCGACGTCGTCGCGATGATCGACGCACCCTCCTCGAGATGCGGAGTTGCGTGCTTGATCGCGAGCCACGGCCCTTTCACGTTGACCGCGAACTGCTCGTCGAAGTCCTCCACGGAGTGCGCCTCCCACGGTGCGAACCGGGCGATTCCGGCGTTCAGGAACACGACGTCGATCTTGCCGTGCTTCTTCGCGACCTCCTCGAAGAGCGCCTTCACGTCCGGTTCCGATGACGCGTCGGAGGCGATCACTTCTGCCCGCCCACCGAGTTCGGAGCGCGCCAACTCGAGCGTCTCCGGGTTCCGGCCCGTGAGGACGACCTTTGCACCTTCGTCGAGGAACCGCTTGGCCGCCGCAAAGCCGATGCCCGTCGTTCCGCCCGTGATGACCGCGACCTTGCCGTTCAGTCTTCCGCTCATGTTCTCCGTGTCCTTTCCAAACTGCTTCAACTGTTTGTAATTCACCAACATTTCAAGTCACAACGAGGCCCGTTCTTCGACGCTTCTGCCCTCTATCCGAGGGGGAACAGGCTGGATGAGCCCGTCGCGACAAGCCGAGCGCCTCGCTCATCTCCAGGAAGGGCGCCCCAGCCCTCGACGACGACTCAGTGCTCGGTCAGGGAGTCCAGTAGCGAGGCGATCGTCACCTTCCCGAGCTCCGCGTCGACCGCGACATCGAGACGCTCGTTGATCCCCGACAGCACGTCTTCCATCCCTCGCGCCACGACACACTTCGACTTCCGGTCGCAAACGTGCGTCGGACCGGCGGTTTCGACTCCCGTGGCCCGGTAGACGTCCCGGAGTGTCAGCTCCGTCGCCGGCCAGGCGAGGGTGGTGCCTCCACCCTTCCCCAACTGCGTCTCGACGAGTCCAGCGTCCCGCAGCTGTCCGATGAGGCCGCGGAGGAAGGAGGCGTTCGTCCCCACCGTCGCCGCGAGCTCCTCGGACCCGACGTACCGCCCCTCGTGGTAGGCGAGGGAGCAGAGGACGTGGACTCCGATCGAGAAGTGTGTGTTGGACAACATCGTCGATCCTCGGTCGGTCGGTTCGAGGGTGAAAGTGTTGGTGACGTTACAACATTTACGTGGTGGCCGGGAGATTGCGGATGGCCACGGTCCGATGGTACGCGGCCGGGGATCGTCAAGTCGAGGTAGCGCGAGGTGCCACGCCGAGCCCCCGGCGTCCCGCCCCCGAGTCCGCTCTGGGGCCCTTCTCGCACGCCAATGGGACTAGGCCCCTGCCTGGACGTTAGGTTTGCGCCCATCTCCCGGGCATCAGACCCTGCCGCCGCTTGCCCGTAGGTTGCAAACGATGTCGGCCCGGTTGCATGACACCCACGCCAAGCAACTAGAAACGTGGCGGTTACCAGGGCGTCGTCTCCTGCCCGTACTTTGAGCCTCGACCCCGGCAGCCACGGGCGAGGCGGATCGACCGCCGACCCACCATGGCTCGCAATCGGGGGCCCCGGACGCCCCGGGATATAGACGGCGATCCACTCGAGCAAGAGGTGACACCGATGAACCGTTCCCTATCCGGACCCGCGGCCATCCTGGCCCACCGCGTCTCCCGCGTGGCGATCGTGACGACGATCTGCCTGATCGCCTATTCGGCCACGCTCTCCCACTCGGTCGCGTCGGCCGAGGACAGCCACCCGACTACGATCGCCCGATCGACCGCATCCACTCTCTCGGCCGCACCAGCCGAGGGTGCCCACGTCGACCCCGAGATCCAGTGGCTGGGCGCCATGGCCCAGCATTTCGAGAGCCATCCCGAGCTGGTCGGGAAGTCCGGCACCGGCTACAACCCCTACGCCCGGCTCCGCTGGTTCCTCGACCCCCGCGTTGTCGACGGGAAGTACCCGCCGACCGACGTCCGCCTCGAAGTTTGGCGGGAGCAGCAGGGCCGGCCGGCCGCCGGATCCGACCCGTGGTTCTCGCTCGGGCCGAGCAACCAGGGCGGTCGCGTGCTCAGCATGACCTTCGACCCCACGAACTCGACGACCCTCTACGCGGGAGCGGCCGGCGGCGGGCTCTGGCGGACGACGAATGCCGGCAACAGTTGGGCACCCCTCACCGACGACTATCCGTTCATCGCGGTCGGCGGCGTGGCGGTGAACCCGTTCGATCCCGCGGAACTCCTCGTCGCGACCGGGCAGGGACAGGGCGGGAGCGTCCGGATCGACGGAGTCGGGGTCTGGAAGTCGACCGACGCGGGCAGCAGTTGGTACGAGACTTCGATCACGTACGACCGCTCCGTGACGAACGGCTACTACTTCGTGAAGGCCCGGCCCGAGGACGGCGTTGTCTACGCGGGATCGCGGGACTCCCTCTCCATGTCCACGGACTTCGGAGAGACGTGGACCACTCTGCTCACGGAGGAGATCACCGACGTCGCGTTCGATCCAGGTACGCAGCGGATGTATGCGATCCAGAGAGACGGATCCAACCGTGGGATCCTCGTCTCGACCGACGGCGGTGCCACCTGGGTGAACAAGTTCAACGACGGGAGCAACACGTCACGGGGGCGGATCGCCGTCAGTCGCTCCAACCGGAACATCCTCTACGCACTGCTCGGCTCGTCCGACAACGCGGGTTGGTACGGCGTGCTCCGCTCCAACGATCGAGGCGAAACCTGGACCGTCACGAACTCGGACCACGACCTCACGAGCGGAAGCCAGAGCTTCCTCCACCAGGCGCTCGCGATCCGTCCGAACGATCCGAACACGGTGATCGTCGGTGGCGTCAACTTGATGCGGTCGACGGACGGTGGCGTGACGTTCACGCGGATCGACAGCGGCGGTGTGCCCCACGCGGACAACCTCGGTGCAATCTGGGATCCCGTCGCTCCCGGTCGGCTCTGGGTCTGGGGAGACGGAGGCGTCTGGCGTTCGCCCGACAACGGCGACAACTGGATCGCGCTCAGCAACGACTTCCGGAACTTCCAGATCTACGACGTCGGAACCAGCGCGTCTTCCGCGTCGGTCGACGTCCTCTTCGGCGGAGCCCAGGACAACGGAGTCCAGCGCCGGATCGGCGGAGGCACCGAATGGGAGAACGTCAACGGCGGAGACGGCATGGTCAGCATCGTCCATGCGACCGATCCCGACTACGTCTTCGCAACGACCCAGAACGGGAACCACAGGCGCAGCTCCGACGGGGGCACGTCCTTCGAGAGCATGAAGTCCGGGCTGAATGACGAGGACGGCCTCTGGCTCACCCCGAAGGTCGCCGACCCGAACGACCCCGAGACCCTGTTCACGAGCACGTTGACGCAGATCTTCCGCGCGACGAATGCGAGCACGTGCACCACCTGCTGGAGCTCCGTCGACAACACCGGTCAGAGTGCCGTCGCTCTCGCCGTCAGTCCCGTCGACGGCAACATCGTCTGGGCCCTGATGGAAGACGGCACCGTTCGTCGGTCCGGCGATGGCGGCTCGAGCTTCAGTCAGGTCGCGGATCTCTCCAGTGCCGGAAGCCCGACACAGATCGCCGCACACCCAACGGACAGCGCGCGCGCATTCGTCACCCTCTCCGGCTACGGTACCGGCGTCCACGTCCTCACCACGGGGAACGACGGCGCCACCTGGTTCGACCGAACCGCGAACCTCCCCGACGTTCCCGTCAACGCGATCGCGATTCCCCAGGATCACCACGCGGTCTACGTCGCGACCGATGTCGGGGTCTACTCGACGACGAACCAAGGCGATTCCTGGGAACCCTACGGAACGGATTTGCCGTTCGCGATCGTGACCGACCTCGAGATCCATGAAGCGTCCGGCGTGCTCGTCGCATCGACGTTCGGCCGAGGCGCGTGGGTGGTGAACCTGCCGGCGACATCCAACGTGGATGACGAAGGAACGCCGATCGCGTCGAACCTGCTGCTTGCGGCGCCTGCGCCGAATCCGGTGGCGGACGTCTGCACGTTCCGGTTCGCGGCGCACTCGGACGTGGCGGTGAGTCTGGACGTGTTCGACGTGGGCGGGAGGTTGGTCGAGCACGTTGCGTCGTCGCGGAGCGGGGATGGTGCGGTGCGGGAAGTGGTGTGGGATGCCGGCCGCGTGGCGCCGGGGTGTACTTTGCGGCGCTCCGGGCGGGGGAGGCGCGGGTGGTGCGGAAGGTTACGGTGGCGGGGAGGTAGTTGGAGGGCGATCGATGAGGCGAAGTGGGCTCGCAGGCCGCAGCCCACTATCGCCGCGTCGCCATGCGATCGAACGCCGTCGGGCGGCTGTGCGACTGCCAAGCCGCGATCAGGATCTCGACGTTCTTCTCATTGGGCCGGGTCGAGTCGACGTCGAGGTCGTACTCCATGAAGCGATGAACGCGGTCGAAGTCGGCCAGTGTTTCGCCGATCCTGGGCTATGGTCAAGAGTTGTGGATCGGACTCTGATCAGGCGGCTTCCTTCCGACTTCCGGTCTGCTGAGTCCCATCCACGAACGTAGCGCCCGCGGCGACCAACGCCACGAGCTCGGGCTTGTTCACCCGACGCCATCGCTTCTCCGCCATCGCGAGTAGCTTGAACGCCATCGTCAACGCTCGGCTCCGCGTTCCCGCCCCCTTCGTCACACGTGTCCTGAGACGAACCGTTGCGAACGAAGACTCGATCGCGTTCGTCGATCGGATGTGTCGCCAGTGCTCCGCTGGGAAGTCGTAGAAGGTCAGGAGCAGCTCTTCGTCTCGACGCAGGGAGGCAACCGCCTTCGGGTACTTCGCTCCGAACTCCTCCTCGAACGAGACGAGGCACGCCTCCGCGTCCTTCCGGCTCTCAGCGTTCATGACCTCATGGAGCATCCGCTTTGCTCGGCCCTGGAGCCGCTTCGGGAGCTTGTCGAGGACGTTGGCGAGACGGTGGACCCAGCACCTCTGCCCCTTCGTCTTCGGCCACACGCTCCTCGCAGCCTTCCAGAACCCGAGTGCTCCGTCTCCGATCGCAAGGAGCGGAGCTGCCATGCCGCGGTCTCTCAGGTCCCTCAGAACCGCGCTCCAGCTCTCGTCACTCTCCCGGTACCCGTCCTCCACCGCGATCAGCTCCTTCGTTCCGTCCCGTTTCACACCCATCACGACGAGGGTGCAGAGTCGATCGTCTTCGAGGCGCACGCGGAAGTGAACGCCATCGACCCAGATGTAGACGTACTCGGCACCGGAGAGGTCGCGGTGGCGGAAGTGCTCGTACTCCTCCTCCCACTGTCCGATCAGCCGCGTGATCGCCGAGGGAGAAAGGCCGGACGCATCCTCTCCGAGTAGCACAGGCAGAGCCTCCTGGAAGTCGCCGGTCGAAAGGCCGCGGAGGTAGAGAAGTGGCAGCACCTCACTCACCTTCGGAGACCGCCGCATGTAGGGCGGGAGGATCTGGCTCGTGAACTTCTGCCCCTCTCGACGATCGTGAACTCTCGGAGCTTCGACCTCGACCGTCCCTGACCCGACCGTCACCTTGCGCGGTCGCGCCTTGCCGTTCCGAACCACCATCGCGTGACCCTGCTCGTCCCGCGCGTCTTCGTGACGCTCGAGGTAGTCACTCACCTCCGCAGCCAGGGCCTGGGCCAGCATCTGGCGGGCTCCTTCCCGAGCGATCTCATCCAGTGCAGCGCCTTCGACCTTCCCGGCCGACTCTCTCTCCACTATCTTCAGCATCAGGTGGCGTGTCCTTCCTCCGGCAAGGTGCCGGTTTCCGTTTTGCTCAAACGGAAGGATACGCCGCCTTCCTCAGGCCCTCGATCCACAACTTCTGGTTATAGCCCGCCGATCCTTCGGTCTCCCCTACTCCGTTCACGACGCTCCAGTTCGGGCAAGGGACAATGCACACCGACACAGAACACGTCGAAGGGAGTGAGCAGCTCGACCAGATCGGTCCGCCACCGCTCACTCTCGATGATGTGATCGACGATGAGGTTGTTTCCGGCCTCGGCGAAGGCTGCCAGACTGCGATGGAATCCGTCGAAGACGGCAGGGCGCATACGCTCCCAGTCCACGGTGCCGTTCCGAATGCGTGCCATGGGAAGAGCGTCGGATGTTCGCAGGTGGTCGAACGATAAATGCAGGAACGGTTCGGGCAGTTCCTGTTGCAGCGCACGTGCGAGGGTCGATTTCCCCGCGCTCGACGCGCCGTTGATCAGGATGATCTTGGCCGGTTGCTGACGTTCGTTCATCAACGTCGCTCCACTACGGGTTCAAGGTCCGAAACTGCGGATGACTCCCACTTCTCGGAGCTTCATCGGCATTCCGCCGTCGACATGGATGAACTCGCCCGTGATGAACGGGGAATCCTGAGAAGCGAGAAAGAGCGCCGCGTTGGCGACGTCGATCGGATGTCCCGTCCCTTCCAACATCTGGACTCGATCGAAGAGCGGCTTGTAACGGTGTAACGTATCGGTCAGGTTCGACCGAATCACTCGGTCCCAGGACTCATCGCTCTCATCGGGAAAGATCTCTCTCACCCCGCTGCCGGCGTTGTTGAATAGGATGTCGAGCCTTCCGTAGGTGTCTGATCTGCGCCGTTCGTGAATCCGTCACCTAGAGCATGCCCCCGAGGTCTGTCGAACGCAAGTGCATGACAATCGCTGACATAGAGCCCCTCCCTCCTTGGATCGGTGCAACCTGGGGACGCGCTCGATCTAAAACCTACGCGGAATGATCTCCGAAAAAGTCATACTTTCTCGGAGTGGCCTCCGATATGGTCAAGCAGGAGGGCACGCGGATGTCGCACCTGAAACGGATCATCGAGCTGTACTTGCCGCCGAACCGGTCCACATTCTTCTGGGGACCGCGTCAGACCGGGAAGTCGACGTTGCTGCGGGAACGGTTCCCGGACAGCCTCTCGTTCGATCTGCTGCGGACCGACCTGGCCTTCGACCTGCTGCGGGACCCGGCTCTCTTTCGACAGCGGGTCCTCGCCGCGAGCGAGGATCGGCTTCGGTTGCCGATCATCGTCGACGAGGTCCAGAAGGTGCCGGGCCTCCTGGACGAGGTGCACTGGCTGATCGAGAACCGTGGACTCAGCTTCATCCTCAGCGGTTCGAGCGCCCGGAGCCTCCGGCGAGGGAACGTCAATCTCCTCGGCGGAAGGGCGTGGCGCGCGGAGCTCTTTCCGTTGGTCAGTGAGGAACTCCCAGACTGGGATCTCCTCCGGATGCTCAATCGGGGCCTTCTCCCGGCTCACTACCTCACCGCCGGCTACAGGAAGTCGCTCCTCGCCTATGTTCGCGACTACCTGCGCGAGGAGGTGTTCGCAGAAGGACTCGTGCGCAGCGTTCCCGCGTTCTCCCGCTTCTTCGACGCTCTTGCGTACTCCCATGGGGAGCTGACGAACTACTCGAACATCGCGCGCGATGCGGGAGTCGATTCGAAAACGGTGAAGGAGTACTTCCAGATCCTGGTCGACACGCTCCTGGGTCGGTTCGTCGAACCATACAAGCGGAGGACGGATCGTCGCGCTCTGTCTCGGACTCCCAAGTTCTACCTCTTCGACGTCGGAGTCGCGGGAGCGCTCACCAAGCGGAAGATCGAGGAGCCGCGGGGGGAGCAGTTCGGTCGCGCACTCGAGCATCTCGTCTTCATGGAGCTCGTAGCGCACAGCTCGTACAGCGAGCAGGAGTATCCAGTCCGCTACTGGAGGACGAAGTCGGGCCAGGAAGTGGACTTCGTTCTCGGCGAGGGAGACGTTGCGGTCGAAGTGAAGGGAACCGATCGACTCTCCACCCGTGATCTCCGCGGGACCACGTCGTTCGTCTCGGAGTACCGCCCGAAGCACGCGCTTGTCGTGTGCATGGAAGCGGAGGAGCGGGTACACGAGGGGATTCGAGTCGTTCCCGTCCGGCGCTTTCTGGAGAAGCTGTGGCAAGGGGAATGGACCAGCGACCTGTAACCCTCCGTCGATAGCGAACGCGCCGACGTGGCCCGCCCGCGCAGGGTTCGGTGTACCGAGGCAGTCCGACACGGTCAGTCATCCTTGCTCAGAAGGATTCGACCATTGATTCTGCTCAAGGCCTGAACGGCTCGAATGTGGTCCCGTCGAGCCTGAACACTCCGTCCTCCTGAGTGCCGAGCCAGAGCACTCCTTGGTTGTCTTCATAGATGGAGAAGAGAGTGACGGTCTTGTTGCCATCTCGAACTGGGTAGTGGGTGACGCTCTCCCCGTCGTATCGCCAGACTCCGTCCCCATAGGTCGCCATCCACAGTGCACCGGTCCTATCGACGGTGCTCGACATGATGCCGCCGAAGAGTTCTCCGCTCAGATCGTTTGGGTCGCGGAGTCCATCCACTTTCCGGAACTTCGGTTCGGCGGTGTCACTCAGTTCGACTTCATACCGGTGCAGTGAGTTGCAGAACCAGAACTGTCCTTCTCGATCCTCGATGATCGAACGAGTACCAAACGAACCGTTGCCCAGCTCACTCTCAGACAGCCAGGCAAAGGACTCCCCGTCGAAGCGACAGGCGCCAAGGATAGCGGTGCCGAACCAGACATTGCCCTCGCGGTCTTTGAAGATGCTGTAGACGTCGTACGGGCTGTAGTTCGCATTGGGGAATCTGTCGCGTGGCATCTGCCGGTAGTGCTCATCGCCCTCTTCGGTCTTGGGGAGCTCCAGATAGTGCAATACCTCGCCATCGTACCGATAGAGCGCGCCGGCGTTCTGCGGGCCCTGGAACCACAAGTCACCCGATTGCAGTTTCCACTCGCGTGTGGCGGAGTCGTTCGTGGCGGAGTCGCTTCCGATTGGGGCGAGAGTGGTGAAGGATGTCCCGTCGAACCTGCTGATGCCCTTCGCGGTAGTAAAGTAGATGTTTCCTGACTCGTCTTCTTGAATCCTGCCGAGTCCAAGGCTGTTGTCGCAGAGTCCGTCTTCCGTCGTGAAGTTGACGAGGGTTTCCCCGTCGTAGCGGTACACGCCTCGATCATGGCTCCCGAACCAGTAGTCGCCGTTCTCGGCTTGGAAGACGTGCCAGATCGCCTTGTCGAGTTCTGCGACGATCTCGCCTTTGGCAACGGTTGCCCTCTGAGCAGTGTCGCCCACTTTCGAGGCGGACCCGATCGGCGGGCTGTCGTCCTGGCCGGCGGCGCAGGCGGACAACGCGACGATCAGGGAGAGAACTACCCAGCCGAGTTGGCGATGTATGGTCCCGTGCGGTATGCGAGGTGACATGACCGGACTCCTCTTGCGATACACGAATCGACATGGCCGGACTTCTCTCGTGGTGCATGGTGGAGGGCGGTCTCCGTCTTGCCGACGGCCTTCGGCCCTTCGATGGAGATGGCACTCACAGAGGGGAGTAGCTTCGTCGAGTTCGGAATCGAAGATTCTGTGGCGGTAACTGGTTGTTTGCATGTGGTTTGACTTCCAGTTGGGGTCGTCGTTCAGTCCTGCCAGCCCACTCTGCCATGCGTCTGGACCATTTCCAACCGGTCGATAGGACCAGCATCAACAATGCATCTGGACCAGACTCGGAGGAGCTGGGCTGGGTAGCGCCATTCAGGGACGGGCAAGGAAGTCCGTCTCGACAGACGGGACGGTCGTCACGGACGCAGAGCTTCCTCGGCGGCCGCACGAGCATGAATGGCTGTCGTATCGAACAGCGGAACCACCGAGTCCTCCTGACTCACCAGGAGCGAGATCTCCGTGCACCCGAGGATGACGGCCTGTGCCCCTTCGGATGCGAGCTTGCCCATGATTCGTCTGAACTCGCTGCGAGACTCGGGCTGGATGACTCCCAGGCAGAGCTCGTCAAAGATGACGCGATGGACGATGTCGCGATCCTCGGAATCGGGAACGATGACTCGAAGACCGTGGCGCTCACTCAATCGCGCCCGGTAGAAGCTCTCTTCCATGGTGAATCGCGTGCCTAGCAGACCAACGATGGAATGACCCGCCCGCTTGATCTCGGAGCCGGTCGCATCGGCGATGTGGTACAGCGGGATCGTGACGGCGGCTTCGATGCTCGCGGCTACTTTGTGCATCGTGTTCGTGCACAAGACCACGAAGTCCGCACCTGCTGCTTCGAGTGAGCGAGCAGCCTCGGCCAGGATCGCACCAGCGGTGTCCCAGTCCCCGCCGTGCTGCAGTTGCTCGATCTCGTGAAAGTCGACGCTGTAGAGCACGATCTTCGCTGAATGCAGACCACCCAGACGTTCCTTGACGGTCTCGTTGATCTGGCGGTAGTACGGAATCGTCGATTCCCAACTCATGCCGCCGATGAGGCCAATGGTTCTCATTGCAGGGCCTCGAACTCAGCAAACATCTGGTTGGCCTCTTCGAGAGAGGCAAGCGGAACATACTCGGACACCCGCCCGAACTCCTCCCACAGCTTCTGCACAGCCGGATTGCCATGTGCCTTGGCAATGGCTTCGGCCGAACTCCATTCGAAGACCTCTACGATCGTTCCGTTCGCCGCAGTCATGACATAGGCGGGACGATCCGTCACGAGTGACTCCGCCCGAAGCACGTCCAGGTGGCTCGCAACGACCGCCCTGAGGTCGTCCTCCATGCCCGGCTTTGGCTTGTATGCTGCGATCACGAAGCGGCCCATGTTTCTCTCCGGTCATGAATGATGCGCAACGATGTCGTAGCAATGGCTCCGGCCTCGGCGACCTGTCGCGCATTGGATCCTCGCCGTCGACCTTCCGTCGTGAATGCAGCTTCCATCAAACTCAGGGTCGACGTACAGCAGGATTGTGGATCGGCGTCGCCAGGGCCAGTTCGTGCCGGTTCCGTGCCTCTCTTGCCACCTCGGTCCAGACGCGAGTACGATCCCACGCACTCGAGCAGAACCAGGTCCCGCACGATCCCAGTAGGAGATGCCGCCGTGTCCCAATCTCTGTTCGCCCGTCTCGCCCGCCGTTTCGAGACCGAAGAACGTCGCGTCTCGCGTCGTGAGTTCCTCCGCGCGTCCCTCCTCGCTTCGAGCGGGATGCTCCTTTCGTCCTGTGGTGCGCCTGGATGGGGACGGCGTCCACGGATGCGAGTCGTCGTCATCGGTGGAGGCTTCTCCGGGCTCGCCTGTGCGTTCGAGCTCCGGCAGGCGGGCTTCGACGTGACTGTCCTCGAGTCCCGAAATCGAGTCGGTGGACGGGTCCTCAGCTTCGGCGACTTCGTCCCCGGCCGGAACGCGGAAGGTGGGGCCGAGCTGATCGGCTCGAACCATCCCACCTGGATGACGTACGCAGACCGGTTCGGTCTCGAGATGTTGGACGTTTCGGAGGACGAGGACTACGCGACCCCGGTGCGCCTTCGTGGTCAGCTGCTCTCGGACGCCGACACAGAAGCGCTCTATGAGGAGATGGACGCTGCGTACTCGCTCATGACCGTCGACGCCGCTCCCATCGACCTCGAGGAACCCTGGTCGATGCCCCACGCGGCCCGACTCGACCAGATGTCCACGGCAGACTGGCTCGCAGGCGTCACGATCTCGGACATCGGACGCTATGCGGTCGATACGGAGACCACGTTCAACAACGGCGTCCCACTCGCGGCCCAGAGCTACCTCGGCAACCTTCTCCAAGTGAAGGGAGGAGGGCTCGATGCCTACTGGACGGAGAGCGAGGTCTACCGGTGCGCCGGCGGCAACCAGCAGCTCGCGTTCCGCCTCGCGGAAGCGATCGGTGCGGAGCGAATCTACCTCGAGGAGCCGGTTCAGAGCATCGAGGTCCACGGGACCTCCGGTTTCGGCGGTGCCCACGTTTCCCAAGCGTCGCACTGCACGGTGCGAACCACGCGAGGCAGCTACGAAGCCGACGTCGTCGTCCTCGCGGTGCCTCCGAGCGTCTGGTCCCGCATCGCGATCACGCCGAGCCTGCCAGCGTCGCTCCGGCCGCAGATGGGCACGAACACGAAGTACCTCTCCGAGGTGCGGTCCCGCTTCTGGTACGAGAGCGGCCTCTCTCAGTACGCACTCTCGGACGACATCGCCGGCCTCACCTGGGAAGCGACCGATGCGCAGAGCGGCGCCGGCCACTACGTCCTCACGTCCTTCGCGGGCGCCGGGGCATCCCGGCATCTCCTCGATCTCGACGCGGCCACGCGCGACAGAGAGATGGCGAAGGCGCTCGAAGGAGTCCTCCCGGGATTCACGGAACAGCGGGTTCGGAGCCGGTTCATGGATTGGCCGAACGACCCGTGGGTGCGCGCGGCGTATTCCTTCCCTGCACCCGGCCAGGTCACGACGATGGGACCGGTGCTCCGCGCCGGAATGGGTCCGCTCCACTTCGCCGGAGAGCATGCGTGCTACCGGTTCGTCGGCTACATGGAAGGCGCGCTCTTCAGTGGGGCGGAGACGGCGTGGAGGATTGCGAACGGTTGAGGTGGTTGACTCAGTGCGGATGGCGTAGGGATGGTGCGAAGAGGAACCCAACGATCCAAGCCCACGGTCCTCCCTCCGTTGTCTGCACCGGCCGCGGCACGAGCGTGAACACTCCGGTCTCTTTGCCCGTCAGAACCGGGGGCGTGTCACGATTGGCACCCCTCCAGTCCGATTCGAGGTGCCACCGATAGGGGGAGGCGGAAGTGTGCGAATCTCGTTTGCGTGTCCCGGGCAAGAGTCGATCGCATTGTCGACGACTTCGTAGGTCAGATGGTGGAGGCCGGGCAGTATGTGGCGCTCTCCTGTGGCTGGTCGGTGCCGTCGTCCTTCCGGCGATCGCCGCAGGTCAGCCCGACGACGCCGGTGGGTTCGCGTCCGCAGGCGGGCTCGTGTCGGAAGGAGGGCTCGCGTCCTCGGACGGACTCGCTCCCTCAGGCGGGCTCGACGCGTCTGACGTCGCGCTGCTCGAGGAGGCATTCCGGCTCCAGGCGGAGCTCGGCTCCGAAGTGTGGCCGACCTGGGGACCGATGGAGACGCCGGTGCTCTACAAGACCGGTAGCCAGGAGTTCCTGATCGGCCATCCGTCTCCACCGGATCAGTTCGTGATGACGGGACAGACGTTTCGTGGGCAACCCGTCCTCGCGGCGGCGAGCACCGACAGCACGTTCTACCTCGCCGCGTTTCCCTACGAAGGGACGATGACCGTCGTCGTCTCCCGCCCGTCGCCGGATTCGGACATGGCGCGTTGGGTGGTCTTGGCCAACCACGAGATGTTCCACGTCTGGCAGAAGCGGGTACGACCCGACCGGGTGGTCGAGCCGTTCGTCGGAGCGCACGCGATGGAGCACGAGCTCTCGTTCCCCTTCCCATATGACGACGATGCTGTTCTCTCCCTGCTTCGGCTCGACGGAGAGGAAGTGTTTCTTGGCTGCAGCGCGGACTCGCTACCACCGGCGACCGCCCGCCGCACCGTCGGACTGCTTCGGCATGTCGACCAACTGGGCCCGAGCGTGTTCTCCGATTCCCTCGCGTTCGTCTACAAGAAGTGGATGGAGTGGCACGAAGGGGTGGCGCGCTACACGGAACGCAGCCTCGCTCTCCTTGCTTCGGACGACACGCCGTACTCGCCGGGTGAGGCGTTCTCCCGCGAGTTTCCGGAGGCATCCTTCGAGGGACTCCGGGACACCTACGCGAGCGATCTCAACCCGATCCGGTTCGTGGGGGAAGGCGTGTCCGGGCGGATGGCCTTCTACTACCTCGGAATGGGGAAAGCGTACCTACTCGATCGACTTCTTCCGGGGTGGAAGGCGCAGTACTTCGAGAAGGATCTGGATGCACTGATCGCCGAGGCCGAGTCGTCGCCGATGTGCCAGGTGGAGTGAGCGGCGTCGTGCCGGGACGGTGAAGACTACCGTGCGCGCCGGCAGTCACCGGCGCTCATTCCAGCGGTGACTCCATCGGCAATTCGTACTCGACCAGGAACGGCCACGACGACTCGTCCAGGCACAGTTCGATCCGCCGCCGAAACGTCCGGTACGTCACGAGATCTAGTGCATCCGGCAGTGGATGCCACCCGACTTCGGGGCTTTCGTCGCTCGTTCGCAGGCTTCCACCCGTCGGCCTACCGAGGAAGAGGAAGTTGCAGACGCTCCGCGTCACGGTCTGGAACACACCACAGAAGGCGACGATCTCGATCTCGACGCCCGACTCCTCGAGAGTTTCGCGGATCGCGGCCTTTCGGAGCGATTCGCCCTGTTCGACCTGCCCGCCCGGCATCTCCCAACCCCGACGAGGAGAGCGGACGAGCAGGAGTTCGTTCGCGGAGTTGACGACGACGGCAGCAGCGCTGAGGACGTGCTTGGGGGCGCGTTCCCAGCGCTCACGATGGGAGCGGTCGTGATCTCGTGTCGGCTCGTCACTCATAGGGAACGTTGCCACCCGGGTCAGGGACCTGCTTCGTCCTTCGCCGCGCGATGACAGCACGGCCGATACCTACCACGGAGATGAGCAGCCAGAAGGCCTCGATGATGAACGCGGAGATGTTGAATTCGTAGGTCAGCGAGACCAGGATGAGCGCCGCGCCGCACGCGTTGGTCACGGAGTACTTGATGCTCGTGGGCGACATGCGTCCGAGCTGCAGCAGGAGGTACGCCGAGACGATGAGGAGAACGCCGAGGGTTCCGATGGCGTCGTGAAGCTCAAAGGAAGGCAACACCGACTCCTGACCCAGTCATTTACAAGTAGCTCGCGACATCGACGAGGCGGTGTCGAGAAGACAGCCCGATGAGTTTCCGGAGAATGGAAACGTGCCCCGCCCCGATCAGGATGAAGATACGATCATCAGTTTCCGTGACGCCACACAGGTTCGAGAAGATCCGGATGTTCCGCGCGTACCAACTCGTGAGCATCTCCGCTCCACGATGCTCCGATACGCCTCCAAGTCCGGCAGCATCGACGTAGAATGCAGCGTCGCTCCGCAGAGACTCTGGATGGTTCCGTTCCCGCAGGAAGTCTCGGATCGATGAAGTAGCGAGCCGACGTGATCGTTCGTCTGCGGCCTCTTGGGATCGGATCAGGAACTCGTGGAACCGGCGCTGTTCCTCCGGATGCTCTTCGAGGAATGCTTCCAGACCGTCCCAGCGCATCTGTGAGGTGTCGTTGATTCCGTGAACAGTGCTGAGTCCAGCAGACCGGGCGAGGGGGAACGCGACCTGAGCGACTTCGTCTCTCCGTTGTTCCAGCGCACCGGAAAGGAATCGCTCGAACGCGTCGTCGAGTTCGCGCTGAGACTCCGGCGTAACCTCGACGCAGACCTTGGTCGGGCGAAACTCTGCGAGGCTGGCTACCAGGTCGGCGAGTTCGGCTTGCCGATGATCCGAGAGGACATCATCTGCAACGAACCGAATGACGTCTCGTCCGGGGTTTGCCATGTGGTAGGTGCCCAAGAGGAGGACGTCAGCCGGAGGGGCAGTAACCAGCGGCTGTGGAGTGCGAATCTTGGTCATGTGCCAACCGTTCCATGGTGCGACGACGAGCCCTCGACCATGTACTGAAGACACAGGTCGAGAACCCTCCGAAACACGGGATGAAAGCCAGGGTCGCTGTCGCCGAGACGATGCCAGAAGCACTCGAACTCGAACTTCGACTCGACTCCTCCCCCTGTCGGCCGATGGGTCCATCTCGGCCGCTCCTCGTCAGTGCTGACGTGGTAGACATGCCAGACGTGCCGCTCCAACTCACCGCCTTCGTCTTCGCCGGCACCGACGTGTCGATCGAACTCGCCGATCTTCGATTCGATGCGCGCGCAGGTCACGCCGGTCTCCTCCCTCAGCTCTCGAAGCACCGCATCGTCGATTGCCTCGGCATCCTCCACCGTTCCCTTTGGTACCTGGATTCCCGCGAGCGGATGGCGGAACACGAGGATCTCGGCTCTTCCTCGTCCTGTCCTGAGGACGCAGGGGCAGGCCTTGTGGACGATCTTCATGACCGGTCCCGTCTCCTCACTCGTTCATCGTTCTCGCCCGAGTGCCTAGCGGTTGTCGACACTCACTGCCCCGGAAGCGGCACATTCGGATCGAAGTAGTTGACTCGCCAGACGTTCCCATCTGCGTCGACAAAGCCGTGGGTGTAGATGAATCCCAAGTCCTGCGGCGAGTCATAGGTGCCGCCACCATTGGCGACGGCCGTTGCGACGATCTCGTCGACGCGCTCCCGCGTCTCGCAGTCGAGAGAGAGAACCACTCCGGTAGCGCGGCTCGGATCTGCGACGTCATGCGGAGTGAACTGCTTCAGGCTGTCCGCGAGGTGCATCATGATGTGGATGTGATCGGTGACGATCATGCACTGGCAATCCGGACCGCCGAAGAAAGGGTGCTTCTCGAACCCGAGCTGTTCATAGAAGCGGATCGAACGGTCGAGATCGGCTACGGGAAGGTTGACGCAGATTCTGTCGTGCTTCATGGAGCTCTCCGGCGCATTCGTGGGGTCGTTGGAGGCGCCTCGCTCTGGAGGCCTCGTCCCAAGTCCTCGTGACACGTGCTGGTTCCGCGTCCTCGTTCCGCGTCGTAGTTCCAGTTCCTCGGTCAGAGCTGCCAAAGTCCGGATTCGATCCCATCCTGGATGAAGATGGCGCAGGTGCCGTGGCCAGGGAGCTCCATAGGCGGGAGCGCGATCATGGCGCCCGCCTTCTCCGCAGCAGCTACGGCTGCCGCGATGTCGCCCACGAGCATGTAGGGTCGCACGACGGACTTCTCGGCGTCGTGCATTGGTGCCCGAACTCCCAGGGTCCTGCCGTCCGCGAGCTTTGCGGTACGTGCGCCGCCAAGGGTTGCGATGCTGTCGCCGAATGTCACGCCGTTTGCCTGGGCGTAGGCTGCGCAAACGGCGTCGACGTCACGGGTCACGATCTCGAGGTAGTGGATCTTCATTGGGATTCGCGTCTTCCTTTGCGTCTCTGTTCGTAGCCTGAGTTCATCGACTGACCTGACACGCGAGGAACGGCACCCGGCGGCCAGGTGCCCGTGACGCGGATCGAGGCGGTCTTGTTGCTAGCGTTGATGGTTGGCGCGACATCGGCCCGGCGTGCCGTCGCCGGGTGCAGTATAGTCGGTCAAACCGTCGAGACGATCCGCTAATTCTTGGGGGTGTTCATGAGAATCACGCTCGTGCGCATGGTGTTCGCTTCTCTGTCCGTAGGGGCACTACTGGCGACTCCCGTGCGGGCTTCTGAGACTCCGTCAGCTTCGCCAGCTCCACCAGCCGCGTCAGCCGCGTCAGCCTCGCCATCTCAGACGGACTGCACCCTCTCGCCTCGCGAGGTCGTCGAGCAGTTCCTCGAGACGCTCTTCCAGAAGAAGGACGTCCGCAAGGCCTTCGAGACCTGGGTGGTCTCGGACTACATCCAACACAAGGCGACCCTTCCCGACGGCCGCGAGGCGGTCATCTCGTTCCTCGAGGGACTCTTCGCCCGCTACCCGGACCGGATCTTCACGATCCACCGCATCATCGCGTCCGAGGACCTGGTCGTGGTCCACTACCACAGTCAGGCGACGCCGGAAGACCTCGGGTTCGCCGTGGTCGACATCTTCCGAGTGGATGGCTGCCGGATCGTGGAGCACTGGGATGTGGTGCAGCCGGTGCCGGAGGAGTCAGCGAATGAGAACACGGTGTTCTGACGCGGTGTTCGCGGCCGACACCCGTCCCGCGCCCCCCCCCGATTGTTTCGATGTGGTCAGTCGTTGCCGCTGGTGCCCGGACCACCGCCGACGAACTCCACGATGCGATCGATCCCCGGCATGTACCCCTCCAGGGTCGAAACGTGGAGGGTCGGGACGTCGAAGTGGGGAGCATCATACGTTGCGCCAGGTAGGAAGCGTCCGGTCTTCCGGTAGACCTCCACTCGATGATCGCCGTGGAAGAACTCCCGGTTGGGATCCGCAAGACCTCGTTCGAGATGCCGCCTCGCGCTCGTCTCGGCATCCAAATCGCATACGACGATGAAGACGCGGGAGACATTCCGTAGTCGCGGAATGGCTGATGCCCACAGCTTGTGCTGGAACGCGGCTTCGGCCACGACGGAGACCTTGCCTTCGAGCAGGCTCAGAACCGTATCGAAGAACAGCTCGTTGACTCGTCCGTTCGTCTCCTTCGGAAGCTGGTCGTGTCGCACACCGAAGGTCCCGACGTATCCTTCCTTGATCTCGTCTCGGCTGACTTTCGGCAGGTATAGTCGCCTGCTCAGTTCACCGGCCAGAGTGGTCTTCCCCGATCCAGGTCGGCCGGAGACGATCACGCATCTGGGTTCCGTGTTCACTGTTGGCCTCCTGCGGTGCCGGTTCCGTAGGGAGCTAGAGGTTGCCTAGATCGGGCGGGCTGGTGCCGTGGTCATCATCCCGCAAACGGAACGTCTCACGAGCCGTCCACTTCCCTCCCAGGCGATCGAACGACACGACTTCTTGGAGTTTGATCTCGAGGGGAACAACGGCGTCCAGCTGAGCATGTGCCCGTGTCATCAGCTCCGGCAGGCTGCCGAGGTCGAAGCCGATTGCGAGAGTCACGTGGAAGGTTGGGCCTCTGAACTCCGGCTCGTGATCGGGCAGCACTCTCAGGATGGCATCGCGGAGTGCCTCGAATGGAGTCACGGGATAGACGCTCAGGTACAGGGCCGGAACGTCCGCGAACACGCAGAACTGCTCCAGGAGTGTTCCGATGCTTGCATGCGTCGCGACTACTTTCGCGATCCCTTGGATGATCGGGGGAGTGAGGTCCTGCGGCACCAAGGGGCCGAGGATCGAAACGTGAGGGCCGAGAATCTCCGTCGGCTTGTTCATCTCTGCGCTTCGGAACGCCTCCAACTCAGGGCATGCCGGGATGGGCATCACCAGGACAGAGATGTCTCGTGGGGGCATGAGGTGCCTCGTTTGGTTGTTCCCGCCTCAGGGAACCCAATGCGCGATTGCGTCCGGCCGACCCGGATCGGTCGGCGCGCAGCTGAGTCCTCCAGGTTGAACCGGGCGAAGGCGCCGAAGTCCTCACCCGTTCAGAAGATCTCGCCGCTCCAAAGCTGCTGGATGAAGACCCCAAACGGCAAGACATCGATTCCGTCATCCGTGCGTCGTGCCTTCGGCTCGAGACAAACGATGACGCGTCTCCCAACCGACGGATGATCCTCGATGATCCGACGGAGACCCTTGAGGTGATCGTTCGTCAGACGACCCGTGGCCTTGGCCTCGATGGCCACCTCCATGTCGTTGACGACGAAGTCGACTTCGGCTCCGGTCGTGAGTCGCCAGTAGAAAAGCTCCGCATCGGCCTCGGCGTACGAGTTGTAGCATGTGAGCTCGTGGTGGACCCAGTTCTCGAACGCCTTCCCGTAGAGTTCGGAACCGGGCTCGAGCGTCCCGCGTCGGGCGAGTCGGTTTACGATTCCAACGTCGAACAGGTAGAACTTTGGAGCTCCGACCACGCGCCGTTTGGGCCGCTTACGATACGCAGGTAGCCATCGGGCGACCAAGGTGTCTTCCAAGATGGAGAAGTAGCTCTTCACCGTGTTCGTGGCGACTCCACACTCTCGTGCGATGTTCGAGAAGTTGATCATCTCTCCGTCGCCGAGGGCAGCGGCACTCAGGAACTCTGAGAACACCGGCAGGTTGCGCACCAATCCTTCCGCCGCGATCTCCTCCTTCAGGTAGTCGCCGACATAGGCTTCATGGAGCTTCCGTGGGTGACTCGATTCGTAGAATCGAGGCAGGTAGCCCTGATTCAGCATTCGACCCAGGTCGAACTGCGAACCGATCTCGTGCGCGGACAGACCATGGAGTTCATAGCGCACCGCTCGCCCTCCGAGGAGATTCGCCGAACCACGCCGGACTTTGCGGGCGCTCGAGCCGCAGAGAGCGAAATGGACCCCTCGGTTCTCGATGAGCCAGTGCACCTCGTCCAACAGCGCGGGTACCTTTTGTATCTCATCGATCACCACCTGGTCGTACCGGTCCGGTCCAGCCGCTTCCAACTCCTGACGAAGCAGCTCCGGGTGCGACAGGTAGCGGCGGAACTCATCCGCCTTGAGAAGATCGATCCAGAGTGCGCTCGGATAGGTCTGCCGAAGCAGAGTGCTCTTGCCCGTCTGACGGGCTCCCCAAAGGAAGTAGGTTTCAGACCCAGGGGACGGGAGCTTCGCGGATCGGCTGAACATGTGCTGCAAAATAGCATGATAATTTGCAGAAGCAATGCAAAGCATCACGTATAGGGAGGGTAGGAGGAGGAGATGGGAGTTGGCGCTCCGGTCCGATCCGGTCCCGGCGATTGCAGGCGGGGCCTGTGGCTAGGGTCACAGGCCTAATCGGTGACACAGACGTGGTAGACGGTTTCTAGCAAGGAACTTAGAGGCTGTGACCGAGGGGGAGGGATGGCTCCACCGCTCCACACAAATGGCTCCAATCGGCTCCAGAATCGGCTCTACCTGTCGATCTGGAGCCGCATGGATCGTTTCTGACCGTGCGGTAGTCCGCTAGCGTACGGATGGCCCACATCGCGCGGCGTCTCAACAGCCAGATCTCCTACAGCCCGAACTTCTCCACGATCTCCTTCTTCTTCAGCCCGAGGATCCCGTACTTCGCCCCGACCTTCTTGAACGACTCGAGCGCCTTGGCGAGCGTCGGGATGTCGACGTCGGCCGTCATCTGGGTCCGAATGCGGGCGGCGCCGGCGGGGACGACGGGGAAGAAGAAGCCGATCACGTAGACGCCTTCCGCGAAGAGGTCGCGGGCGATGTCCTGGCTGAGTTTCGCGTTGTAGAGCATGATCGGGACGATCGGGCTCTCGCCGTCCTTGATGTCGAAGCCGGCTTCGGTGAGTCCCTTCCGCCAGAACGCGGTGTTCTCTTCGAGCTTGTCCCGGCGATCCGTGCTCGCTTCGAGGATATCGAGCACCTTGATCGCGCCGGTGACGATCGACGGGGCGACGGCGTTGCTGAAGAGGTAGGGCCGTGCCTTCTGTCGACAGAGCTCGACGATCTCCTTGCGTCCGGAGACGCAGCCGCCGCTCGCGCCGCCGAGGGCCTTGCCGAGCGTGGTGGTGATGATGTCGATCCTGCCGTGGACGCCGAAGTGCTCGGGCACGCCGCGGCCGGTCTTGCCGATGAAGCCGGTGGAGTGGCACTCGTCGGTGAAGACCATGGCGTCGTACTTCTCGCCGAGGGCGACGATCTCGTCCATCGGGGCCATGTCGCCGTCCATGGAGAAGACGCCGTCGGTGATGATGACGCGGGTGCGCTTGTCCTGGTGCTCCTGGAGCTTCTGCTCGAGGTGCTCCATGTTCGCGTGCTTGTAGGTGTCGTGCATCGCCTTCGAGAGGCGGATTCCGTCGACGATGCTCGCGTGGACGAGACGGTCCGAGATCATCACGTCTTCGGGGCCGAGGATCGCTTCGAATACGCCGGCGTTGGCGTCGAGGCAGCTCGCGAAGAGGATCGTGTCTTCCGTGCCGAGGAACTTCGTCAGGCGCTGCTCGAGCTCGCGGTGGATGTCCTGGGTGCCGCAGATGAAGCGAACGCTCGACATGCCGTAGCCGTGGGAGTCGAGACCTTCGTGCGCGGCCTGGATCACCTCGGGGTGGCTCGAGAGGCCGAGGTAGTTGTTTGCGCAGAGGTTGATGACCTGCTTGACCGGCTGACCGGACGGATACTCGACGCCGATCGTGGACGACTGCGGAGTGTGGATGAACCGCTCTTCCTTGTAGATCCCCTTCTCGCGGATCTCGTTCAGGTCTGAGCTGTAGCGGTCCTTGACGTTGCTCGAGTACGCCATGCGGCGCCTCCTTCCTTCCTGCCGTTTCACGCGGCTGCTGGTCGCCGGCGACGGGCCGAGTGGCTCGGCGGCGAACCTCGGGACCCGTCCGTTCGAGGACGCGTTGCCCGGTCTTGTCTTGGTGGCCCGATGGGCGAAGGGCGGCGAGGTCTCGACCTACTTCCGGTGCTTCTCGACCAGCACCATGATCTTGGTCACGGTGTCGAACGCTTCCGGAGTGGCTTCGTCGTCGGGAATGCTGATCGAGTACTTCTTCTCCAGGAACCGCTTCAAGCTGACCATGCTGAAGCTGTCGACGATGCCGCTCGAGATGAGGGGCGTGTTCTCGTCGAGATCGATGTCATCGTCATCGTCTTCCAGGTACTCGTTGCGGATGTATTCCAGGATCACGTCCTTCATGCTCTTGAGTCTCCTGACACCCCCCGAACCGGGCGGGCGGAAGCGGTTCGAAACCAACCCGGCGATCCTATCGCCAGGGCGGAGACGGGTGAAGCGTTGTGTGGGTAGGGGTTCCCGTAGTGGGGGGCGGATCCCCCGGCGCTGGTCGGCTTGGCCGGCAGGTGTCGGCCCCGCTGGTGCGCCGGCACGCCAGCCGAAGGGAAGGAACGAGCGCTGGCTGCGGTGCCTCGGGACCGGCCGGAAGGCAGTCCGGTGCGTGGGGTGCTGCCGGGCCAGCCTGAGGATAGCCCGGGCCATGACGGCGATTCAGTCCGCCGCCCACAGGCCCCGGTCGACTTCTTCCACGAACCGTCCGAATGGGACGACGTCGATTCCGGCCTCGTGCCGGTACTCCCGGTCGCCGAGGTAGACGACCATCCGTCGGGTGACTCCTGGGAGTTCGTGGATGGCCTTGAGTCCGGCGAAGCAGGAGGAGTCGAGTCGATCCCGGGCCTTCACCTCGATGGCCAGGAACCGGTCTCCCCGCTGGAGGAGGAAGTCGACCTCGGTCGCGTCCTTTCCAACCGCCCAGTAGTAGAGCTCGTCGTAGAGCTCGCGGCCGAGCTGGTTGTAAGCGCGAAGGATCTGTGCGATGAGCCCCTCGAAGAGGCTGCCCTTTTCCTCGGACGACGGAGGGTGGAGCTGCTTCTTGGCGGCCCGGGCGACACCGTTGTCGAGCCAGTAGAGCTTGGGGTGCTTCCGCTCCTTGACTCGAAGACGTCCCTCGAACGCCCGGAGCCGGAAGGTGATGAGCGTGTCCTCGAGGATGTCTAGGTAGCCCTGGACCGTGCTCCTCGCGACCCCGGCGTCCCGCGCAAGGCCTTCGATGTTGAGGACCTGACCGTGAAAGAGTGCGGCGATCGGGAGGAATCGTGCGAATCCGGGGAGGTTCCGCACGAGGGCTTCCGCCTGGATCTCCTCCTTCAGATAGAGCTGCACATAGGCTTCCAGTTGCTCCCGCTTCGAGGGAGCGTTCCATATGAGCGGCAGGCTGCCGAAGGTGAGCACCTCCTCTAGGTCGTACTCGGAGCCAAGCTCGGAAGGGAGGAACGGCGACAACGTCCGCTGGAGAGCTCGGCCGCCGAGCAGGTTCACTCCGGCCCGTCGCAGCTTCCGCGCGCTGGATCCGAGGAGAAGGAATCGAACTCCTCGTTCTTCGATGAGTGAGTGGACCTCGTTTAGCAGTGCCGGGAGGCGCTGGATCTCGTCGACGACCACCCAGTCTTCCGAGGCTACGTCTGCAAGCTCACGTCGGAAGAGACGGGGATCGGCCAGGTGCTCCTGATAGACCGCCTCCCTCAGCAGGTCGACTCGGCGCGCATCGGGGAACTCATGCGCGGCCCACGTGGTCTTGCCCACACCTCGCATTCCGAAGAGGAAGAAGCTCGTGGACGGCGCAAGGAGCAGTCGCTTCACTTCCGTAACCATGTCGTTGATTTTGCCTCCATTTCGACGACATGGCAACGAAAGTGGCTATTTCTTTCTACGAGAGATACTTAGACCAATGGCCAGTTCGTTGGGCGCTCTCAACGGGAGCTGGCCGGGCGGGGGATTCGGAGGTCAGCGTTGCACGACGATGCGCGTGCCACCGACAAACCGAGCCTGTCGATCGTTCCGATTGACGAAGTAGACACCCGATGGAACCGGGATGCCCCGATCGTCTCGGGTATCCCAGTGGACCTCGCCGACCGCCCTGGTCGGGCCGTTGGGGGCGTTGCCCGAGCGACCTTCGAGCGTGCGAATGACTCTGCCCTGGGCGTCGAAGATCCTGATGGATAGAGAGTTACTACGCGTGTCGGCGCCCGTGGCCCCGCTCCAAACGACGCCTACCGGGTCGTCGGCATCGCCCACGAGGCCGCCCCCGCTCACGACGTCACCCGTGCCATCCCCGGACCACGTCCAACGGATCGTCGTCCCTTCGGATCGCGCCGGGTTGGGAGCGACGAGGAGCGACCAACCGGAGCCGCCGGTTCCGGCCACCCCGCCCGGCCCGGAGCCGATCGCGACGTCGCTGGCCCCGATCTCCGTGGCCATCCGGAGCACGCGCTCGCTCGGGTCGTGGTAGGAGACGCGGGCGAGTCCGTCGCTGCCGAACGCGACCGACGGGAACCGGCCGACGGTCTCGTTCGTGTCGATCGCGCCGGTCTCCCAGGTGCCGCCGTCGCGAAGGGCGTAGCGAAGGTCCTTGCCGTTGGGATCGTAGTAGGCGATGCGAGGCTCCCCGTTCGGACCGATCGCGATCGACGACTCCCATGTTCCGAAGAGGCCGGTGTCCACGACTTCCACGCTCCAGCCGCCGCCGCTGCTCGGACGGATGCCGTAGTAGAGCTCACCTGTGTCGCGACGGAGGAAGCTCGCGTGGAGGTCGTCCATCGCGTCCACCACGATGTCGTTGCCGTAGCCGTTGAACTGCATGTTCGTGACGTTCTCGCCCTGCCACCCCCCGTTGTCTCTCCACACATGACGGAGGAACGAGCCCCACCGATGGAGGATGTGAGGCTCGCTCGCGGAGTCGCAGGCGATTGCGGTGTCGTAGCCGGCGTCACCGGATCCGTCGACGGGGAGGAGCGACCACGACCCGTTGACGAACTCCGCGAACCGACACGTGCCGCCGAGCGGGTCGCGGTAGCTGATCATCGGCGTGCCGTCAGCCGCGATCGCGAGGTCGCACTGGCCGTCGGTGCGGCCTCCGTCGACGATCTCGCTCGACCAGGTGCCGCTCTTCGAGGCATAGAGGATGTCGTCGCTCATCGCGTCGTAGTAGGCGATGTGCGGATCGCCCGATCCGTCCAGGGCGAGCGACGCGAAGAATCCGGTGGACGTGCCGGTGTCGACGAGTTCGATGTCCCAGTCCGTACCGTTCCACGATGCGAACCGGAGGTCCTCGTGCACGGCGTCCTGGTAGGCGATGCGCGGCGAGTTCGCGGAGCCCGTGCCGGAGCCGGCCGAAGGGCCGAGCGCGAGCGAGCTGTACGGGCCGACGTCACCGCCTTCGTCGAGTGTCTGGTAGCCCCACCTTCCGGCGCTGTACGTCGCGAGCTCCAGGCTGGTGTTCGCCGTGGAGTAGTAGGCGATCGCGCGCGAGCTGCCGGCGAGGTTGGACGGGAGGAGGCCGGTCACGGCGGCATTGTCGACAGTCTCGAGATCCCAGCTCGCACCGTTCCGAACCGCGAGGCGCAGGGTTCCGTTCGTTGCGTCTTCGTAGGCGATCTCGGGGTTCGTACCGTCGAGGGCGATCGAGGCATGGCCACCCACATCGCCTGCGGAGTCCACGGTCTCCGTGCTCCAGGACGTCCGGAACTTCGCGTAGCGCAGGTCATCAGTCGCGCCGCCGACGGAGTACGCGATGTGGATCTCGTTCCCCGGTGTGATGGCTATCGATGTGAACTGTCCGACGGTCAAGCCACTGTCGACGGTCTCTCTCGTCCAGGTGCCGTTGGTGTTGCGGAACGCGTGACGAAGCATGTGGACGCCATCGAACTGGTCGTACGAGATGTGGGGACGACCCATGGAGTCGAGTGCGATCGATGCGGCCGCGCCCGTGTTGCCCGCCGTCTCGACCGTCTCGACGACCCAGCTGCCGGTCGCCTTGGTCGCGTAGAGCAGGTCGACCGACGGCGTGTAGTGCATGGACACGTGTGGCGCGTCCTGGGCGTCGAGCACCAGGTCCATCGCCGCTACACCCGTCTGGGGGAGGGTTTCAAACGCCCAGACGCCGTTGGATCGCACGGCGTACTTTGCACGTGAGTTGGAGACGTCCCGATAGAGGATGTGCGGCTCATCGTTCGAATCCAACGCAAGCGTGGAGAACCAACCGCACCAGGACGACGCATCGACGGTCTCGAAGTGCCACTCGCCGCCGGACTGCCAGGCGTAGCGAAGTCCCTCGAGGTCCGAGTCGTAGTAGGCGACATGGAGGTTGCCGGAGGAGTCGCGTCGGAGCGAGGCGTAGAGGCCGGTGTCTCCGCTCCCGGCATCGACGATCTCGGAGTCGAAGGCGGGGATCGCGGCGAGGGCGGGACGTGCCCCCAACAGCGAGGAACCCAGCAAAGCGACGAGAGACGGGACGCCCACAGCCACCCAGAATGCACTGCGGACGAGATGATGGATACGACGGTGCATGGCAGGACTCCTCGTGAGGTTGGGTCGTACCTCTAGAACACCGATTCGGGAACGGATCGCACAGGGGAACCGCCGAGGGTGGCACCGACCGGGGGTCTCAGCCAACGACTTGTGCCGGGGGACTCGAGACCTGCAGGTCCGAGGCGGCTCCGTGTTCCCGGAGCCGCAGACTACCCGCCCGCCGCCCGCGAGGACTCAGCGCAGGCACTCCGCATTCGAGTCCAGTGTGGTCGTCCCCGTAACCTCAACCTGGGACAACCATTCGTCGATTGCGCTCTGACAGAGATTCCCGTTGCGGGTGACTTCGAGGCTCCCGGACACCAGCTCCAAGTTGCTGAGGCCCGCGAGCGAGACGAGCGCATCGTCGTTCCGGAGCCACAGGTGGTCCAGGGAAGTGACGCGGCCGAGTCCGCTCAGGCTGGTGATGCCGGGGCAATCTCGAATCTCCAGGTGGGAGCGGATCTCGGTCCCGGCCAGTGGCTCGAGCGATTCCAGCGCAGGTTGATTCTGGAGGACGAGAGCCTGGAGAACTTCGGCGCCGCCCAGTGCCGTCAGGTCGTAGAGGCCGATGTTGTCCGTCAGCTGGATCAGCTGCAGCGTGTCGGCGTAGGTGAGCGCCGGGAGTGCGGACACAGGCATCCGTTCGAGCTTCAGCGAGACGATTGGAGGAAGTGTCCCGCCCCGGTAGTCCATGAACGCACTCATGTCGGTGAGGGCGATCCCACCGAGCTCGGTCAGGTTCTCGAGACCGGTGAACCGGAGGAAGTTGGGGCAGGACGTGAGCCTCAGCTCTCCCAACCGCTCGAGCGAGGCGAGGCCGGCGAGGTTGTTGAGTGCTGGGCACTCCACGATCTCGATGGCCTCTGCCTCACGCAGGGATCCCAGGCCCGCGAGGCTCTGGAGGAGAGGGAGGGCGCGGAACGAGGCCGTCGTCAGGCTCGTGACACCGTCCATGCCTTCCAGACTCACCAGCGCCTGGTTTTGGACCGTGAACGACCCCAGCTCTTCGAGCGATTCCAGTCCCTCCAGCGTACCCAATTGCGCGTTCTCTTCGATGACGAGAGCGGACAAGGTGCGGAGCGACTCGAGACCTGTGAGGCTCTCGAGCGAAGGGTTCCCCCGCACGGAAAGCGTCCCAGCCGTACGCAGATCGCCCAAGCCCCGCAGATCGGGAAGGACTGCATTCGAGAGGAGGATCAGCCGGTCCGCGGCAGCGAGAGACAACAACCCTTCGACACTCGTGAGCGACGGGTTCCAGTCGACCTGGAGAGTGCCGACGGACTCCAAGGCCGCGAGTCCACCGAGATCCTGCAGACCGTTGTTCTCCGAGATCTCGATCGTTTCCGCGAGCTGCAGCGATTCGAGACCGGAGAGGTCGTCGAGGCCACTACACCGATAGACCTGGAGTACGCCGGCCTCGTGAAGTGCTCCGAGCCCTCGGAGATCGCCGAGAGCGTCACAGGCGTCGAAGCGCAGGTTCGCAGCGTACTCGAGGTCCGAGAGGGGAGACAGGTCGAGGATTCCCGTTCCCCGGAGTTCGAGTGAGCCGTGGATTCGCCGCACGCCGCGGAGGTTCTCGAGCTGTTCCTGGCTCTCGAGTCTGTAGCTACCGGGAAGGTCCAGCGTTCCGACGATCTCGGTCACGTCCTTCCCGCAACCGGCAGACCCGACGACGAGCAGGGTCCCGAGCACGAGAAGCACGACGGTGGGTGCCGGGCGCGGCGAGAGGTACTGGTGCGGCCAGTGCGACCGGCGTAGACGCGTCGTCAGCGAATGCATTCGGCGTTGTCCCGGATGTCGAGGAAGACCGTCGAGGGGAGCTGCGCGGCCCAGGTCTCGGCGTCGCTCTGACAGAGCGACGGGTTCCCGCGAACGCCCCCGCCGTACGTCACCTCTTGCAGATTGTCCAGCCCGGCCATCGACTCGAGACTCTCGTTGTTGTCGATCGAGAGACCCAGAAGAGACGTGATCGACTCCAGCCCACGTAGATCGACGAGAGACGGATTCGCGTACACAAGGACGCTCGTCTCCACCGAGACTCCGGTGAGGGGCGCGAGCGTGGTCAGGGCCGGGTTTGCTGCGATGTCGAGCCGGTCGATCGAGTGCGCGGCGGCGAGTCCGGAAAGGTCCATCAAGTGGTCGTTCGCCGCGACAGAGACGGTCCCCATGGAATCGGCCGGTGTGAGTCCGGCGGTGCTCAGGAGTGAAGTCTGCGTGATTTCCAGTTCTCGAACCGTTCCTCCGAACCCGGCCAGAGAGACAAGTCCGACATCGTATAGGATCCTGAGGCCGTCGCAGGACACCAGTTCCTCGAGCCCCGAGAGATCGGAGAGTGCCAGCGGGCCGACCAGGGACAAGTTTCCCAGCCTTCGCAGGGTGGGAGCACCGGAAAGAGAAGACAGGGAGTCGCAGTACGACAGCGCGAAGATGGTGGCCACTTCCTCCAGCCGGTCGAGCCCCTCCAGGTTACGAATCGGCACGTCGGAAAGGGAGAGCTGGTCCACCTCCATCAGATTGTCGAGACCTCGAAGACTGGAGAGTGAGCTACACCTCGAGATAGTGAGCCTGGAGGGGACACTCTCGATGCCCTCGAACCCACGCAGATCCTCGAGCAGAGGGCACATGTCGATCCACGAGGATTGCTCGATCCGCCTGAGTGAGTGCAGGCCCGCAATGCTCCGGAGCGAAGCCAAGTCGCGCAGCTCCAAGTACACCAGAGAAGTCAGCGACTCCAGGCCGTCGAGCGTCTCGAGGTCCGGGCAGCCTCGCACGATGAGGGATCGCATCTGTGCGAGGCCCTCGAGCGGCGAGAGGTCCCGGATGTCGCAGTTTCCCTCCTGGTCCGGGACGAGGGCGAGACCGCCCTGGATCTCGACGACTCCGCGCAGACGCTCGACGTCCTCCTGCGTGTGGATCGCGACGCCTGTTGGGATGACCGTCACGCCCTCGATACGCGTGACCTCTTCCTTACACCCGAGAAGGATGATCGCGAGGATCAAGGAGGAGAGGAGGGAAACACGAGCAGTGCTGCGCCCGTTGGGGCGGAGAAGACACGGCAATGCGACCTCCGAGCATGAATGCGTGACCGAGCTGGACGCATTGTACACACAGCGGACGGGCATGTACACCTGACGCTGCGTGCCTGAGGTTCCTCGTGATCAGAAGACCGATAGGTCCACCGCGACCACTGCGTAGTGGAGCCAGGCGAAGTTGTAGACCGCGGAGACGTTCGCCCCGCCTTCGATCGTGCGGTACCCGAAGCTGACACCGGGGCCGTCGGGCCGGCCGTAGCGAACCTTGAGGGCCCCGTCGATGGCACGGCCGGGCCCACCGCCGAGTGCTTCGACCTCGGCGAGTCCCGTCCAACGCTCCGTGAACCGATAGGCCCCTGCCAGGTGGAGGAGAGGGACGAAGCCGACGTCGGTGTCGTTCGCCGTCTCGTCCCCTTGGTCGATCCGGATCTCTGCGTCGCGCACCTTCGCGGTGAAGCCGACCCAGGCCTGGCCTCGAGCGCCGGAGTGCCAGAGGTAGCGATAGCCGAGTCGCCACGAGTTGAATCGGTAGGTCGCCTCCAGCTCTTCGCCGGCGGGGAACGTCTTTCCCGCGAACGTGACCGGAGACGCCGGCGTCCCGGTCTCCTTCAGCTGCAAGGGTGCCAGGAGAAGACCGAGCTGGTGCCGGTCGGAGAGGTCGTAGCGCACGGTGAGCCGCCCCGCCCCGACGGGGCCGTTGCCGACGAGGTCGACGAGGGAAAACCGGGTGGCGGGCGCCTCGTTCGGGATCTGGACGTCGTTGCGCGATTGCCAGACCGAGGCGAGTTCGAGCTCCGTGTGGAGTCGATGGGAGCCTGCCCGAGGCTCGACGGCCAGCGCCGAGCCCGTCAGCACGGCGCTCAGACCGAGCAGAAGAGTTCCGGAGCCGATCCAACTCCGCAACGTGGCTGTTCCGAATCGCACCAGGGAATCCTCCTTCGGTGTACGCGTCCTCCCTGGAGTATTCGGACACCAGCCGCATTCCGATGCAAGCGATGTGGATCTCCGTCGTTGCCGATCAGGCCTCCGATGCCCTTCGCATTCGACCTCCGCAACAGGCCCGCGTGGTGTGTGCGGCGCGGCTGGATGGCATCGCCGGATCTGCGGGGACATGGCCGTGGACGGAAGCGCAGGGATGCGGCCGTGGATGGAATCGCCTTTCGTCCGTGCCCACTCCGGGACTACTCTCGAACCGTCTGCCGGCCGGCCGGGGCTCCACGTAGACTCCCAAGGAGTCCCCGTATGCCGACCCGTTCCCTCCTGGTCGCCGGTGCTCTCGGCGCTCTCGTCTGCTCGATGCTCTTCGTCTCCGGTGCCGTTCGCTCGTATGCCTCAGCCACCTCCGCCACCTCAGCCACAGCAAACACCTCGGACGCCGCGGACACATCTTCTCCCGCGGCCGGCCCTTCGACGTCCGCTTCCGACACCGATGCGACGACTCGCTTCCAGGAACTCGGCGATCGCTGGTACGAGGACCTCCACCGGATCGACCCGGTTACGGCGACCGTCCACGGGGATCACCGATACGACGACCTCTTCCCGAACACGATCTCGCCGGAGCACCGGAAGCGAGTGGATGCGTTCGAACGCGAGTACCTGACGGCGGTGGACGCGATCGATCCGACGGCTCTGAACGACAACGACCGCACGAGCTGGGAGATCTTTCGTCGTGACCGTGTGACCGGGCTCGAAGCACTTCGCTTTCCCGATCACCTCATGCCTGTGGACCAGCTCTTCAGCGTGCCGGTGGTGTTCGTGGAGTTCGCGGTGCCCGGTGGACTCACTCCGTTCGAGACGGCAGAGGACTACGACGAGTTTCTCTCCCGCATCGACGGGTTCGCCGTCTGGATGGACCAAGCGGTGACGAACATGCGTGAAGGGTGGAGCGCGGGGTCGTCCTTCCCGAGATCATCGTCGACAAGACTCTGCCCGTGCTCGAAAGCCAGATCGTGACGACTCCGGAGGAGAGCGACTTCTACCGAGCTGTTCGCGAGTTTCCGGACACGGTGAGTGAGTCCGAGAGGACACGTCTTCGTGGCGCCTACGCGGCTGCGATCGAGACGGAGATCATCCCAGCCTATCGGAAGGTACACGACTTTCTGCGTGACGAGTACCGACCGCATGCGCGCCAAACGATCGGACTCTCCGATCTCCCAGACGGGGAGGCCTGGTACCGTTTCGCCATCCGCCTGCACGCAAACAGCGAGCAGACGCCACAGGAGATCCATGACGTGGGACTCCGTGAGGTGGAGCGGATTCGCGGGGAGATGGAACTCCTGGCGGCGGAAGTCGGGTTTGGCGGGGATCTGACACAGCTCTTCGCCTGGTTGCGCGAGCAGAAACAGCTCCGCTACTCGAGCGAGGACGACGTGCTGGAGCGGTACCGGGCGATCCGCGCTCGCGTCGAGCCGCACCTCGGGAAGCTCTTCCGCTCCAACCGCGCACCGAGTTCGAGATCCGTCCCGTGGAACCGTTCCGTCAGGCGACGACACCTGGCGCGTACCTGCATGCCTCCATCGGACGACGGCACACGACCGGGCGTGTTCTTCGTGAACACGGGCGGATGGGAATGGCGGGAACACTCCCCGGCGGAGGCGTTGTTCCTGCACGAAGCCGTTCCCGGTCACCATTTCCAGGTCGCTCTCGCGCGGGAGATGACGAGCCTGCCGCGCTTCCGTCGCGCGAGCCAGTACACCGCGTATGTCGAAGGTTGGGCACTCTACACGGAGAGTCTCGGCGCCGAGCTCGGTGTCTACAAGGATCCGTTCCAGCGGCTGGGTCGGCTTCGCTCCGAGATGTTCCGTGCGCAGCGCCTCGTGGTCGACACGGGAATCCACGCGCTCGGTTGGACGCGGGAGAGAGCCCTGGCGCAGATGCCGATGGAAGTCGAGATCGATCGCTACATCGTCCTGCCGGGCCAGGCGCTCGCCTACAAGTCAGGGGAGCTGAGGATCCAGGCCTTGCGCCGGCGGGCGGAACGAGAACTCGGAGATCGATTCGACATCCGTGAGTTCCACGCGGTCGTGCTGGAGGAAGGGGCTCTCCCGCTCGACGTCCTCGAGGAGAACGTCGAGCGGTGGATCGAGGAGCGGAAGGCCGGCGCCCAGCTACCGGGCTACCGCAGGATCAGCACCGGGATCGTATCGACGCCATCCCCGGAGTCGACACGGACGAAGTAGCGACCGTTCGCGACGGCTCCGCCGGTATCGTCCCGTCCGTCCCAGTGGATCTCGTGGACACCCGCGCCGAAGCTTCGTGTCGCGAGGGACCGGACCGATCGTCCGGTGATGTCGAAGATCCCCAGCGTGACTGTCGACTCGTTCTTCAGACGGAACGAGATCGCGACGTCGCGCCGTGCCGGGTTCGGGTACGCGCTCACGGAGAGGAACGGCTCGGTCCCGTCGGGCAGGTCGTTCACCGGCGTGGATGCGATCTCGGTGACGAGATGATCGATCCGTCCATCGACACCGCAGGTCCATGCGTTACCCGGCGTGACGGAGATTCCGTACTGGATCGAGTCGTCGTTCACGTAGAGCGAGGGCCAGTTGAGTCCGTCCGTCGTGTGCCGGACGAATCCGTATCCGCCCGTATCGCCCCCGCAGACGAGTGCTTCATCTGCGCCAACGACCTCGAGATCCAGGATCTCACGGTAGTCGGTGAGGGTCTGATCCACCCAGGTGTTCCCGCCGTTCGTCGTGCGCAGGATCAAACCGTCACTCCCGGCGACCCAACCGTTCTGAGTATCCGCGAAGTCCACGTAGCGGTAGTCGCTTCCCACCGTATTCGGATGTGGCAGGATCGACCAGGTGGCACCACCGTCGGTGGTGCGGTAGATGAGGTCCCAGAGCGCCACGAGATAGCCGGTCGAGTCGTTGACGAAGTGGAGGTCGCGGAGGATCCCATAGCCCGTGATTCCCGAGACGGACTGGGCGGCCCAGGTGACTCCGCCGTCGGTCGTCCGGTGCAGGGTGTGGTCGCCCTCGAGGATCCATCCGTTGGAAGGATCGGAGAAGTAGGAGATGCCGGACGGCCACCACGTGGCCTCGTTCCAGTTCACACCGTCAGTCGTTACGTAGTGGCTCGTTCCGCCCCGTGCGTAGACCCAGCTCGCCGTGAAGGCGCGCACTTCATGGAGATCGCGACGATCACCGGGCAGGAAGACATGGTGCCAGTTTTCACCTCCATCAACAGTCTCGAGGAGCCCGAAATCATCCCCGACGGCCCATCCGAGATCGGAACCGACGAAGCTGATGTCCCGGAGGAGCTGACCGGTTCCGTTCGAGAGCTGACTCCACGAGCTCCCGTCGAGCTCCGTGAGGAACCCGTAGTAGCCGCCCGCTAGGACTCGGTCGCCGCTCACTCCGACGGAGAGGAGGGACTTTGCCCCGACGTTGCCGCCGAGCACGGACCAGGAGTATCCGCCGTTCGTCGTCGTCATGACGTCGTACCAGTAGATCGAGTATCCCGTGTTCTCGTCGACGAACACCGGCTTCGTACCGGCATTTCCGCTCACCTGGGTCCACGTCGCACCGGCGTCCTCCGTGATCCACCAGCGGAGGAGGTTCGCGGCGTCGAACGTCCGCACCATCACTCGGTCCTGGGAGAACGCCCAGTAGACGGCGCTGTCGATCGACATGCCGGACGGGTCGCCGACGTCCGTCCAGGAGAGTCCGCCGTTCGTCGTGCGGATCACGCCCTGGGCGGCGTCGATGGCCCAACCGAAGTCCTGGTCGACGAACATCCAGGGGCCGACCCAGAACTCACCGAGGTAGTCCCAGGTGAGTCCGCCGTTGGTCGTGCGGTAGAGGTAGTTCGTCCATCCCGCCGGTCGCGTCGAGAGCCATCCGTGCGTGGGTGAGACGAACTGGATGTAGTTGCCCGTCACTCCCAGCGGCGGCAGGTTCGCGAAGTTCCACGTGTTTCCGCCGTCCGTCGTGTGGACGAGATCGGCGCCGATCGCCCATCCGTTCGATGCGTCGATCATCTCGATCATCTCGAGCCGATCGAGCCTGGAGACGTACTGTTCCACCCACGAAGCACCGCCGTCGACCGTGTGCCAGATGGAGCCGTGATCCGGGCCGTCGTTGGCGACGAACCAACCTTCTGTTCCATCCACGAACTCGATCCCCTGAATGTCACGATGGGTCGGGAAGGGGCCCTGCTGCACCCACTGGGCCGACGCCGCGCAGACGACGATCGCAATTGCGGCGAGCGAACAAAGAGCACTCGATGCGAGCCGTGATGGCCTGAGGTATTCCTGCGTCATCGGAGCCTCCTCTGATTCACCGCGTGACGATGATGGAGCCGCTGAACGTCCGGGACGGGGAGACGGCGCTGACCTTGTAGACGCCGGAAGGTACCGCCCGTCCTTCGTGGTCCGTACCGTCCCAGAGGAACGAACTGCGCGTGTCCGGCTCGCCGCTCGAACGGAGCGTCTGGAGTCGTCTCCCTCCGATGTCGAAGATCTCGATCCTCTCGATCGCGGATTCGGCGGAGACAACGCCGCTGAGATCGATCCGGGCGATCCCCTCGCTCGGGGGGAATGGGTTCGGTGCGATCCGAAGAGCCGGGCTTGCATCGACTATGACGCTCGGTGCGTCGGCCGGCTCCGTGCAGGGGAGACGCTCCGCGAAGATTCCATCGAACGGCGAGTTGTTGTCCCAGACGACGAAGACTCCGCCGTTCTCGTCGGTTGTCAGCGCCCAGTCTGCGCCCTGGAGCTCCGGTTCCATCGTGACAGGAGCACCGTCGACCTGTTCGAGAATCTGGCCCGCGGCGTCGACGTGCTGGAAGTAGATGTCCTGCTCCATCGTTCCGCCGTTCCGCCAGTCCGTCCAGACGAGGAAACAACCGCCGGCACCGTCGGGCGCGAGCCCGGCGCCGTATTGGCGGGCGGGCGCGAGACTGATCGGGATCATGTCGGGATAGACGGGCACGGCGTCCTTCGTGACGCGCTGGAGGTAGTTGTCCCGTTCGTCGCCCCACTGCCAGACGCTGATCCAGGCGCCACCTTCCCCGTCGGCCATCACGCCGCTGAGGTAGTTGCTGAGCGGAAGGACCTGCTCTCCATTCGGAGCCCAGAGTGCGTTGCCATCACCATCCAACCGCTGTCCACCGACGTAGTCGAAGAAGTCCGGACTGTGGCGTGAGTACCAGAAGATGAGGACGCCGCCCTCGCCGTCGGGGAGCGGCGCGTTCGCGAACTGATCGAGCTGACGGTTGCAGACCATGATCCCGTTCCCGGTTCCCCAGACCGGGTCGCCGTTCGCATCGAGGCGCTCTGCGCGGACGTTGAGGCCTCCGGTGTTGTTCCCTGCGAACTCGTCGTAGCTGAGGAAGAGACCGCCCTGTCCGTCCGCGAGCACTCCATGGTTGAAGATGCTGTCGAGTGATGTGACCGCGGTGATGCCACACGGGCTCCCACCGGCCCAGAGGAGATCTCCGTCGGCGGAGACGTGCTGGATCCGGACTTCGTTCGGGAGGGAGGACGTCACGACACTGAGGAAGAACCCGTCGGCACCGTCAGAGACCATCGCGGGGCGGTAGGATGGCGTGCCGCAGGCCTGGAACACCACGCGCCCGAACGGTCCCCAGAGTCTCTCGCCGTTCGGTCCGAATCGCTGGAGTCGAACCTCGAAGTTCGCTTCCGGCGTCGGGGAACTCGCGGTGAACGCATAGACACCGCTTCCGGACGGATCGGCCACGACGTGCGGCGTGTGCTGGTCGTCCATGTCGAAGAGGACGAGGCCTTCGGTACCCCAGAGCCGATTGCCGGTCGCGTCGACTCGCTGCAGGCGGCACCGAGCGACGGAAGCGTTCGCGTTTTCTTCCCACGTCGTATAGAAGCCACCGGAACCGTCGGGGACGACGTTCCCGGTCCAATCCGCGAACACGAAGTAGCCCTCGGGGAGTTCGTTGACGGTGTGGGAAGCGAGTGGGTCGTCGCAGGACCAGTTCGCGAAAGAGACATCGGGAGACGACAAGGCGGCGAGACATGCGAGCACGGCCACGCCGACGAACGCGTCCACGCCCACGATCCTGCCAACGTCGACGATCCTCTCCACCGCCCGTCGTCCGTCCCGTCCGTCGGTTCGGCTCGATGCCGTCCGAACTCTCGGGCCGAACAGGGGGAGCTGGGCTCCCTTCCACCAAGTCGATGCTGCCATTTGCGTACCTCCGATGAGCGGGTCGACTGGGACCTCCCGGGTCGGCGGGAGTCGGATCCGCCGGCCGCCCTCGCGGAGACCCTGGGATCCATGTATTCGTGATGACTAGAGGTCGGGTACGGAACTGATGATACGAGGATCTGGGTTTCATACACAATATTTTTGGTGTATACTCACAATGTGAGCGTAACCGGTTGCCGGAACTGGCGATAGGGCTCAGTATCCGGGAGTCGGGAGACCGGATCGACCATGTCAGACACACCCAAGATGCAGGACTTCGAGATCCTCGGCCACGTGCCCCAGCTGAAGGCGCTGGCCAATCCGATGCGTCTCTCGATCCTGAGCCTGATCGGAACGGAGCCGATGACCGCGGCCATGCTGGCCAAGGAGCTCGACATCCCGACCCAGCAGGCGAACTACCACCTCAATGTGCTCTGCGAGGAAGGGCTCGCGACCGAGGTCCGACGTGGACGGAAGCGTTGGAAGGAAGAGCGGTTCGTCGCAGCACGGGCACGGAACTACATCGTCGATCCGGCGATCGGCTGCCATGACGCCTCCGCTTCCCGGGCGGTCCGTCAGTCGGTCGAAGCCGCGTTCGTCGACTGGCGCCGAACGCAGCTCCTCGGCATCGACCTCGCGCGGATCGCGAGGCGCGTCGTGCGCGAGAACCTCCGCGTGCGAGAAGGGCAGACCGTACTCGTCGTGCTCACACCGCCCGCACTCAAGCTCGCCGGTGCGCTCCAGGTCGAGATCCGGGCCGCGGGCGCAAAGCCGCGGCTCCACATCTGGTCACGAGCAGTCGCGCTCCACAGTCTCGACAACCACACCACCGAGGAACTCGAGACGCTCGATTTCGTCGAGCCGCATCTCCAGCGAGACATCGACGCCGCGATCCTGCTCAGCAGCAACATGCCCGAAGAGGGGAGCGAACCCACACCTCAACAGCGGGAGAAGTTTCCGCTCCTCCTCCAGTCGGTCTCGCGTTGGTACGGATCGCTTCGCGAGAGACGGATCCCTCTCCTCGAACTCGCACTTCCACATCGCGGCGAGTTCGAGCACGGCGTCGCGACGCCAGAGGAGGCGATCGACGCATTCTGGACCTGTCTCGAAGCCGACGTGGAACCGCTCGCAAACCGGATTCGCGCGCTCCATGAGAGGTTCCGCGGAGCCCGCGAAGTCCGGGTGACCTGTCCGCGCGGAACGGACCTGACCGTCGCTGTGGACGTCGACCGCGCCTTCCTCAGCGACGGCGTGATCTCCGAGTCCGACATCGCCGCCGGTCACCCATTCGAGGCACTCCCCGCCGGCGTCCTCTCGTTCCTCCCGGTTCCCGGGACCGCAAACGGAACGCTGTTCACGAGGCACGTCTTCGCCGGAGGGCTTCCGTTCACGGACGTCACACTGACGCTCCGAGACGGGCGGATCGAAGCCGTGAAGTCGCCGAACGACGTCACTGCGCTCATCGGCAGACTCGACACCGCGACGGGTGACGCAAAGGAACTCGCAGAGATCGGAGTCGGCCTCAACCCCGGCGCAAGTCAAACGACCGGCAAACCCGTCCTCGACGCGTGTATGAACGGCACCGTCACTCTGACGTTCGGCAACAACGAACAGCTGGGCGGAAAGGTCCAGTCGACCTTCACCCTCATTCTCCCAGCGCGGGACCGATCTCTCCACGTCGACGACACGGCGATCATCGACCGCGGCAGGATCAACAGTGGCTCGCCCGATCGTTCGGCGGACGCCGCGTCGGCCAGCAAGTCGGATGGCGAGCCGGACAGCGAGCCCGGCACCGGGTCGGCTGGAGAATCGGGCACCTAGGTGGAAGGTCACCCGGAGAGCGAATCGGACACATAGTCGGAAGTCGAGTCGAACAGGGCGGCCGGGCCGGTGGCCGCCTCCGCCGAACGCAGCGGTCCCGTAACCGCCTCCGTCGGACGCAACGGTTCGGAAACCCATCCGTGCCAGTTCTCGGCTCGATCCCGCGATCGCAAAAAAGTCGCGCGCAAAGGCATCCGCGGCAGTCCAGGCGACGAATCTCCAGACGAACACAGGTTGGGCGAGCAAGACTCGATCGCGCGGCACGGCGCATGTTGCCGTTGGAGTGATCTGTCGAACGCGAATTCCAACCCATCATCGACCGCGACAAACTCGACTGGAGGCGTTCAGGATGCGTACCTACATTCGGAGTATCGGCGTGTGGACTGGCATCGCGATGATTCTACCGCTCGCCGGATTGGGCTGTAGTGATGACGACGACTCGGTGACGAACCCACCGGCTGAGACAAACGCTTTCGTCCGCGTCGCGCATCTGTCACCCGATGCGCCCGCCGTCGACGTGTGGGTCGATGGTGACGTGGTCCTCGAGGACGTGGACTTCCGAGAGTTCAGCGGCTACCTCGACGTGGGTGCCGGTTCCCACCGGATCCAGGTGAGCCCTGCGAATCAAACCACGCCGATCGTGATCGACGCGAACCTCTCCTTCGCCGAGGGCTCGTATACGACGGTCGCGGCCACGGGGCGCCTGGCGGAGATCGGAGCTGCCGTCCTGACCGATGATCTGACACGGGATGCGGACGCGGCCCGTCTGCGCTTTGTCCACGCCGGACCGGACGCACCAGCGGTCGACATCACGTTGACCGACGGGACCGTTCTCTTTTCGGATGTCGAGTTCAACGAATCCGCGACGTACCTGGAGGTTCCGGGCGGAACCTATGATCTGCAGGTGCGCGTTGCGGGTACCGAGACCGTCGCGCTGTCGTTCGGAGACGTAGTCCTGGCCGACAACCATACGCTCAGCGTGTTTGCGACTGGTTTGCTGGAGGACGGGAGCCTCGCCGCAACCGTCGCCGTCGACAGCCCGGGGGACGGAAACACCACTCTGGAACTCGTAGGGGCGACTGCGGAGGTGAGAGTCGGGCACTTCTCTCCCGATGCACCGAACGTCGACATCTATCTGAACGACGAACCGGTCACGGCCCTCACCAACGTTCCCTTCCAGGCAGTCAGTGACTACCTCGAACTCGGAGCAGCGACGCAGAACCTGAAGGTGTTCGTTTCAGGTACGAACACGAGTCCCGTGATCGAAGCCGACCTCACGCTGCTTCCCGGAGAAGCGTACACGGTCGCCGCAACCGGCCTGGTCGGCCAGTCCGACCTGAGACCCCTCGTCCTGACCGACAACCGGATGTTGGGTTCGATGGGTGAGTCGATGGTTCGCTTCGTCCACCTCAGCCCCGACGCCCCACAGGTAGACGTCGCCGTAGCCGACGGCCCGACTCTCTTCAGCGGCGTCGCCTTCCGCGAGTTCACCGAGTACGGAACCGTCCAAGCCGGAACCTACGACCTCGAGGCCCGCCTCACCGAAGGAGGAGCCGTGGCCCTCGCCGTTCCGGACGTCCCCCTCACCAGCGGCGCAAACTACACCGTCTTCGCCACCGGCGAAGCCACCCAAGGAACCCTGACCGTAGTCCTGGCGCAAGACACCCCGTAGCTCAGCGAGACCCAGGAAAGTTCGAGCCCTCAGCGCCGTTTGGCCCCCCGCCAAACGGCGCCTCACATTCTCTCCCCCCACCCTCAGCAAGAACCCTCTTCAACCAACGCCCCCTGAGCCCCTTGGGCCTCCTGAGGATTCCGTCCCCTCCGGAATCGTAAGGAGGCCCAAGGGGCGTAGACTACGCACGTGGTCGAAGCCCGAGTGGTACGCAGCTAGTCGTTTTCGAGCGTCGAGATGTCCCCGATCTCCTCGCCCCACTCCTGGGCCTTGAGCAGTCGACGCATGATCTTCCCGCTCCGAGTCTTCGGGAGCTTGTCGACGAACTCGATCTCCTGCGGCATCGCGAGCGGCGAGAGCTTCTTCCGGATGAGGTTCATGATCGAGAGTTCGGTGTCGTCGTCCGGGACGTGGCCGGGCTTCAGCGCGACGAACGCCTTCACCACTTCCATGTTCACTGGGTCGGGCTTGCCGATCGCCGCGGACTCGGCGACGGCGGGGTGTTCGAGGAGGGCGCTCTCGATCTCGAACGGACCGACGAGGTGGCCGCCGGTGTTGATGACGTCATCGTCACGGCCGCTGAACCAGAAGTAGCCGTCGGCGTCGATCGAGCCGCGGTCGCCGGTGACGTACCAGCCGTTGTGGAACTTGCTGTAGTACGTCGCGCTGTTGTTCCAGTACGTGCGCATGAGGCTGGGCCACGGGGGACGGATGCCGATCATGCCGACCTTCCCGACCTCCTGCACCGGTTCCCAGGTGACGGGGTCGAGGACGGTGCCTTCGACGGCCGGGAAGGGACGTCCCATACTCCCGGGCTTCACCGTCATGCCGGGGAGGTTCGTGATCATCATCGAGCCGGTCTCGGTCTGCCAGTAGGTGTCGTGGAAGTCGAGAGAGAACGCTTCGCGTCCCCAGTGCACGCCTTCCGGGTTGAGCGGCTCACCAACGCTGGCCATGTGGCGAAGCGCGGAGAGGTCGTGCTTCTTCACTTCGTCCGTGCCCGCCTTCATGAGAAGACGGATCGCGGTGGGGGCCGTGTACCAGACCGTGACCTTGTGCTTCGCCATCGTCTGATACCAACGCTCCGCGGAGAAGCCGGCATCGAGGACGACCTGCGTCACTCCCATCGTCCACGGGCCGATGATTCCGTAGCTCGTGCCGGTCACCCAACCTGGGTCGGCGGTACACCAGTAGACGTCGTCCTCCTTCAGATCGAGGACGAGCTTCGTCGTGAGGTACTGCCCGAAGACGGACGAGTGGACGTGGAGGGCACCCTTGGGCTTCCCTGTCGTGCCGCTGGTGTAGTGGAGAACGCTCGGGCTCTCACGGTGTGTCTTCGCGATCCCGAACTCGGGAACGGCCTCGGCGGCCATGTCGAACGCGAACTCGCCTTCGTCCGTGCGGAGCGGCTTGCCTTCGGCCTTTCCGTCGATGACGAGGACGTGCTTCAGCTCCGGCACGCGGTCGCGGATTTTCCGCACCCGCGGGACGAGCTTCCGAGACGTGATGATGGCGACCGCCTTGCTGTCCTCGACGCGCTGGAGGAGTGAGTCTTCACCGAACGCCGAGAAGAGCGGTTGCGCGACGGCGCCGAGCTTGAGGATCCCGGCGAATCCGATGTAGAGCTCGGGTGCCTTGTCGAGGAAGAGACAGACGCGATCGAGCTCCTTCACACCGAGTTCTAGCAGCCGGTTCGCAAAGCCGTTGCTGAGCCGCTTCACGTCCCCGTACGTGAACGTGCGCACCTCACCGGTCGAGTCCTCGTGGATCAGGGCGAGCTTGTCGGCGAGGCCGCGTTCCACGTTCCGGTCCACCGCGAGGTAGCCGATGTTGAGCGGCTTTCCCAGCTCCCAACCCAGCTCGGCTTCCGCGGCTGTCCAGTCGAGGGTGGCGTGGAGCTGTTCGTAGTCGATCGTGGTGGACGCGGGCGTCATGCGAGACCTCCTTTGCGGTGCGGTGACGACTCGGCGATCGCGATGGCGCGCGCGTGGTCACCGAAGAAATCGAGTTCGAGAGAGAGTCGGTAGTCCTGTCGGTCGGTGAGACCGGACAGGGCCTGGGTACGGACGGCTCCGTGGAGCCGAAGTCGAGCCGACGACGAAGCCGGTCGCCCGAGCGTAGTGCCTGAGGGTGGGGCCTCCGGGTGGACGTACGACGCGAAGAGGTGAGAAGGACGGAGAGGTGTGCTCCCGGGATCCGAACCGAGGGGCAGGATTTCGATATCCGCCCAACGCATCTCCGGCGTCCGGCCCGTGCCGAGCGCCTTGAAGACGGCTTCCTTGCCCGCGAACGTCGCTGCGAGTCGAGTGGGTGCCCAGCCTTCGGCCGCGGAGACGTGCAGCTCCGCGTCGCTGAGGAACTCCTCCAAGAACTCGCTTCCCCAGCGTTCGAGCTCTCGTTGGAGTCGGCCGACGGGGAAGAGATCGATGCCGAGACCCAGGATCATCGCCTCCTCCGAAACGGGGATTCTAGGGGCCGGGGCGGGCGGAGCCGCTTACGGAGTTGTACTTACCGCGCCGGCTGCGAACAGTCGTTCGTTGCTGTCGACGGACACAGGCCGACCGGTACCTCTATAGAAGGCATCGCGTTCCGACGATAGAACAATTCAAGCCGGTCCGGCGGTGATGGCGCGACCTGACGTCGCGACGAACTCAGGCCAAGAGGTTGTCGAATGCCCGCGAGGAGCCTCTCCTTCCTCGAGCTGTTCTCCGAAGGCCCCACGGTCATCTTCGTGTGGGACGGCACTCCCGGGTGGCCGGTGCAGTTCGCTTCTCCCAACGTCCATTCCCTGCTCGGCCTGACGGCGACGGACCTGACGACGGGCCTCGTGGAGTACTCGAGTCTCATCCACCCGGATGACAGGGATCAGGTTCGGGATGAAGTGCAGCGGGCGGTTGCGTCCGGCGTGGACAGCTTCACCCACGGCGACTACCGACTCCTGCGTCCGGATGGCGACACCCGCTGGGTCTCCGATCACACCCGGATCGAGTGGACGGATTTGGGCACCGTCTCGCGATTCCTCGGCTACATCGTCGACGTCACGGACCGACGCACGGCGGAGGATGCCGCGAGCGAGCGGCAGCAGCGCCTCGAACTCGTGATCGAGGGCGGTCGGATCGGCACCTGGGACTGGTATCCACAGACGAGCGACGTGGTGTTCAACGAGTACTGGGCCCAGTTGCTCGGCTACCGGCGCGACGAACTCGAGCAGTCCCTCGATAGCTGGGCATCGCGAGTCCATCCGGACGACATGGCGAGGTGTCAGGCGGATCTGCAGGAGCACATCGAGGGACGGACGGAGTTCTATCAAAACATCCATCGCATGCGCCATCGCGATGGGCACTGGGTCTACATTCTCGATCGCGGCAAGGTGGTGGAACGAGACGCGGACGGCAATGTCATCCGATTTTCAGGAACCCACACCGACATCACCGAGCAGAAGAAGGCCGAGATCGAGGCGCGCGAAGCGAGTCGATCGAAGGGACGATTCCTCGCCCGCATGTCCCACGAGATCCGGACTCCGCTCAACGGTGTGATCGGTGTGACGCAGCTTCTCGAGCGGACGCCACTCAATCCCGAGCAGGACGAGTACGTGCGCACGATCCGATCGAGCGGCGAAGGGCTTCTCAAGATCATCAACGACATTCTCGACTTCTCGCGTATCGAAGCGGGCCAGATCGAGTTCGAGTCGTCGCCGTTCTCGCCGGTCAAGGAACTCGAGTCGATCGTCGGCCTTGTTCCGGGAGCGCATACGGCAAGGGGCTGTGGTTGGAGCTCGAAGTCGCGGACGGAGTCCTCCTACGTCAGTGGTGACGCCCACCGGATCCGTCAGGTGATCCTCAACCTCGTCTCCAACGCGATCAAGTTCACGGACAGGGGAGCGGTCAAGGTCCAAGTCGAGGCGGAGTCGCCGCCGGAGTTCCTCGCCACTTCTGCCGAGTCGGCTGCCGATCCGGTGCAGGCGACACGAAGTCTGGCCCAGGAGGTGACGCGCTCTCTGGCAGATCGCTGTCCGGAACGTTCCAGCGGGTCACGGGCAGGACCGGCAGGACGGTGCTCCTCCGGATCACCGTGGAAGACAGCGGCAAGGGCATCGACAACTTCGAGGCGATCTGGAAGGACTTCGGGCAGGAGGACGCTTCGATCTCACGCCGCTACGGGGGTACGGGGCTCGGGCTCCCGATCTCTCGTCAACTCGTCGAGTTGATGAACGGTCGGGTCGACGTCGAGAGCGAGATCGGAGTCGGGTCACGCTTCATCGTGTCCATCCCGATGCCGACGGTCGAGGCACTCGAGGAAACGCGCGAGAGGCGTTCGGGCCCGAGTCTCAAAGGACTGCGTATCCTCGTCGCCGAGGACAATCCGGTCAATCAGCTCGTCATCGGGAGGATGCTCCAGCGTCTCGCCATCGAGGTCCATGTCGCGGAGGATGGCCTCCAGGCGGTCGAAATGTGCCACGCGGAGACGTTCGACTTCGTCCTCATGGACATCCACATGCCCGGCATCGACGGGATCGAGGCGACGCGACGGATCCTCGCCGCGGTCGACACTCCGCCGATCGTGATCGGAGTCTCCGCCGACGTAATGGAAGAAAACCGTGCGCGGTGCGAGGAGGCCGGGATCGTCGAGATGGTCTCGAAGCCGCTCCGCTTCGATGAGCTGACACGCAAGCTCCAGCAGCATCTTCCCACGATCCGAGACCGTCGCACCGCGTAACGCCCGCGTAACGCCCTCCTGGCAAGCTCCGACTCGGTCTCGGGGCAGCCCAATCTCCAACCACCGAACGGCGGCTGCTTCCGAGGTACGACTCTAGGAAGGAGCAGCCATGTATCCAGCAATGAACCACAAGCGCCTGGCCCTGTCGGGTGCTCTCGTCCTGGGGACCATCGGGTTCGTTCCCTCCGCGCCCCTGGCGGCGGACCCGATCCTCTGGAGCAACCTCTCCGGCGGTGTCTGGTCGGACCCTCTCAACTGGGATCCGAACAACGTCCCCGACAACACATCGGAAATCGCCGTCTTCCCATCGAATGGGGGAACGTTCACAACGACCCTGGACACCGGGGTCACCCTCGCGGGTCTGGATCTGCTCAACGCCGACGCGACGCTCGTTCTCTCTCGTGACCTCTCCGTGCCCGGCGGCCCGACGATCGAGAACGCAGGTCTCATGCAGTCGGGGGCGGGCATGTCGTTCTCCGGAAACTTCCACAACGGAGACACGGGACGATTCGAGGTCACTCCGTCGCACCCGGTCTACATCTACGGGCCGGTGGTCACGAACGACGGAACGATCCGGATCAACCCGGACGGTTCCTCGACGAACACGTACCTCTACGTTTCCGCCTACGACCTGCTCTTCCAAGGGACGGGAGAGCTCGTCCTCGCCACGGCCGGGACGACGGCGGACGCCGACCTCGCACCCTGGTACGGGAGCTTCGACAACGGGCCTGACCACACGATCCGTGGAGAGGGACAGATCAGCTGCGGGTTCGACAACTTCGGAACGGTGATGGCAGACGTCGCCGGAAGGGAACTCCTGCTCCTCAACGCGGCCAAGTCGAACGACGGGACGATCGGCGCGACGGGAGACGGGACGCTCCGAATGACCGGCATCTCGCTCTCCCAGACCCCGAACGGTCGTCTCCTCGCGGATGGAGGAACCGTCGCACTCGATGGAAGTGCTTGGGTATCGGGCGGCCGGTTCGAGAGTGCGCTCGGGAGCCGGGTCAAGACCGTCGGCGCGGCGAACGTCACCGGGATCACGAATCTCGGCGACTTCGAGATCGGTGCCGGGACTGGGTGCTATCTCTACGGACCCAGCGTGACGAACGACGGGACGATCGAGATCAACCGGGACGGGTCCACCTCGAACACGGTTCTCTACGTGGCGAGCTACGATCTCGACCTGTCAGGAACCGGTGAGATCGTGATGAAGACGGCGGGGACTCCCGACGACGCGCGGATCGACCCTTGGTACGGCTCATTGGTCAACGGTCCTCTGCACACGATCCGCGGCTCGGGCCGGATCAGCGCAGGCGTCGCGAACAACGGTACGATCAGGGCGGACGACAGCGAGGTCCTCACGCTCTCGAGCACGCCGAAGTCGAATCAGGGCTCGATGGAGTCCTATGGCCCGGGAACGCTGGAGATCTCCGGTACGAGCGTGACGCAGAGCGGGAGTGGGAGGATCGCCGCGTTGGCGGGAGGGACGACGCAGCTCACGGCCAGTGCCACCATCACCGGCGGGAGCCTCGAGAACGCGGGTGGGACGCTCGAATCCACGGGCACGACCTCGATCTACGATCCGACGTTCACGGGTGTGTACGGGATCCGTGGCGGCGTGGCCGTCTACCTCTACGGGAATACCCGGAACGACGGCACGATCGTCGTCAACAGCAACTCCTCCAGCTCGAATGCCCATCTCTACGTCTCGAGCAACAACGCGAGGCTGGATGGAACGGGTGACGTCGAACTCGTCGCCCCGACGGACCTGGACGATGCCCGCATCGATCCGTGGTACGGGACGCTCGTTCAGGGGCCGGACCATACGATCCATGGAACGGGTCGTCTGACTTCGACCTTCACGAACGAGGGCACGGTCGATGCGGACCAGGCGGACAAGGTGCTCGTTCTCCAGTCGGCCGCAATGATCAACAAAGGGCTGATCACCGCGACCAACGACGGAATCCTCCGGGTCGAGTCGGCCGACCTGACCGAGGACGGCGGCCGTTTCCTTGCGGATGGCGGGGTCGTCAATCTCAACTCCTGCACGATCCGCTCGGCGACGTTCGAGACCGACAACGGAGGGCGGACGACCACGACCGGCGGCTCCAATGTCGTCGACATCACGAACCGTGGCGTGTTCGAGGAGTCCGCTGGATCCGGACTCTACGTCTATGGAAACACGACGAACGACGGCATCTGGACGATCAATGCGGAAGGGACGAGTGCGAACACGATCTACTACGCCGCGACGGCAGGCGGGCGGATGGACGGAACCGGTGAGTTGATTCTGAACGCGGCGGGGTCGACCGATGACGCCAGGATCGTGAGTTGGTACGGGAACCTCACGCAGGGACCAGCGCACACGATTCGGGGTACGGGACGGATCGTGACCGCGTTCTCGAACGAAGGTACCGTGATCGCCGATCGCGTGGGGAAGACGCTCCTCCTCGACTCCGAGGGAAAGGCGAACAGCGGGACGTTCCGTGCCCTCGGAGGCGGGATCCTCCAGGTGACTACGTCGAGTTCGAGCTCGGGGACGGTCGAGGCTCTGGATGGCAGTATCGTCCGGTTCACACTCGCGCCGTCCAACTACAGTGGCGGACGCCTCACCGGGGGTACGTGGAAAGCATCGGGAACGGGGTCGGTTCGGCTGTTCGGCTGTCCGGTCTCGACCCTGGCCGCTCACGTCTACCTGGACGGGCCGGATGCGCAGTTCGTCACCAACGATGCAGGGGCGAGCGCGCTCGCCGGGCTCCACTCGATCGAGCGAGGGGGGCTGCTTTCTATCCAGGGAGGCCATGATCTCACGCTGCCCGGCGATCTCGTGAGCGAGGGAGACCTCGTCGTCGGCCCGAACACGACGCTCACCCTGAGTGGGAAGTTCCGGCATACACCCGAGTCGCCCCGTGCCTGCAGGTCCGTGATCGATGGCGTGCTCGTTCCGGCCGACTCCGCGCTGGTCGACGGAGGGTGGATCCAGGGGAACGGGCGGATCGTTGCGGACGTCCTCAACACCGCCCGAGCGAATCCCGGGAACCCGATCGGAACGTTTGCCGTCGAAGGCGACTATGAACAGACCGCGACCGGCGAACTCCACGTCGACCTCGCGGGCACTGCCGAAGGTGAGTACGACCGGCTTGCGGTGACGGGTGAGGCGCGCCTGTCCGGCTCACTCTTCATCGACTCCACGGACGACTTCGACGTCCACGACGGAGACAGCTTCGTCGTCGTCACCTATGCGAATCACGTCGGAGAGTTCGACGAGGTGTTCGCATGTCCGGCGCCGGCTGTCTGCATGGAGGTCGTCTACGAGAGCGATCGCGTGATCGTGACCGCGCATGACATCGCTCCGGCCGGAGTCGAGGACCAGGACCAAGGTCCCGACAGCCAGGCGCCGACCTCACTCCGTCTCGAGAGCCGGATGGGGCCGAGTGGTGCGTCCACGATTCGACTCGAGCTTCCGGCGGACGCCAGAGCTTCGGTCGACGTGTTCGACGGATCCGGTCGAAGGATCGACCTCGTCCACGAGGGCGACCTCTCGGCCGGCGTTCACGAGTTCCCCTGGACGGGACGGAGTGACGCTCGCATTGCGAGTGGGATGTACTTCGTCCGTGCTCGGGTGGAATCCCGGGAAGGGACCCGGGTGCTCTCGACGCGCGCGCTCGTGGTGCGCTGATCCTTCCTCGAACGAGGGGGCGCTTCCGGCGTCCCCTCGTTCGTCACGGAGAGATGGCGGCCCGTTGGGCCGAGCGATCGGCTTTGTCGCTAGAGCAGTTCGACCGGGATGTAGTAGTCGACCTCTCCGGTTCCGGTCTGCGGATTCCAGCGCTGATCGTAGTACTCGAAGTCGGGCCCGCCGGCGCGCGTGAGTCCCGTGGCGGGGAACCACTCCCCGAACATCCGATCGATGAATGCGCCGATCCGGGAGATGTGGTCGTCGAACGTGAAGACGGCATACCGCGCCGCGGGAACCCGGAACTTGGAAAGGCCTTCGGGGACGTCGGCGTTGGGATCCACCTCGACGCAGGCGGCGTAGGTGAACTGCGGCTGTCCGTTCACTACCTTCTCGGCTTCGACGCACATGCCGAAGCAGTGGAACCCCTGCTGTCCGGGTATGGTGCCGAAGCGCGGGCCGAACTCGGTCCAGAGTTGCGGGATGTCCTTCGTCGTTTCCGGGGTGTACTGACGTGCCAGGCCCACGACGGTGAACGCCGGCTTCTCGATCATCTTCGGTTCCATCACGGTTCCTCTCGGTCTCAAGTTGGTCGCGTCGAACGGCTCGTAGACTCGGTTGATGGTGAGGTGGACATCCCGGCGGAATGTCATGGGCGGCACACCATAGTGTCCGCTGAAGGCCCGGGTGAAGGCGGCCTGAGAGTCGAAGCCGCAGGCGAGGGCGACGTCTAGGACGGTGCAGGCCTCTCGCTTGAGCTTCTTCGCGCCTTCGCTCAGTCTGCGTTTCCGGACATAGGTGATCGGAGTCTCCCCGACCGTCCCGGTGAAGACCCTGTGGAAGTGCCAAGGGGAGAGGCAGGCTTCCCGGGCGATCTCCGCGAGGCTGAGCGCAGGATCGTCCAGGTTCTGTTCGATGTGGGCCAGAGCCCGCCGGATCGGTTCGTATCCATCACTCATGCGGGGAGAATACGCACTGTCCGGCGGCGAACCTTTGCCGTTCTTGCTCTTCTACCTTCCGACGACGACCCGCTGCGTGTGGTGCGAGCCGCCCGCGGTGACGCGGACGAAGTAGAGCCCCGACGGTACGAACTCACGGGCGTCGCTCGTGAGGTCCCAGACGAACTCGTTGCGCCCCGCAGAGGACTCGACGGACTCGCTCCGGAGTCGACGGCCCATGACGTCATGGATGTCGATCGTGGCGGAGACCGGGGCCGGCACGCTGTACGCGATGCGGGCCGCGCCCTGGGCCGGGTTCGGCCAGATCGGTTCGAACTCGAGCCGACTCGCCACGTCCGGATGACCGTCGCCGACTCCGGCCGGAGATGGGTCCACGCCCGGGTCGTTCGGATCTCCGGGGTCCGATCCCATGTCGAGTTCATCGCGGTCGAGGTAGCCGTCGAGGTCCCGGTCGATTCCGAGGCGACGTTCCGTGCCGGGATAGACGGCGGTGAACGTGAGCTCGTGTCCCGGCGCCGCCACGTCCAGGAGCTCGCCCAGCGACAAGGTCTCCTCATTCTCTCGGTCGGGCGTCCAGAATCCGGACTCGAGCGTCCATCCGCGAGCGTCACCGTTCGCGTCACGTCCCTTTGCGACCATGCCGACGGGGCCGAGCAGGGAGGCGTCGATGATCGCCTCGATCCGGCCGATTCCCTCGGCCTCGTTCGTGCCGTCCATCGTCCACTGGGCGCCGACGGCGGCGTGGACCCCGGTATCGAACTGCATGAGATAGGCGATCACGTCCTTCCGATCCTCGGGACGCTCGAAGGTGAAGCGTGGTGCGTCGAGGAACTCGTCGATGCTGCCCATCGCGCCGTCGTGGGTGTAGCCGTAGCCGCGCACGTTCTGCGTCGCGTGCTCGTCGAAGCCGCGCTTCTCGTAGAGGTTCCGGAGCTGCGGCACATCGAGGTCCTGCTCACCGTCGAAGATCATCGCCGGGATGATCACGCCGTTCTGCCCGTGCGGAAGCGTGTGACAGCCCGTGCACTCGATGCCGCCGAAGAGTCCGCCGGACTCGAAGAGGAACTCGCCCTTGGTGGCACTGGGGCCTCCGTGTCCATCGGAGAGGCTGCCGTCGAGATTGCGATACGGGTTCGGTGGGTAGGCGAGGGAGAAGATGAACGATTCGAGATCTGCGAACTCGTAGTCGAAGAGTTGGCTCCCGCGACCCATCAATGAAACGAAGGCTCCGTTGAAGTCGACGAGCTGCGGACGGTCGCCCCGCCAGTGGAACGGAGTCGTTTCCGTGAGGGCCTGGAGTGACTGCGTCATGAGGGGGCCCTTCATCGGATGGAACTCGTTCCCGGACTGGCTGTAGGTGAGGTCCCCTTCGGGATCACCGAGGTCCCAGGCCAGGTGGTCGGTTCCTCCGAACACGTGGCACGAAGCACACGAGAGGTCGCCGTGCGCAGAGGTTCCCTTGCCGTCGTAGAACGTCTTCCGACCGGCGTGGATCACTTCGGGTGTCGGATCGAAACCGAGGGAGAGGGTGACGACGGAGTCGTCGGTCAGATCGACGACGTCGAGCACGCCGGGGATCCTCCGAACCACATAGAGCCGTCCTCGGGCTTCGTCGAGGGCGAGTCCGCAGGGACCATCACCGACCTCGATCCTCCGCAGCACGGTTCCGTCGGAAGCGAGGACGCCGACCCTGGCCGATCCGAAGGCAGCGACGTACACCTCGCCCGTGCTCGCCACCTCGAGAGAGGTGGGGATCGAGAGACTGAGTGCCCGCTCCACGTCGTTCCCTTCCGGGATCGAGTAGTCGATGTGCTCGTTGAGGTGCCGCGGAAGGACGGAGTTCGCGGCCGGGTCCACCACGGTGACGCGGTTCTGCACGAACTGCGCCTTCACGTTCGGCTCGAAGCGCACTTCGTTGAACGCTTCCTGGTTCGAGACGTAGATCCGGCCGTCCGGACCTACCGCGAGTCCGAGCAGGGTCGTACCCACCTCGTGGAAGACCTGCGGGCTCGTGTAGTCGCGGGTATCGATGCCGACGACGTCGTAGTCGAGGAGCGTGTACGGGATGTACTGGCTCCAGGACCGGCCGATCTCGTCGACCCAGGCGTTTCCGTCGTGCTGGACGATGAGTCCGGTCGCGGGCGGATCCGGAAGGTCGGGGCGCATCGGCGGGTTCGAGGAAGGAGCGCCGCCGCCGTCGATCACGTCGTCGTGGTCGACGATGGTGGTCTGGTTGCCGCTGTTCATCGCCGCGACCCAGACGGTCCGTCCATCAGGTGCAACGCCGAGAGCGAGTGGCTCCTCCATGGCGAGGTGAACCGTGGTCGGCGCGGCGTCGAGGTCGGCTGGGTCGTAGACCCGAACGAGATTCTCCTGAGAGACGCAGACGAACGCCCGCTCCGGCTCTCCCGCGAACACGACGTCGGTCGGTTCGTCTCCGACGAGAAGGGTCTTCACGACCTGCCCGCTCTGGACGTCGAGAATCGAGATCGAGTCCGAAAGGTGGTTGACCACCCAGACCTCTCCATCCACACGCTCGCGAACGGTGATCGGTTCGAGTCCGACGAAGATCTCGGCAGCTCTGAGTGGGGCACCTTCGGTGAGATCGAAGACGAGGAGTCGGTGATCCGCCTGGTGGAGTGCGTAGAGCCGCGACCCATCCGCGGAGAGCTCGACCGGGTGGACGGGCGGAGACTCGAACTGCGGTCCATCCAGGGCGTAGGCGGCACTCGCTGCCAGAAGGAGGGCCGGAGCCACGGCGGAGTGGATCGCGGCGCGAACGATCGGGTTCGCGGTCATGGGATGTCTCCATTTGCGGATTCGTCGGGAAATCGGTTGAGAAGAGGATAGCACAGGGGCGTGTTCCCGAGCCCCTCTCGCTGGCCGGACGCGTGACGAGGTTCGAGCCGAGTCGATCGTTGATCCGGACCCCGAGAAGAGGGCAAAATGGGGCCTCGCGAGTCGGCCCCGCCCACCCCCTTTCCGCGTGGCCGTCCAATCCAGAGAGAGCCTATGACCGACGGCCAGGATTCCGACGCATCGGATCGAGTCCCGCCATTCCGAGACCCCCCGAGCGCCGGAGAGGAGCCCGCGTCGCGGCGACTCTTTGGGCTCGTCTACGAGGAACTTCGGACGATCGCGCGAAAGCAGCTCGCCGATGAGGCGACGGGACACTCGCTCCGTCCGACCGAGCTCGTTCACGAGGCCTACCTGCGCCTGTCGCGGGCGCACGGGATCATCTGGACGGACCGGACTCAGTTCTACGCGACGGTGGCGCAGGCGATGCGTCGGTTGCTCATCGAACATGCGCGGAAGAGAAAGCGGATCAAGCGCGGGGGCGGACTGCGGCCGCTTCCCCTGGACGATGCCCAGGTTCCGGTCGACGGCGACCTGGAAGAGCTGATCGCTCTCGATGACGCGTTGCGAAGGTTGCGCGAGATCGATCCAAGGGCGGCGGACACGTTCGAGCTGCGCGTCTTCGCCGGTCTCTCGATCGAGGAAGTGGGGGCCACGCTCGAAACCTCGCCGGCGACGGTGAAGCGTGACTTCGGTGTGGCGCGCGCGTGGCTCGTGTGTGCGGTAGAGGTCTCGACGCGCGGCTTGGGGAGCGAGGGCGGTTCCGATGGAGCGTGAGCGTTGGCGTCGAGTCCGTGAGGTCCTGGCGGACGCGCTCGAAGTCGAGCCGGAGGAGCGGGACGCGTATCTCGCCGCGGTGTGCGGGAACGACTCGGAGCTCGAAGCGGAACTGCGTGTGCTTCTCGACGCGGATCGGTTGGCGGACGCGAAGTCGGCTTCCTGGACCGACGGGATCGAACGCCTCACAGTGGCGCTGTCCGAGGAAGTTCTCCGCGACGATCCGCTGGCGGGTGCGGTCGACGCCGCCGAGGGCGGGCCGAAGTGGGATGCAGGTGTCGATGCCGACGAGGATGTCGTCGCGCGCGCCGGGACACGGCGAGTCGGCCGCTATCCGCTCCTCGAGGAACTCGGCCGGGGTGGAACGGGCATCGTCTATCGCGCCTACGACCCGAAGCTCGACCGACTCGTCGCGATCAAGTTGCTGTCGGGTTCCCGTCTCGAAGGATCCGGCCTCTCTCGTGTCCTTCGCGAGGCGAGAAACCTGGCGCGATTCAACCATCCGAACATCGCGACGATCTACTCGCTCGACCATACGGCCGAGGGGGAGAGCTTCCTCGTCCTCGAGCTGGTGGAGGGGGAAACGCTCGCGACGCGCCGCCGTTCCGGGCCGGCTCCCCTGGACGAGGTGATCGGAATCGCCGTGCGGATCGCGCGGGCGCTGGCCGCGGCGCATCAGCGTGGGATCGTCCATCGAGATCTCAAACCGCACAACGTGATGCTCGATGCGGAAGGAACGGTCAAGGTTCTCGACTTCGGTCTGGCCAAGGATGCGGACGACCTTCCCGGCGATCGGTCCCCGGACGACGGGAGTCGATCGGGCACGATCGGCTACATGAGCCCGGAGCAGGTGCTGGGGAGATCGGTCGACGCGAGAACCGACGTCTACTCTTTCGGCCTCGTCCTGTTCGAATGCCTCACGGATGGGAAGGCGCTGGAAGCCGGGCGGATCCGTTGGGAAAGGCTTCCCCGTGGACTGCCCGAGAGTGTTCGTGCCTTGCTGAGGAAGTGTCTCGCGCACGATCGCACCGGTCGGTATCGTGACATGACGGTCGTCCTACCGATCCTCGAAGAGATCCTGCAGAACCTGGATACCGATGAGTCGCAGGCGCGGGTCGAGCGCCGGGAGATCGGCCGTTCCCGAGTTCCCAGGCCGGTCAGTTCTTTCGTCGGACGACGCGAGGAGCTGGACGCGCTCGACGGGCTCGTCTCCGAAACCAGGCTCCTCACCCTGACCGGTCCCGGGGGCATGGGGAAGACCCGACTCGCGATCGAGTTGGCGGAGTCCGTCACGACGGAGTTTCCCGACGGCGTCGTCTGGGTGACGCTGACCTGGCTCGGCTCGGGGGACCAGCTTCGGGCCGCGCTGGCTTCGGGGTTCGGTCTCGGTCAGAGTCAGAGACTCTCCGATGCACGTCTCCGCGACGGGCTGGCGGGAAAGCGCAGCCTGCTCGTCCTCGACGGCTGTGAACACCTGACGGATGCGTGCCAAACGCTCCTCAGCAGGCTGCTTCCCGAGTGCCCGTCGCTCCACGTCGTCGCCACGTCGCTCGGTCGACTCGACGTTCCGGGGGAAGTCGCGTACGCGGTTCCTTCGCTTCGCCGAGAGGATGCGATCGCTCTCTTCGAGAAGCGCGCGCGCGAGTCCCGTCCGGGATTCCGAGCCGTTGGCGCGGCGGCGGACGATGTCGCGGAGATCTGCCGCCGGCTCGACGGACTTCCGCTCGGGATCGAGCTCGCGGCCGCCCGTCTGCGTGCCATGTCGATCGGTGCCGTCCGCAACCATCTCCAGAGTGCGTCTCGAACCGTGGCCGGGCGCGTGAGCGAGACGTTCTCCTGGGGATACGAACTCCTCGGCATGGAGGCACGACAGCTCCTCTGCCGCCTCTCCGTCTTTGCGGGCGGTTGGAGTCTCGAGTCGGCCGAGGAGATCTGTGCCGACGATGTGATCCCGAAGCGGGACATCCTTGAGTCCCTGACTGCGCTCGTCGAGAAGTCGTTTGTCGTGTACGAACTCGAGACACAGGGGGACAACGAAGGCCGCTACCGGATGCTGAAGACGATCCGCGACTTCGCCGCGGACAAGCTCGGTGAGTTCGAGGAACCGGCTCGGCTTCGCCAGGTACATTTGCAGCACTTCCTCGCTCTGGCGGAGCGGGCCGCGGCCTCCCTCAACGATCCCGATCAGAAGCGGTGGCTCGATCTACTCGAGACGGAGCACGAGAATCTCCTCGAGGCGTCGGCGTACGCGTGTGGTGACGGCGGTGAACCCGATCTCGGACTCCGGCTCGTGCTCGCTCTCTCCTGGTTCTGGCAGCATCACGCGCACTACGAGATCGCGCGCGTTGCGTTGAACCAGGCGATCGAGCAGGTCGCTCCCGAAGGGAGCCGCCCGCAGCTCGCACAGATGCGTCTCGCGCTCGGACGGATCTCATCCGTCCAAGGCGACCCAACCGGTGCGGAACATCACTACCTCGAAGCCCGTGCGCTGGCTGACGCGGACGGGGACTCGCAGACTCTGGCGGTCGTTTGCCTCGATCTCGCCATGCTCCGCATGGACGTCGCCGATTGGGACGGGGCCGAGACTCTCCTCTCCCAGGCGGAGCAGGCGTTTCCGGAACAGAGTGCGGGAAGGGCGCGGACTCACTCCCTCCGCGCCCGGATGGCGCATCATCTCGGGCACCTCGAGACGGCGAGAACCGAGTACGAGGCAGCGCTCGAACTCTACCGTTCGGTGGGGGACCAGCGGGCGGTTGCCGGACAGCTCAATGGCCTCGCCGACATCGTCTCTCAGAGCGGGGACTTCTCTCGAGCAGAAGCGATGTGGGAGGAGTGCCTCCGCATCGGCCGGGAGCAGGGTCTGCATCAGGGAGTCGCGGCGACCTTGGTGAACCTGGCCGACCTCGCGGCCAACCGCGGCGATTGGCCGATGGCGTGGGCGAGGATGGAGGAAGGCTTGGTCCTCGCGCGCCGGATCGGACATCGCCGGGCGACCGCCGCCGCGCTCGCGTCCATCAGCTCCTATCACGTTCTCCACTCGAACTTCGTCGACGCCGCGGCGACGGTGGCCGAGGGCCTCTCGATCACCGGTGAGATCGGGCTCAACATCCTCGAGACCCACCTCGTGGGGACGGTCTCCTTGATGGCGCGCGCCGATGGCGACGATGACCTCGCCGCCTACCTTGCGGCCGGTGCCGCGGAGATGCGGAAGACGCTCGGTGCTCCACCCGATCCCAGGATCGGCGATGCCTCGGATCACGACACCCCACCGCGCGACGTAGCGACGGACCGGAGTCGGGCCGCTCCGTTCTCGGAGGTCGCCGATGCCGCCCGTGAGTTCTGCCGGTCCAAACTTTCTTGATCCGGCGTGAGCCGTTTCTTCGCCAGACGGCGCTAGGAGGGTGAGCCCCTTCCTGGGTTGTCTGGAAAGGAGACGGAACATGAACAAAGGGATGAAGTGCGGAGTCCTCGGACTCCTGAGTGTGGCGTGGTGGATTCCAGGTGCGGATTCGGTGGCTCTGGCCGATACGTACAGCTTCGGGTACTTCGACGCAGAAACCGGCTTTGCGGTGCCTGGGGACGTCTGGACCTTTGATCACGGATCGGCGAATCCGCTCGAGGGTTGGGCGGCGTACCAGACTCCCGGGGTCGGGCCTCAGTTCCGAGCGATCGACGCCGCGGAATGGGCGGGCGGTGGAAACCCGATCGAGGCCCCGATCCTCTCCGGGCAGGGATCCGCATGGGTCGGATCCTACCAGGCCGAAGCGGACGATCTCTGCTGGCCGGGGCGCCTTGGATACGGCAACAACTGGACGCAGCGTTTGGTCAGCCCGGAACTCGGATGGGGAGGTGGCGGAGACGTCACGCTGCGCTTCCTCTACTTCAATGACTCCGAGCCGAACTTCGATCGTACGCGCGTGATTCTCCGTCGGGACGACGACTCCGAGCTGTCACTGAATGGCTCTGGATTCGACGGTCGGGTCGGTATCACCGAGGGGGAAGTCGTCGGCGCCCAGTTCGAGCGGGTTCTCACGGCTTCGGACCTCCTGGGCACGTCCACGTTCCGGATCGTGTTCGAGATGACCTCGGACGTGGGTTGGTCGGACGAAGACGGATCCTTCGACAGCGAGTTCGGCGCGTTCGCCGTGGACGACGTAGAGCTGAGCGGCGACCTGACGTCCGGAAACGTCACCTACGGGTTCGAGGCGGACCTCGATGGGTGGGGCACGGAGTACGTGGGTCCAGCGCCGAGCCCGACGGAGCTCGGTATCGCCTCGATCGGGGACTATCCGATTCCCGATCCGTGCGGTCTCTCCGGGAACGTGCTCGAACTGCACGACGATGCTCAGGGGCACGGCGCGGACCAGTTCGAGACGGTGCTCTCGAACCCCGTATCGTTGGCGGGACTCGGTGACATCACCGACATCCGGCTCGAGTGCGATCTGATGACCGGGGACTCGCCGGTTCTCTATCGCACGGGCTTTCGCTACTACCCGGTGCCGTGTCCGGGCACGGGACTCCCGACCTATGAGACGCGGATGACTTCGGCCTACTTCAGTCTCTTCGACGAAGGATGTGTCGACTTCTCATACTCCGCTCTGGATCGGGGGATACCCGAGGGCGTGGAGCAGGTCGAGGCCGTGATCGAACTCGTGGGTGCCTTCCCGCGAGACGAGGGATCCCAAGATACCGCCTCGAGGTCCGGCGCCACGTCCTTTGCTCCACTCTTCGACAACGTCGCCGTCGTCGTCGAGGCGAGCGATCCGGCCGGCGTGGATGATCCACGCGCGGAAGGACGTGTCCTCCTCCAGACGGCCGCGCCCAATCCTCTCCGTGGCACGACGACCATTTCGCTCTCGGCCTCACGGACCGAGCCGGTGCGTCTCGACATCGTCGACGTGGCAGGAAGGATCGTCGTCACGCTGCACGAGGGGATGCTCGAAGCGGAGCGGCACGAGCTCACCTGGGACGGAATGGACGCGCGGGGCCGTCTCGTTCCTTCCGGCGTCTATTGGACTCGTCTGACGACGGCAGACCGGGTCGAGAGGATGCGTTTGACCGTGGCTCGCTAATGGCTCGCTGGCAGGCCCGGTAGAACGGGAGATGACGTAGTGTGGGGACTCGGATCCGTGCCTGGTCTGCTCGTGGGACGCTGGGGGGTGGACCCAACGAGCTGGGCATGGACCCGGTCCCTCACTCTTCGAGGAGCTTCGCCAGTCGCGCTGCGATCTGCTCGTCCGCAGGGAGCTCCCGTTTCGCCACGCCCAGGCACTCGATGGCGGCCTCTCGCTGACCCGCGAGCAGAGCCGCGTCGACGAAACCGAGGTAGGCCTCGGTGAAGCGCGGACTCTTCTCGAAGGCGATCCGGAACCGAGCGGCGGCTTCCTGGGCGTTTCCGGCTTCGAGAAGCCCGAGCGCCGACGTGTAGAACGATCTCGCCACGATCCTGTCCTGAGCGGCCTGCACGCGTTCGCCGGGATGGGGAAGATCCAGCGCGCGGCCCCGCTGATCGGGCGGATAGAGCCAGACGGCGAGGGACTCCGGCGACATCGTCTGCGTCTTCGCGGAGAGGAACCCCTTCTGTCCGCCCCGCACGGTACGCTCGCCACCCGACTCCGAAGAGATGCGGCGACCACGCGGCGTGACGTACCCGAGACTCATCAGCTTCTCCGCCATCTCGTCGTCGATCTCGACCACTCCGGCCTCGCTCACTCCCTGATGGGCCGCGAGAAGTGCGACCCGGTCGAGCAGCTTCGCCAGGGAATCGCGTACGGCCGGCTCCGCGTCCGCGACGTCGACCTGCTCGTGTGGGTCGTCCCGCAGGTCGTAGAGTTCGTATCGAGGGCCGTCGATCAACTTCCAGCGCTCGGTCCTGAGACCGCGGAGTTCGCACCATCCATGCGTGAGCCTCGGACGGAACGTCTCGAGGTACGCGGTCGTGCGGAACCGCGGCGACGCCACAGACGGGCCGATCGCATCCAGTCCCAGCTCCGCGAGCGGAGAGCCGACCGTCGGCGTCGGTGCCGGCAGATCGAGATACGCGCACACCGTCGGGAAGACGTCGACGGTACGGACGAGTTCCGGCACACGCCGTCCCCGCGGCAGTCCCGGTCCCCGCACGATGAGCGGAACTCGCGTGGTGGCTTCGTGGAGGAGGTCCCCGTGGAGTGTTTCTCCGTGCTCGCCCAGCCCTTCGCCGTGGTCCGAGAGGAAGACGACGAGCGTATCGTCTGGGTCCCGGAGCTCCTCGACGCCCGCGAGTAGGCGGCCGACTTCCTGGTCTGCGTAGGCGATCTCGCCCTCGTACTCGCGCCCGGCGTACTGGTCACGGAACGGAGGTGGGGGGTCACGCGGAAGGTGAGGGTCGAAGAGGTGGACGACGAGGAGAGCGTCGGTACCGTCCTGCGTGCGCAGCCAAGCGAGCGCGCGGTCGACCGTCACTTCCGCCCGTCGCTCGATCCCCTGGATCTCGTCGTCGATCGGAGTGAGGAGCGGGCTGTAGGGCCGGTAGTACATGGAGACGTCGGCATCGTAGACGTCGAACCCCTGGGTGAGGTTGTGCACCGGATCGAGGACGGCGGCGGAGACGAACGCTCCCGTTGCGAAGTCGCGGGCCTTCAGCGCCTCGGCCAGCGTCGTCCAGGAGTCGCTGAGTTCATAGCTGCCGTTATCGCGAACGCCGTGTTGGGGCGGGTACGTGCCGGTGAAGATCGTCGACATGGAGGGCAGCGTGACCGGAACCGCGGTCATCGCGTTCTCGTAGAGCACTCCGTCTGCCGCCAGCCGGTCGATGTTCGGGGTCTCGATCTCGTCGTAGCCGTAGCAACCGAGGCGGTCCGCCCGCAGGGTGTCCACGACGAGCAGGAGAACGAGCTTGGGGCCAGGTTCTCCACAGGCGCCGAGGAAGAGGGACATGACCGCGAGCGTCATGAGGAAAAGGGCGCGCTGGAAGAAGCGGTGTGGGACACTTTCCGCACGCCGAGGCGGTTGGGCCGTCCGTCGGTGCCGCGGGAGATCCGAGAGATGGAAGAACAGTTCATGCGGGAGGCGATCCGCCTCTCCCGCGACAAGATGCGGAAGAACCAGGGCGGTCCGTTCGGTGCGGTCGTGGTCCGTGGCAACGAAGTCGTGGGGCGTGGCTGGAACCAGGTGACGAGCACGAACGATCCGACCGCGCACGCCGAAGTCACGGCCATTCGCAAGGCCTGCAAGAAGCTCGGGACGTTTCACCTTCGCGGATGCGTCCTCTACACCAGTTGCGAGCCGTGTCCGATGTGTCTCGCTGCTGCTTACTGGGCGCGGGTCGACCGGATCTACTTCGCCGGGACACGCAAGGACGCTGCCAGAGCCGGATTCGACGACGAGTTCCTCTATCGCGAGATCTCCAAGCCCAGGAGTCGACGGAGTGTTCCGATGGAGCAACTACTCAGGAAGGAAGCCGTAGAGGCGTTCGACGAGTGGCGAACCAAAGTGGACAAGACTCCGTACTGATCCTGGCGATCTGCCTGCCGCGCAACGAACCAGCATCGAGCAAGGTACTTGGCGGCAGGGTGGGGCGTCCGCCGGCACAGACGCCCTTCTAGCTAGAGTTGTTACCGATCCCTCGGGATCACGTCTTACTGAAGTGAATCGTACTCCAACCTCGGGTGCGGGTTCAGGACATTCGTAACGCGCTGGAAGCGCGAGAGTTGTGAGTTCATGACAGACTTCCTCACCATGATCGCCGTCGTCGCTGTCTGGGTGCTCATCCAGACGGTCGTTCTCCCACGCATGGGAGTCCCCACCTGAGCGAGCCCAGACTGCGGGTCCGCAGATCGAAGCAAGAAGACGAAGTAAGGCGGTTGGGGATGAGCCCCGCTCGCGGAGTGCGGGGTTTGTCCGGATGTCGTTTCGGCCAGCCTATCGGGTGACGCAATAGAGACGATCATTTGTTCGTGCCAGACCGAGAAGATCGCAGGCCTGACTGCCGTCCGATGGAGCCGCGTGAGATCGTCTACCTACGGCGTTTCAACTGGCACGCATCGGCTGACCGGTGTTCAGCTGGCGGCGCGTCGGCCAACCCACGTTTCAGCTAGCGGCGCCTCAGTACGTCCAAGCCCCGCTCGAGCACCGTGTCGACGCCATCCCGAACATCTCGTACCGTCGGTGTGACTTCGACGTCCGGTTCGATCCCCACGCCGTGGAACGTGTCGCCGTTCCGCTTCTCCACCGCCATTCCCGACATCGTGATCCTGAGGCCGCCCGGAAGCGCGAAGCCGACCATGTTTCCGTTCGTCCCCGCCGTGCGGCTCCCGACGATCGTTCCGAGCTTCGCGTCCTTCACGATGGAGAGATAGGTCTCGGCGCGACTGATCGCTTCGGCGTTCGTCAGGAAGACCGTCGGTGCGGCGATGTGCGGTGCCCGCGGCTCGACGCCCCAGTCCCTGACCCGGAACGTGCGCGCGGTCCGGTCCGGCGCGGCATCGACGGGGACGTTCCACACCAGAGACCGAGCCGGCCCGACCAACCAGTGCCCGAGCCATTCGGGGCCGAACTCCTCCGGATAGCCCCGGCAGTCGATGATGATTCCACGCGCCGCCGCGAGTGCGGGCAAGGTTCCGCGAAACGCGGCTTCGTCGATCCGCGTGACGTCGACGTAGAGGATGCCGGAGCCGAGGTCCGCGATCGCGGGGCGACGACTCTCCGCGATCCGGCCGTGGACAGAGCCGATGTTCTCCAGTGCGACGTCGATCGAGTACGCCTGCCCGTCGTGCCCGAACGTGCAGCGCCAGGTCTCGCCGATCCGTCCGCGCAGGAGGCGATCGAGTGTGCGCACGCGGTGGGAACCCGCCGTGGCCGCGGAGACGCCGTTTCCGATCGCGACGAGACGAGCGTTCACCGGCGATCCGTCGATGGCGAGGAGTTCGTCTCCCACGTGGATCTGGGGAAGCACGCTCCCCGAGACCCAGACCCTCCCGTCCACGATCTCGACATCGAACGGGACGTGGCCCGAGTCGTCCCGATAGAACGGATAGACGCCGGCGTGCCCGTCCTGCAGGGGCACGAGCATCTGCGCGAGGATGTCGGCGAACGCTTCGCGGTCCGGCGCGATCGCGCACTCGCGAAGCGCCCAGGGAAGGATGGCGGGCCAGTCGACGTCGATGTAGCCGAAGTTCGGGTAGAAATGCTGCGCGATGTTCCAGAGCATGATCACGCCCGCGAGTCGGGTCGTGCGATCCTCGGAAACGGGAAGGAAACCGTACGGCTTTCTACGGTAGGAGTCGGCGCCTCTCGGTGGACTCGCTTCCGGGACGGGCAGGGTGCCGTTTCCTCCGGAGTAGAGGAGGAGCGGTACGGATACGGGCACTTCGTACTGTCCGGCGCGGATCGTGGTGTCGAAGCGTGACGGGACCTCGACGCCGCTCCGTCCGTCACGTGGAGTGATGTCCCGGCCGTTCGCGGGGAGCGGCGGCAGTGCGACCTCGACGCGATTGCTCACGTACGGATGGTCTCCCGCAAACATCCCGAATCCGTAGTGCTGCCAGCGCACGAAGCGGAAAGCCCCTTCTGGACGCGGCCCTCGCGACGGTGCGAAGCGGTCCGCACCGGGTTCCGCGGCGACATCGCCCACGAGTACGGTGGGAGCGACGGTGCGCAGTGCGCGGCGCAGGATTGCGCTCAGTTCCTCGCTCGACGCGGGCGAGTACGCGTGGGCGGCGCCGGTTGCGGGAGCGGATCCGGTCGTGACGCCGGATCCGGGGGGCGTCGACGGTTCGCCAACGTCTTGGGATTCCGCCAGGACCTCCTCGATCGTGTCGATGGTGAGGACGTCCCAGTCGACCTCGCTCGCTCCGTCGCTGGGATGGAAGAAGCGGACGTACCCGAAGAGCTTCGCGAGCACGGTGAGCCGGTCGACTTCGTCATCCGACAGGGCGTGGGGAAGTTCGACGCCCGATGGACCGAGATCGACGACGCGGACTTCGGAGAGGTCGACCGCGCCGGCGCGGATGTCGAGCCCGAGATGAATGTGAGTTGCGTTGCCGAAGACCGGGACGTCGATCGAGACCTCGCGCCAGCCGGCGACGATCTGGTTCCGACTGTCCTCGATCACGAGTGGTACGGCCGTCGGGTTCGGTCCGTCGACGCGAACCCAGAACCTGGCCGGAGAGGTGCGGGTGCGTCCATCGAACAGGTTGGCCAGGCGCACCTTTGCGAGCACGCGGAGCATGCGTCCTCGGTACGGCGGTGCTTCGAGCGTCGTGTACACCGAGCCCTGGGACCAGTGATAGACGGGCGCGGGTTCGACGCTCCGGTCTCGTGACGGCTTCGTTTCCGTCGCCCGCAGCCGAAGTGCGAACGGTTGGTCCGGTCCGTGGTCCAGAGCGGGAGGTGCGACGACCATGACGGGATGGAGTGCGGCCAGGAACCTGGCCGGTACGATCCACGGGCTCGGTGCGCCTTCCCTGGGCGAGCGTTCATCGAAGGTGTACTGCGCGACGAGTGTGCCGACGTGCACGTCGCTCGATCCGGCGGGTGCGGCCGCCGCCACGGTGATCGCGCGGTCCAGGGGAAGCAAGACGGCTACCACGAATGCGAGCAGATGACGGAGGACTCCCGAGAATGCGGCCGTCCCCAGGGGCATCCTGAGATGCGCCGTGCTAGCGGCTTCGGATCCAGGCAGCGAATCCCGTGAGGTAGCGCTCCAGCCGCTCGCGGGTCTTCTCATCGGTGAGGCGTCCTTCTTCGTCGAACTTCTTGCCTGCGTCGCCGACGAGGAACTCGTTCGCCGGGAATACCGGGGAGAGCGTACCCGAAAGGATCTGCTTGAGGTGCCCCTGAGCACGGACGCCACCGAGGGGGCCGCCGGTCGCGCTGAGAATGCCGGACGGCTTGTTCGTCAGCGCCGCGCGATAGGCGGGGCGGGACGCCCAGTCGATCGCGTTCTTGAGGCCGCCGGGGACGGAGAAGTTGTACTCCGGGGTCGAGTAGAGGACGGCGTCCGCTCCCTCGATCGCGCGCCGAAACGCGGTGACGGTCGCGGGTGGGTCGTCGCTGTCGAGTGCCGTTTCGTAGAGGGGCATCCCGCCCACGCCGATGATCTCGAGCGTCACTCCTTCCGGCAGGTAGGAGCGGCATGCTTCGAGAAGCAACGTGTTGAAGGATCCTGCCCGCAGGCTGCCCGTGATTCCGACTAGTTCGAGCGGTCTGTTGGGTTCGGTCGTCATCTTGCCCCTTGTGTTGGTCGAGAGGTTGCGCTGCCGCGCCGGAGCGTCCCGCCGTCGCGTCAGCTCAGCGCATCCATCACGATCTGGCCGAAGAGCCCGGCACCGGGGAGATTCTGTCCCCCGTCCACGACCAACGTGGTTCCGGTGACATAGGCCGCAAGAGGAGATGCGAGGAACACGGCCGCGTTTCCGATTTCTTCCGTCTCTCCGAACCGGCGGAGCGGGATCACGCCCTTGAGCTTGTCGCCAATGTCTCCGGGGGCGAGTCGACGCATGCCCTCGGTGCCGGCGATCGGGCCCGGGACGATCGAGTTCGAGCGGATCCCGTACGGTCCCCATTCGAGCGCGAGGTTCCGCATCAGATTGTCGATTCCGGCCTTGGCCGCTCCGGCGTGGGCCTGTGCCATGTACGGGATGAGCGACTGGCCCGCCGAGACGAAGAGGATCGAGCCCTTGGTCTCCTTGAGCTGTTCATAGGCCGCGCGACAGGCGTGGAACGAGCCGACGAGGTCGATGTCGACGACGGACCGGAACCCCTTGGAGGAAAGCGCCTCCGTCTTGCAGAGGAAGTTGCCGGCCGCGCCGCAGACGAGAACGGAGATCGGGCCGAGGTCACGCCGGGTCTTCTCCATGGCATCGACCAGCGCGTCGTAGTCGCGAACGTCGAGGGCCGCGGTCAGCACCTTCGCGCCGAGCGATTCGAGCTCCGTGCGGGCTGTGTCGAGCTTCGACTGGGTCCGGCCGCAGATCGCGAGCTTCGCGCCCACCGCGGCGAAGCTCCTCGCGATGCCCAGGTTGATTCCACTGCCGCCTCCGGTGACGAAGACCGTCTTCCCGTGGAAGAGGTCGGACGGGAGGTACTTCTGGATGTCCATGTTCTATCTCCTTAGATCCCCGCCGCCTTCCGCAACTGCTCGATCTCCCGCTCGAACCCCCCGGACAGAATGGGGAACCGGCACCAGGTCTTTGGATCGAGGTTCTTGTCATCGACGTGGAAGGACGGCGCATAGCGCTCCCGTTTCCACTGGTTCCGACACCAGAGCCGGAAGAACCGCTCTACCCAGCGTGCGAGCTGCTTCGGGTCCTCGTCCGGGTGTTCGTGACGGAGTTCGCGCCAGACCTCGAGGGGCATCCGCTTCTCGCCGATCGCGGCGTCCTCGATCTCGTCGAGGATCGCGTACGGCATGAGATCGCCTTCATCGGTCTGTGCCCGTTCGAGAGGACGAAGCTCGGCCGTCGGCTGCTGTTCGTTGACGGCGTGGAGCGCAGGAAGCGGACCTTGGCCGTCGGGTCCCTCGACTTCGAACCAACGGAGCCAGCGGCGGAGGAAGTCCTTGTCGATGCCGGCGATCGGGGAGAGGCCTCCGCAGGTGTCGCCGTCCATCGTGGCGTAGCCGACCGCAGCTTCCGAGCGGTTGCTCGTGGCGAGAAGGAGTGCTCCGCGCAGGTTCGCAAGCATCCAGACGCCGGGCGCGCGCACGCGGGCCTGGATGTTCTGGAGCGTGAGGTCGTCCGTCTCCCAGGAGAGCTCGCGCCCAATCGCGCCCTCGATCATCTCGCGGTACGACTGGACGTGCGCGTCGACGTCGAGCTCGTAGAACGTCGCGCCGAGTGCTTCCGCGACGCCGCGCGCTGCGTTTCTCGTCACGTCGCTGCTGTTGCGGGTGGACTGATACGCACAGGTGAGCAGGCCGGCGACGACGGAACGGGCGTAGTCTGCGAGGGCGCCTCCTGCTCCGGACGTCGCCGCTGACGTGCGGCCTCCCGCTCCTCCTCCAACTACCCCCACGAGCTCCGCCGGAACCACCGGACTGGGCACCATGTGATCCAGTCGTTCCCAGAAACGTTCCGCCCCGAGCTCCTCCATCGCGAGATGCACACTCATCGCAGACAAGACCGCCACCGCCGCCGAGTCAGCGCCGCCGCTGAGCGACACGACGTACCCGCGTGAACGACTCTTCCGCATGTAGTCGAACAGTGCGAGCGCGATCGCGCGCGTGAACTCCTCGGACTGGATGTCGGTGCCGGTCTCCCAGGATGCGAGCGTCGCGCCGACGTCTTCCGCGTCCGTCTCGTCGAGGTCGAGATCGGGGAACTCGAAGTCCTCTTCGATGCAGTCGGGATCAGGGGCGACGGCGGGCTGGAAGCTGCCGGTGCTCACCTGGGTCATCCTGCTTGCGTCGACGTCGATGACGGCCTCGGTGACGTAGAACGGTTCGTAGCCGAAGCGCGGGCCGACGGCGACCATGGTGCCGCGGGTGGCGATGAGTGCGCCGCCGTCATAGAGGATCCGGCCGGAGTCGTTCCCGATCAGGTTGCTGTAGACGTAGGTGACACCGAACGAGCGCGATCCTTCGAGCACGAACCGCTTCCGCACGTCGAACTTGCCGAACGCAAAGTGACTCGCACTGGGGTTGAGGATGATGTCGACGCCTTGTCCGGAGAGCCCGCTTCCGGGGCGCTGGGCGACCCAGGCGTCCTCGCAGATCTCGAAACCGATCTTCACGCCACCGACTTCGTAGTGGATGTCGCCGAGTGGGTACTGCACATCATCGATCTCGAACTTCACGGCGACGTCTTTCGGCCACGGCTTGAACCAGCGAGGCTCGTAGTAGAGTCCATCGCCGGCGAGATGACGTTTCGCGGTGAGTCCGACGAGCCGGCCGTCCACGCAGAGCGCGGCGCAGTTGAAGAGTCCGTTCTTGTAGAGGATCGGGAGCCCGAGCGAGACGACCATTCCGGTGGTGTGAGGCAGAATCTCCTTCAACACCTCGAGCGACGTCTTCCAGACGCCGGGCGAGTGGAACGCGTCTTCGCACCCGTAGCCGGGAATCGCGAGTTCGGGGAAGCAGAGGACGGAGACGAGCCGTTCGCGGGACTGTTCGATCGCGGCCAGGATGTTGTCCCGGTTCCCCGTCCAGTCGAGCGGGGTCTGGTTGAGGACGGCGGCTCCGATCTTGACGAGCTTCATCTCCGGTCACTCCGAGCGAGCGGACTGGCCGGTCCGTCGCGTCTCGTTGCTTGCCTCGCGTCGATACGACTGTTTGGCCGATGGCACCTGGCGGTCTTTGTCTCACGATCCGTGCCGGCAGAGATGTCCACCAGGCCCGGTTCGTCAGTTGACTCGTCCGCGGCCCGGTCGGGCGGCGGACGTGGGCAATTCTAGAACTCGACGACCAGTTTGGTCAGGTAGCTCCAGTCGGTTTCCTTCACCCCGGCCGGCGGTTCCGAGTCGTGGGCGACCGATCCTTCGAGACCCAGGGAGAGTGCGCCCACGATGCCGACGAGCAGTTCTCCCGATCCGGTGGCCCGTGCGTCACCGAAGTCCGACCAGAGCGGCTGGTAGAAGCCGGAGAGGTCGACGCTGACGCCCTCCTTCAGGTCTCCACTCCAGCTCAGGAAGACGGAGGCACGGTGGTCGACGTCGGTGCGGGTGGTGTCCTCGCTGCCGTCGCCGGAGGCATCGCCCGAACCGTCTCCCGTATGATCCGCCTCGATCTCCTCCCGCTCGTACATGTGGGCGACGCCGCCGAAGAGGCTCCACTCCTCGCGGGCGACGAGATCGAACCTGGCGCCGACCCCGACGAGAACGCGGGACCGAAGGCGTTGGAACGGGTTTCGCTGTGCCTGCGTGAAGACGAGCGACGAGAGCCAGGGTGTGAACCGGTAGTTGTGCCGAAAGTGGGCCATCGACGCATCCGCGAGCTTCTTCCCGTCGTTCTCCGAACGGGTCGCTTTGGCGATGAGGCGGGCACGTTGCGTCTCGTTCATCCACTGCACCGTGCCGCCCCCGCCGAACGAGAGGACCTCGGTGTTGCCGCCGGTCTGGGAGAAACGTGCTTCCAAGGATCCGGTCCAGCCGAGGTCGTCCGCGTCGAAGCTCCGGATCGTGTTGACGATCTGGGACTGAGCCGGAGCCGCCATCGCGAAGAGGCATGCGGCGGCCGTGGTGCAGGTGAGCGCGAGCCTCGTCCACGTGGTGCGCTCGAACGCGCTTGCACAGATGAATCGTGTCATTATAGACAGCGAGGCTACCACGAAAGACCGGCCGCAGGCTCGCCTTCGCAGGCGACGTCGAGACCGCCGATCCGTCCGCACTCGGGCTGGGCGCCCGCGCTGCAGGGGATGTGGCGCGCAGCGTAGTCCTCGCCGCCCCAGGTCGCAGAAGAGCGGGTCGACCGCGAGGTTTCCGTCCGTTGCCTCGCGTCCGAGGAGGACCGATCCAGTCGCCGAAATCGTTGCCGAAGACGTCGGTGCAGGAGACCTCGAGCGTGTAGTCCTGTCCGATGTCGAAGAGTGGGCCGGGGCCGTTTCCGACCAGGATCGTCCGATCGAACGTGATGCCGGCGCCGCGGTCGTCGGTCCGCACGATGGCACCGGCGAACCGCTCGTTGCGGGCGAAAGTAGAGGTGCGGATCTCCGCGGACGACGTTCCGTTCAGGACCACGCAGGTTTCGGTGTTGCGGGCGAATACGCAGTCCAGGGTTTCCACCCTGCCGTTCTGAGGGCCGAGGATCGGGCTGGCGTTGCCGATGAATCGACAACCTTGCACGAGGAACCGGTTCGGTCCCTGGAGGTCGTTGAAGGACCGGAGGAGTGCACCGTTCGTTCCGCTGTCGTTCTCTCCGAACGTGCACCGGATCCACTCCAGGTGGTATCCGATCGCGATTCGAGCCTGGATTCTGATTGAAGCTGCACCGCGTCGCGTAGATCTCCCTCGATGTCGATGAGCGAGAGGAGACGCCACGCGTCGGAACTGCAGTCCTCGAAACGGGCGATCGGGCCGCGTTCCACGGGCTGCAGGGAACGGAGCGCGACGCCATCGAAGGCGCACCGAGCTTTGAGCACGAACCCGGTCTCGTCTTCGGACTGAGCAACAGAGAGCCATTCCGGAGGGTGATCCCTTCGAGGGAGACCAGGGTGCGGTACGCCTTCGAAGCCGCCGAAGTCGACGACCGCGTCACCTGGGATCCGCTCGAATGCGGCGTGGTCGCCGTGGCCGGCCAGGTGCGGTTCCCTTCACCGAGGTAGACGCCGCCCTGCGACGATGTCGCAGCCGCCCCCGTTCGCGAGTGCTTCCCCGATCGTCGCGTAGTCGCCTGTGGACCCGCACCACGCAGCTCGAGTCGGACGTGGCGATCTCGGCGACGTTGGAGCGGGGGGAGCGGGTTTCCGGAGTCGTCGATCAGCATCGAGAGCGAATGCGTACGTCGTCCGGGCGGGTAGGTTCTCGAGCCGCAACGTTTCGGTGCGCCCGGGCGCACGCGGGGCCGGAGCGGTGATCGGTGTGGCGGAGTCCAGGTCTTCCAGCAAGCCTGGCGGTTGGTGCGCCTCCTCAGGTCATAGGCGAACGCGGGCGAGCCGGTGGAACCGTCGTCGGCCGTTGCCGTCCACGTGAGGACGACGTCGTAGAGACCATCGAGACGCGCGCTGAGGTCGGTGACTGAGGCCCGGCGGGTTGGGGTCGAGCGAACCGGTGCGGATCGGTGGTTGATTGGAGAGACCGGACCGGTTTCCGGCGGCGTCGTAGGTGCGGATCGCGAAGTAGTACGTCGTCTCGGCGTGAGCCCATCGACGAAGAGCGTTTCCAGCGCGCCTGCGACGTCGGCCGCCGGCTCTCGGCGACGAACTTCGGTCGAGTCCCAGAGCCTGGGGTGAACGCTTCGTCGTTGCGCTTCACCTCGTAGTGGTCGGCCCGGCCGGTGTCGCCGTCGCCCCCGGAGCGAGCCAGGAGGTGAGCGAGGTCGGGTCCGGAGCCGATCGTGCCGAGCGTGGTGATGTCGCCCGGAGGGATCGTGTCGCCGACCGGGACGTCGATGTGGATCGAGTTGAGAGTGCCGACCAGTTGGGAACCTCGTCCCGGGCCCGTAGCGAGCGGCCGACCGGGAGTCCGGTAACGGTGAGGCTCTCCGCGGAGCCTGCTTCCCGCGGTGCGCGCTCGGCCAGTTCGAGTTCGGCCAATGCGATGCCACGGGTGTCCCACGATCCCGCTGTCAGCTGGATGCTGTCGTAGCGGAGTTCGTAGCCGGCGGCCCGGCCGGCCGATCCGTCGTCGCCCGGTGACGTCCAGGTGAGGCCTGTCGAGTCGTGGGTGACGAAGAGGATCGCGAGATCCGTTACCGCCGCCGGAGGATCCGCGTCGGGGCCGGCGCCGTCGTCTCCTCCACAGGAGAGGACGAGGACGCCAAGGAGGGCGCCGAGGACGGGCCAGCGGCCGAGCCTCCGAACCGTCCGGATCAGCTGGCTTCGTTCCGGTGCCATACCACCTGCTGCGGGAACGGGATCTCGATCTCCTTCGAGTCGAAGGCTTCCTTCACCTTCTGCGTGAGGTCGAACTTGATGCCCCAGTAGTCCGCCTTGTTGCACCAGACCCGGACAGTGATGTTGACGCTGGAGTCCGCCAGCGCTCCGATCCCGTAGAACGGCTCGGGTTCCCGATCGATGCGGGAGTCTGCGTCGACCAGCTCCCGGATCGTGGCGATCGCGTCTTTGATCGATGCGCCGTAACCGATCCCGAAGCTGAAGTCGACCCGACGCTTGTCGTTGGCGCTGAAGTTCTTGATCGTGCCCCCGTAGATCTGGGCGTTGGGTACGATGATCCGGACGTTGTCGGGCGTGTTGAGGATCGTGTTGAAGAGCTGGATGTCCGCCACCGTGCCCGAAACTCCGGCCGCGTCGACGAAGTCACCGAGACGGAACGGCTTGAAGACCAGGATCATCACACCCGCCGCGAAGTTGGAGAGCGAGCCCTGGAGGGCGAAGCCGATCGCGAAGCCCGCGGCCCCGAGCACGGCGACGAAAGAGGCCGTTTCCACTCCGAACTGCCCGAGCACCGCGATCACGACACCGACCATCGCCATCGCGTAGACCAGGTTCCCGATGAACCCGCAGACGGCCGCGTCGATTCCCCGCGACTTGAGGACCTTCTGGACGAGCCCCTTCACGAAACCGGCGATGATCCGTCCGACGATCAGGAAGACTATGGCCCCGATCACCTTGATCCCGTAGGTGACGAGGATTGCGTTGACTTGCTCCATGGTGGCTTCGATATCCATGAACTACCTCCAGGTGCGGCTGGGGTGCGACGTTCGTCTAGCGGACAACCGAGCCTAACGCGTTGCCCGCCATTGGCCAAGGGACGGTTCCCGCTTTACGCTTCCCGGCCGTGGCGCTAGGATCCCGGGCACGTTGACAGTGGGCCGCAACGCTCGTCACTCACCGCTCGTAGGTTCAACGGAGGGTTCTGCCATGAGCATGATGTCGGAGTTCAAGGCGTTTGCGATGCGCGGCAACGTCGTAGATATGGCTGTGGGTGTCGTGATCGGAGGCGCGTTCGGGAAGATCGTCAGCTCCCTGGTCAACGACGTGATCATGCCGCCGATCGGCCTGATGTTGGGTGGGGTCGACTTCTCGAACCTCCAGATCGTCCTGAAAGAGGCTGTGGGTGAGACCGCGGCCGTGACCCTCAACTACGGGACGTTCATTCAGACCGTGATCGACTTCCTCATCATCGCGTCGGCAGGATCTTCATGGTCGTCAAGGCGATGAACTCTGCGAAGGAAGAGGCCGCGCCCGCCGCACCGCCGGCGCCGTCCAAGGAAGAGGTGCTGCTCGGCGAGATCCGGGACATCCTCAAGTCGAAGTGATGCAAAACGGGGCCGCCGATCCGGTGGCCCCGTCCCTTGCTTCTCCCGAGTGTCCCGTCGCGAAGTCCCGTCGACCGGGCCGCGGTGCCTTCGCTAGATCCCCTTCTCCCGCTTCTCCGCCTGACGCCGCCTGTTCGGATCCCGCTCGCGCTTGCGCACGCGCAGTGCGCCCGGCGTTACCTCGAGGAGTTCGTCGTCGTTGATCCACTCGATCCCGCTCTCGATCGTGAGGTCGCGAGGAGGGGTCAGTCTTTCTTCCACGTCCGCGGTCGAGGACCGCATGTTCGTGAGGTGCTTCTTCCGGCAGATCTGGACGACGAGGTCGTCGTCCTTGCAGTGCTCGCCCACGACCTGTCCTTCGTAGACCGGATCGCCGGGGCGGACGAAGAAGATGCCGCGGTCGCCGAGCTGCTCGAGTGCGTAGCCGGTGACGTCGCCGCCTTCCTTCGCGATCATGGCGCCACGCTTCCGGGACGGGAGCGGTCCCTTGTGCGGACCGTACTCGTCGAACATGTGGTTGAGCATACCGGTGCCTCGCGTGAGCGTGAGGAACTCGGTCCGGAAGCCGAGGAGTCCGCGGGACGGGATCGTGAACTCGATCCGCGCACGGTCGCCGTGCTTGCCGAGGTGCTTCAGTTCTCCGCGACGCTCACCCACCGCCGCGATGACCGTACCGGTGTAGTCCTCCGCACAGTCGATGACGAGTTCCTCGTACGGTTCGAGCAGCTTGCCGTCCGCGTCGCGGTGGTAGATCACCTGCGGGCGGCCGAGGGCGAGCTCGTACATCTCTCGCCGCATCGTCTCCGCCAGGATCGAGAGCGAGAGTTCGCCTCGTCCCAGTACCTGGAAGGAGTCCGGCTGATCGGTCTTCTCGAGGCGGAGCCCGACGTTCCGCTCGAGCTCCTTCACGAGGCGCTCGAGGAGGTGCCGGCTCGTGACGTACTTGCCCGACTTTCCCGCGAACGGCGAGTCGTTGACGCGGAACTCCATGGAGAGCGTCGGCTCTTCCACCCGGATACCGGTGAGAGGAGTCGGGTCGTCCGGGTGGAGAATGGTCTGCCCGATCTCGACACCGGGGAATCCGGACATCACGACGATGTCGCCCGCGGATGCTTCCTTCACTTCGACGCGCTGGAGGCCTTCGAAGAGGTAGAGCTTGCCGGGCTTGCTCGTCTCGACGATGTGCCCGTCCGGGTGGACGTTGGCGAGCGTCTCACCGAGGCGGACGACGCCCGAGTGGATCCGTCCGATCGCCATCCGGCCGAGGTAGTCCGAGTACTCGATGTTCGCGACGATCATCTTGAACCGCTGGTCGGTGATCACGGGTGCGGGAATCTTCTCGAGGATGAGGTCGAGGAGGGGGCTCAGATCGCCCGACGTCGCGGTCGGGTCCGTGCCCGCGAATCCGAGCTTGCCCGATCCATAGAGAACGGGGAACTCGAGGTGTTCGTCCTTCGTCGCGAGGGAGAGGAAGAGATCCTGGATCTCCTCCTCGACTTCCTCCACGCGCGCATCGTGGCGGTCGATCTTGTTGATGAGGACGATCGGCTGCTTGTCACCCTCCAGGGCCTTCTTGAGGACGAAACGGGTCTGCGGGAGCGGCCCTTCGGCGGCGTCGACCAGGAGGAGGACGCCTTCCACCATCGAGAGGATCCGCTCGACTTCGCTGCCGAAGTCACGGTGCCCGGGGGTGTCGACGATGTTGATGACCGTGTCGCCGTAGCGGATCGCGGTGTTCTTGGAGAGGATCGTGATCCCGCGCTCCCGTTCGAGGTCGCCCGAGTCCATCACGCAGTCGGCGATGTGCTGGTTGGCGCGGAAGGTCCCCGACTGACGGAGGAGCGCATCCACCAACGTCGTCTTGCCGTGGTCGACGTGGGCGACGATGGCCAGGGCCCGGCGGTCGCCGCGACGCTGTGTCGTCGGCGTTGAGGTCGTCGTCTCGGAAGTCGTGGCGTTCATCCTCGTCTCTCTCCAGCAGCGCTGACGCTGGCGGCGGGCTCAGGTTGCACCCGCGCGCTTCCAGTCGATTGGGGCGGCGTCACCTGCGCTCGCGACCCGATCGGGGACGCGCATTTGCGCCCCAAGCGAACGGGGCCCGAGTCGTCTCGGTCCCCGCGTGAATCCGAGAAGTATACAGAATCCGGACGACGAGGGGGCATTTTCGTTCGGTTTCCGTGGGCCTGGTCGAGCGGGCGCAACGGCGAACCGCGCTCGGCCTCGCGTCGACACCCGCTGCCCAATGGCCCGTCCGTCGCACCCGACGCCCCAGCCACTCCCCGACCTGGCGGTCACACCTCCAGGGACCGTGGGTACCCGGGCTGTGCGGCCCCGAGTGGACGGGAGGCGGATTGGTTCCCCGGCCCCCGACCTTTCGTCCTCGGGGCCGCATTCTTTCGAGCCGGGGCAAAAGGAGACAGACAGATGCTTCCCATGATTCCGCGACGGGGCCTTTCCACGCTTTCCACCCTATCCCTCGGCCTCTGCGCGGCCGTGGCCCTCACCGCCTGCGGTGATGACGACGACGATCCGATGGATCCGGCGAACGAGCCCACTTCGTTCACCCTGACCATCCGCAACAACTCGGACAGCGCTTCGCTCGCGACGCCGTTCGCGCCCGGGGTCTGGGTTCTCACCGAGAGCAGTGCCGCCCTCTTCGACAGCGGCATGATGGACCGCGGCGAGGGGCTCGAAGGTGTGGCCGAGGACGGCGCGACCTCCACGCTCCTCGGCAATGTGATGGCGAAGAGCTCGACGCTCGCGAGCGGGATGATCGGATCCGCTCCGCTCATGCCCGGGTCGTCCATCGATGTCAGCTTCGAGGCCGAACCTGGTGCACGACTCTTCTTCGGCACCATGTTCGGGCAGTCCAACGACCTCTTCTACGCTCCGGGCGAGTCCGGGATCGCCCTCTTCAGTGGAGACGATCCGGTGAGTGGGGATGTGACGTCCCAGGTCTCCCTCTGGGACGCCGGCACCGAGATCAACGAGGAGCCGGGCGTCGGTGCGCACCAGGCGCCGCGTCAGTCCGGTCCCAACACCGGTGCGACCGAAGGCCTCGTCCAGCGTGTCAGCGACGGCTTCACCTACATGGATACGGACGCGATGATCCGCGTCAGTGTCTCCTCGACTCCGATGGGGAACGGGGCCGACTTCGACGTCATGATCGAGAACCTCGAAGGCTCACCGACGCCGCTCGCTCCGGGCGCATGGGTCACGCATACCGGGAGCAGCGCACTCTTTGCCAGTGGCATGCCGGACATGGGGCACGGACTCGAGGCTCTGGCCGAGGATGGCAACAACAGCGTACTCGGAACGTACCTGGCAGGACGGAACGACGTCGAGTCGTCGGGTGTCTTCGGAACCGGTCCGGCGATGCCGGGCAGCAGCCACTCGTTCACGTTCTCTGCCGAACCTGGAGATCGACTCTCGTTCGCGACGATGTACGGCCAGTCGAACGATCTCTTCTTCGCCCCGAACGACGACGGGATCGACCTCTTCCCGAACGGAACGGCTCTCGGTGCTTCCGGTGCCGCGGACGTGACCGATCAGGTCGGCCTCTGGGATGCCGGCACCGAGATCAACGAAGCCCCTGGTTTCGGGATGTACCAGGCGCCTCGTCAGTCCGGTCCGAACAGCGGCCCGACGGAGGGGATCGTGCAGCAGGTCATGGACGGGTTCAGCTATCCGGCCACCAGCGACGTGATCGAAGTGATCCTCACCGTCAACTGAGTTGGGGTCCCCCCGGTGGGAGGATGCGATGTCCCTGGTGATCGCATCCAACCGCCGGGGCGGCAGTCTTTGGTCCGCCCCGACCTGAGCTTCCAGCCCGCCGGGTTCTACTCCGAGAGGATCTGGAAGACGACCCGTCGGTTGAGCGCATACGCCTCGATCGTGTGCCTCTGATCGAACGGCCGCGACTCTCCGAATCCCACCGCATCGATCCGCCCGCCCTCGATGCCGTTCACGACGAGCCACGTGCGGATCGTTCCGGCACGTCGTTCGCTCAGCTCCTGGTTGAACGCATCGCTGCCTCTCTCGTCCGTATGTCCCTCGATCCGGAGCCTCAGATCCGGCTCCGTACGGAGGAGTTCGGCCAGCGTTTCCAGGATCGGTTCCGCGCCGGGCAGGATCTCCGCGCGTCCGGTCTCGAAGAGGATGGCCTGGGTCTGTACGACCCGCCTCTCGAGAAGGGCGACGCGGAGCGTCTCCGGGCTCGCGGATGTCACGATCGGTGGTGCGCCGACGATGAGTGCGTCGGTATGGCCTGGGGTGGCAGGTTCTCCGAACTGCGAGCCCGCGGCCGCGCCACCGGTCACTCCACCGGTAGCGTCCAGCGCGCCCGGCGCTGTGATTGCCTGATCCGTTCCCTCCACCCCGCTCGGCTGCCCGACCGCTTCCCCCGATCCAGGGCGACCGGCTTCGGACAAGGCTCGGGCCGCGTCGGGGCCCAACGACTCCTTGGCGAGGGCCGCCGCGTCTGCGAGTCGACGTGCCTCCCTGAGACGTGCCTCCGTCGCGCGTGCCTCCTCCAAACGCCGGCGCTCCTCGTCGAGCCACCGGCGCTCTTCGGCAAGAAGGCGCCTTTCCTCGGCGAGTCGGATGAGTTCCACGTCTGCCGCGTCGGCTGCGAGCGAAGGTGTCTCCGCTGCGTCCAGCGACGTGCCGAACGCGTCGAGTACGGCGATCAGCTCGTTCGAGGAGCTTCCGGCCGCCGGCGCATCGCGCCGTGGCGCAAGGTCGAGGGAGTCGACGGCCGTTCGGACGACCGTGCGCCACTCTCCGAGGTTTCCCCGGTGGAGACGAACGCCACCCGGCGCGCCGTAGCGCACGTAGATGATGCCGACGTCCGGAAGTGTCAGGGTCGTGACCGAATCTGCGTCAGCCGTCTCGGTGCCCGCCCGCAGGTCGGAGGCTACGACGACGCCGGTGCTCGCGGGCCGACCCGGGTCCGCCGACACGACCGCACTCGGCGCAGACGTCTCGGCGGTTCCGTTTCCGACCAGCGCCGCCGTGGCGAGCGCGATCAGGCACGAGAGCGCGACCGCTCTCCGTGAAGTGCGCGGATCGAAACGGAAGCCCTCGGGATCAGGCGCAACGACCGGAGCCGCTCGACGCTTGGACTGACTCGCCCGGTTCATCGCCGGAAGCCCGAGACGCCGAAGACGATCCGGTTGTAGTCGAACATGTCGATCCCCTGGTGTTCGGCGAAGACACGGAAGCGACCGAGGTCGTGCTCGATCCCGTAGCCGACGTCGAACACGATGTTCGTTCGGTCGTACCCAGGAACGGACGCGTCGAACCCGAGGAGCGCCGGACCGGCGTGGACGTAGGGATGCCACGCCCTGGCGGACTCCCGGCCGAGGACGAGCCAACGTGCGTTGACGCCGAGGAGCCAGGTGGTGTCGTCCGCCAGGCTGACGCTGAACTCCGGGACGAGGTCGAGCGGCGCGCTCCCGAAGATCGGCCCGAGATCGGCCCGGGCACCGAGCGAGAACTGCTTGGGGTCGTCGAACGAGACGGCTCCATAGGGCGCGACTCCGCGGAGCGAGCGACCGCCCGATCCGTCCGCGGATTCGGTCTCCACGATGACCGGAACCGGAGCGACCACGACTTCGTCCACTCCCGCTTCGTCCACTCCCGCTTCGTCCGCCTGGCCAGCCTCGGTCGCCACCGTTTTGGCGCGGTCGACTTTGGCGGTGTCCGTATCGCTCGTCGCATTGCCGGCGATGTCCGCGGACGTACGGGCCCCCTTCGTCTCCCTGGCCACGGAGTTGGTTTGGTCGGCGCCTTGGGCTTCGCGGCCGATCGTCCCTACCTTCTCTTCGACCCGCTCGTCGATCCGCTGGGCGAGACGCGCCTCGAGGTCCACGAGTGCGCTCCGGAGATCGGCGGGCGTGAGCGCATTCCCGGTCGTCGGCCCGTCCGCTTCCGCGGGTGTGGTCTGCAGCGCCGGCGCGGCCTCGGCTCCGTTCGCAGTGCGCGACTCGGACACGGTCTGCGATCCAGGTGCGGTCTGCGAGGAGTCGGCACCGGAGCGCGCATTCATCTCCTCGCGGATGAGTCGACGGAGCCGGGCTTCCCACGCCGCCTCCGGCGAGGGAGCGGCTGCGGAACCGGATGCGTCCCCGCCGCCGTACCAGCTCTCGACGGACACCCCGCCCGGGCTGCCGTAGCGAACGTAGATCTCCCCTTCTTTGGGGATCGGGAGGAGGATGGTCCGGTCCGAGCGATGGTCGACCGTGCTCGAGGCGCTGACGGAGGTGCTGTCCGTGGCTGCGTGCCCCGACATGGTGCCGGCGGACGTCGTCTCGGCACGAAGGGCACTGCCCATTTCGCCGGAAGCCGTAGCCGAAGCGCCACCAGCATGGGTCGCGTGGCCGGCCGTCGCATCGTTTCCAGCCGTGGTACCACCTTTCGCAGTCGCGATGTCACGCGTGGCGGAGCCTCCGGTCACGCCGGCTTCTCGGGCATCGCTGCCGTCTTCGTTCATCGGCCGAGGCGCCCGTTCCGTCGGCACCGGGACGGCGTCTCCCTTGCCGATCGTCGGGACGTCACCGCCGCCGCCGATCTGGAACGTGAGTCCGCCGGAGTAGAGCCAGCTGTCGGAGAGGTCACTCGCCTTGCGGACGTCCGCGAAGTCGTCCCGGGGGGAGGTGATGTAGTCGCGGGCCGAGAGGTCGACGTGGAAGTGTTGGCCGAGGTCGAAGCGGAGACCGCCTCCGGCGACCAGCGCGGTCTCGTCATCCGGCGTCGATCCATCCGCGGTGCGGAAAGAGTCGAGGAAGTCGAGATAACCGACGCCGCCGATCAGATAGGGGCGAACGCCGGGACCGGGGCTGAGCAGGAACTGGAGTTCCGCACCGTAGGTCTGGAACGGATCGACATCGTCGAACCCGTCCTCCATGCCGCGGGCGTAGTAGGCGCGGAGTCCGAGGTAGGTGCCGAAATCGATGCCGCTCCGGACGCCGAGGACATTCTGGTCCGCGAGCCCGAACGATCCGTCGTAGCGGAGCGTTCCGACGAACGGTTCGATCGGCCAGGCGGCTCCGCGGATCCCTGCCTGATAGCGGGCGCGTAGGGCACGGTCGACTTCGGTTTCGGCATTCGTGTCGTATCCGCCGAGCTGAACGTCGACTCCCAGGGACACGGCCAGGTGATTCCGGAAGTCGTCCCGCGCCGGATCCAAGGGGACTTCGCCCTGGGATCCGCTCTCGGGAACCGGTGCGAGCTGGAACCGGTCCGTCCGGAAGCGCGCATTCTGCAGCGCGAGTCTGGCCTGCATGCGTGGCGTGACGAGGTAGCGGACACCTCCGCCGAACTGGAGGCCGATCTCGTCGAAGGTCGGGCCGAACTTCGGGTCGAAGCGATGGATGCTGCCGCCGATGTCGAGGTAGGGGACCCAGCGGCCTCTCGAGAGGTTCAGCACGAGGTCCGCGCCGTACCTTTTCGCGCCCACCGTCTGGTTCTGGAACGGGGTCGGGTCGAAGCCGGGGAAGTCACCTGCGCTGAGTTCGGTCTGGATCTCGTCGTTCTGCAGGTAGAACCCTTCGAGCGCCATCGTCCTTCCGAACCGCATGCCGAGCCGGGCCCCGTAGAGAGTGGCGTCTTCGAGGCCGAGTTCGGATTCCCACCGGACCCAGTCGACCTCGGGCGTGATCGAGTAGCTGAGCCCCTCGATCTGAGCCTGGGACGGGCTGGGGGCGGCAAACGCCAGCAAGGCCGACGCGAGCAGCGCCGAGCCCATGAGTTGAAGTGGTTCTGTGGGAGCTCCGGGGAGCTTGGAACGCATGCGGGCACCTCCTGTGATGTCGGAACGAACCAACTACATTCGACTCCGGCTGGGATGTAGATGTCACTTCCTCTGCCGACCTTCCGGCGCCGGCCTTTGGCGGCGCCGCGGGCCCGGGGGGATCGGCTCGAGGTGTAATTTGTTTAGTGTGAGCGACTTGAGGGCGCGTCCCCGGGAATCCTCTCGCTACGAGTTTGCTCACCGGCGGGGTGCGAGCGTGTCGCAACGTAGCTTTCCGACATCCGATCGGGCCCGTATGATCCGTCCGTGTCCAGTCCAACCCACGGAACGAATCCAGAGCTGACGGTCGCGATCGCACTCGCGGTCGGCGTTTTCATGCAAATGTTCGCCCGGCATCTTCGGATTCCGGGGATCGTCCTTCTGCTCCTCGCCGGCGTCGTCCTCGGCCCTGACGTGCTCGGCGTGATCGACCCCGGAAGTGCCCAGGGAGTCGTTCACGGCCTCGTGAGCTTCGCCGTCGCCGTCATCCTGTTCGAGGGCGGCCTCAATATGAACCTTGGACGCCTTCGAAGGGAAGCACGTGTCATTCGGCTTCTCGTCACGACCGGCGCCCTCGTCACGGGAATCGGCGGCACCCTCGTCGCGAAGCTGATCCTCGGGTGGGGCTGGCAGCTCTCCATCCTGTTCGGGACGCTGGTCATCGTGACCGGGCCTACCGTGATTACGCCCCTTCTGCGCAGGATCAAGGTCCGGCACAACGTCGAGACGATCCTCGAGGCGGAAGGAGTCTTCATCGACGCGGTCGGCGCCATCCTCGCGGTCGTGACCCTGCAGATCGCGCTCCAGCCGAGCGAATCCTCGTTCATGGACGGGATGATCGGAGTTCTCGGCCGGCTTGCGATCGGAGTGGGGTTCGGCCTCGTCGGCGGGGGAATCCTCGCACTGCTTCTCCGGCCGCGGCGGCTCGTGCCGGGGGGGCTGGAGAACATCCTCGTCCTCGGGGTGGTGCTGTTTCTCTTCCAGGCGAGCCACGCGCTCATGCCGGAGAGCGGAATCGGAACGGTCACGGTTGCGGGCGTGGTCATGGGCAATGTGCGATCCCGCGTCTCCAAGGACCTGCTCGAGTTCAAGGAGCAGCTCACGATCCTCTTCATCGGGCTGCTCTTCGTCCTCCTCGCCGCGGACGTCCGGATCGCCGACGTTCAGGGACTGGGACTACGTGGCATTTTTGCCGTCCTCGGCCTCATGTTCCTCGTCCGTCCGGCCAACATCATCGCGTCGACCTTTGGATCCAATCTGAGTTGGCGTGAGAAGTTCTTCCTCAGCTGGCTCGCCCCGCGTGGGATCGTGGCGGCCGCGGTCGCCTCGCTCTTCGCCCAGGCCCTCCGCGACGAGGGGCTCGCAGGGGGCGAACAGCTGCGCGCCATGGTCTTCCTCGTGATCGCCGGCACCGTGCTCGTGCAGGGGCTCACCGGTGGACTGGTCGCGCGGATCCTCGGGCTCAAGCGTCCGAGCGGGCAGGGATATGCGATTCTGGGCGGCAACGACGTCGGGCGGGCTCTCGGGCGCGCTTTAGCGGGAGCAGATCGGTCCCAAGTCGTGTTCCTGGACTCGAACGTCGACGCGGCCAAGGCCGCCGAGGAAGCCGGATTCAAGGTCGTATTCGGAAACGCGCTCGAAGAGAGTTCCATGACGCGAGCGCAGATGGACACCCGCTACGCATGCATCGCAGCCACGACGAACGAAGAGATCAACCTGCTCTTCGCCCGCAATGCGATGGAGGAGTTCCGGCTCCAGCGCGTCTACGTCGGCCTCCAGAAGGGGCACGGCAGCGTCACCGAGGAAATGGTTCGGGAGATGGGGGCGAACGTCCTCTTCGGCCGGGAGCGGGACCTCGAATTGTGGGACGTCCGTTTCCGTCGCGGCACGGCCACGATCGAGGAGTGGCGGCTCGGGAAGGCGCCGAAGAAGGACGACGTCGATCCGGAGGAGACGCGCACCGAGACGAGCGAACCGAAGCTTCCCGCCGACTCGCAGGCACCGCATCGAGACAAGTCCTCGGCGGGCAACGGGACGAGCGAAGCGGATCCGGCGAACTCGGGGCTCGCGGCGTTTCCCGATTCTGTTCTGCCTCTCGCCCTCAAGAGAGGCTCGCGGCGCATCCCGATCGCCCACGGTGTGGAGGCGAAGCGTGGAGAGCTCGCTTGCTTCGCGGTCTTCGAGGACAAGCGAGACGAGGCCGTGACCTTCTTGAAGGGGCGAGGTTGGGAACGAGCGACCGAAGAGAACGAGGCCTCTCGCCGAACCGACGCGTGAACCGGTGCCCTGGCAGCCGGCTGCTGGCGTGTGGGTTCGCGCTGGCCGTCACGGTCTCGGTGTCCTGGGGGGCGAACTCACTGGTCGCCCTGGCTGCTTCGGACGCTCCCGATGCTCCGGCCATCGAATCGCCGAGTTCCCCCGCAGCCGGCTCACCGGGCGCGCCAGGCGTGGCGGATTCCCCGGCCGTCGAATCGTCGAGTTCGCCCGCCGAGGTGGATGCTCCGGTAAGGTCCGCGTCCGCGGACTCTCTGGAACGCGCGCCGTTTCTCTCCGCCCAGTCGTCTTTCCGGGCCCGGCGCGAACAGATGCAGCGATACCGTGGACTCGAAGTGCGCAAAGTCGAGATCAAGGGGATCGACGGCGGGCTCGCGGGCGAGCTGAAGACGGGGCTCGAACTCTCGGGCGTGCAGAACCTGATCGGCGCGGACCGCGCCCGGTTCTACTCGCAGACTCTCCGGCAGGACCTCGAGCGAGCGCGCCTCTTCCTCGCGCGCGAAGGCTACCCGCGGGCGGAGCTCGACGCGAACGTGACGCCGCACGGCGACGAAGAGGTCGACGTCGTCATCACGGTGCAGCCAGGGGTTCCGGTCCGCGTCGCGCGCGTCGACCTCTTCGGGTTTCCGCGCGATCGGCGCAGCGACGTCAAGGAGCGGATCCTGGTCGAGCGCGGGAAACGGTTTCGCGACGCGGACGTCGATGCATCCGTGGCCGCCGCGAAGCTCGACCTGGAGAATGCCGGCTACGCGCGCGCCGCGGTCGAAGGAAGAATCGAACTACTCGACTCGCTTCGTGTCGTCGTCACGATCGATGCCGATCCGGGGCCGGTCTGCCGGTACCGCGAAGTCCGTGTCGACGGTACGAAGCCGGACCTGGTCAAGCTCGTGCGCCGAAGTGTCGGGATCGATCGCGGTGCGCTCTACTCGGTGAGCGACCTCGAGCGCGCGCGGGATCGTCTTCGTCTCCTCGGGCTCTTCCGCCAGGTGCGACTCGAGCTGCTCGATTCACCTGGATTCGACCATGCGGCGAAGACCGCGGAGGTCGACCTCGTGCTCCACCTCTCGGACCGTCCTCCGCGGTCTCTCGAGGCGGGTGTCGGGTACTGGTCGGAGGACGGGGTCCGCGTACAGGGACGTTGGCAGCATCGGAACCTGCTCCTGGGTGGACGTGGGTTCGAGGTCGGCGGCCTCTTCTCCGACCCACGCCGCGAGGTCGAGACGTCGCTCTGGTGGCCCGCGCTCTTCCGGGCCGACGTTCGGGGCGAGTTGGCCGGTCACGTTGCCTGGCAGTACGAGGAGAGCTTCGATGCGAGGCGACGCGGAGGTGATCTCTCCTTCGTCTATCGTCCGAACCTACGCTCCACGATCCGCACGAGCCTCGAGATCGAACGCGTCACGATCAATCGTTACGATCCCGCGCCGGACGAGGTTCCGATCAGTCGGGAGACGCAGATCCGGCTCGCGGGGCAGTGGTCGTTCGACAACACCGACGACCGTCTCGATCCGACCCGCGGGCAACTTCTCTCGCTGCAGGCACGGAAGGTCATCCCGACCGGTCTCACTCAGAACGACTTCGTGGTGTACGAAGTCGGGCTGTCGCAGTACGTGAAGGTGCTTCCCAAGACCGTGCTCGCCGCGCGGACGAACATCGGATGGGCGAGGGCTCTGGAAGGAGACCTCCCGGAGATCTACCGGTTCTTCGCGGGTGGAGCGACGTCGATGCGCGGGTACCGGCGGAACCGGCTCGGGCCGGTCGATGCGAATGACGCGCCGATCGGTGGGGAAGCGAAGTTGGAAATGGGAGCGGAACTCCGCATCCCGATCTGGAAGGGGTTCAAGGGAGACCTCTTCCTGGACGCGGCTCAGGTCTGGGCCAATCGCAAGTCGGTGCGGATCGCGGATCTCGAGACGGCGGCGGGCGGCGGGCTCATCTACTCCTCTCCGGTCGGACCGGTGCGGATCGACGTCGGGTTCCCGCTCCAGGAGCCACCGGCGGACGATCCCGACTATGTGATCCACGTGCTCGTCGGACATCCGTTCTGAGCGGGCACCAGGAATCAGGAAGACGATGACGGAGAACACGGGACAGACGAACGGGACGAAGAGCGGACGCAGGCGGCGCCCGCTCTGGCTCCGTGTGCTGTTCGGGCTCCTTGCGTTCGGCCTTCTCGTCGTCGGGCTCGTGATCATCGGCGCGATCGGCTTCTACACCCTGCCCTCGCTGCGTCTCCCCGTGCTCCAGTACGTCCTCTCCGCGCTCGACGAGAGTCTGCCGGGTCAGCTCGAGCATCGGGGTGCGAGTTGGTCCCGTCCGGGGACGATCGAAGTGAACGGCGTGCTCTGGACCACGGGCGCCGACACCTTGGCGGCCGCCGAGCGCCTCTATCTCCAGGTGGACCTCTCCTCGCTCCTCCACCGGCGCATCCGGGTGGATGAACTCTCGGCGCGCGCGGTCGATCTGGACGTGCCCGCACTTCAGGGAACTCTGGCCGAACTCTCCAAGACGAGCGCGGACTCGACGAAGTCCGGGCCGACGTCGATTCCCTACTTCCATACCGGCATCGTTCCGTCCGTTCCCGCGGCGGAGGTCGACGAAGTCGCGATCGAACTGGCGCGCGTGCGGCTTCCCGGGGGACGGATCCTGCAGGGGACGGCGCAGCTTCAGGCGGACGTGACGAAGGAGTCCGGCGGTACGTTCGTGCTCGGGCCGCTCGACCTGTCGGTTCGGGGAGAAGCGACGACGAGCGTCGCGGGATCGCTCTCGCTCGATCTGGGCACCGGAAAGGCGGACGGACGTCTCGACCTCGCGTGGGAGCCGGACTGGAACGGAACGCTCACCCTCGAGTCGACGGGAACCGACCGGTTCCGGCTTCGCTTCGTCGACGAGATGCGAAGCGCAGACGAAGCGCGTGACGGGAGTTCGCAGCCTGACGCTTCGATGGAGCAGGCAGCCGACGGATCCTTGCCGACGGGGAAGGTCGCCGAAGGCTCCTCGCCCGCGACTGAGCGCCTCGACGAAGAGACTCCGTCCGACGCGATCGGCCTGGGGCTCGACGTCGTACTCACACGGGACGGCCTCGAACTCCGCCGCGTCGACGTGAACGGCAACCTCCATGTTCCGCCTCCCGAACTCCTCGCGCGGAGACCGTTCGTTCCTGCTCTCGACGAGTCGTTCCCGGAGACGGGGCCGATCGATGCGCATCTCGAGACGACGGTTGCGATGTCTCCGTTCGCGATCGAAGGAACGGTCGCCCTCGAACCGAACGGCCTCGTCGACACCGCGCGGATCGAAGGCGGACTCAGCGGCGGAGAGTGGAAGGTGGGCGCACTCGAGATCGTCAGTCGTGACGCGACGGTGCGGGGAACCGGACAGGGTCACGGCGAGGCACTCCTCGCGGACCTCACCGTGCGGCTGGACGGACCTGCGTTCCTGGGGCCGTGGGTACCCGAACCTCCCGACATTCGCGAGTTGGAAGCGGACGTCACGGCACGGCTCGACGGGCTTCCGAAGAGTCCGCGCCTCGTCCTGGACGCAACCGCGCGGGGTTCCGTGGCCGGGACGACGTTCGAAGACCTGACGCTCCGCGCGGAGACCCCGGCTCTCGGCGAAGAGCCGGTCGACGTCTCCGCCTCGGTCTTCGCCAGTGACCTGACCGTTCAGCTGCGGGGTCGCCTCGATGCCGACTTCACCGCCGCGACGGTCGCGCCGATCCAGGTACGCGAAGGTCGGAGCACACCGCTTGCGGCAGGGGCGTCGGGTGTTGGCGCCGGCGCAACAGGCGCGAGCGCTGGGGCAGGCGGGAGCGTTGGCACGGGCGTCGTCCCGGGCGACATCACTGGAGCCAGCGCCGGCCGGGTCGACTGGAGCCGAGGCGTAACGGTGCGCGGGCTCCGAGTCGCGAGTGATTTTGGCAGTGCACGACTCGACGCGACGGTCGACACGACGTCCCACGCGTCGGGCCGTGCCCGCGTCGACTGGTCCGAGATTCCGTCGTTCCTTCGGACGCGGATCGACGTGCGTCCCGGCCTCCTCGATACGCTCTCCCGGGCGATCCGGCGGGACGGTCCGTTCCGCGTCGACGCCGACTTCGACTCCGATCCCGCCCGCAGCTCCGTGCGTTTGTCCGCGGATCTCGTCCTTCCCGGGCTAGGGACCTTTGAAGCACTCCTGCCGGACAGCACGGTGACCGAGGGGTGGGGTCCGCTCCGCGGCAACGTTGCGGTTCGGGGCGCCGACTGGACGTCGCTCGAGTGGAACGTGGGCGCGTCGGCGGAAGGCTGGCTCGATCGACTCATCGGCGCCGGCACTGTGCACGAGAACGAGGTCCGGGTCGATTCGCTCGCGCTCGATCTCTTCGGCGCCCGTGTTCGCGGCTTCGGGCTCGTCTCCGATCGGTACGACCTCGAAGTGCGCGCGGACGTGCCGTCGCTCCTGCCGATTCGGGAACGTTTCCCGGTCGTCCCGGACAGCACCGATGCGGCGCTGCTCGCGACCGTGAACGTGATGGGGCCACGGGATCGACCGGAGTTCGAGGCGCACGCGGACGGTGCGTTCGGGATGCCGGGCCTCTTCGTGCCTCGTATCGTCGCGGACGTGACGCGGGACGGCGGCCCCCTCCAAGGGTCGGCCCGACTGCCCGAGGGGCTCGTGACCCCGGGAGCCGAGCTCGATGGAGCGACGCTCTACGTCTCGTCCCATTCCGATTCACTCTTCCCGCTCGACCTCTCGTTCGGCGCGAACTCCGATGACATCGACGTGCGGGCGCGGCTCGCTCTCCACCAGCTCGCGGACGGATGGAGGGCCGACGTCGATTCGCTCCGCGTCCGCGCGATCGAGCGGACGTTGCAGAACCACGCTCCGTTCCAGCTCTTCGCGTATCCCGAGTCCGAGCGGTACGAAATCCGGACACTCGACATGGAGGGATCGATTGGTGAACTCCGGGCCGATGGGTTCGTCGAGCCTGGGGACGCGAAGCTGTCGCTCACTGCGAAGCTCGAACTCCCGCCGCGGCCACGCCGTCTGTCCGTGCCGCGCGAAGCCTGGCCGAGAAACATCGAGGCCGAGATCCACGCCAACGGCACGGAGGAGCTGTCTGCGTTGGTCGAAGCAAGAGGCTTCCGCCTGCGTGCCGAGACGTTGGCGGATCTCGAAGTTCGCGCCATCTCGGCGAGCGACGGGATCCAGCTCACGGCGTCGGTCGTCGCTGACTCGGACAGCCTTCTTCGTGCGCACGGTCTCGTCCCGGGGCGGGTCCAGATCTATCCGCCCGAGCTCAGCGTGGACCGCGGGAGCCTCCAGTTCGATCTCGAAGCGAACGGGTTCCCGGTGCCGGTTCCGTCACCCCGAGAAGACGTGAGGCGTGAGCGGCTCTACCTCGACGGAAGCCTGCGCGTGCGTGGAACGACGACGGATCCCGAACTGTCCGCGGATCTTCGAGGGAGCTTCCCAGAGTGGCCCGCGATGTCGTCGATCCTGCTCCTCGCGCGTTCCACGTTCGGTTCGGTCGCGGCCACGACCGACGCGTCGACGAAGCTCGCGCACCTCGAAACGAAGGCGGCGGCTGTCCGGGTCGGATCCCTGCCCGGGAGGACGCAAGGCTCGCCGACGCGCGGCATCGAAGGAGACTCTCTCCTCGTTGCGGATCTGGACGTTCCCGTTCGCGTCAACTGGCAGCCGTTCACGATCGAGCTGCCGGAAGACGAGACGGTGCGGGGCCGGATCCGGTCGACCGACTTCCCTCTCACCGAGCTCACTCCGCTCCTGCCGCCGAACGCGGCTGCGTCCGGGAAGATGGATCTGCGCGTCGCGGTCGACGGTCCGCTCGGGGATCCCGGCCTGGACGGAAGCCTGACCGCTCGCAACGTCGTGGTGGAGCTGGCCGACGGTTCGCGTGCCGCCGCGAGTGGCAACCTGAAGGTGTCCGGAAGTGGGCGTCGTCCGGTCGTGCGCGGGTCGGTGGACGTGAAGAGCGGTGTCCTCGTCGTTCCCGAGTCGACGAAGTCGCTGCTTCCCGCGGAGGGGCAGTCGCGACTCTGGGAGGCCGCACTCGCGGACGCGGGGCCGAACTCCGGCCGAGGTGAGGGCGCGCCGTCATCGTCGGAACCGCTCGTCGAGAAGCAGGTGGCCGAGGAGACGGTAGACGCGGCCTCCAAGTCGACGACTCCGGGGCGGAGTCCGTCCGCGAGCGGCGCGACTTCGGGAGGGTCGACCGCCAGCGACGGCGCGGGCCGTGGCGGCGCGACCGAGGACGGCGTATCGAGGGCGCGGAGTCAGTCCTCGCGGGGCGCGGCAGGGAGTGCGCCGAAGAACGTGCCCGAGATCGATCCCGACATCGACGTGACCGTCGACATTCCGGGTGCGGTCTGGATCCGCGGACGTGGACTCGAAGTGGAACTCGAAGGTAACGTCCGCGTGACGTACGAGGAGCTGCCGGTGCTGACGGGAACTCTCCAGGCACGCTCCGGGCATCTGCGTCTCCTCGGTCGCTACTTCGAGGTCGACAGCGGTATCGTCGGCTTCTACGGAGACGAGGATATCGATCCGAACCTCGACCTCAGCCTCTCCACCCGCGTGGACGAGACGACGGTGCGGGTCGACGTGACGGGGACGGCCAAGCAGCCGGATCTCCACCTCAGCTCGGATCCGGAGATGGAAGAGGGCGACATCCTCTCGCTCCTCCTCCTCGGTCGTCCGCTCGATCAGCTCGACGACAACCAGACCGACCTGCTCGAATCCCGCGCCCGGGACGTGGCCGTGAGCTACGGGGCGACCCAGATCGGCTCGACCCTGAGTGGCGAACTCGGCGTCGACCTCGTCTCGGTGCAGCCGACCAGCCAGGGGAACGGGAACGCGCTCGTGATCGGGAAGTACCTCTCGCCGCGGATCCTGCTCAAGTACGAACAGGCGATCCAGTCGAGCGCGGACTTCCTGGTCAACCTCGAGTACCTCTTGACGCGGCGACTCCGGGTCGAGACCTTTTATGGTCGTCAGAGCCAATCAGGGGCGGAGATCAACTGGATCTCGGAGTATTGACGATCGGTCGTACCGAGCCGAGCCGGCCGTGGGCACCCTGTGCAGGGACGGTCTGGATCCGCTAGGATGCCCGCTTGGCCGTGTGACCCGGGGGGACCCCGATGGGTCGAACCAAGGAACCAGGACACCCTGGCGGGGCAATCAGGGATTTCAGAAGGAGTAACGCCATGAGCAGCATGCAGATGCGTGGATTCTTCGGCGTGGCCTCGGCTCTCGCCATGGCCACGGCCGTGTTCGTCTCCGGGTGCGGTGACGATGATACCGTTCAGCCCCCGGACCAGTTTGCCGCGCCGTCGTCCCTCGAGTTCAACAACCGGGCCGATGGGGTACGCCTCGACTGGCACCTCTCGTCGGACGAGAGCTTCGACGAGATGGTCGGCTACAACGTCTATCGGGATACGGCGCCGATGACCGGCCTCAGCGCGGGTGAGCTCGTCGACAAGCAGCTCAACACGAACACGCTCCCCAAGGGGACGGCGTTCTACATCGACAACACCGCGGTGCTGGGCACGAAGTACTACTACGGTGTCCGCTCCGTTCGCGACAACGGGAACCTCTCGGTCTCCTCGAACGAGATCGACACTGCGATCTATCGTGACGGTGGTCTCGCCACGATCTCCGAGTTCGCGTCACCGTCACCGAGCGGCTTCAGCGTCTCGCTCGAGCGCGTCTTCTCGTTCGTTCCGGCGAACGCCGACTCGATCGAGTTCTATCTCGGTACGTCCGACGATTCGGGGTCGGGTGCTCTCTTCCTCAAGTCGCCGAGCACGTACAGCGACAACTCGCCGTGGAACGTGCGCAACGCGGAGTTCAAGATCGTCAACAGTGACGAGTCCTTCACCTCGACGACGTCGGGATGGAGCAGCACGATCGAGCTCGGCTCCACGGTCGCGGAGATCGAGGACAAGTACATCGCGGTCAAGCTTCCGCCGGACTTCAACCAGGAGACGCACTACGGTCGCCTCCGGATCGTCGAGTTCCAGCGGACCCAGCCGGGTGACCGTGCGGTCCAGATCAACTGGCGGTACCAGCCGATCGCCGCGTACGCGCGTTTCTAGTCGACTCGCTCGTGGTTCCGATCGTGGGGCCATGAGCTACATGATCCCGAGCGAACGCGGTCCTGGGTTCTCCCGGGGCCGTTTCGCGTTTCACCTCCCCCTTGCCTGGAGGGTCGTACCGGAGATGGTTCGCTATGATCCGCACCGTCCGACTCGTCTCGAAGTGAGGTAGCCCTCGTGTCGTTTCAAGATCCCGACTCCCCCGACGATTCGCACTCCGACGACCGACCGGAGCGGCTGCGCGCCCCACACCGTAGCGCGGATCGGGGACACGTCTCACAACGCGGTCAGGATCGGGGACATGCCGCCGGTCAGCACGGTCCGGCGCCGTCAGCTCCGCGCGAGTACGCGCGCACGCGCAAGCTCCGTCTCGACCAGTACCTCAAGCTCAAGGGGCTCGTCTTCACCGGTGGCGAGGCGAAGGTCCGGATCCAGTCCGGCGAAGTCGAGGTGAACGGTGAGGTGGAGACGCGACGCGGGCTCGGGCTCCATCCCGGGGACGTGATCGTGATCGGCGGCGTCGAGTGCGTGGTCGAGGACGAGCTCTTCGAGGACGACGGGCCGACGCACGCCGGAGGGGAGTGAGTCGGGCGGGTCTTACGACGTCTCGAGCGCCGCGACCAGTTCCTCTGCCTCCGCGCGCCCTTCGTGTCCCGGGTCCGCGTCCTTCCAAATGGACGCGGCCGCGTTCAGGTGGGCGAGTGCCTTCGTTCGGTCGCCCAGGACGAGGTAGGTCTTCCCGAGCTCGAGCTGGGTCTCCGGGTGATAGGGGTGGAGAGAGAGCGCCGCGTTGAGCGGCGGCAGCGCCTCACCCACGGCACCGGCCTCCCGCAGGCAGTGCCCGAGTCCGCGCAGGATCGAGGGCGTTCCGGGGCGGAGCTGGTCGAGCTGACGGTAGGCCTCGATCCCGGTCGCAACGTCGTTCGTCTCCTGCGCCACTTCCGCACGCAAGACGAGGGCCTGTCGGTGATAGGCGTTCAGGTTGAGCTCGGCGCCCGCCGCGTCGAGTTCGTCGCAGCGTGCGAAGACTCCCTCCCAGTTCTTCTCGTCGAGGAGGAACACGGACTCACCCATGGCGACGAGTGGGCGGCTCGTTCGATCGAGGGTGCCCGCCGCCTTCTCGAGCATCGCTCGTCCCTCTTTGCTGCGCCCCGCGTCGACGTAGACGTCGAGGGACTGGATCCGGCGGGCCGCGAGTTCGAGCAGGTTGTAGGTCCGGGCCGCGAGGTCGTCCCAGAGGAGATGCGTCTCGTAGGCGCGCTCGTACTTGCCGAGCATTCTATCCGTCGCGACGAGCTGGGCGTAGACGGTGAGGCTGTCGTCGGCCGTGCGCGCGCTGGCGAGCGCGCGTTCGCGTGTCTCGTTCGCCTGGCCGAAGTCCCCGAGCCGTTCCTGCACGGACGCGATCCGGAGGCGGAGGTTGACGTCACGCAGCTCCAGGGAGAGTGCATCCTCGTACTCGTGCCTCGCGTCCTCGAACCGTCCCTGCCGCTCGAACACTTCTCCGATCTGGAGATGCGAGCGCCAGTCTTTCGGGTTGAGCTCGGCGTAGCGTCGGAAGGCGCTCTCCGCTCCGTCCCAGTTTCCGCGAAGCATCTCCGCACGTCCGAGGTTCGTCAGCGCGTCGGCGTTGCCGGGATCGATCTCGAGCATCCGCTCGTAGTCGCGTACGAGATCGTCCGTCTCCCCACGAAGGGAGTGGAGCTGGGCGAGGACGCGGAGGGCGTCGAGGTCGTTCGGGTAGAGCTCGGACCACATCTGCGCCACCGCGAGCCCGCGTTCGGGGTCGCGCTCGAGGTTGAGGTACTGCGACGTCCGGAGGGAGAACTGCGTCCGTTCCGGGAGACGGTACTGGTGGTCGATGGCGGCCTGGAGCGCGGCGTTCGAGATGTCCACGTTCTGGAGGTAGGCGTGGATGCCGAAGCGGAGCACGTGGGCGAGGGTGAACGTGGGATCGCGTTCGGCGGCGGCGTCGAGCAGCTGGGCCGCGGCCGGGAAGTCGCGGTCCACGGCCCAAAGGATCTGGCCGAGGAAGTACTGACGGAGGGCGACGTCGTCGTCCGTGTGTGTTTCCCGCGAAGGCAGGTCGACCAGCTCCTCGATCGCCCAGTCGGGCACTCCGATCGCGTGCAGCAACCGCGGCGTCGTTTCGTCCGTGGGTGTGTAGAGATCCTCGCCCGAGGCTTCGATCGTGTTGACGGTGGCGCCGGTCTTGGGAGAGATGAGTTCGGTGACGAAGCGATAGCCGGACGCGGTCTTCTCCACCGTTCCGGTGACGAGCCAGTCGCAGTGCTGCTCCTGTGCGACCTCGAGCAGCTTCGCGCGCGGGATGGCGCGGCCGACGGCGAAGTGATCCTCGCGGTAGAGATCGACGAGGAAGAGGGGAGAGCGGATTTCCACGAAGAGCGACTGGTAGAGGTCCATGACGATGAGGTCCGCCGCCGCCCATCCCACCCACGGCTCGAGCTCATCAGTGGACAGAACCTGGTAGGGGACGATCGCGACCCGCTCGATCGACTGGGCCCTCGGTATCTCCCGCTCGATCCGTTGCCCGTTCTCGTCCACGACCTCGACGGTGCGGGTCACCGCCCCGATCTCCTCACCCCGGAAGAGAGCGAAGAGTACGGCCACGGCGAGGCCGACGTTCACGAGGACGGAGACGAGATGCCGCGGCGACCAAGGGTCCTTCCCGGGCCGTCCCTGGGACCACGCCAGAATGACGACCGTGGGCAGGAGGAGCAGGAGTAGCCCAGCGACGATCTCGACGAGGGGGCCGGAGAGTCGATAGCGCTCCTCGATGAAGGAGACGAACTGGACGACGCCCCAAACGACGAGGAGGTAGGCACCGACGTACTGAGGGACGCGCCGAGAAAGGCACTCTTTGAGGAAGCCCGCCATAGGAGAACAGAATAGCAAGGACTTGCCCTCCTGTTGATGGTGCGTTTCGGACTGCTGCGCCGGCTGCCCGCCGTGGAGGCGTTGCGTGGATGTCCGCGCAACTCCGTACGGAGCCGTCCTTCGCAGCCTCTCTGCCCTTCCTGTAGACTGCGCGAATGGACATCCCCGGCTTCGATCCCGTTCCTCCGTTCCGGCTGCTTCCTCTCAGGGAGCAGGCGGCACTCCGCAACTCCTGGCTCGAGCGACGCCTCGCGACGGTGCTCCCGGCTCTCATGGACCGGGCGGGGATCGATCTCTGGGTCCTCGTCGCCCGCGAGTACGACGAGGATCCGGTCCTTCGGACGATGCTGCCGGCCGAGTGGCTCTCCGCCCGACGGCGGACGCTCCTGCTCCTCCATCGGACCCCGCAGGGAGTCGATGCGATCGCCGTGTCCCGCTATCCCGTCGGGCGTTCGTTCCGCTCGGTCTGGACTCCCGAGACGGAGCCCGATCAGTGGGCGCGTTTCGCGGAGTGCGTCTCGGCCTGCGATCCCTCGCGGATCGGGATCGACACGTCGCCGAGGTTCGCCCACGCCGACGGAATCTCCGCGACGGAACGGGACCGGCTCCTCGCGGCACTACCGGATCCGTACCGGGGACGGGTCGTGTCGGCGGAGGTGCTCGCGGTCGGTTGGCTCGAGACACGGATCCCGGAGGAGATGGAGATCTACCCCGGGCTCGTCCGTCTGGGGCGCGAGATCATCCATGCCGGCTTCGGGCCCGAGGCGCTCAGTCCGGGGACCACGACGACAGAGGATCTCGTCTGGTGGTATCGGGAGCGGATCCAGTCGCTCGGTCTCGTCGCCTGGTTCCAGCCGACCGTCGAGGTGCAGAGGCCCGCTCCGCGCGTGTCGGCCGAGATCGGAACGCGGACGGACGGTGGTGAGGTGATCCTTCCCGGCGATCTCGTCCACGTCGATCTCGGCGTCGTCTATGCGGGGCTCCACACCGACACACAGCAGCACGCCTACGTTCTCCGGGATGGGGAGACGTCCGCACCGCCGGGCCTCGAAGCCGCGATGCGGCGCTGCAACCGGGTCCAGGACCTTCTCGTCGCGGAGCTCCGCCCCGGGCGGTCCGGAAACGACGTCCTCGCTGCGGCGCGGGCCGCGTGTGCAAAAGAAGGCCTCGACGCCACGTTGTACAGCCACCCTCTCGGTGTGCACGGCCACGCGGCCGGAGCCACGATCGGCCTCTGGGACCAGCAGGGTGGTGTCGCCGGGAGCGGCGACTACCCGGTGCATCCGCAGACGGTGTGGTCGATCGAGCTGAACGTTCGCGCGGACGTCCCCGAATGGGCCGGCCAGAGTGTGCGCATCATGCTGGAGGAGGATGCCCACCTCGGCGCGGACGGTGTCGTCTTCCTGGATGGCCGACAGGAGTCCCTCGCACTCGTATAGCGGTGTCACGGATCCCCGAGGCTGGGCGGCGACCATACGAACGATCGCTCCAGAACCAGGGGAATCCCCTTGGTTTCGCCCGATCCCCCCTGCAAACGCCGCGTTTTCCGTGTCAAACAACATGGGTTCGAACAGCATTTCCTGGACTCGGGTTCTACAGATCGTGAATCGTTATCTGTGTATCCGCGGCGTGAATTCGGGCGAGCCGCGCCATCGTCCGAGTTCGCCTTGGTGGGGGAGGCGCACTGCATTTGGTCCAGGTGATGAATATCTACATCGGAAACTTGCCCTACAGCACAGACGACATTCAGCTGAAAGAGATCTTCGAGTCCTTTGGGGCCGTCACCGCGGCGAGGGTCATCTTCGATCGGGACACGGGCCGGTCGAAGGGCTACGGCTTCGTGGAGATGAGTGATCCGGAGGACGCGAAGAAGGCTCTCTCGGAGCTCGACGGAAGCATCGTCGGCGGACGTACGCTCCGCGTGAACGAGGCCCTTCCCCGCAACGGGAGCGGGGCTCCGGCAATGCGGCACTAGTTCGAGAAGGGCCCGAATCCCCCCCTCCGGGCCCTGTCGATCCAAGCCTTCGTCTATACTCCCTTCTCGGGCACTCCCGGCCCGGCGGACGTGTGTTCGCTGGACGGGCGATCTGTGCCTCGGAAGGTAGAGAGATGAATCGCGCTCATCCGGTCCCCAAGAGCCGGTCCCAGCTGAAGCGGGAAGAGGACGAACGGCAGGAGATCGCCTTCCGCTTCGTATCCCTCGGCCTCAATCAGATCGACCAACTCCCACTCGAAGATGGTGTTCGAGATGCCATCCGTGCGGCCGCGACGGATCTGACCCACGTCCCCAAGCGGCGGGCGAAACTCCGGGTGGCGGGACTCCTCAGGGACGTTCCGCTCGAGGAGCTACGGGAGATCGTGTCGAGGATCGAACACGGGGAGCCGATCCGGAACGAGGGGCGGGAGCGACTCGTGGATGCCTGGGTCGAGTCCCTGCTTTCGGACGAGAGCGCGGCGATCGACCACCTGCTCCTGGCTGTGCCCGACGTCGAGGTGGGGAGGCTCCGCCAACTGCTTCGGAACGTGCGCAAGGAACAGGACGCGCGGAGCCCCGGATCGGAAGAGGCTCCCGATCGTGCCCCCTTCGGCGAGCGAATGGGCAAGGCCGAACACACGCTCCGTGAGTACTTGACAGAGCTCCGGCCATCCTCCGAAGTTCGTTCCGGTTCCAGCTCAGGTTCGAGTTCCAGCCCAGGTTCCGGCTCCAACGCGGGCTGAGGGGCGGGTCTGGAGTCCGCGCAGGGTGCCCAGGCGGAAGGGCCACGATGACCAACGCCGGAAGCCGGCGACGAAGACGGAGACCAGGAGGAAGCATCGATGTACACGCTCGTTCTGTTGCGGCACGGCCAGAGCCTTTGGAACAAGGAGAACCGGTTCACCGGTTGGGTCGACGTGGACCTCTCCGAACAAGGGCGGGCCGAAGCGAAGCAGGCGGGCGAGCTGCTGCGTGCCGAAGGGTTCACCTTCGACCTGGCCTACACTTCCCTGCTCAAGCGGGCGATCCGCACCCTCTGGATCACCCTCGACGAGATGGACCTCATGTGGCTCCCGGTGACGCGGAACTGGCGGCTGAACGAGCGGCACTACGGCGCACTCGCCGGACTCAACAAGGCCGAGACCGCAGCGAAGTACGGTGACGAGCAGGTGCACGTCTGGCGCAGGTCCTACGACACGCCGCCGCCGCCGCTCGAGCCCAACGACGAGCGTCACCCGCGCCTCGATCCTCGCTACGCGCACCTCGGGCCGGAGGCCCAACCGTCCACCGAGTGCCTGAAGGACGTGGTGGCCCGGTTCCTTCCGCTCTGGAACGAGGAGCTCACTCCGATTCTGAAGACCGGCAAGAAGATGCTGATCACCGCGCACGGAAACAGCCTCCGCGCTCTGGTCAAGCATCTCGACGGGATCAGCGACGACGACATCGCCCAGCTCAACATCCCCACGGGAGTTCCGCTCGTCTACGAACTCGACGAGAACCTAGCGCCGATCAGCCATCGCTACCTGGGAGACCAGGATGCGATCCAGAAGGCGATCCAGTCCGTGGCGAACCAGGGGAAGGCAAAGTAGACCCGTCCAAAGTCACGACCTCTCCCGACTTCACGTAGAGCACCGCGTCCCCGTCGCTCAGATCGATGGAGACGGTGACACTGCCGTCTTCGAGGCGGGTCATGTGGACGAGAGCGGCTTCCTCATTGGAGAGGCGTCGCTCGTGGATGCCGAGGTCGGGGCTCACGAGGCCGCCCACGACGTATCGCCCCCGCGCCGATCTCGTCACCTCCGGTTCTTCGTCTCCGGAGAGGAGGAGGAGGGGCATGACTCGCTCGGGGCGGTCGTCGTCTCCGAAGAGCCAGACTCCCGTCTCGAGACCGTTTCTGAGGCAGTACGCACCGCCATAGTTGTCCGGAACCGTGAGGACCCAGATCCGCTCGGCGCGAACGGCGGCGACCTCGGCGACGACCTTCTCCGCCGTTTCCCCCGCCCGTCGCCAGTTCTGGGATGTGGTTGCGTTGTAGGCCGTGCCGAGTACACCGACCACGATCGTAGTCACGACCAGTGTTCGGCGCGGGAGCGCGGATCCGAGAGCGGAGACGAGTCCGATCACGAGGAACACCGAGGGAAGATAGAGGAACCGGGTTCCCTCACTCGTATCCGCGACGACACTGAGGTTCGCGACCGGCAGGAGGGCGCCCCACATCGCGAGGATGCAGCCGAGCGCGATGCGCGCGGTTCCGGTGTGGCGGCCGCGGAAGAGCGCAAAGGCCGCGATGGCGGCTACGACGCCGAGCGGGATGAAGTTGAGCGGGACGAGGGTGCCGCCGATCGACGTCGTTCCGATCCCGGGGAACACGATTCGTGATGGGAAGTAGAGGAACAGCTTCCCCAGGACCTCGAGGTCGAACCTCGTGTGTACCGACGCGCCGTACCCGCCGATCATCCGTCCGACCACTCCGAGCCGCAGGGCGACGTAGCCGAGCGTGACGCCGAGCATCATCGCCGTGACCCCGCGCCATCTCCGCGCCACTGTGACCCGCGGCATCATCCTGGGGTAGACGATCGCGAGTCCGATCAGGGTGACGGGGAAGGTGAGGGCGGCCTCCTTCGTGAGGAGCGCGGCCGTGGTTGCCGCACCGGAACCCACGAGCGTGCGCCAGTGGGCTCCGCGGAGGTACATCACGGCGAGGATCAGCGCGCCCGAACAGAAGACACCTACGAGGAGATCCCCGCGGCCCGAGATCCACGCGACCGGTTCGAGGTGACTCGGAAGCGTGGCGAAGAGAACGGCCGCGGCTGCGCCGAGCGCGAGTCCGTCTTCCTTGGCGGCGGGATCACGAACGAGCAGGGTTGTCGCATAGCCGACGAGCAGGGCGGTGAGCGCGTGGAGACCGAGGTTGCGCGCATGGAGCGGGATCGACTCGAGCCCCCAGACGGCCTGGTCGTAGTAGAGGCTGAGGGAAAACATGGGACGGAAGAAGTTCGACCCGTGGGACGACCAGATGCCGAACGGACCACCGCGGGAGACGCGACTCAGGATGTCGAAGTCGTCCGCGACGAAGCCCCCGAAGATCGCGGCCCCATAGGATGCGAGGACCAGGGCGACCACGAGGAGCACGAGTCCTGCGGACTTCCGGAGGCTTTCGGTTCGGTTGCTCAAGCAGGGATCTCCCAGGTCGCCGGACCCAAGTGCCGCACGGCCCACCATGGTACTACGGACGGGACGGGGGGAGGGCATCGGGGGAACAAACGAACCTAGCATTCTGCAACGGCCGCCCACGCTTCACCGGCCTGTCCGTCGCCAATCCAATCGATCTCGTACGCTCGGCACCGTCCAGTTTGCGTATACTGTCCGCGTCGATTTGAAGCCCGCTATACCCACTCGAGCCTCATTGGAGGTACCCATGCGTCCGTTGCTGCTTGCAGCACTTGCTGTCGCCGCTGGATCGACGATCTGGATGGCGACCGATCACCGCGACACCCGAGGCGTGGACGACGCTTCTCTCACTTCGTCCGAAGCCGCGATCGGAGAGGCCTCCGGTGTCGGCACCACGACCGGTTCGGGGACGTCCTCTGACGAGGGGATGTCGTCCGACCAGGAACAGCCGATCGACCTGGGTCTGCCGGAGGGGCCGTTCGATCCGGTCCTCGCGGTTCCCGCGGGCGGTGACTTCCGGATGCCTCCGCCGCAGAACGCTCTCGTCAACAACCGGGCGGGCGAGGGGTCTGGAGTCGCGCAGTCCGAGGTCAGCATCGCGGTCTCCGGTGACAAGCTCGTGATCGGATGGAACGACGGACAGGGGTTCGTCGACGGGTCCAACCTGACGGGCGTCGCCTACTCCAACGACCGCGGACTCACCTGGACGGATCAGGGTGCTCTCGCCGGCGCGAGCGGTGTGCGCGTCTTCGGTGACCCGACGATCGCCGCTCTGCCTGGCGACCGCTGGCTCACGATCTCGCTCAACCGCGGGAACCAGAGCGGCATCGCCGTCAACATCGGGGACTTCACCGGGTCGGCGCCGGTGTGGCAGAACGCCTATGCCTACAACGACAGCAACTGGTCGCTCGACAAGGAGTACATCGAGTACGACGAGGCGACTGGTCGTCTCTACATGTCGTACGTGGGCTTCCCGAGCGGAACGACCCGTGGTCGCCTCACGAGCTCGACCGACGGCGGCCAGACCTGGGCGGCGCCTCTCACGATCAACGAGGGCAGCTCGACGAACGGGTACTACCCCGCGGTTGGCGTCGACGGAGGCATCTACGTGTCGTGGGTGCAGCCGCTTTTCTCCGGCAACGCGGACATGTACAGCCGCTACTCCGCGGACGGTGGCCAGACCTGGGAAGCCGCGCGCAGCCTCATTGCGACGCTCGCTCCGACGGCCGGCCAGGCGCCGCAGTGCTTCAACCGAGGTTCGAACATCACCTGGCCGTCCATGGCGGTCGACCGGAGCGACGGTCCGAATCGCGGACGCGTCTACGCGGTCTACAGCGACGGGGGCACGAACAACTACGACAGCTACCTCAAGTACTCCGACGATCACGGCCAGACGTGGTCGGCCGCGATCAAGCTGAACGACAATCCGAACACGTCGGAGCAGTTCTGGCCGCAGGTCACGACCGGTCTGGACGGACGCGTCACCGTGGGTTGGTACGATCGCCGGAACGCTTCCGGTGGCAACAGCCTCTGTGACTTCTACGTCACCCAGTCGGTCGACGGCGGAATGACCTGGGGTCCGAACCGGCGGATGAGTGACACGTCTGTGGCCTGGTGCGGCGTTCCGTCGAACATCGCTCCGAACTTCGGCGACTACATCGAGTGCATCAGCGACGACCGGTCGGTCTTCGCCGTCTGGTCGGACGCACGGGCCGGGGATCCGGACGTCGTGTTCGGCAGGATGGACGACTACCAGACGCTCGCGACGAACGGAAACTTCGGAGACGGTCCCTTCTCCGCGAGCGCGGTCGCCTATCTCATTCCGAACGAAGCTGAGATCGAGATCTCGCCCTCGCCTCTGGGCTCGTCCGCCGAGGCGGCCTACATCTCCACGGTGTTCGGGCTCCTCGCGACGCCGAGGGAGACGCAGGGGATCTACCACATCGGCGGCAAGGCGCTGTCCGGTCAGCTCCAACTCGCGTCCGACATCGGAACGATGGCAGGTACGTTCTCGCTCGCGAGCACGGGCGACAACGACATCGCATTCGACTTCGACGTGACGAGCGACCTCCCGGCGACCACGCTCCTCCCGACGTACGAGATGGACGTGACCTTGATCGACTTCGGTCCGGGCCAGGTAGGGATCGCGGGCTCCGTGATCATGAACCGGTTCGGCCTTCCGGCCGTCGAGTTCTCGGTCTCGGGCACGATCGACCTCGACGGGGATCCGGGTGCGAACCTCGGCAATGCGCACAGGCTCGTCCAGGAAGCGTCGGTCACGAACGGCGCCGCGCTTCTCGTGCACACGCGCACCATGGTCGAGGATGGCGTCGTCGTCTCCGTGCCGGATGTCGTGCTCGGCACGAACCCGCCGCCACTCGCGGTCGTCAAGCAGTCGCCGAACCCCTGGGCACCCGGCGCACGGGTCGAGTTCAATCTCACCCACGACGCACCGAACCTGAGCGTGCGTGTCTATACGCCGGAAGGCCGGATGGTGCGTGAGATCGCGAACGGTGCCTACCGGGCGGGGGACCACTCGATCCCGTTCGACGGCAAGGACCAGAACGGCCACGACCTGGCGAACGGTGGATACTTCCTCAAGCTCCAGGCGAACAACGTGAACGCGGCGGCGAAGCTGTTCGTCGTTCGCTGATCCAGCTCGGTCGGCCCGGGAACGCTGTCACGACCAACGTGCGGCGAACGCGGGCCGACCACCTCTCTGCACCCGAGGCCGTGGCTCAGGTCAACACCCCGTCAGGTCGAGCTGGTTGAGCGACGACGGAATGTCCACGCCCTCCAACCGAAGCAGGAACTGCTTGGCCGGGATCCCTCCACCGAACCCCGCGAGAGTACCGTCGCTCGCGATGACGCGATGGCAGGGGATCACGATCGGGAGCGGGTTCCTTCCGTTCGCGCTTCCCACGGCGCGAACCGCGTCCGGCTTTCCGATCCGAACGGCGAGTTCGCGATAAGAGATCGCGGCGCCGTAGGGGATCCGGGTGAGTTCCTCCCAAACCCTCCTCTGGAACTCCGTTCCGATCGGGTCCAGCCGCAGGTCGAACTGATGGCGCACTCCCCGGAAGTACTCGTCGAGCTGCACGGCCGCGTCCGCCAGCGCCGCCTCGTCCCGCACCGCGTCCGACGGCGCCGGATAGGGCTTCGCGTTCGGCTGAAGCGTCTTGTCCTGCTTCGAGGACGAGAACCAGATGGACTGGAGCACGGCGTCGGGACGCGACCGATGGTGGTCGCTGCCGCCGTTCCCATCCGGCCGTGGCACGCCAGGCCGGGGCGCGTCGCCGGTGGGCGCGATGTCCTCGCTCACGACTCCGACGAGCGTGAGCGGCCCGATCGGTGACTCCACGACGCGGTACACTCGATTCATCGATTCCTCCCGCTCCTGAGAACGCATCGATCCCCCTGGCTGCGCGGACGTTCCCGCTGCCGACGCACGTCGCCGAGAGTGCATCAGAGAGACCTCCAGAGAAGCATGACCGCGTACGAGCGCCAAGGGCGCCACGCGTCCGCCCACCGCTCCGCGTCCTTCGCGGAGCACGGCTCTCCGTCCTTTCCGAGTGCCTTGCGAATGCCGAGATCCGATGCCGGGAACGCATCGGGATCACGGAGCGCCCGCATCGCGATGTACTCCACCGTCCATGGGCCGATACCGGGGATCGAGAGCAGCTCCTCGCGCGCGGTTTGTGGGTCGGTCCATGGATCGAGATACAGCTTCCCGTCGAGTACCCGCCGTGAGAGCTGCTGCAGGGTCTCCGCGCGTTTCGTCGGGACCCCGAGCGCCGTGAGGTCGGCGCGTACGATCGCTTCGGGTCTCAGGGCACCCGCCCGCTCCGCCAACCTGCCCGCGAGCGTGCGTGCTCCGGCTACGGTGACCTGCTGTCCCAGGATCGCGCGCATGGCGAGTTCGAAACCATCCCACGCACCGGGGACGCGGGCCGGCCCGTGCGTCTCGAGGAGTGAGGCGAGTCGCTCGTCGCCGCCGAGAACCTCCGCGATCCGGAGGGTGTCCGCGTCCAGGTCGAACACGTCCCGTGCCCGCTCCACCAGACGGAGGAGTTCACGTGACACAGGATGGGCCGTACGTAGCTCCAGCACGTTGCCCAACGGATCCGTCGGTGCGACTTCGATCCAGCCGTCGGTTCCGTCGACCTGGGTGCGGCGACGAAACGTCCGCCCGTCGACTTCCTCGAACAGAGGAAGGCAACGCGGCCCGAGGAACGAGAGGAGAGCGTCCCAGTCGAACGGAAGTCGAGGGCGAAGTGTGAGACGGATCGCCGGGGCGTCGTCGTTCCGGTTCGCGCGAGATCTCCCGCGCATCTCCTTCGGCGAGACGCCGAACGTCCGACGGAACACGGTGTGGAAGCGGCGCACGCTGGAGAAGCCGGCGGCGAACGCGATCTCGGTCGACGTGCCATCCGTCTCCTCGAGGAGATGCCGCGCCATGTGCGCGCGATGCGTCTGGGCGACGGCGACGGGTGCGGCGCCGAGGTGCCGGACGAAGAGGCGGTGGAGGTGGCGCTCTCCCACGCCGAGACGCGACGCCAGCTCTTCGACCGAGCTCTCGTCGAGCGCTCCGTCCGCGATGAGCCTCAGTCCTCGGGCCACCGTCGAGGATGTGCCTCGCCACTCGGGGGAGCCGGGAGCCGCGTCCGGCCGGCAACGGAGACACGGACGGAACCCCGCCGACTCCGCGGCCGCCGCGCACGTGAAGAACTCGACGTTCTTCCGGAGCGGCGTTCGGGCCGGACAGATCGGTCGGCAGTAGATGCCGGTCGTCTTCACACCGGTGAAGAACCGTCCGTCGAAACGGACGTCCCGGGAACGGATCGCGGCGTAGTAGACGTCGCTGTCGCTCCCCGCCGGAAGTGGTGTCTGAGGAGGAGGGACGGCCCTCGTTTCCTTCGTTCCGTGTGTCGTCATGGGTGCATGATGCCACGGCCCGAGCGTTGGGGATGGCCGTTTTCGGACCTGGATGGAGGCGCGAAACGGGCCACACCCGTTGCCCAGCGGTTGCCGGCGGACTGCGCAGCGCCGACTATCTCGTGGGCATGGTCGTCTCGCGGGCGGTGATCCTCGGCGGTTCGCCAGATAGGACTCTGGGACCGAGACCGAGACCAAGACCGAGACCAAGACCGAGAGACCGATAGACCGAGAGACCGAGACCGAGAGACCCAGACCGAGAGATCGAGACCGACAGAGCTGGAGGGATCGTGACCATCCACCACCCGACCCGCATCGAGGATCCTGACCGGATTCGCGCACTCCTGGGTGTAGATCCGTATCTACACCTCTACGAGCTCGGCGATCTCGATCCGTTCTTCTGGCCTTCCACGCAGTGGTTCGCGAAGGACACGGCCCTGGCCATGTTGTACTCGGCGCCTGGGATCGCCGTTCTCCTCTGCTTCTCTCGTGAACGTGATCCCGCCCATGCGCTCCTCACCGAGATTCGGGACGTGCTACCGAGTGAGATGTACTCCCACCTCAGCCCCGGGCTCTTCGAAGCGCTGGCCCCACGCTACGAGGCGAAGTCGTGCGGCGAGTACCAGAAGATGTCGCTCCGCCGTCCGGAGATGGTCGGCGCCGCCGGCGTCGTGCCCTCGGATGCTGTGCCTTCATACGCCGTGCACTCGGGCACCGTGGATACCGGTGCCACGCGTTCAGACGCCCTGCAGTCGGATGCGGAGATCCTACCCTCGTCGCGACTCGCCGAGGTCCAGGACTTCTTCGCCCGGGCCTATCCGGGCAACTGGTTCGATCCGCGCATGCTGGAGACGGACCGCTACGTCGGAGTTCGAGACGAGAATGGCGCGCTCGTTTCCGTTGCGGGGATCCACGTCTACGCTCCGTCAGAGGGCGTCGCTGTTCTCGGCAACGTGGCCACGCTTCCGAGTGCCCGCGGCCGTGGCTACGGAGGACATGCGTGTCGTGCTCTCTGCCGGATCCTGCTGGGAGAGGGACTTCGCGTGGGACTGAATGTCGCGCGTAACAACGAACCCGCGATCCGGTGCTACCGGGCTCTCGGGTTCGAGTACGAGGCGCCTTACGAGGAACGGATGCTCAAGGCTTGCGAGAATTGAACGCGTCGAGCGCTTTGCGGGCCTCCGCCCGGCTCAGGGAGAAGATCCGTTCCCCCCGGTGCCAACGCTCCGTTGCGACGAATCCAAAACCCTCGTAGAGCTGGCGGGCCGGGTCGTTCCCTTCGCGCACGGTCAGAAGGATCGTCTTGCACCTCGGCTGGCTTCGGAACGTCTCGGCGACGACCTGGGCGAGTGCGGACTTCCCATAGCCTTTGCCTTGATGTTCCCGGTCGACGAGGAAGCCGCCGATGCTCGACGTCGCGCCTCCGTGCGTGACGGCACAGAACCCGACCGGGACGTCTCCCACCCAGAACAGCCAGGGGTCGGCGTTGTCGTGCCGATCCACGAGCGCAAGGGAGTCCGCGGCGTCGGGGACCCAGTCGAGCTGATGCGGGTGGAGTCGCAGGGAGAGAGCGATCCCGCGCTGCTCGGGTTCGAGACGACGGATCTCGAGGGCCCCGCTGCCCGGAAGACTCATGCGTTCCCCGCTTCGTTCCCTGTCGTCGGGAAGAGCCCCGTCGGAAGCCCGTCGATACTGCGAACGTTGTGCGATCGCTGGTAGTCGAGCAACTTCTCAGGACTGTGTGCCTCCGCCGTGCGCACGAGCGTGTCCCTCGCGGAGACGAACTCGTAGAAAGGCACGCCGAAGCCGCACGACGTCTGCACGGCGGAGATCTCGCCCAGGATGATCTGTCTCGTGCCCGGCAGTACCTCGAAAGCGGGAGCGATGGTGCTCCACTCTGATCCGTCGCCAGCCGTCTCTGAGGTCGCGCTGTCCCCGGTTGCGCCGTCCCCGATCGCGCCGGCCGACGTCATCCCGTCCGTACCCACGGAGCCGCCATCCGATGCCGTCGTCCACGGCGGGAGGATCGAGCGACCGCGGCAGTAGATGCGGAGGATGAGCGGGTTCCGGTCGAAGCTGCAGAACATGAACGTGAGACGTCCGTTCTCCAGGATGTGGGCCGCCGTCTCGTTCCCACTCCCGATGAGATCCAGATAGGCGACTCGATCCTTGCCCAGGATGCGAAAGACATCGAGCCCCTTCGGGGAGAGGTTGACCCTTCCGTCCCTCGGCGCGGTCGCGACGAAGAACATCTTCTGTGCCTCGATGAACTCGATGTGGGAGCCGGTGAGCTGATCAGAGAACTTCGCCATGCCGTCCTTTCGGGGTGCTGACCCGTCCTGTGTACGGGACTCTACCCGGCCGGCCGGGATACCAGCAACCACTGACGGAAACCCGAAAGGAACAGTGCGTTCTACTGCTTCACGGCGGTGTCGAGGAAGAGGTGGTTCGGCACGGACACGATCTCGTCACCGACCTCGACGATCGTCTGGGTCGGTGCGATCGAGACCAGAGTGCCTTTCACGCCACCCATCTCGATGGTTTCTCCGGAGTCGAAGATCTTGCGGGCGTAGAACCCCGCGACGATGTTCCGCGTGATGTCCCGGGTACCGAGTCCGAACGAGAGGGCGAGTCCGAGCGAGACACCTCCCAGAAGCACGATCGCCACGGACTTGATGATGTCCGTCTCGATCTGGAGCTGGGTCACCGCCATCACGAGCACGACGAAGAAGACGAGCGCGGAGACGATCCGGCCCAGTGACTCGGCGTAGTCGATACCGGACTCCTGGGCGGATCGGGTCACCGCCTTGGAGGCGTACTCGGCGACGACGCTCCCGAGCAGGATCACGATGAGGGCGGCGATGACATTCGGGAGGTACCCGAAGAACGCCTGGATCGCGCCGGAGATCGCGGTCAGTCCGACCGACTCCGTGGCGCTCTGGACGAAGAGCACCACGAGCAGGTAGTAGACGACTCGGGCCAGTGCCTGCGAGGGCGAGCCATGGAGCCCCACGCGCTTGAGGGCGGCTTGAATGCCGATCTTCTCGAGGAGCGAGTCGAAGCGGATCTTGGTCAGGGCGCCGCGGAGCGCCTTTTCGGTGACCTTGGCCGCGAGGTATCCGATGAGAATGACGACCAGCGCCGTGAGGATCCGCGGCGCGAGCGCACTCACGGCTGAGCTCAGGCTGCGGAGCACGTCCGCGATCGTCGACTGAAGGGAGAACGACTCGTCCATCAGGAGTCCTTCCTGCTGCGCGGTCTGTTCGGAGATCCGCCTCCGGCTCCGTTCTTCGAGGCGAAGAGCGACTCGAGGACCATCTCCAGGTAGCTCCAGATCACCTGTCCGGCGTTGACCAGGGAGAGGTCCAGAGCGGTAGCAGCCATTTCCCGCCGCTCGATCCGTCTCCGCACGCCGGTCAGAAACTCGTCGCCGGTCTCGATCTCGAAGTCGAAGAGCTCGGAGATCGGCGTGCCGAGGTCATCTTCGCCGATCTCGTCGAAGTCGTCGATGCCGTTCGAGGGCGGTCTGTCGTTGTCGTCGTTCATGTGTGTGTTTCGCCGACCTGGTGCCGATTCCTACTCTACTTCCGCCAACGCGGCTTCTCGTTCTTCGAACCGCCGCCGGAACTCCTCCCGACCCCGTTTGATCCTCATCTTCGTGGCCGAGAGCCCGATCCCGAGCGAGTCCGCGATCTCCTGGTACGAGTGACCGTCCATGTCGCACATCGTGAGTGGGACCCGGAGCGTGTCCGGCAACGTCTCCAGCACTTCCTGGACCAGGTCCTGCGTTCCGAGTGCTTCTGCCGCCGTAGTCGCCGATTCGTCTACCCGGAGATCCGGCTCGGCCTGCATCACCGGGTCGTCGATGTCGAGAAACGACTTTCCCTTCTTCTTGCGGAGGAAGTTCAGGCAATGGTTGATCTTGATCCGCTGGACCCAGGTCTTGAACTTGGAACGACCTTCGAAGCGGCGGAGGGCGAAGTACGTCTTGACGAAGACTTCCTGGGCCAAGTCCTCAGCGTCGGACTCCGATCCGGAGAGAGATCTGCAGTTCGCCTTCACGTGACCTTTGTGTCGGCGGACCAGAGTCTCGAAAGCTCGGGAGTCTCCCGGCATTGCGTTCTTCGCCTGCTCCACCAGAACCTCGTCTGGGTCGTTCGGATCGACTTTGGGGAAGCGGCGATTCATACACCCTCGTCGGGAGGCGTTGACAGCACCGGCGGATCTCGAATCGACGACCAAATCGAGACCCGGTGGAACGACCCGGATAGTTAGGCCCGGTCGCCCGATCGGGTCCAGTGCTTTCTCCGCCCGTTGCGTACGGAACAGGCCCGCAAGACAGATGCCGCTCAGCGCGTTGCGAGGCGATTGCGGACCTGTTCCTCTGAATCCAACGAACAGGGTTGCATGGGAGACACAAAGCGAGGCTTCCGGGTCACATCGGTCGTGGATGGCTCGGCGGCTGCTTCCGAGTCCGTGCGTCGTTCCGCCCGCAGGGCCTGCCGGGAGCCCGACCGGACGACCCGAAGTTCGCGGATCCGTCGGACTCGCGCCTTCGACCTGCGCGCGCAGGATTTCTCGGGGTGAGCGAACTTGTGTAGACTCCCTGCTCCGGTCGAGGTGGGGCCGCGCGACGCCGAGGGTGCGTAGGTGTGTGGCACATAACGCCTTGATCTCCAATCGCTTACGGCTCACCGTGCGTCCCCGCGGGCTCGTGGGGTGGCCCCCGGGACCGCACGGTTCTCCGAACCACAACCTGAGGACGACCAGATGGCAGGGAAGTCGACGAAGGCGGCCAGGACGACCAAGACCGCGAAGGCGACCTCAGGATCCGGGAAGTCGTCCAAGAAGGGGACGGGCCGTGCCGCGACCAAGGCCGCGCGCAAGACCCCGGCCGCGCGGCGCGCGAGCAGCGCGAAGCGGCTCACGCCGAGCAAGGAGAAGCGGGGTCTCGACGCCTCGCAGATCGGCCTCGGCCTCGACGACGCGGGCGTCGCCCCTCTCGTGACGGAGGTGGAAGGGGCAGGGGGAGCCGCGCTCGGCGCGTATCGGGAACCTCTCTCCGGTCGCCCCATCCTTCTCGCCTCCCTTCCGATCGCCGCCGTCGAGCCGACGCCGTTCCAGCGGGATCTCTCCCCGACCCACACGAAGCGGTTGGCGCAGAAGATCGAAGAGAGCGGTTCCTTTCTCGACCCGTTGATCGTCGTGCGGGGGGCCGACGGGCGGCTCTGGACTCCGAACGGCCGTCATCGCCTGGCCGCGGCCAAGGTGCTCGGACTTCGGCAGATCACGGCGCTCGTATCTCCGGACGAGGACCTGGCGTTCAAGATCCTCGCCCTCAACACGGAGAAGGCGCACAATCTCAAGGACCGTAGCCTCGAAGTCATCCGGATGGCGGAGGAGCTCGCGGTGCGAAAGCCGCGCGCGAAGGAGTCTCAGTTCGCGGTCGAGTTCGAGGCGCCCGAACTCCTCACGTTGGGGTGCGTCTACAAGGAGAACGGCCGGTTCGCGGGTGGCGCGTACAGTCCTCTCCTCAAGAAGGTCGACCGGTTCACCGATCGCACGCTCGCTTCGAGTCTTCGGGACCGAGCGGGCTACGCGTCTCGACTCGTCGAGATCGACGGTCTGGTCAAGGGGATCATCGAAGAGCTCCAGGAGCGCGGATTCAAGTCACCGTATCTGCGGAACCTCGTCGTGGCGCGCATCAACCCGGTCCGTTTCCACCGGGCCAAGAAGGGAGACGCGACACCCCCGATGGCTTTGGGGGCCGCGCTCACGCGGATGGTGGCGTCGGCGAAGAAGTTCGATCTCGGTTCGGTTCGCCCGGGGGACCTCGCGCTCGTTGCGGCGGTGGCTTCGGACGACGACTAGCAGGGACGTAGCCTACTCGAACGAGTTCGAGGTGAAGGACTCGGAACATCCAAGCACCCCGTGCATCAAGGAACGACAGCATGGACACGAACACACCGGACCACGCGGTCGACTACGTGGAATTCGTCGCCTTCGATCTCGACAGGACGCGTCAGTTCTACGAGAACGCGTTCGGGTGGACGTTCCAGGCATGGGGCGACGGCTACCTGAGCTTCTCGGACGGGCGTCTCAGCGGTGGCTTTGCGCGGACGGAAGTGGAGGCGAGGGAGACGTCGCCGTTCGCTCCGCTCGTCGTCCTGTTCTCGCGTGACCTCGAGGACTCGCGCCAACGCGTCAGGGACAACGGCGGCCGCATCGTGCGTGACATCTTCCCGTTCCCGGGTGGACGCCGGTTCCACTTCCAGGATCCGGAGGGAAATGTCCTCGCGGTTTGGTCCGACCGTGAGCCTCTGGATCGGGTCTGACGCATGAGTCGGTCACTACGGGGTCTGGGACTCGTCATCATCTTCTGGTCACTACTCGTCGGAGCCGCGGGCGAGGCATGGGCGGACGGCGCGTGCTGTCTCACGGGCGGCTGCATCCAGACGTCGTCGGTCAACTGCCTTCGCATCGGCGGCCAGTTCCTCGGAGAGGACGTTCCGTGCGATCCGAACCCCTGCGTACCGATCTGTGGACCGGACCCCAGCGTGATCGACTTCGGGAGGATCACCGTCGATACCTCGCGTGATCTCACCTTCCAGGTCCGCAACACGGGGTACGTCCGCGCGGTGGGGAGCTACAGTGAGTCGTGTCAGGGGTTTCAGTTTCTCGGCGGCACGACCTACGACCTGGAGCCCGGCGAGAGTCAGATCTTCACGGTCCGCTTCCTTCCGACGGCGACGGGTGCGTTCCAGTGTCAGGTCGACGGCACCGTCTGCGACGGGCCTCTCCTCCTCGGTGAAGGAATCGCCGCCGACCCGATCTGTCTCGTGATCCCGACCCACCTGGATTTCGGCGCGATCGGCGTGGGCCAGTTTCGCGACCGATCGTTCACCGTGCGCAATGCGGGCGACGGCCTCCTCGTGGGTGGAGTGTCCGGGTGCGGCGCGTTCTCCATCGTCTCCGGTGACACTTGGGAGCTGGGTGCGAGCGAAGAGCGGACGGTCACGGTGAGGTTCCGCCCGGACGGCATCGGAACGTTCTCCTGCACCCTCGACACGGGCGAGGGATGTGAAGACGTGACGGTGATTGGCGTGGGGGAGGAAACGCCGACCTGCCTCGTGACTCCGGCCGACCTCCAGTTCGGCGACGTCGTGCTCGGCACCCCGGCGGATCGGTCGTTCACGATCGAGAACACCGGGAGCGGCACACTCTCCGGAACCGTTCGGCTCAACTGTGCGGAGTTCCTGCTCGTCGGCGCGAGTGGCTACAACATCCAGGGGGGCGAATCACAGACTTTCACCGTGCGCTACCTCCCCGAATCCGAAGGGGAGTCCGAGTGCCTGATCGATCTGGGGACGGGATGCGAGGATCTCCTCGCGCAGGGAAGTGGAGTTCGTGCCCCGATCTGCCTGATCACGCCGACGTTCCTCGACTTCGGCAACGTTCCACTCGGCTCGAGTCTCGTCGAGTCCTTCCGCGTGACGAACTACGGTGGTTCGGACCTGATCGGAACGTTCGTGTTCGATTGCGATGATTTCGAGGTCTTGAGCGATCCCACCTACACGATCCCGCCCGGAGACCATCTCGACTTCGACGTGAGGTTCACTCCCAGTGCACTCGGCGGTGTGATTTGCAGGCTGCGCGGAGACGGATGCGACGAGTACACCCTGCGCGGGTTCGGGGTGATCGGCCCGGAGTGCCGGATCGAACCGACCGAGTTGGATCTGGGAGCCGTCCCCGTCGGAACGATCGCGGAGGCTCACTTCACCTTGGCCAACGACGGCGGTGACATCCTCGCCGGGGTCGCGACGATCGAACCCATGGGCTCGTCCGCGTCCACCTATCGGTTCGCCGCCACGGGTGGGACCACGCTCGCCTACTCGCTCGCCGGCGGCCAGGAACTCGACGTCGCGCTCGAGTTGGTCGCGGAAGGGCTGGGGCCGGCGGACGCCGAGATCGTGCTCGGTGCGTCTGGAGACGATTGTCCTCCGGTTGCGGTCCACGCAGTGGTGGAGATCCCGCCGGAATGCAGCCTGTCGTTCGGCGAATGGGACTTCGGAACCGTGCTGCTCGGAGAGGTCGCCGAGACCACGCTACGCCTCGAGAACACCGGTGGGTCGCGGCTGGTCGGAGAGGTGTCTCTCGACTGCGAATCGTTCGCTCTCGTGGCCGGAGTCGATCCCGCCCAGAGCTCCGATCCGGTTCCGATGCGACTCCTGCCCCGGAGGGACAGCCTCACCTACGATCTCGGCGCCGGTGAGGTGATGCTCGTAGGGCTGGTCTTTGCCCCGGTGGAAGAGGGTAGCTTCGACTGCGAGGTCTCCTTCTCGGAGGGTTGCTCTCCCCTCTCTCTCTCCGGAGTGGGGCAGCGCGCGCCGATCTGCGCGCTCAGCACGACGGGGATCGACTTCGGTATCGTCGACCTCGAGCAGTTCGCGGACGCGTCTCTCTTCATCGAGAACGTCGGCGGAGGGCGGCTCGTCGGTGAAGTCGGCAGCTCGTGTCCGTCCTTCTTCTTCATCGGGGATACGCACTACAACCTCGGCCCCGGCCAGTCGCGAGAGATCTTCGTCCGCTTCGTGCCGGATCGTTCCGGAGTCGTGACCTGCACACTCGACGCGGGGCCGTCCTGTGAACCGATCATCGTGCGTGGCGTCGGCAACGGACCGATCTGTGTCGCGTCACCGTCCGTGCTCCGGTTCGGGACCGTTCTTCCGGGGACGAGCCGCGATCTGGAGTTCGTCGTCAGCAACGCCGGCGGCGGCACGTTGCGCGGAAGCGTCGCCGAGGCGTGTTCTGCCTACGAGATCGTGAGCGATGGTTCCTACGAACTCCGGGCCGGGGAGTCGAAGAACATCACGCTCCGCTTCTCCCCGCACGGTTCGGGCATTTCCACGTGCGAAGTGACGCTGAGCGGCGGTTGCGACGGGATCGACGCGACTGGATCGGGCGGTGACCCGCCACTCTGTAGTCTCGACGTGGAGGCACTCGACTTCGGGGAGGTCGCACTTCTCGAGGTCGTGCGGAGGAGTTTCCAGATCTCGAATCTCGGGGAGGGGCGGCTCCAGGGGCAGGTCTCGGCGAACTGCCCGGGATTCCGGATCATCGGCGTGCGGAGCTACGACCTGGGATCCGGAGAGTCGCAGCGGTTCGAAGTGGAGCTGACCGCGTTCGAAGAGGGGATCCTCACCTGCGAGCTCGACCTCGGCGCAGACTGTCAGCGACTCGACGCGTTCGGTGACGTGAGGCTGCCGCTCGGCGCGTGCTGCTATGCGGATGGATTCTGCGAGCTGATCGGAGAGTCCGCGTGCCTCGGCTCGGGGGGCGTCAGCTGGGCCGAAGGCGTGGAGTGTGACGGGGCGAGTTGTCTTCCTCTCGGCGCGTGCTGCGCTCCGGACGGAAGCTGCACCCTGACGACCGAGGTGGACTGCCTGGGCGCGGGCGGCGTCTCCTGGGAAGAGGGTGCGGGTTGTGCCGCGGGACAGTGTCCGCCGAGCGGCGCGTGTTGTCTCGAAAGCGGGCAGTGCGTCGTCGTCATCGAAGCGCTCTGCACGAACGACTTCGAAGGCGACTACGAAGGCGACGGCTCGAACTGCTCGCCTTCACCGTGTCCGAGACTCGGTGCCTGCTGTTTCCCGGACGGAACGTGCCGGATCACGGAAGAGGACGGCTGTACGCCGGCGGGTGGTGTGTCCTGGGGAGAGGGCGCGACCTGCGACGGCGTCTCCTGTGAACCGGTCGGTGCCTGCTGCTCGGACACGGACGTCTGCTCGATCTCGACCGAGGCGGCGTGTCTGGGTTCCTACCTGGGAGATACCTCGGTCTGCCAACCGACCACCTGCATTCCGTTCGGAGCGTGCTGCACGGTCGATCACGAATGCCGGATCGAACGGGAGGATCTCTGTGACGGCACGTTCCTGGGTGAAGACGCCGAGTGCGAGCCGAACATCTGCAGCTCGAAGGTGGAGGACGTTCGCGTCGTGTCGGGCGATGCGGGGGCAGAGATCGAAGTGGTGACCACCGCGGGCGCGGTTTCGGAGTTGGAGGGCTGGTATCGCGTTCCGGGGACGTTTGGATACCTCCAGGTACCCGCGTTCGAGCGGCGGGGCGACGTATGGGCTTCCACGTTCGATAGTGCGGCCTCGTCTGTTCGCGGAGTCGAGTACTACCTCACCTACTTCGATCAAACGCTCCAGATGCGCGTGTCCCATGGTACCCAGGAACTCCCCAATCGCCTTCGGATCTCGGGGAGCCTGCCCGTTCCTTTCCCGAATCCTGGCGACTTCCGGATGCTCGCTGCGCCGATCGAGGTGAGCGGGGGCGCGTCGCTCTACTCGTTCCTCGCCTCACGACTTGGAGTCACGGGCCCCCGTACGTGGAAGATGGGCACCTGGGACCCGATCCTCGGACGCTACGTCCTCGTCGATGCGTCGAATCCGCAGGGATTCGAGGCGGGGCGGGCCTACTGGTTCATCACCGCGACGACTCCGCCCGCCCTGGAGCTCTCCGGAAGAACGCAGTTTCCACAGGACGGGAGCTACACCTACTCACTCCGGCTCCTGCCGGGATGGAACATGATCGGGAATCCTGCCGCGTATCCGATCGTCTGCGATCCCGATCGTGTCTTCATCGCGGATCGGGGAGAGATCTCGACGCTCGAGGATGCAGCCTCGGGAGCGAACCCACGAGTCAGCCCCCTCTACACCTACGCTCCGGACGGGAGTGGTGCGTTCGCCCCCTACGAGGTGTCGCCGATGCGACTCGGCATGTGGCAGGGCGGCTGGATCGAGAACCGGGCCGGCCACAACCTCACGCTTCTCCTGCCGGCGGTGGACGCGACGCTTCCGGACGGAGGCGAGCCTGGTGCTCTCCTCGCCCTCTCCCTCGGAGCTCTCGTCGGAACGGACCCGGTTCCGAGCGAGCCGGCTTCGATCGAGTCCGCTCCGAGTTCTGACGCGATCGTCTCGAACGGATGGCAGAGCCGCTCGGTTCCGAACTGGACTCTGTCCGCGTCGGTCACGCTCCGGTCGGAGGATCGAATCCGTCGACTCGAACTCGCTACGGCGTCCGGTGCGGAGCGAGGAGCAGATGGCTTCGACTTGGGAGAGCCACCTTCCGTACCTGGAGCGGTGTTCCTTGCTGCGTTCGTGGGGGCGGAATCCGGGGACGATGGAAGATTCCTCCGGGATGTACGACCCGACGGCGAAGCGGCGAATTGGACACTGGAAGTCAGCGGCGAAGGGACGATCGACATCGCGTTCGACTCGATGCGATCCGCCGAACTCTCCGCACGTCTCGACGATGACCCGACTTGGCGACCACTCTCCACGATCGACAGCTGGGTTCTGCCTGCCGGAGACCATCAGATCCACATTCGCTTCGTTCCGTCGGATCAGAACCCAGGAGAGAGCGGTGACGACCTGCCGGGACCCGGCGTATCCGCGGGTTTGTGGCTGCGTGCGGAGCCGCATCCCATCCGCGGCGATGCGGTGTTCTTCTTCTCTCAGTCCAAACCTGGCCGGACCACGCTCAGCTGTTTCGACGTGCGCGGCACCGAGGTCTTCACAGAGGAGTTCGGGGAGCTCGGCGCCGGAACCCATCTCTTCCGTTGGGGAGGGACGCGGTCGGACGGACGGCAGCTGGAGGCAGGAACCTACTTCGCCCGACTGTCCGTGGGAGGACAGTCGGTCAGCCAGAAGATCGTCGTCCTCCCCTGATCGAGCACCCGCTCGAGGCGGCCGGCGACCCTCACTTCCCGGGCTCGACGACGGCGCCGGGGAGGAGTAGCCTCGTTGCCGGTGCGAAGAGGGCGTGATTGGGTTCGGTCTCGGTACCGGCGAGGAGCAGGGCCAAGGTGAAGGTTCGGAACGTCCATGAGCGGCGGTTCTCGACCAGCCGCGCGCAGGTCGGGGTCTTGATCGACTCGCTCGCGACCGACGGCGACCTGCTGTGGCCGAGCGAGCGATGGCCGCGGATGCGCTTCGATCGTCCCCTGGCACGAGGTGCCGCCGGCGGGCACGGACCGATCCGCTACTTCATCGAGTCGTACGAACCCGGCGTACGTGTCCGATTCCGCTTCACGGGTCCGCGCGGATTCGACGGGACCCACGGATTCGAGTCGCTCCCTCTCTCCGACGGCAGCCACCTGCTCCGGCACACTCTGGAGATGAAGGCGCGTGGCGCTGCCGCGGTCACTTGGCCCCTCGTCTATCGTCCCCTGCACGACGCCCTCATCGAGGATTCGTTGACCAAGGCGGGAGCGTCCCTGGGCCAGGAAGCAAGCAGCTGTCACTGGTCGATCTGGGTTCGGCTCCTACGCCGCGTGCTCGGAGGCGGTCGCCCCGCTCGATGAGCTTCGTCCCCTCGGTGGACAGTGCCGAACGCGGACGGTAAGCTCGCCGGTTCGCCCTCATTCGCTCGATAGATTCGACCCGGAGGAACGCCCGATGAAGGCCGTCGTCCAGGACAAGTACGGGCCGCCGAGTGTCCTCCGTCTGGAAGAAGTCCCGGTCCCGGAGATCGGGAGCACAGATGTGCGCGTTCGGGTTCACGCCGCCGGTGCGAACGCCGGCGACTGGCACCTGATGAGAGCCGACCCGTTCCTGATCCGGTTCATGTTCGGCTTCCGGGGGCCGAAAGGTCGGGTTCTCGGGTCTGACTTCGCCGGTACCATCGACGCCGTCGGGAGTGACGTCACGGAGTTCGCGGTCGGAGACGAGGTGGTCGGCGACCTCTCCGGATCGGGGTTCGGTGCGTTCGCCGAGTACGTCCGCGTTCCCGAGGGCGCCATCGTGAAGAAGCCGGCCGGCCTGTCGTTTCGGGAAGCCGCCGCCGTTCCCGTCGCCGCCCGCACCGCACTCCAGGGGCTCCGGGATCGAGGCCGGATCGCCCCAGGGATGAACGTTCTCGTGAACGGCGCTTCCGGAGGAGTCGGCACGTACGCCGTCCAGATCGCGAAGTCGTTCGGTGCGAAGGTGACGGGTGTCTGCAGCACGAGGAACGTCGAACTCGTGCGTTCACTCGGCGCGGACGAAGTCATCGACTACACGCGCGACGACTTCCTCGCCTGGGGCCCCGTCTTCGACCTCATTCTCGACACCGCGGCGTTCCGTCCGCTCCTGGCCTGCCGGCGCGCCCTCACGCCTCAGGGCACCTACGTCATGGTCGGCGGTGGGCCGAACCGACGGTTCTTCCAGACCGCCCTGTTGGCGCCGGCCCTCTCGCGCAGGGACGGGAGACGCATCGAGCTGTTGATGTCGACCGCCAACCGTAACGACCTCGGGTACCTCGTGGACCAGATCGAGCATGAACGGCTGCGCGTGACGATCGATCAGGTGTTCCCCTTGGACCGAGTGCCGGACGCGATCCGGTATCTGGAGACAGGCCGTGCCCGGGGCAAGGTCGTGATCGACCTGACGTGACGCACCCATCGTCGATGAACCCATCCCGCCGCAGGAGATCGAGATGACCCGCGCTTCGGACCTCACCTTGCACCAGATCGCGCGTATCGGCGGGGTCTCCTACCTCCTCATCATCGCGGGCGGTCTCTTCGCCGAGTTCTTCGTTCGCCAGCGTCTTCTCGTGGCGGGAGATGCGGCGGCGACCGCGGCGAACATCGCTACGTCTCCTCTGCTCTTCCGGTTCGGCATGGCGGTGGACCTCGTCGTCTTCTCCTGCGACGTCGTGGTGGCCGTGATGCTCTATCTGCTGCTCCGCTCCGTCGCGCCCACGATGGCGCTCCTCGCCACGACATTTCGATTGGTCGAGGCGGCGATCCTCGGAATGAACATGCTGAACCACTTTGCCGCGCTCGTTTTCGCGACCGGCGGGACAGGTGAAGGCGTCTTTTCTCCACCGCAGCTCGAAGCCATGACCATGACGGCCCTCGAAGCTCACGCCGTCGGCTACAGCATCGGGCTCGTCTTCTTCGGGTTCGGGACGATCGTGCTCGGCCGGGTCTTTCTCCGGACCCGCCTGCTCCCGCGTTGGGTGAGTGCGCTCCTCATCGCTGCCGGAGCGGTGTACGTCTTCGGGTCGTTCGTACACGTTCTCGCGCCGACCGTCGAACCGTCGATCGCGCCAATCTACGTGGTTTCGCTCGTTGCGGAGCTCGCGACGGCGGTTTGGCTCACCGTGCGCGGCGCGCGGGGGTTCGATGGCAGGTCAGCGGCTCCACTCATCGGCGAACCGGAACACCTCGGCTAGGTCCTTTCCGGCGAGCCGGTCGCGCGCCGCGGACTTCGCGGCTTCGTCGAGACGGCCCATCACCTCCGCCTTCCAGTCATCGGCGGACAGGATGCGCCCGGAGTAGGCGAGGATCTTCCTCGCCCCGAAACCGTCGACGACGGCACAGGCGAGTGCGGCGGCGTCTTCGATCCGTCCCTTCCGCTCTGCGACTCGGGCGAGCGAGAAGACCGCGGTGGCGAGGCCGAGGCGATCCTCCATCTCGAGACGGATCCGGCCTGCTTCGATGAGTTCGCGTCGAGCGGCGTCGAGTTCGCCCGCGGAGAGGAGGATCTCTCCGAGGTTCGCTTTCGCCATCGACAGGTTTGGCAGATTCTTTCCGTCGGCGAGCAGCTCGACGACTTCGCGCATGGACGCCGTCGCGAGCTCGAGTCTGCCGAGAGCCCAGTTCGCCCACGCGATGTTGCTCAGCGCGGCGGTCACCGCACCCTCGTCCCCCATCTCCCGACTCTCCGCCAGGTGCTGTTCGTGGTACTCGAGCGCCATCTCGTTCCGGCCGGCGGTACTCTCGATCACTCCGAGATTCCCTAGCGCAGCCACGACCGAACCGCGGTCTTCCGCGATTCTGGCATGACGAAGGCTCTCGAGAAGGTGCCTGCGCGCGATGTCGACTTCCATCCGCTTCCAGGTGACGATTCCGGCGAGTTGCCGGACGAAGGCGATCGCGGAGTGGTCCTCGATCTCGTCGCAGATTGCGAGCGCCTCGTCGATGTGTTCCATGCTCGCGTCCACTCGCACCAGCGCGGAGGTGAGGAACCCCGACTGTCCGAGGAAACGGGCCTCGGCGACGCGGTCCGAACTCGTGCCCGTACTGCGGGCACGCGCCTCGAGAATCCGGTCGAGCCAGCGCCGACCGACACTCCATTGGCCCGACTGGAACCAGTAGTAGGTGAGGAGATCGCCACACTTGTAGGCGAGATCGAGTCGGCCGCGCGCGAGTGCGAGGTCGAGAGCGTGGAGGATGTTCGGATACTCGGGATCGATGCGGGCGATCCACGCCGTCCGGGTCGGTCCTCTCTCCTCGGGGCGCACGGTGATGAGTCGATTCGTGTACTCGAGGTAGTTCGTTTCCAGTGTGCGGGTCGTGCTCTCGGCATCCGGCTTCCGGAGGGCCTCCTCGGCACAGTACATGCGAATCGTCTCGAGGAGGCGATAGCGCACCTCACTCCGCTGTGCATCGGCCAGCTCGAGGTCCACGGGTTCCACGAGCGATGCTTCGACGAGACGGGCGACGAGATCGCACACCTCCCATCGCTCGATGCCTCCCCAATCTCCACACACTTCTTCGATCGCGGAGAGCGTGCATCCGCCTCGGAAGATCGTCATCCGCTCGAGGAGAGCCTGCTCTTCGGGACGCAGCAGGCGATGACTCCAGGCGACGAGGTCCTTGAGCGACTGATGCCGCCGCGGCGCCGTGGCCGGGGCGGCGAGGGACCGCCCTTCGCGGATCCGACGCAACGTTTCCTCGAGCGGGAGTGAGCGCGCCTGGCTGGCCGCGAGTTCGATTGCGAGCGGAAGTCCGTCCAACCGCGTGCAGATCTCTCGAATCGTCGACAGGCCGCGTTCGTCGACCTGGAAGCCAGGTGCGCGACTTCGTGCGCGTTGGAGATACAACTCGACGGCCTCGTCCGCCGCGCTGCCTCGATCGACTGCGAGAGGCGGAAGGATGGCGATCTCTTCCCCCGGGACACCGATCGGCGTTCGGCTCGTCGCGAGGACGGTGACGTTCGAATCCCGCGTCAGCAGGTCCTCGAGGAAGCTCGCGATTCCGTCCACGACGTGTTCGCAGTTGTCGACCAGGATCAATCCGGCGCCTGCCGAGAACATGGCCGCGATCCCTTCCGCCGGTGTCCGCGTCTGTCCCCGCCCGCGAGTTCGGAGACACCCAGCGCGCGGAGCACGGCGGCAGGTGCGTCGATCCCCCGGCCACACCCGCGAGATCGACGACCCGCGCTCCGCCCGGGAACGAAGCGTGGACGCAGTGAGCGAGCTCGATCGCGCTGCGCGTCTTGCCGACCCCGCCCGGGCCGGTGACGGTGACGAGTCTGTGACCGAGGAGACGACTCGTCGTCTCTGCTCCAGCCAGGCGCTCCGTCCGACGAACGTCGACAACGGGCAGGAAGGTTGCCCTAACGCTCCAGGGTTCCGCCACAGATGCGGTAGGAGCTGACTCGTCCGTGTCGCGGGTCTCGTCGGTCAGGAAGAACGACATCGCCCGGAGTCGTAGCAGCTCTTCCTCCAGAACCTGGCGCGCCGTCGTGGCGGAATCGAGACGACTGGCTGGATCAGGGTCGAGTGCGCGCTCGAGAAGGTGGACGGTGCGCGAAGGCACCGTGCGGGGAAGCCTCGAGAGGTCGACTTGCCCGGTGCGGTTCGCGCGGAAGATCTCGTGGACTCCGAGCCTTCGATGCTTGAGTTCGCCGGTCAGACACTCGAACAGGACGGCGCCAAACGACCAGAGGTCGGACCGCGGATCGAGCGGCTCTCGGCGACATTGCTCGGGACTCATGTATCCCGGTGTGCCGCCGCTCGGGATCGACTCGGCGCCCGCTTCGCGCACTCGGTACGCAGGTCGAAGTCGAGCACCTTGACCCAACCGTCCGGGTGTGACCCGGATGTTGTAGGGCTTGAGGTCCCGATGGATCAGAGAGCGCATGTGCGCGGCTTCGAGTGCACTCGCGATCTGCCTGCCGTGGTCGAGCGCCGCCTCGGTCCGGAAGTGCGCCGAATCGGATCCTCTCCCCGAGAGCGGCGCCGGGACGAACTCCATCGTCAGGAACGTGATCCGATCCTCGGGCCCCGTCGTTTCCACCGAGTACACCTGCGCGACGTTGGGAGCGGACGATCGTCGCGAGGCGAGCACTCCCGCCGAAGCTCTTCTTCGAGCGCTGGTGTGGGTGCATGCACCAGCACTTTGAGGGCGACGTCCGGCCGAGGTCCGGATCGCGTCCGAGGTAGACGACGCCGGCGGCACCCCGTCCCAGCTCTCCCGAAATCGTGTACTTGCCGAGAGCCTCCGGCCTCTCGGCCTTGGCGGAAGTCACTGCGGCTGCGGAAGTCCGCGGACCTGCCGAAAGCGGCCCGAGGAGCTCGGAAAGCTCCCGGTGGAGTTCGGTCGCGTCGCTCGGATCTCGTCGAGACGGGCTCGTCGCTCGGAACCGGAAAGCGCGAGGAGGTCATGGAACAGGGCTTCGATCTCGATGGCCGCGGGAATCATGCCACGGGGTGTCGCGGCTCCCGCAGGATCATCCGACCATCCGCTCGGCGTTCCGGTACGTGGCCAGGTGTGGTGGTGGTTTGTAAGTGACTGAAACGACAGTCAATCCAGGCCGCGCTGGCCGATAGGAAGGGGTGCCCCTGCGTAGGCCCCAGGGGCTGCGCCCGGCTGGGTGGCTGGCTGGGCCGTCAGGCCGGAGCACAGCGGCCGGGCCGCGACGGTGATCGGCGCCCTCTCCGCGACGGTGATCCTGTAACGGGGAAGGTGATGATGGCGTTTCTCGAAACTCGTACTCTGCCTCGTCTTCTGGCCGGTCGGCGTACCCTACCTGCTCTACCGGCGGGGTAAGACGCGATGGGCCCTCGGCCTCGCCGTCGTCTTCTTGTCGACCTCGATCCTCTCCCTATCCGCGATTCCCTGGGGGAGAGACGAGACGACACCCCCCGTTCCGTCGAGCGAGGAGCCAGGCCATCGGGTGCCCCGGGTGTCCTACAAGATCATCAAGGACGACCGAGTCTCCGGGACGAAGCGGAACGTCGAGGTGCGCCTCGCGGAGAAGGCGAGTGCGGCCGTTCTCCTGAGCCTCGCCTACGAGATCCGTGACCTCGATCCGGAGCGGTATCCCCGCACCTTCATCGAGTACTACCTCCCCGAGATGTCCACCGAACGGTCTCCGTGGGCGACGACGCACTTCACGCCCGAACTCGAGGTCGCGATCCGTGGCTCCACGAAGGAGCAGGATCAGCAGGTGATCACGAAGTAGCTACCGGGGTCTCGATTCGCGTAGATCTCTGTACACGTCGTTGTACATGCGGATTTGATCATGTCAACGTCGCTGGCTTGTGGCCTACTGGCAGGTTCTCCATGAGTCGTCCTTCCGTGCATCTGGATCACGGGGGGCGTGGTACGCCGGAGGTCCGCTTGGCCCGAATCCTGATCGTCGACGATGATCGGCTCACTCGGGAGCTGGTCTCGAGAATGCTCCGAAAGCGAGGTCACGAGACGATCAAGGCGTCGGATGGCGAGGTCGCGTTCGGCATCCTGGAGGCGAACGAGGACATTCAGCTCGTCATCACCGACGTCGTCATGCCGAGAATGGACGGGGCTCGGCTCGTCCAACTGATACGGGGGCAACAAGTTCACAGGGCCCTTCCGATCCTGATCGTCTCGAGCGTGGCCACGGTCGGCTCGGTCGCCCACCTGCTCGATCTCGGCGCTTCCCGTTTCCTCCCGAAGCCGATCGCCGAGGAGGAACTCTCCGACAGCGTCACGGAGATGCTGCGCGCATCCTGATCGCGATCCTGGGCCGCCTCCCCGGCCGGTCTCCCACCTGCCCAACCCGACCGTCCCACGTCCCGAGTCCACGCCATGCGGTGCTTGTGTGAACAAGTAATTGGCACGCAAGCGTTTTCGCGCCACTTCCGATATCCCACAACCTATCAAGCCGCTCCGGTTTCGTGATATCATCGAGGGGCGAATTTCCCGTCCGCAATGAAGGAGAACTCGAATGCGCGACTCCCGTAACCAGCAGGGAGACAACTCTATACCCTGGATTCGGCCCGTTGGGTGGACCGGATCCGGAAGCGCTCTCAGCGCTTCACCACCCGACGGCGCGGACAGGTTCTCGTCACGTCCTTCGTGTGGTCTCCTCTCCGTCGCTCGTCAGGGCCGGCTTCCGCGGTGCCTCCCGCTGTCACCCTCCTCGCCCCCACCGGTGGAGAGGTATGGACGGGCGGGACGGACGCGATGGTCGAGTGGTCCGCCACGGACACCGACGGGACCGTCACCGAGATCCAGCTCTTCTACCGCGACGCCGATGCCGCGGACTGGACCATGGTCGCGCGGAAGCTCCCGAACACCGGGCAGTGGCTCTGGCCGGTCCACAACACGCCGACCACGGAGGCGCGGGTCCGGATCGTCGCGATCGACAACTCCGCGCAGAGCTCCGAAGACGTGGGCGCCGCGAACTTCACGATCCTCCAGACTCCGGGCGGGTACGTTCCGACCACGCTGCGCGACTTCGAGCTGCCTGGTTCGCAGCCGTTCGCGATCACCCGCAGTCTCGACCCGTCGAGCCTCTGCCAGATCTGCCACGGCGGATACGATCCCGCCGTCGAACCGGCGAACACGTACTTCGGCAGCATGATGCATCACGCCGCGCGTGATCCTCTCTTCTTCGCCTGTCTCGCGATCGCGGAGCAGGACGCGCCGAGTTCGGGTGACATGTGCATCCGCTGCCACACTCCGGGCGGCTGGCTCGACGGACGGAGCCAGCCGACGGACGGGTCGCGACTCACGCAGGCGGACCGCGACGGTGTCTCGTGCGACTTCTGCCACAAGATGGTGGACCCGATCTACGAGGACGGCATCTCTCCGGTCGAGGATCTCTACGTCCTGCAGCAGCTCGATGCAGTTCCCACCGGGTTCGAGACCGGCCAGTACGTCGTCGATCCTTCGGGCTCGCGGCGGGGTCCGTTCGACGCACCCGACGCGATGCATCCCTGGATCCAGTCTCCCTTCCACCAGTCCGGCGATCTCTGCGGCACGTGTCACTCCGTGTCGAATCCCGCCTTCACCCGCGTTTCCGGGCAGGACTATGCCCCGAACGCCCTCGACGCGCCGACTACCGATCTCGAGAACGCGCTTCCTCTCGAGCGGACGTACCACGAGTGGAAGTTCTCCGACTACAACACGCCGACCGGCATCTACGCGCCCGAGTTCGCGGGGAACAAGCCGGGCGGCTACGTCTCGACGTGTGAGGACTGCCACATGCGGGACGCTTCCGGATACGGATGCAACTCCGAGTTCGCGCCGCTCCGTCCGGACGTTCCGGTCCACGACCTCACCGGCGGGAATACGTTCGTCCCGCTTCTCGTGCGCGATCTCTATCCGTCCGAAGTCGACGATGCCGCGATCTTCGCCGGAATCGAACGGGCCCGGTACATGCTGCAGAACTCAGCTGAGCTCGAAGTCACGGTCGCCGCGGATGCGGACAGCTTCCTCGCGTCGGTCACGGTCACGAACCAGACCGGACACAAGCTGCCCACGGGCTATCCGGAAGGCCGTCGGATGTGGATCAACCTCCAGGCATTCGACGCGGTCGGCACGAAGATCTACGAGTCCGCGGCGTACGATACGTCGACGGCGATTCTCACCGAGGACGAGCATGCGTCGATCTACGAGGCGAAGATGGGGATCTCGCCGGCGCTGGCTTCGGCCATCGGACAGACGGCGGGAGAGAGCTTCCACTTCGTCCTCAACGACTCGACCTACAAGGACAACCGGATCCCGCCGCGCGGCTTCACGAACGCGAACTTCGATTCGTTCGGTGGAATGCCGGTGGAGGACGGCGTGGCCCAGCGCTATCCCGATGGGCAGTACTGGGACACACGTGGCTATCCGCTCCCCGCGGAGACCGATCACGTCATCGCGACGCTCTACTACCAGACGATGTCCAAGGAGTACGCCGACTTTCTCCGCGACGAGAACACGACGAACGACGCGGGCGACATCCTCCACGCGCTCTGGACCACGTATGGGAAGTCGCGCCCCGAGGTGATGGTCGCGGACACGGCGAGCGTGAACGTGACCGGGGTGGAAGACGTTTCGGCCGAGGAGATCCCGGGTTCGCGGCTCGCGCTCTCGACCGGCCCGCTTCCGTTCCGCGACGAGCTCTCCATCCGGTTCCGGCTCGATCGGCCGACCCCGGTGCGGCTCGAAGTCTTCGATCCCCAGGGACGACGGGTCTACGCCGAGAACCACGCGAGTCTACCCGCCGGTCCGCAGTCGTTCCGCTGGACGGGAGTCGATCAGGGCGGGAACGATGCCGGCTCCGGAGTGTTCTGGCTCCGGGTGACGGCAGAAGGCGTCACGGAAACCGCGCGGGTGGTCCGGATCCGCTGATCGGGTACCCGAACGCGCCGGCCCTACGGACCATGCGGCGGTTCCCCGGACAACGCGCCGGTCCGATGACCATGCGCCGGTGCATGAGGCAGGGAATGGGGCGGGGGCGCTTGACGCACCCGCCCGTTTCGCGTGAGGCTCCCGGGGGGGGACGCCGTGGCCCGAGGGCAGGGACGCGCTCGGACGGGTCCGCACCGCGGAAGGAGAACCAACATGAGCGACGAGGTCGAGTTCGAGGTCGCGGACGTTTCCGCCGACTACACCACGCTGGAGCTGGAGGTCGTTCTCCCGGGGCCGGCGGACGAAGTGTTCTCCTACTTCACCGAAGCGTCGAAGCTCGAGAAGTGGTGGCCGGACGAGGCCGTGACGAGCCCCAAGGTCGGAGGTAAGTACGAGCTCTCCTGGCCGATGATGGGCTGGACCCTGAGCGGCGAGTACACCGAGGTCAGTCCGGTGCCGGGCGGCTCCGAGACGCAGGGTCCGGTCGTCGGCTCGGAAGGGCAGCTGGGATTCACGTGGTCCTGGCGTCACGCGCCCGATCTCCCGATCCGGAACGTCAGGCTCCGGATCGTCGCGGCCCCAGCCGGTGACTACGGCCCGATGACGCACATGCTCCTCACCCAGGGCCCGTACGACGACTCGGACCAGGATCAGGACGATCGCGAGAGCCACTTCGAGGGTTGGGAGCATTTCCTCGGCAAGCTGGCCAAGGTCCTGGTCGACCCGGAAGGTGCGGAATCCGACGAAGACATCTGGGACTTCTGAGCACACCCCGAACTCGGAGGCCCGATGACAGCAGGATCCGAACGCCCGCGCGTTGCCTTCCTCACGATCCGGAACATGGACGGGTACGTTTCGGACGACGAACTGGTCCGGGAACCACTCTCTCGTCGTGGATACGATCTCGAGGTCGTCCCCTGGGACTCGGAGACGGACTGGAGTCGGTTCCGTGCGGTCCTACTGAGAACGACCTGGGACTATCACGATCGTCTGGACGAGTTCCTGGGCGTGCTGGAAACGATCGAATCTTCCGGGTGCGAACTCTGCAACCCGCGCGAGGTCGTGCGCTGGAACGCCGACAAGCGGTACCTCGGGGAGTTGGGCGATCGCGGCGTCCCGGTGGTGCCGACCTTCTACCGCGAGGCGAACGCGAACCTCGACCTCGAAGGACTCTTCAGCCACTTCCAGACACACGAGGTCATCGTCAAGCCGACGGTGGGCGCCTGCGCGTTCGATACGTTCCGAGTCCGGAACGAACGCGTGGATCGCGGCGTGGCAGCTGCGCCGAGCGTTGATCGCGCTCCCTCCTCGAAGAACGATGCGTCGAGAAGCGAATGGTTCGGTGGGACCGTTCCACATCTGCCGTTCACGAACGAGAACGAGGAGCGGATCGAAGCCGCTCTCCGTGGTCGTCCCTACATGGTCCAGCCGTTCGTTCCGGAGATTCTCTCCTCGGGGGAGACATCGCTCTTCTTCTTCGATGGGCGGTACAGTCACTCCGTGCTGAAGATGCCGAAGTCGGGCGACTTCCGCGTGCAGGAGGAGTACGGCGGTCTCATCACGCCGGCAGACCCGCCACGGGACCTCGTGGAGGCCTGCGGCGCGATCGCCGGACTGTTCGATCCTCCTCTCCTCTACGCCCGCGTCGACATCGTGCGGACGGGGGAGCTGTTCGTGCTCATGGAGCTCGAGTTGATCGAACCGGCCCTCTACTTCCGCATCGTTCCCGGTGCGGCCGAGACGTTCGCGGACGCGATCGCACGCCGGTTGGATCATGAGTGAGATGCCGTCCGGCCCAGGCGCCCTTCCGGTCGCCGCCATCGGCGCGCTCTCGTTTCGCCGTGCCCGCGCCATCGACGCAGAGGCGCTGGCCAGGGTCGCGTGGGCCGCGAAGGCTGGTCGCGGTTACCCCTTCGATTGGCTCATGCTCTGGAAGGACGACCTCGAACCGTCACCCACGTCCATCGAGGCGGAGTGGTACTTCGTCGCCGAAACGTCCACGGACATCATCGGATTCGTCGCGGTGGAGCCGCTGGGAACGGACCGTTGGGAGCTCACGCATCTCTGGGTTCGGCCCGAGTGGCAGGGGCGGGGTGTGGGCGACGCGCTCTTCGCCCATGCCGCGTCGTTTTGCGTCGGCCGTGGCACGCGGACGCTGGTCATCGTGTCCGACCCCGGTGCGGAGCCGTTCTACGCGGCGCGGGGCGCTGTACGCGTCGGAGTGCAGGCATCTCGTCCCGAGGGTCGTGAGCTACCGGTGCTCGAGCTGGAGCTGGTTCCACGCGGACCCGTCGAGTCCTCCTTCGCGAGAACGATCCAACCTCTCGCGGAGGAGGATCGTCCCTGGGCCCGCGAATTCCTGCAACGGGAAGCGGGAAGTCTGCGGATGGTGTCGCGGGGTGTTCTCCATCAGGTGGACGAACTCCAGGGCCTCGTCGGTCGTCGAGGAGATCGTCCCGTGGCCCTCGCGACCTACGCCATCGGCGAGCGAGGCCTCGAAGTGGTGACCCTGCACTCGGCCGAACCCTCTCGGGGCTTTGGAACGCTCCTGCTCGCCGGAGCGCAGTCGATCGCGATCCGGGAAGGATGTCGCCGTGTCTGGCTGATCACGACCAACGACAACATGCCGGCGATCCGCTTCTACCGTCGGCGCGGCTTCTCGCTCGTGGCCGTGCACGTGAACGCGGTCGTCGCGTCCCGGAGGCTCAAGCCGGAGATTCCGGAGCTCGGCGTGGGGGGGCTGCCGATCCGGGATGAGATAGAGTTCGAGCGACTGCTCTAGAGCCGTTCTAGAGGCTGCTCTGGAGGCTGTTCTGGAGACTGCTCTGGAGACTGCTCTGGTGAAGGAGCTGAGCGGCGGCGCCCGGCTCTCGGCTCGTCGCGATTCTGGACAGCGACAGGCGCCCTGGTGTGTTGCCCGTCCACTCGAGGAGGAACGGATGAGTGCGATCAGTGTCTACGCGATCCTGACAGGGCTGGGAGTGATCCTGCCTCTCTCCCAGTTCGTGCCTTGGCTCGTGGAGCATGGGCTCGACCTGGGTCTGCTCGTTCGTGAGCTCTTCTCGACCAGGATCGGTGGCTTCTTCGGGCTCGACGTGCTCGTGTCTGCCAGCGCGACGATCGCATTCGTGATCATCGACGGGCGGAGAAAGCGTGTTCCGGTGCGATGGGCACCGATCGCCGCGACCTGCCTCATCGGAGTGTCCTGCGGCCTGCCTCTATACCTCTGGATCCGCGAGCATGCACGGCGGCGGGCTCTGGCCCATCCGGTCCGCTACCGGGGGCTGCCCTAGCGCTCCTGTCGCGATGTCGGCACACGAAGCCGTCGTCTCGAGGATCCCGCGCGAAAGCCTGCTCGACCTCCGGATCTTGCGCTCCACGCGTAGCCTTTCCGTCCCGCTTTGGTACGTGAATCCGCCTACTCGAAAGCCGTTGCCTGAGCTGCCGCCCCGGCGTCTCCTCGACGTGTCCTGTTTTTCTGGGTCGGTCGAGAGGAGGCTTCGATGTTCGAGAAGGGGAGAATGCACTGGGTGCTCGGATTCGGCGTTGTCGCTGTTTCCGCCGCGGCCGCGGTGTCTCTGGCCGTAGCAGGTGGGCATCAGTGGGGGCGCAACGACGGTGGCCAGACGAATCTCCAGAGCGGAGCTCCGCTCACCCTCACGCCCGCGGAGCGAACGGAACTCGTGCGGATGCGCGAAGAGGAGAAGATGGCCCGCGACGTCTACCGCACGCTCGGGGACCAGTGGGGACTGACTCCCTTCCTCCACATCCAGAACTCCGAGCAGCACCACTTCACGCTGGTCGGCGAGATGCTCGTGCGCTCCGGCACGAAGGATCCCGTCCAGAACGACGCGATCGGCGTCTTCCAGAGCAACGAGATGAGAACACTCTTCACGGACCTCACCCGGATGGGGCGGCAGTCACCGGAAGCGGCCTGCGTGCGGGCGCGAAGGTCGAGGAACTCGACATCGCCGATCTCACGCGCGCCATCCATCAGGCGCAGAACCCGGAGATGCGCCAGGTCATGAGGGGCTTCGCCGAGCCTCCAACAATCACCTCCGTGCCTTCACGAGGAACCTCGAGGCGCGTGGCGTCTCCTATGTGCCCCAGCACATCTCCCAGGCCGAGTTCCGGGCGATCGTGAACGGAAACCACGAGCCGTGCGGCCTCTGTGGCGGGTCCGGCGGCATGGGCTGCGGAAACTGCTCGGATGCGAACGCTCGCGGACAGGGTGCGCAGATGGGGAACGGGAAGCGCGGACATCACGGCATGAAAGGTCAGCAGTCCGGAGCCCGCGGGAGCGGCTGCGGTGGTGGCTGTGGCGGAGGTGGAATGGGGTGCGGCGGTGGCCGGTAGCGGTTTCCCCGTACTCCCGCACGCTTTCGTTGGATGACAGTGGACGGTTCGTGGAAAGCACGAGCCGTCTCGTCTTTTCTGCGCTATTCTATTCGTTGGAACCGCGAACCTGGAGATCCGACATGATCGCGACCACCACGAACGGAAGGAAGAGAGACGAGCTCCAGCGAATTCCGGGTGTGGGACCAAGCTTGGCTGATGATCTCCACGAGCTGGGTATTCACACGATTCGAGCCCTGGCGAAGAAAGACCCCGAACGTCTCTTCGCGCAGCTCGAACGGAAGAGATCTGCAAAGCAAGATCCCTGCGTGCTTTATGTCTTCCGCTGTGCCGTGTACTTCGCAAGGACACCCGATCCCGACCTGGCGCTGCTTCGTTGGTGGCGGTGGAAAGACCTCCGGCTGGAGGATCTGGAAGCTCCATCGACACAAGGAGCCCCCAACTAGACTCAGGTCGACGAAGTGGCAAGAGCGATGGTGGTAGTGGTTCCTTGTTTACACGTTGAAGTCATCGGCAAGGAACCCGAGCCCTCGTGATCCGATCCCTCGAGCAGTTGTACGCACTGGTCGCACGCGTGACTCGTCGTCTCGACCAGGTCCACGCGGGCCGTCTCCAATGCCGACGCGGGTGCAGTGACTGCTGCGTCGATGGTCTCACCGTGTTTCAGGTCGAGGCGGACTACATCCGCCGCCATCATTCCGCCCTCCTGGAAGGAGGAGTACCTGCCCCGGCCGGTCGATGTGCCTTTCTCGACGACGAGGGTGGGTGCCGGATCTATGAGCATCGTCCGTATGTCTGTCGGACGCAGGGGTATCCCCTTCGCTGGACGGAGGAGTCAAACTCGGGGGAGGAGGTCTGGGAGATGCGGGACATCTGCCCGCTCAATGATCAGGGGACGCCGGTCGTCGACCTGGGGGCGGAGGATTGCTGGTCCCTGGGCCCGGCCGAAGCGCGTCTTCGTCGGCTCCAGATCGAGCATGCCCGTCGCTCCGGCAGTCCGGAGGATGACGCGGTTTCCGAGAGAGTCGCTCTGCGGGCGCTGTTTCGGACTTCGGAAGGCGGTTCCAGGTGAGGGCGCCCGATAGCGACGCCGGCGTTCGCGTGTTCGGTAAGGCGTATGCGGGAGTGGAGTATCGTCCACGCCCCGCCGTCTACGCTCTGATCGACAGAGGGGACGGTAGGATCGCCATCATGCGGGTGAACGGCCAGGCCTTCCTCCCGGGCGGAGGCGCGGAATCCGGTGAATCCTGGGAGGAGACGATCCGCCGGGAGGTGCTGGAGGAGATGGGTTGGGCGATCCACTCGCTCGAGCCCCTCATGAGAACGACCGAGTTCCTCCAACCGACCCCCGTTCGGACAGCGACGCGAATCGACGCGACGTTCGTACGGGCGGCGTTGGCGGAGCGGGTCGCGGATCCGATCGAGGACGACCATTTCCTCGACTGGCTCGATCCAGCGGATGCGTCGGAGATCCTCACCCATCGGAGCCATTCCTGGCTTGCGGCGCTGTTGGCCGAGAACCGTCTGGACGGGTGAGTCTGGATCGAGATCCCGGGCCCCTTGTGGCAGAATCCAGGTGGAAGGTGTTCGCGTAGGCCCGGCCGGGGAGGGAGTCATGGCTTTCGAGGTGCATGTCGACGAAGAGAACGACGTGATCGTTCTCCATCTGCACGGTGCCCTCGATCACGAGGCGACCGAGTTCCCCTCCGAAGTGAGGCGTGCCGTCCTGACCGGCAAGCCGCTGGTCGTCGATCTGAGCGCGATCGCGTCGGTCCAATCGATGGGGATCGGGATGCTGGTCGAGGGCTTCAAGGTCTCGAAGGAGGCAGGCCGGCGGATCGTGTTCGTCGGTGCACGTCCGCAGGTGCGTGCCGTGCTCAATCACACGAAGCTCGATACGATCTTCGAACTGATCGACTCCATCGACGATGCGTTCGATCTACTGAGACGCTAGCGACGACGGATTCTCTCGATGGACCGCCGCGGGCTGTCGGCGGCGCGGGCTCACGCCGCGTCTTCGAGATGAATCTGCTCCTGGACGATCGGTTCCAGCCTCTCGAACCAGGACCTCAGCTCCTCCAACTGCTCCTCACAGCGGTCCACTTCCTGTCCACGGGCGGCATGCTCGAGAGCGAGAGCCTGCGCGCCCATGCGCACCGCTCCGACGAGCGCGGCGGTGGACTTGAGGCTGTGCGCTTCCCGCTCGAGCCCCTCGAAGTCGCGGCCGGTCAGGGCGGCCCGCATCCGCTCCAGGGACGGCGGCGTGTTTCGGAGGAAGCTCTTGAGGAACCTCGAAACGGCGCCCCGTCGACCGAGGTTCTCCAGCTTGCGCAGGTTGTCGAGAGCGTTGAGTTCGAGCGTCGGAGTGCCGTGCTTGGACACGTCCTTCGCGCGCAGTGGCTCTGTCTCCCGGCCGGGACGACACCAATGAGCGATGGTCCGGCGGAGCTCGGCCAGGGTGTAGGGCTTGCTCAGGAACCCATCCATGCCGGCGGAGAGACTGCGCTCCCGATCCTCGCGCATCGCGTTCGCGGTCACGGCGACGACGGGCGTACGCTTTCTGTCGCCCCCTTCTTCGATCCTCCTCATCTCCGCCACGGCGCCGAACCCGTCGAGGACGGGCATCTGGCAATCGAGCAGCACGACGTCGAACTCACGCTGGGAGAAGATGTCCACGGCTTCCCGCCCGTTGGCCGCCATCACACACTCACATCCGAGTAGGTCGAGCATCTCCTGTGCGACTTCGCGGTTGATCTCGTTGTCCTCCGCGACGAGCACGCGGAACCCGAGAGGGGAGATCTTTCCGGAGTTTCGCTTGGGGGACGTGACGAGAGAGCTCTCCTCCTCGGCCGACGCCCGCGGCAACGGAAGCTCGAACCAGAAGCAGGAGCCGCGTCCGAGCTGGCTCTCGACGCCGATCCGCCCGCCCATCTGCTCCACGATCTGGCGGGCGATGGCGAGTCCCAGCCCGGTTCCACCGAACTCCCGGGTCGTCGAGGAATCTGCCTGCGCGAACGACTCGAAGACCCGATCGACCTTTTCCGGCGCGAGTCCGATCCCCGTATCCGTGACCGAGAATCTGACGGTCTCCGTCGCGCCGGGGAGGGTCGGCGCGGTGGAAGGTGCCTCTACCTCGACTTCGACGCGGCCTTGCGCAGTGAACTTGATTCCGTTGCCGATCAGGTTCATCAGGACCTGACGGATCCGAAGGGGGTCGCCGATCCATCCGTCGACCCATTCCGCGGAGTAGTCGACCGTGAGTTCGATCCCTTTGGACGTCGCGCGTTCGGTCAGGAGGTCGACCGTACTCTGGACCGTGTCGCGAAGCGTGAACGGGACGGACTCGAGTGTGAGCTTTCCGGCTTCGATCTTCGAGAAGTCGAGGATATCGTCGATGATCGTGAGGAGGGACCGTGCGGACTTTCGCACCGTGTCCACGAGCCGGGACTGTCTCGGTGCGAGTTCGGTTCGTGCGAGCAGCTCGACCATCCCGAGAATGCCGTTCATCGGCGTGCGGATCTCGTGACTCATGTTGGCGAGGAAGGCGCTCTTGGCGGAGTTCGCCGCGTCGGCGCGGTCGCGGGCCTCGGTCAGGTCCTTGTTGAACCGCTCGAGATCCTGCAGTGCCCGTTCCAGAGCCGCGGTCCGCTCGTGGACCTTGTGCTCGAGATCGACCGCGGTCTGGAAGATCGCGAACGAAGTCCCCTGGACGTTCGTGCTCTGCTCGACCCGATCCATCAGGGCGTCGTTGACCTTCCTGAGTCGGGCGATCTCAGCTTCGAGACGTGCGATGTCCGGCCGGTCGTTCACGAGACCTACGCAGCCTTCCTGGGGCCGATGGCGACACCGGTGAGAGTCTGGTTCACGTGCACCGCGTTGTACTGCTCGCCGTAGGACGTGAATCCGACGACGTGGTTCTTCCGTAGGATCTCGTCGAGAGCGCTCCTCACGTCCGTTGCTTCCGCCTCGACGCGCCGGAAGAGGCAGTCGCATCCGATGATCAGGTCCGGGTCACCGACGCGATCCCGCAGTCCGTCGAGCGACTCCTCGAGATTGGCGACCATGTCCACCCCCTCGGCCAGGCGGAGAACGACGCCCTGGTCGATCGCACAGGCGAACTCGATCGAGCCGTCCGGGTGGTGCTGCATGATCGACCGGACGAAGTACTCGCCGCCCATCTGAACGACCACCGGATGACACGCGAACACCGTCGAGCCGAGCGATTCCTCCGGAATCCCGAGGTGGCGGGCGTAGGCCTCCGTGGCACGCTCGCCGTCGATCTCGTACACCAGCCGCCGGCTCGGATCCGATCCCGTCACGACGAGTCTCTGTCCGCTCGACACGAAGTGCTGGGTCCGGAACACTGCGAAGGACCGGTTCGTGTGGACGAGAGTGAGGACGGCGCGCTTGGTGGCGAATGTTCCCCCGTGGAAGACCCAGCTCGCCTGGAACGCTCCTCCGTCGCCCGCGGAGCCTCCGAAGAGCTGGATGTCTCCGAGAGAGGGGTGGATCGCGGCGACGACCGGTTCCTCCTTCCGACTCATGCCATCGACGAGAAGGAAGGCGAACGTGTTGAGTCCGCTCGCGCCGGGAATCCGGGACTCCATCCGGCGGCGCACCTCCGTGGCGGCGCCGACCCCATCGCGATACTCGAAGTCGTCGATGCCGTCGATGACACCGACCTCGACGTCGAAGTCGTCCGCGGGAAGCGCGAATCCGGAGACTCCACCGCGCTGGTACCCGTCGGGGGAGATCTCGCCGGCGGTCGTGCAGCCGATGACGGGGACGTTTCCGAAGTTCTCCGCGATCGCCTCGGCCGCCTCGTCCCGGTCGTAATCCGGTGAGAGGAACAGCGCGACGAGGGCCGGCCCCTGGAACGGGATCTGCCCTGCGACGTCAGCAATGGCGTCACGTGCGGACGTAGCGTGCGAAAGGAACCGAGCGATGTTCGTCGACGAGTCGTTCATCTAGAACCCCCACGTGAATCGGCCATAGACGTTTCGTTGGACTTCCTGAGCGAGCTCCCAGTTCCAGGAAGCGAACTCCGCGTGGCTCTCCTCGAACAGGTTCTGCACACCCACGCTCGCCTGGAGCGAGGGAACCGGTCGCCAACCGAGCCGGAGATCGAAGCGAGCATAGGAGTCGACTTGGAGCGTCTCGATCTCGTCCACGTAGTAGAGCGTCGAGTCGACCTGCCAGGTCGGTGTCAGATCGTAGAGCGCACGAAGGTTGGCCTTGAACGGAACGACGTGGTACTCGGACTGCGTGACGAGGTCCGCTCCCGTTGTTTCGGTCCGGTTCACGGGTTTGTCGTAGCGCGCATAGCTCGCTCCGCTCACGAGGCGGAGCTTTTCCGTCGGATTCCACCGGAGTTCCGTCTCGATACCGCGAACGGTGATTCGCACGTTGTTGGTCAGGTGGAGCTCCGTCTCGATCCGGATCGGATCGGTCTTGAACGACGGATCACCGACGATGCTGCCCCTCAGGTCCTCGTAGTCGTTGATGAACGCAGCGACGTCGACACTGAGGTCAGACCGCGGTTGGGACCGGTAGCCGAGTTCGAGTGCGATCAGTTCCTCGGACCGGAACCCCTCGGTGCCTGTGGCCCACACTTCGACCGGCAGTCCCTCAGCCTCGGTCGAGTAGACGAGGAAGCGCCCATCGTTGTCGATGAGGGAGGGTGTCCGGATGGCACGCGCCGCCGAGGCCCAGAGTCGATGATGCTCACTTGCCCGCCAGAGCAGTCTCGCATTCGGCTGCCACTCCACGCCCGCCGATGAGTAGGAGTTGTCCTCGAACTTCACACCGGCGGTGACGGTCAGGTCCGGCGTGAGAAGGGGGAACTGATCCTGGGCGAATCCGCTCATGATGTCGTGGTCGGCGCGCTCGTCGTCGAAGACGAGCCAGTGAGTGCTCTTCACCTCGTCGGTGATCCAGCGCTGCCCGAAGCCGAAGATGAGTTCATGAGAGCGCAGCGTCCAACCGGACTCGACCTCGAGATCCACCGTGGACGACGAGTAGTCGATGACTCCGTAGTCCCGAGAGTCCTCCACCCAGTATCCCGAGAACGAGACGTGTCCACTCCGGCCGTACCGGTGGACGGCGCGGCCATGGAGCGAGCTGTTCTGCGTCTGATACTCCACGTCCAGAGTCTGGAGGGGGATCGTCCCCGTCGCGAAACGGAGTTGAGACGTGCCGGCGCTGCCGTCGCCGTACCGCGCCTGCAGGGAGAACTCCGTTCTGGGGCTGAGATCGAAGTCCCAGCGGGTCTGGGCCTGCACCGCCTCCGCCGCGTCCGAGAGGATGAAGGCGCCTGCGCCCGGTGACGCCGATCGCTCGCGGTAGAGAGTGGTGACGCGCATGTCCATGCCGTTCGCGAGCCGGGTACTGACCCGTGCCTCCGCCAGCCCGCCGCTCGATCCCGAGACGGCCGCCAAGGTCACTCCATCGTCTCCCGAGGCGCGGCGCGTGATGATGTTGATGACACCGTTGACGGCGTTGGAGCCCCAGAGGCTCGCGCCGGGTCCGCGAATCACTTCGATCCGATCGATGTCATCGAGGGAGATGTCGACCATGTCCCACTCGACACCGCCGAAGAACGGCGTGTAGATGCTCCGTCCGTCCATCAGCACGAGGAGCTTGTTCGAGAAGCGTCCGAGGAACCCGCGCGCGGACACGGCCCACTTGTTCGCGTCGATCTGCGCGACGTCGATCCCGGGTGCCATACGAAGCGCCTCGGGGACGGAGAGTGCCCCGGCTCTTCTCATGTCCTCCGCCGTGATGACGGTGACGGCCGCGGCAGCGTCGAGCCATCGCTCTTCCTGCCTGGACACCGAAGTGACCTCGACCCGCATCAGTTCCTCGATGCTGAGATTGGACAGGTCGGCCACATCGGACGCGCTACTCGTGCTCCAGCACGTCGCGGCTCCGATGACCCATCCGACGAGCGCGTGACTCGTTCTCATGTTCCTTCCCCCACGACCCGCGCCAGATCCAGGAGCTGCGAACTGATCCGCAGTCCCCTGGCATCTGCATTCTTGCGGTTGATTTCGAAGCGAACGTTGTTTCCAGAGATGTAGAAGCCGACGATGCCATTGAGTGCGGCGTGGCCCGGAATCTCGCTCGTGACGAGAATCGGTCCTGAGCCGAGCTGTTCGGTCCAAGCGGTTGCCGACTCGGTGTTCTGCGCGGCCAGGAAGACGATGTCGACGTCCTCCCCCTCGCCGATCGAGACGACGTCGGGAGATCTGTGGACGGCGAACGTCCTCCCCAGGACGGTCTTGCCCGAAAAGGCCTGGTCGAGGAGCGGACCGAAGGGATCGTTTCCGATCACCCACACGTCGAAGACGGCGTCCGGAGCCTCGGCCGACGGCCAGTCGATGAACTGAGGTAGATTGACGAGGTAGGCCGCCTTCACGGCGTACTCCCGGTCGTGATCGGACGCGGGGTCGCCCGCGATCGACCCACCGAAGGGCAAGGCGGAGAGGAACAGCCCGCCGATCGATGCGAGAAGGATGTGTGTCGCGGTTCCCGTCCCGGCCAGACGACGCACGAGACCGCGACGGGACATGCCCGCTCCGTTCGGTCGCTGTCCGTTACGGCCCACTGACATCAGGCGACCTGCTTCGCATCCTCTTCCGAAGGCAGGACGACCAGGCAAGAGAGCCCGCCCTCCTCCGGGATTGCGGCGCGGATGGAACCACCGTGTCGACGAACGATCGACGCACAGATCGGACGGTCGAGGTCGAGGGCGTCGGAGTGATGGGCGATGTCACTGACCGAGAAGATCTCGAAGTAGTGCTCGAGAGAGTCCGCTTCGGGCGACGCGCCGGCGTCGGAAACCGTGATGACCGCGCTCTGGTCCTGCGCCTCCAGCCGCACCTGTACGGGTCGGTCGGACGGGCTGCGCCGGGCTGCCTGTTCCAGAAGGATCCCCAGTGCCTGACGGAGGAGCGGTTCCTGCGCGGCGATTGCGACATCCTCTCCTTCGTACTCCAGTTGTGCGCCGGCAACCCTCGTACGCACTCGATCGATTTCGGACCGTACGACCGCCCCGAGATCGAGTCGCGTGCGGTCGAGGGGCGTGTTCTCGGACTGCTGCTGGAAGAGGAACATCGATTACTCGAAGATCGTCTGCAGCCGCTGGGCTCCGCTCAGGATGATCCCGAGAAGGTCGCCGCGCGTTTCGTCCGAATCGAACGTGCGATCGTCTTCCAGGAGTTGAGCCGAGGAGAGAATGTGGGCCAACGGCGTCCTGGTCTCGTGGGCGAGCAGGGTGATGAGCGTGGACTTCATCTGGCCCACTTCCTCCGCGAAGCTGAGCCTCAGGAAGACCCGGATCTTGGCCAGGAACTCGTACGGATCGAACGGCTTCGTCACGTAGTCGTCCGCTCCCACCTGGTAGCCACGCAGGCGCTCGGAGGGAAGTGCCTTCGCCGATACGAGAAGTACCTTGATGAAGGGGTCCCGGGCCTTGAGGCGCTCGCAAGTTTCGTAGCCGTCGAGCTCCGGCATCATGATGTCGAGCACGACGAGGTCTGGTTTCGATTCCGCCGCCCGATCGAGCGCCTCGCGTCCGTTGCACGCGAAGCAGACGTCGAACTCGTCGCCGAGAATCTCGGCGATGATCTCGCGGTTCATCGGGTCGTCGTCGACCGCAAGAATGCGTTTCTTCAAGGTGGCTCTCCCTTGCCTCAGGCGATGCGTTCGCTCTCGTCGGTAGACTGCTCTGGCTCCGGATACGGAATCGTGAAGTAGAAGACGGCGCCACGTGGCTGGCGGTTGACGGCCCAGATTCGACCGCCATGTGCCTCGACGATCTCCCGCGTGATGGCGAGGCCGAGTCCGGTCCCACCCGCGCCGGTCTTCGTGAGGGACGACTGGAAGAACTTCTCGAACACCGACGAGAGCTGGTTGTCGGGGATCCCGACCCCCTCGTCCGCGATCGACACCGTCCAGCCTTCCTCCGCGTGTGACGTGCGTACTTCGATGACCGATCCATCGGGTGAGAATTTGATCGCGTTGCCGATGATGTTGCGTAGGACCTGCATCAGACGGTTGCGGTCCACGTAGACCGTTTCCTCGGAAGTGGCGGTGAGCTCGACGGAGACGTTCTGTTCCGAGAGAAGGCTCTGGAACTCGTCCGCCACGCAGCGAACGATGGTGCCGAGCGGATACCACTCACACTCGAGCTCGACTTTCCTGGCCTCGAGCTTGGACAGGTCGAGCAGTTCGTCGACGAGGACGAGGAGCCGTTCGCCCGATTCGCGGATCCGGCCGAAATAGCGGGTGAGGGTCGAGGAGTCCGCGGTGTCCACCCTCTCTTCGCCGAAGAGCGCGAAGCTGAGGATGCCATGGAGGGGCGTGCGGAGCTCATGGGAGACGTTGGCGAGGAACTCCGACTTGGCCCGCGCGGCTTCCTCCGCCGCTTCTTTCGCGACCAGGAGTTCGGACGTCCGTTCCGCCACCCTCCGTTCGAGGTGGGACTGCGCGTCCCGAACCTTTCGATCCGTCTCCTCGATCCTGGCGAGCATCGAGTTGAATCCGAGGACGAGGAGGCCGATCTCTGGATCCGGTACCTGACGGGCGCGGATCGAATAGTCCATGTCGCGACTGATCCGCTCCACCGTGCCGGAGAGTTCGTCGATCGGATCGGACACCGTGTTGCGGAGCCGGTAGGCCAGGGGCAGCGTCGCGAGTAGAGCGACCAGGAGGATGATCGCGACGGCTACGAGGAAGTTCGTGATCCGCGCGCGCACTTCGGCGGTGCTCGCGACTACGTAGACGGAGCCGAGTTCCGTGCCGTTCCGTTCGACCGGATACGCGAGATGGAGACGTTCTCCCTCGAACACGTGTCCCTTGCTGATCGGCAGGGCATCCAGGTCGTCAGCAGGTTGGAACTCGATGGAAGCGATCACCTGACCGTTCGCGTCCGACAAACGGGCGGCCAGAACCGAAGGTTCGGCACGGAAGGCCGAGAGGATCTTGCCGGCGGACTCCTCGTCGTGGAACGTGATCGCGGCGCTCGAACCCTCTCCGACGGCGCGCACCAGGACCTCGAGGTCCCGTACCATGCTCGCTCTCAGGGCCTGCCACTCGTACACTCCGAGGCCGCCGGCGAGCAGGAACACGGATGAGGCCGCCGAGATGAGGGCCACGAGGAGAATTCGAACACGTATGGAGAAGCAGCCGATCGCCTTGCACGGGCAAACCGCCCCCACCTGTTGTCTCCAGCCTTGCGCCATACATCTATAGATCGTTTCCCCGCGCCTTCTCCTTGAGAACTCCTCCTTGCCGAGTCGAGATCTCGGGCCGGGTCAACGGTCGGTCTGGCACCGATTTCTGCGGCTCGTCCGACTGGTTGTGGCACCGAAAATGGGGTAGCGTGGCGGCTCCATGAACGCTGATTGGCTCACGACAGCTAGGCAAACTCTGCCGCGTCTCATCCGGCTGCTGGATCACCTGGAACCGACCTATCGGTTTCACGACGTGCGCGATGTCTCTCCCGAGTTCACGGCGCGAGAGGGGATCGCGGCGGTCGTTTGGGACGTGGACGGGACGCTGATGTCCTATCACGGGACGGAGACGGACCCGCTCTTCGTTCCGAATCTCGAAGCGCTCGCATCCGCGGGGGTCCGGCAGGCGATCCTCTCCAACTGTGGCGAATCGCGGTTCCTCGAACTGGGGGCGATGTTTCCGGACTTCCCGATCGTGCGCGGATACGACCTGGGTGGGGAGAGAGTCTACCGGGTGTTGCACCAAGGCGTTGACAGTCTCGGAGACGGACGCGCGAAGGAACTCCTGGGTCGAGGCGCACACCAGGTTCGGAAACCGGATGGACCTCTGCTCCTCGCCACGCTCGGTGCACTCGGAGACATCGATCCCTCCACCGCACTCATGGTCGGTGATCAGTTCCTGACCGATGTCGCCACCGGAAACCTGGCGGGGGCCCGTTCCGGGAAGCTTCCGGCCTGGGCGAAGGATACGTTCCCCGCAACGCTTCGGGTCAGTCAGGGGCTCGAGCGCCTCCTCTATCGGATCAGCCGCCTGCGTGGCCCCAGGCGATCCGCGTGACGAGGATCAGGTGGTATAGAACGATCGATCCGTAGGCGACGTAGAGCACCGCGCCGATGAGACGCATGGCCCGCACGTGACGGTGCACCGAGAGCAGAACGAGCGCGGACAGGGCCGAGAGCAGCTTCAGGACGAGGAAGCCGATCCAACTCCGCTCGATGATCCAGGCCATGACCGGATTCACCTCGGTTCCACCGTGGCTCAGGATGTGGAGCGTCGAGAGCGCGTCGACCACGATGAAGATGCAGAGCGCGATGACCGCCGTCCGGTAGTGTCCGTCGACCCAGTCGACGAAGTACCCATCCCGCCTCGCTCCCGGCAATTCGTTCCGCCTTCGCCGGCCGAAGAACGTGTAGCGGGAGAAACGAGGGGTCGGTCGTTTCCGCCTGTCGACGTACGGGTACTGGTCGTCGGCCATGGATCCTCTCGGTGACGTGGGCGTGGGTGTACCTACTATCGCTCCTCCGGTAGCGAAGCTTGACCGGTTCCGGAGCTGCACGTACCGTCCGGGCGAACCCGAACGGAGAAAGGCCTTTGCAGAAGCGCTTCTTCCTCATCGCCGGCCTCGTGGTCGTGTGGCTAGCGGTTTCTCCGAGCGGCTTCGCGTTCGCGGAGAGTTCCGCGAGTGAGGGCTCCGCCCCCCTCCAGTCCGTAGCCGAGGACTCCGGACGCCCCGAATCCGTAACCGAGGACTCGGCGGGCCAGGACTCTGCATCCCAGGAATCCTCGGCCGAGGTCCCCGGGTCCGAGATCCACCATCTGCGCTGGTTTCCACCCCGCCTCTACGCCAAGGGTGTGTTCTACCTGCCGAAGGTCACGTACTCGGATCGTCGCGGCCTCGGTTTCGGAGGGGACGCGATCTATGCCTTCCGCTGGCCCGGCTCCCGCGCCGAGCTGCCGGCCTCCGAGCTGCGGCTCAAGGGACGGATCACGGTGAAGGGGCAGACGCAGGCGGATCTCCAGGCGGAGCTCCATCCCGTCGAGACGTTCGGACTCAAGCTCCGTGTCTCCCACGAGACTCTGATCGAGCGCTTCTACGGCATCGGGCCGGACACGCCGAGCGAGGCCGAGGAGGCGTATCGGCCGTCCCACCTCAATGCCTACATCGAGCTGTTCCGAGACGTTTGGAGTGATCTCCGTCTGGGAGCGAGATTCGAGCTCGAGCGGGTCGACCTCCTCGAGGTCGACGCCGACGGCGTTCTCGCTCAGGGTGACATCCGAGGTTCGAAGGGTGGAGAGAACGCAATCGGCACGGGTCTGGTGCTCGACTGGGACAAGCGCGACTCGAAGAGCTTCCCGACCAAGGGGTTCTACCTCCAGTCCTTCGGTCTCCTCTTGACGATGAGTTCGGAAGCGACTTCGACTTCAACAACTACCACCTCGACGCCAGGGCTTACGTGTCGCCGACACAGGCAACGTGCTCGCGCTCCAGTTCTTCACCTACGCGGCGAAGGGCGAGCCCTGTTCTGGCACTTCGCCGAACTCGGTGGTCGACCACACTCGAGAGGCTTCCGGCGCGGGCGCTATCGCGACCGGGTGCTCGTCGCGGCGCAGGCCGAATACCGAGTGCGCTTTCTCTGGCGGTTGGGTGCGGCCGCCTTCTTCGGCGTGGCGGATGTCGCGCCCGCGGTGGACCGAATGCAGCTCGAGCACATGAAAGCGAACTTCGGGGGAGGGCCGCGCTTCTTCATCGGTGACCCCGGACGCGAGATCACGGTGCGGTTGGACGTTGGGTTCGGTGGCGACGTGCCCCGGTACTACTTCTCGTTGGGCGAAGCCTTCTGATATCCCCAGTTCTGGGGATTCCCCGATGACGCCGGTCCATTGTCTCCTTGTCGAAGGTGCTGCCGCTCGCGCTCGCCGCCCTTGGCCAACCGCCTCTCGTTCACAGGAGGTCTCTCGTGATCGGATCGCTGTCCCTCAAACTCCTGCCGTTGATCGCTCTCTTCGTCGCCCTCTCGTGGGACACCTCGCAGGCCGAGGATCCGCCGCCCGCTCCGTGCTCGGATCCCCGGGCTCGGGAGTTCGACTTCTGGCTCGGTGAGTGGGACCTCACCTGGGGCGAAGATGGCACCGGTACCAACATCGTGACGAACGAGTACGGTGGGTGCGTCATCCGCGAGAACTTCTCCGCGCCTGGGATGGGGTTCCGTGGAATGTCCGTCAGCGTGTTCGACCCCGGTGCGGGCGTATGGCGTCAGACCTGGGTCGACGATTCGGGCGGCTATCTCGACTTCGTCGGGAAGTATGAGGACGGTGTCATGCGGCTCTCGCGATCCGGCGAGCGGAACGGCACGCGTGTGCTCCAGCGGATGACCTTCCACGACATCACACACGACGCGTTCGTTTGGGACTGGGAGGTCTCGAGGGACGAAGGGGCGAGCTGGGAGATGCGTTGGCAGATTCACTACGTACGGCGGGGCTGAGTCACTGCGTTTCGTCGGCGACGAGTCACGCCGCACCTACGCACGGCGTGACTCGTCGCCTCGACGCACCTACTCGAGCGCGAACTTGATCGGGATCACCACCTCGGTCGCAACCGGCTCTCCGTCCTCGGTCGCGGGCTCGAAGACCCACTGCGACACGGCCGTGATGGCCGACTCGGTAAACGCCGGATGGCCGCTCACGCCCTGCTTCTCCTTCACCGATGTCACCTCGCCGTGTTCGGAGATGTTCACGAACAGGAGGACGAGACCGGTGGCGCCTTCGCTGCGGTACTCCTCGGGGTAGGCGGGAAAGACCATCTTGTCGGCGACCGGCTTGGGCGGGACGAAGTTCGACTCGGAGTCGATCGCCTTCGACTCCTCGGACGCAGACGCGTTCCCGGACTCCATCCTCGGCGCCTTCTTCTCCTTTTTTGCCTGCGAGTCGTGCAGCGCGGAAGTGGCGGCGTCCCCAGTGCCGGCGATCGCCGTGTCCACCGGGGATGTCCGCGGTACGAGCGCGAGACCCATCAGTGATGCCGCTGCGAGGAAGAGGGCGGCGCGGTGATAGTGCATGGTTCGATACCTCCTGTCGGTCTGGAGTCGTCGTAGCCGTTCCGCGAGGAGCGGCCGGTGGGGGGAGCCGAGCGCGGAGACCGGAGAGGAGGCGCTGAGTCCCGTTCGAACGGAGCGTGCGATGGCACGCCCGAGATCTCTTGCGTCCGCTCCGCGTCCCACGGCTTCCTCATCGCACGCGAGTTCCGCCGTGCGGTGGAGCTGATTCAGGACGAGCCAGAGCGGCGGGTAGTAGAAGAAGAGGACGAACGCGGTCCGTTGGACGAGGAGCCTCAGCGGGTCGCGGCGCCTCACGTGCGCGTGCTCGTGGAGCGCGATCGCGCGGAGTTCGCGCCAGGGTCGAGAGAGGACTTCGGCCGGAAGATAGATGGCCGGCCGGAGGATCCCGATGACGCAAGGGATCGAGAGTTCGTTCGAGACTCGGATCCGGCCCTTGGGGAGGCCGAGATCACGGGAGAGAGTCGCGATCCGGTCTGCCTGGTCGAGGGTGACGACGGAAGCCAGGGAAGGTCTCGATTCCCGTCCCGCTCGTATCGTCTGCGAGACGAGGACCGCTGCGACCAGCGTCCAGACGATGCTGGCGCCGAGAACGATCGTCGAGGCTCCCGCCGCGATGCCGTTGGTGCCGCCGCTCGACCAGATCGGCTCCAACCAAAGGGCGGTCTGCGATCCGAGAGGGAGTGGGTGATCGGAGAGCCAACGTTCCCATACCCAGCCAAGGGCGGAGACAGGGACGAAGAGCTTGAGGAGCGCCAGGGACCAGAGCTGATTCCGTAGAGCACCCGGGGCCCTACCCAACGAGAGCGAGAGGAGCGCGACCAGCGCGAGGAAGAGGGTCGACTCCCAGAGATGCGTGGCCACACCCGCCCAGGCGGTGGCGAGGAACTCTCCCGTCCCACCGGTGAGCGAGACCCACGGCGAAGTCGGTCCAAAGGGAGCGTTCATGAAACCACCTCCGGGTCCGTTGCCTCGGGTGCGTCCTCCAGGTCAGCTGTTCCTCGTGCGTCCGTTGCCCGGTCGTTCGTGGCGAGTTGCTCTTCGACGAGACGCAACTCTTCCAGGCTCACCGCATCCATCTCGGCCAGGTGGGCGACGAGTGGGGCCGCGGCTCCGTCGAACATCACGTCCAGGAACTGCCGGATCTCCTTTCGGATCATCTGCGCGGCGGAGACTTTGGCGCGGTAGACCCACGCCTTGCCATCGAGCCGCACGCGCTCGACGGCGCCCTTCTCCTCGAGGCGCTCGACGATCTTCCGAACCGTGGAGTAGCTCGGTCCGTCCGGTAGTCGATCCTGAACTTCCCGCACGGTCGCGTCGCCGAGCCTCGAGATCAGCCGGAGACACTGGAGCTCGAAGCGGGAGAGATCCGGGAGTGCCATCATCACCTCCAAGGCTGGGGCGTACTCATCGGCTCACAGGGTGTGCGACGCCCGTCGCACTTAGATATATGCGACAAGTGTCGCATTCAAATCAACAAGTATCTCGTTTTCCCTATCGATCCACGGTAATCCACGAAGTTGTCCACATCGGATGTCAAGGGATCGTGAGGACGTCTGAATCGCCTAAGGGGTTGTTTTCCAGTATCTTGACCCCCTCACGGACCGGTTGGCCCTGCCCACCGTACGAAATGACGGCAGGGAATGCCGACAGCTCCTATCCGGCAGAGAAACCACCTGTTGCTCCGGGACGTGACGCCGATCGGGTATGTTCGCCAGGCATCGATCTGGGAGGAGTGATGACCGAACCGACCCCGAGCGATTGGACGGACCGTCTCGAGTCGCAGCAGGACTACTACAGAGCTCGCGCCGGCGAGTACGACGAGTGGTTCGAGCGGAAGGGGAGATACGACCGCGGGCCCGAGGCGAATGCTGCGTGGTTCCGGGAGGCGGAAGTCGTTCGCGGGGAGCTTCGTCTCCTCCAGCCCTTCGGCGACGTGCTCGAACTCGCCGCGGGCACGGGCATCTGGAGCCGCGAACTCCTCCGCGGCGCCGACGCACTCACCGTGGTGGACGGAGCTGAAGAGATGCTCGCCCTCCACGCACTCAACGTTCCGGATCCGCGGGTTCGCCGCATCCAGGCGGATCTGTTCCGCTGGTCTCCCGACCGGCAGTACGACTTCGTCGCGTTCGGGTTCTGGCTCTCCCACGTCCCCAAGGAACTCTTCCCCGGCTTCTTCGCGCTGGTCGCCAGGTGCCTCAGGCCGGGTGGTCGGTTCTTCTTCGTGGATTCCCTGTACTCCCAGGCCTCGACGGCGCGTGATCACGAACTTGCCCCTGTAGAGAGCCAGTTCCAGCGCCGACGATTGAATGACGGTCGCGAGTTCGAGATCGTGAAGAGGTTTCCCTCTCCCGCCGCGCTAGAGGCCGACCTCCGAGAACTCGGCTGGGACGTCGACATCCGCGCCACGGGCACGTACTTCATCTACGGATGGGGAACCCGACGCGGTTCTGACGGGTGAGGAGGATCGCCTCTCCTCGCAGGACGCGCGCCGCCCGGGGCCGCGACGGTGGGTGTGTACGTACATCTCGAGGTTGACACCTATCGACCGGAGCGGGATACGTTTTGGGGCACGGAGCGGGATACGTCTCGCAGATTCAGGGCGCCGGGACGCTACGTAAGAGGGTTTCGGGCAAGAGCGCACGAAGCCCGGTCAGGGAAGAAGGAAGAAGGAGCGAGTGCCATGATTCGAGTCGGCATCAACGGTTTTGGCCGTATCGGCCGGTGCGTCTTCAAGATCCTGAAGGAGCGGGAGGACGTGGAGATCGTCGGCGTGAACGACCTGGCCGATCTCGGGGACCTTGCCTATCTCCTCAAGTACGACTCGGTGCACGGTTGGTACCGGCCCAAGATCGACGAAGGAGACCGTGAACTCATCGTCGACGACAAGCGGATCGCGTTCTTCTCCGAGCCGGATCCGACCAAGCTCCCATGGGGAGACCTCGGTGTGGACGTCGTGCTCGAGTCGACCGGCGCGCTGCGCAAGCGTCAGGACGCGGTCAAGCACATCGAAGGTGGCGCGAAGAAGGTGATCATCTCCGCTCCCTCGACCGACGCGGACGGGATGTTCGTAATGGGCGTCAACTCGGACCTCTACGATCCGAAGAAGCACCACGTCGTCTCGATGGCTTCCTGCACGACGAACTGTCTCGCACCGGTGGCGCGGGTTCTGCACGACAACTTCGGTGTCGAGCATCTGATGTTCGTGACCGTGCATGCCTACACGTCGAGCCAGTCACTGATGGACATTCCCACGAGGAAGCGTCGTCGTGGCCGGGCCGCGGCTCTCTCCATCGTACCGACGACGACCGGCGCGGCCAGCGCGGCGGAGATCGTCATTCCGGAGCTCAAGGGGAAGATGAGCGGCTCCGCTCTCCGCGTCCCCGTTCCGGACGGATCCGTGACCGACATCACGGTGAAGCTCGCGCGCCACGTGTCGATCGAGGATCTGAACGAAGCGCTCCAGGCAGCGGCCGAGAGCCCGAGATTCCGTGGCATCCTCCGCGTGACGGACGAGGCGCTCGTCTCCTCGGACATCCTCGGAGATCCGCATTCATCGATCGTGGCGGCCGACCTCACGATGACGCTGGACGGCGGCATCGCAAAGGTCGTCTCCTGGTACGACAACGAGTGGGGCTACTCCGCGCGTCTCGCTGACTTCACGAAGCTCGTGGCCAGCTAGTACGACCAGGGCTCGCTCCTCTTCCCGCTCACGGCGTGGGCAAGGGGGTGAGGGGTCCGTAGATCTGCATGTACGATTCCATGGACGGGGGGCGCTGCCCCCCGTTCCTGCTTCCACCCCGCTTCCGCTTCGACCCCGTGACTCGTTCCTTCTTTCTCGAGATTCCATGCAACCCTAGGGGTACCTCATTCGTCTGCTTCCCGGGAGACCAGCCTCCGGTCCCCATTCGGGAGGTCCAAGATGAACTCTTTCTTCAGCTCCGTCTCGTCCGTCTCGCTCTGCGTTCTGGCCGCGTGCGCCGTTTCCCTCCTCGCCCCGAGCCCGGCGAGCGCCGACGCGGTGGGGCTCACTTACCAGAACGCGGGCATCGGGATCGGTAACTCGCGCGAGCTGCGCGGGATCCGGCTCAACTGGTCCGACTCACGGGTTCGGCGGGTGGACGGAATCAACCTCACCGCCTGGCGTCCTGGTTCCAACGACCGCTTCGAGATGAACGGCATCGCCTTCGGGCTCGTCGGCCCCTCGGTCGACCGGCTCCGTGGAGTCGGCGTCGGTCTGATCGGGTCCAGCGCGGACGATTCCCACGGAATCCTGATCGGCGGCCTCGGCGTCGCGGGCGGACGGATGAGTGGAATCCAGCTCGCGGGGCTGGGACTCGCCGCGGATTCCCATGTGAGCGGGATCCAGGCGGCCGGATTGGGGCTGGCGGTGGACGGTGACCTCGACGGCATCTCCGTCGCCGGTCTCGGACTCGCGGCGGACGGCGGCGCCAAGGGAATCCTCCTCGCAGGACTCGGGATGGGCGTCGACGGCGACGTGACGGGGCTGTCCTTCGCGGGCCTGGGAATGGGGCTCGACGGTGACCTGACGGGGATCTCCGTCGCCGGCCTTGGGCTCGGCGTCGATGGGGACCTGACCGGAGTGGTCGTTTCCGGCATCGGTGCGGGAATCGGCGGGAGCCTCCGCGGCGTCACGGTTTCCGGGATCGGCGCCGGCGTGGGCGGCGATGCTTCGGGCATTCAGGTGGCGGGAATCGGACTCGGGATCGACGGCACGAGTCGCGGGATCTCCGCAGCCGGAATCGGGATGGGCGCCGAGGAGGAGTTGATCGGGATTCAGTTCGCCGGCCTGGGTATGGGCGCCGGAACCGGGTTCCGTGGGCTCTCCCTCGCTGGCGGAGTCATCGGCTCACCCAACCTCACCGGGATCCCGGTAGCCGGGATCGGACTCATGGCGACGGACGAAGCGCGTGGGCTCCAGGTCGGCGGTGTGGGTGTGATCGGCGAGCGGCTCGTCGGCTGGAATGCGGGTGGGCTCGTTGTCGGAGCGCTCGAGATGCGCGGGATCGCCACGTCGGTTGGTCACGTGCGCGTGGAGCGGATGCATGGGTTCGCCGCGTCCGCCTACAACCGGATCGACATCGCCGACGGCCTCATGATCGGGCTGGTCAACTGGAAGGAGTCTCTGCGTGGCGTTCAGATCGGACTGCTGAACTACGTGGGGGACAATCCCACCGGCACGAAACTTCTGCCGATCGTGAACGCGCGGTTCTAGCGGGAACAGCCCCCAGGGAGCGGGCTCGGCTGCGGTGTCGTCTCGTCCCACCCAACATGCGCGAGGCGCGAACCTCGGGCGCGCACGTCCAAGCGGCGGCGCAGACGTCCATGGCGTGCGCACCAGCGTGCGCACGCCCGAGGCGCGTTCAGATCAGGCACGCTCCATGTACTTACCGGTCGAAGTATCGATCCGGATCTTTTCGCCCTGCTTGATGAAGGGCGGAACCTGGAGCTGGAGTCCCGTTTCGACCGTGACTTCCTTCGTGACGGCACCGGCCGTGTCTCCACGCGCCGCGTCATACGCCTCGGTCACCTCGAGGACGACGGTGGCGGGGAAGTCGAGATCGACGGGCATCTCGTCCTCTTCCTTCACGAGCACCTGCATCTCCATGTTCTCGAGGAGGTATGGCAGGTACGGCTCGATCATCGCCTTCGGGAGCTCGAGCTGTTCGTACGTCTCGTTGTCCATGAAGTGATAGTCGTCACCGGTCGAGTAGAGATACTGGATCTGCTTGTGACGCATCCGGACCGGATTGATCGTGGACCCTGCGTTCCACGTATTGTCGATGACCCGCCCGGTGCGGATGTTCTTCAGCTTCGCGCGGACGAACGCGCCACCCTTGCCGGGCTTCACGTGCTGGAAGTCGACGATCTTGTAGAGGTCGTCTTTGAAGTCGATGACGAGTCCGTTGCGGATGTCCGCTGTCGTGGCCACTCTGGCATCCTCCGAATCGAGCGAGTGCGCTCGTTGCTCCCCGGTCGGTTGGGGAGGCCTCATGGTCGAGGTCCGGCCCCAGAGTCCCGGACGTGAGTTCCAATCGGAGACAACGACGAACGGGACCGGATCGACCGGACGGATGAAGGCACCGTCTCCCCTGGATCGGATTGACGAGCCGAAGGCAAAGAAAGAGGATCCCATCTCCGAATCGGGGTTGTCAACTTTCTCGGCTGCGGGGAACCGTTCTTGCCCACGCTCGCACTCCTCTTCGTCGCCCTGATCTGGGGGACCACCTTCGTCGCTGTGAAGGCGGCGTTGGCCGAGATCCAGCCTCTCCACTTCCTCTCGCTCCGGTTCACCATTGCTGCGCTGGCGTCTCTGCCGCTTCTGCGCCCGGGACCGGGCTTCCGGCGGGCCCTTCTGCTCGGGGCGCCTCTTGGAATCACGCTGGCCTGTGGCTTCGGAGCGCAGACTCTGGGACTCATGACGACGACGCCGGCCCGGTCCGGGTTCATAACTGGACTGAACGTTCTGATGATCCCGCTCTGGGGGGCCTGGCTCCTGCGCCGTCGGCCAGGATGGCTGCCCACACTGGGGCTCCTCGTCGCGACGGCCGGCATGTGGTGCCTGACCCGGCCAGCCGCCGGCGGGTGGTCCATCGGTGACACCTGGACCATCGCGTGTGCGGTCGCCTTCGGTCTCCACGTCGTCCTCCTCTCGAAATACGGAACGATCAGTGCTCCGGGTGCCTTCCTCTTCTCCCAAATGGCCACGACGGCCCTGATCGGCTGGGTCGGGCATTGGCTCTTCGAGTCCGGTGCCGCCACCGCCCTCGGCGCCGGCTCTGTCTCTGGCGGTCCTTCGATCTGGACTTCGGCCGCCGTCTGGAGGGCCCTGCTTCTCACCGGCGTGCTCGCGTCTCTCGTTACGACTTGGCTGCAAATGCGTTACCAACCAAGGACGAGCCCCGTGAGGGTAGCCATCATCTTTGCGACGGAACCGTTGTTCGCGGCCGTCTTCTCCATGTTGTTCTGGGGAGAGAGACTGGGAATGATCGGTTGGCTTGGCGGCGGATTGATTCTCGTGGGGATGGCCGTGGCGGAGGTCGACTCGGCCAGGGAGCCTGCCGGGGAGCCATGACCGAACCCGCCCAACCCCTTCGCCTGGAGCAAGCGGTCGGGCCCCGGACCGGGGCTCGGCTCGCAGCAAGTGACGGGAGCCGACGATCGGCTCGGAACAGCTGACCGAGTTTGGAGCCCGCACGGGGAAGTCCGCACTCCACCAGTGGCGATTCCCTGCCGAAGACGAGCGGGGGACCGGGCGGCCGTAGGCGGAAATCCAGACTCGCAATCGCCAGGCGAAGCGGTCAAGATGACAGGGTGAGATCCCGCGTGACGAGGACCTAGCGACGTTCCCTAGATGGGAAGGCGAATCGGCCCCGAGCGCTACCTACCGTCGGGATCACGCCAACGACGACGAGACCGCTGTTGCGGCGTAACCGAATCTCGCGGACGAGCTTCTGAGTGACAAACCCACGAGCGGGACGGGTGTCGATCCAATCCCAGACCCCTCCCGGCTCTGCCTGTCCCTTCGATCGACCGCGGCGCCCGGCAACCCGATCTGAGTTCCAAACAGGGTGTGGCTCAGGCTACTCTCAGTGTCGAACTTGGTCTCGACGTGTCCAGGTCAACATCGTCCCTGGGGACGCCATCCAAGGAAAGGGGTACGAGCGCATGGAAATCGCCGTTCAAACCCGGCCGGAGAGATCCGCGGCCGCCGAGAAGGCCCTGGAGCAGAAACTGGGATTCGGCAACGTTCTCGCCGACGAGATGTTCATGATGCACTACACGGAAGGTCGCGGATGGCACGATGCCGCGATCAAGCCGTACGCACCGATCTCCCTCGATCCATCGGCCATGGTGTTCCACTACGGTCAGGAGATCTTCGAGGGACACAAAGCCTATCGATGGGACGACGGTCGCGTCGCCATGTTCCGCCCGGATCAGAACGCCGCGCGTCTCAACCGCTCCGCGGAGCGGATGATGATGCCGGCGATCCCCGAAGCCTTCCAGGTCGAGGTCGCGACTCGGCTCGTCCAGCGTCTCCAGGATTGGGTGCCGACACAGGAGGGTGCGTCCCTCTATCTGCGCCCGACCATGATCGCGACCGAGACGGGGCTGGGTGTGCGGCCGTCCAAGGAGTTCCTCTACTTCGTCATCTGTTCTCCCGTTGGTCCGTACTACCCAACCGGATTCAAGCCGGTGAAGGTGCGAGCGGAGGACAAGCATGTGCGTGCCGTCATCGGCGGTACGGGTGCCGCGAAGACCGGAGGCAACTACGCGGCCGGTCTCTACGTACAGAGGAGCGCGTTCGAAGCAGGGTACGCCGGTGTGCTCTGGCTGGACGGCCAGGAGCACAAGTACGTGGAAGAGATCGGCGCCATGAACTTCATGGTGGTGATGGATGGGAAGCTGGTCACGGCTCCGCTCCTCGGCTCGATCCTGCCGGGCATCACGAGAGCCTCCGTTCTCCACATGGCTCCGGACATGGGAGTCGAAGCGGAGGAACGGCGGATCTCGATCGACGAGGTACTCGAGGGGATCAAGTCCGGCCGCGTGACCGAAGCTTTCGGCGTCGGTACCGCTGCTGTCGTGACGCCGATCGGTACGATCGCCTACAAGGGCGAGGACTACGTCATCACCGGTGACGAAGTCGGCCCGATGGCCCAGAAGATCCACAAGACACTCACCGACATCCAGTGGGGTCGGCAGCGGGATCCCTACGGCTGGATGAAGATCGTCGTCGAGTAACGGACGCCGCGATTCTCGCCCTACAACGCACTGCCTCTTTCGGAAGCGGTCACGCTGAGTGGCCGCTTTCGGTATTCTACGGCGTCTTCCAATGTCGATGCCGATACCGGATGAGAAGGAGCCGCGAGCATGTGGGACTTCGTGCGAAGGTACGCACACTGGCTGCACACTCGCTGGCCGGCGGGGGGCGTCGAGCCGCTCCCCGAAGTGGGTAAGGACGGCGCGACCTCCGTGCCCGGGCTCCGGATCGTCGGTGACCTCACGGGCATACCGCTCCTCAAGTTCTCGCTCCACACGGGTACCCGTGCCGTCGCCGCGCTGGTAGAGCAGGAAGGGCTCACTCCCGCTCGGGGCGACTCCGCCATCGTCGACATCGCGATCGTGGGTGCCGGTGTCTCCGGCGTGGCGGCAGCGGTCGAGGCGGGCCGACGCGGACTCTCCTACCGGGTCTACGAATCCGCCGAGCCTTTCTCCACGGTCGTCAACTTCCCGAAGGGGAAGCCGATCTACACCTACCCCACGGACATGACTCCGGCGGGAGAGCTCGCCGTGACGGCGGACGTGAAGGAGGCCCTTCTCGACGAGCTCGAGAGGCAGAGGGCACGCTTCGGGGTCGAGGTGACCTCGGCGCGGGTCGAGTCTGTCGAGAGGAAGGGCGATGCCTTCGAGATTCGTCTGGGTGACGGCTCGGTGCAGACCGCGCGCAAGGTGATCCTCGCGATCGGCCGGACCGGGAACTACCGGAAGCTCGGGGTGCCCGGTGAGGGCTTGGACAAGGTTTCGAACCGACTGTACGACCCGAGCGATTCCCAAGGCCGGGACGTCCTCGTCGTTGGCGGCGGCGACTCGGCGCTGGAAAGTGCCATTGCCCTGGCGAAGGCGGGCGCGCGGGTCACTCTCAGCTACCGAAAACCGAGCTTCTCTCGTCCGAAGCCCGCGAACGTCGAGCAGATCGAGGAGTTGCGGGGCGAGATCGCTCTCAGACTTCCCTCCGAAGTGCGTGAGATCCGTGAACGCGACGTCGTGCTCGTTTCGGCCGACGGGAACGCCGAGGAGGTTCCGAACGACCAAGTCTTCACGATGATCGGACGGGAGGCGCCGCTCGACTTCTTCCGCCGAAGTGGTGTGCGCGTCATCGGGGAGATGTCTCCACGCAACTGGGCGATGCTCGGAGCATTCACCGCGCTCGTGCTCTTCATCTACCTCTGGAAGGCCTGGCTCATCGGCCACACCGATGTTCTCGCTGTTGGTCGCGATTGGGGGCTCGGGCCCGAGTCACTGCTCGGCGCGTTCACGAAGGCGACGGCTGCGCCGAGTTTCTGGTTCACGTCCCTCTATACCGCGTGCATCGTGTTCTTCGGTTTCGCGCGCATGCGCCGCAGGCCGACTCCCTATGTTCGCAGGCAGACGCTGACGCTCATGGCGATCCAGGTGGTGCCTCTCTTCGTACTGCCGGAGATCGTCCTGCCCTGGATGGGGGCGAACGGTTGGATCCCGGACGCGATCCAGCAGAACCTCTTCCCGAACGGTGAGTACTGGAGGTCGCTCGGCTTCGTTCTCGCGTGGCCGCTCTTTCTCGTCAACCTGGCCTCGCCGCATCCGATGCTCTGGTGGATCGTGATCGGGCTCGTGCAGACGTTCGTGATCATCCCGCTTCTCGTTTGGCGTTGGGGAAAGGGCGCGTACTGCGGATGGATCTGCTCCTGTGGCGCACTCGCCGAGACGATGGGGGATACGCACCGTCACAAGATGTGGCACGGTAGGGCCGCGAACCGCTGGAACATGCTCGGGCAGGTGATTCTCGCCGCTTCCGTGCTCGTCACGTTGCTCTTCATGGCGAGCTGGCATCCGGCCCTTGCCGCCCGCCTCGCGCCGCTCACGAAGTCCGCGCTCAGCACCTACAAGTTCGTCGTCGACATCCTCATCGGTGGAGCGATCGGGGTTGGGTTCTACTTCTGGTTCTCCGGACGAGTCTGGTGCCGGTTCGCCTGTCCCCTCGCGGCACTGATGCACGTCTACGCGCGGTTCTCGCGGTTCCGCATCTTCCCGGAGAAGAAGAAATGCATCTCGTGCAACGTGTGCACGACGGTGTGTCATCAAGGGATCGACGTGATGAGCTTCGCGAACAAGGGCCTTCCGATGGAGGATCCGGAGTGCGTCCGCTGCTCGGCCTGCGTGCAGAGCTGCCCGACGGGAGTTCTCAGGTTCGGCCGGTTGGCCGCGGACGGGACGCCGCGCTACGATTCCCTGCCCGCGTCCGCGGTCCGGATGACGGAAGGCGATCGGGCCCGGACGATCGAAGTCTGATCCCGGCGCCGAAACCTCGGGACGCCTCACGTCGTCCCAAATGGGTTGGGCAGAGACAGGTCTGTGCGGGACGGCTGAGAGTGCGGAGCACGCCACGACAGCCGCCCCAAGACATCACGAAACCAGGATTTGGAGGATTTCCTACATGGGCTACCCCACCGAGTTGACCGACCCGATGCGTCACGAACTGGTCCGCATAGGAGTGACGGAGCTGCGGACGCCGGACGACGTCGACCGGGAGCTGAAGAATCAGACCGGCACGACCCTGGTGTTCGTGAACTCCGTTTGCGGCTGCGCCGCGGGGATGGCCCGCCCCGGCCTCGCTCTGTCGCTCACGAACGACGCCCGGCCCGACAAGGTGGTCACCGTGTTCGCCGGCGTGGACAAGGAGGCGACGGCCCAGGTCCGTTCCTACTTCCCGGAGTACCCGCCGAGCTCTCCGCAGGTGGCGCTCTTCAAGGACGGGCAGATGGTGCATCTGGTCCAGAGACACCAGATCGAGGGCACCTCGGCTCCGGAAGTGGCGTCGAAGCTCGTCTCCGCCTACGAAGAGCACTGCGAGAACAAGGCCAGCTGAATCACGGGCGAGCCGGATCTCGACGAGTCCCCGTTGCGACAGCTCTGCGATCGCTTCTGCGCGTCACGGACGGTGGTGCGCAGGCGAGGAGTCAAAACAGCGTTCAGACGGTGTTCGGGGGACCTGTCGTTCGTTCTGAATCGGATACAAAGAAGCACGACACCTGAGAAGACGTCGTGAGGAGGGGATCGCTCGGTAGGACCGAGCTAGGGGAGCCGGGCGGCTCCGGCTCAGGAGCCGGAGCTGTCCTTCTTGGAAGCCGCGATCGCCTCGCGGATCCTCTCCTTGAGGCGCTTCTTGCGCCGAGCCCGGCGGCGGCGGAGTTCGCGCTGACGCTCACCCATCTGTGACATTGCTCCTTTTCTCGGGTCTGTCCTGTGGAACCAGTTCGGTTCCGAACCGTCCGCGCATTATAGGGAAACCGAAGCTGTCCGTCCAACGATTGGAACGGGTGCCGGCAGCCGAGGACGGTTCCTCGCGGCGGTACCTCGGGACGGTACGCCGGGACGGTTTCTCGGGACGGGACCGGCGGCGCCGGGTGGGGCCGGTGGGTTGTCGGGTTTCGAGGCCGGCGAGTTGCCGTGTCGGGTGGACGGGATGCGAGATTTGGGACTGCTGTTCTCTCTATCGGAAGTCGGGTCGAACGGTGAGAGGCCTCCGTTCGCATCGTAAACACGGATTGACGAAACTGGAGCGATGGAGTGACAATGCCGCATCTGTCATCGACGGAATGCCGCACTCCGTCCTCTCAATTCGGGGCATATCAGCATTGCAATGCATGCAAGTAGCCGGGAGGGCTCAGTGAGACTCCACGCCTTTATCGTATTCTGCGCGGGGCTTTGCCTCGCGGTGTGAACATCCGCAGGACCACTGATTCTGAGTTCCGAGCCGGGGATGGTCGTCCCCACGGAGCCGACAGTGGATCCGTTGATTCTCGACACGGTGCCGGTCGAGCAGTCGACCGAGGCAACCACGTTCGATCTCGGTGTGTCCGCGAGCCGGAACTTCGAGCCGATCCGGGTCAAGGACAGCGTGGCCTCGCCTGTTCCCGAGCCGGCGACTCTGTTGCTCCTGGGTGCTGGTCTGGCGGCTGCACGCCGTCGTCGCGCCTAGCCGAACTCGGCACTCTTCGTTCACACTGGAGGCATGGCGGAGACACTCGCACGGGTTTCGACCCACCTGCTGATCCCCATCCTCTTTGCGGTCTGGTTGGCCCACTCTACTCCGAGAAACCGGGTGGAGTGGGCCATCGACGTTTGGCTCTTCTGGTCCTACTGCATCCTGATCTTTCTGGCCGGATCCTGGGCCGAGATCGCCTATCCCCTCCGCTACCTTCCACCGGCGCTGCTTCTCGCGGCTACGGTCTGGAGTGGAAAGAGGCTGCGAGGTCTCGAGTCTGTGGCGATCCGCGCGGGCCGTGCCGTGGCGCTCTCCGTTCTCGCCGTGGCGCTCGGGTTTTCCGCACTCCAAGCCCTTCTCGCGCAGACTCCCGGGGACGAGCCGACCGTCGGCCTCGCCTTCCCCCTCCGTGACGGGACGTTCCACACCATCCAGGGGGGAAGGCATCCGTCCGTCAACCGGTTCGCAGCGGTGGACTCACTTCGGCATGCCGTCGAGATCGGCAAGATGGGGCGGTTCGGCCGGAACGATCCCGCCGCGACGCCGATCGTGTGGAGTCCATGCGACGGCGTGGTGGATGAGGTCAGGGACAGCGTCGTCGTTCTGCGATGCCTCGGTGGTGCGGTCGATCGCGGGGACGGAGCTGCCCTCGTGCGTCTCTGGCCGCTGACAGCGCTCCGCGTCGCGGAGGGGGATTCTGTGCACGCCGGACTTCCTCTGGGACGGCTTTCGCGGGAGGAGGGGGGCGCCGGGCTGCGCATTGCCGCGTCCCGGAAGGAAGCGCCCGCTCCGATCCGGTTCGGCGGGTACTACCTGGCCCGGAACGCGCTCTTCCGCGCTCCGGTCGCCGACCCTCGTTCGGAGTCCGTTGGAGGTTCTGCTCCGGACTCCCGTCAGTGAGACGCGAGTTCGATCGCCAGTAGGCGGGCTTTCCGGGCGAGGCCTGAGGCCGCGTCCAGGTCCTGCTTCGCCATCGCGTCTTCCGCCTGTGTGATGAACCCGCGCACGATCCGGAGCTTGTCCTGCCCCGCGGCATCGAGACGGCTCGGGTCGACCGCAGCGATGAGACGTTTGGCTTCGTTGAGTGAAGCAATCGTCTCGGTCTCGAACTCTTCCAGCTTCGGCCGGGTCGGGCTCACCGTCACGGCCGGCGCGACGACGGCGACCGAGTCCGAGGCTGCGCTCACGTCGGTCCGCGGCTGTTCTGGTGTCGTGGCAGGTGGTGTCGTCTTCACCTTCGGCTTCGTGGGGGTCTTCTCCGTCACCTTGACCGGTTCGGTTGGGGTGTCGGTTGCGGTGGGCCAGAGGTCGGGATCCGGCACCTGCGTCCGCATCGTGTCGGGAGCGGCGGCGGTCGGGTTCGTCGCCGGCGGCTCACCGAACTGCGGAAGGAGCGCGCAGCCCGAGAGCGCGAGCGTAGACGTCGAGAACATGCAAATCGCTGCGATCCGTGACAGACCCTGCCAACGGCGGGCTCTCGTCATGGAGTCGGTCGCGCTCGAGGGCCTCCCTTGGGGAGAGCAGGGCGAGCTCGAGGCGAAAACCGTCATCTCCGGCCTCCAGGTTCGACCAAGGTCGTTGGGGACTCCGTGCGCTCTTCCGTGCGTTCGGAGGCAGTGCCGATCCATTCGGCGTCTTCCGTGTGGTTCTTGCTCCGTTTCTTGGCGGAGCGTGAAGTGGCCGCGCGGAGTGGGATCCGGATGATCATCCGTGTGCCGCGGCCCATCTCCGAGTCGATGTCGATCGTGCCGCCATGGATCTCCGCTGCCTGCCGCACGAGTGCGAGCCCGACACCGGTTCCGTTGCGCTTCGTCGTGAAGTAGAAGTTGAAGACCTTGGGCCTCAGGTCTTCCGGGATTCCGGGGCCGGTGTCTTCCACGACGAGGAGGATCGATTCGTCTTCGGTACGACTACGGATGGTCACTCGTCCTTCGCGTGATGGCGCGGCCTGCACTGCGTTCTTGACCAGGTTTTCCACCGCCTGGCGTAGAACCTGCGCATCAGCGTAAGTCTCGGGAAGGTCGTCGTCGAGATCAAGGTCGAGCTCGAGGCCGGCGAGATTCGCTTCGGTCTCGAGGTCTTGTTGGACCTGTTCGAGCACGCGGTTGAGTGAAACCGATTCGACGGCCATCGGCTTGATCCGGACGACCGTGAGAAAGCCGTCGACGGACTTTCGCATCCGCTCGACCGCGGTTCGGGCCGACCCGACGTGGGAGTCGATCTCTTCCGGGTCGAGACTCCGCGGGTGCTCGAGTTCGCGGAGCGCGAACTGGATCGCCTGGATCGGCTGGCTCATCTCATGCGCCATTCCGGCGGCGAGCTGGCCGACGTTGGCGAGGATCCTCGGCTCCATCTGGACGCGGTCCCTGAGGATGTTGAGTTCTCGGGCGAGGTCGCCGAACATGTCCGACCGGCTCTCGGGGATCGGTTCCGAGTGCCCGGCGAGCATGCCCGCGACGCCTTCCTCGAGAATGCGCAGACGCACCTTCGTCGCCTGGCCGAGGAGGACTCCCAGGCCGAGTGCGAGGAAGAGGAGAACCAGTCCGGTGATGAGGCCGCGCTGCAGCACCCGACGGACCTCGTCCCAGAGAAGAGTCCCCGAGATGCTCGCGTGGATCGTCGCGAACGGCTGGTCTCCCTGTCGGAGTTCGGACCTCTGCTCGTAGTTCTGCCTGCTCTGGAGGGCGCGGAGCAGCTTCATCGCTTCGACGAATCCTTCGGGTCGCCGGAGTTCCGGCAGCTCCGAGATCGGTTGGCCGACCATTTGAGGTGCGCCGTGAGCGACGGCGATGCCGTTTGGGTTCATGACCGCGACGCCGAGGAGGGAGGGGGTGTGGGCGACGCCGCCCACCAGCAGCTCTGTAATCAGAGGATCGGCGACTAGGGTCGAGAGATCGGCCTGCGGGTTGCGCTGGTTGAGCAGGAGGATCGTCCGCTCCACCGTGTCCGTGACGTATCCCGCTTCCGTCACGGCTCGATCCGTCGAGAGCCTGAGGACGTTCTGGATCTCGAACAGGACCGATGTGATGGCGAGGACGACGGCTAGCGCGGAGAGCGAGAGGATCTGTCTAGATCCCCAGCCCAGTTTCAACGCAGTACCTCCGTGGCCTGAAGCCGGCCGTAGCGACGCAGTTTCGCGTAGAGGGTCTTGGTCGTGATGCCGAGAACGGCCGCCGCCCGTGTCTTGTTGCCACTACAGGCTTCGAGCGTCTCGAGGATCACTGCCTTCTCCACCTCTTCGAGTGGTGTCCCGACCTTCACGCTGAGCGCGTCCCGACTCCCTGACTCGCGCCGGACGATCGGCCGGACCGACGGAGGGAGATGATGCGGCTGCACCTCGTCGTTGTCACACAGGATCGCGGCCCGTTGCATGACATTGCGAAGCTCGCGGACGTTCCCGGGCCAATCGTAGCGGGTCATCAGGTCCATGGCTTCCTGTGAGATTCCGAGGAGCTTCTTTCCGTTCTCCTCGGCGAAGTTGTGGAGGAAGTGCGAGGCCAGGACGGGAACGTCCTGCGCGCGCTCGCGAAGCGGAGGGAGATGCAGCGTGAAGACGTTGAGACGGAAGTAGAGGTCTTCGCGCAGTCGTCCACTGGCCAGTCGCTCGTCGATCTCGACGTTCGTGGCCGCGAGTACACGGACATCGACGGGGATCTCGCGCTGTCCGCCGACGCGTCTCACTTTCCCGTCCTCCAGGACCCGCAGGAGCTTCGTCTGGAGCCCGGCCGGCATGTCTCCGATCTCGTCGAGGAACAGGGTGCCCTCGTGGGCGTGCTCGAAACAGCCGGGGCGAGACGCCGTGGCCCCGGTGAAGGAGCCCTTCTCGTGGCCGAAGATCTCGCTCTCGAGGAGGTTCTCCGGAATCGCGGCGCAGTTGATCGCGACGAATCGGCCGGAGCGCCGCGGGCTCAACCCATGGATGGTGCGCGCGACGACTTCTTTCCCCGTCCCGCTCTCGCCCGTGATGAGGACGGATGCGTTGGTCGGGGCGATCTGATCGATCATCCGGTAGAGCGCCTGCATGCTCGGAGAGTCGCCGACCAGCTCCTGGAACCGGCCCTGACGCTGGAGTTCGCGACGCAGGTGGAGCACTTCCTGCCTCATCGCGGTGTGCTCGAGCGCCTTGATCAGCACGCTCTCCACGACGGAGGGTTCGATCGGCTTCTGGAGGTAGTCGTAGACGCCCTTCTTCGTAGCCTGGATCGCGCTGTCGATCGACGCGTGGGCAGTGAGGACGAGCACGGTCGCCTCGATGCCCCCGTCGCGCAGATCCTCGATCAGTTCGAGGCCGGTTCGGCCCGGCATGTTGAGGTCCGTGATGACCAGGTCCGGCGGGTGGGCGAGGGCGATCTGGAGGGCCTCTTCCGCGTCTGCCGCGACCTCCACCTCGTGTCCGAGACCTGTGACGGTTCGCGATAGACCGCGACGGATCGGTTCCTCGTCGTCGACAACCAAGATGCGGTGCACTCGATCCATGAAACTCCTGCCTCTCGGGCTCTCCGCGTTCAGATGCGCCCCCGACTCCCCCTGCAGCGTCCTGCCTCTAATCGGGGAGATTCTCCATGGACTAGAGCGAGAAACGGCTCTTCCTATGGAAAAAGGTAACACTAGATACATCCTCCACGCTCCCATCGACACTGCGAAGGGTCAAAATCTCCAGCGTTCCAAGGGGGCGATCCTGTAACTGATTGAAAAGTCTTGGCTCGCAGTCCGGGGAGGCTGTGGAGTCACCAGATGGCACGCCAATTCCTATACCAATTTCGCTAGCGACGATGGGTCGTCGCGGGAAAGCCGAACGTCGGGTGGAGGTCTCTTGAAGTCGACCTGGAAGAAGATGGCACTGCTGGTGATCCTGACCGGATTCGTCGGGTCGAGCGGGTGCGCATCCAAGGGTTTCGTCCGTGACGAGCTGGATTCACTCCGGCACGAGATGCGGGCGGAAGACGGCCGTCTCGCTTCGGAGATCGAGATCCTCGGCAATTCCACCGCGGAAGCCATGGCCCGTGCCGAGCTCGCGCTCGAGTACGCGGGTGAGGCGAAGAACCTGGCCCTGGGTCGCGTCGGTTACGAGGAAGTCGCTTCCTACACCGTCCACTTCTCGAGCGACAGCTTCGATCTCGGTGGGGATGGGCTTCCGGCCCTGGAAGATGCAGCGATGCTGATTCAGGGTCACCCGGAGTATGTTGTTGACATCTATGGATTTACTGATTCCTCCGGGTCGGTTTCCTACAACCGTCTCCTTGGGCAGAAGCGGGCCGAATCGGTGCTTCGCTATCTCCTGGAGCGGACGCAGACCTCTCTCCATCGCTTCGCGGCGGTCAGCTACGGCGAAGAGAAGCCGTTGGGAGGGAAGGCGAGCGACAATCGTCGGGTGGTCGTGAGCGTGATCTCGAAGAAGGCTCTCGAGAACACCGGCGAGGAAGAGCAGAAGGACTCGAACGAGGATTCGAGCGAAGAGATCACGATGCTTCGCGGCTGAGCGAAGCTGGTAAGTAGCTTGGGTTTATGAGGCGAAGGCCTCGTGAGGAGGGAGTCGGTAGGGGAGCTTGGTTGGGTGTGGACGACTGCGTCGACCCCAGGTGGACCGGACCTTGCGAGCTTTTCATCGGGCGGCAGTCTCCACCCCCCACTCAGCTCCTCACCGACCTTCTCCGACAGACTTCGGAGCTTGCTCCGGATGAGACAGACCTCTCCCGGGAAGGGCGCAAAGATACCATGCCCCGTCTGCGCCTTGCCCCGTGGAGAGGTCTTCTTTTTTTGACGGTTGGGGATTTTGCTTGGTGACTTCTTCCACACCCCCTACTGTCCCTTGTGTTGGCTCGGAGCTGGAGACCCTGCTCCCAGGCGGGAGAGGGTCTTTCTGTATATGGGCCATCGATTGTCTCCGCGACGCGGAGACGTCCCTCGGCGATCGCGCCGGGGTTGTCCTGAGTGGAGAGATAGATCCGGATATCCGGGAGTTCGAACCACTCGTCATGTGAACTGGCCGCAAGGCCGGGTTTTTGGAGAACGATTTGAAGAAGCTCTATGTGGGCAACCTGCCCTTCAGTGCCACCGAAGACGAAATCAACCAGGTCTTCTCTCAGCATGGAACCGTTCACTCGGTGAAGCTCATCAATGACCGGGAGACCGGCCGTCCCCGCGGCTTCGGTTTCGTCGAGATGGATGACGACGCTGCCCTCGCGGCGATCGACGCCATGGACGGTGCCCAGATGAACGGCCGCGCGCTGCGCGTCAACGAGGCCGAGGATCGTCGCGGCGGTGGCGGCGGCGGCGGTGGTGGTGGCGGTTTCCGCCGCAACGATCGCTGGTAGTCCCACTCCCCTCGAGTAGTCGAGGATGCGTCCCACGTTCGTAGGAACGTGGGACGCTTCTGTTTTGGCGCCCGGCCGGCGAAGATAGACTCCGGGCCCAAGTGAACGAGGGCCAGGTGAACGCAGACGGGCGAACGTGAACGACGGCCAGATGGCGAAGGCTAGGCGGTCGAAGGCCAGGTGAGCGCGACTGCGCTCGATCGGGCGTCGCAGGGTCTCGATCCCGTGAGGTGACTCCTCGATGACACCAGACGACGGCGCTCCTGCAGCACGGCATCCTTTGCGGCGACCAAGCATCGCCGCCAACGTCGCAAGGATCCGAAGCATCTCCGTACATCAACCACCCGCTTGCGGTCGCGGGGCTACTGGCCACGGTCGGTGGCGTGAGCGACGTCATCCTCCTTCAGGCCGCACTCCTCCACGACACGATCGAGGACACGGAGACGACGGCCGAGGAGCTGGAGGCAGAGTTCGGCGCCGAGGTTCGTGTGTTGGTCGAGGAAGTGACCGACGACATGTCCCTTCCCCGGGCGGAACGGAAGCGCCTCCAGGTCGAGAGGGCCCCGCATCTCTCGCCCCGTGCGCGGCAGCTCAAGATCGCGGACCACGCGAGCAACATCGACGATCTGGGTGTCGAGGCTCCGGTCACCTGGTCGATGGAGAGGCGGATCTCGTATCTCGCGTGGAGCGAGCAGGTGATCGCGGGCTGCCGCGGTGTCAACGAGGCACTCGAGGCCCACTACGACGCAGCGGTGCGGCGGGCGAAGTCGCGTCTCGCGCGACCGGTTTGATCGTGGCGATCCAGTACACCGAGAGCATCGAAGCGATCGCTCCCGATAATCTGGTGGGCTTCTTCGAAGGCTGGCCGGATCCGCCGAGTCCCGAGCGTCATCTCGAGATCCTCGCCGGAAGCGCGCATGTCGTGATCGCGCTGGACGAGGAGAGCGGGCGTGTGGTCGGTTTCGTCAACGCGATCAGTGACGGAGTGCTCTCCGCGTATCTGCCGCTGCTCGAAGTACTGCCGGAGCATCGGGGGAGAGGGATTGGTCGCGGTCTCGTCGAGCGGATGATGGCGCGACTCGACGGGCTCTATATGGTCGATCTCTCCTGCGACGAAGGACTGGTACCGTTCTACCGATCACTCGGATTCCAGCGGCTGGTGGGGATGGGTCGACGGAACTACGAGCGGCAGTCCGCGCGTTAGCGGGAGCAGAGAGGAGTCTCGGCGATGGTGTCGCCGACTCGCAGACTCGGCGACGCTCGGTCTACGGCGCCGCGTCATGGGCGGCCTGAGCCTCGGCGTCAGCCGCCGAGGCCTAGCTTCCCGAGCAGATTCTGTACGAACGACCGCTTCTCTTTCTTCCCGTCCCGATCCCGATCGGACGTCTCGCGCCGTTCCGGCCCGCGATCGTGAGCGCGATGCGTACGGGCCTCACGCGGCTGGTCGGCGGTCGCGCCGCTCCTGGACCGCCGCCTCCTGCGCTTCTTGGGGCCGCCCGGGCCTCCGTTCCGGCCGTCGTCGGAAGCCCCTGCTTCGCTTAAGCCTGCTCCGACGCCGACTTCCTCGCGCGCGCGATCGGCACCTCTCTCGCCGCCACCGCCCCGGCCACCGCCGCTTCTTCCACCGCCGCCGCCACCGCCACTGCTGCCGCTGCCGCGGGAAGCGCCACGCCGTCCGGCGCCTCCGCGCTCCCGCCGCCCGGAGCCGCCACGCCGAGCTGCGGAGCGTCGACTCGGTTCGCTTCCGCGTTCGCCGGCCGACAGCGGAACGAGTTCGCCACCTTCTTCCGGAAGGCTGAACCCGATGAGTCGCTCGATGGAACGAACGCCGCGCATCTCTTCCTTCGTCACGAGCATGATGGCCATGCCGGTACGGCCCGCGCGCGCGGTGCGGCCGATCCGGTGCACATAGTCCTCGGCGGCATAGGGAACGTCGTAGTTGACGACGTGCGTGATCTCGTCGACGTCGATGCCGCGCGCCGCGATGTCGGTCGCCACCAGAACGTGGATCGTGCCACCGCGGAACGCCTCGAGCGTGCGCGCGCTCTTCCTGGCTCCGGTTGCTGTGGATCGCTTCCGCCTGGATGCCACGGCGACGGAGATGGCTCGCGAGTCGAGACGCTCCCACCTTCGTCTTCGTGAAGACGATCGAACGTCGCATGTCGTGCTGACGGATCAGATCCTCGAGGATGTCCGCCTTCTCGTCGCGATTCACACGCATGATGAACTGCTCCACCTTGTCGACGGTGGAGGCAGGCGGCGCGACTTCGATCCGGACCGGTTCTTTCAACAGCTGCTTGGAAAGCCGGGTGATGTCGGGGCCGAGCGTGGCCGAGAACAGCATGGACTGCCGTTCCGTCGGGATCTCCCGGACGATCTCGAGGACATCCTTGATGAATCCCATGTCGAGCATCCGGTCCGCTTCGTCGAGCACGAGGACTTCGGTGTGCCGGTAGTCGATGTTGCCGCGCCACATATGGTCGATGAGCCGGCCGGGAGTGGCGACGAGGATGTCGACACCGTGACGGAGCATCATCTCCTGAGGCTCGATCGGAACGCCGCCATAGGCGCAGGTCGTCGTGATGCCGGCGTGGGTGGCGTAGGCGTTGATGTTCTTCGCGACCTGGATCGCCAGCTCCCGGGTGGGAACGAGGATCAGCGCGCGGAGGTGATTCTTCTCACCCTCGAGCAGACGGTGGAGGATCGGCAGTGCGAAGGCTGCCGTCTTGCCCGTGCCGGTCTGCGCGCAGGCCATGACGTCATTCCCCTCCAAGAGGAGCGGGATTGCCTTCGCCTGAATGGGTGTGGGTTCGCGGTACTCGATCTCTTCCAGAGCACGCGCGATCTCGGGCCGGAGCCCGAGGTCTTGGAACGACATTCTCTTCCTTCCTGAGCGACCGGCCAGCAGCCCGAGGCAGGCTCTGGATGGAGGGTCGCTCGCGCGCATGGGCCAGGGCCGCGAGGGAGTTCCGTGAGCGGCGATTCGAGCTGGGGCTGGCGCGCGTTCCTTGTCTTGTCTACGTAACGCTCGATCGCGGTTCAGTATCCGACAACCGACTGCAGCAAGCCAGCACCGATTGGGTGGTGGCAAATGCGAACAAACGATCGCGCCGAGGGGGCCAGGCGCCGCATACTGATGGCGGCCGAGCGGGGACGGGGACTCGCGTACTTGACACTGATCGCGTGCGCTCCTAGCATCAATCGACTCAAGGCTTTACCGCAGTAGAGGCACCCGATGAACTCTTCGCGCCGCACCGAGCTGCCGACCTCGAGCACTGCTCACGACCTCTTCGACAAATGCCGCGGGTTTACCAGGGCCCGGGAAGCGAAGGAGGCAGGTCTCTATCCCTACTTCATTCCGATCTCGGGGTCGGAGGGTAGCGAGGTCGTCATCGACGGCGAGCGGAAGATCATGCTCGGGTCGAACAACTATCTCGGCCTCACCCACGATCCGCGGGTGATGGAGGCCGCCGCCACCGCGGCGGCGAAGTACGGGACCGGGTGCACCGGCAGTCGTTTCCTCAACGGTACGCTCGACCTCCATCTCGAGCTCGAAGCAGAACTCGCGGAGTTCCTGGGGAAGGAAGCTGCGCTCGTCTTCTCCACCGGGTTCCAAACGAACCTCGGAGCGATCGCGACGCTGGGTCAACGCAACGACGCGATCATCACGGACAAGCTCGACCACGCGAGTATCATCGACGGCGCGCGGCTTTCGTCGGCGACGCGTTACCGCTACAACCACGCCGACGTGCATCATCTGGACCAGGTGCTCGAGAAGGCGGGGCACGAGTGTCCCGACGGCGGCAAACTCGTCATCGTCGACGGGATCTTCAGCATGGAAGGCGATGTCGCGGACCTTCCCGCCATCGTTCCCGTCTGCCGGAAGCACAATGCGCGGCTCATGGTCGACGAAGCCCACTCCGTCGGAGTGATGGGGGATACGGGCGCGGGCGTGCACGAGTACTTCCATCTGACGAAGGATTGCGACGTCATCGTCGGAACGTTCAGCAAGTCGTTCGCGTCGATCGGAGGATTCGTGGCGGGTGACGAGCAGGTCATCCACTACATCCAGCACCACGCGCGCTCGCTCATATTCTCCGCGTCGATGGCCCCCTACTCGGTGGCGACCGTCCGCGAGTGTCTTCGCATCATCCGGACGGAGCCGGAGCTCCGGGCGCGCCTCTGGCGGAACAAAGAACGCCTGCACGAGGGTCTCAAGAGTCTGGGATTCGACCTCGGCACGACGACGACGCCGATCATCCCCGTCATCGTCGGCGGGCTCGAGGACACGTTCCGTTTCTGGCGCGCGCTCCTCGACATCGGTGTCTTCACGAATCCGGTCATTCCGCCGGCGGTTCCGGAAGGGACCTGCCGGATCCGGACCAGTCTCATGGCCTCGCACACGGACGAACTGATCGACGAGGCGCTGGGGAAGTTCGAGAAGGCGGGCAAGCTCGTCGGGTTGATCTAGGAGTCAGTCCTGGGTCGGCCCCATGCCGCGAGGCGTCGCGGTCGAGGCAGGGGCCGAGCGAAACAGCGGACGTCCCTCGCGGAGTCGCGGTCGAGGAATGGCAGCGAAACAGCGTACGCCTGCGTGGTACAAGGGATGTGCTGCGCAAGGATTGCGATGGGACGCGCAGGACAGCGCACGTGCTGCGCAAGGTTCGCGATGGGACGCGCAGGACAGCGGACGTGCTGCGGAGAGGTCGCGTCGCGCGACCAGTTGGTAGAGGGGTCATGCCGTTTCCGGACATCCAGATCAGCGCGGTCAGGGACGATCGCGAACTCGATGCGTTCATCCGCTTCCCGTGGACTCTCTATCGCAACGATCCCCACTGGGTGCCGCCGCTCGTCTCCGACGTGAAGAAGCTCTTGGACCGGAATCACCATCCGTTCCACCAGCACGCGGAAGTCGAGTACTTCCTGGCGCGACGGCGTGGTGCGCGCGGTGGCCACGACGGGGAAGTGGTCGGCCGGATTGCCGCGATCGTCAACCATGCGCACAACGAGTTCCACGAGGAGAAGACCGGGTTCTTCGGCTTCTTCGAGGTGGTGGACGAAGAGGTCGTGGCCGCGCTTCTCCTCCAGGCCGCGGCCGATTGGCTCACCGCGCGTGGGATGGAACGGATGCGCGGGCCGGCCAGCTTCTCGAGCAATGAGGAGTTCGGCCTCCTCGTCGACGGCTTTGGCTCCGCGCCGATGGTCATGATGACCTACAACCCCGAGTACTACATCCGGCTGCTGGAGCGGCACGGGCTCGTCCCGGCGAAGGATCTCGTCGCCTACTACATGACCGACGAGACGATTCCGGAACGCCTGCTGAAGTTGCTCCAGCGAGTCGAGGACCGGGCACAGATCACGGTGCGTCCCCTCGACAAGAAGCGGTTCGACCAAGAGGTGGAGCTGATTCGCGACGTCTACAACTCCGCGTGGGAGAGGAACTGGGGCTTCGTCCCGATGACGAACGCGGAAATCGATCACATGGCGAAGGAGCTGAAGCCGGTGGTCGACCCCGATCTCGTCGCGTTCGCGGAGAAGGACGGGAAGACGATCGGCTTTGCCCTCGCCCTTCCCGACCTCAATCAGGCTCTCCGTCGCGCGAACGGAAAGCTCTGGCCGTTCGGGCTGGTCAAGATGATCCTCGAGATGAAGAAGATCCGCCGGATCCGGGTGCTCACGCTCGGCGTGCTCGCGGAGTACCGCAAGCTCGGCGCCGACGTGCTGCTCTACAGCCACCTCTACCGGCGCGGGACGGCCAAGGGCTACCGCGCGGGCGAGTTCTCCTGGATCCTGGAGGACAACGTCCCGATGCGGCGTGCGCTCGAACAGATCGGCGCGAGCGTCTACAAGACGTACCGGATCTATGAGCAGCCGCTGGGGGCGGGCGGTGCGGGGAAGGCAGGAGATGCTGTTGCCGATGCTGATGCTGGCGTCGATGCCGGTGCTGATGCTGGCAGGGAGCCCGGTGCGGGAGCGAATGGCCATACGGGAGTAGATCGCGGCGCGATGTCGAGGCGGGAGGCTGCCGCGGGCCGGGACGCTGTCGAGGGCCGAGGTCAGGGCCGGGGGGCGGAGTGACGGAGAGAGGAGGGGTGCGGCCCGGCGAAGGATCCTCGGAGAACAGACGTCCGTTGGCAGCAGGTGTGACGGGAGCGGGTGCACCGAACCCCGGCGCAGTGAACCCGGGCGCAGTGAACCCCGGCGCACCGAAGCCGGGCGCACCGAAGCCGGGCGCAGTGAACCCCGGCGCACCGAGACCGAGTGCACCGCAACCAGGTCCGCCGGAAGAAGGCCCAACCGAGGGGCTCTGTCTCGTTACTGGCGCGAGCGGGTTCGTTGGGTCACATCTGGTCGAGCGGCTCGTCGATCGTGGCTACCGGGTGCGCCTTCTCCTGCGCAAGTCGTCGAAGCTGCGCTGGGTGCGGGGGCTTCCGGTCGAACTGACCTATGGTGACATCCGCGACAAGGCTTCGATCGCCGGTGCGTGTCACGGAGTACAGAACGTATTCCACTTCGGTGCGCTCACGACGGCACGGAACGAGGCGGAGTTCTTCGCGGCCAATGAAGAGGGCACGAAGAACCTGGCCGAGGCGTTGGCCGAGCACGGAGAAGCCGGTGGGTTCGTCGTCTACTGCAGCTCGCTCGCGGCGGGGGGGCCGGGGATCGCGACCGCGAGCCATACGCAGCCGGTGCGCATCGAAAGGGACCCCGATCTTCCGATCACGCCGTACGGCCGGAGCAAGTTGGGTGGAGAGCGTGCTCTCTTCGAGATCGCGAAGGCGACGGCACGATTTCGCGCGGTCGCGCTACGTCCTTCGGTGGTCTACGGCCCGCGTGACGAGGCGCTGCTCCAGTTCTTCAAGTTGGTGAAGATGGGGCTGCTCCCAATGGGCGGCCCCGAGGGTGCGAGGATGGCGATGCTCTACGTCCTCGACCTGGTCGACGCCGCGGTCGCCGCGGCGGAGCGGGACGTGAGCGGCGTCTACTACCTGTGCGACGGAGAGGCCCACACCTGGCAGGACATCGGCAGACTCTCCGCCGAGCTGATGGACGCGAGTCCGAAGGAAGTGCGCGTGCCCGTGCCGATGGCGCGTATGGTCGCCTGGGCCGCGGAGTGCGTCGGCCAGGTGACGGGTCGCGCCCCGATGCTCACCCGGTGGAAGGTGCGCGAGATGCAGCAGGCGCACTGGGTCTGCTCACCGGACAAGGCCCGCCGCGAGCTCGGGTTCCAGTCGAAGGTGGCGATCGAACTCGGACTCGAGTCGACGCTGTCATGGTATCGAGAGAACGGGTGGCTGTGAGACGACTGCCGAGTTATGGGTACCAACCGATCGACCTGATCGGGATGTCGTTCGCGGCGTTCTGCATCCTCTGCCTGCTCATCGGAGTGCAGCGCGTTCCCAACGGCCCGACCTGGCTCGCGGGATGCTCGGCCTTTCTCCTCCTCACCTACTTCGCGCGCTTCGTGCCTCCGCGCGGTCCTCGCGTGCTGCGCTTCCTCCGCGACAGCTACGTACTCTGGGCACTGCCGGGCGCCTACGCCGCGGCCGGAGCCGTCAACCGGTCGTTCACCACACGCTACTTCGATGACCTCGTCCTCGGGTGGGAGCGGGCGATCTTCGGCGGCCACCCGCACGCGGAGTTCGCGGCACGACTCCCCTTCACTCCGCTCAGCGAGTTCCTCCACTTCTGCTACTACACCTACCTCTGGCTGCTCCCGATCCTCGGCTTCTACCTCGTGTTCCGCGGTCGTCACGAGCAGTTCCGGAAGACGGCCACGACCGTCGGCATGACGTTCTACTCGTGCTTCGCGTTCTTCATCGTCTTCCCCGTGCTCGGGCCCTGGTACACGTTCACGCACGTGGATGCGCCAGGGTCGTTCTTCATCGGCCTCGTGCACCGCACGCTGGAGACGGGCGCGGCGATCGGTACAGCGTTTCCCTCGTCCCACTGCGCCGTCGCGACTGCAGTCGCAGGGTCGGCGTGGCGTTTCGCGGAGAAGCCAGTCGCGATCGCGATCACGATCGTCGCCACCGGGATCGTGTTCGGGACGATGTACGGCGGATTCCACTACGCGATCGACTCGGCGGTGGGAGTGCTGGTGGGGTTGGGGTTCGTCACGGTCGGTCCGCGCGTGCACCGGGCGCTGTCGCGGGTCGGGGGGTGGCGGGAAGCTGCGTGAGGCGGCGGCCGGTCGAGGCCGGGCTGCCGGCGGAGGCGGACCGGTTGGCGCGACGGTGGCTGTGGGCGGCGGTCGGGCGCGGGCGTAGGCGGGCCGCCAGTTGGGGCGGGCCGATGTTGGCGGCGGGCTGAGACGCGGCGCTGGCTGAGGTTGGCTGCGGGCGTAGGCGGGCTGTCAGTTGCGGCGGACCGAGGCCGGGCCGGAAGGCTGGTGTAGGCAGACGTAGGCAGACGCCGACGTCTGCCGGCGATCGGGTCCCACCGTGCTGCGCATCCAGGCGAGACCGCATTGCGATCGCACTTGCACTCGACCCGGATTCCGCAGCCCCAAAGAGTTGCCGTGGAGTTCCGGCGAAGGAGTCTCATTGGGCAGTCTCGGCGCCGGGAGTCTCAGCGCTGGGACTCGCAGGGCCGGCACTCATAGCGCTGGGACTCTCTGCGCTAGGACTCGCAGGGCCGGGACTCTCAGCGCCGGGACTTTCAGCGCCGGGACTCGCAGGGCCGGGACTCATAACGCTGGGACTCTCAGCGCCGGGACTCCATGGGTGCTCGTGCTGGGCTCTTTCCGAGAAGCCTCTCCGCTTCCGAACGGTTGTGGCGCCCGCACAGCAGCCGGAGGTTGTCGGGCCCGTGCGTTCCGCCGGTGCAGTATGGGATGACGTGATCGAGCTGTAAGTGCCGAGTTGCGTCGCATCGTCTGCCATCGACTCCGACGAACGTGCACCGCCCTCCATCGCGCTCGAACACGAGATCACGCACATCGACAGGGATGTGACGTGAGCGACGACTCCGCGAACTCTGGTTTCGTGATCGATCGCTGCGTGGGCGTTGGTGTCGTGAGTCACCGTCGTGCCGGTGATGCTTCTGCGGACGAGAGCCACGTGCCTGGCGCTGGGCCTCCTGGCTCCCTGCTTCAGTCGTCTCTCTGTCGTTCCGTGCCGGCAGTTCCTGCCCCACCTCTTCCCGCACGGCTCGCTCTTGGCTCGCCCGACGCCGTGCCCTTCGCTGCTCCCTGCGTTCCGTCCGTCGCTTTGGATCATGTCGCTCGAGGTAGTCGTCGAGCAGCACTTCGAACAGGTCCTCCATTGTCCTGTGGTTCGAGCGGATGGACTGAACACGGCGCAGCTTATGTACCGCGGATCGTCGGAGTGCGAAGCGGACCTCGTACCGAGTCTCGGACGGAGAGTCGGACAGAGAGTCGGACAGAGAGTCGGACAGAGACGAGTCGCCTACTGTCAGGGAACTGCTGCGACAGTCAGGCGCGGCCGATACGCCTGACGCGGTTGATTTGCCCGATGCAGTCGACGCGCCCGACACAGTCGACCCGCCTGACACAGTCGACGCGCCCGACACAGTCGACGCGCCCGACACTCCTGACACGGTCGACCCGCCCGACACAGGCAACACGTGATTCGTGCCTGAGGCTACCGGCCCCATCGTCTGCGCCGAAGCGCTCGACCGGGGCAGCGTGACCGCCGCCGGCAGCGTAGGGCCGTTGATCTTCGTCTTCCGCCTTTCGCCGACCCCGATCGGGCGCAGGACCTCGCGAATGGCCCCCGCGTCGCGGTGCTCGGCCGCGATCTCTTCGATCTCCCGGTACGTACGTCCGGCCACGCGTGCCAGGATCGCCGAGGCATTCTCGTCACTCAGGACTCCGACGATCTGCGCCGCATTCCCGATCGTGAGTTGGCGTTGATTCAGCAGCGAGCGCAGCTCAGGGAAACGTCGCGTTGCCCGCGAGACGGCGATGTATCGGCCGGCCTTGGCCCGCGAGAAGAGCCAACGTCGCGTGCAGAAGTCGAAGAGCGACGAGTAGCCGAGTGAGAGGCAGATCGAGCGGCGGTCCATTTCGAGGAGCACGTCGATGAGCGAAAGGCTGGCGTCGTGTTCGGCCCGCGCGATGTCATCTGCTCGGGCGATCAGCTCGTCGTCGGAGAGTGTCGACACTCCTGGACCGCGACTGTCGCGCGGCGGGACGGTGGTGTGAACGGTTTCGCCAAGGCCAGCTTCACTGCGGCAAGCCGATCTGGCATTCGTGGTTGAAGACAGATTCCCTTCGGACTTTGTGGATGGCATCGAGTTCTCCCCGCGTACCCCCCGGGGCGTCACCAGTGACAGTCTCAATCTATCATGGCCGAATAGGGACTCCTGTGAGCGGGCGAGAGCGACCAAGCGGGTCGGTTCGAGTCGCGAAGTCTCGATTGCGGTCGTTCGTTCGATGGAGAGCTTTGTGGGCCCGGACAGCGGGTGTTTCCTGTTCGATGCGTTGTGATGGCGCACGTGCGGGTTCAGAACTGTCAAGAAGTATATTGTACATGAACGGTGTTTCTGTCTTGTACGTCGGACCGGTTCTTGTCCCGTCAAGCAGCGGCTCGATGTGCGGACTCGTCCTCAATGAAACCCCTGCCACGCTCCGCGGAAGTGACGGGGCTTCCGTGGTCGAGTCGTGGCCTCCGGTCCCGAACGGGTGTCATGGGGTTGGGGTGGCTCCTGCAGTAGTAAGCGATTCGCTCCGGGGCGTGGAGTCTCAGCGCTGAGGCCAACCCGGACGTGGTCGTGTGACCTGCCCGCCACGTCGCTTGGTACGTCGTTCCTTTCAGTGGCTTCCAACGCGACCGCGCGACTCAGAGTGCGGCGTGGAGTCTCAGCGCTGAGACTCGCCCAATCACTTGCTGCAGTCGTTGGGCCAGTGTGCGGGCGCGCTGCGTGAGTGCGGACGCGAAGACGAGGACAAAGGCACCGGTGCCAGCTCGGTGTCGCACGTTGGTCGGCACTGCACGCCGGTCGGTACCGCGACGCCGGTCGGTACCGCATGCCGGTCGGTACCGCGACGCCGGTCGGCACTGCACGCCGCTCGGTACCGCGACGCCGGTCGGTACCGCATGCCGGTCGGTACCGCGACGCCGGTCGGTACCGCGTGCCGGTCAGCACACGTCGACAGCCGGCGGGTCGCCTCCGCTTACCGGCCGGTCTTGATTGCGTCCTCCGGACTCACGCCCTGCTCGATCTTCGAGTAGTCGAGTTCGCTCCCACGTGTCGAGTGCGGGATCAGGTAGACGCTGGTCATGACGAGTGCGGCGACGGCGACGGCGACGCGGGCGATCGCCCGCTCTGGACGTGGGCCCCTGCCGATCGCGATGGCGGCGATCACCCAGACGAGCCACATCACGAGCGTCTTGTTGTCGGTCCAGTCTCCGCCGAAGGGGAAGCCGGTCCAGTAGGCACCGAACGCATGCTTCTGGACGATCGGGCCGAGGATCATGCCGCCGATCGTCATGCCGACGAGTGCGACCCAGGCCTGCCGCTTCATACCGGTCGGACCGAAGATGGCGCCGAGGCCTGCGCGCATTCCGAAGAGCACGGCGAAGAACATCATGGCGACGTGTGGAATCAGGATCCAGAGGGGCACGTGATCCTTGTAACGGATGACGACCAACTCGTCCGATGCCGGCAGACGGTGCTCCTCGTTGTCGTGGGTCAACGTGACGTAGTACTCGAGCTTTCCGGCTGATGGCTGCGGGGGCAGCGTCGCGACGATCCGTTGCTCGTCACGGTTGCGGTCGCGAGCGCCGTTGCCGCCGCCGTCGCTCTTGCCCCTGCCGTTGCCTTTGCCGCCGCCGTCGCTCTTGCCCCTGCCGTCGCCCTTGCCTTCGCCGTCGCTCTTGCCGTTGCCGTCGCCCTTGCCTTCGCCGTCGCTCTTGCCCCTGCCGTTGCCTTTGCCGCCGCCGTCGCTCTTGCCGGCTAGGTCTGCCCGCCCGCCCTCGCTGCGGTCATCCACTGTCTGTTGCTCCGCGATCTGCTCTCTCACGAGCGGCTCGCTCGTGAACGGTTCGTCGGTGCGGAATCTGCGGTAGTGGATCTCGCCTGCGAGGTCCGCGCGACCGGTTCCGCGGAATGGATCGCGGAAGTAGAGGTGGGTCGCTTCGTTCGTGCGGTAGGACCAGTCCGACCTCAGCAGCTTGTAGGAGATCGATTCGCCCGAAACCAGGACCGATCCGCGGACGGGGCGGGTCGGTCCGGTCAGCCGTTGGTAGGTGGCCGATCCGAGCATGAAGACGACGGCGAGTACCCAGAGAAGGATCCGCACCGCGCGCGAGGTCTTCCTCGCGCCGCCGTTGCGGGTTGGGCTGTTGCCGGCAGTCGCAGTCGCGCCGGCGGCTGCGGTCGTTCCGGCAGCCGCCGCCGCGCCCGTTCCTGCCGCCGCGCCCGTTCCTGCCGCCGCGCCCGTTCCCGCGGCCGCGCCCGTTCCCGCCGCCACGCTCGTTCCCGCCGCCGCGTCTCCGTTCCTCGGGCTCTTCCGACTCTTCTGGCTCGCACGCGTCATGTCGATCGTCTCCCCGTTTTGCCAACAGTCGCGCGCGAGTCTAGAGGCCCGGGGGCGGTGCCCCAACACGGGATTCCCGAAACGACAACGGCGACCCTCACTTGGAGGGTCGCCGTCTATCTGGTGGCGGAATCGGCCGAATGAACCGGCGCGAGGCCTACTTCTTCGGCAGCTTCTTCGGCTTGAGCTTCGGGCGGTTCTTGAACGCCGGCATCTTGGGGGGCGACTTCCGGATCATCTTCGTGAGTTCGGAGATCGCGCGGTCCAGCTGCGGGTCTTCTCCGGCCGCGTAGTCCTGCGGACGGATCTCGACCTCGATGTCTGGGTCGGTGCCGTAGTTCTCGATGCCCCACTCCACGTCCTGGAACCAGAACGCGAACTCGGGTTGGGTCGTGACCGTTCCATCGACCAGGAAGTGACGCGGCCAGATGCCGACGACGCCGCCCCAGGTGCGCTTTCCGATCAGCGGCCCGATGCCGTTGAGCTTGAAGGCGTGGCTGAACATGTCGCCGTCGGAGCCGGCGAACTCGTTCGTCAGCGCGACGATCGGTCCGCGCGGTGCGTCCGACGGATAGGACTCGGGCTCGCCCCAGCGGTTGACGTCGTAGCCGATCCGCTTCCTCAGGAGCTTCTCGAGCAGAATCTGGGAGACGTGACCGCCTCCGTTGAACCGCACGTCGATGAGAAGTCCGTCGTTCTCCACTTCCGTCTTGAAGTAGCGGTGGAACTCCGAGTATCCCCACGGGCCCATGTTCGGAACGTGGACGTACCCGATCTTTCCCTTGCTCGCTTCGTGCACGTAGCGACGGTTCGACTCGACCCAGTCCCGGTAGCGGAGCATCGACTCGCTACGGAGGGTCTGGACGGTGACCTGCACCGGCTTCTTCTCCCCGCGCCGCTGCACCGTCAACTCGACGGCCTGTCCGGCCTGGTGGAGGAGCTGCTCGTACGGGGTCGTGTCCGCACCGATCGGCTCGCCGCCGATGGCGAGGATCTCGTCACCCTCGGCCAGGCGGATGCCGGGCGCGGCGATCGGCGAGAACTGGGAGAGATCCCAGGAATCACCGGTCGGGATCCGACGGACCTTCCAGCTCTTGCTCCGCTTGTCGTACTCGAGGTCGGCACCGAGGAAGCCCTGGAAGAAGCTCGGCTGCGGCTGATAGTCGCCGCCCATTTCGTAGCAGTGCGACGTGCCGAGTTCGCCCTGGAGTTCCCACACGAGGTCGGAGAACTCCGCGCGCGTGCTCACGCGCTCGACGAGCGGGCGGTAGGTCGCGTGGATCTGGTCCCAGTCGATGCCGGACATCGTCTCGGTCCAGAACTGATCGCGCTGGAGGCGCCAGGCTTCGTCGAACATCTGGCCCCACTCGAGGCGCGGCTCCACGGCGACGCGGATCCGGTCGAGGTCGACCCAACCGGTCTCGCGGCTCGGCGTGGTGTCGCCGTTCCGGAGGCCCGGCTCCTTGCTCACCGCCGAGACGGCGCGGAGACGCTTGCCGACACGGATGCCCATGGTCTGCCGGTCCATCGACATCCCGAAGTCGCTCATGCCGGCGTGGACCTTCTCGCACTTGTTCGAGTCGAAGTCCCAGACTTCGAGAAGGCCCTTGCTCCCGTTGCCGTCGTCGTCACTGCCGAAACTCCCCTCGGGGGCGAGGCTCGAGAAGAAGACACGGCCGGGGGCGCCGAGGACCCTCATGTAGCGGCCTTCGGGAACGGGGAAGGAGAGAACTCGATCCCCGATTCCTTCGAGGTCGATCTTCACGTCCTGTGCGCGCTTCGCCATCCGGCTCCGACGATCACTTCCGTTCCACTCCGCCGACGGCGCACGAAGTGCATGGTTGGCCGCGGAGAAGGGTGACGTCGTGTCGTTCGCGAGCGGAACGAGGTAGGGACGCGATCCCTTCGGGAAGCCGAGGTCGAAGTAGTGGGAGTCGTAGATCGGATCGAAGACACGGTACGAGATGAAGTAGAGGTAGCGACCGCCCGGATCGAAGCTCGGAGAGACGTCGATGAAGTCCGTGCCCGTGACCTGCGTCGTCTTGCCGGTCGCGACCTGGTAGAGGTAGATGCTGCTCGAACGCGGTCCGCTCGGGAGTCCGTACGCGATCCACTTTCCGTCCGGAGACCAGGCGATGCCGTTCACGCCCTGGCCGAGACGGGTGTGGGCGATGACCTTGGCGCGCCCGGTCGACAGGTTGACGAGGATCACCTCGTGACGCTGGTTCGCGAGCAGGACGTGGACAGGCCCGGTCGGCTTCTTTCCCTTCTTGGCCGTCTTCTTCGCCGTCTTGCCCTTCGCGTCCTTGCCTTCGTCACCGTTCGGGTCGGCGAGCAGAGGCTGGACGAGGAGTTCCGTCGCGCGACCGAAGTCTCCGCGGATCACCTTCGGTTCGCCGTCACTCTTCGGATCGAAGACGACCAGGCTCTCTTCTCCGCCCGCATCGTGGATCGCGACCATCTTCTCCCCGTCGGGGAGCCAGGAGGCGAGACGATAGCGGACCTCGGAGACCTTGCCGCGACGCGTGACCGCACCTTCCCAGAGCCCCATCGTGAAGAGTCCACCGCGGCTCACGATCGCGAGCGAGTGTCCCTTCGGGTGGAGGTCGAACGACTCGAAGTTGCGCGAACCGGGCGCGAACTTCCGGCGGGTAAGGCTGCGCGAGCTCGGGACGGTGATGTCGAGCTTCTGCGTCTCGTCCGTGGCCGGATCGAACACGTAGAGGTCCGCCCCCGCGTGGTAGACGATCCGCCGGCCGTCGGTGGACGGGAAGCGTGCGTAGAAGTCCTCGTGGTGGGTGTGGCGCGTGAGGCCACGGCCGGTCGGCGTACACGAGTAGAGGTTGCCGAACCCCTCGTGGTCCGAGAGGAAGTAGATCCGGTCCCCGATCCACATCGGATTCGCCAGGTTGCCCTCGAGCTTGATCAGCGGCTCGAACTTGCCGTCACCGTTCCGGTCGATCCAGAGGACGCCGGCGGTGCCGCCCTTGTACCGCTTCCAGCGGGCCGGGTCGCCCGAGTTGCGGCCGACGACCATGGCGCTGCCGTTCGGGCCCCAGGAAAACGCCCGGGCCGGGCCGACCGGGATCGGGGTCGGCTCGTGGCCGCCCGCGACGGGCACCGAGACGAGGTGGAGGGTCTTGGCGAACGGCTGACGCCAGTCCGTGGCGATGACGACGGACGTCCCGTCCTGGGACCAGCCCGCGACCATGGCCATCGATCCGAACCAACTGAGGCGTGTCGGAGTGCCGCCCTCGGCGGGGATGACGTAGACCTCGTTCGGGCCGTCGTCACGTCCGGTGAACGCGATCGATCCGCCGTCGGGGGAGAACCTCGGGAACGAGACCATTCCGGGGCTCGCGGTCAGCCTTCGCGCTGCGCCTCCGCGATCGGAGACGATCCAGAGATCGTCTTCGCAGACGAATGCGATCTGGTCGCCGTGAATGGTGGGGTGACGATAGTAGCCGGATTGAGACATCGGATTCGGCTCCTCTGGACGGGTCTCTGACCCGTCACGTCCAGACGCGCGCGGCCGGGGGTGTTTCGCGACGCCTGGTTCCTAGCAGGCTGCGGTAACTTCCTCTGCTGGAAGACAGCACAAGAGCAACAGAATAGCCGTCTCCCGTCGTGCGGGGAAGTCCGTATAGCCGAGAGGGGCCATGGCCTCAACAATCGAGGCCTGTTGAAACTCTCCGCGCGGGTCGACCACCGTTGTTCTTCGGGGATGTGGACGTGTTGGGACGCCGGACCGTTCGGTCCGCAGTCAGGGTGGCGAGAATCGGTCGACCCCGCAGCGGAGAGGGACGACGGACGGCCAAGACACCGGACCCAGCTGGCCGCTGGGCGCCCGGAGTCCCACAGACGGTGGATTCCGCCGTGGTCGGCAACGCGCCGTAGTGCCACGGGCCAGGGGGACGTGCTCTCCCGAACGGCCTCTGGAAACCGTGGTCTAGGGAGGCGGGACCGTCGGGGGGCCTGCCTCCACCCATCATCGTTGTGCCAATCGATCGGGAGGTAGGAATGCGACGCAAGATCGTCATCGTCGGCGCGGGCGGGCGAGACTTCCACAACTTCAATACCACGTTCCGTGGCGACGACAGTGTGCGTGTGGTCGCCTTCACCGCGGCTCAGATCCCTGGGATCGAAGACCGCCGCTATCCGGTGGAGCTGGCCGGGCCGCTCTACCCGGAAGGCATTCCGATCGTCCCGCAGTCCAAGCTCGAGGAGCTCGTCCGCGAGGAGCAGATCGACGAGATCGTGTTCTCCTACAGCGACGTGCCTCACGAGTCGGTCATGCACATCGCGTCGCAGGCCAACGCCTGGGGAGCGGACTTCCGCGTCCTCGGCACCCGTGCCACGTGCGTCAAGAGTACGAAGCCGTTGATCGCGGTCGTCGCGACCCGCACCGGTTGTGGAAAGAGTCAGACGACCCGTCGCGTCGCGGAGATCCTCCAGGCGATGGGGAAGAAGGTCGTCTCGATCCGTCACCCGATGCCGTACGGCGACCTCCGTCGGCAGGGCGTGCAGCGCTTCGCGACCCTGGAAGACATGGACAAGCACGAGTGCACGATCGAGGAGCGTGAGGAGTACGAACCGCACGTCGTCGCCGGGAACGTGATCTACGCCGGTGTCGACTACGAAGCGATCGTGCGCGAGGCCGAGAAGGAAGCGGACGTCATCCTCTGGGACGGCGGAAACAACGACTTCTCGTTCTATCAGGCGGACCTCACCATCACCGTCTTCGATCCGCACCGGCCCGGCCACGAGCTCTCGTACTACCCGGGCGAGGTGAACCTCCACCTCACCGACGTCGCCGTGATCAACAAGATGGAGACCGCGCCGCCCGAGGGGATCGAGACGGTCCGTGCAAACGTCCGGCGCTTCCGTCCCGACGCCGTCATCGTCGAAGGCGCGAGCCCGGTCACGGTCTCCGATCCGAGCGTGATCCGCGGGAAGCGGGTGCTCGTCGTCGAAGACGGCCCGACCCTCACCCACGGCGGGATGAAGTACGGCGCCGGAATCGTCGCCGCGCAGAAGCACGGTGCGGCCGAACTCGTCGATCCTCGTCCGTACCTCGTCGGCGAACTGAAGGACACGTTCGCGACGTATCCCGGCATCGGCTCGCTCCTACCGGCCATGGGCTACGGTCCGCAGCAGGTGAAGGATCTCGAGGCGACGATCAACGGCACCGACTGCGACGCGGTCGTCGTCGCGACGCCGATCGACCTCGGCCGACTCGTGAAGATCCAGAAGCCGTCCGTCCGGGTCGAGTACTCACTCGTCGAGATCGGCCGGCCGAACCTCACCGACGTTCTGGAGACGTTCTTCCAGAAGCGTTGAACGGGAACACGAGCGCGCGCCGATGCGCGTAGAGCGTACCGGGCGAGGCGGCTGCGAGGCCGCCTCGTTCTGGTATGGGGCGGGTAGTCGCGGGGTTGTGGGTTTGGGTCCTGCCTGGGGAGCGTCTTGTCGTACAGCACACAGACGGGTCGCTTTGGCCGATGGAGACCATGGTGGTGTGGGCTACGGGGGTTCCTAGTATCCGTAGGTGGCGGTGGGACTCTCCGTTCGTGACGGCGAGAGGCGTTGGAGGCGAAACACCAGTCACCGTGGGCGAGGACTCGGGCGGGACTCTCGGACTCTCTGGTCTCTCCGGCCGGAGTGGTTCGCGGGCTCGTGCTCCAAAGAACCAACGGCGAGACGGCGAAATCAGGGAGGAACCCTTTTGGGCTCGTCGCTCCGTGAAGACTCGCGCGTTGGGGGGGCAGCTCGTGCCGGTTTTCCGACCTGCTCGCGGCACGCATTTGGAAGCCGGTCCCGATGTTTCCGGGGCATACAAGGCCCGCCCTGGTGGGACCGCGAAAGAGTCTCCTTCAACCTGGGGCAACTCCGAATGGCTAGGCTAAGCTCGCACTGCGCTCGGAGAATGTGCTTCGGGCTGCATCCGTCAGTTCAGGGCGCTCTGGAAGGAGGGGCGGCATGCCAAGCGGAACCATCAGCGCATTGCAGAAACTCAAGGACGCAGAGTTTCACGCTCTTGGCGACGAGCTGCTCCCGCGAATCTCGCCAAGGTACTTTCCTGTCGTACCTCACGGAAGGAATGAGTCTGGTGACAGCATTCGCGGTCAGCCAGACTCCTACGTAGGCGACGATGCGGCATCGTGTTCCGTTGCGATTCAGTACTCTGTCCAGCAACGAGCATGGTGGACGAAGGCCATCGAGGATATCACAGAGGCCAGGAATGCCTGTCCGAAGGCCGTGGAGATTGTGATCGTCCTTCCGCGCGACCTCGATAGAGAGAAGCCTGCGAAGGGAGCGGGTCGCAACTGGCATGACGAAGCCAAGAAGGCTGCAGCACCCGCGAGACTGACAGTGATCGGTGGACGTGCACTCTCGGAACAGCTTGACACGACCTGCCAGGACCTGAGGTCCTTCCATTTGGGGATTCCGTTTTCGCGCATCTCATGGCACGCGCTTGTGGCAGGATCGCGGGAAGCAAGCGCCGAGGCTGTGCACCGTCTGAAGTCGTTTGGCCGCTACGATCCAACTCACTATGTGGAGCGTGAAGCTGACGCGCGCCTCTTCGAGCTCTGGCAGGATTCCCTTCGAGCCGCTTCGGGCCACTCTCCGTGCTCGAGGCACGAAACGCTGATTCCGCTTGTGTCGGATTCCGGCATCGGAAAGACGAGTCTTCTGGCGCACTTTGTGGAGAGAGTTTCCAGCCACGCACCGGTGCTTCTACTGCTCGCCCGCGCGATCTCATTCGATAGAGATGACATTCTCAAGATAAGGGTCATCGATCAGCTACAAGGATCGATGGACGCGAGCTTGCGATCCTCAGAAGAGTCCCAGGTCCTCGGCCTTCTCGCGGGGAAGATACCTCTCACAGTCGTACTGGATGGACTCGACGAAACTACCAATGCCGTCGGCGTCCGTCGTGCGATCGACTCGTGGATAGCATCGAAGTTTGGAAAAGCCTGCGTGCTGGTGGTTTCCTCCCGTCCTGAATTCTGGCGGAAGTGCAGTGAATCCACCTGGACGGGATCGACACTTAGAGACAACAAGCGCCCCAGCGCGGCGAGGTCCCTTCGATACGACCGTGACCTTGCGACGCTGGACCCTAGGAGAGGCGTCGAACTTCCTGGCGAGTTCACCGGGCACGAACTATCTAAGGCGTGGGTCCAAGGTGGCCGCCCCGAATCCGAGTTCTGGCAGCTGCCTCAAGATGTACGAAGAGTTCTTGCACACCCTTTCACGTTGAAGTCCGCTCTAGACCTGCTCGCAGGGGGAACAAGCCCGAGCCAGCTGCAAACCCGGTCGGCGATTCTGGCCGCCTGGATAGATGCCCGGCTCAAAGCGGAGGCTGACCCCGGCGCCCGCATCACCAAAGAGCAGTACCGAGAGTGTCTGCTCGTCGTCGCAAGGACGGTATCAAAGAGGGAAGGCTCTTGGGTCCCAGTCGACGAGCTCAAAGAAGTCCCGCGCTTCGATTCATCCGACCCACCAGGTGTTGTGGTCGAACGCCTCATTGCGGCGAACATCTTTGAAACCCATCTGGAGCACCATGATCAGATTCGGTTCTCCTTCGAAGCCATTCAGGACTTCTTTCTCGCCGAATCCATGCTAGATGACATTGAGAATGATCCAAAATCAGCAGCAGACTCCATCGCCGAGTTGCCGTTTTCAGAAGTAGTGGGTCGCCTCGAGCGTATTGGCGAGCGAGTCTCCACCAAGTCGATTCGTGAGGCATTTGTAGAGGCGCTGTCGGGGTTCGATGGTCTAAAGGCGGCGGTCGTGTTGCGCACAGGAGCAGACTGCTACTCACCAGAGTGCCGTGCAACTGTCGTCTCGCGGATAGCTCCGATGCTTGACTCTCCAATGCACGCTGAACAGGCGTTGGCGACAGAAATCCTGGCACGCCTGCGGTGTCCGGAGAGTCGCGATGCTCTTGAGGCACATTGGACCGCAAACGCTGTTGGTAGACGGCTCCATGCGACTGTTTCCCGCGCCGCGATGTCTCACGGACTCGTCTCACTTGTTCCACACGTGTTCGGAACGAGGTGGTTCACCGATGAGCGGTACTTCGTGGATCTTCGCCCTGAGCTTCTGGCAACAACGGTCGAGTTCCGCGAGGCCTTGGCCAAGTACGCCCTGCAATTCGTTCCGTCGGACGGGGATTCTGATGACTACCACCGAGCGCTGAGTACTCTAGCGTACCTGAAAGACGAACGTGGCGTTGATCCGGTACGGGAACGGACGAACAACTCGATGCCCTTGGCCTACGAGTCGCAGTATCTCCTTGCGATAGGCTCAAGAGAGGCGTTAGACGTGTACTCGACGTTGGTCGATCGGTTTGTGGAGGCAAAGAACGCCGGTCTGGACCACGAGTCCGAGAAGCACTGGGACTACGGTGTCATACCTTGGGCGGGTGTCGCGAATCTGGTCACCAGCGAAGTCGAGGAGTTTGTCTGCGGCCAGATTGACTCGACAGAAACTGTTCGCCGCGGCATCGGACGCTCCTTGGCACAGCGTCTGGGGACTGGCCGACTTATCGGGCACATGGTGAGACACTGGGGAGCTGATGATTGCACACACCTCCGGACACGCGGATTGGGGAACCGTCTGGGATCTGAGGCGTGGATCGAGTTGTGGAACCAGATAGCGGAGGCAGGAGAACGGAAAGCACTCGCCGTGATCGCCGGCGATCTACGCGACCCTCGAGTTGAAGGCCTGCTCATCAAGTCCCTCGTGGTGCCGAAGATCGGGGGATACTGTGCCGGTTCACTTGCGGAGATGGGAAGCCAGCAAGCCTGTGCGGCCATGCGACATTTGCTTGCATCGGGGGGTAGGACGGACGAGAGCTGGGACTGGGACCGACACATGGCATTCATAGCGTTGTGCGTCCTTCGTGATCCTGCGAGCGTCGAGGACCTGGTCCGGTACCTTAGGTCCGAGGAAGGGTCCCGGATACCCGAAGGAGCCATTGGGTTGGCGTCTGTCGGTACACAGGAGGCGGAGATTGCTCTTCTTGGCCTGAGGGAGCAGTCAGACGCGTCCCTTGTAGAAGCGTTGGTACACTTTGGGAGTGACACCTGTATAAAGCGGGCGATTGAGATTGCAAAGGCGCGCGAGGGAGCTGGGGCGGCTGCGGCGTGGCTCGCGGAACAGTGTGCTGTCGTTTCAGTATGAGAGGTATTCGCGGCGGCCTGAGCGGGACGTATCGCACTGATGTCAGATCGAGCCGTTCCTGACTTCGTGCTAGCACAGGAGCCAGCCAAGGCGGTCCTTGAGTGCGTTCGATCAATTGTGGCTGGTATTGACGGGTTGGTAGTGCGGAAGTTGCTGCGAGGGTGGTACGAGCTTCGCGGAACTCGGAGGACCTTAGCCTCAGCTCGCTTGGAAACAAGACGTTGTCGGACGTGGCCTTTCTTGAATTGACAGACCGAGGCGACGTTGCGTGCTGGCGGAGTTCGTCGAAGGGAATCGATCCGTTCAAAAGACTATCATGTATCCGACCTGATGTTGGAACGCTTGGCGGCATTCGATCGCGAGAGTGTGCTGAGCACGCTGCGCACGATGTTACGCGCCAACACCCACGAGGGAACCTGCAGAATCATTCTCGACGTGCTTGGACATATCGGAAACAAGTCCGATCTCGCGCAACTGAACGAATTCATCGCCTCTGGTTCGGAGTTCGTGGCAAATGCAGCATTTGACGCGAAGCAGCGGCTGACAGACCCGTTGCGCCTGCCCGACCAGTGGTACTGACAGAAGCAGGCGGCACATACTTGGTTCCTTCGACGGTTGTCCGCAACGAGCTCTGACTACGCTTACTGGTCTTCCCAACGCTATCCAGACAAGCACGGAGAGTTGTACTTCCGTCTGGCCACGAGCACGACAAATCCGGTGGCGTGTTCTTGAGTCTACCTTGTCTTGTTGCAGCTCCCGGATCCGCTTGTATTCCTCAAGTGTGCGATTCACAGACATCACTTCAACTTCCTAAGTCTTGGATCCAGAGCGTAGTTGGCCTCCTGGATTCGCTCCTTCTCAGTTGCGTGGCCCTCGTGGACATCGTCCCAGCAAGGGGTCACTCCGCTCAACTCGATGGACTTCTGCACGGGCGTATGCCCACCTAGTGAGCCGTGCCAGACGGCGCCCTCGACCTCTCCCGATGTCTGTCGACCACCGACACGAGCATCCGCCCGACGAACTCGTTCCCAACGACATTCCAGTGCGTGTTGTTCGGGATGTAGAGCCGGCCTTCTTCCTGACTGATTCGCTCCAGTGCAGGCAGGAGGTCGACGTACTCGATCCCCGACCGCTTGGAGAACTCGGCGAGCCGCGCCTGCGGCGCTCCGAAGTCGTAGTCCGACTCCGGCTCTCCAAGCGCTGCGAGCGTGACTTCCCGCACCTGTCGGTCCAGTTGGATCTCCGACGGAATCGCGACCAACACCCACGGGACGTCGTGTTCGGCGCATACACGATCGATTTCGAGGAGATACCGTTCCGCTTCGTCCCAGAGCGCCTGCGTTTCGTCGCTCGGCTGCGCGGCGTAGACCGGGAGCCGCTTTCGCTGGAAGACGAGGTACGGCCAGGATGGTTCCGGTGACGCGGTGTCGGCCGGGGTTCCGCCGTCTCCCAGGCTCTCGCCGTTGACGGGCGCCGCCGCCGACTCCCCGCCCGAAGACACCTCCTCACCCGTGTCGTGCATCTTCTTCAGCGTCCGGAGCACCACCGTCTCCGCGAGCATGAGGAAGCGGGACCGCCTCGCCAGATCGAGCCAGCGCGAGGACGAGCCGACGTAGTAGACCTCGCCGCGGTAGACGCGGCCGTGTACGGGAAGGCCGGTGACGTCGTTTCCGACGAAGAAGAAGACGAGTACGAGGTCCGGGTCCAGGGAGAGTCCGACGGAACGGAGGATGCCGAGGTAGTGCGGCGGGTTGTAGCCCGGGACGCCGAGCGGGATCACTTCGAGGGAGTCGCTCGCCTCAGCCGCTCGGGAGTTCGACTCCCGCTCGAGGACGCGGAGGAAGTTGTCACGCATCGGGACGGAGCCGAACACGAAGGAGTCGCCGATGCCGAGCACGCGGTAGGTGTGCGGTGGCTTCTCGGAAGAGTGCTCTCGTCCCCGCACTCCGAGTTGGTTGAAGTGATCCTCGGAGTCTTCGATCTCCTCGGGGTGATCGGCGCGGATCCGGAACTCCGCGAATTCGTCGGGGACGAAGTTCGCCTTGTCCGGGTCGGACGGTAGCGACAGATAGATCCGCGCTCCGACTTCAGCGACCACGAAGCCGAGCAGCAGGCCGAGGAGGACGCGACCGAGTGCGCCGAGAACGCCACGACCTCGTCCGCGCGGCGCTGGGCTGTTGTCGACGCGTCGCTCCATCACTTCCGCTCCGTCACGGTCGCTCCATCACTCTTCGTCACTCCGCTCGGCAAACACTTCCTCGTACACGAACCCGGCGAACCAATCGGCTCCGTCTGCGGAGAAGTGGATCCCGGACTCGTAGAACAGCGCCTCCGGATCCGGGGGGAGTGCGGCCTCGGCGTCGATGACGATCGCTCCGTGTGCGGCCGCGATCGGTGCCGCCGCGCGTGAGTAGGAGGTGAAGTGTTCGAGTGCGACCGAGTCCCACCCCCGTGCCTGGACGACGAACACGAACTTCCCACCGTTTGCCTTCACGAAGTCGATGAACTCGACGAGGACGTGTTCGTAGTTCTCGAGGAGCGCGGGATCAGGAGGAAGCGCCGGTGACTTGGGGCCGATCAGCTGGCGTTGGCGTTCGTACCACGGATCGTGGGCGCGTTCCTGCCAGAGTCTCGTCAGTGGCCGCAGCACCCGTCCCTGGAAGGCGCGGTAGACGAAGGAGTGCCTCGCCCACCACGAAGCCTGCGGAGAGTTCCGTGCGATGCGGCCGTACTCTCCACGCTCCACGAGGTCTGCGATCGAGAGGCCCTCGGCTTCGAGCAGGCGGGAGTTCACCACTTCGTTGATGCCGGAGTAGAGGACGACGTAGTCGGGACGTAGCGCGGGCACTTCCGTACGCGCCCGCGCGAACGCATGGCCGATCGACCAGTTGATGTCGCCTGCGTTCAGGACCTGGCTCTCTGCACGGCCGGCGTCCTGTCGGATCCTCGCTTCGAGCCGGCGCGGCCAGGTCTCCTCCTCGGAGAGGTTCCAGCACAGGGTGGTCGAACCCCCGTACGCGATGATGCGGAGCGCTCCCTCGGGACGCGGGTCGATCACGTCCTCGGGGCCACGGAATCCGTGGTCGTTCGTCTCCATCCGGTGGTCGTAGACGCTCCGTGCCATCCGGGCCCCGAGCACGGGGTCGGACTCCCAGCGGCCGAGGCTCTTCCCGGGCACGCCGTACTTCGCGTGGAGCACGAGCCTCGTCGCGAGCTCCGCGGTGGGCATCGCGAGCAGAACGACGAGGAGCACGGCGAGCGCTCGTTTGGTCGGACGGATCGTCACACCCGTATTGAAGAGCGACGCCGTCGAGGAGGCAACAACGGGTTGAGGGATGAGTCGTCCGCAGTCGTGGGGACATCCGCAGGCCGGCGGGAGTCATCCACGAGTGGGGGAGTCGTTGCGGGCGCAGGGACAGGCGCAGGGCGAGGCGCACGGAGCGGGCGTAGGGCCGTGCCCTGAGCGCGCCGGCGGTGTCTCAGGACGGCGAGCCACGAAAGACCGCGACGTCGACCCCGATCCGGTGGCCTGTCCCGGACTGCCGGAAGACGCCGAGTTGCCGTAGCTCGCGGTAGCCGATTCGTTCCCGACCGGCCCGCAGCCCCTCGTGGAAGGACTGATTCACCGGGGACATGTCGACGAGCACGAACACTCTCACGTCGTCCCGGCCGCGCACGTGGCTCCGGACCTCGCTCCAGACGGAATCGGCCTCCGCCGCGAGTTGGGCCGGATCCGAGAGGAGCTCCTGGTCGTTCTGGTTGCCCAGATGATCTGCGGTGTCCCGAGGGAACGACAGGATCGTGAGCGCGTGGCCCCGCGGGAGTGCGTGGCCCCGGGAGTCGTCCGGTGGATTGGGCCGGGCACGCTCCAGGTAGTACTCGATCGACGCGCGGGTGAGGGACGTGCAGATCACGACGTCTCCCGGGCGCGCGTTCTGGTCGATGGCCGCGGCGAGCTCCCGTTCCGTGCGGTCGGACTCGTTTCCGTAGTAATCGGGGAGGCTCGAGCCGGCGAAACCGAGAATCCCGGCCAGGCAGATCCAGCGCAGCCAGACGGGACGGAGGGCCGACACTCCGATCGCCACGAGGAGGGCGAAGGCCGGGAGCGCGACCTGGTCGCTGCGGCCGGGGACGTAGCTCGGCCGCAGCAGCATCGAGGAGAGGATGCCGAAGCCGAGGGGGAGGACGAGCATGAGGACGACCCAGACCGTGTTCTCCCGGGTCGTCGCGGAGTTCGGCTTCGTTTCCGATGTCGGCCTCGCCCCGGTTGCTGGCTTCGTTCCCGTTGCGTGCTTCGTCTCCGTTGCTTGCCTCGTCTCCGTTGCGGGCTTCGTCTCCGATGCTCGCTTCGTCCCCGTTGCGTGCCTCGTTCCCATAACCGCGCCCACCAGCGCCAGGATCCCTGCACTTACTACGGCCGCCGTATTCGCGCGTACCGACTCCGCGAACTGGAAGGGGAGCTCCGGAAACGTCGGTGAGAAGGCGACGAGCGTCCGGCGGATCGCGCCCCACGGGCCCATCCGCTGCCAGTGTTCCTGGAACCAGGCGTAGTGCGTCTCGTTGCGCACCTGTTCGAGGAGGTGGGGCGCCCACGGTAGATAGAGGATCACGACCGCGAGGAACGAGCCGATCCACCAGCCGAGGTTCCGCTTCCAGAACCGCTGCCAGAGGAGCACCACGGCGTGGCCGGGAAGGAGGTAGAAGGCGACGTTGTGGAGGTAGAGCGCTGCGAGCGTGGTCGCGGCCCATCCCACGATGAACTCCCTGCGTCCGTCTCGAACAGCGCGCCAGAGGAGGTATCCGCCGAGGATCGAGAGTGCGGTGAGCCAGGAGTACATCCGGCACTGCTGCGAGTAGAAGATCTGCACCGGCGAGATCGCGAGAAAGCTTGCGGCGAACGCACCGACCCACGTCCCGAAGAGCGACGTGCCGACCCAGAACACGACCGCGACCAGAAGGATCCCTCCGGCGACGCTGAGGGAGCGCACTGCGGCTTCGTTGCTGCCGAAGACGTCCATCCACCCGTTCAGGGCGAAGTAGAAGAGTGGCGGGCTGGAGTCGAGGCGCAGGGTGGCGAGCCGTTCACCCACGGGTTCTGCCGCGATCGACACGCTGTTCGCTTCGTCGACCCAGAGACACTTCCCGGTGAGGTCGTAGGAGCGGAGGGCCGTGGCGACGAGGAGGACGGCGAAGAGGAGGACGGCGAAGAGGAGGAGCCATCCTCGGCCCATAGGTGTCCCGCCGGGAGCGGAAGTGGTGGACATCGCCGGTCCCCTTCTCCTGGTTGCGAGAACCTGCTCCTACGCCGCCCTGTTGCGGGTGGCGTGCACCGCGATGAAGAGCGCTCCCATCATGAACGCCGAGCCCAGGAAGAACGGGGCTCCGGGCAGCTGGAGCGGAGCCGTCTCGCTCGTGAAGTAGCGGAAGAGCTGCGTCGAGAGGAGCGGCGCGAGGATCGCGGAGAGGCTCGTGAGCGACGTGAGCGCTCCCTGCACCGCGCCCTGTTGCGAAGGGTCGACGGCGCCCGTCACGAGACCCTGGATGGTGGGGCCGGCAATGCCTCCGATGGCGCCGACTACGATGATCGGAATGACCGAGGCGCCGGTCGGGGCGAGGCCGTAGGCGATGAACGCGAGTGCGGAGACGAGGAGCCCGATCCGGACACTGCGCTTCTCTCCCCACTTCGGAACGACCCGGCGGATGAGTCCGCCCTGGACGATCGCCGCCATGATGCCGACGAGCGCGAGGGACATGCCGTTCTGGAGCTCGTTCCAACCGTAGCGGTGCTGCGTGTAGAGGACCCACACCGTCTCGAGGCCGCGCTGCGCGAGCGCGACGAACACGAACGCCATCGCGAGTTCCTGGACGGAGGGGAAGCGCTTCAGCCGGAGGAGTCCGCCGAGCGGGTTGCCTTCGCGGAGGGTGAACTTCCGGCGGTGATCCTTCGGCAACGACTCGGGCAGGACGAAGAGGCCGTAGAGCCAGTTCAGGAGCACGACTCCGGCGGAGACGTAGAACGGGACGCGCGGTCCGATGTTTCCGAGGACGCCGCCCAGCGCCGGCCCGAAGATGAACCCGAGCCCGAAGGCCGCGCCGACCAGTCCGAAGTTCTGCGCTCGGTTCTCGGGCGTGGAGATGTCCGCGATGTACGCGTTCACGGTAGTGAAGCTCGCGCCCATGATTCCGGAGACGATCCGGGCGAGGAAGAGCCAGTAGACGTTCGGAGCGACGGCGGTGAGGAGGTAGTTCACGCCGAACCCGAAGAGCGAGATGAGGAGCACCGGCCGCCTTCCGAACCGGTCCGAGAGCGCGCCGAGAACGGGCGCGAAGAGGAACTGCATGAGCGCGTAGGAGCCGGCGATCGCGCCGTAGTACGAGGCCGCCAGGCTCTCGTTGCCCCCGAGCATGTCCGTCACGAGATGGGGAAGCACCGGGATGACGATGCCGATGCCGAGGATGTCGAGAAACAGGGTGACGAGGATGAACGCCATGCTGGCGCGTCGGTTGGACATGTTCTGGGAATCCTCCTGCCGGCCGAGCCGCCGACCGCATCCGGCGGAGTCTACACGGGGGTGGCTTTCGGAGCGAACTTTCCGGATCGGGTGAGAATAGCGAACGTTGGTTCGTGGTCGGAGTGGAAGTCGGCTGCATACGGTCGGTTCCGTTCACGATCGACACTCGTTCCGCCGATTCACACACCGGGAGGATTCAACTCATGACGCGCCTAGGACTCGCCGCCAAGCTCTACCTACTCACCGGATGCCTGCTCGCATCCATCTTCGTCGTCATCGGCGTCGGGGCGTTCTTCGAGCACGACGTCGCGGAGGAGACCACCCTTGTCTCCGGCACGTACGTTCCGCTGGCCGGAGTCGCCCGTCAGATGAAGCTGGACGCCGTCCAGGTGCAGCAGTGGCTCACCGACATCTCCGCCACGCGCGGCCTCGACGGGCTGGACGACGGGTTCGCCATGGCGGCCGAGCACCATCAGTCCTTCCTCGAGGGCCTCGAGACGTTCCGTCGCCACTTCCGGGAAGTCGGGGACGCGGAGGGCGCGGCGAAGATGGATCGAATGGAGGCGGACTTCGAGGCGTACTACGCGGCCGGACAGAAGATGGCGAAGGCGTACATCGCGGACGGCCCCGCCGGCGGCAACGCGATGATGGGACAGTTCGACGAGGCGGCCGCGGCCATGGCCGGATCCCTCGATCCGTTCCTGGAGAAGCAGCTCGGCGAGCTCGACGCAGCCCTCGCACGGACAGACAAGCTGATGAAGCGGTTCGGCCAGGTGGCGATCTTCGTCGCGCTCGGAGTGTGTGCGGCGGCGGGAGGTTTCGCCGTGTACCTCGTCCGGTCCGTGACCGGACCGATCTCGCAGGTCATTCACGGGCTGACGGAGGGCGGTGGCGCCCTCAACCTGGCCGCCCGCAACCTCGAGCGCTCCAGCCAGTCGATCGCCGAAGGAGCCACGGGGCAGGCGGCGAACATCGAGGAGACGTCGGCGGCACTCGAAGAACTCGGGGCCATGATGCACAGCAACGCGGACGCCGCGGAAGAGGCGAACCGCCTGGGCGCGGGGATGAAGCACTCGGCTTCCGAGGGCCGGGGTGCCATGAACTACATGGCCGAGACGATGCAGAAGATCAAGCAGTCGTCCGACGAGACGGCCCGGATCATCCAGACGATCGACGAGATCGCGTTCCAGACCAACTTGCTCGCGCTCAACGCCGCGGTCGAAGCGGCGAGGGCGGGGGACGCCGGCCGAGGCTTCGCCGTCGTGGCGGACGAGGTCCGAAACCTCGCCTCCCGCAGTGCCGACGCCGCCCGGTCCACCTCCACCATGATCTCCGAGTCGCAGGACATCTCGAACGAGGGCGTCCTCGCCGCGGGTCAGATGAACGAACTCCTCAGCCGGATCCACACCGACATCGAGAAGGTCGACCAGCTCTTCTCCGGGGTGGCGCGGGCCAACCAGGAGCAGGCCAAGGGGATCGACCAGATCCGGACCGCCGTCAATCGGATGGAACGGGTCACCCAGACGAACGCCGCGAGCGCCGAGGAGACTTCCTCCGCCAGCACGGATCTGACCTCCAACGCGGGCGACATCCAGGCGATGCTGGCCATGCTCGAGAAGGTCGTCTACGGCGAGAAGGCCAGCTGATAGGGCGTCTCACTCCCCTTCCTCGAGCCCTTCGCGGCGATCTCGCACCTTCCTTCTGACCTCCTGATGGGGGCGCCCCGCGGGCCGGGGCCCCTCGCGGGACGGTTTGTGCGCTCCGCGGCATCTCTCCGTTGCTGCCCGGGGCCTCTCTCGCGTAGTGTTCCTTTCCCGAGACTGCGTTCTACCGCGGAGCTCGGGTCCAGCCCTCGAGGCGCCTCCCCGAACCGCCATTCACGCAAGGAGGGAGGCGTCGATGGACGCACTGCTCGCCCTAGAAGACGGGACTCTATTCCGAGGCCAGGCGTTCGCCGGCCTCGAACCGTGTGGTGGAGAAGTCGTCTTCAATACGGCGATGACCGGATACCAGGAAGTGCTGACCGATCCGTCCTACCACGGGCAGATCGTGGTCTTCACCGCCCCCCAGATCGGGAACTACGGGATCCACGCCGAGGAGTCCGAGTCGAAGACGTTCCGGGCGGCCGGCGTGATCACCCGCGCGGTGAGCCAGCGTCCGACGCACGCGGCGGCGGTGGCGTCGCTTCCCGAGTACCTCCAGCAGAACGGGGCGTTCGGGATCACGGACATCGACACGCGTGCGCTCACGCTCCACATCCGCGAGCACGGCAACCTCCGCGCCTGGATGACGACGGAGGTGTCGGATCCGGGAGCGGCGGTCGAAAGAGCGCGTCAGCTGCCTCGCATGGCGGAGATCCGTGCGGTCGACGCCGTGACGTCCCCGGAGCCGTATGTCTTCGCGGAGGGGGAGGAGGGAAGTCCCCGCATCGTCGTTCTCGACTTCGGGACGAAGACGAACATCCTCCGCTCGCTCGCGAGCCGTGGTTGCCGCGTCGAAGTGGTACCGGCCACGACGTCGTTCGAGGAGCTCGTCGCGCGGAAGCCGGACGGAGTCGTCCTGTCGAACGGGCCGGGCGATCCCGAGAGTCTCGAAGAGCTCGTCCCGACCGTGAAGCAGATCCTGGAAGGGTTCCCGACGCTCGCGATCTGTCTCGGTCATCAGCTCACCGGGATGGCCCTCGGCTGCCAGATCACGCGTCTTCCCTTTGGACATCACGGCGCGAACCATCCCGTGCGCGAGGTCTCGGGGGATTCGGTGTCGATCACGTCGCAGAATCACAACTACGCCATCGACGCGTCGACCCTGCCGCCCGGAGTGGAGGTGAGCCACGTGAACCTCAACGATGGCACGGTCCAGGGGATCCGGTGCCGGGACCTGCGCGTGACCAGCGTCCAGTTCCATCCGGAGGCGTCGCCGGGTCCACATGAAGCGGATTCCATCTTCGACGAGTTCGTGAAGAGTCTCCGTACGCACTAGCAGACTGCGAGAACCGTCGGGCTCCGAGAGGGCTCGAGGGACAACGGGGTACAGAGATACCCGAGCGAAGGGAAGGGGCATGCCCAAAGATACGTCGCTGCGATCGATCCTGGTGTTGGGTTCCGGGCCGATCGTGATCGGTCAGGCCTGCGAGTTCGACTACTCCGGTACGCAGGCTGTGAAGGCTCTCTCCCAGGAAGGCTACCGCGTCATCCTGGTGAACTCGAATCCGGCGACGATCATGACGGATCCGGATCTCCTGACCGCGGCCGACGCGACCTACATCGAGCCCCTCACGCTCGAGTCGCTCCGAAGGGTCATCGACCACGAACGTCCGGACGCGATCCTGCCCACCGTCGGCGGCCAGACCGCGATCAACCTCGCGCTCGAACTCGCGGACGCGGGTGTGCTCGAGCGGTACGGCGTGCGGATGCTCGGCGCGAACCCGGATGCGCTCCGGCTCGCCGAGGACCGTCTCCGTTTCAAGGAAGCGATGATCGAGATCGGGCTCGACGTGCCACGGAGTCGTCTCGTTTCGAGCAAGAGCGAAGCGCTCGAAGCGGCGGAGGAGTTCGGATTCCCTCTCGTCGTCCGGGCGTCGTTCACGCTCGGGGGGAGGGGGAGTGGCGCCGCGCGGGATCAGGAAGAGTTCATCCGCGTGGTCGAGCGGGGGCTCGAGCTCTCGCCGGTCCATCAGGTGCTGGTCGAGGAGTCCGTGCACGGCTGGTACGAGTACGAACTCGAAGTCATGCGCGACGGCGCGGACCAGGCCGTCGTCATCTGCTCGATCGAGAACTTCGATCCGATGGGCGTCCACACCGGGGACTCGATCACCGTCGCTCCGGCCATGACGCTGACCGATCGGGAACTCCAGACGATGCGCGACCAAGCGTTCCAGGTCATCCGGAGGGTCGGCGTCGAGACCGGTGGTTCGAACATCCAGTTCGCGCTCCATCCGACGACGCGCCGGATCACCGTGATCGAGATGAATCCGCGCGTTTCGCGGTCGTCGGCACTCGCCTCCAAGGCGACCGGCTTTCCGATCGCGAAGATCGCGGCCCGTCTCGCGGTCGGCTATCGCCTCGACGAGGTCGCGAACGACATCACGGAGAAGACCCCCGCCTGCTTCGAGCCCGCGCTCGACTACGTCGTCGTGAAGATCCCGCGCTGGAACTTCGAGAAGTTCCCTGGTGCGGTGAACGAACTCGGTACGCAGATGCGTTCGGTCGGCGAAGTGATGGCGATCGGACGGACGTTCCAGGAGGCGCTCCAGAAGGGGATGCGTTCCCTCGAGCTCTCCACGAGTCGGGGTGCACGCGAAGTGCAGGAACGCCTCGCCGGTCTCGACGGGAAGGCCCTCGAACAGAAGCTCCGCGTTCCCGACCCCGAGCGGATGTACTCGCTCCGCGAGGCGTTCCGCCGTGGGTACACGGTGGAGACCGTGTCCGAGATCTCCGCGATCGGTCCCTGGTTCCTCCAGGAGCTCGAGGAGATCGTCCACACCGAGCGGGCGTTGGCGGATGCGAAGACCACGGTCTCCGAAGTCCCGGCGAGCGAATGGCGACGTCTCAAGCGGATGGGGTTCTCCGATCCCCGTCTCGGGAAGCTCCTCGCCTGCGATCCGAGCGAGGTGCGGCGGGCGCGGAACGCACACGGAGTCACGCCCGTCTTCCATCGCGTCGACACGTGTGCGGGTGAGTTCCAGTCGTTCACGCCCTATCTCTACTCCACCTACGAGTCACGCTGTGAGGCCGAGCCGACGAACGAGCGCAAGGTGCTGGTGCTGGGTGGGGGACCGATCCGGATCGGACAGGGGATCGAGTTCGACTACTGCGCCTGCCATGCCGCCTTCTCCCTGCGCGAGATGGGGCTCGAGTCGATCCTCCTCAACTGCAATCCGGAGACGGTTTCGACCGACTACGACACGGCCGACCGGCTCTACTTCGAGCCCGTGACGTTCGAGGACGTGATGAACGTGGTGGACCGGGAGTCGCCGGAGGGCGTGATCGTCCAGTTCGGCGGGCAGACACCGCTCAACCTGGCCCATGCCCTGGAGCAGGCGGGTGTGAAGATCCTCGGCACGTCCGTTCGATCGATCGACCTGGCCGAGGATCGCTACCGGTTCGCCGACCTCTGCGAGTCGCTGGGCATTCCGCGGCCGGCCATGGGCACGGCGCTCTCCGTGGACGAAGCGTGCGTCCGGGCCGAGGAGATCGGCTATCCGGTCATGGTGCGTCCCTCCTACGTCCTCGGCGGACGTGCCATGCAGGTGGTGTACGACGAAGGGTCGCTGCGCGGGTTCGCGCAGACCGCGCTCGACCTCTCGCAGGGGCATCCGCTCTTCCTCGACCGGTTCCTCGAGGACGCATTCGAACTCGACGTCGACGCGGTCTCGGACGGCGCGGACGTGTTCGTCGCCGGGATCCAGCAGCACATCGAGGAGGCGGGGATCCACTCGGGCGACTCCGCGTGCGTCCTTCCGCCGTACAAGGTCTCCCATGCGGATCAGCAGATCCTCGCCGACTACACGGTGAGGCTGGCCCGAGCCCTCGAGGTCGTGGGGCTGCTCAACGTCCAGTTCGCGATCAAGGACGGCACGATCTACGTGATCGAAGCGAACCCGCGCGCGTCGCGAACGATTCCGTACGTGAGCAAGGCGATCGGCCTTCCTCTCGCGCGGATCGCGACCCGGGTCATCCTGGGGACGAAGTTGGACTCGATTCTGCCGCGTCAGGTGCTCGCGCCCCGCGAGGACGCGCGGCCGTCATCGGACTCCGCCCACACGGTGACCGAGTACGGTAGCGGGGCAGGACACGCCGGTGGCGCGGGGCATCCCGGTGCTCTTCCGCTTCTCGCGTACGAACGCTACCTCCCGAACCGCGTGATCGTGAAGATGCCGGTGTTCTCCTCGAACCGGTTCCCCGAGGTCGACACGCTTCTCGGGCCCGAGATGCGGTCCACGGGAGAGGTGCTCGGGATCGGGCGCACGTTCGGAGAGGCGTATCTCAAGGCCTCGCTCGGCGCCGGGATCCGGATTCCGCACGAAGGCAACGCGTTCCTCAGCGTCCACGACAACGACAAAGAGGAACTCTTCCCGATCGCGCGTGATCTCGCACGGCTCGGTTTCCACCTCCTCGCGACCGCGGGCACGGCCCGCTTCCTTCGGGAACGTGGTCTCGACGTCGAGACGGTGTTCAAGGTGAACGAGGGGAATCCGCACGTCGCGGACCTCATCGCCGACGGTCAGGTCGAACTCGTGATCAACACACCGCTCGGTCGGGAGTCTCATTTCGACGAGACCGCGATCCGGCGCGCCGCGCTCGCATTCGGGGTTCCCTGCGTCACGACGCTCTCCGGAAGTCGTGCCGTGGTCGACGCCATCCGAACTCTGCGGGAGGGCAGTTGGATCGTCGAGAGCGTCCAGAGCCTCACCGCCGCCCGCTCCCGTCCGGATCCGCCGAGCTCGCGGGCCTGGGTGTGAGATTGGTTACGAACTCCCGTTCCCGTTGTCAGCGGAGAAGCGTCCTGCGATCATGGCTCCCCGGCCCAGGGCCAGACGGCCGGTGACCCTCGCGACCCGGCCCGATCCGGACGGTTCCTCTCGGCCCGATGTCGATTGGCCCGTGACCTTCGTGTGTCTGCATGGGTCCGAGTTTTGGGTACCCCCGCCCAGGCCGGCGCGGGGAGATGTCAGAGGGGCGCCGCTCCCCTCCACGAGTCCGAGGAAAGGGAACGAACGATGTCTATGATCATGGATCTCTTGCAGCAGCAGCTCGGTGGAGACGCGGTCAAGGAGATGAGCCGTCAGGTCGGCGCGGATGAGCGCGCGACGCAGAACGTACTCGGTGCCGCACTCCCGATGCTCATGGGTGCGCTCGCGCGCAACGCACAGTCCGGTCAGGGTGCGGAGTCGCTGCTCGGCGCACTCCAGCGCGATCACGACGGCAGCGTCCTCGACAACGTCATGGGTTATCTCGGCAAGGGCGATACGGCGGATGGTTCCGCCATTCTGAATCACGTGCTCGGTGGACGGCAGGGAAGGGTCGAGCAAGGCCTGGCCAAGACGTCCGGGCTCGACATGGGACAGGTCAGCAAGTTGCTCGCGATGGCGGCGCCCCTGGTGCTGGGAGCGCTCGGCAAGCAGCAGCGTCAGCGTGGCATGGATGCGAACGGGCTCGCCAGCCTCCTGGGCGGGGAGCGTCAGACCCTCGAGCAGAAGGCACCGGCCGAGATGGGACTTCTCGGCAATCTGCTCGATGCGGATGGAGACGGTGATGTCGACATGCAGGATATCGCGAAGAAGGGGCTCGGCATGCTCGGAGGACTCTTCGGCAACAAGTAGCCACGAAATCGACGACGGTGGGGCGTACGTCGGCTTCAGCGCCGGTGTGCGTCCCGCGGACTCTCAGCTTCGGGACGGAGGCACGCGCCACCGTCCCGTTGGTGTTGGCGGAAGAGGCGTACGGACGCTTCATCCGATACGGCGGCTGTCTCCGGTCGCACCGCTCATCGCTGCATCGTTCGCGGCCGTGCGTCTCTGGACTGTGTGGTCTCCGGCTGCCTGTTTCCTGGCCGCGTTCCTCATCCTGGGACTCACCGCATCGGAGTCCCACTCCTCGCCGTACGCGTCTCCCTCGTCGATTCCCGATCTCGATCCGCTCGTCTCGGCTCCCGGCGTTTCCGACAGCCCACTGGCGGGGCTGTACAACCCGGCCGCCTGGCCGATCGTCGGCCGGGGTGGCGTCTACCTCGGGTGGGACGACTTCCAGACGGACACGCGCGGCTCCCGGCGTGCGGATCTCGGCGCGTTCTCCGACCATCGTTTCCGCGGTGTGGTGTCGTTCCAGCACCTCGGACTCGGACTGACGCACACCCGGCCCGAACTCTACGACGACGACCGCTTCGAGTACGTGGCCGGGCTCGGCTTCGGCAACCGCAGCACGTCGTCCGGGATCTCCTACACCTGGACGCGAGGCGGCAACGCCGTGTTCGGGAAGACGGAGAAGATCACCTCGGGAAGCGTGCAGCGCTGTCGCTACGGATCCCTCGGGCTCGTCCGCGCCTGGGACAAGGGCCCCGGTCCCGACTACTGGCAGGCGGACCTCGGCTTCCGTCCGGTCGGGCCACGGCTCACGTTCTTCGCGGACGTCTGGAAGTCCGACGAGCAGGACTGGAAGAAGCTCCCCTTCGGGCTCGGCGCGGAAGTGGACGTCGTGCCCGGGGTGACGGCCGCGCTCCGCTATCAGCCGGAACGGGACGGCGCCGCGTGGTGGGGTGGGAGTGACGCCGTTTCGCCGGGCGACTACACGCGTCCCGAACAGTGGTCGTTCCGGGTCGAACTCGCTCCGTCCCGTGGGATGCGTGGTTCATACCGTTCCACCATCTCGAGCGACTCCGAACTCGCGCGCACCTTCGCGCTCGAGTTCGTGGAGAGCCCGAACCTCGCGCAGTGGCTCTACCCGCCGCGCGCCTATCCGACGCTCGATCTGGGCGGGCCGGTCGTCTATCAGAACTACCGCTGGTTCGACGACCGCACGCGGCTGCTCGGTCTGCTCGGCCGGATCGCGCGCTATGCGGAGAGTCCCGAAGTCGAAGGCGTCGTCGTGAAGATGTCCGGACTCCGAATGTCGTTCGAGGGGCTCTGGGAAGTTCGCTCCCAGCTCGCGGCGCTCCACGATCGCGGCAAGAAGGTGATCGTCCACTTCGATCGGCTCGGACTCGGCCAGTACGTGCTGGCCACGGTTGCGGACCAGATCTGGATGGATCCGCAGGGGGACCTCGAAGTCACCGGCGTCCACTTCGGACGGACGTACTACCAGAGGGCCCTCGAGAAGGCCGGTGTCGGCTTCGACGAGCTCCGCTTCTTCACGTACAAGTCCGCGGTCGAGACGTTCTCGCGCACGTCTCTCTCCGACGCGGACAGGGAGCAGCTCTCCGCGCTCCTCGACGACTTCTACGAAGAGGCCGTCGCCGAGATCGTGACGTCGCGCGGGCTCACGCGCGATGCGTGGGACCGGATCGTCGACGACCGCGGCATGGTCTTCCCGAGGGAAGCGATGGAGCTCGGTCTGGTCGACAGCGTCGGTACGTTCGAGGACGCGAGAAAGGCGGCGCCGAAAGCCGCGCGACGGAACGAGGTCGGCGGTGTCGCCGCCACGCTCGGCGCGCTCCACGGCGATCCGATCTGGGCGCCCGAGGAGTGGGGCGAGCCGCCGCGGATCGCGCTGCTCTACGCGATCGGCCCGTGCGACATGGACACGGGGATCCGCGGACGCACGCTCTCCAAGGCGGTGAAGAAGGCGGCCGGTGACCGCACCATCCGCGCGATCGTGCTGCGCGTCGACTCTCCCGGAGGCGACCCGCTGCCGAGCGACCTCGTGGCGCGTGAGCTCCGGGAAGCGTCGAAGAAGAAGCCGGTCATCATTTCACAGGGACAGGTCGCGGCCTCGGGTGGCTACTGGCTCTCGATGTACGGCGACGAGATCCTCGTCTCTCCGTTCACCGTGACCGGTTCCATCGGCGTCATCCTCGCGCACGTCTGGGACGACAGCCTCGGGACGAAGATCGGGTGGGACTATGACGGCATCTCACGAGGGAAGTCGGCCGACCTGATGCGGGGTCCGGCCGTGCCGTTGATCGGTGCGTCGATGCCGCATCGTCCGATGAGCGCCGAAGAGCGTGCGCGCGCCGAACTCCTCATCCGCCAGCTCTACGGTGACTTCGTTTCCGCGGTCGCCGAGGGGCGCGACATGGAGGAGTCGGCCGTCGACGCGATCGGTCAGGGCCGCGTGTGGAGTGGCCGTGCCGGGATCGCGAACGGGCTCGCCGACGGTGTCGGTGGACTCTGGGACGGCCTTGCGCTCGCGAAGGAGCGGGCCGGCATCCGCGCGATTCAGGAGATCGCCGTGGTCGAAGGGCCCGAGGTGGGCCTCTTCCGTCCGGACTTTCTCACGCCCAAGCTCCTCGGGCTCGGTGCCGGTGCCGCGGAGAAGACGTCGCTCTCGCGTCTCGAGGCGCGTCTCGGGCAGGCGGTCTGGTCGGGGCTTCCGGCGCCTGAGCAGTTGCATCTGGGCGTGCTCGATCGGCATCTCGGCAAGCCGCTGATCCTGGCGCCACCCTTCGGCCTCCTGGACGGGGACCCCGACGCGGTCGGACCCTAGGGACTAAGTTTCACACTGCCAGTTGTTTGAGGCGAGCGCCGAGTCCACCGGGGCCCACGTCCTGTCGGATCACCCACGCCTCGCCGCGGGTTCTCCCTCAATCGCTCCAGAAGCGAGTCGCGTGGACCGATCTATGCGATGAGCCCTCCTCGTCCCGGAGGCGGGCAGCGATTCCATTGGAGCCGTCGGGAGCGATGACCACGAAGCCTGGCGATACACAGAGCGCGCAGCCGGTGGAGCCCGCGAACACCGCCCCGGTTTCCCCGACGAACGAGCCGCGGAACCTGGGGCAGCTCGCGTCTGCCGTCTTCTCCGCGCAGTCCGGCTTCCTCGATGCGACTCCTCCCGCTCACTCTCTGCAAAGCCTTCTCGTTGCGATCGTGGGCGTGACCGGAAGCCGCGGCGGTTGCCTCGTCTACATTCGCGAGACAGAGGCCGGCGCGGATCTCGAAACGGTGCGGTGTTGTGAACCCGCGGACGTGCACGGCGCGCCGGCGATCGGGGCCGCCGCATCGGATGAACTCGGGTCGTCTCTCGCACCCTCGCAGGAATCGGGACTCCAGTTCGCCGATCTGCAGACACTCGTCGGCGGGTGGGTCGGGGCGGGAGATCCGTTCGTCGTGGACCGTGACTCGACCGGATACTTTGCGGACCGCGCACGCGAGCTTCTCGCGTTCCAGGACAGCTACGCCGGGATCCCGCTCCACAGTGGCGGCCGACTCTTCGGCGCGCTCACGCTCTGGGATCGTCCCGGTGGGTTCTCTCCCGTCGTGCTCGGGGCGATCGCGCCCGCACTCGATACGATCACGTTGCTCCTGCGCGTCATGGCTTCCGAGGAGGCCTGTCATCAGGCACAGGTTCGACTGCGCGATGTCACGAGCGAATCGACGTCTGCGGCGCAGAGCAGCGATGGCAGCAGTTCCAACGCTGCCGGCCCGGGCGCCGCCGACGGCAGTTCCGACGCATCGGGAATTCTCCAGCAGATCGTCGACGCGCTTCCCCAACGAGTCTTCTGGAAGGACGAAGCGGGGCACTACCTCGGGACGAACGAGGCGTTCCGCAAGGACTGCGGACTCGACCCCCTGGGGCTCACCGACTACGACATGCCCTGGACGACCGAGCAGGCGGACTTCTTCCGTTCGTGCGACAAACGGATCATGAGCACGGGCCGGTCCGAGATGGACATCATCGAGCCGATCCTGACCGACGACGGCCAGACCCGGCTCCTCTCCACCTGTAAGATGCCGCTCCACGACCGGGACGGACACATCTTCGGAGTGCTCGGTACGTATCTCGACATCACGGCGATCAAGGAGAATGAAGTCGAGCTCGGGCGCGCCCGGGATGCGGCGGAGGCGGCGACCCGCGCGAAGAGCGAATTCCTCGCCACCATGAGCCACGAGATCCGGACTCCGCTCAACGGAGTGCTCGGGTATCTCGACCTCGTGCTCGACTCGATCATCGACGGTGAGCAGCGTGAGATGGTGGAGACGGCGCGGAGCAGCGGTGTCGCGCTCCTCCACATCATCAACGACATCCTCGACTTCTCGAAGCTCGAAGCCGGGAAGTTCGTGCTCGAGAACGTGCCGTTCGAGGTCCGGTCCGTCGTCGCGGACGTGGTCGAACTCCTCGCCCTCAACGCGCAGAGCCAGGGGGTCGAGCTCTTCCTCGTGTGGGAGGAAGACACGCCGCGTACCCTGATCGGCGACGCGAACCGTCTTCGTCAGATCCTCGTCAACCTGATCGGAAACGCGGTCAAGTTCTCGAGCGACTCTCCCGTCACCATCGCGGCGGAAGTATCGGACCCCGGCTTCGTGCGGTTCCGCGTCGTGGACTCGGGAGTCGGGATTCCGTACGAGAAACAGGCCTCGATCTTCGAACGGTTCACGCAGGTGGACGCCTCTCCGGCCCGGAGGTTCGGTGGTACCGGACTTGGCCTCGCGATCAGCAAGCGTCTCGTGGAAGCGATGGGCGGAGAGATCGGAGTCGAGAGCGAGCCCGGCCAGGGCACGACGTTCTGGTTCCGTCTTCCCATCACCGGAGACTGGAAGCCCGACCCGGTACCCGAGGTGGATGCGCGCGGGATCATCGTCACGACGTCTCTCTCGCTCGGACGTTCGCTCTGCATCGAAGCGAAGGCGCTCGCGATGGAGTTCGCCACCGTGTCGTCGATCGCGGATGTGAACCGTGAAGTCGTCGGCGCGGGGCCGAACGCGCTTCCACTGACGTTCGTCGCCGTCGACGCCGCGACGATCCAGGGCAGCGGACGAGAGGACCTCGCTCGGCTTCGGTCGATCGTGGGACCGAACCCGAGGTGCGCGCTGCTCACTCCGCGCCGCACGAAGAAGGATCTGGTTCGCCTGCGGGAAGCAGGTTGGGACGACTTCCTCGTCAAGCCGTTCCTCCGCACGCAGCAGCTGGCCACGGTGCTCGGGACGGAGAGGTCCGAGTGCTCCGGCTGTCCGGACCAGGACGTCCATCGACCTGGAACCGCAATCCGTCGCCGCTCGCTCCACGTTCTCCTGGTCGAGGACAATGCGGTGAACCGGAGGCTCGCACAGCACATCCTCGAGCGCTCCAACTGCACGGTGGACATCGCGGAGAACGGACGGGAGGCGGTCGAGAGCTTCCGCTCGTCCACGTTCGACGTGATCTTCATGGACTGTCAGATGCCGGAGATGGACGGGTTCGCGGCGAGCGAGGAGATCCGCGCCATCGAGATGCGCCGGAAGGTCCTCCGGCGGACGCCGATCGTGGCGCTCACGGCGAATGCGCTCACCGGGGACCGGGAGCGTTGCTTCCTCTCCGGGATGAACGACTACGTCGCGAAGCCTTTCGTTCGGAGCGACATCGAACGGGTGCTCGACCGGTTCTTCCAGGCCGGAGAGGCATCGAGTGGTGACGGCCCGGCGGAGCCGCCCGCGGAAGCGGCGTCCTAGCGCGGGCGCTGAGAGAGTCCCCACGGGTCTGTGTCAGGAAGCCTGCCGGTCTCGGCCTGCGACTCGGATCGCGTCCGCGCCCATCATCGAGATCCCGGACATCGCAGCGACCAGGGGCAGCCGATCCTCACGCTGCGAGACGACCCAGAGCGTACCCACCCGCGACGACGACGAGACCGACTCCCACCTGGAAGAGCACGTAGAGTGCGGCCCAGCCGTAGTTCCCCTCGCGTAGGAGGAGGAACGTCTCGAGTCCGAAGCTCGAGAAGGTGGTGAATCCGCCGAGGAGTCCGACGAAGAGGAAGGATCGCGCTTCGGGGGAGAGGGCCAGTCGCGACTCCGCAAGTCCCGCGAGCACGCCGATGCAGAGGCAACCGAGGATGTTCGCGCCGAGCGTTCCGATGGGAAGGCTCTGTTCCGGCCAGATCCGGGACGCGAGGAGGGTGACTGCGTACCTGCAGCACGCGCCGATCGCTCCTCCCAATGCGATGAAGAGGAAGACCACTCCGTTAGCCCCAGGCTCGGGATCGCTCGACCACCTCGGTTACACGCGGGTAGGAGGTGAGGGCGAGTGCCAGTGCGACTCCGGCGAACGAGAGCGCGGCCGAAGGGTCCTTGGCGAGGAACGCGTGGACCAGGCCGAGCACGCTGATTCCGTCGAGGATCGCGAGCACCACGATCTGATGACGGAGCGCGAGCTGAGCGAGGGCGAGTTGTCGCCGCTCGCGGGATGCGGCGTCCGTCACGGGAGCGGAGCCGGGAGTCATTCCCACGGCACGGCGGAGGGCGTCGTCGGAGAAGGCCCACTTCCTGTAGCCGAGGGCGCCGAGCGCGAGCAGGCCCGCGACCGTCCAGAAGATCAGGTCGAGGCCCGTGGTCGGTTCCCCTTCCATCGGGACGAATCGGGGAACCACGCCGTGCACGATCATGCTGAACAGGAACGCGATCCACAGGATCCGTGCGACCCTCGCGTACGATTCGACGCTTTGCTGTCCGGGACCGGTCATCAGGGTCTCCTTCAGGTTCGAACGCGACGCTGCTCGGCCGTCCGCTGCGTCGATCGGCTCTTCCGCGGTCTCTTCCAGTCTTCGGACAGGATGGCCCAGCGCTCGTGGTCTTTCCACCGTCCGCCGATCTTGAGGTAGCGGGGTGAGTAGCCCTCCTTGCGGAATCCCAGGCTCCGGACGAGCCGGAGCGAGGCCTCGTTGTCCGGCTGGATATTCGCCTCCGCACGGTGGAGACGGAGGTCCCGGAAGCCGATATGGAGGGCGAGGCCCAAGGCTTCCCGCATCCAGCCACGTCCCGCGTGTTCCCGGCTCCCGAAGTAGCCGAGGTAGCAGCTCTGGAAGATGCCGCGGACGATCTCGTTGAAGTGGATGGCGCCGACCACGGACTCGTCTTCCCGAGAGAGGACGAGCAGGCCGACGTTCCGCGGATCCCGGAACCGGGCGATGTACTGCGCGAAGTGGGTCTCGGTGAGTGGCGGGTGCACCCACGGTCGATGGAGCCGTTGGCTCTGGCGGGTCATGCGAAGGAAGCGCCCTTCGTCCCTGGCGGTCGGTCGCCGCACATATACGTGGGTTCCGTGACGTTCCAGCGCGGCTGGGGGCATGCGAACCTCCTCCATGAGATCCGTTCCCTGCGAGACGACGGCTCTCGGGAGCCGAGAGGAATGCCGGTCTCGCAGGTCGGGGGCCCGTCCTGGGCCGCGACGTCGCCGTGAGCGTGGTGTCACGGACGACGCAGGGTAACATGCACGCAGGTTCTGTGGGCCCCGGAGGATCCGGGTGCACAGGGAGGCAGGAGGATCGCGGGGTGTCTGGGGACGAGGGCGGCCGTTCGGCAGGGCGCTCCGGGCTGCCAGGGTGGTTGACGCCATCCCGCTCGTATGGTTCACTTTCTGACGTCGGTCCCGGACGTTGATCTGGGAGACCGACCTTCCGATCCCCCACCCGCGTCGGGCCCGGGATCGAAGGGAGCGCCGGAACGAACTCGCGCTCCGAACAGCATCGCCACCCGATGGATCCATGCCCCGAGAACGGATGCCTCACCGGTGGCGGAGCGATCGACTCTAACGGATGGATGAGTCGTGCTTCGGCCGAGGGATCGGTCCAGCACAGCATGCCGCGAAGCGACGCGCGAAGTGATGCGCGAGAGAGCCGTCGGCCGAGGTCCACACGAACGCAGTTCCGAAAACCAGGGGTGAGCCGCACCGCTCCCCGTTTCCCAATTGAAGATGCGGTCTTGGAGGGATTCCCACGCCCATGTCGAAGAATGACCTGAGCTCCCTGACGAAGAAGGAGCTACTCGATCTCGCCCGAGATCGCGATGTCGCCGGCCGAAGCAAGATGGACAAGGACGAGCTCGTTGCCGCACTCGAGTCGTCCGGCAAGCCCCGGCGCACGCGTGCCGCCGCGAAGGCCGAGCCCGCGCCGGCCGCACCCAAGGCCGCCCGGCCGCGCGCCGCGAAGGCGGAAGCGACGCCTTCGGCCAAGTCTTCCGGGACCGGACGGTCTCGTACCGCCGCGAAGGCGGAAGCCCCGGCGCCCGCGAGTGGAGGAGCTGCCGCGCCCCGCGTCGACAGCGCTGCCGCGTCCCGCGAAAGCGGCGTGACCGCGGAGCCGAATCGCCCGGCCCCCGCCGCAGAGGGGAATCGCCGGCCGCAAGCCACGGAGTCGGCCGCGACATCTGCCGCGCCCCCCGTCGCCACGAACCGGACCGGTGACGTCGAGGCGACCGCCGGACCTGGCGCCGCCACTGCCGGCGATCGCCCCGAGGGCGACCGTGCGGATGGCGATCGCGATCAGGGTCGTGACGGACGAGGCCGGCGTGGCCGGAGGCGGGGCCGCGGACGCGACCGTGACGACCGGAACCCCGGTGCGGGTGGGGGCTACGAAGTCGACGACTCCGATCCCTGGAACCGGATCGACGGCGCGGACCCGAACTATGGCCGCTTCCTCAACCCACAGACTGCGGACTTCCGGCGTGGTGGCAACCGTCGGGGCCGGCCCGGAACCGGAAACGGAAATGGAAGCGGACCGAGTCGCTCGGGCACGGAATGGAAGTCCGGAGCGCGGACTCAGGATCGCGCGCAACAGGCACGCGACACGATGCGCCGAACCGGAGAAGCGCGCCAGGGCGTGAGCTACACACCGGCGTTCGAGCGTTCGAGTGCGGGTGACGACAGTCGCGGCGGCTCGAACCGTTCGCGACGTTCCCGTCGACGCGAGGAACGTCGTCGCCGGAAGGCCGAAGGCAGAACCGAGAGCACGCCGCAGAATGCGCGGCGGCAGGAGGCCGGTGGCAACCGTCCGAGTGTGGATCTGCCCCGCGTCTGGAAAGAGGACGTCGCGAGACGTGAGGATTACCATCGCGCGCGCGAAGGAAAGGGACGAGACGGACGCACCGACTTCCGACAGGAAGGGCCGGGCCGGAACCGTCGGGACCCGCGCGACTCGTTCGGCTCGAGACAGGACGCCCGCGGCGGACGAGGACCCGAAGACGACGGTTCGTTCGATGCGATCGGCGTGATCGGTCCGGTCGACCCGAACCAGGTGCAGGGTGAGATCCACTCGATGCGCCAGAAGGGCGACGGACGTCAGGGGCCGGCCGAACCTTCGAAGAGCCGCTGTCGGGTGCTTCCGCGGGATCCGTACTGGATCCATGTCTTCTGGGAGCTGGACGAGGAGCACGTCTTCAGGACCGCGTCGGCGCTCGAAGTGCCGTTCGAGGATCTCCGCTGGGTGCTGCGCATCCACAGCCTGCCCGCGGAAGTCGGGGGAGAGGGAAGTCAGCCTCCCGGCTTCTTCGATCAGGAAATCGGAGGTGACGAGCAGAGCACCTACGTCCACGTCGGGATTCCCGACCGCGACTACCGTGTCGACATCGGCCTCCTCACCGATCGCGGCCTCTTCTGTCCGGTCGCGTCGAGCAACCGAGTTCGTACGCCGAAGGACACCGCGGAACGGCCGGCCGATCCGGACGCGGGCGAGGTCGCCGCGAAGTTCTACGAAGAGTCGGGCGGGAGCCCTGCTCCGCGGATCGACCGCACGGACGCGCCCGTCCTGCAGCGGGACCTCGAGGCGTCACGTCGTCCGCAGGGGCGGAGCGGGCGCACGAGTCGCGACGGGGACGGCGCAGTGGAAGGATCCGAGGACGGTGGTGCGACGGCCCTCGCGACGGGCACGGCCCCGGCCGGTGTCACCGCCACCTCGCCGGGAGCGGCTCCGACCGGCGCGCGCGGCGTCGCCCAGCCCCGCCCGGACGCCCCAGTGGCGAAGCCAACGGTGACGAGCCCCGGCGCGCTCCCCGTGAGCGCGGCGCAGCCGACGAGTCCGGGAGCCCGGCCCACCAGCCCCGGCGCGCAGCCGGGTTGGGTCACGAGTCCGGGGGCGCGGCCGACCAGTCCGACCCGGCCGATCAGCTCTCCGCACGCGCGTCCCGCCGTGCAGGGGCCGCAGCCGAGTGCCGACCGTGGCTTCTGGCTCGCGGTGCAGACAGAGCTCGTCGTCTCCGGAATGACCGAGCCGGATGCGAAGGTGACCATTCAGGGCATCCCGATCCCGCTGCGCCCCGATGGGACGTTCACGGTCCGGTTCGAGCTCCCCGACGGGGAGCAGGTCGTGCCGGTCATCGCCGTCTCGAAGGACGGAATGTTCGAGAAGGAGATCACGCCACGGGTGACGCGCGAGACGACGAAGTCCGAGCGGATTCTCGGGGAAGTCGGCGCGGACGAGGCGCGGGCCGATGCCGACGTTGACGCCGATGTCAGTGCCGGTACCGAAGCGGCGCCCTCCGCCGATGGAGACGCGGAGGGTACGGGCGAAGCAGAGGCGCGCGGACGTAGCACGAAGGGTCGGACGACCAGACGAACCACGGGTGGACGCGGAGGACGATCCAAGAGTCGCAGCTGATGGAGCGTTTCCCGCGGGCGGCGTTCCGGCGGTGTCCGAATCGGGCCCGAAGGTGTAGCGTCCCGGGTGCATGAAGTGGCGCGTCCGAATGCGGGCGCGCCAATGAATAGGATCGGGAGCACAGGAGGCGAAGCGCGGATCGCGAGATCCCAGTGACTATGGCGGCACGCGGCTTCCTCCTGATGGTTCTCCACGCACACCTTCCGTTCGTGCGTCACCCCGATCACGATCGCTGGCTCGAGGAAGACTGGCTCTACGAAGCGATCATCGAGACCTACCTTCCGCTCCTCCGTACGTTCGACTCTCTCCTTCGGGGCGGCGCGCGCTTCCGTCTCACGCTCACGATGTCCCCGACGCTCACTGCGATGCTCGAGGATCCCGTCCTCCAGGAGCGGTTCCTCGGGCACCTCGATCGACTCATCGAGCTCGCGACGCGGGAAGTGGAACGGACGCGGTGGATGCCTGAGTTCTGCCATCTCGCCGAGCGCTACCTCGATCTCTTCCGGCAGTCCCGTCACGAGTTCGAACACGTGCACGGACGGAGGCTCGTTCCCGCTTTCGCGCGGTTCGAGCGCGCGGGCTGCCTCGAGATCCTGACCTGCGGCGCGACCCACGGCTTTCTTCCCCTCATGCTGGACGACGTCCAGCTCTGGCGGGGACAGGTCCTCACCGCGGCGGACGATCACGAGCGGCTCTTCGGACGACGTCCGCGGGGTATCTGGCTTCCGGAATGCGGCTACGCGCCCGGAGTCGACGCCGTGCTCGCCGAAGCCGGGATCCGTCACTTCTTCGTCGACTCGCACGGCGTGACGCATGCGTCGCCGCGTCCGCGCTACGGTGTGTACGCGCCGATCCGGACGCCGGGCGGTCCGCTCGCGTTCGGCCGCGATCCGCAGTCGTCGCGTCAGGTCTGGTCCGCCGAGGCCGGCTACCCGGGAGATGCCGACTACCGCGAGTTCTATCGCGACGTCGGCTTCGACCTCGACTACGACTACGTCCGCCCCTACCTCCACAGCGACGGAAACCGCACGCACCTCGGGATCAAGTACTACCGCGTGACGAAGGAGGGCGATCACAAGGAGCCCTACGACTTCCGCCGCGCGAAGGAGCGCGCCGCCCGACACGCTGAGGACTTCATCGCGAGGCGGATCCGTCAGGTCGAGGACATGGCGCCGAGGATGGACCGTCCTCCCGTCATCGTCTCTCCGTACGACGCGGAGCTCTTCGGGCACTGGTGGTTCGAGGGGCCGCAGTGGCTCGAGTATCTGCTCCTCAAGCTCCACCACGATCAGTCGACGCTCGAAACGATCACGGCCTCGGACTATGAGGAGCGGATCGGGCAGATCGACGAAGCGACCCCTTCGATGTCGTCCTGGGGACACAACGGATACTGCGAGTACTGGCTCGATCCCACGAACGACTGGATCTATCCGCCTCTCCTCGATGCGGGTGAGCGTCTCGAAGCGTTGGCCGACGAGTTCTTCCGTCTCGGCCGCTCGACGCATCATGCGCAGGGCGATGTGCTCGCGGAACGCGCGCTCGCACAGGCCGCCCGCGAGTACCTCCTCGCGCAGGGTTCCGACTGGGCGTTCATCCTCCGCACCGGAACCGTCACCGAGTATGCGAAGTGGCGCGTGGACGGACACCTCTCGAACTTCACCCGACTGGCGGACGACATCCTCGCCGGCCAGATCGACGAAGAGTGGCTCCGCGGCCTCGAGGCTCAGAACATCATCACCCCCGATGTCGACTTCCGGGTCTGGTCACGACGGTACGGAAAGAACGACGGGAAAGATGCCGGCCACGACGCCCGCGATCACGACTCCGGTAATGACGACGCTGGCGATCAGAACTCCGCCGATCGCGACTCCGCCGATCAGAACTCCGCCGATCACGACTCCGGCCGTCGCGCCCAGAGCGACGCGAAGACGTTGCCGTCCTCGTCGTCTCCTTCCTGATAGCGAAGGATCTCGAGCGAACGAAACGCTGCCTCGAGCTCGCCCGGCGTCAGTAGGTGGTGATCGCTGCGCGGGCTTCCCTTCCTCTCACGCTGCTCCACGAGGAACGTCTGATAGACGAGGTGCCCGCCGGGACGCAGGGAAGCGGCGATCCGGGGGAGGAGTCCGCGATCGAGGTAGCGGAACACGAGGACGACGTTCCAACGAGACGGCGGCAGCCATCGCGACACGCCTGGTTCGCGGGCGAGGTCGGCCTGGTGGAAGCGGACGTTGCTGAGGTGTGGTCCGCCCGCACCGGCGCTCCTCGCGGCAAGAGCGGCGCGTGCGCTCGATCTCAGGGCCCGGGCGCGGAGGAGCGCATCGGGAAGGAGGTCGACTCCATGGACCGTCCCCTTCCGGAGCGAGGCGAGCCAGACGGCGTCCCGCCCGGATCCACAGGCGAAGTCGAGTGCGTCTCCATCCGTGGGGAGGTCCGGGGCGATGTCGGCAAGCCAGGATGACGGCTCCCAGAGGACGGTATCGGACGGGCCGGTCAGAAGAGGAACGTTGCCCATGGACGGAGGCGGGGGATCCGGAACGACGGCGTATCCGGCCCGGTGCCAGCCCAGCCCGACGAGTGACGCGGCCGCCGATCGGGCCGTTTCCTCCGTGGACGCGACCGCACAGAGTCTCCTCCGCCGAGGCGGCAGGAGGTACGGGTGCCGCTTCACCGACTCCCCGGAAAGGTGGATCGAGCCCGGAAGATGGCCGTTTCGGAACGCAAGTGAGGGGCGAGTATCGACGACTCTCCAGGTATCGGATCGTAGGGTCGGGTTCAGCTCCGACCCACGGCGGCCTGGGTCCGGCCGAAGTGCCAGGATCTCCTGCCGGGCCGACACCAGTCCCGATGTCGGCTCATCCAAGTCATTGTCTTTCATCAGACAACCGAACCCCTCAACGGATCGCCCCCGATTTCCGATACTTGTAGGAGGAAGGCATCCGATCGGGATCCTCCTGCGTGGGAGAGGGTATCCAACGTGGTACTATCCAGCTCTCGCACACCTACGTGAAGGGGCAGTATGACGTCACACGCTTTCGACGCCCATCCGTTCCTCGACCCCGAGATCTCGGTCAACCGGCCGGACATACTCCGCTACCTCTACAATCAGTACCTCGACGTCATCCGGTCGCGGGACAAGTACAACGGCTTCCTCAACACCCTCCTCCACCCGGCAGGGGAGGACCGGCTCCTCGAAGCGAACCTCGCGACCTCGGCCTACTACATGAACGAGGCCATGCACTACATCCAGAGCCTCCTGGACATGGTGCCGGTCGGGCCGCGCGAAACGGTCGAGCCGATGTCCGAGGTGGTGGACTGCTCCGACTTCCAGGAACTCCTCACGCTCATCTTCAATGCGACGGACCCGCGGCTCGCCTACGAGGCGCGCCGGAAGCTCTACCTGACCAAGCTGTTCTTCGACGTCGACCACAGCTGGGAAGTGCAGCGTGGCGCGGAGCACAAGGACCACGTCGAGGCCGTGCTCGAGGAGGACCTCTTCGCGCACGTGTCGGAGCGGCGGAAGGTCGAGATCTGCTACGGGCTCGGCAACGACGGCCAGTCGATCGTGCTCGGTGCCGATCAGATCGAGCCGGGCCAGGAGTGTTGGACGTTCGATCTCCAGCAGGTGGAGATGCTTCGCGACGGACGGCCGGTGCGGCTCAACGTCTACTACTACTCCTGCCGCTTCAAGCGGGAGGTCGTGCCCTACCTCTACCGAAAGGGCCGCGAACACTATCACTTCGATGTAACCGAGCTCTTCCCCGGCATGGAGAGGCGCCGCAGCGCGTCGATCGTGAGCAAGATGCTGCGGAAGGGCGAGAGTGATCCCAGGTGGATCCGTGACCTCATCGGCGTGATGTTCATCGTCGAGAACCTCTCCGAGCTCGAAGATCTCAAGGAGCTGCTCTTCGACCGTTTCGGCGGCCACTTCCGTCTCAAGAACGTGGTCGACACGCAGCTCAATCCGGACGACCGCCTCCGGCTCAATCCCCAGTCCGGCATCGGCTACAAGGTCTACAAGGCCGAGATGGACATCCTCTACAACTCGAGGCGGCATCCGGCGCCGCAGCCGTATCTCTTCACGGCGGAGATCCAGCTCTACACGCTCGAGAACTATCTCCGGACGCTCCACAGTGCGCACTACGCGAACCATCAGGCACTCAAGCGCAGGCAGTTTCTCGAAGGTCTCGTCCCGATGCTCTTCCCCGCGCAGATCTACGGCGAGGAAGCCGTTCGTCGTCTCGTCGAGGCTGCGGTTCCCGGGATGACGGCGCCGCGGAACGGCAACGGTGCGAACGGGCACGGGAGCGGGAATGGGAACGGCGGTCCCGGCGCCGGTCACGAACGCGTGCGCGGAGAAGGACACGACGAAGCCGACGGGATGCCGGAACCGACCGACGCCAAGGGCACGCACTGATGCCTCGCTCCGAGCCCGACCGATCCGACCCACGAAAGGGGTTCGAGCTGCCGCCGGGTTCGGCTCGTTCGGGCACACCGGGCTCGATGTCGACTGGTTCCCGGTCCTCTGGTTCGATGTCATCCGGTTCGGAGGATCCGTCGGCCTGGACGGAGCCGTCCCATGCCGAGGGTACCCCCCCGCCGATGTTCCGGAGTCGCGAAGTGTTCAGCCGTGAAGAGCTGCGCGTTCTCGAGGACACGAGGCCGTTCCGGGTGCGCGACAAGGTGATGGCGAACATGGAACGCTCGTTCTCCGATCTCAGGACCCGGCTGTCCGGTCATCTCCGCAAGGGCAACTACCTCGCTCCCGCCGGTGTCGACTATCGAAGGGGCAAGGTGGGGCAGGGAGAACACCTCGACGGGCTTCCCTACTCCTTCGTCGATCTGCCGCGCTACATCACCGAGGACGAGTGCTTCACCTACCGCGCTCTCTTCTGGTGGGGAGACGGTGTCTCGTTTTCGCTCATCCTCGGCGGCGACCATCTCGGCATCTATCGCCGACGTCTGCTCGAGAATCTCGAGATTCTCTCCGCGCTCGGTGTCTACGTGTCCCTGGCCGACAATCCGTGGGACTGGCAGCGGGGCAAGGGGCTGACCGTTCCCGCCCAGCCCGGGAAGGAACCGGACCTCCTCCACGCCTTCCGCAAGCAGAGCTTCCTCAAGTGCTCGCGCTTCCTCGAGTTCTCCGACTCGGAGTTCCGGGAGAACCGGATCGACGAAGCGGGGCTCTATAGCTTCCGCGTGCTGGAGCCTCTCGTCCTCAGCTGATCCTCTTCCTTCGGGGCGTTCTCGGGCTCGCCTCTCGGTGTCTTCCCGTTGCTGCCTTCTCGGCCTTGCTGCGTTGCGTTCCTTTCGTTGCCCTTCTCTCGCTGATTCCTCTCGCTGATTCCTCTCGCTGATTCCCCTTCTCGGATTTGCTGCGTTGCATTCCTTCCTTTCCGTTCGCTCGCTTGGTTTCGTACTCGGTGATTCTTGCAGCGCAGGGCGTTTGTCGTACGCCCCCTCGGGGTCCTTCCGGTTTCGGAGGGGACGAAACCTACAGGACCCCGAGGGAGCTCAATCTGCGCGTTGCTGGAGGGGAGACGAGTTTCGGAGCCGGAGCGGGACGGAAGCCGAATGCGAGTCCGGACCCGGGCACGATTGCGAACGCGAACCGAACGCCGAACCGAGTCCTGAGCGGAACCCAAACAGAACCCGAATCGGCATCTGGGTGGAGGGCGCGGGGTGGAAGTCGTGGTGGTGGAGCTGGCGAAACGTGGGGTGGTAACAGGGGATTGTGGGGCGCATCCTAGGGGGTTGGTTTTGGCGTTGCGCTCTGGGTGCGTTGGGCGTCTTTCTAGGTTGGCCTGGAAGAGGAACGTGGCCGGAGTGGTTGGAGGAACTGGGCTTGGGTTCTCGTTGGAACTCAGGACTGGTTCAGGAAGAGAGATGTGAGATGAGTGCTACGAAAGCGGTGGTTACGGGTTCGCTCGAGAGGTTGTTGGCGACTAGCTACACCACCTACCTCAAGACGCACAACTACCATTGGAACGTGACGGGGCCGATGTTCACGACGCTCCATACCTTGTTCGAGACGCAGTACACCGAGCTCGCGCTGGCGGTGGATGAGATCGCGGAGCGGATACGGTCGTTGGGGGCGTTTGCGCCGGCGAGCTATTCGGACTTCCAGAAGCTGAGCGTGGTGAAGGAAGAGACGGGGCGTCCCAATGCGAAGGAGATGATCCAGCGCTTGGTCGAGGATCAGGAGACGATCGCGCAGGTGGCGAAGGACGTGATCGCGGCGGCCGAGGAGGCGAAGGACCAGGCTACCGCGGACCTCGCGACCCGGCGGCTCGACGTGCACGAGAAGAACGCCTGGATGCTCCGGAGTCATCTCGAGTAGGCGCGGGCAGTCTCCGCTCGCCGGCCCTAGCGCGGATGACCCTCGCTCGCCGGCCCTAGCGCGCACGTTTGTCGCTCGCGGGCTGCGGTGGCGCGTTCGTTGCCGTATGCTGGGGGAGACAAGGAGGTCTCCATGAACTGGCACCTGTCTCCCCTGGATCTGGCAGCGAACCTCTCCGAGAACGCACCGTTTGCAGAGCTCTTCCAGCACGGGTCGCTCGCCGTCGAGCTGTACGCTCCGGTCGGGTCGGATCTGCAAACGCCTCATACGCGTGACGAGGTCTACGTAGTGGTGCGGGGCAGCGGTGTCTTCTCGCGCGGTGACGAACGCGTCGAGTTCGCTTCCGGAGACTTCCTCTTCGTTCCCGCCGGCGTGCCCCATCGGTTCGAGGAGTTCTCGGACGACTTCCTCGTCTGGGTGTTGTTCTACGGACCCGAAGGTGGGGAGCGCGCGTGACCGTTCGGTTCCTCGTCGGCCCGGCTGGGTCGGGGAAGACCCACCGCTGTCTCGATCGACTCCGCGCCTGTGAGAAGAGTGGACGCCCGGGGATCTACCTGGTCCCGGAGCAGTTCACCTACTCGGCCGACCGCGAGCTGATCGCGGTGCCGGACCTCGAGGGGCTCCGGCACGTCCGCGTTCTCTCGTTCAGTCGACTCGCGTGGTGGCTGCATGAACGTGCGGGATTGGCGCCGCCTCCGGCGATCGACGCTGCCGTGCGTCCGATGTATCTCCGCGCGGTCCTGGAGCGCCTCTCTCCGGAGGCGCTCGGTCCGCTCGCGAGCCTCCGGACGCGGCACGGTCTCCTCGAGCAGCTCGGCCGGTTCATCGGCGAAGTCCGGAACCATGGGACGACGAACTTCCTCTCCGGCCTCGAGGGGATCGCGCTGGCGAGCGACGTCAGCCCGCGCGTGAAGGAGAAGCTGCTCGCGCTCGGGGAGGTCTTCCAGGAGTACGACGGGCGGCTGCGGGACGTGGGGAAGCGCGACCCGGAGGAGCATCTCCACGGCGTACTGCCTCTGATCGCGGCGGAAGCCGAGATGTTCGGACGCACGGAAGTGTACGTCGATGGCTTCCTCTCCTGGACGCGGCGAGAGAGCGAGGTGCTGAGTGCGCTCGCGCTCGCCGGCGCCTCGCTCGAGATCGCGTTCTGCATGGATCCGGCGCCGTCCGCGGAACTGCGTCGGCTCCCGTTCCATCCGGTCGCGCGCAGTCTCGACCGGCTCGAGTCGCGACTCCTCCGTTCCGGCGTGGTCGTGGACGGAACCGTCGGGCTCCCGGACGACAACCCGATCCGCTTTCGTTCACCCGAGCTCGTGCGGGTCGAGCGGACGCTCTACGACCTCGGTACGGTGCCCGGCGAGGGCGCCCGTGATGGCGCGGTGTCCTCGGTCGAGGGCGTCTCCGGCGAGGGCGCTGCTTCCTCGGACGGCGCTGCGGAAGGCGAACGCGCGGACACCGCGGCGATCCAGCTTCGTCCGGCGCGTGATCCCTACCACGAAGTGCACACCTGGGCCCGCGCGATCGACCGTTGGCAGCGGCTCTCTCCGGATCCGATCCGTCCCGAACAGATCGGAGTCTTCGTGCGGGACGTCGAACGGTATCGCGACGCCGTGGGGCGGATCTTTCCACGCTTCGGCATCGACTACTTCCTCGACGAGCGGCGTTCCGTCCTCGCCCACCCGCAGGTCCGTCTGCTCCTCGGCGCACTCGACGTGCTCCTCTCGAGTTGGAGACGGGCCTCGGTCGTCTCGCTCCTCCGGAATCCGCTCCTCGGCATCGCGCCCGCGCACGTCGACCTGCTCGAGAACCTGTCACTCGAGCTCGGCCGCGACTTCGAGCGCTGGTACGACACGTCCGACTGGGAGATCTACGCGCTTCCGGATCGCAGCCGATTCACCGGCGTCGCGGGGGAGGTCGTGCAGGATCCGATCGAACTTCTCGATCCCGATCGTCCGCGCGACGAGGGCCCGTCGGGTGATGGAGACGAGGACGAAGGTCCGGAGGCAGAGCTTCCCGGACGTGACCGGCAACCGCGTTCCGCTCTGGGAGTGGAGCAACGTCAGCGGCTCGACGAGATCCGTCGCCGCGTGCTCCTTCCGCTCCGTGAACTCGAACGGACCTGGCTCGGCGAGGCTTGGACCGGGCGTCGCGCCGCGGATGCGCTCGAAGCCCTCCTTCGGAGCTGGGTGCCGGAGCTGAGCCGTCTCGCGCGCGGAGGCTCCGGCTCTCCGCTTCGCGATCCCGCCTGGGACAACCGCGTGGACGAAGGCTTGGGTTCACTCCTTCACGAACTCGGCGATCTCTGGGAGAACGTACCGACACGCCCCGAGGAGGTCGCGCGTTCCTTGCGGGAAGGACTCCTCGCCCTGAGGCTCGGCGTCACTCCGATGCGGCAGGGACAGGTGCTCGTCGCGGACGTGCAGCGTTCGCGAGTCACCGGGATACGCGCTGCGATCGTCGGTGGGGTGAATGAAGGTGTGTTCCCGCGCACGGTGTCCGACGACCCGATCCTCGGCGAACACGATCGTGACGCGCTCGGATCGATCGGTCTCCGTCTCGGTCCGAATGCGACGGAGCGACAGGAAGAGGAGGCGTACCTCTTCTACATCGCGATGACGCGCGCGTCCGAACGCGTGCTCGTGACGTGGCTCGGTGCAGATGGCGAAGGTGGAGAGGCGTCGCCTTCGTTCCTCGTGCCGGAGCTCGTGCGACTCTTCCCGGACATGGACATCCTCTCGGACTCCGAGGACGAGGAGGACGAGATTCCGCTCGTGGACATCCAGAACAGCGCAGAACTGGCGCCCGCGTTGCTTGCGCGACTCGCGAGGAAGGTACGGGAGCGAACGGAAGCGGGGTCGGGGTCGAGCGGTGCGCCCGCGGCGTCGCCTGACGTCTCGCCGATCGCGTCGTTGCAAATTGCGTCGCCGGAGGCCTCGTCGATCGCCTCGTCGATCGCCTCGTCGATCGCCTCGTCGTCGCCTTTGGCGGGCGAGTTGCCGACAGACGATCCGCTCTGGAGTCGCGTCGTGGACGAGCCCGGACTCGTGCGCGTCGTACGCGAACTCGGGTTCGGTGCGCCGGGGCTGGTCTCGTCCCGAGGCGGACTGCTTCCGGAGGAACTCCTCGAACTCGTCTATCCGTCGCCGATCCCGTCGAGTGTTTCGAGGCTGCAGGAGTTCGCGAGCTGTCCGTTCCGGAACTTCGCCGGGAGTACGCTACGGCTGGAGCCGCGGCCGGAAGCGAAGGTGACGCCGCTCGAGACGGGGACGCTCGCGCACCGAGCGCTCGAGCTGTTCCTCAGCGGCGCCTCGAACGCGGAGCTGGCGCAGGGCGGGGAACCGTCACGTACGGATCCGCCGGCCGAGCTCGGCATCGAGGCGATCCACGAACGGCTGGCCGTCGTCTTCCGTCGGCTCGAGAACGATTCCGAGTACCGCGCGTTCCAGGTCGACGAGGCGAGCCGGTACCGTTGGTCTTCGACCCGGCGTTCGCTCGAACGCTACCTCGCCCTCGAGCTGAGTCGCCTCTCGAAGAGTGGTTACCACATCGCAAGACGGGAGCTGCCTTTCGGGCTCGAGGGGGAGCCCGGGCTCTCGATGCCGCTTCCCGAGGGCCGGACGCTCGACCTGCGAGGGAAGATCGATCGACTCGATGTGCGCGAGGAGGGCGATCACGCCTATGCGCTCGTGGTCGACTACAAGCGTTCGTCCCGGACGGGACTGCCCGCGTCGCTCGAGAAGGGAGTCGACCTCCAGCTCGCGGCCTACCTGCTCTACGTGCAGCGGGTGCTGGCGCTCGAACCGGCCGGTGGCCTCTACGTGCCCGTCCTTCCGTCGCCGCCGCGGGAGGAGAAGGCGGATCCTAGCGCGGTCAATGCGCTCCAGGTGCGGGCGCACGGACTCTTCCTCGCGGACGAACGTGCGGAGATCGACGGGGATACGGGCGTGCTCGTGAGCCGCGGATCCGACCAGATCCTTCCGAACGAGGCACGACGCGACGAACTCCTCGGCACCGCGGAGACGTTTCTCCGTAGCTACGCGCACAACCAGCGGCGCGGGTGGGTCGAGCCACGTCCTCTCCAGACCGAACCGTCGCGCCTTCCCTGCGATCGCTGCGACTTCCCGAGTGTCTGCCGGTTCCGGCGGGATCGCGATCCGAAGCGGCGGAGTGCTCTCGAAGGGATGGAGGTCGTGGAATGACGGCCCGGACGTTCCGATGGACGCCGGCCCAGGAGCTGGCCATTCACCTCGAGGGGCACGACGTCCTGATCGCCGCGGGAGCCGGGGCCGGGAAGACGACCGTGCTGGTGGAGCGGATCCTCCGGAAGCTGCGGGATGGTGTGATCGCTGACCTCGAGCAGGTTCTGGTCGTGACGTTCACGGAGAAGGCGGCGCGTCAGATGAAGACGCGCCTCTACGAAGCGCTGACGCGGGATCCGGAGCTCCGGCGTCACCTGCCTCAGCTCTCCCGGGCACGCATCTCCACCATCCATGCGTTCTGCGCACGTCTGCTTCGCGAGAACTTCCTTCTCGCGGGAGTCGAGCCAGGCTTCCACGTGCTCGACGAACACGGCCGGACGGAAGCGCTCGAGGAAGCGCTCCGGCAGACCTTCCACCGTTGGTACGTCCGGGACGATGAACTCGGCGCGGAGTTCGGCCGCCTCGTCGAACTCGCAGGCTTCGACGAACAGGGAGAGAGTCTCCGCGTCCTCGTCCGTCGCCTGCACGAGTTCGCACGCACGACGACCGATCCCGAGAGCTATCTCGACCGACTCGCCGACACGACTCCGCCCGAAACGCCCGAGGACATCCCGTGGGTGGCGGAACTCGAGACGCGTCTCCTCGAACGCTGGTCGACCGGTCGGGCGCTCTACGAAGAGATGGTGCGGGAACTCGACGCGGCCGGCCTCAAGACGAAGGTGCAGCACGAGATTCTCTCTGCGCTGTCGGACTATCCCGAACATCCGTTCCTCGAGGGCGGAGGTACGGGTGCGGGTGGCCGCTACCTGGAAGCACTCGAGAACCGAGGGCGGCTCCAGCGGAAGGGGACGGGCGGCAAGGGACAGAGTCCGAAGGGAGAGGGCTCTGTACCGCCGCAGGGTTCGCCGCAGGGCACGCCGGAGGGCGCACCGCGGGGCGCGCAGCAGGGCACGCTCTCCTTCGACTGGGGACGGCTGCCGACCGGAGGCGGGAAGCTCCCCGGAGTACAGGCGCTCCACGACACGGCGAAGGAGCTGATCAACGCCGTCGTGAAGCAGCTCGGTATCGATGCCGCCGACCTCATCGCCGAGGAGACGCGGCGGCGGCGATCGCTCCATGTCCTCGTCTCTCTCGTCCGGGAGATGGACTCGATCTACGAAGCGTACAAGAGTCGTGGTGGTTGGCTCGACTACTCGGACCTCGAAGTGCACGCCGCGCGCATCCTCTCTCCCACGGTCGGGCTCGACGTGCAGTTCCGGGAGGTGCTCGTCGACGAGTACCAGGACGTCAATGCACTGCAGGAACGGATCCTCTCCGCCGTCGCGTGTCCAAGCGGCAGCTTCCGGGTCGGGGACGTCAAACAGTCGATCTACGGCTTCCGGCTCGCCGACCCGACCATCTTCCTCTCCGTCATGCGCGGGAGCACGCCGCTTCGCTCCAAGAACGATCACGCTCCGGGCGGGACTCCCGTCGCCGTCTTCATGAACGAGAACTACCGGAGCCGACCCGGTGTCCTCCGTGTCGTGAACGACATCTTCGGGCGTCTTTTCGATGCACGTACGATCGGCTCGGACTACGCGGAGCAGGCGCTCGCCGCGGGGAGGGAAGAGGCGGGGAGGGAAGAGGCGGACGGCGGACAGCCCGGTCGAGCTCCACTTCATCGACATCCAGGCCGGGAAGGAAAAGGCGTCCGGGCTCAGCATGAAGCAGCTCGCGGTGTCGGATGCGTGGATCGACCCAACGGAACTCGAGCCCCGCTACGTGGCGAGGCGGCTTCGTGCGCTGGCTTCCGATCCGGTTCTGTGGGGCGGCGATTCCGGTGCACCGAGCAACTCGAATGCTTCAGATGCACCGAACACTTCGCGTGCCTCGAACGGATCGAGTACGTCCGATTCGTTCGACGGCACGGATGACGCCGACGCCTCTGATGTCTCCGACGCGTCTGACGACTCCGACGCCCCTGATGTCTCCGGCGTCACCGATGCGAAGGAGCCAGATTGGAGTCGCGTCGCGATCCTCCTCCGGAGTTCCACCCGCGCGTCCCTCTTCGCGGACGCGCTCCGGCGCGAGGGAATTCCGGCCGAGCTCACCGGAGGTGGATCGCTCTTCGAGGAGCCGATCGTCCGTGACCTCCGCTCCGTCCTCCGCGTCATCGACAATCCCCGCGACGACGTCGCGCTTGCCGCGACACTGCGCACTCCCGCTTTCTCGTTCGGGAACGCGGATCTCCTTCGGATCCGGCTCGCGTTTCCCAGCGCGCGCGGCTTCCTCGATGCGGTCATCGGCGTCGCGTACGGTGAGGAAGAGATCCCGGAAACACTTGCACCTCCTGGAGAGCCGGAGCGCTTCGGGCAGCCCGACGAGGCGTGGACGGACCTCGTTCCTGCCGAGTTGCGTCGCCGTTGTCGGGACGCACTCGAGCGCGTCGCCCAGTGGAGAGAGGAAGAGCCGTGGAGTGAGCTGCCCGCGCTCGTCGCCCGTGTCGCCGATTCGCTCCATCTCGTGCCGCTCGGATTCGCGTCCGGCGAAGGATCCCGGCAGCGCGCCTGTCTCGAAAGGTTCCTCGGGCTCGCTCGCGCGTACGAATCGGAACGGGGTCCGTCCCTCCACGGGTTCCTCGGACGGATCGACCTCCTCGACGAAGCGGACGCGGTGGAGACCGTCCCGGCGACACGTGGAGAGAGTCGCGGCGTTCGCATTCTCACCGTCCACAAGTCGAAGGGGCTCGAGTTTCCCGTCGTCGTAGTTCCGCAGCTCGACTGGAGGGTCTCGACGAAGGACCGTCTCGCCAGCCGGATCCGGATCGATCGCGACTGGGTCGGGCTTCGCTGGTTCGACGAGACGACGTACACGCGCCGCGAGAGCGTCGTCCGTCAGCTCCTCGAGTGGCGACAGGAAGAGGCACTCCGCGAGGAGGAAGCGCGGATCCTCTACGTGGCGATGACGCGGGCGGAGGAGAAGCTCCTCCTCTTCGGAATGCACCGCGGCCTTCCCGAGTCCAAGTCGCTTCCCGAAGGTGTGTGGGACCACGAACGTCGACATGCGAGCACGATGCTGACCTGGATCGTCGGCGCACTTCCGTGGAGCGAGATGCACGCGGTGGATCCGGAGCTACTCTCAGCGCTGGGACTCGCGCCCGCGGAAACTGCGACGCTCGCCGGGTATCATTCCCGGTATGGAACCGGCACGGCGCCTCTTCCTGCCGAGGAGATGGACGCGTGTCCGCAGAGGAGCTCCGAATACCGGCTCGGCGACATCCGCGTCTCGCTCGTCTCGAAGGTCGTGCTCGCGGCCGCGCTCGCGGAGACGGCTTTGGCGGCGAGCACGAGTGCGAGTTCGGGCGGGGGCGCATCGACGCAGACGGACGCGGCGCGTGTCGGCGCGGACGACCACGCTGGTGCCGATGTCGGCCGCGAGAGTGTCGATGCCGGTACGGGCACCCGAGGCGACGTCGCTGCGGCGCCGGAGCCGGCCATCGGGCAGACCTACGACATGTTCGCTGCGCTGGCTGATGCCGCGAGCGATCACGATCCGGTCCCGTCGCTGCGGAAGACGCCGGAGCCGGCATCAGCCCCGGTCCCAGCCCTGACCCCAACCTCAGTCCCAGCTCCAGCCTCCATCCCTTCGACTGCAGGCGTAGTCCTCGAGCTCGAGGACGATCCCGCCACCATCGAAGCCATCGTGGAGCGCGCGGCGAGACGACGTCCGATCCCGCCGATCGCGCGTCTCACCTCGCTTCGTGGAAAGTACTGGGTGACGGAGTTCAAGTCCGAGACGGACGTCGAACGGGCGGATGCTCTGAGAGAAGACGCGACCGCGTTCTGGATCGCGGCGGAGGGAGCGCCCGTATCGGCGGCCGATCCGGAAGCAGTACAGTTCGCGCCGAAGTCTTCCGACGCCCGAGAGACGCGCGCGAACCTGGGCACGCTCTACCACGGCTGGCTTGCACGCATTCCGTTCGCGGACATGACCGCGGAGGGAGTCCGACCGGCCCTCGCGGCCGAAGCGCGTACGGAAGGGAGCACGGAGACCCTCCGTGACGACGAGATCGAGTCGGGCCTCGAAGCGTTCTTCCGATCGGAGTGGGGCACTCGTCTCCGTGCGGCGGGAGCGCAGATCGAACGGGAGATTCCGTTCTCGCTCAAGTGGAGCGTCGACGAACTCTGCCACGCGCTTCCGGCACTCCGAATGGAGATCGACGCCCTCGACGCCTGGACCGCCGAGGAGTGGGCCGCGGAGCTGGCCCATCACTGGGTGCTGCTCCAGGGTCGGCTCGACTGCGTGTTCCCGCACGGAGAGGGCTGGGTCGTCCTCGACTGGAAGACCGACCGGGTGACGCCGACGACGATCGACGCGCGGGCCGAGAAGTACGAGACGCAGATGCGCTTCTACCGAGATGCGGTCCGTCGGCTCTGGGGTGGGCCGGTCACTTCCGTACTGGTGTTCGCCCGCACGGGCGACGTCCGCGTTACGGAAGACTGACGCGGAGCGAGCCGACACCGTCCGCGAGCTGACCCGCCAGGCCTCCACCTTCCCGTGCGCTGACGCTCCGGGAGTCTCCTGGGGCGCTCCCGTTCCACCTCGCGTTCTCCGCGGTTTCCGGGCGTATCTCACCGTCCGTTCGCGCGACTCCCTGTCGGATCCCCATCCAAAAGGAGGAGTCATGTCCGACCGCAGCACGACCCTGGCCTGCGCTCTTCTCGCGTGGGCTCTCCTACCGTCCCCGGCCCAGGCAGGCGACTGCATCGACTATCGTGACTACCAGCATTGGGTTGTCGGCGTCGACACACCCGGGAGTTCGGTCGATGTCGCGTTCGCGGACGGGATCGCCTACCTGGCCGATGGCTCAGGTGGCCTCCGGATCGTGGACGTGAGCGATCCCGAACACCCGGCGGAACTCGGGTCTGCCGCGCTCACGGGATCCGCCGTCGGGGTCGCCGTGACGGGGTCGATGGCCGCCCTCGCCACCGGTTCCGGCGTCGCGATCGTCGACGTGACGGTCCCGACTTCACCCACGGTTCTCTCCCAAACGGCAACCTCCGCGCCTTCGCGCGGCGTCGCTTCGGCAGGCGATCTGGTCGCCGTGGCCATCGGGACGGCGGGCGTGGCGATCTACGACGTCTCGACCCCTGCATCACCCGTGCTTCTCTCGACCTACGACACCCCGTCGCGCGCGGACGACCTCGTCTTCTCGGGAAGTCTTCTCCTCGTGGCGGACGACGCGGGTGGGCTCCAGATCCTCGACGTCTCCGATCCGGCCGATCCCACATTCGCAGGCGAGTTCCCGCTCTTTGCGGCGCGCACGCTCGCGGTTTCGGGTGACATCGCCTACGTGACCGTGTTCGACACCGGTCTCTACCTGATCGACGTCTCGAACCCGGCGACACCGACGCAGCTCGGGTTCGTCGGGATGGAAGGTGAGAGCGAACTCCCCGGCGTCGCGCTCCACGGCGACTTTGCCTACGTCGCGACGAACACGAGCCGTCTCCACACCGTCGACGTGTCTGACCCCACGAACGCATTCATCACCGCGAGCATCGTCACGCCCGGCGGGACGCGCAACGTGGCCGTCTCGGCCACCCATGCATTCGTCGCAGACGGGTTCCAGGGGCTCGGTGTCGTGTTCGTCGCGGCTCCGGCTCTCGTGGAGACGGTGGGAGGCGTCGATACGCCGAGTTGGGCCACCGACGTCATCACATCCGAGACACACGCATACGTTGCCGACCACCACGCGGGTCTCCAGGTGATCGACGTGTCCTCACCTTCGGCGCCGACGATCGTCGGTTCGCTCGCACTGCCCGGGGAGACGCGCGGTGTTGCGTTGGGTGACGGTCTCGTCTATCTCGCGAACACGTCCGTCGGCCTCCGGATCGTGGACGTGTCGTCACCGAGCACGCCCACGGTGGTTTCGACCCTGGCGATTCCCGGGCTCGCCCGGCGGGTCGCGCGTCTCGGTAACCACGTGCTCCTGGCGGCCGAGGGAACGGGTGTCCAGGTGGTCGACGTCTCCACGCCTTCGGCGCCGGTCCTCGTCGGCGCGGTCGACACGCCTGGGAGCGCCGTCGACGTCGTCATCGCATCGGATGGCCTCCACGCCTACGTCGCCGATCGGCAGGCGGGTATCCAGGTGATCGACGTCTCCGATCCGGTCACTCCGACCCGCGTGGGCGGTCTCGATACTCCCGGCGAGGCCTGGGACGTGGCTCTTCTCGGAACCCGGCTCGCCGTCGCGGACGACAGCCAGGGTGTCCAGCTGATCGACGTCTCCGATCCGGCCGTACCGACGTTCATCGCGAACATCGACACGCGGGGGCAGTGCTTCGGTGTCGGCCTCAGTGAGAACACGGTCTATGCAAGCGACGTGGTCGGCGGACTCTTCGTGTCGGACGTGACCGATCCGTTCGTACCCGTCGGCATCGGGACCCTGGACGTCGGGAACAGCTCCGCCGGAGTCGCCGTGTCCCCGTCGTACGTGTTTCTGGCCGCGGGTCCGCTCGGTCTTCACATCGCATCCCGCCAGTGCTTCGACACCGCCGACGTCGAGGCGCTGGACGGTGCCGCGGTTGGGGACGAGGGCGCGGTCCTCCATCTCTCCGCATCGCCCAACCCCGCCTGGGGAGACGTCTCCGTACGGTTCTCACTCGGCGCGTCCGGGCCGGTCACCGTCTCGGTCCACGACGTGGCCGGAAGGGCCATGCGCACGTTGCCGCAGGGGACCCTCTCGTCCGGTGCCCACGCCGTCCGTTGGGACGGCCGCGACGACGAGGGTCAGCGCGTCGGGTCCGGGATCTATTTCCTGCGCGTCGCGACTCCGGAAGGAGCGTCGACGACTCGGGTCGTGCGGATCGGGTAGACTCCCGCCTGAGATGGCATCCGTACAGACGCGGGGACGCCGTTTCGAGCCCGGGGAGTTCCGTCCCCGGGTTCGGCCCGCCGAGCGGCAGGATCTCGACGGACTCGTTCGTCTCGAGCGAACGTGCTACCGAGGCGTGTACGCCGAACACCGTTGGGAACGGGAACAGTTCGCATACTACGTGCGGAACCCGAAGGCGCGGATCGCCGTCTGTCGGCGCGACTCCCACTACTGCGGTTACATCACCGGCATCTTCTCCCAGAGGACGCGGGGCAGGGTGGCGGCGCTCCTCAGTGTAGCCGTCGCTCCGGAGTGCCGACACCGCGGAATCGGGACGTCGCTCCTACGTTGGTTCGAAGCGGAGTCGCGCAGGGAAGGTTGCGTCTCGATCGATCTCGAAGTTGCGCTCGTTCGCCGTTCCGCACGACGACTCTACGAGCGCTGCGGTTACGAACCGATCGAGATCCGCGCGGACTACTACGGACCGGGCGACGATGCCGTCCGGATGCGGAAGACCCTCTAGTCGTCTCGTCGGTCCTGTTTGTGCAGCGTGCCGGTTGTCGGTTCCCGGTCAGTCCTTCGGCAGTTCCCGCACCTCGACCGTTCCTCCGCCCTCATAGACGGGGTTGCCGACGACGAGCTGCCGGGCGTCCTCGAGGCTGGCGGCGCGTACCTTGATGTAGCCACCGAGGTAGCGGGTGATCTCCGGTGCCGGCCCTTCCTTCTTCATGCACACACCGTCCCCGATCGAACTGCCTCCCTGGAGTGCGCCCGATTCACGAAGACCGGCCAGGTAGACGCCCCACGCTTCGTCCGGCAGGCGTCGGCTCTCGGGGACGTCGTTGTGCATGAGCAGGAGGTAGTCGTTGCGCATCGATCGGTCTCCACGGTGTTCTGCACGGCCATGCGGTATCATCCCGATCGCGGAAATCAGCGCCGTCACCGTGACGCCTCGATGTTCGGACGCAGACGGAGGCGTCGAACACGGCCGGGACAACAGGTCCCACCATGGCCCGAAGCAACGTGCGACGAAGGAGATCGGAATGGAATCGTCTTCTGCCGGAGTGTACGAGGCCGCGGAGTGGTACGCGATCGCTTTCGGGTACCGGGACGTTCCCAAGGAGTGCGACTTCCTCACGGCCGTGGCGGAGGAGTTCGGCTGCGGCGCCGGTTCCTTCCTCGAACTCGCGTGCGGGCCGGGTTTTCACGCGCTCGAGATGGCGAAGCGGGGGATCCGGTCCGCCGGACTCGACCGCGAGCCGTCGATGCTCCACCTGCTCCAGCGGGAGGCGACGCGCGAGGAGCTGAACGTGACGGCGCTCCATGCGGACATGCGTTCGTTCGAGGTGGAGGAGCCGTTCCATCTCGTGACGACGCTCCTCGATTCCTGCGCGCACCTCCTCACGAACGAGGACATGCGCGCGCACCTGGACCGGGTGGCCGCGGCGCTCGTCCCGGGCGGTGTCTATGTGGTCGAGTTCTCGCATCCCGCGGACTGCTTCCGGGTGCGCACGACGGCGGGGACGGACTGGACGATGGAAGCGAACGGCACCGAAGTCCACATCACCTGGGGAAACGAGGACGACCCGTTCGATCCGATCACGGAGATCACCGACGTCACAGTGACGCTCGAGGTGACGCGGGCGGGAGACGCGACGGAGGCGGACCGTGAAGCGCGGACACTTCGGGAGATCGTGCCCTCACGCTGCTGGACCTACCAGACACTCCGCGCACTCTTCGCACAGGTGGATCGGCTCACGCCCGTAGCGTGGTACGGCGCCCTCGATCGCGCGGTGCCGTTCGACAACGCGAAGGGCGCCTGGAGGATGGTCGCGGTGCTCCAGAGGAGCTGATCCGGACGGCCCAGCTCTCTCTTCTCGACCTCGAGGTCTACCCGCGCGCAGCGGGCGTGTGGTCACGCGCCTACGGCTCCGCTCACTCCCTAGGCCCCGGCGGACGCTCCTGCCACCGGGCCGGCTTCCGCCAGATCCTCCTCAGGCGGGCGCTTCTTCATCAACGGCAGCAGCGCGATCGAGACGAGACCGACGAGCGAGTCGAGGAGCAGGGTCTTGGGATACCCCCAGCGTTCGATCGCGTGGCCCTGCCAGGTCGAGGTGTAGCTGATCGCGAAGTTCAGCATGGCCATGTAGGCGGTGAACTGGGTCGCCGCCACGCGCGGAATCGTGACGTCCATGAAGAGCGCCGTGCGCACTCCGTACCCGAGCCCCGAGATCGCGTTGTACGCGAGCACTGCGATCCAGAAGACGGTGACGAGCCCGGCCGCGGGGAGAGGGCGATCCGCCATCTGCGGGTCGACGGCCCAGATCCAGCCGTCCTTCTGCATCACGTAGGCGAGCCAGAGCGTCGGCGCCGCCGTCAGCGCGAGGAAGATGCCGAGACTCGTCCTTCGTCCGAGCCGGTCCGAGATCCAGCCGCCGCCGACGCAGAAGACCGCGAAGATGATCGTCGACCAGAGGTTCATCGACGCGACTTCGGGATCGCTGAGACCGAGTTCGACCGCGAGGTTGGCCTGGAGGGCGAGGCCGAGCGCGTACGCTCCGGCCGGAAGGATGGCGAAGAGAAGCCCGACGAACCCGCCGCGCGTGCGGAAGAATGCGTAGAGCGACTCCTTCACGAACGAGGTGAGTTCGGCGCCGATCGACGCGAGCGCACCGATGTGTGCCTCGCCGTCTGGTTTGGGTGGCCGCTTCGGTTCGCGCAGTCCGAGGCCGACGAAGAGCGTGATGAAGAGGACCGACCCCGCGACGAAGTAGTACGTGTTCTGGAACGGCATCGTCGCGGCGAGGTAGAGCACCGCGGAGCCGCCGATGGCCTGACCGATCGATGCACCCGCGAACATGAAACCGTTCGCGATGCCGCGCTCGTCTTCCTTCAGGGTCTGGGTCGCGAGCGCGTCGATTGCGACGTCCTGCACCGCGCCGAACGAGTTCAGGATGAGGATCAGGGTCGTGAAGTACCCGAGGTTCGCGACGAAGTCGACCGGCGTGGCGAGGAGGAGGACGGCGACGATGCCGAGCTGCATCCCGACGATCCACATCCGTCGTCGTCCCAGGCGGTCCGAGGCCAGGGTGTCGACGAACGGCCCCGCGACCCACTTCCAGGCCCAGGGTACGTAGAGAGATCCGATGAAGACGCCGATCTCCGCCGGGCCCAGGCCCTGGCGACGCATCTGGGTCGCGATGGCGGTCGCGGTGAAGCCGAGCGGGATCCCCTCCGTGACGTAGAGGAGGAAGAAGGCCACGATGCGACCCCAGCGGGTCGCGAGCCAGTCGGGATGTGGGAGTCGCATGACGACGGAGAGTATCTCTCCGGGCCGGCGCGGCACAAGACGGGTTGCGGCCGGTGCGGCGGCCTACTTCGCTGCGACCTCGGGAACCGACTGCAGGTACGTCCAGATCGCCTGGATCTCCTGCGGCTCCATCTGCGCGTAGGCCTGCCACGGCATCGTGGTCGGATCGATCTTTCCGCCGTCGAGCTTCTCACCGGTACGGAGGACGTGCTCGAACGTCGGTTCGGCGTATCGGCCGAGTGCGGACGGATGCGGCGTGAGGTTCGCGGCCGGCGGCCAGCTCGGGTCGGCGCCCGGGACCTTTCCGCCCGACAGATCCGCGCCGTGACAGGCCCGGCAACCGCTCACTTCCACGAGGTGCGCGCCACGCTCGAGGGACGCTCCCTGCGGCGCGCGCTTCGGCCGGTTCTGTTCGTGATCGAGGTAGGCGGCAGACTGGATCGGCTGTCCGGTCGCGAGCAGCATCCGGGTCACCGGGCCGAGCTTCGGCGAGTCGAACTCCCGGTCCACCGGTGGGAGGGAGTGGAGGTACGCGACGATGTCTTCCACCTCTTCGTCCGCGAGATGGGTGTAGGCCTCCGAAGGCATGAAGAGAAGCGCCCGTCCGTCCGGGGCGACGCCGTGGCGCAGGGCGAGATCCCAGTCGCGTCCGGAGTACGTTCCGCCGACGCCGCCCGTGCCCCTCGTGAGGTTCGGTGCGGCGATCTCTCCCATCGCCCCCGCGTCCATGAAGTACGCCCCTCCGAGATCCTCGCCGTGACAGTCCCGACACGCGACGACCGCGCTGACGAGATACTCCCCACGGGCGACGGACGCCGAGTCCGTGCGAACGGTGAGGTCGACGGCCGACACCGAGTACGTCCGGTTCATCTTGCTGTTGCTGAGAACGAAGACGCCGGCGAGCAGGATTCCGATGAGGACGAGAAGTCCAGTCACTCCGATGCCGACGTTGCGTGCTGCGGACATGCGGCCTCCCAGGTCACGAGTCGAAGGATGACGGAGGAGTGTATCGCGACACCCGAGGCGCGACAACTGCGTCGCCTCGTCCCTACCCGCGTGTGGCTCCAAGCGCTTCATCAGGGCCGACAGCCGCAGAATCGACGCGATCCCAGCGGCCGGGCCGAGGGCGAGGACCGCGAACGACCAACGCCAGCCGATCGCGTCGGCCAGCCACGGCACGCCCTGCACCGTCACCATGGTGAGGAGGAAGCCGATCGACGTCTGGAGCGTGAGCGCCGTCCCGACCGCGTGCGGTGGGGCGACCTCCGTCGATCGCGCTGAACTGCGCGGAGTCCGCGACCACGAAGAAGCCCCAGACGAGGAGGAGCGGCCAGACGATCCACGGGGACATGCCGAACACGAGCCCGACCGCGAGCGAACAGAGGCCGCTCAGCGCCATCGCGAGGTTGACGATCTTGGTCCGTCCCCAGCGATCGGAGACCCATCCCGCCCAGACACAGCCGAGCCCGCCGATCGAGATCGCACCGAAGGCGAGAAGGCTCACGGTCGAGTTCGGGATCGAGTTCCCGTCGCCGCCGACCAGGCGTCGGTGGAGGCGAGAAGGAACACCGGCACCCACGTCCACATCGCGTAGAGCTCCCACATGTGTCGAGGTAGCCGCCCGTGGCGAGCTGCGTCTTCTCGTGCCGAAGGACGACCCCGACGAGCGACCACGAGAACGGACGGCGCGGGAACGCGAACGGTCCGTCGTGGTAGGTGACGAGGATGAGCACGGCGCCGAAGGCGCGCCCGCGGTTGCGACCCACACGACCTGTTCACAGCTCCCAAACGCACGCACCACGTACGGAGTCGACTTTCCCAGCGCGAGTGAACCGACGAGCGTTCCGATCGCGAAGCCACGCCCGGAGCGGAACCAGGTTGCCGCCATCTTCATGGCCGGTGGTAGACGCCGGCGAGGAACATCCCCGTCGCGAACCGGCACGCGATGCCGATCTCGAAGCTGGGCGCGAAGGCGAGGCCCAGGTTCGCGAGCGCGGCGGCAACGGCGGAGATGCCACATAGGCGCGGCGGAGAGGATGTCGGCGAGGTTCAGGATCGCGGCGATCGCGGTCCCCGCGACGAAGCCGATCTGCACGGCCGACGTGAGCCACGCCTTCTCGGACGACGTGAGCGACCACTGCTGGGCCAGCTCCGGCGCGATCGCACTCCCCGTGAACCAGAGCGCCATCCCAGAGTCCGGTCGCCGAGAGGACGGCGAGCATCCGGTATCGGCCCGGCGGGTCGGGTGCGTCAGGTCCCGGTGCGTCGGGTCCGGTACGTTCGGCTCGCGCGCCGGGCGCTGCTGTCGTGGGGGCGTCGGTCCTTCGGTCCGGGGGCGTCTTCGGTGACGTCACGCTCCGCACTCTTTCTCTTCGAGGCTGACCAGGCCGTCGATCTGGAGCGCGAAGCGCCCCCGGCGTACGGGAACGATCCGGACCCCGGGACACCGTGCGACGAGACGCTTCCGGAGAAGGATGAGCCGGCCTCGAGGTTGTCCTTCACCGGAGGAAGGCCGAGCGACTCGTCGAGCCGAGCTCGCGGTTCGTGAACTCCGTCCGTCCGCTCTCGATGCTCACGGAGCAGCTTCCACAGGATCTTTCCCGGCACGTTGCGGATGAGATACTCCCCGTCGACGAAACGCAGTCGTCGTTCGGATAGTAGACGAAGACGTGCCGTGTCGCACCCGGCCCTGGCGCTTTCGTTTCCGCCGCCCCGGCTCCGGTCGCATGGGCTCCCACGGCATGGGCTCCCACCGCATCTGCTCCGATCGCCTCGACTCCCATCGCGACGACTCCGCCGGAGTGCGCCGACGTGTGTTCACCGGCGCGTGCCGCCGGTTCGTGTTCGTCCTCCGAATCCTGCTCTTCGATTTCCTGCATCCGGTCGATACCGAGCGCGATCTGGTTCGCGAGAACTGGAGAAACGCTTCGTCCCACTCGTCGAACGCAAGTGGGTCCTCGCTCTCGACGGCGATCACCCCGACCAGTCGGTCCCGTGCGAGGAGCGGCAGCGCAGCTGCGCCTGGGCATCCGGGAGGCCCGGCAAAGGGATCTCCGCGCTGAGACGTGCCGCGTCGCCGCACTCCTCGATCCGGTCTCGGATGGCGCGACCGTAGCGGGTTCGGATCCCATCCCCGTCACCTTGATCATGCGACGGTGCTCGGCCGCGGTTCCGATCGTGCCATCGCCGACCGAGACCCTCGGCACCGATGCCGCTACCCACCGTGACCTCTGCGCCGCTGTTGCCACGCACGGCGACTCCAGCACCGACGTCGCCCGCAGACACGCCCCAACGGACAAGACACCGTAGCCGCGGGTCGCGATCGTGACGAGCGTGTCGCCATCATCATCCGGCACGAGGATCATCGAGTGGGAGAACCCGAGCGTTTCGTCGAGCGCTTCGAGTGCATCTCGGAGGAGACCGTCGAGATCGGCGGCGCGGGCGATCCGTCCGGAGACGAGCTGCACGCCGCGCAGTTCGGTGAGCGGTCCCGACGAAACGGGAGGTGCGAGGTCCAGCTCCGACTCCGCCGGGGCGAGGAACCCCTCCATCCGTTCGACGGAGAGCACTTCGTAGACATCCGCCGAGGAGCCGGAAGACTCGGACATTCCCGTGTGGGACGCGATGACCTGGATCCGCATCGACATCCGATCGAAGAGCTCGCCTCCGTTTCGCAATGTTGGAAACGGAGACGGAGACGCCAGAGTTCAGAAGGACAGGATCGTGGACGAGTACGGTCGCATAGGGATTCTCGTCGACGTTCCGTCTCGTCTTGTTGAAGAACTGGCAGGAGAGAGCGACGTGCCGTCCGTCCACGTAGTAGACCTGGGAGAGGTACGTGACGTTCGGCTCACCATCCGCACTGCACGTCGTGATGATGGACGGGATGATGCCCTGGAAGCAGGCGGAGAGGTCTTCGAGCCGGACGCTCACTTCCGGCTCTCCTCGCCTAGCGGCGCTCCGCGCCCGGTCCGGGCGTCTGGAGGAAGATCCTCGACACGGATGTGGGCGGACCAGGCCGGCCAGTGCGCGGCCCGTTCCGTGAAGCGCGACGGCACTCCCACCTCCGACCAGCACTCCGTGAGGTCGGCACGATAGCGATCGATACACCTCTCGATCACGTTCGTCCGCCACGGTCAGACGAGTGACGGTGCCCTTGATCTGGATCGATCGATGGTCGATCGGGCGGGAGAAGCCGACCGCGATCCGTCGGTTGTCCTCGAGGTTCGCGCGGACTCCGGCCGAGGTCGCTTCGGGAAGGAAGACCGTGAGTCCCGACCATCCGCCTCGACGCGCGCGCCGATCGCGCGGCAACCGTCCGGGAACAGACGTGCATCTCGCGTCCCGACGAGGACGGAGACACCCGACTCGATGAACTCGAACAGCTCTCAGGGGATCATCATTGCGGCTTCCGTGTGTGCGAAGAGTCTAGGGCCGCCCGGCCAAGGGAAGGTATCGGAAACTTCGGGAGCGGAATCGCAGCGCCGGGCCGACATCCGTGTCCGCCCGGCGCGTGCTGCCGTGAGGCTCTTCCTGGGGAGAGCCTACCTGCCACTGTCCAGTTCCCGACGGACGCGGTCGCACCTGGCGCGATCGGCGCCGGAACGTGATTCTCGATCGGCAGGATGGTCATGAGGTACGCATAGATCGCGGTGAGGTCCTCGTCCGTCAGGTTCTGGATCGCCGGGATCGGCATCGGCGGGAGGATCTGCCGGCCCCGGCCCAGGTGCCGGCCCGAACGGATGGTGTAGATGAAGTCGTCCGCCGACCACTTGCCGATGCCAGTTTCCGGGTCCGGGGTGATGTTGGCGACGAAGCTCGTTCCCCAAGGGCCAGCCCACGCCGTGTTCGTCGCCGACGACACCACCATCCACGGTCCCTCCGGGAGAGCCGGCGCCGCCGGCATCTGGAGGTACTGCGGGTGACCCGACAACATGCGCGACATGTCCGGCTCCGGTCCCCGCTCGCCCATCTTGAGCGGAGTGTGGCAGTCGCCGCAGCCGCCCGCGGTCGTCGAATACCGGCCCCGCTCGATGACGATGGCGTCCTTCGTGTCGACCGCCGCGGCCTCCGCGAGAGACGGCAGCCATCCAGAGAGCAGCGACATAGAGTGCGATCCGATTGCAGTTCATGATTCGATCTCCTTCAGTGGTCTGTCTGTCCGTGGACGTGGTTCGTCCGTGGACTTCGTTCGTCCGTTGATGTGGTTTGTTCGTAGACAGGTTGCGTCCGTGGACTTGCTTCGTCTGTAGACTTGGCTCGCCCGCGGACTTGGTTCTTCCGTAGACAAGGCTTCGCCCAGGCCGGCGTGCCAATCGCGAAGCGCCGGCCGTTTGGATCGATCGTGTGGTGATTCCCAGGTGACTTGGATCAGGGGCCCGCGGAGTAGACCGCCGCGTGTTCCTCCGTGTGCCCGCTGTTCGACTTCGGCGGACAGGGCGCAGGCGGCGCGACGAGGTCCTCACGGATCCAGCGCGCGAGCCGTGCGATCGCTTCCGAGTCCGGCTCGCTCGTTCCGAGCGGAGGCATCTGGAGGCCAGGGCTCCGCGACGAGACCCGCGCGAAGAGCCAGCTCGCCCCCGCATCTCCCGGCGAGACGCGCAGACTGCCGCTCGTTCCCCCGATCGTGCTGCCCGACGGCCGTCCGCATCGCGGGAGATCCGACACGCCGTTCGGAACCGTGGGAACGTCGAAGGACATCGCCAGCTCCGCGAGCGGGCCCGTGTCGTTGTGACACATCGAGCAGTTGCCGTAGAGATAGCCGAGCGTCGCCCGTTCGTTCGCCGACCGCGCTTCGATCCGGGGCATCTGATGTGGCCATTCACGCGGCGCGTTCGCGAGCTTTCCCGACTCGATCAGATCGGAGAGGTCGATGGATCCCGGGGCAGGCGTCGTGGCGTGCGGCGCAGCGGATCGCGATCGGTCGAGAGTTGAAGTGCCGTGAACCCGAGCACGCGCTCCGGCCGTCCCTCGTGACAGGCGAGACAGTCGTAGTAGCCGGGGATTTCCCAGGGGCCCACCGTCGTACCCCGAGTCGGTGCGAGGACCGCGTCCGTTCCGTCTGCGTTCCATACGTACGCCGCGAACAGCCATCCTTCCTCGCGACGTTCCATGTAGCGCGTCTCGAGCGTGCTGCCGATCGCGAACTCCTTCCAGAACTTCGTTCCGACCGGGAACGACCAGCCGTCGGGGTTCGACGCATCGATCGAGGTGCCCTCGGGCAGGTGGACCCACCGGCGCTTCGTCGCGCCGTCGGACCAGAGCGGGTACTGCGGCGTGTACGGACGGTTCGACGGGGCGATCGCACGCGCCGTGGCATCCGTGTAGAGGCCCGTTCCCGAGAGGTGCTCGGGAGCGACTCCAGCCGGCGCGAGGCTACGAACCTCCACCACCGGGTTTGCAGCGTCCGCCGCGTCCGCATCCGGCAGGGAAGCGCCGAGAAGGAACGCTCCGAGCAGGTACGTACCGCCCGGGAACCTGAGCCGGAACGTACCGCGCGGGAACCCGAGCCGGAACGCACCCGGCCGGAGCGTTCCGAGCAGGAACGCACCACGCGGGAACGCGAGGCAGAGTGCGCGCGTCCTGGGTTCGTGCGAGTTCATGACAGGACGCTCCGATCCGGGGCCACCAGCTCTTCCGGCAATCCGAGTTCACGCACGACCTCCGCCCGTTCCGCGGCACTCACGGCGGAGAGAACGAGCGCGATCCACGCGTCGAGGCAGGGCGCCGCGAGCGAGCCGATCATCTTCGTGCGGATGGAGCGCAGGTCTTCGTCGCCGAGGTGGGCCCAGAGAGCGCGGTTGACCGTCGTCTCCTCCCGCTCCATGTGGAGGAGATGCTCTGCAACCAAGCGACGGAGCTGCGAGTGGATCCGGTATCCGTACGACCGCATCTCCCGCTCCGGTGCACCCTCGGTCCGCGCCACGAGCGCGTCGATGGTCTGCTCCAGCCCGCGCAGTCGGACGTGGTCGGATCGGATCTCCGACGCGATGACGGGCGAGATCCGATCGATCTGGGGAAGGAGGAACGTCGTCTGCGCGTCCACCTGCTCGCGGAGGAGGCCGAGAAGCCGCCGCACGTGCGCGAGCGTTTCGGACGCGGCGTCCGGGTCCGTGAAATCCGTTCTCGCGGTGAGGGCGGTTACCCGGAAGAGTTCCGCGACCAGCCCCTTGTGCACGACCCCGTACAGATCCACTCGTGTCATCGTCACCATTCCTTCCGCCGCGGCGTTCTGCCTGCGACTCATGGAACAGTACGAATTCGAATGGCTCAGGGTTGCTAAGTACGTCTTCCCAGAATCCTAAGTAGATCCTAAGACTGGGGAGACGGTGCACGTGGCGGCGCCGCCGATCCGGAGGAGACGGCGCCGAGCCTTCGTCAGGGCGCGAGGATCGAGGCGACGCGTTCCCAGAACGTGGCCGTATCGCGCAGGACGACTTCCGGATCCGCCGCGACAACCCCGGAAGCAGACTCTTCCGGGTCGGTCGCCGTCGACACTCCCGCGGCACCGCCGACCAGGGCCCCAGCACCGGCAGCCTGGCCCGCTCCTGCCGGGCCCACTCCCGCGATCTGCCGGAGCGTATCCCGGGAGACCTGCCATGCCTTGTTCCCGGCGCGGGTCGCCGCCTTCGCGATCCCGCCGACCACCGCCGTGCCCGCATCCACCGCGCCCTTCGCCGCCGTCTGCGGCGCCTGGACCGTGGACCTGACGACGAGCTTCCGCGTGGCCGCCGCGATCCGGTTCGCACCCGTCGCCACGACTCCGCCCAGCATCGTCGCGGCTTCGACCGACGCACTCCGGGCGACGAGGTTCTTCGGTTCGTCGAGACGAACGGCGCACTGCGTCCGCGCGATGATGCCGACGCGAAGCGTGAGGAGGGCATTGGCCGAACCGTCGAGCAGGGCGGAGACGAGGAGCGAGATGAGCGGCGCCGTGCCGCGCACCGGCACGAACCCCGAGAGCGCGGCGGAGACCGGTGCACCCAGCACCGCGAGCACTTCGCTGTCCTGGATCTCACCGGCGAGGAACGCGGAGCCGCCGACGTTCGAGTAGAGGGACCAGAGCTCGCGCGGGCCCGGGCGCTGGTAGTAGATCTCGGCGATCTCCTTGATCATCCGGATCTGCGTCGAGAGGACGATGCCGACGTCGAGGCGTCCGCTCTGGGACGCTCCCGTCGCCACGAACACGGCGGCCGCGTGCCGCTTGATCGCCTCGTTCGCGAGCTTGTCGAGCTGACGGATCGCGTCGTTCATGGCCGGCTCGAGCCCGGGACCATCGTTCGTGGACCGCGCGACGCGAAGGTCGGTTAGCCCCGGCCAGTCCGCGAGCCGCGGGTTCCGGAGGAGACGGTCCGAATAGCGCTCGAGGTAGCGGGTCCACTCCGGTCCCTCGGCCTCGCTCGGACGGCGGATTGCTTTCGGTAGGGCCAGGATCCGGAGGGTCGGGGCCAGGATGAGGAAGTAGAGGGCCACGATCAGGATCGCGACGACCACCCAACCCAGCACCGGATGGACCTCGGAGGCCTCCCGGAAGAGGAAGAGGGTGGAGCCGAGAACGCCGAGGAGGGCCAGAGCCCCAGCCCGATTCCTGCCGGCAGCAGGATGTTCCGCAAGGTATTCATATAGATAGACCTCTGATAGGGCCTCGAACCAGACCGATGAGTCGATAGGTACTGAGTCCCGCATCGCCCTTGGTACTATGGAGACCCGCCGTTTCCCTTGGGGTTCCGGCACTGTCTCCAGAGTCCGGCCGGGAGGCGGTCGACTGCAACCGGTACTTGGACCCTCGGAACGGGGAAAGGGTCACGCGATTGTATTCGAGAGCGATCAAACGTTCGCTGTTCTATGGGGATTCCGCTATGGCCGAAACGGATACAGAACGCGGATGATAGATGCTGTGGTTATCCGTCAGGCCTTCTCCGGACGGGGGAATCTCCCCGTCTTCCTCCTCACCCTTTCGGTGGCGCTGGGTGGTGCCGCGGAGAGGGCGTTCGCATTCCATGACGGCGGAGTCAGCCACCGCCCGCTGGCTGGTTACCACCCACAACAGCTGGTGGACGGGATCCCGAACAACGCCGACACCCCGTTCGGGATCGAAGCGCTCCTTCTCTACGAGAACCCGACCGAGCCCGTCTCTCCGCCACGCCGAGGCTTTCGGCGTGAGTGTTGAGCCCGAGTCCGCTCCTGCCGCTGCCGGAGATCGGTGGCGGTGACTTCACGTTCCTTCTCGAGGACAACCTGAACGATACGATCGGCGGATCGCGCCGATCGAGGGCAGCCACGGCGGTCACAACGTCGTGAGCCAGCTCTGGGCATCCCGGACTGATCCCGTGAACGGGACGGCGCCCGGCGGTACCTACCGTCATCGAACTCCCGGATGCACGAGCTGCCACGATCCCCACGGCAACGACAACTACCGGATGCTCCGCGGACGCGGTTCGATCGACGCCACCGGATTCCTCTTCACCGAGGACGCCCCGCTTGCACAGGGCATCCCTCTCGATGCCGTGGGCGAATCGCGCGATCTCCACACTGCGTACAACGCCGGTTGGTCCGACTGGTGCGGGAACTGTCACGGCAGATTCCACGACTCGTTCAATCAGGGATTCGAACATCCTGTCGACCGCGGCCTCGACGGCGACGCGCGCGCGAACTACAACGACTACGACGGCCCCGACGACTTCTTCACCGGCAGCTACGAGACCGCGTACATCCCCGAGGTACCGTTCGAAGACGTCAGCGCAACGCCCACGTCGACCACGGGACCCTTCGGCCCCAGTCGCATCATGTGCATGTCGTGCCACCGCGCGCATGCGACGAGCGCGCCCGATGCGCTGCGCTGGGATCCCAACGTCGAGTTCCTCGTCGACGACGGAGTCGAGTCCGGCTCCTATCCGATCCCCAGCCCCTACCCGGAGCCCAATCAGCGGTCCCTCTGCGTGAAGTGTCACTACACCGAGGCCTACGATCACGGGTTCGGACGCCCCTGCATGGAGTGCCACCGGAACCTCAACGACTAGCGGGGCGCCGACAGCCTGTTCCAGGGAGGAACCATGAATCTCGCCGGACATCGCGCCGTTTGTCTTGCTGCCAGTCAGGGGCTCGGCCTCGGCATCGCCACCGAGCTCGCTCTCGCCGGTGCGCGCACCCTGCTCGTGAGCCGGAGCGCGGAAAAGCTGGAAGCGGCCCGCGCCCGGATCGCCCACGTCGCGAACGAGGAAGGCGCGAGCTTCCCCGGGAATACCGTTCCGCTTCCCGAAGTGTTCGCGGCCGATCTCGAGTCCGAGACAGCACCCCAGGAGATCTTCGACGAAGCCGTGAAGCGACTCGGTGGAGTCGACATCCTCGTCTCCAACATCGGCGGGCCCCCGCCCGGGAAGTTCGCGGACATGGACGACGCCGCCTGGCAGAACGGATACGACCAGCTCATCCGCGCCTACGTGCGGATGTTCCGCGCCGCGCTCCCCGAACTCGAGAAGAGCGACTGCGCGCGGGTACTCGCCGTCACGTCCGTGTCGTCGCGGCAGCCGATCGAAGGCCTCGTCCTCTCCAACACCTTCCGCGCCGGGCTCGTCGGACTCACGAAGACGCTCGCGCAGGAGTACGCGTCCAAGGGAATCCTCGTCAACAACCTCGCCCCAGGCATGTTCGACACGGATCGACTCGTCGAACTCGATCAGGCAACCGCGCGCACGAAGGGGATCCCGATCGACGAGGTCCGTGCGCAGCGGAAGGCACAGATCCCGATCGGACGGTACGGCGATCCGCGAGAGCTGGGGAAGGTGGCGGCGTTCCTCGCCTCGCCCTCCAACACGATGATCACCGGGCAGACGATTCTCGTCGACGGGGGGCTCTACAAGGGGCTCTAGGACGCAGAGGCCACGCTCTGAGCGCGATGCCACGGTGAGAGCCGTGGAAAACGTCTGCGGCGCTGTTTGCACCGTTGCACATGTGGCGGCAAACATTCGCCACGTGCGGTGCATCGGCGCAATCCGCACCGCGCGGAAGTTCCATTCCGACTGCACTGCTGCAGGACTCGTTGGCGCGCCCCAGCCACGCCGTCTGCGCGGGCGCGGACACGTTGGCGCGCCCCAGCCATGCCGTTTGCGCGGGCGCGGACACGTTGGCGGGCTCCAGCCATGCCGTTCGCATGGGTGCGGACGCGTTGGTGAGCCGCAGTCCTGCCGTCTGCACGAGTGCGGACACGTTGGCGCGTCGCAGCCATGTCGTCTGCGCGGCAGCAGACACGATGGCGACTGGGAGCCACGTACCCGCTGCCGTGTACGACGAGTCTTTCGCAACCAGGCCGTATGCACCAGACGCAGAGTCCAAGACGTGCCGCTCCACGTGACTGCGCCCCGGTTGTCCAGGCTGCGCCGGGACTGCAGCCGTGACAACGGCATGGCGCGACGCAAACGCGGGAGACGCACCGGTGCAAACGCCGTGTTCCGCCTGAACATCGTGTCTGCACCGCTGTAATCCGGTTGCCCTGCGGAGCGGCGCGGGATGCATGGCTGCAAACGGCGACGCGAACCCTCGCCAAGGCGTTCGGGTAGCGACGCAAACATCGGCAAACACATTCTCCATCGGTTTGGGCTCCAGTGACGCCACCGGGAGCTACGGCAAAACACCGTAGGCACGCCAGACGCAGTGACTCGTCGATGGATTCTCGTCAGCAATCAGACCCCTCGCCCGTGAAGCTCCTCGAGCGGGTCAAACGAGCGATCCGGGCCCGCCACATGAGCCCTCGGACGCAGTCCGCGTACGTCCTCTGGATCCGGCGGTACGTTCGCTACCACCACATGCGGCATCCCGACGCGATGGGCGAACCCGAGGTCACGGCGTTCCTCACCCACCTCGCGAACGACCGGAACCTCGGTGCGTCCAGCCAGAACCAGGCGGCGAGCGCCCTCATCTTCCTCTATAGGGACGTCCTCGGCCGTCCCGAGATCGCGTGGGCCGACCACGTGGTGCGGGCCCGGCGCGGCACGCGGATTCCGGTCGTGCTCACGCGCGACGAAGTCCGGAAGGTGCTCGGTCACCTCCACGGCGAGAAGCGGCTCATCGCCGACATCCTCTACGGCTCCGGACTTCGTCTCATGGAGTGCCTCCAGCTCCGGATCAAAGACGTCGACCTCGGCCGCCGCGAGCTCATCGTCCGGGCCGGCAAGGGTGACAAGGATCGGCGCACCGTCCTCCCCCAGGGAATCGCGCAGGCGACCGCGAGGCAGATCGAGAAGGTGGCGGACCTCCACGAACAGGACCTGCAGAAAGGACGCGGCTGGGTGGAGATGCCGGAAGCCCTCGGCACGAAGTATCCAAACGCCGGTCGCGAACTCCCGTGGCAGTGGCTCTTCCCCGCCGTCCGCACCTACACGGACAGGGAAACCGGACAGGTGCGTCGTCATCATCTCCATCAGTCCGCCGTGCAACGCACCGTCCGCGACGCCGTCCGCCGCTGCGGCATCCGAAAGCGCGCGACGTGTCACACCTTCCGCCACTCGTTCGCCACGCACCTCCTCGAGTCCGGCTACGACATCCGCACCGTCCAGACCCTCCTCGGTCATCGTGACGTCCGCACGACGATGATCTACACGCACGTGCTGAACCGGGGCGGATTCGGAGTGCGGAGTCCGCTCGACAGGCTCGACGGGGAGTGAGGTCGCGGAGGGCGGGTGGGGCTACTTCGCCTATCCACTGGAAGCCAGATTCTCGAAACCAACAGAGCCGACTGGGCTAAGATCGGAGGAGATTGGCCATGGCCCTTCAGGAGGCACCGATGGAAGCCGACGTACGGGAACTGATCGAAGCTGCTCTCAAACTCCCTCCCGAGGCTCGGGGCGCCATCGCGAGCCGGCTTCTCGACAGCTTGCAGGACGAGGAAGTGGACACCGACGTCGAGGCTGCGTGGGACGCCGAGATCGCCCGCCGTGTGGCCGAGCTGGACTCGGGTCAGGTCAAGACGATCCCGTGGTCGGAGGCCCGGCGACACATCCTGCGAGATGAGTAGGGATGCAGTTGGAGCTGCATCCTGAGGCCATTGCCGACGCGCGTGAGGCCCGGTTGTGGTATCTGGCTCGAAGTCCAGAGGCCGCGTCTCGGTTCTTCCGCGAGCTGGAGTCGGCATTCAGCCGAATCGCCGAGTCTCCGACGCGATGGCCGGCCAGGGCCGGTATCCGGCGTTATGTCATGCGACGGTTTCCGTTTGTGATCCACTTCAGAGTTCGTAAGGCCGCCGTAGTTGAGATCGTGGCCGTCGCTCACGCGAGACGACGCCCCGGGTACTGGCGTTCACGGCTGTAGCCGGCGGAACACAACGTGGGGAATCAAAGATGAGCGACCTTCCCGAACTCACATCCAGTCAGCTTGCGAGAGCCATACCCGCGCGAGTGCGGAGACGTCTTGTCGCAGGCAAGTTCGAAACCGGAGACGACGTGGTCGCGCTGCGACGGTTCGTGGGGCTCACCCAGGTACGCTTCGCGCAGGCGATGGGTATCAGCGTCCACACCCTTCGAAACTGGGAGCAGGGCCGGCGACTTCCGGAAGGGCCCGCGATCGCTCTTCTGAGGATTGCAGCCCGTCACCCCCGGATCATTTGGGAGAACCTCGATTCGGCCGCGTGAGGGAGAGTAGAGGATGATGAGGACTGCGGCCACGACCCCCGACGAATACGTCGAGTGTCTCGATGGATGGCAGCGGGATACGGTGGAACGGCTGCGGAAGGCCGTGCGGACCGATCGCCGGCTGGAAGAAGCGCTCAAGTGGGGCCACCTCGTCTATCTGTTCGAGGGTCCGGTGCTGCTGATCCGGGCGGAGGAGACGAGAGTCCTGTTCGGGTTCTGGCGCGGGAAGCGTCTCCTCGAGATCGAGAGTCGCCTCGTCCCGAGCGGCAAGTACGAGATGGCGACGGTCGAACTCCGCGAAGGCGACTCGGTGACCGCTACGACGGCGAAGAAGCTCGCCCAAGCAGCGGCAGATCTCAATGGAGAGCTCGGGGACCCTAGAGACGCGGCGAAGCCTGTGAAGACGGCGAAGACGGTGACGAAGGCGAAGTTGGCGGAGAAGGCGAAGTCGCCGACGAAGGCGCAGTCTGCGAAGAAGGCGACGGCGAGGAAGGCGACGGCGAAGAAGAAGGCTCAACGTCCGTAGCGACTTCGTCGATGCGATCTCAGTCATCGCCGAGCGACCATTCTCGGAAATCCCATTGAGGCCGGCTCGCAGTTGAACCCCTCCCCCTAACGCACGGAGGAAGTGACATGGCGCTACTGGAACCCGGCGAGGCGGCGGACGCATACAAGGCAAGGATCCTGAAGTATCAGGAGGGCGCGGACCCTCTCGCGCTTCAAGCTGCGGCGCCGGAGAAGCTCGCCCGACTGGTGGAAGGGTTGTCCTCGGAGCAGCTCTCCCGTCGACCGGCAGTCGACAAGTGGTCGATCAGGGAGATTGTTGCCCACCTCGCGGACGACGAACTCGTCGGTGGCTACCGCATTCGCCTGATCCTATCGTCCCCTGGCTCGGAGATCCAGGCGTTCGACCAGGACGTATGGTCCCGAACGGGACGCTACGACCAGGCGGACGTCAGCCTGTCGCTGCAGATGTATGGGCTGCTGAGGAAGGCGAACCTGGTCCTCCTGCACTCCCTGCGCCCCGAGGAGTGGGACCTGGGCGGCGTGCATGCCGAGCGCGGGGTAGAGTCGATCCGGGACATCGCCATGTACTACGCCGGACACGACCTGAACCACTTCGCGCAGATCGAGGCGATTCGGTCGGGCGTTCTGGGTCGGTGAGGCGGGTCACACATCGGATTCTCCGCGTTCGTAGCGATTCTGGCGATTCCGACAGTCATCTCACCGAACGACCATTTCCGAGCTTCCCGCCACTCAAAACCGAGGGGATCCCCTCGGTTCTTGCGTTCCTGTCGATGCTGTCGGATAGCCACAGGCCCTTTCGGGATGTCCGTTCTGTCCAAGCAAGAATTCACTGTGCAGCGCGGCTTATCGAAGGGGCGCATGAAACAGATGGTACGGGTGATTACGTAGCCCGCCGGCGAGATATGAGCACCCTGAGTCGCTGAAAGGTGACTAGAATGGGGGTGGTTGCGGCATCCGCCCTTGTGGCTACGCAGCATGGGGGTGGGGAGCGCCGCAGTTGCAGAAGGGAGTTAGCTGGATGCGGCCATTCATGTGTTGCCTCCTGCTGGTCGCCGTGGCGGCGTCGATCGGATGTGCCGAGAAGGACTGGCGTGACCGCGAGCCCGATCTCGTTGCTCCGGGCGAATCTGCTCCGATCGACTCCGTGTGGCACGTCATGGCTGACGCTGATGAAGTAACAGCCTACATCCTGGATGGGTCCGGTCGGTCGTGGCCACCCGGCAAACGAGTCATCGGCAGGGCCAAGGCCACTACTCCAGGCCCGGAGCTCACCCAGGCTCAACGGAACTCGCTCATCTCCTCGCTCCGTACTGCTGCGGGCGGAGATTGTGGCACGACAGACAAGGGCATCCTGGAGCCGGATTTCGGCGTACGATTTGCGAATGGCGACCAGGTCGTTGACGTCGTCGTGTCGTTCGAACGGAACATCTGGTTCGTCTACAAGAATTACGCACCGGTGACGAGGATCGGCGGGAGCTTCGATTGTGTCTCCGACCAGATTGCCTCTCTGGCACAACAGACCTTTCCGCGTCATCGCGCGTTTCGAAAGATCTCGACGGAGAAATAGAAGTGCACTCAGCTAACAGAGGCTTGCAGCTGCCGAGCCCTTTGTCACGCTGCTTGTTCCAAGCAGCGCGCCAACCCTTCGGGGCCGGGCTCGCAGCTGAACCCCTGGGGAGTTAGATTCGCACCGTGGCCCGAGCGAGAGAGACAAGAAGTGGCGAGCAGAAGGGGGAACGCGTTGCGATGTGCGTGAGCTTCGGCCTCCTGCTGTTGGTTCCTCTCGCCGCCTGTTCCAGCAGCCAAACGTCTCGACCCAATGAGAGCATGGCAACGGTGTCATCGGAATGCGCAATCCCAGGGTCTCGCGAGTTCGTCGCCCCGGTGAGCCCAGGGGCGTCGCTCGATGGCACGGATTCGGATCAGAAGTCGAGTTCCCAGACTGCCGAAGCGATAACGCCTTGTTCCGAGGCCGATCTTTCTGGACCGTATGGGTCGTTTGATACGCCACCAGAGATCATCCGTGAGGTGGTTCCGACGGCTCTCGAGCGAGCCAAAGTACTAGGGGAGGAAGGCGTCGTCCAGGTCCTACTGGAGATCGGGCGGTCGGGGCACGTTTGCAACGTTCGGACCATGCGAACTACGGTCACGGATGAGTTGACCGAGTCTGCACTCGAGGCAGCGCTGCAGTGGAGATTCACGCCGGCGTTCCGAGGCGGCGAACCCGTACGTAGCCGTGTTGTGGTTCCGTTCCGCTACGGACCAGTTCCCGAGGAACCCGATTCGGTAAGCCAGCCGGCGGGAGGGGACTACGATGTCTTTCGCGGCGGAAAGCCCGTTCCGGAGCCGCGATGATGCCGGCGACGGGTGTGGAATCTAACATTGGCTTGCAGCCGACGAGCCCTTTGTCACGCCGCTTGTTCCAAGCGGCGCGCCAAACCCTTCGGGACCGGGCTCGCAGCTGAACCCTGAGGAGTTAGACGGCAGACAAGCACATGCGAAAGAGAATCCCAGCACACATCGTGGCCGTCGTTGCCGATGCGATCTCGTTGAGCGAAACGCACGCATCCATGGACAATCTCTTCATGTACGCTGGTGCCCCAGGTGATCCACCGGAGGGCAGCAAGCCCGTAAAGGCGCAGGCGTGGCTCTTCAGGCTGAACGCCGACGAGGCCGTGAACCCAATCGAGATCCTTGGCCGGCTCGTTGAGGGTTACATGGAGGTTGATCTCGACGATCCGCATCTTCCTCAGGGGTGGCGCGATCGACGTCAAAAGATCGAACGGGCGCTACTGCGGTCCGAGCTTTCGTACGCAACCGGCGGGCGGATCGCGGGGCTGGTTGGCACTCCATCCAGAACCCTGGGTGAGTTGATTGAAGATCGGGATTTGGCTGCAATCGAGTTGGAGTTTGAGAGGGCACTTCGAAGCGTAGAAAGTGACCCGCGCGAGGCTGTCTCGGCCGCTTGCAACATTCTGGAGTCCGTCTGCAAGGTCTTCATCGAGGAGGAGTTTCTCGACATGCCAAAGAAGCAGGACCTAAAGCCGGTCTGGGACGTGGTCAGGCGGAATCTCGGGTTCGACGCTGGCAGCGTGGAAGATCGGGACTTGAAGGAGATTCTCAGCGGCCTGGGCGCGGTTGTGGGTGGGATCGCAGCCTTACGAACCCACGCGAGCTCTGCGCACGGGTCGGCCAAGAAGCTGTATCGACTCGAGCCACGCCATGCGAGGTTGGCAGTTCATTCGGCGCACACAATTGTAGCGTTCATTCTGGAGTCCTGGGATAAGAGAAGGGCCGTCTAACAGAGGCTTGCAGCTGACAAGCCCTTTGTCACGCCGCTTGTTCCAAGCGGCGCGCCAACCCTTCGGGACCGGGCTCGCAGCTGAACCCCTGGGGAGTTAGCCGGAGGCAACCGGTGAGAACGGTACTCTTCAACGGTGTTCTGATCGCAGTCTCCGCGCTGTCGAGTCTGGGGTGCGTCGACCAGCCGCAGCGAAAACCGCCCCCGGAACGCGATCTCCGAGGTTTTGAGGTCGAGGTCCGTGCTGATAGTGCGTCCGCCGCGAGCAAAATCCGGTCGGTCTTGGGCCTCGAACCGCCGCTTCGCGTACCGTCAGTCGACAAGTATCTGGACGGCGGAACGATCGGGGGCGAGTTCGTGGACGCCCGTGGCGAAACACTTGGTTTCTCGTTCTCCCGGCAGATGGACGATCCCGAGCCCGGATACCTGTATCTCGGCCGAAAGTACTACCGGGATCCCGGTGCTGTACGAGTGGGCCCAGGGTCGGATGAGGAGAAGGCGGTCACCGCGGGCCTGATTCTGTACGGGTCTGATCAAGTCGTCACCCGGCTCCTGCGTGAAACCCTGATCGGCAGGCGGCAGGGGATGTATGATGGGCGCGGAGAAGAGCCCACGGCTAACTGAGGCTTGCAGCTGACGAGCCCTTTGTCACGCCGCTTGTGCCAAGCGGCGCGCCAACCCTTCGGGACCGGGCTCGCAGCTGAACCCTTGGGGAGTTAGGCGCCTCTGGTACGAGTTGTTGGGTTTTTGCGTCGCTTTCGCACGTCGTGAACGAGTCGCCGTCTTTCTCCACGGCGCGGCGGTGGAAGCGAAGAGAGAGGCTTCGAAGGAAGCCGTGATCTGGAGCGAAGAGGAGCCGTTGGAAACGAAGGCGATTGGCGTCCGGCCCGTGTCGAGTGGTTCATCTTCGTGGAGCTCGGCGCTCCGTGGAACCGTTGGCTTCGGATCGTCGAGTTCGTCCCTCGGTCGCGTAGCTCGTCGCGCTGATGAAGCCATACAAGCTGCGGCGAGATTGCCGGGTCGGCGATCGGCCGGGCCGAGGACGGAAGAGCCTGGAAGGAATGAGTTCCTGGAGGCCACGGGCCGAATCGCTCGGGCCTCGGTAGAAGTGATCGAGTCTTGGGCTCCGAGCGAAGGCAGAGGCCTAGAGGTACTGCAACGAGTCGGAGCCTAACAGAGGCTTGCAGCTGACGTGCCCTCTGTCACGGCACTTGTTCCAAGTGCCGCGCCAGCCCTTCGGGACCGGGCTCGCAGCTGAACCCTGAGGAGTTAGCTGTCGGCGAGGGACCCGCGTAGGAGTAGAATAGAGTCATGAACGAAGCCGCCCGACACATCATCGACGAGGCCCTCAAGCTGAAGCTTGCTGAGCGGGCCGAAGTCGCCGCGGAACTCCTTGCTAGCCTAGACGGTGAGCCGGAGGCGGATATCGAGGAAGCTTGGGCCGAGGAGATCGAGCGCCGGATCGAACGAATCAGGAGCGGCACGGCGAAGGGGCGGCCGTGGTCCGAGGTTCGTGATGATCTGGAGCGTCGGCGAGGATGACGTTCGAACTGATCGTCCTCGACGCGGCCGAGGAAGAGCTTGCGGAGGCCGAAGCGAGGTACGAACTGCAACGTCCCGGTCTCGGCGCCGTCTTCCTCTCAGCAGTCTCAGCCGCCATCGACAGGCTTCTTGCCTTTCCGCTCAGCGGAGGTGCTGTTCCAGGAATTCCCGAGGATCTCGGTGCGAGAGCCGTGCACGTCTCCAAGTTTCCATACTCGGTGATCGTCGTCCAGGAGGGTAGCGTTCTGTGGATTGTTGCGTTCGCACATCAGCGGCGCCGACCAGGCTACTGGCGGGATCGGCTTGAGGGTCACAGCTAACAGAGGCTTGCAGCTGACAAGCCCTTTGTCACGCTGCTTGTTCCAAGCAGCGCCAACCCTTCGGGACCGGGCTCGCAGCTGAACCCCTGGGGAGTTAGGCCGCGTCGTCGGGATTGACGGCTGCCACGGGTGCCATTATAATGGCAGTCGTGATACACTCATTCGCTGATCGTGGAACCGAAGACGTGTTCGACGGCGCAGACACGAGGGCTGCCAGGGCTTGCTGTCCGCCCGACGTCTGGCGGGTCGCCCAGCGTAAGCTCGACCAACTCAATCGAGTAAGGGAACTTCGCGAGCTGTCAGTGCCGCCGGGGAACAGGCTCGAGCGATTGCGTGGAGATCGGCAAGGTCAACACAGTATCAGAGTGAATCAGCAATACAGGGTTTGTTTCCGTTGGGAGGGTGTCGATGCCCACGAAGTCGAGATCGCAGACTACCACTAGGGCGACACGGAGGCTCCCGCTTCACCGGCCCCCGACCCATCCCGGAGAGATGCTTCTCGAGGAGTTTTTGAAGCCTCTCGAACTCACGCAGACAGAGTTCGCGAACCGCTTGGGTGTCTCCTACCCTCGCCTGAACGAGATCATCAATGGGAAGCGCTCCGTGACCGCAGACACGGCACTTCGTCTCGCTCAGGTCCTTGGGACCACTGCAGAGTTTTGGCTGGGTCTACAGCAGGATTGGGACCTGTGGCACACGATGCGCACTCCAGAAGCCAAAGCCATCGCACGGCTAAAGCCACTGGCCAGGTCGAAGCCGAAGGATGCGGCCTAACAGAGGCTTGCAGCTGCCGAGCCCTTTGTCACGCCGCTTGTACCAAGCAGCGCGCCAACCCTTCGGGACCGGGCTCGCAGCTGAACCCCTGGGGAGTTCGACGATCACACCTGCCGGCCGCCTGCCGTGGTAGAATGGAGGTCCGATGAGCGAACCAGCCAGAACACCGCCTCCGGGCTTTGACCGCCTCTCTATCGAGGAACGGATCGAGTACGTCCAGTCCCTCTGGGATCAGGTGTCGTCGGATCCGTCCGCGGTGCCTGTGCCGGGGTGGCATCGTGATGTCATCGCCACGCGCTTGGAACGTCAGCAAGCTGACCCAGAGGAGGGCTCTCCGTGGCCGGTGGTTCGGGAGCGTCTCGAGCGCAAGCTCCGCGGTGACGAGGAGTGACCCGGACCCTAGCCTTCTCCCGGGAGGCCGAGGAAGACCTGCTACAGGCGAGCGCGTGGTATGAGGGTCAGCGGGACGGCCTCGGGTTCGAGTTCCTAGACGCGACAGCAGAGATCTTCGCTCGAATCGAGGAACGTCCCCTGCTCTACGAGGAGAATTGCACCTACGGTCCGGAGAGCGCTGGTCAGGCGTTTCCCATACGCAGTCTACTTCCAGATCACACCTTCCAGTGCGTACGTGATCGGAGTGCTTGCTCAGCGGAGTAGCCAAGCCATCTGGCGTATCCGAACTCGTACGTAGTGATCGTCTAACAATGGCTTGCAGCCGACGAGCCCTTTGTCACGCCGCCTGTTCCAAGCAGCGCGCCAACCCTTCGGGACCGGGCTCGCAGCTGAACCGTTGGGGAGTCATGCAGTCATGCGGATCGGATTGGCGATGGGGCTCGTGGTACTTGCCATTCTCGCCGGAATCACGGGCTGTGGCGGACCAGAGCCAGCCGAGCCCTCGCCGGATCCGGATGCCGCCCCGAGCGATGAGTTCCTTCCGCTCGCCCTGGGCAACGTCTGGAACTATCAGGGCACACTCGAGTCGCCCAACGGCGGCAGGGAGGCAACTGGACGGGACTCCGTCTCCGATCGGAGATTGGTGGATGGCGTCGAAATGTGGCGAGTGGACACCAGATGGGAGTCGTACTTCGAGGTCCGTTCGTCGATGTGGTTGGGCCAGCGTGGGGACAGCACCTTTCTCATGGTCGACGACTTGGGTCGCGAGAGGAGAGCATGGCCCGCCTTCGTGCGAAGCGATTCAGTAGGAACTGAGCGGACAATCGTAGCGGTAGATACCCTGCATGCAGACGGATTGCGCGAGGTGACGAACTGCCGGGTTCGCATCACACCACCTACCGACATTTCTACCCCATTCGGGGTGTTTGAGGGCATTACGGGATACAGCTATGCGTACGGCACGGAGAGCTGGGATCCATCCGGGCTGTACCACCACCAGTCCCGCCACGCGTTCGTTCTCTACATAGCAGATGGATTCGGGATCGTCGCTCGCGGAGATTCGTCGTATTGGTCCCACAGCAGCTGGGCACTTCGGGATGCGGCCTGGACTTACGCGGAGGGTTCCTTGGTGGCCCTGTCGGTGCAATGATTCGCTCTCCGCATAACAGAGGCTTGCAGCCGACAAATCCTTTGTCACGCTGCTTGTGAGCCTCCCCCGCTTCCGTGGACACCCCAAC
>JAWKQE010000002.1:0-333518 GCA_041390305.1 Candidatus Eiseniibacteriota bacterium
AGGCGGACGCCGGATGGGAGGTCCGCACCGCGGGGCTCCTCCGCCTCGACCAGCGTCATCAGATCGCCACGTTCGCCGACTTCTGCAACGAGTGCGGCAACTGCGACGTGTTCTGTCCCGAGGACGGGGGGCCCTATGTCCTCAAGCCGCGCTTCTTCGGAAGCCGGGAAGAGTGGGAACGACATGCGGCGCTCGACGGGTTCTTCGTGCGCCTCGATTCCTCCGCCGGCGCTGCAGGCGAGACCGAGGTCTACGGCCGCGTCGACGGGAAGCAGTTCCATCTTCGGGTCGAGGGGGACAAGGCCTCGTTCTCCGGGGACGGCTTTGCGCTCGAGCTCGATCGGAAGGCGCCGAGTGTCCGCCCCCGTGGGCGGGCGGACGGCGTCGTCGACCTCACCTACTACCACATCCTGGAGCTCGTCCTGGAAGCGATCGTGACGAGCGGAGACGTGAACTACGTGAGCGTCTGAACGGGCGAATACGTGAACTACGGGAGCGTCTGAACGCGCGGAGACATGAACTACGTGAGTGTGTGATCGCCCGCGCTCGCCCGGTAGAGGCTGGGGAAGCGGGCCAGAGTCGCGATCACGGGGTCCAGCTCCCGCGAGTCGACGCACTCCCCGATCTTGTGCGTGTTCTGCTCGATCCCGGGGCCGATGCCGAACATCGGAGGATGATGGAACGGGCCGGCGTCGATCCATCGCTTGGCCGGACCGACCGTGGCTCCGTCATCGTCGCGCCTCAGTGGATAGCCGACGCCGTCGGTGGAGAAGACCCACCGGGAGAGACGCGGATCGCGGCGCAGCCCGCCGTTCGTTCCGCCCGACGCGATCGTCGGTGTTGCGCACCGCGCGTAGGCTTGGATCGCGCACGTGATGGCGGGATGGTCCTCCGGCGTGACCCAACCCGGGTAGACCTGGGCGTTGCCGCCCACGTAGGAACGCCACGTGGGTTGGTCGTAGTACGGCGTGGAAACGGTGACCTCGAGACCCGCCTCGCGCGCACGGGCGACCGACCCGAGCGAGGCGACGTCGGCGAGTGCTTTCTCCGGGTCTTCTCCCGCGGTCAGTCGCCGGTCGAAGCGGAAGGTGAACCGCTCCGGGACGGCGCAGTCGCTCGGCGTGTCCAGGGTGGCGAAGCTGGCCGTGCGGGTGCCCGGTCCGAGGAAGTCGTCCGCGCCGAATCCGGTTCCTGCCGCCGCGACCTGTGCCGCTTCGGCGAGGATGGCGCCGCCGAACTCGAGCGGGTTCCGTCCTTCCCACGGCATCGATCCGTGGCAGCTCTTCCCGACGAGGTCGACCTCGATCTGCATCCGACCCCGCTGCCCGCGGTAGATCCCGACCGCGCCGTTCCGCGAGCAGCCGGTGCCCTCGGTCAGGATGACGACATCGGGAACCCGCTCTGGCCCCGCCGTGGGGAGCTCGGTCCGCATCACGTACATCGGGCCGCCGCCGTCGTTGTCTTCTTCCGCGACCGTTCCGTAGCTCCGCACGAGGACGCCGTGAAGGGAGCCCAGCGCCCGAGTCTCGCGGAGGATCTTGGAAGCCACGATCTGACAGACGACCCCACCGAGCTGGTCGGCGGAGCCGCGTCCCCAAACGAGATGGGACCATTCGTCCTCGGGCGGAAGGTAGCCAAGCTCCGCTACGAGGAACTCGCGGTCGATGCGGGACGGATCGACGAGACCGAGGTACGCGTCGATCCCACCGCCGATCGCATCGATCCAGCGCGAGCGGAGAGCCTGCACCGTGTCGGTGTGTCCGTCCCAGTAGATGACCGTCTTCTTCGCTGCCTCGATCCCGTCCGTGGGATCCTCCAGATGCCAGACGAGGTTGCCGAACGCGTCGAAGCCGACGTCCTCCGGCCGGTCGACGGCACCGATCTCGACGATCTTCGCCCGGAGGTATTCGAGGCGTGGGCCCTCGTGGTTGGAGAGACCACAGGCAGGATCACCGCCTTGGGAGACAGGCCGGTCGACGTAGTCGGCTGGGATCCGGATCGCTTCCTTCAGGATCTCGACCGCGAGTGGGCGGTAGGCGGTGGCGAGACGGGAGATCGTCTGATCGAGTTCGGTCTCGTGGTTCACGGATCTTCCTTTCTACAGGACACGTACGGCGCCGGCACATTCTACGGTGCCGGGAATCTATCAAGGCGTTGTCAGACTACACAGGCGTCGTGAGGCTCCAAGGTGGCGAGCAACACGCCATCGTGTCCGGCCGTTCCGCCCCCCGTCGGGCGAGCCTCGACGCAGCGCAGTGGCCGGCCTTCCTCTCGGTTCAGGAACAGAACGCCTCCAGTCGGGACGGGAGATCGCGCTCCTTGCCCGCGGCGAGGAGGGCCATGATCGCAAAGACCTTCTTGTTCGCTTCCTGAGCCAGCTGCGTGCGGAACTGGTCCAGGACTCCGGGGCTGACTTCGGCTCCGATGTCGGCGGGGAGGCAGTGCATGTAGAGCGCGTTCCCGCCACGGGTGCGCGCCATGCGGGACTCGTCGCAGATCCAGGAGCGATGCGAACGGTTCCGCTCCAACGCCTCCCGTTCGATCGACGCCATCCGCGCCTGGTCCCGTTCCCGGTTCGCCTCCACCCGGGCTTCCATGAGGTCGTAGGGGCCCCAGCTCTTCGGGTAGACGACGTCGGCGTCCGCGAAGGCCGCGTCCATGTCGTCCATCTGCGTGAACGATCCGCCACTCGCTCTCGCCCCTTCGGCCGCGGCCTCGAGGCAGGAGGGGAGGAGGTCATAGCCCTTGGGGTGCGCGAGACGGACGTGCGCGCCGAAGCGCGTGAGGAGCGTGATCGTCCCCTGTGCGACGGAGAGCGGCTTCGCGTAGCTGGGGGAGTAGGCCCAGCTCATCGTCACGGTGCGTCCCGCGATTCCATCGGGGAAGCGCTCCCGGAGCCAGAGGAGATCGGCCAGCGCTTGGGTCGGGTGGTCGACGTCGCACTGAAGGTTCACCATCGGAACCACGCGGTCTTCGCCGTTCGCCTGGAGGTACTCCGTGATTCCGGCGAGCGCGTCGCGGAGGAACGACTGCCCCTCTCCCAGGATGAGATCGTGACGCACGCCGAGCGCGTGGGCGTTCATGCCGAGCATCGCACCGGTTTCGCGTGCCGTCTCTCCGTGCGAGACCTGCGTGGTGGAACCATCCACGACCATCGGATGAGCGCCAAGGCGGGCCGCGGCCCCGGCCCAGCTCGACTTCGTGCGGGTCGAGTTGTCGAAGAAGAGAGCGTAGAACAGCTCGTTCTCGAAGAGGGAGGGACGGACGCCCGCCCGATCGAGGGCCTGGAAGAGTTCGGCCAGTCGGCACAGGGCCTCGAGCTCTTCGCGGTTCCAGTCCCGGGTGAGAAGAAGGCTCCGTCCATGAAGGGAGCGGAGCGATGCGGCATCGATCGCCTGGAGTCGACGGGTCAGATCGTTCATCGGAGTTTCTCCCACAGTCGTGTGGCTTGTTCCCGGGCGATCGCGAGCTCCCGTTCGGCGTCGACCGTGACGATGCGTCCCGCCTCGACCACGACTCGTCCTCGACTGATGACGGTGTGGACGTGGTGGGAGCGGATTCCATAGACCAGATGACCCGGCCAGTTCTCGGACGTGATCGGAGTGGGAGAGTCGTAGTCGAGGACGACGAGGTCGCCCTCCTCCGCGCGTGCGAAGCCGTGGGTCTCGAGATAGTCGTGAACGCGGCGAAGCCGATGGTAGGCGTCCGCCGGAGACAAATCGGTTCCTTCGAGGAACGCCGCTCTGCACGAGGAGAGCATGTCCGAGTGCATGCCGTCCGTTCCGAGGAGGATCCGGTCTCCGAGGCCGCGTGGATCGAACCGTCCGACCCCGTTGTTCTGATTGCTCTCCGGATTGTGAACGACCCAGGCGGCGGAGTTCCGGATCAGCTCCCGCTCTTCGTCCGTGAGGTGGAGACAGTGGACGAGGAGCGTAGGGGAGAGGTCCAAGGCGCCCGCGTCCGCCAATCGCTCCACGCCGCGCCGCCCGAACCGGGCCTCCGCGTCCTCCTGATCCGAGAGCGCTTCGGCCACGTGGATGTGGATCCCCGTCTTCCGTCGTCGCGCGAGATCGACGGCGCGCGCGAGAAGTGAATCGGACACGGTGAAAGACGCGTGGAGCCCGACGAGCCCGGGGTGGGTCTCCAGGTAGCGTTCCGTCTCCTCGAGTCCGGCCGCGAGGCAATCCGGTCCGTCCCGGTCGGAGAGTTCGTAGCAGAGGAGATGGGAGGCCCAACTTCCCTCGAGAGCGGCGGCGATGATGTGGAGGCTCTCCTGGCCGCATGTGGGGAGGCGGTGGTCGACGATCCAGGTCGAGCCACAACGCACCGCTTCCATCGCGCCGACCATGGCCGAGGCCCGGATCATCGATTCGTCCAGCCTCTGGTCGAGCTTCCACCAGATCCGCTCCAGGATCTGCACGAAGGTCTGGGGCGGCTCGGCCGGCGCCGGCATCCCCCGCGCGAGCGCCGAGTAGAGATGATGGTGGCCGACGGCGAAGGCGCGGGTGACGATCCGTCCCCTGCAGTCGATCCGCTGCTCCGCGGAGTTCGCGTCGGCGCGGCCGCTGTCCTGCGGCGTCGCATCTTCACGAGTGCGGGACGTGGAGCTTGCGCCGGCGCTGTTGCGGGCCCCGGAGTTCGCACCTCCGGCTTCCGGCAGCTCGTCCAGGAACTCGATCCCGCCTTCCGGGCCTTCGGTCAGATGGAGGTGCCCGGTGCGGATCTCACAGGTCTTCCAGTCGACGTAGCGGCAGTGGAGGAGGTACACGGTCGTTCCTCACGCCTTCTCGCCGGAGCGGCGAAGGAGCCTCTTCGCTTCCGTGGACGAGACCAGCGGCAGTGTCCGGCGGCGCACGCCGTCGAGGAGATAGAGCGCGTTCGCGACCGCGGGTGCGGTCGGCACGAGTCCGATCTCGCCCACGCCCTTCGCTCCGTAGGGACCAAACTCGTCCGGTACTTCGACACCGATCACCTCGATCGGAGGTGTCTGCGCGGCGCGCAGGACCCCGCACTTCCGAATGTGGGTCGAACGGGGACGCCCCTCGCTGAGGGTGAACTCTTCAGTCAGGGCGTAGCCCAGTCCCATGTGGATCGACCCTTCGATCTGCCCCTCGAAGAGCGTCGGGTTCATGATCTTTCCGGCGTCGTGCGCGGCCACGACCCGCTCGATCCTACCGTCGTCGTCCAGGACGACGACCTGGGTCGCGTAGCTGTAGGAGTAGTGCGTGATCGGCCGCGGAGCGGAGGGATCGGCCGCGCCCCCGTCGCTCGGCGGCTTCGTCGTCCAGTCGCAGACCCAGGCGCCCCGGTATTCGCGGCCGACGAGTTCGGCGAGTGCATGGGTCGCCAGGTCCTGCTTCAGGTTGCGGCACGCGTCGATGATCGAGTTGCCGACGATGCTGGTCGCGCGCGACGCCGTCGTCATCCCGCAATGGGTTTCCGCATCGGTGCCGACGTGGACCTCCACGATTCCGGGCGGGAGTCCGGTCTCCTCGCAGAACGTCTGCACCGCCATGGTGTCGACGCCCTGTCCCATCTCCGTCCACCCGTGATGGATCTCGATCCGGTCGGGAGCGCGGACGACGAGGAGGGCCCGTCCGTCGTCAGGCATTCCGTTGCCGATGCCGGTGTTCTTGAGTCCACACGCGATGCCTGCGCGGCGGGCGGCCCGGAAGTGTGGTTCGACGGCCTCGAGGGTGGCCCGCACACCGACTCCGCTGCTCAGCCGCTGTCCCGTGGCGGTCGTGCCGCCCTCGGTGAGCGCGTTGTCCCAGCGGAACTGCCAGCGGTCGAAGCCGCCCTTCTCGCAGAGCTCGTCGACGCAGCACTCGAGTCCGAAGTTCGCCTGGTTGGCGCCGAATCCGCGCATCGCGCCGCAGGGGATGTTGTTCGTGTAGACCGTGACGGCCTCGATGTCGACGACAGGGACCGAATACGCTCCGGTCGCGTGACCCGCCGCGCGCTCCAGCACCTTCGTTCCCACCGACGCATAGGCGCCGGTGTCGCCGACGATGCGGGCGTGAAGGGCGCGGAGCCGGCCGTTCGCGTCGCAGCCGAGCCGATAGTGCATCCGGATCGGGTGCCGCTTCGTCGAGAGTCTCAGCGACTCGTCCCGGCTGAGTTCGAGATGAACGGAGCGTCCGAGGCGAAACGCCATGAGCGCGGTGTGGCCCTGGATGGAGAGGTCTTCCTTCCCTCCGAACCCGCCTCCGTTCGGGACGAGGACGACGTGGACGTCGGCTGTCTCGAGCCCGAGGAGCTGTGCGATCTGCCGACGGTCTTCGTAGACGCCCCTGACTCTGCGAGAAGACGCGGATGCCGCTCTCTTCCGGTCGCGCGAGGCAGGCCTCCGGCTCGAGGTAGGCGTGTTCGATGACCTGAGTCTGATACGTGCCTTCGGCCACGTGGGCGCAGGCGGCGAGTTCGGCTTCCGCGTCGCCGGTGCGGAATGCGGTCGTCGCGAGTCGATTGCCCGCTTCGTGTACGGACGGCGCGTCCGGAGCGAGAGCCGCGTCCGGATCGGTCACGGGCTCCAGGACTTCGTACTCGACGTGGATCCTCTCCGCCGCCGCGCGCGCGATCTCCCGCGAGCGCGCGGCGACACACGCGAGCACGTCGCCGACGTACCGCGTCGTCTCTCCCGGTGCGACGAGGAGCGGCCAGTCCGGATAGATGAGCCCGATGTTCCGCGCTCCCGGCACGTCCTCGGCGAGGAAGATCCGTTCGACACCGTCCATCGCCGCCGCTTCCCGAACGTCGATCGAGAGCACCTTGGCGCGCGGATGATCGCTCAGGCGAAGCGCACCGTGGAGCATTCCGGGATCGCTGAGGTCGGCGACGTACGGACGCCGTCCGAGGACGGCCTCGCGGATCCCGTACTTGGGAAGCCGCGTCCCGACGCGACCGGAGTCAGGGGATCCAACCTGTGTGGCGCTGCCCGGAGCCTCGATGCGTCCACCTGCGGAGGCGTTGCCGGTTGCCGGAGCCCCGATGCGTCCACCGTCGGAGGCGCCACCCGGATCGCCGGTGCCGCCACCCGAGGCATTCGCGTCACGAAGACGCTCGGCCGCCGCGCGGATCGACGCGACGATCTTCTTGTAGCCGGTGCAGCGGCAGAGGTGGAAACGGAGCTCGTGCTCGATCTCCGCCTCCGTCGGGTCGGGATTCGTCTCCAGCAGAACCGCCGCCCGGACGACGATCCCGGGAATGCAGAAGGCGCACTGCGCGCCCCCCTCCCGGGCGAACGCTTCGGCGAGGACGTCCTGCGTGCGGGCCGGGAGGCCTTCGGTCGTCTCGACCCGTGCCCCGTCCACCTTCTCCATCGAGGTGACGCAGGCCAGGACCGCCTTGCCGTCGACCCGGACGGTGCAGCAGCCGCAGGAACCCTGGGGAGAGCAGCCGTCCTTCGGGGAGAGGATGCCGAGGTCACGGCGGAGGAAGTCGAGGAGGCTCCGCTCACCCGTCCCTTCGTAGATCCTTTCCTCTCCGTTGACGATCAGCTTCATCCGGAGACCCCCACGCGGGCGTTGAACGCCTCGATGAGCCGGTCCCAGGCTTCGGCCTGCGCATACGTCTCGTCCCAGAACGCGGGATCCCAGAGTTCGTTCAGCTCCTCGACGGTTCGGCCCTGCTGCTCGACCCAGGTGAAGTACTTGAGGTTGTGGATCGCCTTCCGGTCCACGTACGTGAGCTCGCGCGCGTGCTCGACGCTGATCGCCTCGAGGTAACGCCCGAAGTGTCGCGCGGCCGTGCGTTCATCGTACACGCCGTGTTCCGTGCGCTGTTCGAGCAGTCGGCTGCCGTAGAGATCCATCGAGTCCGTGAGCGGAAGGAAGAGGAGATCGCTCGGCCCCAGGTCGAACATCCGCGCCGTACGGATCGCGGCCACGAGGTTACAGATGGAAGAGATACCGAGGAGGCCCAGCTGCGAGACGACCGCGGCCGGGACACCTTCTCCTGTGAGGAAGCTCCGTCCCTCGGGTTCGTTGAAGAGCCGCATGAGAGCGATGCACTGCGCGTCGTCGACCGCCGTGACGACGTCGGTGTTCCGCACGTTGTGGATCCACGGAACGTGCTTGTCGCCGATCCCCTCGATCCGGTGGCCACCGAAGCCGCACTGGAGAAGGGTCGGGCACTGGAGCGCTTCGGTCGCGACGATCCGGAGGTCGCGGTGACGGCCGCGGAGGTAGTCTCCGGCCGCGATCGTCCCGGCCGAGCCGGTCGCGCTGACCCACGCGGCGAGCCGATCGCCGGTGCGTGCGAGGCGGGCAAAGGTCTCGTCGATCGCCGGGCCCGTCACCTCGTGGTGCCAGATCGCGTTCCCGAACTCTTCGAACTGGTTGAAGATGACGCAGTCGGGACGCGTCCGCCGGATCTCCCAGCACTGGTCGAAGATCTCCTTCACGTTCGACTCGCAGCCCGGCGTGGCGATGACTTCGGCGCCGATTTCGCGCAGCCAGTCGAACCGCTCGCGGCTCATCTCCTCGGGAAGGATGCCGACGGCGTGGCAACCGAGGAGCGCACAGTCGAAGGCTCCGCCACGACAGAAGTTCCCCGTCGACGGCCAGACCGCCCGGTGTTTCTCCGGGTCGAACTGACCGGTGACGAGCCGCGGAACGAGGCAGCCGAACCCCGCGCCGACCTTGTGCGCGCCGGTCGGGAACCACTTGCCGACGAGCCCGACGATGCGGGCAGAGACACCGGTCAGCTCCGAAGGAAACTCGATCCAGTTCCCCTCGTTGAAGAGGCCTCCCGACTCCACCGGTTCGTTGTGCCAGGAGATGCGGAAGAGGTTGACCGGATCGACGTCCCACAGCCCCGTCTCCCGGAGACGGTTCCGGATCTCCTCGGGAACGAGTTCGGGATCACGCATCTGCGCGAAGGTCGGGATGAGGATCCCGCGTTCCCGGCAGCGCGCCGCGGTCCGTTCGACTACGGCGTCATCGATCGGGAGGTCCGCTGCTCGTGTCGTCGTCATGGTGCGCCTCCGCAACCTAGTTCTAGTCTGTCTTCGCCCAGCGCCCATCCGTGTGGACGTCGCGCGGAGCGCCGGCGATCGCCGTCGCCGTTCGGATGTCCTTGAGGCCGTTCCCCGTCACTACCGCGAGGACGTCGGCGCCCTGCTCGATCCTGCCTTCCCGAACCGCGCGCCGGATCCCTGCCACCGCGGCCGCCGCGGCCGGTTCGGCCAGGATCCCGGCCAGTCCCGCGGTCGCGGTCATCGCGTCCGTGATCTCGTCGTCGCGCACGCGGACGAACGTACCGCCCGTCCTCCGCACCCGGTCCAGCGCCTTCCGCCAGTTGCGGGGAACCGGTACGTCGATGCTGTCGGCGACCGTCTGTCCTGTTTCTTCGGGCGACGGCAGGACTCCCGTCTCGAAGGCGCGGGCGACGAAGTCGACCCCCTCCGCCTGTACGCCCAGCACGCGCGGCAGCCGCGCGAGAATCCCGAGGGCGTGCATCTCTTCCAGGCCTTTGGCGATCCCGGCGATCGTGCATCCATCCCCGACGCTGACCGCGACCCACTCCGGCGGATCGGCACCGGTCTGCTCGCCGATCTCGAGCCCGCAGGTCTTCTTCCCTTCCACGAGGTAGGGGTTGATCGCACAGTTCCGATTGTACCAGCCGTTCCGCCCGCACTCGGTGTTACAGAGGTCGTACGCATCTGCGTAGGTCCCGAGGACGCGGCGCACGTCCGCTCCGTAGAGGAGGAGCTGGACGAGCTTCGGCTGGGGAGCGCGTTCCGGTACGAAGATCGTGGCCGGGAGGCCTGCCATGGCGGCGTATCCCGCGAGGCTCGAAGCCGCGTTGCCGGTCGAGGCGCAGGCGATCCTGGACGCGCCCTCGCGAACGGCGTGCAGCACGGCGAGGCTCGATGCGCGGTCCTTGAGGCTCAGGGTCGGGTTGCGTCCGTCGTCCTTGATCCGAAGCCGTGCCACTCCGGCCCAGCTCCCGAGACGCTCCGCTTCCGTGACCGGCGTGCCTCCGACCGGCCAGGAGAACGCGAGCTCCGTCGGTTCGAACGGGAGCAGTTCCTGGTAGCGCCAGTGGTAGGGCGTACGGCTCTCGAGGCTGTCACGGGTCAGACTCCGGGACACGCGCTCCATGTCGTACTCGATTTCGAGCGTGGCGAACGGATCCCGGCAGGCGGGACAGGTCCCGGAGGACGCAGGGGCGGGTACGTCCGTACCACACACCACGCAACGGATTCTCGATACGAACCGCATGGGGATCTGACGATAGCGCCGACGAAGCGGCAAGTCACGGGGTGAGGAAGGCGCGGAGCAGATTGCGTGCGACTTCGAGCCGGTACTCGCGGGTGGAGCGAAGGTCGTCGATCGGGGCGACATCGTCTTCCAGCCGTTCACAAGCCGACTCGACGAGCTTTCGCGTCAGTTTCCTTCCCCGAACCACCTCCTCCGCCGCGTGGAGCCGGCGGACCGTCGGGGCCATGCTCCCGAGGGCGAAGCGCAGTTCGCGCACGCGACCATCCTGGTGAAGACGAAGCCGGCCGGCGGCCACGACCTTGGAGATGGCCTGGGCGGAGCGGGTCCCGACCTTCCGGAACATCTGCCGGGTCGGGCGCGGTTCCCGGCGCAGCGTGATCCCAGTGATGACCTCGGACGGCGCGAGGACGGTCGACTTGACTCCGGTGAAGAACTCGAGGATCGGGACGGTCCGTCTTCCTTCGGCCGAGGCGATCTCGATCTCGGCCTCGTACACCGCGAGCGGCGGAAACGTGTCCCCGGCGGGGGAGGCGTTCGCGAGGTTCCCGCCCAACGTCGCGCGGTTCTGGATCTGCACCGCACCCACTGTTGCCGAGGCCATGGCGAGAAGGGGATAGGACTCGAGAACGAGCGGGTGCTGCTGGATCTTCGTCATGGTGGCGAGCGCTCCGATCGAGAGCCCGCCACTTCGTGCACGGATCTGACTCCAGGAGCGGACGCCGCTGAGGTCGACGACTGTCCGTCCGTTCAGGAGTCCCATGTTCCAGGCCACCATGATGTCGGTGCCGCCCGCGAGCGCGATCGCGTCCGGATGACGTGCACAGGCCGCGAGGGCCTGGTCCACGGCCTCGGGACGCAGGAGCCGCATGGTGCGTGGGTTCCCTCTCATCGCTTTTCACCCGCGGTGCGGCTGGACTTCCTGCCTCCGTTCGCGCCCCGCTTCCGGCCTCCGTTCGCGCTCTGCTCCTTCCACCGTCCTGTCGTGTCGCCGTCTTCCACCGTGCGCACGACCGCGTTCACGATGTGCTGGTAGCCTGTACAACGGCAGAGGTTCCCGGCCAGGAACCGGCGGATCTCCTCCGGGTTAGTGCCGCCACCCTGCCGGACCCACGCCGTGGCGCAGAGGACCATGCCGGGCGTACAGATGCCGCACTGCGCCGCGCCTTCGCGGAGGAACGCCGCCTGTACGCGATCGAGCTCTCCGTTGGGTCCGATCCCCTCGATCGTCTCGACCTGCTGTCCGGCGACCTGTGCAACCGGGATGAGGCAGCTGTTCACCGGCCGTCCGCCGAGAAGGACGGTGCAGGCGCCGCACTCGCCCTCGCCGCATCCTTCCTTCGTGCCCGTGAGGCGGAATTCCTCGCGGAGGACGTCGAGGAGGCGCTTGAAAGCCGGACCCCGGTACGTCCGCCGGCGACCGTTGACCGTGAACTCGATCATGTCGTTCCTCCCACCCGCATTCCGCGCGCGAGTGTTTCGGGAAGGATCGGGAGTTCGGAAACGAGAACACCCGTCGCCTGCAGAATCGCCGCGGCCACCGCCGGCGCAGGTACGTCCATCGGAACCTCGCCCACCCCCTTGGCACCGAACGGACCCCGCGCGTAGGGACGATCGACCAACGAGACCGCCATCTCGGGTGCGTCGCACGCGGTGGGAAGGATGTAGTTCGTGAACTCCGCATTCTTCATCTCGCCGTCCGCGTACACCGCGTTCTCCATCAACGCATAGCCCAGGGCCTGGAGGGAGCCACCCATGACCTGGCCCTCGACGAAGAGCGGATGGAGCGCGTGCCCGACGTCGTTCGCCGACGTCAGCCGACGAACGCGGATCTCATACGTCAGCTTGTCGACTTCCAGCTCGACGGCGGTCGCGGCGTAGCCGTAGGTCGCGTAGGCATGGCCCCGGTAGTGTTCCTCGTCCCACTCCACCCCTTCAGGTGGCGAGTAACGCGCGGTGAAGCGACGCGACGTCTCGCCGGGGGAGAGGAGCTTGCGGGCGAGCGATCGCAGCCCGGCGCGTGTTTGGGGTAGGGCCCCACTTCGCGACTCTCCGCGTAGCGCCTCTTCTCGCCGTGACTCTCCGCTCACCGCATCTCCGTCCTGCGCATCTCCGCCTTGCGACTCTCCGTCTCCGGCCGCGAGGAGCGCTGTTCGAAGCTCGCGGCAGGCGTTGCGGACGAGTCCGCCGACGATCATGCAGGTGCGGCTCGCCACCGTGGGGCCGCTGTCGGGGACCTTCGCGGTGTCCGGCGTCTCGATCTCGATCTGTTCGTAGGAAAGGCCGAGCGTTTCGGCCGCGATCTGCGCGAAGAGCGTCGTCGTGCCCTGGCCCATCTCCGTCGATGCAGCCTCGACCCGGATCCGTCCCTCGTTCGTGATCCGCACCGAGACTTCGCTCGCGAGATAGACCTCTCCACTCCCCGTGAACCCGGAGCCGTGATGCACGACCGCGAGCCCAATGCCGCGCCAGGTCGGGTTCGTGCGCTTCCGATTCCATCGTTCGCATTCGTTCCGGCGCTTCTCGAACCGGCTCTCTTCCACACAGCGTTCGAGCACGGCCTCCGCGCCGGCGCTCTCGTCGAGCCGTTGTCCGGTGGAGAGGACCGAGCCTTCGTGAACGATGTTGCGCCGACGGAGGGTGAGTGAATCGATCCCGACCGCGGCCGCGATCCGTTCCCAGTGGAGCTCGGCGGCAAAGAGAGTCTGCGGCGCTCCGAATCCACGGAACGCGCCGTTCGGAGGCGTGTGAGTCGCCACGGCACGTGCGGTACAGGTCACGTTCGGGCAGGAGTACGGTCCCGTCGCGTGGAGGACGCCACGCGAGAGGACGACGGGAGAGAGGGTGATGTACGCGCCGCCGTCCATGACGACATCGATCTCCTGCGCCACCAGTAGTCCCTCCCGGGTCACTCCGGTACGGTGGCGGATCACGGCCGGGTGGCGCTTCGTCGTCGCGAGCATGTCTTCGTGACGGTCGTAGACCATCTTGACGGGACGTCGGGCCTTCCACGCGAGAAGCGCGGCATGGGCGGCGAGGATGTTCGGATACTCTTCCTTCCCTCCGAAGCCGCCTCCCGTCATGGCCTGAATCACGCGCACCTTCTCCCCGGGAAGGCCGAGGATCGGGGCCAGCGCCTTGTGGACGTAGTACGGACACTGGAGTGACCCGAGGACGGTGATCCCGCCGTCTTCGGCCCAGGCCGCGACTCCATTCGTCTCGATGTAGGCCTGCTCCTGATGGGGAACGGTGTACTCACCCTCGACGACGAAGTCCGCTTCGGCCAGCGCGGCCGCGGTGTCTCCCTTCTCGATCCGGATCGTCTTGAAGACGTTGTCCTCTCCGTAGAGCCGGATCTCGGCCCGGAGTGCGTCCTGGGTGCTGAGAAGGGCGGGAAGCTCTTCGTACTCGACGTCGATGTGACGGAGCGCTTCATAGGCCGTCGCTCGATCCGGATGCGCGACGAGGAGGATCGGTTCCTGCCGGTGACGGACGATCCCATCCGCAAGGACAGGCTGGTCCGCTTCGATGAGCCGGACCCGGTTCGTCCCTGGAATGTCGTCCTTCGTCACGACGACGCACTCGCTCCACGGGAACGCGGGATCGAAGCGAACTGAAAGAATCCGCCCGTGCGAGACGGTGGACCGAAGCGTGGCACCGTGGAGTTCGGCCGGGAAGCGGTGATCGTCGACGTACCGGGCAGTCCCGCGGAGCTTGTCCGGTCCCTCTTTCCGTGGCGCGTTGCTTCCTACGATCCGCGTGATCGACATGAGGCGATTCTAGATCCGCGGATGCAGTGGATCAACGAGCGGCTGAGGGCGGGGTGGGGTGGAGGCTGGGCCGCACGCGTTCGCCAGGAGTCGCGCCGGTCTTGAACGCCCAGGTTCGACCTGTCACCCTGACCCCATGAATCCGCTTCGTATCTACGCACTCCTCGAGGAGCGTCTCACCCACGGCGCCGCCGCCACCGCGACCGTGATTCTGACGAAAGGGTCCACGCCCCGGGAGGTCGGAGCCAAGATGGTCGTCCAGGGGGAGCACTGCTGGGGGACGATCGGCGGCGGCTGCGGCGAGAGCGAAGTGGTCGAAGTCGCGCGCGGGATGCTCGCCGCGGGAACGACGACGCGCCAGATCGTGCGGATCGATCTCACGGAGCGGGCGGTGGAGACATCGGACCGGATCTGCGGTGGGATCATGGACGTGCTTATCGAGACTTGGGCCTTGGGCGGAGTCGACGCCCGACTTCCGATCGACTCGACGCTTTCGGAAGAGGCAATGGGAGTCACGAGCGGAGTCGACGCAGCCCAACAGACGAAGCCCAAAGAGCGGATCCGCGTAGTACCGCTGGGAGACGGTCCCGCGGAGATCTGGACTTCCGACTCTCTCGACGACTGTCCCTACCCCGAGATCTGCGGGGAGGTTTTTGCGGAGGGACGTTCCCGCGTTGCTTCGGTCATGGCCGAAGGGGCGAGCGGGGATCGCTTCTTCGAGCTCCTTCGCACGGCCCGCACTCTCGTGATCTGTGGGGCCGGTCACATCGCACAGCCACTCGCGTCCATGGCACGTCTGCTCGACATGCGCGTCGTGGTCATCGACGACCGTCCCGAGTATGCGAGCGCCGAGCGGTTCCGCGACGCAGACGCCGTCATCGCGCGGCCGTTCGACGAAGCGATCCGGGCACTCGACGTGACCGACGATACGTTGGCCGTTCTCGTCACGCGCGGCCATCGTCACGACGAGCTCTGCCTGCGGGAGCTTCTCGAGACCGACGTCCGTTACATCGGTATGCTCGGAAGCCGCAGGCGCACGCGTGCGATCTTCGATTCTCTCCGCGCCGACGGGTACGAGCCCGAGCAGCTGCGGCGCGTATGGGCTCCGGTCGGGCTCGACATCGGCGCGCAGTCCCCCGCCGAGATCGCGCTTTCGATCCTGTCGGAGATCGTGGCCATCGAGCGGAGCCGGACCACGACGCACGAGCATCTCCGCCGGAACCCGGTCGACCCATGAGCGGGCGCGACCCAGCCCAAGGAACGCGGCGCTGGGCAGCCATCGTGCTCGCCGCCGGCAGCTCGACCCGGATGGGGCGACCCAAGACCCGGCTCGAGTGGAAGGGAAGCGAACTTCTCACCTACCAGGCCACTTCTCTCCGGGCGGCCGGCGCGACACAAGTGATCGTGGTCGTTTCGGTCCCCGACCCGCCCTACGTTCCCGATCCCGCGATCGCCGCTCCGAACTCCCACCCCGAGCGTGGGAAGTCCGAGTCGCTCCGGATCGGCGTCGCCGCACTGGAGGCGTGGGAGGCGAACGACGCGGGTGAGGACCTCGCCCGCCTCGAGGCGGTGCTCATCTGCGCCGTCGATCAGCCGCGGGAGCCGTCGCTTCTCCATGAGTTGGTCGCCGCGCACTTCGAGAACGGCCACGACATCACCATCCCGATGCACACGAGCGGACGAGCCGGCCACCCGATCGTCGTCTCTCACGCGCTCCGGGAGGAACTCCGGACGGCGTCGGAGGAGACGCAGGGGCTGCGCGGCATCGTTCGGCGCGATCCGTCTCGGGTGTCGCATTGGCTGACCGATGATGAGAGCGTGCTCCTCGACTTCAACACGCCGGAGGAGTATGAGAGGGCGAGGGGGAGAGGACCAGCGACCTGATCGACGTCGCCGCAAGTCCGCCGGCCGGTCCGAGGTTGCCGGAGCCAAACACCGACGAGGGTCTCGGGCGATCCGGTTCGCCTATCCGAAGAAGCAGCCGTACGGATCCACGTCGACTTCTGCGACCGCGGCGCCAAGGTCGCTCGTCTCCGGGAGCGGATCGTAGCGATGCCACTTTAGGTCCTGCCGCTCGTTGCGATGAGCCGGAGATGTCCGTCGTCGGCAGAGGCCGCCGACGATCTCGTCGACGTAGCGGAGTTCGATTTCGCTCAGCGGCATGGTTCCCGGTTACTTCCTCTCCTGTCGTGTGTTCTTCGGCACGAGGGGGGTCGTCCGAACGACGCGCGTCGCGCGAGCGAGGGTGCACCCGAACACGATAGTCTCTTCCCGTGAGTGCTTCGAGCGGGATGGAGCGCATCGCAGGGTAGTGCCGCCAGCACCCCGGTCCCGCGTTTCCGCTCATCCGGCATCAAGTCGGCAGTCGACTTGACCGATATACCATCTATTGGTACCTTTCGGTGTGGGAGGGCTGCATGGCCAAGAACACCAGCATCTATCTCGGTGATCACTTCGAGGGCTTCATCAGCGATCAGATCCGTACCGGTCGCTACGGCAACGCGAGCGAGGTGGTTCGTGCGTCGCTCCGGCTGCTGGAGGAGCATGAGCAGAGAGTGGAGGCGCTACGGCAGGCGCTGATCGACGGTGAGGCCAGCGGGGACGCGGGCTTCCTCGATTTCGATGAGATCAGGAACGAAGCGCGGCGCCGCGCAGGACTCGATCCCGGGAATGACTAGGCAGCTGGTAAAGGACCGGCAAGCCGAGGAGGACCTCATCGGAGTCTGGACCTACACCTTCGAGACGTGGGGTGAGGCCCGGGCGGACTCCTACTTCGCCACACTCGAGGCCGGAATCCAGCGGGTCTTGGAAAGTCCGATGTTGGGCCGAGACAGAGGGGAGTTGCGCCTGGGATACAGGTCCGTTCGTGTGGAGCACCACGTTGTGTTCTATACCTTCACGGACACCGAGGTCCGCGTCCGTCGGGTGCTCCACGAGGCCATGGATCCGGACCGACACGTGTAGCGCCTCCCGCGGAGGAAATCAGCCGATCACTCTCACGTTGAGAGTGATCCGCCGCGTAACAGCTCCGCCTGCCTTGATAGGATCCCTGCCCTCGGTCGGAGGCTCCCCGAACGGCTCCACGTCGCGCATCCCACTCCGACGAGCCCCGCTGACCCGCGCCAGGAACCGCTTCTGCACGCCTCCTACCGCCATTTTCCCGCGTACGGATGGCGTCTGCAGACGTGCAGAGCGCTCCCTTCGACGTACGGGAGCCGTCTGCACGGGTGCAGGGCGCATCCATGGGCCTACGGACGCACTCTGCACATCTGCACGGCGCGTCCGCACGCTGTGAACCGTCCGCACGCCTGCAGCGCATCCTCACGCGCACGGGCCGTCCTGCACGGCTGCACGACGCTCCCGTACGCATGTAGCCCAGGCTGTCTGCACGTCTGCAGTACGCGTCTTCCCACGTACGGGAGCGTTCTGCGTCTGCACCGCTCCCTTCCCGCGTACGGATGCGTCCTGCACGCGTGCACTACGCTCCTCCGGCCTCGAGGAAGCGTGCTTCACGTGCGGAAACGCTCCGCACGTACGGGCGGTGCGTGCACCCGACGAACGGCTCCCGTACGCCTCGAGATGCTCGCTGCACGTGTGCAGAGCGCATCCGTACGCGTGGCGGAGCGTTCTGCACGCGTGCATAGACCATCCTTACACGGGAAAACCGCGTACAACCGCGTGCAGAGGGCGTCCCGAGGTCGGTTGCGAGCACTTTGACGGCGCTCTGGAAGCGTTCGGCGACTTCCGGACGACCTCCCGAGAAAGCGCAACCCACTCCAGTACCAACGCATAGACAGAAAAGAACGTCGAGACGACTTTCCACCGAACCTTGGAGGTCGGGATTCGTCCTTTTCTGCGAGCCCGGATCGCCCGGGGTCGCCATCCCGAACGACAAGCTAACGACTCGGAGGAGGACAGCGGTGGACACCACCTAGTTCGGAGGTTCCCTGAAACCCAGAAGCAAGGAGGCATACGATGCGTACGCCGTCTCTCGATACTGCAGCCGACAAGATCCTCAAGTACTTCAGTCATTTCCATCTGGTGCTCCTCGGTGCGGCGAAGGTCGCGCAGAAGAGCCCGGAGATCCCCGAGAAGTTCGGGGCGGCCCACGATGCGTTCCAAGGCCTCATCACCGCGCGTGACGAAGCCGAGCTCGCACTGATCGCGGCGTCCGCCCACCAGAGTCGCGCCCACGCCAAGGTGCAGCGCGGTCTCAAGGACTTCGCCTACGCCATCCTCGGTTCCGTCGAGGAAGACCGCTCGTCCCCTCGGTTCAAGAGCTACTTCCCCGACGGCTACGCCTACATCTCCCGATCGAACATGGAAGACCTGATCGCATCCGGTGAACAGAAGCTCACGAAGCTGGCCCAGGTGCCGGACGACGAGTTGACGGAGGCCGGGCAGAAGCTCTCCCAGGTGATCGAAGAGGTGAAGGCGGTCCAGGCTCAGTACGAGGAGGCCCGGAAGACCTACGCCGCCGCGGTGGAGGCCGTGGAGAACGGGAAGGGCCCGTGGCGCGAAGCCTATCGCGCCAGCTACTACGCCCTCGCGATCTACCACGCCGACGACCCGCGACTGGCCGAGGACTACTTCCGTCAGGCCCCTTCGAACCGGAGCCAGGCCGTGGGTGAGCCGGACGATCTCCCGATGGACGAGGAAGAGACCGGAACGGAGTTGGCGGCCGTGACGAACGGATCGGATGGTTCGGTGGTGTCGGCAGCGACGAACGGCTCGAACGGTGCGAACGGTTCGGCCGGCGCCAACGGCGCGAGCGGTGCAAGCGGTTCGGTCGGCGCCAACGGATCGAACGGAGCGAACGGTTCGGCCCCGAGTCTCAGCGCCGAGACTCAGGTGAACGATACGCAGATCGTTCCGTAGCGAGTGAGAGATGTGCGTGGACGTCACGCACGGAAGTCACGACGAGGTGACGAAGTTCGGTCCGGAAATGGGGAGGCGGTGCAGCGCACGGACGCAGCCGCCGGAGTCAGGACCCGAACGAGACACCGAGACGTGACGGATGCGTAGGCCAAGCCCGAACCGTCAGCGGCCAGGGTGGGATGGGAAGGAGGCACGGAGGTACGTGGGAACTACAGAATGTTTGGGATGAACGAAGTGTGTGAAGAGTCGAGATCGGGCCGGTCTGCCGTTGGGCAGGCCGGTTCGGCTTTTGGGGGTTGGGAAGTGGCACCCTTGCAGGGGATTGCGCTGCTGCGTGATTTGGGGAGTGGCCCTTGTGACCTGACGACGTGACTACCCGTTGGGTGCTCGACGGGACCAAACTTCGGGAGTACACTCTTGGAACGGCGAGACAGGAGTGGTCATGATGAACACCCGCACCAATCTTCCCCGCGTAGTCGCGTTTGCGGGGATTGTCGTCTGTATAGCATCCTGTTCTAGTCCGGAGGAACCGGTATGGTTCTCCGACGTCCTGCCCGGCTCCGGTTCAGTTGTCTTCAGCAGCGAACGAGACGAAGACGCACGCAGGCACCTGTACGTCATCGATGAGTCCGGGACCCGGCGCCTGCCAGTCCTACCGAACGAGATCAACGCGAGATGGGTTCGCTGGAACCACAGCGGAACCGCGCTCGCCTACGCAGTGCAGATCCGGGGGGATGAGCCGAACCGTTGGTCAACGGACATCTATGTTCTCAACCTGGAGGATGGGACGACGCGGCCAGTGGTTGCCTCGGATGCGTCCAATGAGAACTACCCGCGCTGGAGTCCAGACGACAGTCACCTGGCATTTGTCAGCTGGAACGAAACTCCAGGTCCCGGGGTCTACGTGGTTCGCGTGGATGGGACCGAAGGGAGGCGCCTCGCCGACGGCGAACTCGCTGACTGGTGCCCGGATGGGCGCCACGTCATGTTCACGAGGGACAGCGAGATTCTGACAGTGGACATCGAGGACGGAACCGAGGAGTACTTCGCGCGTGGATCGGACCCGCAGTTCTCGCCAACTGGCGAGTGGGTTGTGGTTGGCCGCGATGGAGTGCGACTCCTTGGGCCGGACGGCGAGACCGAACAGGCCATAACCGACCTGCCCGACGGACGGTGGCAGTATCGATGGAGCCCGACCGGAAGGTCACTTGCCCTGCTCGGATTGGGGATCGAGGAAGGCTCACTGTCCTTTGGCACGGTCGACGTAGGTACGGGTCGATTCACACGACTAGGAACCCACGTGCTTGGGTTGGAGCCGAACGGGTACCTGACGGGGCCCACGTGGAGCCCGGACGAGCGGTTCTTCGCCTATTCCACGGTGCTGAACCGCTATGGAACCGAGCAAGCCATCTTCTTCGTGGACGTCGCTACCGGCGAGCTCAGGACGTTGACGGATGGACCGGGCGTCGACAACTACCCCGAGTGGGGCCCAGCGCTTGCGGGGCGACTGCGGTAAGCCAGTCTTTCTTCCTTAGCCGATCTTTCCTTTACGGATTCCGCCTCTCTTCTGCGCACGAGGATGGGACTCCGGACGGTCGCCATTGCCCGCTCGGCGATGAACCAGCTCAGACCAGCTCCTCTCGCCATGTAGCGAGAGCGAGTTGCAGGCTGAGGTCACGTTTCTGGCATCCGGTTCGTTGCCTCCTGTCCCGTCGACCTGCGTTTCCTCCGGAGCGACCCTTGGTCGAACACCGAATTCGGAGGTGATCCATGCATCCACACAAGTACTGGGGCTTTGCACTCCTCATCCTGGCACTGGTCGGCTGCTCGGAGGAGCGGCGGACGGAATTGGCGGCGCCGGATCCGGCAGGCGGCTCCGTGGTCGATCCGGAAGCACTAGCGAATGCGTTCGTCGGGCAGGCCGGCTGGCCGGTTGAGGTCGGGCACGAGGGAACCGCCGAGCGCAACGGCGCGTTGCCGCTCTTCCACTTCGAACGCACGCCGATCGCGGCGGACGTCGTTCACTACAGCGTGGAACTGCAGGTGGGGAGCGGGCCGTACGATCGGATCGGTGTCCATCGGGTCGTCCGGGAGCGTCGCCCGTTCCAACCGATCCGGACCGACCAGACTCTGTTCCTGCTCCACGGGGACCTGAAGGACTTTGACGGAATGTTCCTGCCGGGGCAGTCGTCCCCGAACCGTCCGGACGACTTCGGGCTCGCGTCGTATCTGGCTCAGAACGACGTCGACGTGTGGGGTATGGACCAAGGATGGAACTTCGTGCCCCAGGAGGAGACAGACTTCTCCTTCTTCTCCGACTGGGGAATTCAGAAGGAGGTAGACCATCTCGAGATCGCCCTCGCTGTGGCGCGGTTCGCCCGATTGGCCACTGGGAACGGGTTCGGTCCGATGCCGCTTCTCGGATACAGCAGTGGCTCGGTGACTGGGTACGCTCTTCTCAACCAGGAGTCACAGCGACCTCGCGGCCGAAGGCAGGTCTCCGCGTACATTGCTGCGGACTTCGGGGTCCGCTCGGACGACCCGATCTGGTTGGGGCTTTGGGAGGAGTACGTTCCGTACTACGAGGCACTGTACGACGGGGGGCAGTTCCAGGACCCGTTGATCTACCGCGATGCGGGGATCCTCGCGCGCACCCTTCCGGATGGTGAGTCCCCGTACTTCCCCGGAATGACGAACGAGCAGGTCGCGCTGTTTTTCGGCGGTGGTCCCCTCTGGCCGCCGTCGGATGCGCACTTCCATGCGCCGATCCTGGAGGATGGCTTCCCGACCGCTCTCCAGTTCGTGACGATCCCGGAGTGGCTCGACTTCCTCGAGGATACGGCTGCCTACGAACCGATCCTCTTCGAGCTCGAGTACACCAAGATCGCCGCCGGGTGGGACAGTCCGTTCGTCGATCACCTCGGCGATATCACTGTACCGGTGCTCGATGTCGGCGGAGCGGGGGGCATCGCGCCGTATACCTCGGCCACCACGTCCTACTTGGGAAGTGACGACATCACCCAGCTCTACGTGTCGGTGGGCGCGCCGGAGCCGGCCACGGACTACGGCCACATCGACATCTTTACTGCACACAACGCGCCCCAACTCGTGTGGCAGCCGATCCTCGAATGGGTCGCAGCTCACACCGACTGAAAGGGTGAGAAGAGATCGTTGGCCGTGGGGGTCGGCTTGTCGCATGCATCTCGGGCAGGGCCAAGGAGGTCCTGCTCCCCCCGGCCTTATGGGATCGCGCGTCCGATCGGTAATGATGACTTGCCCGGCGAGGCTCTCGAGTTGCACATTCTGGTGGACCGCCGGGACGCCTTTTGCGCGAGACTCCAGCGAGCGTCCCGGCCCACACCAAGGAGCGTATCCACGCTCCGGCGGGAGTACCGCACATGCGAGGCACCGCACCGAGCGAAGTCACCGATCTTCTGGCAGACCTGGCCGCGGGACTGCCTAGCGCGGAAGCGGAGCTCTTCGAGTTCGTCTACGAGGAGTTCCGGCGCGACGCGGCAACTCTGATCCGATTCGACCGTCCCGGCCATACCCTGTCTCCCACGGCTCTGGTCCATGAAGCGTTCTGTCGCCTCCGCCCGCATCTCGAGACGCTCGAGAGCCGGCGACAGTTCTTTGCCGCGGCCAGACAAGTAATGCGACGGATCCTGATCGACTACGCGAGGAGACGGAACTCCCAGAAGAGGTCTCCGCGTCTCTTCGAACCGGAGAGGCCGCACTTTCCGGACACGCTCGAACTCTGGCACATGGACATGGTGGACGCGCTGGCGGAACTCGAGCGGCTCGACCCGGAGAGGCACGCGATCGTCGAGTACCGATTCTTCTTCGGACTCACAATGGAGGAGATCGCGGGGCTGCTCTCCGTATCCAAGTCCAAGGTCGAGAAGGACTGGCGGGTAGCAAGAGCCTGGCTCTACCAGCGTCTCCGATCCGAATCGTGAGGAGCGAGCGATGACGCCGGACCAATGGGAAGCAGTCGTCGAGTCGTTCGAGGCGGCCCTGGCTCTCTCGGCGGCGGAGCGAGAAGCCTTCCTCGACACGGTGGGCCGGAGGGACGCACGCCTCCGGGCGCAGATCGAAGTGCTGCTCGAGGGAGACCGCGCCGCCGATCAGGAGAGTTTCCTCACGAGTCCGTCCAGCCCGGTTGCTCGGCTCATGGAGGGTATCGGGATGGAAGCGCTCCCCGCAGACTTCCCAGACCCGGATCAGATCGGTCCGTATCGGGTGGTCGAACGACTCGGAGCGGGAGGCATGGGGGTCGTCTTCCTGGCGGAACAGCTCTCACCGATCCGCCGGAAGGTCGCCGTCAAGGTGCTGAGACGCGGGATCCGGTCCGTGACTGCGATCGCGCGCTTCGAGATCGAGAGTCAGGCGCTCGCGGCAATGGAGCATCCGAACATCTCGGTCGTCCACGATGCGGGCGTCACCGATGACCATCGGCCCTACATCGTGATGGAGTACATTCGAGGCGTTCCGATCACAGAGTACTGCGACGCCAGACGGCTCGACGTAAGAGCGCGGCTTCGGCTCTTCCTCGACGTCTGCGCGGGGGTGCAGCACGCACACCAGAAGGGAGTGATCCACCGGGACCTCAAGCCATCGAACATCCTGGTCGCCGAGGTCGATGGTCGCCCCGTTCCGAAAGTGATCGACTTCGGAGTTGCGAGAATCGCGGCTAGCGAGGCCAACGTGGCTCCTTCGCATCTCCCGACCTCTCTACTGTTCGGAACCCTCGAGTACATGAGTCCGGATCAGATCCAGGATCCGTCCCAGGAGCCGGATACACGCGCGGATGTCTACTCACTCGGCGTCGTCCTGTACCAGCTACTGACCGGTCAGCTGCCGCACCTCCCGACATCGGGAGCGCTGCGGGGGGATCTCGACTGGATCTCGGCCAAGGCACTGGCGCGGGAAGCTCACGAGAGATACCGATCGCCAGCCGAGCTGGCCGAGGACATCCGGCGACATCTCGCGAATGAACCCGTGTCCGTTGCGCCCAACAGCCGTCGGTACCGGGTGGGGAGGTTCTGTCGCCGCCATCGACGGTCCGTGATCGCTGGAAGCCTGATCGTCGTGTCTCTCGCCGGTTCCCTTGCCTGGTCCACCGCGAGCCTGGTCCGCGCGAGGCACGCGGAGGCGGAAGCCAGGCAGGAGGCGTTGACGTCGGAGCGAGTCGCGGCCTTCATGACGAGTGTGTTCGAGGTGGCCAATCCGTTTCAGGATCACTTCGCCGTGGGAGACGCCGGCGAGCGGATCACGGCTCGTGAACTCCTGGACCAGGGAGTCGCCAGGATCGAGGACGAACTCGCGGCCGAGCCTGAGGTCCAATCCAGGTTGCTCCAGGTCATGGGCGAGTCATACATGGAACTCGGGGATCTTGATCGGGCCGCGACGGTCCTGGACCGAGCCGCGACGGCCCTCGATCGAGCCCGGCAGATGGCAATCTCCTCAGAAGGCGCAGACCTGCTGGAAGCTCGGATCCTCACGTCGCAGGGTCATCTCGAACTTCACAGACAGAATTTCCTCGCTTGCGACTCCCTCTGCTCGGAGGCTCTACGATGCTGGGATCAGATGGGTCTCGTCGACGCGGATCGGATCGAGACGCGGAACACGCTTGCCAGAGCCGTCTTGTCGTTGGGCGATCTCGACCGGGCGGAAGCGCTTGCGAGAGAAACTCTCCAGGTTGCGCATACGGCCCAAGACTCCGCGGGAACCCTGGCCGTGTTGGGGCAGATCCTCATCGTCCAGAACCGCTTTGCGGAGGCCGCAGGAGCGTACGAACTCTCCCGGACGATCGAGAAGCAGTTCCGCGCCGACGAGGATCCCCGCCGGTGGAGTAGTGGTGTCCTGCTGGCTGCGACCTATCATCGACTGAATCGGATGGAAGAAGCAGAGGCTCTCCTCATGCGGTCGATCGAACTCGCTGGGAGGCTTGAAGGTGATGGCAAGCCCGCTGCCCTGATCCAGGCCTACAACCTTCTCGGAAACGTCAGGAGTTCTCTCGGTGAGTATGCGGAGGCCGCCACCGTTCAGGAGCGCTCTATCGCACTCGCGGACTCTGTTGGAGGTCCCATCGGCGCCGCGCTTCCGATGTTCCTCAACAACCTGAGTTCGACTTATCAGAAGCTCGAAAGGTACGACCCCGCGGAGTCCACCATTCGACGTGCGATCGCCGAGTCGGATTCTCGTGGAAATCCTCCCAATCCGATTCTGCTCAAGAACCTGGCAGTGGTCTGCGGCAAGAACGGGAGACCGGGCGAAGCCAGGGCGCGTTTCGCCGAGGCGCTCGCGCTCCAGGAGTCGCTACCGGATGCAGAAGGCCCGCCGTTGGTGTGGATTCTCGACGGATACTCTCAGTTCTGTCTGGAGAGTGGAGACCTTTCGACGGCGGTTCAGTTTGCGACTCGAGGTGTGCAGGCTGCGGAAGGGCTCTATGGAACGTCGCACACCGAGGTCGCTCGTTGTTTGCGGGTGCTGGGCTTGGCACAACTGAGAATGGGGCAGCTGGACGAAGCCGAACGGAATCTGGTGAGGACGTTGGCGATTCGGGAGGCGCACCTGGATGAGGGGCATCCGCTCGTGGTCGAGAGTCGGGAGGATGTGGAGGAGCTGGGTCGGGCGCGGGGCGCGACTTCAAAGGGACGTTCGGCGCTGAGTAGCTTGTGGGGGATGACCAGGTAGCGAACCAATCGCCGATAGCGTCGTCAAAAGACGATTCCGTCTCGTTCGGCGCAACCGTGGCACGAATCACCGCTCATCCATCCGACCGGGTTTCGCTCGTGGCACTCGACGCAAGCCCTGAAGTACTTGCGGTTGGTCACAAGTCTGCTGACAGCCTTCTCGACTTGGACATCTGACGTGCCGGGTGGCAGTGTCTTGGCTACGACGCACTCGCTGACGGGTGTATGTGGGCCGTGCCACTGGATGGTCTGAACGAGGAGCAGGACCTCGTCCTCGGATCGTCGAACTTGGATGAACCTCGCGATCAGCTCTTCGTCGGTCATGCTCAAACTCCTATGCCGTCATTCTCGAGCCAGAAGGCTGGTCGGATCAGTGCCAACCTGCCCGACTGTGGGCGGGGCTCTCGGGTCGGGTCACCGTCCGGTCTGCTGCGCGTCCAGTCTGCGGTAGCGTACACTTCCGAGACGCGATGTTCGCTCCCCGACTGTTTGTTTGCGGCTCGGCCACTGATTGCGGAGGTTCCCATGCTGCTCGATCCCGTCACCCTCTCCATTGCCGGCTTGGTGGCACTGGTTAGAGAGTCCGGTGTGGCGAATGCCGTTACGGACATGGGGCAGACGACCATCGAGGGGGTGCTGGGCAACGGAGCGTACGCCGGGCTCCGGTCACAGGTCCTGCAGACTCTCTCTGGGAGTGCGGTCGACAGGGCCCTCAAGCGCGCTCTCTCCTCGTCCTCTGCTGTTCCGACGAATGAACGGCTCCGGGAGAGGTTCCTGATCGCCGTAGCGCTTCATAGCGACTTCAGTCGCTTGCTCGAAGCCGCGGAGAGAGGACACCTACCAAGCGACGATGCGTTCGTGGCTGTCCTTCGTGCCGCAGATCCAACACTACCAAATCCAGAGCAGGTTTCCGGTGAGCTGGCCGAGGCCCTTGCCCTGGAGCTGAGCAGGGACGAGGCGATGCTCGCCAAGATCCTCGTCCACATGCCGGGACAGCTCGGGCGTCTCCTCGGTATGGTCGAGGAGATCCGAGAGGGGATCCGCGCCGGCCAACGGACGGCGCTTCCAGATCGGCTCTTCGCCGTTGGTGTCCCGAACCCGGCGGACTTCGTGGAGTCCATGACCTTCAAGAACGTCAAGTCAGCACTGATCCAGGGCGCTCGACAGGGGCAAATCGTCCCGATCGTAGGAATGGCTGGTTCCGGGAAGAGCTACACGGCGCAACGGTTGGTGCATGACTCGGATATCCAGGCGGAGTTCCCTTGGATACTCCACGTAGTCTGCTCAGACCGCGCGCCCGAAGAAGTCATCGAGGATCTCGCGGCGACACTTCGAGTTCGGGATCTCGATCTGTCCCCGACCGCTCCCCCATCGGAGACGCGTTCGAGGATCCGGGCGTGGCTCGAGGATCGCCGGGGTCTCCTCGTGCTCGACGACGTTTCGGCCGACGCGTTCGCGCAGCTCGTGCCACGAGGTAAGGCGACGACGCTCGTCACCACACGAGACCGTTCCTTGGGCATGTTGAGCGGCGTTTCCTTCGTGGAACCAGTCGCCTTCGACATCGACGAGGCAGGCCACCTTTGGTCGGAGACCACGGGAACGCCGATCACTCCTAGTGACCGTGTTCTTCTCGAGGAGTTGATCGATGCTGTTGGAGGGCTGCCCCTTGCCCTAAGTGTCGCGGCGCGCATGGTGCGGCACTGGGCGACCGCAACTCTCCGGAGCATCCTGGACGCACTGCCCGAACGCGGTGTCCAGTCGCTCGACGATCGGCAGCGAAACGTCGCCGAGGTGTTGACGCTGGCCATCGACGGCCTTTCCCCCCAAGAACGGTCGCTCCTTCAGGCGATGGCTGTTTGTGCTCCGGAGGGATTTCGGGTGGGGCTGGTGGCGGAAGTGGCACAGCTGGGTGAAGAAGACGCCATGGCGGCGTTCCAGACTCTGGTCGATCGTTCGCTTGCCAGGGTTCTCGCAAAGGCCCCCCCGCGTGGTTGGGTACATAGTCTCGTTGGATGGGTCGCCCGGGAAGGTTCGGCCGCATCAGGCCTGTCGGGAAGACATGTGAGTGTGCTTGCACGTCGGTTCGAGGGGTGGGAGGAGCGGTGGTCAGAGCTCGATCACGACCTCGGCGATGCTCTCCACGCGATGAAGAGCACGCGTTTCCCAGGAACCAACGACGACGTGGTGCTTGCGTTGGAGGCCTTTGCCTTCTGCTTTCGACGCGGTTGGTGGGCAGCCGCTTTCGAGTTGATGCGCGGTTGGGAGAGCGCGGCCTCGAGCAAACCCATGCTTCAGGCAAGCTACGGGAACCAGGCTCTCATCCTTCGGGCTTGGGGTCGCCTCGAGGAGTCGATGTTGCTCCTCAAGAAGCAAGAGTCGCTGTGCGAGGAGCTGGGGGATAGGGCGAGCCTTCTACTTTGCTACGGGAACCAGGCGGTAATCCTTCAGGCCTGGGGTCGCCTCGAAGAAGCGATGTCGTTGCACAAGCGCGAGAAGTCGATGTGTGAGGAAGCGGGGGACATGGCCGCTCTCCAGGCCTGCTACGGGAACGAGGCTCTCATCCTTCGGGCTTGGGGTCGCCTCGAGGAGGCCATGTCGTTGCTGAAGAAGCAAGAGTCGCTGTGCGAGGAGTTGGGGGACAAAGCGGGCCTTCAACTGAGCTACGGTAACCAGGCGCTGATACTTCAGGCTTGGGGTCGCCTCGAGGAGTCGATGTCGCTGCTGAAGAAGCAAGAGTCGATGTGCGAGGAGTTGGGCGACCGGGCTGGTCTCCAGGGGAGCTACGGAAACCAGGCTGTCGTCCTCCTGGCTTGGGGGGGCCTCGAGGAGTCGATGTCGCTGCTCAGGAAGCAAGAGTCGCTGTGCGAGGAGTTGGGGGAGAGGGCCGGTCTTCTTCGGAGCTACGGAAACCAGGCGCTGATACTTCGGGCCTGGGGTCGCCTGGAGGAGGCGATGTCGCTGCACCACCGGGAGGAGTTGTTGTGCCAGGAGCTTGGGGACAGGGCTTGCCTTCAGGCGAGCTACGGGAACCAGGCACTGATCCTGAAGGCTCGGGGTCGCCTAGAGGAGGCGATGTCGCTGCTTAAGAAGCAAGAATCGCTGTGCGAGGAGTTGGGAGACAAGACGGGACTCTCTCGGAGCTACGGAGGCCAGGCGCTGATTCACGAAGCTCGGGGTCGCCTCGAGGAGGCGATGAACTTGCACAAGCGTGAGGAGTCGCTGTGCGAGGAGTTGGGGGACAAAGCGGGTCTCTCGCGGACCTACGGGAACCAAGCACGAATCCTCGGCGCTTCGGGCTACCTCGAGGAGACGATGACGCTTCTGGAGAACCAGGAAGCGCTTTGCGTGGAGCTGGGAAACAAGAATGGCCTAGCAAGGGCTCGCGCGAACATGGCCGCTCTCCACGCACATACGGGCGATCTTGCGACCGCCTGTCGGCTCGCCACCGAGGCGCTCGGCGCATTCCGCGAGCTGGGCATGCCTGAAGAGACGGAAATCGCTGAGAGGATGGTGGCTGAGTTCTGTGCGGAACGGGATCTTGGTCTTTCCTGAACGTTCGCCCGTGGACCGCTCGAGTCAATTCAGTTCGACCCCGACTTCCCCATCCCCCCGGCTTCTCCGATCTCCGAGTGAATCCGATCCAGCATCGTGATGAAGTCCGGATTCTGTTCGCGGCTATCTCGCATGGGTTCGAACAGGTTTGTTCGCCACCAATCGGAGTAGGTATCGAGAAGACCCCGAAGGAGTACAGCGTCGATCATGCCAAGACGATTGAGTTGTGCCCACTTTTCGAAGAAGTGGACTATCCGAAAGACATCCTTGGATGGCAGGGTGGTGCTCGACTCGAAGTCCGTCAGGGTGGGAACCGCCTCGGACCGGTTTCGTCGCTTCTCCAGGAATCGATCGACTACGATCCTGGACTCGTGCATCGGCGAAGAGTGCCATTCGTCATAGAGATCGATCGAAGTCCGTTTCCTTGCCAATGATTCCTCGAGGTCAAGTCTCTGCTCCAAGGCAAGCTGCGACGCTTCCTGAGCTTCGATGGACCTCTTCATCTCCATTCTCTGCATTTGAAGCTCGATACGCTGGAGGAGAATCGCGTAGATAACCCCCACGAACGCCAATCCGGAGAACAGAGCATTGACACCACCAAACATGTCGCCGAACTCACCGGGGCCCGTGGGTTCTCGATACCAGCGGTTGACGATCAGGTACCTTGCGACGACGAGTGCTACGACAACAAAGACGCCCAGCACAATCACGAGTATGTGTGTACTGACCAACTTGGTATCGCTGTCATCCTTGGCGGCTCTCCTCCCCCATTCGGAGAAATCGCGGGTCGGGCCCTTGATCAGGGAGCCCAGACATCAATGACTGCGGGCCCAAGTCCGAGGATCAGCGACCAGAGAGCCACGCACACCGTCGTCATCAGAAGTACGTCGGCACGCGTCATCCCAAAGCTGTTGCTTGGACGAGAGGCGACGGACCGTAGCGCGAGAAGCGACAGGAAGATCGAGGCCGAACGTAGGGCAAGAGGCATCTTCTCGGGTGACGCTTCCCCCAAACTCAGAGAGACCAGGACAGCCAGGAAGAGTGGAACACCATACGCAACCGTGACGAGATCGCTTTCCGACTCTCCTCTTTGCAGATAGACGGTTGTCGCTGTGCCCAGGTCGTCCCGTCTGTTCTTCAACCAGATCCGCCAATGTCGAAGCTGCTCTCTCACCTCGACCTTGACGGTCGGCCGAAACTCAAAGGTCGCTCCTCCACGATCGTTTCGGAAGTAGAAGGACCGCGGAGCCTCGATGCTGACCCAGATTCCGGCACGATATCGGTCATCCGGATAACTCTCGGTAGACGATGCAGTGGGAATGCGAATCTCGGACGAAACGTTCGTCTGGGAGTCAATCGACCTCAGCAGTTCGCTGACTTGGAACGGAATCGTGGCGACCCGATGGCTTGACACGCCCAAGTCACCTCTGATGCTCAGGACAATGTCCGGATCGACAGAGTCATCGACCAAGACCAGTTCGGATGACCCCAAGGCGGCCGGCGCCAGGACGCTTGGGTGACTTCCGGGAGCGCCGGCGCCAATCACAACGCGCCTCATAGACGCGAGCAAGGCACGATCTGCTTGGAGACGTATCCGACAGACGAGTTCCAAAGTTGTTAGATCGACTCGTTCGATCTCAAGGGTAACGATTGGGCTGTCTTCACGATCAGAAGCCGAATCGAGTTGCGAGTGCACTCTCCGGTTCGATCCACCTCCACTCGTCAGAGGAAGCGCATCTGGGCCGAGAGAATCGAGATTGATAGACGGCCACCGTTCAAAGAAGGCATGAAGCAGGCCTACCGAGCAGATAGCGAAGGTGCCCGCCGCCGACAAGATCCTCATCTCCCACTCGGGAAGAGCTCGGCAGACGATGACCGCGAGGATGACGATGGCTCCAACTATCAATCCGGTCATCAGGCGCATGTCTTTCCTCCCGCTAGGCCGTCATTTGAGACGACCTGCCGATTATGTACGGCGGACGCCTCCCATGGACTCCCCCAGAGCCGAGGCCGCCGTGAGAATGCTCGATCAAGAGCTGCAACGGCTTCACGTCGAACTCTCTCCGATCTACATGGCTCATACCCATAGGTCTCCTCACCTCGCCCCCCACCGCGTCCTTACAAACTCCCCCGCACTCTCCGCCTCCAGCCGCACCGTCCCCGGCCCGCTCCGGATGAAGAAATCCCCCTCCGGATCGACGTTCGTGTCCTTCCACTTGAGCCAGACCGGCTCCGGGCTCCGCTGACAGCTGACGACGCAGACGGACTTGCCGTCGACCTCCTGCATGCGGGGGTCGATGCAGGAGCCGGAGCGGTCGCCGAGGGCGGCGGCGACGACGTGGGTGAGGTGGAGCATGAACTTGTCGGCGTTTCCGAGTTGGTCGATGTCGGTGCCGACGATGGAGCCGTCGTCGGCGACGCCGATGAGGAGGTCGCCGCCTTCGGTGTTGAGGAAGGCGGCGATGGTCTTGAGGACGGAGTGGGTGACGACCTTGGGGTCCTTCTTGCCTTCGCGGAGGTTCCATCTTAGCGACGACTTGAACTCGACGGTTTTGGACTCTCCGAGTTTGATGAGCTCGAAGGCGCTCCGGCGGCGGTTCATGTAGAGGTCGAACATGTAGTCGCGGATGGCTTCGCCGAAGGCGGGGTCGTCGGTGACCCTCTTGTAGAGCTTGAAGTTGGAGTCGACGATGTCCTGGAGGCTGTCGTTGGCCTTGTGGTCGAAGGTGAGGCGGACGTTCTCGCGGGTGTTGGTGCGGACGGCGGAGTCCAGGGCGGTGTCGTCGTCGAGGCGGGCCATCACGGTGCGGAGGGTGACGCGGTCCTCGGGGGTGAGTTCGGCGCCGAAGCGGTCGTTGAGTTCGCTGATGATGCGGGAGAGGAACTCTTCGGGGTCGTCGGCGCTTCCTCCGCCGGGCTTCTCCTTGATGGGGTCGAGTTCGCCGCTTCCTCGTTCGAGGCGGATCTTGCCGGAGCCGGTTTCGCGGATGCGGAGGGACTCGAGGTCGATCTTCTCCTGCACCTCTCTCGGCAGCTCCACGCGGTCGACGGGGAGGCGTTTCCTCAGGAGGCGGGCGAAGATGTAGAGCTTCTCGAGATCCGTGTCCGCGAAGGGGACGATCTGGGAGAGGAAGGAGTAGAGCCGGATGAACTGGACGAGGAGTTTCCGGAAGTCGACCTTCTCTTCGTCGTCCAGAGCGGCGAACCGTTCCTCGTTGGGGCCGAGGGCGGCGTAGAGCACCGCCTGGGATTTCGTCCGGAAGTAGAGGCGGGCGAAGGCGGTGAGGTCGGCTTCGTCATAGACGTGGAAGTCTTCGAGTTGACGCTCGAGGTCGTAGAGGAGGTTGGGGTCGGTCTCCTCGGAGAGGAGCGTGCGCTCGTAGTAGGGCTGGAACGACGCTTCGATCTCGGCGGCGTCGTTCGCGAAGTCGAGGACGGCGGTGGACTTCTTGCCGGGATACATCCGGTTGAGACGGGAGAGGGTCTGGACGGCGTTGACTCCGCCGAGTTTCTTGTCCACGTACATGGTGTGGAGGAGGGGCTGGTCGAAGCCGGTCTGGAACTTGTTCGCGACGACGAGGAAGCGGTACTCGTGCTCGCCGAAGGTGCGCGCGGTCTGGGTGTCGGGGATGCCGTTGAGGTTGGCTTCGGTGTAGTCGCCGGCGCCGTCCTTGACGGAGCCGGAGAAGGCGACGAGGGCCTTGTAGGGGTAGCCGCTCGCCTCGAGGTGCTTCCGTAGTGCGCGGATGTAGCGGACGGCGTGGAGCCGGGACCGGGTGACGATCATGGCCTTGGCGTGGCCGTCGATCTGCCTCGCGACCTGATCGTGGAAGTGCTGGGTCATGATCGAGATCTTCTTCTCGATCGAGTTGGGGTGGAGGTCGACGAACGACTTGAGGAGGTAGGTGGCTTTGCCCTTCTCGTAGCGGGGATCGTCCTCCACGGCTTTGAGGAGACGCCAGTAGGTGCTGTAGGTGGTGTAGTTCTCGAGGACGTCGAGGATGAACCGCTCCTCGATCGCCTGGCGCATGCTGTAGAGGCTGAACGGCTCGAACTTCCCGTCCGGGCGCTTCACCCCAAACAGCTCGAGCGTCTTGGGCTTGGGGGTCGCGGTGAAGGCAAAGAGGCTGACGTTCTTCTGAGGGCCGCGGCTCCGGACTTCCTCGGCGATCCGGTCTTCGAGATCCGGCTCGTCGTCCTGATCCTCGCGTTCGGCGTCGCCCAAGTCGTCCACCGAGAGCACTTTCTTGAGGTGCTTCGTGCTCTCGCCGGACTGAGACGAGTGCGCTTCGTCGATGATGACGGCGAACCGGTTCCCGGGGAGCGCTCCGATCTGCTCCGAGATCACGGGGAACTTCTGGAGCGTGGTGACGATGATCTTCTTGCCTTCCTCGAGCGCGGTGCGGAGCTGCTTCGAGGTCTGGTCGATGTTCTCGACCACGCCGGCCGTCTGCTCGAACTGACGGATGGTGCGCTGGAGCTGACGATCCAGCACGCGACGGTCGGTCACGACGACGACGGAGTCGAACACCGACTCGTCCGATGCGTCGTGGAGGACCGAGAGCTGGTGGGCGAGCCAGGCGATCGAGTTGGACTTGCCGGACCCGGCGGAGTGCTGGATCAGGTAGCGCTTCCCCGGCCCCTCCGTCTTCGCGTCCCGCACCATCCGGCGGACCGCGTCGAGCTGGTGGTAGCGGGGGAAGATGAGGATCCGCTTCCCCGTCCTCTTGCCCTTGTCGTCCTCCTCCTCGAACTCGTGGACGAAGTGCTGGATCAGGTTGAGCACACTGTCCCGTGCCCACACCTCGTTCCAGAGATAGGACGTCGCGTACGCACCGGTCTTCAGCGCCTCGCTCGGAGGAACGGGCGGATTCCCCGCACCGCCGAACTTCCCCTTGTTGAAGGGAAGGAAGCGGGTGGTCGGGCCGGAGAGGCGGGTCGTGACGTAGACGAGATCCGGATCGACCGCGAAGTGAGCGAGACAGCGACGGAAGGCGAAAAGCGGCTCCTTCGGGTCCCGACCTTCGTACTGCTTGACCGCGTGCGTGACATCCTGCCCGTTGAACGGGTTCTTGAGCTCCGCGGTGAAGATCGGGATGCCGTTCAGCGTGATGGCGAGGTCCACGCTGTTCTCGTTGTGCTGACTGAAGTGGAGCTGCCGAACCACCGCGAACCGGTTCGCCTCGTAGAGCCGACGCAGCTCCTCGTTGAGCCCCGAGACCGGCCGGAACGCAGCGAGTCGGAACCGGCAGCCCGCGTCCTTGATCCCCCGGCGGAGAACGTCGAGCGCGCCGCGCTTCTCCAGTTCGCGGGCGAGGCGGGAGAGGAAGCGATCCTTCGCCTCGTCGCCGTGCTGCTTCCTGTACTTGTCCCACTCCTGGGGATCGGTGGCGTAGACGAAGTCCAGGGCGTCTTTCGGGACGAGGCAGCGTTCGCGGTCGTAGTCGGACTTCCAGTCGCGGCGGTAGTAGCCGCCGGGGAGGGCGTCGCCGTAGGGGGGAGCGGGTTCGGAGATGCGGGGGGACGATGCGGTGCCGGCCGGGGCGTAGGGGCCGTGGGATAGGAGGGTGGACTCGATGTCGGATTCGAAGTTCTGTTCGGAGATGCCTTTGGGCATGGAATCCTCCCGACTCGCGTGTGGATAGGATGCATCGCCAACGTTCTTACTGGGGCCCGTCAACGTACTCCATGAATTCCTCACCGTATGCAGTGAGGCCACCTCGAAGATCGGCAGCCCCACGCGCGGTCACCATGGCCCTTAGGCTGTTGAGACTAGTCACGCGAAGATCGTTCAGTTTCCCAACTGCCTCCACGATCTGTTGCTCCGTCGATCCCGGCAGGCGGCCTCGAAGCGTGTTCAGCTGAGTACCAAAGGATCCCGCGTCTGCCATCGGTGGGGCCGCGATGGCCCGAAGAACGAGTAGGTGAATCGGCTGGATCACCTCAAGAGTCCGAAGGAAATCGAGCTTCCTCTCGTAGACTGTTCCCGGGTTGGCCATGTCCGTGGCCAAGAACGCCGCGTAGCGGCGTCGCTTCTCCTCGGACCGTTCTTGGGTGGCTTGCTGCAGCGTCCTCTCGAATAGGTCCTCAAAGTCCTCTGTACGAATGTAGCTTTCGTCGACCACAACAGCACGACTATCAATCTCGGCAGCTAGCTTCTCGATCAGATCCGCAAGCCGCTTGAGCTTCCGATCCGTCGCGAATCCAGACAGGAGTCCTCCAAACACTCCGCCGAGCACTGGCACGAGGCTGCTCGCAAGGGCGGCCACTTCAAGAGCGGTTTGCGCGTGATCGCGGACCATCGGGGACTTCGGCGCTCCGACTTCATCATCCATACCTCGGGCTCCTACAGCTTGTCATGAGCAACGTAGATTGGGTTGAACTTCCGTCGTGCTTCAGGTAGGCGATTGACCTTGCAGATGTTATCGCCTGGGTGATAGCCGGAGAGGGGTTCGAATCTGGTCCTCGTCGTTCCGGGAACCGCTTTGTAGCCCGGAAGCTTGTGCCGCGTTTGGGCGGATAGCGCCCTAGTTTCGCACATCGATCTTCCCGAGGACGGCGGAGGAAATCAGGGACGCTCGGAGTTCATGCAACGCCTCGATCGCCTCTGTCACTCGACGTACCAGGCGATCGATCGTCGATGTCAATGCGTCCAGTCTGGTGACAATGCGCACCTGTTCCTCGAGTGGGGGAAGCGACAGCTCGATGTTGATGAGACGCGTCAGCCCGAGGTCATTGTTCGTTGCGCCTCGGGTGTAAAGTTGCGACTGCTCATAGCAGGCTCGGCCGTTCAAAGCGTAGGCTAGGAAGAAGGGGTTGGCCCTATCCAAGCGTACCTTGAGGACGGCGATGTGGACCCAAACTTGAAATCGATCATCAAAGTCGACAACCCGGGCAACTCCAGTCGTGCCGCCCTTCGTGAACAAGACATCGCCCCGACGGGGAACGACACGTTTGGAGAACTCAACATAGTCTTCCTCAGTGACGTACTTGGCGTCGGCAAATGACCAGCCATCGACCTTCACGTTCCTTGCCGAAATGAACATGACCCCATCATCCACATACTTGGGCGAAAAATGAGGCCCGTCGGCGACCTTGCGGCACAGGTAGCGGACGCGCGTGGCCTGCCACGTCGAAGGCGTTTTGGGAAAGAAGTCCGACTGAGTGATCTTCATGGGCACGGTCGGATCGAGGCCCTTGGTGACGGCGTGGGTGATGAGGGCCGTGCGCTTCTCCTGGAGCAGCTCGATCAGCCGCTCCTTCTTCGCCACCAGCGCATCGATCTTCCCCGTCTCCCGGTCGAGGAAGTCGGCGATTGCGCGTTGTTCGGGGAGGGGAGGCAGGAGACATGACAGAGTGCCGAAGTCGGCGAACGAGATGTTCTTGCCCTGGCGAATGCCTGTGGTCACAGAGTTCAGCGCGGAGATAACAGGATGGGACTTGAGGAAGTGACGGTAGTAGCCACAATCAAAGTCCCGAGTTGGACGCATGACTGTGTACGCAGGACTTAGAATGCCTCTGCAGGAACTGTGCTCAATGCCACCCTGAAATGAGCGAAGGCTGATAACGAAGTCATCCGGTTGGACAAGTTTGTACGCAGAAACGTCATCGCCAGGGTTCCAGACGCGGATATCCGACTCATCCCTTCGCAGGACTCCCGAAGCTTGGGTCACAGACAATAGCGGTTCCTCGGAATGACCCCGATCTACCACTTCTTGGAACAGATGCTTCCCTTGGACAACGCGCCAATGAGTTGGTACGAGAACTAGCCAAGATATATCCGTCTCCCTGTACCGGGGATACACGCGAAACGAACCACGTTGCGGGACGTTCAAACTCCCGCTCACTCCGCCACCTCCCGCAGCATCGCCACGATGTCCTTCTCGATCTCCTGGATGTCCGCGATGATCTCTTCCAGTGGACGCGGTGGGGTGTACTGGTAGAAGTACCGGTTGAAGTTGATTTCGTAGCCGACGATGCCGACTTCGCCGTCCTTGTCGTCGCGCTTCGAGGTTTCGATCCAGGCGTCGGGGACGTGGGGGAGGACTTCGCGTTCGAAGAACGACTCGACGCTTTCGGAGAGCGGGACGCTCTCGGTGTCGCGGAGGTCGGAGTCTGGTTCGGGTTCGCCTTTGCGGGCTCCGGTCTCGGCGGTGCAGACCTGGGCGTCCTCGTCGCGTTCGGAGAGGGCGGAGAGGATGGCTTTGAGGACGGGGGCGGAGAGTTTGTAGTCCGCCTTCTTCGCAGCGGCCTTCAGTGCCTTCACGAACTGGGTGCGGTCGCGGTAGAGCGTGTCGGGGAGTGTGGCGAGGAGATCGCGGATCGTCTGCTGTTCGGCGCGGCCGGCGGCTTCCTCTGCGGCTTTCTGGTCCGCCTTCTTCTTCTTCGAGACGGCGAGGTTATGGAATGTCCGCTCGTCTTCCAGTTTGGAGAGTCGTTCGGGTGAGACCTGGAAGTTCAGCTTGAGAGGTCGCTCGACCGTGATCTTGCGGAAGCCGAAGTGGGTGGTCGGGTAGATCTTGCTGACGACGGTCTCTACGGTCTTTCCGTCCTTCGTGACCTCGCGGGTGTCATCGTGTTTGAACGCGGCGAGGATCTGGAGGATGTCCTGGGCTCTCTCCGCGGGGATCTCGCGACGTTTGCTGCCGAGACTCTTCCGCATCGGGGTCCAGAAGCTGGTGGCGTCGATGAGCTGGACCTTGCCTTGCCGCTCCTTCGCCTTCCGGTTGCTCAGCACCCAGATGTAGGTGGCGATGCCGGTGTTGTAGAAGAGTTGTTCGGGGAGGGCGACCAGGGCTTCCAGCCAGTCGTTCTCCAGGATCCAGCGACGGATCTCGCTTTCGCCGCTGCCGGCGTCACCCGTGAAGAGGGGGGAGCCGTTCATGATGATGGCGACGCGGGAGCCGCCGTCTTCCACTGGCTTCATGTGGGAGAGCATGTGCTGGAGGAAGAGGAGCTGACCGTCTGAGATGCGAGGGAGTCCCGCGCCGAAGCGACCGGATGGGTTCGAGGCCTCGGCCTTCACTTCGTCCTCGTCGCGCTTCCAGTCTTTGCCGTAGGGCGGATTCGCGATCTGGTAGTCGAAGTCCCGGGTGAAGAGGTCCTTCCGGAGGGTGGAGCCGAAGCGGATGTTGTCCGCGTCGCGGCCGTCGGCGGACTTCATGTAAAGATCCGACTTGCAGATCGCGAAGGTCTCCGGGTTCACTTCCTGCCCGAAGAGATGGATGTCCGCGCTCGGGTTGATCCCGGGACGCTCGTCCGTTCCCTGGATGTGACCTTTCGCGATGCTGAGCATCCCGCCCGACCCGCAGCACGGGTCACAGATCGTGCGGATCACGCCCTGGCCCGAGATCCGGTCCTCGTCGCCCGCGAGCATGAGGTCCACCATGAGGTGGACGACGTCCCGGGGCGTGAAGTGCTCTCCCGGGTTCTCGTCCAGGGCCTCGTTGAACTTCCGGATCAGCTCCTCGAAGATCGTCCCCATCGTCGGGTTGTCGACCCGGTCCGGGTGGAGGTCCACGTTCTTGAACCGCTCCACCACCTTGAAGAGGAGATCCGACGCCTCGAGCTTCGTGATCGTGTTGTCGAAATCGAACTTCTCGATCACCTCCCGCATGTTCTCGCTGAACCCGTTGATGTAGTTCCGGAGGTTCGCCGAGATGTTCGAGGGATCGCCCAGGAGCCGCTCGAAGTCGTACTGGGAGGTGTTGTAGAACGCGAAGCCGGAGGCCTTCCGAAGTTGCGGGTCCAGGTTCTCGAGCTTGCCCTTGAGGCTGGCGTTCCGCTCGAGAACCTGGGGCTTCGTCGGCGCGAGGACGCAGTCGATCCGGCGGAGGACGGTGAGGGGGAGGATCACGTCCTGGTACTTGCCGCGCTTGAAGGAGTCGCGGATGAGGTCGGCGGTGGACCAGAGGAAGGAGACGATTTCGGAGTGGTTCATGGGGTGGCGGATGCCTCCAAGGAAAGCACTAGGAGAGAGGTCAACTGTGCCGAGTCAGCGGACGAGACTGTGAGCGCCCGAGCCGGGTGGGGTGAGGTCAAGAGTGTCACGTCCCGTGATGACTCGGTGCTGTCCATCGATCACCTTGTGGGTGTGCGGATTACCGTCGCTCTCGCCGCCGGACACCACAAGGAACTTGTGCCGCACCAGGATAACCGATCCTGGTGGGTACTTCTTCTTCGTGGCCTCGTCCAACTCAGCGGGCACTTCGTAGCATAGCCAGACTCCACCAAGCGAATCCTCTTCAAGGTATCGCACTTCGGCATCGTCTGGAATCCCGGGAATCGTACGGCGCCAAACGCCCTGCAGACGTTCCCAGTCGGTCTTCAGGAGATCAATCCTCAAGGAGAGAGAATCCGAGCGCACTCTCGTCAAGGCCAGGTCATCGTTGATGCGACGAAGCTCCGCCTCATGCTCGGCCCGCTCCTCAGCCATTGACCGCTTGAATCCTTCGAGAACCTCAGGGAACTTGTCGTACGAAAGGAGGCCGAGCAGCTCCTTTTGCTCGTCGATCGCGTCTCTCTGCAGCTTGTATAGGTGGCCGGACACCACGGCGACCAAGGGTATGAGGATGACCACGTTGACGACCCGCGCCAGGTCGCTCGCGGTTCGCAGGATTCTCCTCGCTTGGGAGCCTCCGCCAGTTCTGGATCTACCGGTGTTCCTGCCCATCGTCGATCTCCATATCGGACCCAGCGTTCCTCGGATCGGCTGCTTGGCTACCCTTCGTAGTAGTCCACATCGACCTTCGGAATCCTCACCACCCGATGACTCACTCCCACCCCGAAGTCCATCATGTACCGCGTGAGCGCTTCCCCGTCCACGAGCACGATCTTCTCGACCGAGTTCGCGAACTCCACTGCGCCTGTCGTGAAGCTCGACGTCGTGATGAAGACGCCCTTCGTCGCTCGCTTGCCCGCGAGTGCGCCATAGAAACCCTGGACGTCGGGCCTTCCGACCGGAGTCTTCCAGCGCTTCGCCTGGACGTAGACCTTTTCGAGGCCGAGGCGGTCGAGGGAGATGATCCCGTCGATCCCTTCGTCGCCGGATCGTCCGACGCGGCTGAGGTCGCTCCGGCTCGTTCCGTATCCGAGTGCGTGGAGGAGGTCGAGAACGAGGGTCTCGAAGAAGCTCGGGTCCGCGTGGCCGATGAGTTCCAGGATCTCTGCCGAGACCGACTCGCGGATCTCGACGATCGCGTGCTCGATCAGGTCATCGGGGGTAGTGCTGTCGGTGGCTTCGGCGACGGACGGTGCCGAACCCGGATCTGTCGCGTCGAGAGCGGTCGGGTCATCCGGATCGTCTGCCGGACGGAGCCGCACCTTGACGTTCGTCGACGCGAGTCGGTCGACTTCCTTCGACGTAAGCGGTCCGGGATGGGCCGCGAGGTAGTCGAGTCCGGTCTGGGTGATCTTCCAGTATCCACGCTTCGGAGACTCCGAGAATCCGACTCGCTTGAGCCGATCGTGTGCCCACCCGGCGCGGTTCCGATAGATGTGCTGGTTCCCGCTCGGGAGCAGGTGCGTCTTCTGCTCGTCGGACAGCCCGAGACCAGCGGCTGCGCCGTCCTGCCTGGTTCGGCGCGGCCACGCCGTCCGGGTGTCGCGCGAGGAAGCGGAGCAGGGGCTCGATGAACTTGTCGTAGGTGGGGATCGCGGCCATGTCAGGCGGTCCCTCGGGCGAGGAGTGCGGCCCGTGCTTCTGCGGACGGGGACAGATCAGCTCGTGCGGTGCGGCGAACCACGCGTGCCTCCGTGTGGGATCCAAGGAGCGTGGGCGTCGTCCTGGGTGGAGCGACGCGTTGGGATTGTCGGTGGGATTGTGGGAGGAGGCAAGGATACGGGGGCTTGGAGTGGGCGGAATCTCGACGGCGAGGCTCACTCCGATGGGCGAGTCGGGTCGAAACCAAGGGGATCCCCTTGGTTTTGATCCTCGCCTTTGTGAAGTCTGCTAGTACCGGCGTAGGCCCGGATCACCCCGGGGCCTGCGACCCATGCTCCATGTTCTAGCCGGCCCAAGCCTCTGCATGCTCTATCGCGACTCAATAGACGAGCGGAGATGCGGGAGCCCATCGAAGTCCAGCTTCGACGGTTCTCACTTTGCTTGCAGCGATTTGGGTGTCGCTCAGACGAACCTTGACCCCTAGTCCGACGAGAAGCTGATCGGCAATCTGATCGTTCCGCCAGCCCAAGACTCGATCGCTGTATCGCTGATGCGTTCTCCTGGATTCTCGCACCGGGCACGCTTTGCTTTCCGGCCCAACTTCTGGAAGAACGCTCAAGAATGACGGGTTCGCGGCCGTCGGCATCGAATCGAGGCCGGGGCGATCAGGCGCTCTTTTTCCGGGCACTTCAGCCGACGGCCTGGCAGTATGCGTCCGCCGTTGCGATCCACGTTCTCACTGCATCCTGCGAGTCCGATATACCAACATCCCATCCGCGGGGGCAGGTTGACGCGCAGTGAACATGAGAGGACGTCAGCAGGCTCCTTGTGCGACGGCCCTCGGTACACATACGAGTGCTACCAGTGATTGACCGGATCGAGTGATATCGCCAGAATCCAATGACAGATCTCATCCGTCATCTTCCGACGCCACTGATTGGCTCCGCTGCTGGGAGGCGTTGTATGAGCACATCTCGCATTCGCCTGTTCCTCATTCTGTTGGCTTGCTCTGCGACCTTTGCTTGCAACGACCGAACAACGGATTCCGTTCCCGATGACGCGCCAGATCCCGAAGGAGGTTGGATCGTTGCGGCCCCGGACGTGGCCACCGTATTGCCCGGAGACAGTTTTGGGATTGAGGCCACTGCGTTCACTGCGGACGGGAATCCAGCGCCGGAGGCCTCGCTGATGTGGAGTAGTTCGAACACATCCATAGCCGCGGTGGACGCTCGGGGCCGGGTGGAGGCGCTCTCTCCGGGTAATGTCGAGATCGTGGCATCATGGGGCCGGGCCCGCGCCAGAGTGCAAGTCGCAGTGTATCAAGCGGCGGTCCTAGAGGTTCCCGACGGTGTCGAGTTCCGGCCGGAATCACTTCATATCAGCTCGCCGTCTTCGGAGTGGGCGGTCGACGAGGACGGTCGTTTCGGCTTCGATGCGTCGGAAAACGGGCATGCCCTGATCGCGCTCAACCAACACGGGAATCCGGTCCTGATCGGGCAGGCGGCGGGCGACGGGAGTGTGGACTTTACGCTGGATGCCACCGCCGTGGCGCTAGTTCTGCTGGATCCGCGGCTTGTCGGGGCGCCTACATCGCCAGACTGGGGGCCGATGTGATCCAGCAGCATCCTGGGTTCGCCACACTGAAGGAGGTGATTCGACAGGCACTTGCGTCGGGTGATCAGGCTCCATTGGAGCAGGAATCCGTACACCAATCCGCGGGAGAGATCGTCTCGAACCTCCTTGATGGACTTCGCCCGTCTGAGCGCGGCGAGTTTGGGTACCCGCACTTCGAACCGAGGCTCACGACCTCATGTCGGGAGGGTTCCGGGGTTCCGATCACAAGCCAGAACTTCCTCTGGTACACGGTCCATGCCCGGCGCCAGTCCGCGAATGGTGATGTTTCAGAGTGGTCTCGATTCGTACTGCCGAGGAGCCATTTCGACTATTCGCTGGGTCCCAACTTCTTTGGTGTCGAGCACGTCACAACGGAGGTGCCCGCCCGGGAGGAATGGGTGGAAATCGAGTACGAGTACTGGGACGCGGTAACCAAGCTCGACATCGCCTATACCTTGCTGGCGCCTGTCTTCTCCGTAGACACAAGAGGAATACTGTCGAGTTCTGAGAGAGAGGTGTGGGAGTTCTTCGCTGATTGGGTGCAGGGAATGTACTCGGTCGGGCAAGTGGTGGTTGTGGAGTTGGAGCGGCTTCTCGCGACATATGAACAGACCGGAGACGTTGTCCAACTGTGGGACGGGTTCTATCGGCAAGTAGGATCCGCGGTGTTCGAAAGCGCCCAGGCGATGGTAGAATTCGTGACAGGACGAGTGGTATCAGAGGGGTTTGTTCGGCCGATTCTGGAGTTGCTTATCCGACGTCTCGCCTTCGTGCCGGAGGCGATTGGAGGAGTTGGAGAGTCGGCACAAATCATCTCTACTTACAATGCATTTTCACACTTCGAAATCCCGTCGGAGCGCGTCGCGTTGCATGCGGGGATCGTAGATGACGCTGAGCGATTTGCGCGGCTTCGCGTCTTGGTTCTCGACTCCGATGGCAGCCCCGTTGGTACAGAGGAACCGGAGATCTTGGGCGACGTGCTTCCTCATTGCGAGGAAGGACACTTCGTGTCCAGTACTTCCGAAGGATCTGAGTGGCTCTCCAAGCCTCTCTTCATTGACCGATCTCAGGCTACCGGCATCTTCGCCCGCGACGGGGACATGTCTTGTGGACTGGACAGCGTGTCGGCTGATACACCGGCTCTGGTTCCAGGCGAGTCGGAACTGGTCCTGAGGTTTCCGGCGGCGCGGCTTGCCTCCACCGTCTTACCAGCGATCCGCTGCGGTAAGGAACAAACCGTAGTCCTTGCCGGGGAGAACCTCCTCGGAGTTCGAGGGGTCCGGGTGAGCGCGTCGGAAGTTACGGTGCGTTCGTTTGAGTGTGCAGCGGATGGCAGTGAAGTGTTGGTGAATCTCGGCGTTGCGGACGAACGACCGCCCGAGGAGTTCGAGCTGTCACTCGAGACCCACCACCGAGGAACCGTGACAGCTCAGATTCCTGTTGAATGCTCGATATCGGTCGCCATCGAAGCCCCGGCAAACGGACAAGTGGTTCGCACAGGAGACATAGTCGAGTTTCGGGCGACGGCAATGGACCAGTCTGGAGTCGACGTATCTGATGATGTCGACTGGTACTGGATTTCCAGCCGGCACGCTGGATACCTCGGGACATCGCGGAGTCTCAGCGTTCGGTATCTCGGTATCGGAGAGCACCGAATCAAGGCACAAGCACAAGTCCCGGACGACCCAAGTAGAGCAGGAAGTGACGAAGTTTGGATCTCCGTGACGCCAGACGTGGAGTTCGAGGTCTTCGTCCGCGGACCCGAGGATGAATCGAGGTTCTTCCCGGGAGATCTGGTCGAGTTCGAGGCCATCGCACTGGACACCTTGGGAAATGAGGTTGAGGCAGTGGATTGGGGGTGGTGGTCAAGTCTAGATGGATCGATCGGGTCGACGCGAGCCTTCTCGTGGAGCGCTCTCTCCACGGGACGACACGAGATCCGAGTAACGGGTCGATATCACTTTGGGCAGGGCGTTGAGGACTCCAAGACAGTTGGAGTGGTTGTTCGGGAACGAGCAATTCGGATCGCTTCACTTGCTCCCTCTGACGGTGATGAAGCAGAGGAGGGAGTGCCGATCCGATTTCTCGGTCACGCAGAGGACCAGGATGGCAATGCCGTGGACGCCCTGTGGAGGTGGACATCAGACACGGATGGGGAACTCGGGACGACGAGCGACTTCGTCCGAAGCGACTTGTCGGTTGGTCCTCATGTTGTGACAGTAGTGGCGAACGACCCGGAGGTACCGGGTGTTGCAGACACGCTGGCATTCCAGCTAGAGGTTCTGGACGCGTCCTATCATTGGGCGGGTTCGTACACTGTCCAGCAGGTGGGGCCGTGTGAGGTCGTTAGTGGGCTTGCATGTGGACGCATCGGATACAGGGAGCTGGCAGGTAGAACGGGTTCTTCCAGCGTGGAGATGCTCTTTGCCGAGGTCCCAGAACAGGGGAACTTGCGTCTCAATGTCGCCTTTGGCGGTAGCTTTGCGACCTTTCAGGGGTGCCTCGCGTTTGAAGTCGATGCGCGGGATGGTCAAGGGTTCAGCATCTCGATGCTCTTGAACGAGTATCCGACGGATGTGACCTTTCTGGTCGACTACTCGTTCGATGACGAGCGAGGTGGTCACTTCGAGGCATCGATCCACCACCCAAACGAAGACATTCCAGTTGCGGGAGTCTGGAGTGTTCGGAAGCGTCGCGGCCTGTTCGGAAAGTGCGTAAACCCAGAGGACGGGTCCATTTGTAGACAGGTCTCTGGGCAGCCGACGCCCGATTGCCTGGATGGTTGTGATTCGCATCCGGATTCCGAGGAGTGTCTGTGGACAAGCAATTGAGACCTTGTAGGTACGACTACTGACCGTGCCTGCCTCCTGGTTTGGTGGCGGCACGATCGACCCACTTTCCGTGCGGTGCTTCGCGGAATCCCGACGTCGTGGCTCAAACCCATGGGTGAGTCCGGGTGAAGCCGAGCGGACTCCCCTGGTCTTGACGCCGGACCGACGAGCGAGCCGGTTCCGATGCCGACCGTGGGAGATCACCGATGTCCCGATTGCTGGCCCGGTTCGTGCAAGAGTATGGCTAGCCGTCCGTTGCTCGACGACTTATCGAGCTCCTTCGATCATGGGGAAGTTGCCAACAGCCGACGTGCCTCGGCACGGCACGTAGACCGTGGCCCGATCGTGCAGAACCGATCCCGTCCGTAGCGACGACTCGCCGCAGTACTCGCCGCCCCCGCAACTGGTTGAGCATGGAGTGGTGTCATGGGACAATGCGCCTCGGTTGAGGTTGGGTCACTGTCCCAGGAGAAGTGCACCGTGACTGGGTCTCGAGAGCGTCATCCTCATCTGTCCGAAGCACCGATTCGGGAGGCGCTGCTGGACATTCGAGTGCGTCCTCGGCCGGGATTCGAGACCGACCAACTTCGAGATCTCGTCGCGGCCTTGAGGTCTGAGTTTCCGAAGTCGTCGGAGCAGAGGCGGATGTCCATCGAGTTCGGGACGAGCCCTCCTCGGGAGGAACGCCGGGACCTCGGCATCGATGCGATCGTCCTCAAGTCCGACGATGAGCTGACGGTTTGCCAGCTCCGTGAGTCTGGCTTCACGTTCAACCGCGTCGCGCCGTATGAGAGCTGGGGGAAGATGTTCCCACTGGCGATGAAGTCTTGGACCGCCTTCCGTGATCTGGCAAAGCCGCTCGAGATCTCCAGGCTGGCGGTGCGGTACATCAACAGCATTCCATGCCCAGAGGCCATGCGAACTGTGGAGGAGGTGCTTACGGCTGGTCCTCCTGTTCCCACCGGGGTGGCGTCGGGGCTCAGTGCGTTCCTGACCCGAGTGACCATCCATGACGAGCGAAGGAATGTGTCAGCCCACGTGATCCAGGCGCTGGAAGTTGGTGCCGACCGCCGGTCCTCCATCATTCTCGACATAGATGCGTTCTCTCAACTGGCGCTTCCTCTAGACTCTGGTCGTGTGGAGGAAACCTTCGAGAACTTGCGGGAATACAAGAACGAGATCTTCTTCGGAAGCCTGACCGAAGCGACGATAGAGAGGTTTCGGTGACCGCCGTCTCTTTGACAAACACTTCGGATTGGCTGCCAGGTCTGAATCCCCTGGGCCTTCGGGCCGAGCAACGAGCTATCAGTCCGACCGCAAAGCAACTCGAGGACCGATGGGTCGAAGCACTCGACTACCGGCCGACAGTCTCCATCGGTGAACGGTGGATTCGCCTCGTCACTGCGATCGAGGATGCCGCGGATGAGGCTTCTGAGCCGGATTGGGATGGCCACGGCGCGCTCCCTGCGAATGAACTGGCAGTGCGGTGGGCGTTCCAGTTTGCCCTGAGTCTGCCGCGCGATCTCCCGCTGCCTGAGCTGTCCATCGACAAGGATGGCGAGGTGTCCTTCGAATGGAGCTTGGGTCCTCGCGCCGTCTTCTCCGTGAGTGTCGCGCCGAACGGTACACTCAGCTACGCCGGACTCTACGGACACAGGAAGTGCTATGGGGTGGAGAGCCTGGATTCTGCGGTGCCTGAACCCATTCTCGAAGGAATCCGTCGCCTCTATCGAGACGCCAGCGCTTTCGCCGGCTGAGCCCCTGGGGCGGTATCTACTCTCGAGATCAGACTTCAGCGTGGGCAATCTGCGGACGAAGCCCCGTGCGTTCGAACCGAGCCCGAAGACGAGGCAGACGTCCGTCTTCTGGATCGGCGGACTTTCGGATTTCGAGGTATGGGATCTCGGCGACCGATTCGTGGGTCGTGTGCGGGAGAAGCCGATCCTCGCTCGGGCGACGGTCACTGTGCGTGCAGTGGAGGCGGTCGGATTGCGAGCAGACTTCGACAACGCCCCGCCCCGCCACGCGAACATCGTTGGGTGGCCTGAGTCCAAGCACGAGACGAAGTCGAGAGCGCAGGAACTTGCGGCGGAGGCAACGCTCGTAGTTCGCTAGCGGGCCAAGTTGGGAGGAGTTGAATCGTGGAACTCGCTGTCGTCTTGCTCGTGATCGTGTTCGGTCCGCTCACTGCGAAGATCGCGAGTCGACGCGGACATCCGTGGCTAGGATGGGCCCTTCTACCGGCGACTCTCGGGGCTCAGGCGCTATTCCTCCTGCGAGCGTCAGGCGCGAGTTGGGCGACGAACAGTACATGGGGAGGCGCCTTCGTTCTCGTTTCGGGCCTCCTCGGCACAGTCATTGCGCTACTCATCCCGATGACGAAGGATGCCCGTCACCGTAGGGGCCTCGAGGCGGGTACGCTTCGGCTGTGTCCGCATTGCGCCGAGCCGATTCAGTCGGTCGCGACGACCTGCTGCAGGTGCGGCAAGAGCCTTTCGGGGATCGGCGGGGAGAGTACGAACGAGTTCATGAAGCGCGTCAAGGAACAGTACGGGATCGAGGACGAGAGTCCTTCCTGACGGCCCACCTACCCGATCCACCGCTCCCCAAGCAGCACCACCACCCCAACCACAAACGCCACTGTACACCCAAGCTCCACAAACCCAATCGCCTTGAGATTCCATTCCGACCGCCGGAGCTGCCCCGCCGTCCGCATCGCCCTAACAATCGCCGGAACAAACGCAACCGCAAGAAACCCCATCCGAACTACCGCCGCGTCGGCCGAACGATCCGGTCCAACATCCCCACCCAACCCCATACCAAACACAACCACGAACACCGCAATCGACCCATGCCAAAGCACCGACTCCCGCGCGAGCTCGAACCGCCGAATCGTTTCCGGCTCCGCCGACTTTCGCTGCAGCCGGCGCACGATCGCCCGCACATGGAACACGCTCCCCGCGAAGAAGAGGAACGACAGCACATACGCCCAGAGAGCCCCGGCCCCCGTCGCCGAAGCTCCGGCAACGACCGCACCGGCCGGCGCCCCGAGGCAGAGCACCGCCACCGTGAGCAGCTCGAACCCGAGCGCGCGATGCTCCCGTCGCCCCGGCTTCCGCACTTGCACGAGATGGAGCGCGAAGTAGATCGCTGCGATCAGGCCGATCGCGAGCAGCTCGACGTGACCGCCGGCGAACACGAGCACCGCCCCTGTGGCGGATCCGATCCCCCCGTAGATGACCGCCCACTTCGGCAGCGAAGGATCCTTCCGCTTCGCCGTCACCGCCCGGACGACGACGTACTGCAGACAGAACAGCGCGAGAAGCGCGACGAGGAGCAGCACGCCTCCGATGAGGACTGGTAGGCTGTCGGCGATCGGAAGGCTTCCGGCCGAGGCAACCGAGGACGGGTCTGCAGTCGAGACTCCCTCGAGCGCCCCGCCGGTCGGCGGAACTGCCAGCCCGACGATCGCCGGCCCGACGACCATGGCCCACGCGCCGTGCTCACGCGGCAGAGGAACGGAGGACTTCGCCATCATTCTCCAACAGAGACGGGCCAGCGAACGAGCCCTGGCGCGCCGAGAAGGCGCGGATCAGCGGGCTGGACGTTTCCTCCCCTCGGATCGCTGGTCGCGGGGCCCAAAGTCACTCGGGCCGAGAGCCTCACGACTCCCAACCCGTCGAGTGGCGAAGTGTAGCGCCCGGAGCGCATGAGGGTCCACGGGCACTGGTCACATCCGCGTTGGGAGAAGCGTGACCCGCACGTGTCGATTCGCTACGATCCCTGCTCATCGATTCGGCCTTCCACTCGAACCAAGGAGCATGAAGCGGCGATGGAGTCCGTAGCGAACCTTCCGGAGTCAGAGAAGATCCGAGCGCTGGAGCAGAACCTCTGGTCACTCTGGTCCAACTTCGGCCGTGGGGAGGGCTGTGTCCTCCACGACTCGGATGAACTGCTGCGGTTCGATACCCCGATCACGCAACTGCCGTACAACGTGGTGCTCCGCTTTCGCGGGGGCGGCGATGTAGAGGCTCGGATCGATGCGATCTTTGCTCACTACCAGGGCCGTGGAGTTCCGTTCGCCTGGTTGATCCATCCGAGTTCGTCTCCCGATGACTTGGGAGAGCGTCTCGGGGCCCGTGGGTTCGTCGAGGCCGAGGTCCTCCCGGGCATGGTGATGGACACGCGGGACATGCCGGCTCCGGACCCGACTCCGGACGGGATCGAGATCCGTGAGGCAGCCGGAGACGACGACGTTGCGGCCGCGCTCGACCTCATCGCTTGGCGTTGGGATGTGTCGCCGGAGACGCGTCAGTTGCTCGCCGGAGTGACGCGGAGTTTCCACGTGGGGCCGGACCAACGCCTCCGGTGCTGGCTCGCCTGGAGGGATGGTGTACCGGTATCGAAGGTAGTCATCAATCTGGACAAGGGGGCGGTCGGGCTCTACGGCGTGGCGACCAAGCCGGAGGCGCGGGGGTTGGGCCTCGCGCGGATACTCACGTTGGAGGCGTTCGCGGCCGCGCGACGGGATGGTCACCACCTGGCGGTTCTCCACTCCACGGCCATGGCCTACGGGCTGTACGAGAAGCTCGGCTTCGTGTCGACCGCACCGTTCCGGGTCTACGCACCGGCGGATTCGTTCCACTTCTGATCTCCTGCCGGCGGTTCGTTTCGCGCCGGCGATCTGGTGTACACTGGGCTTCCGATCGGATTGCGCGGTTCGAGTCCCTCGCCGCGATCGAGTCCTGCGCCCTGAGGAGGCCCCATGAAGAAGCTCCGACTCTCCCTCGTCCCGCTCCTCGCGATGTCGGCCCTCATCCCACTCACCGCCGACGCCGGAGTTCTGAAGCGTGTCTTCGCCGACGAGTTCGGGGCGGTGTGGTGATCGGGTTGCGTGAGGGCGCGGTGCGCTCTCTCTGAGCTGGACGAGGCGTATGGGCCTCTCTTCATCCACGTCGACTCCCATCTCTCCGAGATCGATCCGTTCGCGACTCCGGAGACGGAGGCACGCGCCGATCACTTCGGCGTGACGGGGGTTCCGGAAGTGGACGTCGATGGGGTCCACGAGTTCATCGGGGCGAGCATTTGTGACGTCATGGTTTCGGCCTATGACGAGAAGATCCGGGAGCAGCTCCAGGCGGCGGACTATCTCAGCCCGGTGGACATCACGGGTGGGCTCACGATCGATGGGAACGTGGCCACGGTCACCGCGGATCTCGCGCTCGTCGATCCGGGGCTCACGTTCGACGCGCATCAGGTGACGCTCTTCCTCGTCGAGAACGACATCACCTGGTGTTGTGGGTATGGCGATGTCGACACGTGGAGCCACATCACCCGGATGGTGCGGTCCACGCCGGTGACGTTGAACGACGCGAATCCGACAGCGCAGGTCGTGGAGACCGTGACGATCCCGGCGGACTGGAACGTGGCGAACCTCCATGCGGCGGCGGTCTACGAAGAAGCCGCGGGTGGGCGCGCGATCGTCCAGGCGACGGACTTCCAGCCGGTGCCGTACTACTTCGTCACCGAGTTCGCGGATCTGGTCGAGTCGGTTCCGAGCGGGAACGGTGAGGCTCTCTTCACGGGCGTGATCCGGAACGTGGCGGAGAACGGGGACGTGCTCGTCGTCACGGCGGACGTGGGCACGGGGTGGCCGGCGGAGTTCCAGGTCGAAGGGGACCCGAACTGGTACACGTCGACGAGCGTGGCACTCGAGGCGGGTGAGTCCAAGGCGGTGACGCTGCGCGTCCTGACGGACGGGGACGTCCGCATCGGGCTTCAGGACCTCTCCCTCGAGTCGCAGTTCTCGAGCCAGCTCCAGACGCTCCATCCGCGTGTCTTCAACGGTTCGCACTCGATTCTCCTCGTCGACGACGATGGGCCCCAGCTGCTCGAGGAGGTCTTCGTCGACGCGTTCGCCGCGAACGGCTACCTCCACTCCATCTACAGCGAGGGGGGTGACTTCGGGCCGACGGCGGGCGATCTCGTCGGCTATGACGCGGTCGTCTGGCACACCGCTCTCTTCGTGTCTGCGCTGGACCCGATCCACATCCAGAGTCTCGAGACATACCTCGATGGCGGCGGCGGGCTCTTCCTCTCCAGCATGGGCTACCTCTCGGGCAACGGCGCGAATCCGTTCACGTCGGACTATCTCGGCGTCGCGTCGTACACGAACGACGTGGCGGCGGACGAGGCGTACGGAGTCGACGGGGATCCGATCACGAACGGAATGGTGTTTCCGGCGCTCATCTTTCCGGGACCGTCCGCGAATCGCGTCGACGAGATCAACCCGACGGCGAGTGCGAACACGATCTTCCGAAACGAGAACGGCCTCTCGGTCGCCCTCCGGAACACGACCACCGGCGGCGCGCGGACCGTCTACAACTCGATCCAGATGGACGCGTTCGGAGGCGGGGCGGAGCAGGTGATCGGGAACACGCTCTACTGGATCCTGAACGGAGTCGCGCCGGCGGCGATCGAGCCGGGCGACGAGGTTGCTCCGGCAATCGCGGACGACGCGCCGTCGATGACGGCGTTCCCGAACCCGTTCTCGCCGTCCACGGAGATCCGATTCGCGCTCGCGAGTGCGGACCACGTATCGCTCGTGCTCGTCGACGCGGCGGGGAGGAAGGTGCGCACCCTCGTGAGCGGCGTCCTCGCGGCGGGACCGCACGGCGTGAGCTGGGACGGGAACGACGATGCGGGAATCGCAGCGCCCGCGGGCGTCTACTTCGCGCGGATGCGAAGCGCGGCGGGAGAGTCGGAGGCGAAGATCGTCCGGGCACGGTGAGCTGCCCGGACCTGATGAACCTCGGCGCATCTCGGCCGCGACCCAAACGGACGTACTCGCGCAAGTTTCTGGCTTTGGCGTGGTCCCGGCGTAGCGACCGTTGGGACACCGTCGCCCTCGCTTCCTCCACACGGATCGCCCATCCGATATCGGGTGACCGGCAGGATCCGATCCCCTAGGATCCTCAGTTACCCCAAATCCACCTGTCCGCAACCACGACAAGGAGGCACCTATGCTCCGGCTCCCGACGATCGTCGCGGCCGTCACAGGACTTCTCACCCTGGCCGCTCCGTCTTCCGGCCAGGACTGGACGGCTGCGGCGGACATGCCCGGCTCAGGCCGGCACCATCCGGTCAACTTCACTCTGGACGGCTACGGCTACGTCGTCACGGGATCGTCCGGCGGCAACACCGCCGACTTCTTCCGCTACGACCCGAACGTCGACCAGTGGGAGGTCCTCCCGGACTTCCCGGGCCCTGCGCGCAGCTACTCCTATGGTGGCGCGTACGATGGCAAGGGCTACCTCGCGTGTGGCCTCGGGTCCGCGTACTTCGACGATCTCTGGGAGTACGATCCGGTCACCGGTGACTGGACGGAACTCGCATCGCTCCCCGGCGTGGGGAGAACGCATCCTGCCTTCGTCATCACCGACGACGGCAAGATCTTCATCGGCATGGGCGGCGCATCCTCCGGCAACCTCCGCGACTGGTGGGAGTACGACATCGCCACCGACCAGTGGGTCCAGCGCGAGAACCTGCCGGGGCCGAACCGTCACCATCCCTACTACTTCAACATCGGCGACACACCGTACGTCGGCTTCGGCCACGGCGCCGCGATCTTCAACGACTTCTACAAGTTCGATCGCACCACGAACTCGTGGGTCCAGATGGCGGACTTCCCCGGCGAAGGCCGTGTCGCAGGAACGCAGTTCTCCTACGGCGGGAAGGGCTACATCCTGAGCGGCGAAGGTGAGGATCACGAGCAGCTCGATGTCGGTGAGTTCTGGGAGTACGAACCATCTACCGATACCTGGACGGCGCTTCCGTCGCACCCGGGGTCGGGGCGCTGGGCTCCCGGCAACTTCGTGATCGACGACACGGTCTACTTCATGGGTGGTCTCAGCACGACGCGCCTCGAGTTCGACATGTGGACGTATCAGTTCCTGGATCCCGCGGACGTGGGGGAGTGGTCGGCACCTGACTTCGCGTTCCGCGTATCGCCGAATCCGGTCACCGGGTCGCAGCTTCGTCTCGAGGACCTTCCGGCCGATCCGTCGACGCTCCATCTCCTCGATGCGCAGGGCCGACAGGTCGCCCGGCTCGACGTCGCCCGCGAGGAAGTGAACCTCCCGGAGGGCATCGCCGCCGGGACCTACTTCCTCCAGCTCGTCGACGCCTCCGGTCGTTCGGCGTCGCAGCGCCTCACCGTCCTCAGGTAGGGCGCGCGTCACGCGATGCGGTCAGTTCAGTCCGACCGCTTCGTGAAAGTGATTTTCGTCTCGGCTTCGTGGCCCCGATCGACCTCGGAATGGGTTCGGTCGGGGCCGCATCGTCTCCGCCCCAGGCGGAGGAAGGAGTGCCGCATGTTCCGACGTTTCGAGATCGCTCTTTCCCTGGGCGGTGCACTGGCCGCTCTCATCTGTGGTTCTCTGCCTGTGGCCTACGCCCATCCGGATGCCGCACCGGTTGCCGCCGTCGCGGCTTCCGCCGGAACGGCTGCATCCGCTTCTCCCGCCGCGGCTGCATCCGCTTCCCCCGCCGCGGCTGCATCCGCTTCCCCCGCCGCGGCCACGCCGCGCCCAGGGCTCTCGCTCGAGAATCTCCTTCGCGCCGAGCTCGAAGGCGTGGAGGGGACGGAGGTGATCGTGAGCCGGGTCACCCTTCCGCCGAACAGCTCCCTGCCGAAGCATTGGCATCCGGGCGAGGAGTTCGCCTACGTGCTGGAAGGCTCGTGCATTCTGTGGCAGGACGGAAAGGAAGACATCGTCACGCGCGCGGGCGACGTCGCGAAGGTTCCGCTCCAGCAGGTGCACACGGCGATCACGACGGACGAGGGAGCGGTCGTCCTCGTCTTCCGCGTGCACGAGAAGGGGCAGCCGGAGCGGGTGCTGATCGACTAGCGCCCGCCGTACCGATACGACTTGAAGCTCACGCGGAAGAACAGCGAGTAGAGCAGCGGCACCACGCACAGCGTCAGCGCGGTCGCGAACGTCAGTCCGAAGATGATCGCGACGGCCATCGGCTGCCACATCGGTCCTCCCGCGAACCAGAGCGGGAGGAGGCCTCCGACCGTGGTCGCGGTGGTGAGGAGGATCGGACGGAGCCGCTGCTGCGCGGACTCGATCACCGCGCTCGCGGGGTCGAGTCCGTTCTCGTCGATCTCGATCCGGATCCGGTCCAGCAGGACGATCGCGTTGTTGATGATGATCCCGGCGAGCGAGATGACGCCGAGGAGCGTCATGAAGCCGAAGCTGGAGCGCGCGACGAGGAGGCCGATCGTGACGCCGATCATCCCGAGGGGGATGGTGGTGAAGATGATCACGGTCCGGCGCACCGAGTTGAACTGCGCGACGAGGAGCAGCAGGATGAGGAATCCTGCGATCGGGAGCTTGGCGCCGATGGCCTGGTTGGCCTTGGCCGAGCTCTCGGCTTCGCCTCCCAGTTCATAGCTGTAGCCGCGGGGCCACGTCGCGGCGTCCGCTTCCAGCCAGGGGACGAGTTCGGCGTTGACGTCCGCCGCGGTGACGCCGCGGGCGAGGTCGCACTCGACCGTGACGGTCTCGAGCCGCTGCCTCCTCAGGATCTTGGACGGTTCCCACTCGATCAGCACGTCGGCGATCTGCTTGAGCGGGACGGACGCGCCCGTCGCCTGAACGAATACGTTGAGGCTTTCGAGCTTTCCCGGGTCCTGCCGGTCCGCGGCGACGGAGCGAAGTACGATCGGGATGATCTCGTCGCCCTCGCGGAACTCGGTCGTCTGGATGCCGCTGAGCCCGGACTGGAGCGAGATGGCGACGTCCTGGCTCGTCACGCCAGCGCGGCGGGCCCGGGCCTGGTTCACTTCGACGCGGATCTTCTTCACGCGTGGTCCCCAGTCGTCGTCCACGTTGATCGCGGCAGGGAACTCTGCGAGCCGTTCCTTCACCCGGTCGACGACGGCGAAGAGAGTCTCCGCGTCGCGGCCGCTCACGCGCACCTGGATCGGGCTCTCGACGGGCGGTCCCAGGGCCTCGGCCTGGAAGCTCGCGACGAGCTCGGGGTAGGTCTCCGCGCAGAACGCTTCGAGCCTCGGGATGAGGCCGGCGATGTACTCGCGTCCGGTCGCGGTGAAGATCATCGAGATGTGCTCGGGCCCGGCCTGCGCGGGGTTGTAGGAGAGGCGGTAGCGGGGACCGCCGCCCTGGCCGACGTAGGTAGTCCAGGAGAGGAGGCCTTCGGCGTCGTTGGATGCGTCAGATCCACTCGCACCGCTTCCCACGAGTTCGCCCTGCAGGAACCGCTCGATTCCGAACGCGACTTCCTCCGCGCGGGCGAGCGGCGTTCCGACGGGGAGGTCGAGTCCACCGAGCATCTTCGGGCTGTCGGAGTCCGGGAAGAAGATGGCGGGGACGAACCGCATGCCGAGCACGGAGAGTACGAACACACCGGCCACGATGAGCAGAGAGAGGACGCGGCGCCGGACGACCGCGACGAGGAAGCCTCGATACGCGCGGTAGAAGCGAGTGTCGAACGACTGTGCCTCGGCGCTCACCTTCACCTTGATGAAGAGCATGCAGAGGAGCGGCATCATCGTGAGCGAGAGCACCCACGATGCGAGGAGAGCGATCGTGACGACCTTGAAGAGGGACGCCGTGTACTCGCCGGTCTCGGACTCGGCGAGGAAGATGGGGAGGAACGCGGCCGACGTCGTGAGGGACGACGTCAGGAGCGGGATGCGGAGTTCGTTCGCGGAGTCGACGGCGGCCTGGAACCTGTCCTTGCCGGCCGCGATCTGCACCATGATCGATTCGGACATCACGATCGCGTTGTCGACGAGCATGCCGAGCGCGATGATGAGCGCGGCGATCGAGATCTGGTCGAGCCCGATGTGCATCGTCTGCATGATGAGGAGCGTGAGCAGCATCGTGGTCGGGATGAGTGCGGCCACGACGAGGCCGGTCCGGGGCCCGAGCGAGACGAGCATGACGAGGAGGACGATGCCCATCGCCTGGAAGAGGTTCCCGACGAAGCCGCGCACCTGCTCGTCGACGAACTTGGGCTGGAAGATCGGTACCTCGAAGTCGATCCCGATCGGGTAGTCGCTCCGGGCCTCGTTCACGACGGCGTCGACCTGTTCGCCGAGTTCGATCACGTTCCCGCCGGCCCGCATGGAGACGGAGAGGCCGAGGCAGCGCGTTCCATCGAAGTGCATGCGCGACGTGGGCGGGTCGACGTAGCCCCGGGTGACGGAGGCGAGGTCCTCCAGGTAGACGACCTCGGGACGGCCGGGGACCTGGATGAGCGTGCGCTTGAGGTCCTCGATCGACTCGAAGTTACCGGACGGTTCGAGCGCGAACTGCTCGCGCTCGAGGAGGACCGATCCGCCGGGGATGATGATGTTCCGGCTCTCGAGGATGTTCTTGAGCTGGCCGGGGGAGAGGCCGAGCTCCGAGAGGCGTGCGTTGTTGTACTCGACGAAGATCCGCTCCTCCTGCGCCCCGTAGATCGCGACCTTCGCGATCTGGCTCTTCAGCAGCAGCTCGTCACGCACTTCGTCCGCGATCTCGCGGAGCTCGGCGTAGTCGAATCCGTCACCAGTCAGCGTCACCATCACGGGGAAGACGTCGCCGAACTCGTCGTCGACGAACGGGCCGATCACGCCGTCGGGGAGGTCTGCATGCGCGGCGTCGACCTTGCGGCGGAGTGCGTCCCAGATCGGGCGCATCTCCGTGTAGCGGGACTGGATGTTGACGAAGAGGTAGGACACGCCGGTGCGGCTCTCGCTGGAGAGGAAGTCGACCTCCGGCATCTCCTGGATCCGCTTCTCCAGCTTGTCCGTGACGAGCAGTTCGACCCGCTCGGGGCTAGCGCCGGGGAAGTAGGTGCGGACGAGCGCGGTGCGGATCGTGAACCCGGGATCCTCCGCGCGCGGGAGTGCGCGGTAGGCCGAGAACCCCGCGAGCAGGATGACGAGGAGCGTGAGGAACGTGACGCGATTGTTCCGGATCGCGGCGGCGGTGACGTTCATCGGGTCGTCCCCGTCGAGCCACCGGCGTTCGTGCTCCCGGCATCCGTGCCACCGCTGCTTCCGGCGTTCGTACTGCCGGCACCCGTGCCGCCGGCGCCGCTTCCGGTGCCGGCTCCGCCCGCGCGGCCCGCATCGGTTCCGCCGGCTCCCGGGACGCGGACCTTCTGGCCGTCCTGGATCTTGTGCACGCCCGCGGTGACGAGGAGGTCGCCGCTCGAAAGTCCGGAGAGGATCTCTAGACCGTCCGAGTCGAGCGTGCCGACTTCGACGGCGCGCCGGTGTGCGGTGCCGACGTCTCCCTGCAGTCCGTCGATCACGTAGACGAACCGTCCGGCGCGATCTTCGGCCACGGCCACGGTCGGGACGACGATCCGGTCCCGCTCGCCCTTCGTCTCGAAGGAGAAGGTGACTTCGGCGGCCATGCCGGGACGGATCGCTTCGGGTGCGGAGTCGAGACGGACGGTGACGGGGAACGTCGTCGTGGCGCCGCGTGGGGTGACGCCGACTTCCGTCACGACCGCACCGAACGTGCTGCCGGCGAGGGCGTCGAACCGGACCTGCACCGGAGCGCCTTCCTGGATCCGGGCGATGAGGAGTTCCGGCACCGCGACCTCGACCTCGGGCTGCTTGCCGGACGTGAGCACGACCACGGTCTGCCCGGCCTGCACGTTCTCGTTCTCTTCGACCTGTACCGCGGCGATCGAACCGTCGACGGGGGCGGAGAGGCGCGCGTAGCCGAGCTGACTGTTCGCGAGTTCGAGCGCCTTCTCCGCGGACCTCACGGCAGCGGCGGACGACTCGTATCCGGCCCGCGCGCGGTCCAGCTCTCCCAGCGAAGCGTGGCCGTTCTCGTAGAGTCCGCGGATCCGGTCGTAGTCCGCGAGCGCGTTCCGTTCCTGCGCTTCCTGCCTGCGGAGGCTCGCTTCCGCTTCTTCCTTCTGGAGGCGAAGGTCGCCGGGGTCGAGCCGGGCGAGGAGCTGGCCGGCCTTCACCGCGTCGCCCACCGCGACGTCGATCTGGTGGACCGTTCCGGGCACCTTGAAGCTCAGCCTCGACTCGAGGCCGGCGCGCGAGACGCCGGTGAACGAGCGGAGCCGTTCGCTGCCTCCGGAGCGCACTTCCTGGTAGCGCACCGGACGGATGACCTCGGGGGCCTCCTCTTTGTCCCCGCCTCCGCAGCCGATGCCGGCCATGCCGACCGTAACGGCGAAACCGACAAGGACGAGACAACGGGCCTGGGGCCAGAATCGGTTCGTCGACATCCGGACTCCTCCTCGGGAGACGTGTGGGCTCGCTACCTGGCTTCCGCGCGCTTCGTCTCGAAGTACGCGTCGAGCTCTGCATACCACTGGAGCTGTCTCTCCGGTGGCGCGAGGAACATGAACCCGCCGACGGCACGCTCCACTTCGATGAGGTCGAGGAGGAAGTCGTGCACCGCGTCGGCGGCGGCCTGGTCGGCCGTGAGCGCCGCGTTCTGCGCATCGATGAGGTCGATGATCTGGACGGCACCGCGCGCGTAGGCGTCCGAGACGAGCTCGAGGTTCTGCTTGGCGGCGTCGGCAGACTCCTCCGACAGCGCGATCGCGGCATACGAAGCCCCTGCCCGATGGACGGCACTTCGCATTCGCTGCTCGATCCGTTCGGCGACCGACTCCCGCTGCGTACGTAGTTGCTCGATCTCGAGGGATGCCTGGGAAATCTCGGCCGGCCGACTCCCGCCTTCGAAGAGGGGGAGAGAGAGGGAGAGCGCGACGCTCCAGTCCGTGTCGTCGGCCTCGGGAAGGGCGAGGCCCGGGATCTCGAGTCCACCGCCGGTCCCGGCACCGGACGCATCGAGTTCGCGGGCGACTTCGCCGCGCAGCGCGAGCGTCGGTGAGTAGTACTTCCGCGTGAGCGACGAGCGCTGACGCTCCTTCGCGGCGAGGATGGCGTCGATCCTCTGGAGTTCGGGAGAGTTCTCGAGCGCGGCTTCCGCCATGTACTCGCGGAGGAGCCGGAAGCTCCACGGGTCGCTGATGTAGGAGCCGATCCGCTCCATCGACGGAATACCTGGCTCTTCGAGGACCGCGTCGCGTCCCTGGAACGACTCTTCGAGCGGACGGTGGAGGATCCGGTTCACTTCCATCTCGGCGAGGTTGCGGGTCGAGTTCGCGGCGATCGACGCCTTCTTTCCCTGCGCGAGAAGGCTCTCCCACCGGAACACTTCGGACGGACCCGAGATGCCGAGCGAGCGGCGGATCCGGGCGAGTTCGAGGTTCGACCGCGTGAGACGGAGGTCGTCCTGGCGAACCCGTTCCTGCGTCCGCGAGCGGAGATACTGGAGGTAGGCGGTGCCGGCATCGAGTGCGATGTCGAGGCGCTCGGCGTCCAGTTCCGCTTCGCGGCTTCGCTGCAGCTCCTTCTCGATCCCGAGCCCTGCCCACGCCTCTTCCGACCAGATCACCTGCGTGAGCCGGGCGGATGCGGAGAGCGTGCGCTCTGCCTGGGAACCGAGGCTGGCCGCGGCGCGGTCCTCGTCGATGAGGAGGCCGGTGAGCGACGCATCCAGCTGCGGAAGGAGACGGGCCCGGGCCGTACCGATCCGGTTCTCCGCGGCGCGCACCTCCAGGTCCTTTGCGAGGAGGTCCCGGTTGACGCGCACCGCTTCCTCGAACACGTCGAGCAAACCGATCTCACGCACCGGAGCGCTCGGTGTCGGGTCGACGATGACGGCCTCCGTCAGGACCTCGAAGCTCGGGTGGACTCCGATCGCCCGCACCGTCGCCATGTTGAGGCTGAGTTCCTCGTTCCGCGAGATCGCGACCGGTAGGTTCGCGGCCGGCTCTCCGAGCAGGATCCGCTGGACGTCCAAGGCCGCGCGGCGGGCGTAGCGCGGGAAGATCGACTCCGCGGTGAGTCCGGCGAGGATGCCGCGCTCCACGTCTTCCCGTCCGAGGAAGGAGAAGGACGGCAGCTTCTTCTCGATGAGACCCTGGATGAGACGATCGAACTCTCCCGGCGCGAGCTCGATCAGCGGGACGAGATAGATCGCGTCGACGTCGGAATCGAGCGCCGCGAGCGTTTCGTCGGCGCTGCTTCCGACCGCGACGACCTGTACGTCCACGCCCAGTGCCTGGAAGCGGGAGTCGAGATCGACACCGAGCGCGCGGAGCCGTTCGCGGAGAGACTGGTTGAGGAGGAACCCGAGCTTCCGGAAGTCGACGATGCTCCGGAACGCGTTCAGGTCTTCCTGGATCGTCTGCGGCCCTTCTATATAGACGAGGTTCGGGACGCCGCTCGTCCCCCGCTCCGTGCGCGGGATGCCTTCGGTGTCCGAGTCGAGGACGAACGGGGCGACGACCGGCTTCGTCAGAGGGCGCTCCCAGCGCGCGGCTTCGAGCGTGGAGATCGGGCCCATCGCGACGACGAGGTCGATCGAGCGGTCGGAGAAGAGCCGTTCCAGCGCCGCCTGGACGGAGGGGCCGTCGTGGGTTCCGGCCAGCATCGCGGTCTCGGGGAAACGCACGTCGAAGTCGTTCTCGTTGACGCGCCGGATCTCGTCGCGGAAGAGGGAGACGATCTCGTCGTTCCGTTCCCACGGCCCGTCGACGACGAAGCCGACCCGGACTTCGCGGAGACCTTGCGCGGACGGCGCCGCGAAAGCCGCCCCGAGCCACCCACACGTGAGGAACACGAGGCAGGCCGAGACGAGAACGACGGAAACGAAGGCTCGAGTCATGGACACTCCTCGAAACCAGCTGCGGCGTTGTTTCGGATCGTCTGCGTCGCCCGCGGCGGGTCTGCTCGGCTCGCCTGGGAACGACGGAGGGCGAGGATACTCCTGGGGGGAGGTGGCGTCACCCCTGAAGGGGAGGGCCACGGAGGGCGCGGGAGTCGTTCGAGGTCGAACTCTCGTTGCGAGCCCTCGTGTGGAGCAGGAAGCGGCCCGGCGTCTCCATCGAAACGCCGGGCCGATCTGTTCACTCGGATCGCGTGACCTTGGCGTGCCCCGGGAGTGCGTTGGCGCTACCTCACATCGCGCCTCTTCGCGTTGGGCGGTTTCCTCTCTCCTCGCTCGTGCGAAGGCTCCTCACGCCTGGCTCACCTTCGCCACGCCCACCAATGCATCGCGCTCACTTTCTCGCTTCGTAGATCAGGCTGAACGGCGTGTCGTTCGCCTTCCGGAACTTGCCGAAGCCACCTGCATTCACCACTTCCTGCACCCGCCTCGGTCCGGCCTGGGCGCCGAGAGAGTGTCCGCCGTCCTGGCTGAGGGGCCCCACCCGGCCAGGTCACGCGGGGTTTCCGTAGCGCGTCCTCTCCATCTGGGTCTCCTTGATCAGGGCCAGGACCAGGATGACGGCGAAGAACAGCGAGGCCGCGACGGTGCCGAACCCGAGCCCCCCGTCGGCTTTCGACTTCGTCAGTAGGTCGCCGAACGCTGCGCCGAAGGGACGAGTCAGCACGAAGGCGAACCAGAAGAGGATGACGGTGGACGTTCGCGTGAAGTAGTGGAGTGCACCGGCCACCGCCAGGAGGCAGCCCAGCAAGATCGCGCTGTGGGAGAAACCAAGTCCGAAGTCGTCCGCCAGGCAGTCTCCTGCAGCCGTGCCCAGGGTATTGGCGACGAGAAACGCGACCCAGTAGTAGATCTCGACTCGCGATGACGTGATCCGCTCTACGGAGAGCGACTTCTCCCTGCGATGCCACAGGGCGAGGACGATCAGGAGGAGAACGGTGAGGACGAGAGAACCGACGACGTAGCCCAACCCCAGGGTGCGATCGATGAAGTCGGAGATCGCGGTTCCCAGAATCGCGGTCGACGTGAACAGAAGCCAATAGGACGTCGGGTTGTATCGCTTCAGTGCCAGCTTGATCACACCGAAGGCCAGGCTGACCAATAGGAAAATGCCGATGGTCATCCCGTATCCCAATGAGAACGTCATGGAGAACATGTCGGCACCGGTCTCACCCAGCGTCGTCGCCGCGATCTTGATGATCCAGTAGAGGATGATGATGTGGGGGACTCGATTCCTGAGACCTACCGTAGACGTGGATGCTCCCCTGATCTCGTCGGGTGCCGACACGATGTCTCCCTTCGTTCCCCGATCAGTTCTCGCCGAGGACTGAAGCGCAATTGGTAGTGCGGAGGTTCCGCAGTACCCGTCTCCCCCATTGCGGCCTGGCGGCGGCCTGCTCGGGCCGCCTGTCAGTCGAAGTGCCGAGTGATGCCCGGTGAGAAGACGACGGCCTTGTTGTTGTCGTAGCTGACGCCGAGCGAGAAGGTCGTGGCTGGTGCAGCGAGGTATCGGAACCCGACCACACCGACAGTCTCTCCACCGCTGGCCTCCGGGATGACCGCATTCTCGCCACCCGTGCCCGCCTCTTGTCCCTCACCTGTTGCCGAGGTGTTGCCATAGACCTCGGACACGAGGTCGAGCTTGGGTGTGGCCTCGTACTCGAAAGCCAGGGCATAGGAAACGAGGTTGTCGAGTTGGACGCCCGCTGGCTGTCCGACGAGCGTGTACGCCAAGTTCGCGTGCGTGTCGAAGCGACGGCCGAGCTTGTGGCTCCCGATCAGATACCCCGTGAAGTCCGTCGCCCCAGTGCCGAGCAGGTTGTTCCGAGCCGTGGGCACCTTCACCTCTCCCGCGACGGCAAACGCCGGCAGACTCCCTCGCTCGTGCGAGACCAGGTAGACAGCCGTCGCTTCGACATCACCTACTCCTGTAGCCCTAGCTCCCAGCTTCGGACGGACGGCGGCGTAGGCGACCGGTTCGACCAGCAGCTCGATCCGATCCGTCAGTCCGTATTCGAATGCGAACGGGATTGCGGCCTCGTGCCCCTCCGTCGACGTTTGGTACTCGTACGCACCGGACGTAGTCAGACGCCCGACGGGCGAGAGTCTGGCGGTCTCTGTTTCCAGGGGGAGTGATGCCAGCGAGGAGGTTGCGGAGATCGCGATGAGCCCCGTGGCGATCGCCAGGGAAAACCTCGCCAGCGTCAGGTTCGGGGTGTTCATCGCTCGTCTCCTTCGTCGTCGTCTTCTTCCTCATCGTCGTCGTCTTCGTCGTCCTGCTCATTGTGTGTCTTCCCGCCCGTTCTCTCGCTGATGGACGCGACGGATCCGTTGGAGGCCACGACGAGTTCGGAAACTCCGCTGTCGGTCTCGATCTGGAGCTCGTAGCCTTGCGGTCCGTCTCTCCAGACGCTCACGGCGGAGAGAATCGTTCCGTCGGGGTGGCTGGTGGCGGCGGCGTCCAGTACGGCGGCGGGGAGACCGATGATCGGAACGGACTCCTCTATCTCGTAGAGCTGTCCGTCGAAGGTGTAGAGCACACTTCGGTCGTGAGCTCCATTCTTCGACTCGATCTCGAAGTAGGTAACGTCGTTCTTCTGTTCCACGTCGACGTTCTGTATCACATCCTCGGGATACGCCTCTTGGAAGGCGCTGAGGACGGCACTCGGCAAGTCGGCAACGGTGTTCCCGTTCGCCGATTCCGCTCGAGCGGCCCCCAATGCGCCGCAGAGCATCATGGCAGTGGTGATCCACGATCGGGCAATGACTCTCGACATCTCGCAACTCCTCCCGGGCCTCGTCGGCTCTCTCTTGGTCGGCTCATCCATCTGTGCCGGAGGCCTTCGCCTCACGTCCGACTCGTGGAGTCGGGTTCCCTCGGCCAGTGGTCAGCTATACGACACCGCATCGCATCCGGTTCACGGCCAATCTCACAGGCAACGATTCCTGTTCAGAGTTCGTTCAGGTCCGGCATCATGAGGTGTCGACGTTCTGGAGCAGAACCCCACCGGTGCGGAACTCCTCCCCCAACAGTAGAACCCCAACGGTGGGAACTCCTCCCACCAGCAGAACCTGAACGGCGCCTGAACGCTGTCCTGCCCTCATGTTCACCGTGACGAACTGCGGCTGGAGATCGGCGTAACCTTCTACGACCGGAGCGTTGCCCTCTGCGTCACCGTAGGGAGCGGGTAAGCCGCACTCTGAAACAATGCGGCGGGCCGGATGGTCCGGAGTCAGAGGACTGACGGCAGAGACGGGTGGTTGGCATGGCCGCCCGTCGTCTTCGGCCGGTGGACGGTCACGCAGATCGTGTTCGGGAGGTTCGGTGAGACGTCTGAAGAGTCGAGGCGTGATGAGAGGAAGAAGGCCACGGTACGTCGGCGGTCTACTCCTAGCCTCCGTGCTGTCGCTCGTCGCGAGTGCGTGCAGCGCTGGTCAGCAGAGGTCCGCGACTACGAGCGCCCCCACGTCGTCGCTGGCTGGCCGCGCAACGTCCCAACTCGGGATTCTGGCCGGGGGCGCCTTTCTCACTTGGATCGCGCTCGCTGGAGAGGATGGGCACGTGGCCTCCGAGCGCTACGGGGCCGGCTCCATCGAAGGGCTGACCGACCTGGGCAACCTCTATGGGGCCGGTGAAGGTGCGTTCTCCCTGGCAGCTGGACTGGGCGTGGCGGGGTGCCTGGCGAGTCGGCCCGCGCTCACGAACGCATCGATGGACCTCGGCATGTCACTGCTCGCGACCAGCGCAGCCGCCTTGGCCATCAAGGTATCCGTACGTCGCACCCGTCCGAACGGTGGACGCTACTCCTTTCCGTCCGGGCATACGGCGGTCGCCTTCACGACAGCGACGGTGCTCGGAGAACACTTCGGTTGGCGCATCGGTATCCCTGCGTACGCGGCTGCCGGTCTCACGGGAGTCGCGCGGATGGAGGACCGGAAACACTTCCTCTCCGACGTCGTCGCTGGTGCGACGATCGGAATCGTAGTGGGTCGAGCCGTGCCCTCCCGTTTCGGACGATCGCGGTGCTCTCTCGTTGCCGACCGAACGCGGGTCGGTCTCCGGTTCCGCCTCTAGAGGCGGGCTCCCTCCTCAGAGCAAGGGCAATCGGAGCCGAAAGCGGGCGCCACCGAGCGCCGAACCGTCCGCGCTTGCTTCTCCCCCGTGAGCACGCACGATCCGCTCGACGATCGCGAGACCCAACCCTGAACCCGGCTGCGAGGAGTGTCTCCGCCCGCGGTAGAAAGGCTCGAACACGCGGGCCTCTTCTCCGGGAGTGATGCCCGCGCCCCCGTCCTCTACGAGAACCTCTCCGAAATCGCCTTCCCGTCGAACCTCCACGGACACACTCACGCCGACCGGAGAGAACTTGAGCGCGTTGTCCATCAAGTTCCTGACTGCGATGGAGACGAGCTGTGGCTCTCCCAGCACGAGAAGTTCGTCGGGAGCCTTCACCGCCACGTCCGGAGTGCGGCTCGGAGTCCTCCGCAGGAGCTGTGCGGTGAGATCGCGCACGACATCACCGAGGTTGACCGGCTCACAGACGCCTTCGGCCTTCAGGTCGACCTCTTCGGCTCGACGAAGGAGAAGCAGGGCTTCGACCAGGTCTCGGAGGGTCGCGGTTTGGTCCGCGATCCGCGCCAGTGCCGCTCGAGTGGGGTCGTCCGGTTCCGGGGCGCCCAGGAGCAGCTCCAGTTCCCCGCTGATGTTCGTGAGCGGAGTGCGGAGTTCGTGCGACGCCTCCGCCACGAAACGGCGTTCGGCCTCCCGTCCCTGCTCGATCCGGGCGAGCAGCCGGTCGAGGGAACCAATGAGCTGATCGAGTTCGGTGAGGCCGGTCTGTTGGTGGAGCGCCGGTCTCGCGGCCTCTATCGAAGCCCGTTCCGCCGCATTCGCGAGCTCCGCAAGTGGACGGAGGGAAGAGCCCACGCTGCGTCCGGCGATTACCCAGACGATGGCGAAGAGCGCAGCTCCCGTCAGCAACAGCGACGTCGCGATGGCGACGAGGGCCGTTCGTCTTGGTCCCACCGGCTTCGATGCCACGACCGTTGCGCGACCGTTGATTGCAGGAGTGGAACGTTGAGAGCGCTCGGAGTCGGCCAGAACTTCTTCCAGGCTCTGGCCGGTGCGAGCCGATGCCGGTTCCGACGACGCGAGGAGTGCGCCGGCTGCGTCGAAGATGTCGATGCGACATTCGGCTGCCGGCTCCTCGGCCATCATGGTCACTGCCGCGCGCGCCAGATTCGGGTCCTCTTCGTACTCCAGCTCGAGATGAGCGGCCGCTCTCTCGGCTTCACTGGTCAGCTGGCCGGATTCCTGGTTCCGCAGGAAGTGGTGGGTGAGTCCGAGCGAGAGCAGGACGAATGTCACGAGAGTCAGAGCGAGCGCAACCTGCACCGTGAGTGTCAGGCGGGCCTTGAGCGAAGTGGACATCAGCTCTCCGCTCCGTCTCTCGGAGTCACCAGCCGGTAGCCGAAGCCCCGTTCGGTGGTGATGTGAATGCCGTCCTCCGCTGATCCTAGTTTGCGGCGAAGTCGACTGACGATGACTTCCAGACTCTGCGCAGACGCCGGATCGTCACCCGACCAGATCCGCCGAAGGAGTTCAGCCCGGGAGACGGCCTGGTTCGGAGTCGCGGCGAGGAACTCCAGAACGGACCACTCCCGTCCCGTCAGGGGCACGGTCGTTCCGTCTCGTTCCAGGCGCCGCCCCACGAGGTCCAGGCACAGCGTTCCTGCGCGAATCTGGGCGTCGACGGGCGCCCCTCTCCGTCGACCCAACGCGCGCACTCTGGCCTGCAGCTCGCCGAGTGAGAACGGCTTGCGTAGATAGTCATCTGCTCCGGCATCGAGGCCTGCGATCCGGTCCTGCACGGATCCGAGTGCCGTGAGCATGAGTATCGGCGTAGCTACGTTTCGGGAGCGCAGCTCCCTACAGAGATCGAGGCCGCTTCCGTCGGGCAGGGAGATGTCGAGTACCAAGACGTCGAAGGACTTGTCCAGTGCGAGATCGAGGCCGCCCGCGACGGTGCCCGCCGTCTCCACCTCGTGTCCCTCTTGGCGCAGGGACCGGCGGAGCAGTGATCGAGTGTTGGTGTTGTCCTCGACCACCAGGACGCGCATGAGCGTCTGTCTCCCATTCGGTCCGCGTGTTTGGACGGACCACAGGCTGGAACCTTCCGTGCCGGCGACTCGTGACGTGGGATCGGCGATGGTTCGGTGAGTCCTTCAACGGTGATTTTGAGCGTACACCGGCCTCACGAGAGGAGCAACGTCTCGGGCAGTATCGCCTTGTAGGCCTCATCGGCCGCCACCTTCCGCTCTCTTCGGCGTGCTACTCTCTATGGAGACCTCAGAGTTCCCCGCCGACCGCGATGGACCCGAGGAGGATCGGGAAGTGGCCTTCGTCTCGCCTCACAGACAGTCCCTTCGGCACCTCGTCTCCCTCCACGCGCCGGGCGGCTCGCTCCTAGCCTCACCGCTCCTCGCCACTCTGTTCCTCCCCACCGTGTTCTTCGCCACACTGACCTGCGGCTGTTTCCAGGCTTCCTCCGATGATGCCTCGTCCCAACTGGCCGGTGACTGCATCTTCCGATCGGACGCTGTTTGGAGTCCGGAGCCGCTTGCGGATGCGCGGGTCCTCGTGCTCCACGGCGGCGGATGGGAAGACCTAATCGTGGAGCCTCGTCTCGATCGACGCGAGACGCCGGACTTCTGGCTCCTCTCCGTCCCGAGCGAACCCGAGGTGACGAAAGAGGAGCCGGCGCTCCTCACCTCGCTCGAGCTGTACACGGAGAAACAACATTGGGGCATGTCGCGAGCCACGAAGGGGCTGCGGATGACGAAGTGCATGGAGGACTGGCCGTCCCGTATGTTCCCGCGCGTCGCGATCGATTCCGTCGCCGTCTTCGGCCCGGCGGATCGAGAGCAGCTGGTTGAGTGGGTGGGCGCGGGCGGCGGGCTGGACTCCCTGGATGCGCAGGCCTGGGTCGTGGCCGCGAGGCTCTCCCACCAAGCGGTGCCGCGTCCCGAGTCCGGAAGGGACTACGTCGCGGACGACGACCTGTCCCATCCGCGGCGGATCACGCCTCTTCGGATCCGCTTCGAGTCCGAGGAACCCTGGATTCCGGATCTCTCGTCCGCGGAGCAGGTGCAACTCTTCACCGCGATGGAGACGACACGGATCTGTCCCCAGGGGCTCCCGTCCGAGCGGGAGGTGCGGGATGCCTGCAAGTCTATCGTGATGGAGACACCGCCGACGGAGCTCCACCCGGTTCCGTTCGAGTTCCCCTCGTTCACGGCTCCGACCGATCATCGGCATCGCTCGCATCGCTTCGAGGTGTCCCTGCGGAGCCCCGACACGAACGGATGGTTGACCACACTTCCCAAGCCGCAGCGGAACTGGGCCTACGTGGGCGAGCCCGAGTCCCTGGCGGTGGGCGTGACGTTCCTCACCCGTACCGAGTTCGAGCCCAGTGCCCCAATCCACTTCGAGCCCTACGATCCGTCGGCGGCGCTCGCGTCGTCGAATGAGTGGGCACGAAGGGATGCCGCAACCTATCTCGGGTACCACCCCGGTACGGTGGGTACGCATGCACTGCTTCGCGTTCTCGATCTCCCGACGGACGACGCAGAGCTTCGGATCAGTACGCTCTGGGCCCTCGGTCAGTCCCGTGATCTCGACCTCGCGGCGCCGACGCTCCTTTCGTGGTCGACCGAGGGAACCGCAGAGGAACGGCTCGAGGCGGTCGAAGCGCTGGAGCGCTCGGGAGATCCCACCATCGTCTCGGCGCTCGTCGCTGGACTCTCCGTGCCGCGTGAGCAAGGAGACTATGCGTCAAGCGCTCTCGAGCGACTCTGCCGTACGTACTGGGTCGCGCTCGGGAACGAGGAGTATCTGGACGAGCTGGCCCAGATGGACGAGGCGCTCGGAATCGAAAGACCGTGGAGGAAGTTCGGCGCTCGCGAGGAGGATCTCGAACTCGCGCGCTTTCTCCTCGTGGCCCGGGTGGCGTGCGGGGATCCGATAGCGCTCCAGGAGGTAGCGGACGCCATCGCCCGAGAAGGTGAGGACGTCGCGTCGACGGAGGCGGTGATCCAGCGGGGGAAGCGGACGAAATCGTCGGTCAACTCCTATCCGACGTCTGTCCTCGGCGGCTCCGTCCTCGTCACCAAAGTCCGCCCTCCCTCCCAGTGGAGCAGCTTCCAGACCGCGTTCGAGATCCTGGAGCCTAGACCAGCCGTGAGGGACGAGTTGATCCGGGTCACCGCGAAACGACCCGGCCTGTCGCTCAGTGCCCGCGCCATTCTCTACTCCTGTCTCTCCCAGGGGACGCCGGCCGACGTCGAGGAGCTGGAGGCGATCCTGACGGCAGCGATCGAGGAACCGGTCTGGGTGGCGCATGCAGAGTACGGCGAGCCCTACAATCATCCGGCCTGCATCGCGGTGTACGCCCTCGGAGTCACGGGGTTCGGGGACGAGGTGCTCCGGCTCTATCGCTCGGATGTCGCGGGGAACGACGATGTGTTGGCGGGCGAGATGCTCTTCACCCTTGCGAGGCTGAAGGTACCCGGTGCGGAGCCGGAGATCGCGCGCTACGTCGAGAGGGTTTGGACGGCGAGCGCGGCCCGGATCGAGGATCTGTTCCGGTCCGGAGACAAGCCGAGGTACAACGTCCTGCTGCAGGCGGATGCGTGGGACCGTGGGTACCGGACCGAGCCGATGTGCAAGTACCTCTCCCGTAGCCGGGACGCCTGGCCCACGATCCGTCGCTTCATCGAGGACGAGACGCTGTCTCCGGTCTTCCGTCTCTACTGGATCCACAATGCGCCGATCATGAGTCCCGAGTTCGCGAACGAAGCACGCGCCGTGCTCACGTCTCTCGAAGCCGAGAACGGATCCGACCTGGACCCGCTCATCGATCAGGTGCGGAGGCACCTGGAGTTTCGGATCGCGTACTGAGTCGGTTGCCGTGCGGTGACCTCGCGAACGTTTCGCCGCGGGAAGTCTCATCGCAACTCGTCGTAGCGACGCTCCCAACCGGACGCCCACCGCACAGACGCTCACCGCACCGCGACGACCTTCCGCTGCACCACTCCCTCCTCGGTCTGTGCCCGCACGAAGTAGACACCCGCGGGCCACGACAAGGCATCGAACTCGATCGTCCGGGGTGCGCCGGGGCTGACGTCTCCATCGAAGAGGGAACGCACGAGTCGTCCGGAAGCGTCGAGCACCTCCACCCGGACGCGCTGACTCTGCTCGACCGAGAGCTGGAGTCGGCTGTCTCCACGGAGCGGCTGCGGCCACGGTCCGGCGAGGTGAAGTCCCGTGTTCGGCGGGACGGTACCGGACGAATCCACGATGTCTTCCACTCCCGACGGTGCCGCGCAACCGCCGCCGTCGTTCGTCGTCACCGCCATGTAGCCGCCGGCTCCCGCGACGAGGAACGTCGCGTTGAGGGCCATGTCACATGCGTAGAGGTCTGCCGTCGTTTCACTGGGGATCGTGCACCAGGTGAGTCCGTTGTCCGTGCTCTTGAGTACGGTTCCGTTCTCGCCGACGGCGAGGAGGAAGAGACCATTCTGTTGGCTCGCCGACAAGTCGTAGAGAGTGGCCGTCGTCCCGGTCGCGACGGCGCTCCAGCTCTCGCCGCTGTCGGTGCTCCGAAGAATCGTCCCGTTCTCACCAGCCGCCATGATCACGCCCGTGCTGGCATCGATGAACGCATGGAGATTCGCGGTGGTTCCGCTCGGCTTCTGGGCCCAGTCGAGCCCACCGTTCGTGGTCTTGAGGATCGTCCCGTTGTCGCCGACCGAGAAGGCCACGTTGTCGACGAACCCGTTGCCGTCGTGGATTGCGTTCGTCGTGCCGCTCTGCTGGAGGTTCCAGGTCACGCCGAGGTCCGTGGAGCGGTAGATCGAGCCGTTCGAGCCCGCGCTGAACGCCCATCCGCTGGAGCGGCTGAAGATGACGAAGTCCTCCGCGCTGTTCGGAATGTCCCGGGGTTCCCAGACTCCGAACCTCAGGACGCGCGTCGTTCCGGCCTCGCCGGTGATCCAGATCTCGGACGACGCCTGTCGAACGACGTCCAGGAGGTTCACGGTCGTGCCCACGTCGACCTGCGTCCAGTTGGTGAGGCTTCCGTCCGACACTGCCACGAAGCCGCCATCCCCGACCACGTACCGGGCCGCGAACCCAGCGTCGATCTCGTGGAGGTCCGCCGTCGTCGGCAGCGGAACCACCGTCCAGTCTTGAGCTTCCGCCGTCCCGCCGAGGAGCCCGAGCGATAGCCCGACCCCGAGAACCCAGGTGCGCATCGCAACCTCCCGATTCGTCCGTGTGTCCCTGCTGGTAGTGCGTGCCCGCCAGAGGGCGGGTCCACAGTCGAAACACGCGGGTGCGTGGGAAGCGCACAGGCCTTGGCGAATCTCGCCACCTGCTCACATCGGGGGTGCCGGGGCCATGGGGTAGGATGTCGGGTCAGACGAGTCCGCCAAGATCGCCGGAGGCGACGGATAAGGCAACGGCCGGTCCGCGAGTCGCGAACCGGCCGTCCGGAGAAGCATGTGTAGAGTCGAATCGTCGAAAGACTCGATCGCGGGCCAGGCCCGCCACCGACCCGCTACCTACGACCCTCCCGGCGCAGCGCCTCCGGCGTGTACTCCGCCTCGTCCATCGGCGCGTCGAACTCCTCGACGTCGCCTTCGTTGTTGAGGCCGAACGCGAGGTAGCGACCGTTCTGGAGGTCGTAGTGCACCTGGAGCGTGTCCCAGATGAGCGGTTGGTCGTAGTAGTTGATGACGTACGCTTCGGAAACGCGCCAGATCTCACCGCGGCCGTCGTACTGGTCGGCGACCAGGATCTGCCAGCTGTCCTCGTCGACGAAGAAAGTACGGCGCGCATAGATGTGGCTCGTGCCTTCCTTCACCGTTCCTTCCACCTCCCAGACCCGGTGCTTCTCGTACCGGAGGTGATCCGGGTTGATGTGGCCGGCCTGGATGATGTCGCCATACTTCAGCTTCGGACTGTGCAGTTCGTAGCAGTTGTAGGGGACGAACATCTCGCGCTTCCCGACGAGCTTCCAGTCGTACCGCTCGGGCGAACCGTTGAAGATGTCGAGCTGGTCGCTCGTCCTCTGGCCGTCGGCGGCGGTGCCTGGGTTGTCGTGGGCGACGTTCGGGGCGCGGCGCACGCGGCGCTGGCCGGGGTTGTAGACCCATGCCTTCCGCGGTTCCTTCGCCTGATCGAGTGTCTCGTGGACGAGGAGGATCGATCCGGCGAGCCGTGCGGGCGACGTCACGGTCTGGAGGAAGTAGGCGAGACGGTTTCCGATCGACTCGACCGTCGATCCCGGCGTCATGTACTTCCAGAGGACGCGGTCGTCGATCACGACCATCGTGTAGTCGCCACCGCCCGTTGGTGAGACCTGTCCTAGCTTCCGCTGCACCGTCTGGCCGCGGTAGCGGAGGAGATGGTTCCAGACCACCTCGACGCCCGTCGATGGAATCGGGAAGGGTACGCCGACTCCGCAGCTCGCGACTCCGTTCCCGCCGTCGACGAGCTCGGCCGTCGTCGCGTTCGACTTGACGGCGTCGTAGATCGACTGCGGGTAAGACGCGCTCCGGTGGGTCGGGTAGACCTTCATCGACCAGGACTCCGGATACCGCTCGAACATCGCGATCTGCCCGGGGGAGAGCATGTCACGGTACTGGTCGAGGTTCGCCTTCGTGATCGTGACCGTCGGTGCGTCGCTCGCGTAGGGGTCGACGTGGAACTGCCCGGGAGACCAGCCCGCGGGAGGCGTCGTGATGCCTCCGTCCCAGGCCGGGATCGATCCGTCGCCGTTCCCTGCCTTCTCGCCGCCCATCGGTGTGAGCGTCGTGCCGAGCTTTCCCGCGTCCGCCGCGGACACCTTGGCCCACGCGACCGAGGGCGTCGCGAGTGCAGCCCAGGCTGCGAGGCCGACGGTTGCGGCGATGGCGAGCCCGGACACTCCGAGGTGTGCAGAAAGGGTTCGTGTCGTCTGCATCTGGGGCCTCCGCTCAGTAGGAATAGCCAAGGGTGAATGCGACGAAGTCGCGGTCGGAGAGGAGATTGTAGATGTCTCCTCCGAACGAGTTCGTGTACGAGACCTGGAAGTTCCAGGCGAAGAGATAGCTCGCCGTGAGCGACGTCGTGATCGTCTTCCGTCCTTCGATGAAGTTGACGATCGGGCTCGGCGTCGTCCCGCTCACGTCGTGTGACCATGCGATCTGCGGCTGGAGGTTGATCGATCCGATCGCACCGTTGTAGTCCCCGCGGAGGACGAGACGGTATCCCCACGAGGTGTCGTCGGCGAAGGCGTCCGCGTTCTCGGTCTCCGGCTGTACCTGGGCGCCGGTGGCGAGGATCGCCTCCGTGAAGAACGCGTTTCCGCTCGTGTAGGTTCCCGGAGCCTCATAGCGCAGGACGTCGGGGTCCTCCATGTCCTGGACGAAGGTTCCGCCGACCTCTCCCAGGACGATGAACTGGTCCGCGCCGATGTGCGGGCCGACCGACTGAGTGAGCGTCATCTGCGCCTGGAGAACGTCCTTCTTCCGATAGCCGGGGATCTCCTCCTCGAACCCGTAGAGTCCGAGCTGGCTCTGTTCGAAGATGAACTCTCCCGCATGCTGGCCCGCGGCGGCGCGCACCTTGAGCGGTGAGAGGGCCGCGAAGAGCAGCTCGACGTCGTCGACCTGGAGCGGCTGATCCTGCTTCATCGAGAGTTCGCCCTGGACGGCGGTGCCGAACATGGAGAGTTCGGTATTGAAGCTGAGCCCAAACGTGGAGATGTCCTCGGGGAACTCGCGGAAGTAGCGGGCATTCTCCGCATAGAACCCGTTGGCCAGGTCCTCCGCCCGACCCGTCAGTGCACTGATCAACGGCAGCCGGCTGTGGAGCTTCGTGTAGTAGAACCCGAACTCCGTGTCGTTGAGGTTCGGCTCGAACCAACGGAGCGCGACACCGAACTGGCCGTCGTCCTTGGCGTCGTGGTCGTTGCTGCGGCGCACTCCGCTTCCGATCGGTATGTTCTGCATGTCGTCGGGCGGATTGTCGCTGATCCCCGGAGCGCCGAACCCGAGCATGACCCACTCACCACCGGGGCTCGCGAAGTCGTTCGTCGAGAAGAACGTTCCTTCCGGCTCGATCTCGGTGTGATCCCAGGCGAACTGGTAGAACCCTTCGGCCGAGAACCGTTCGTTGAAGCTGAGGCTCGCGCTCGCCATCGGTACAGGCGTGAGCGCATCCTTGATCTCGGCACCGGCGGCCCGGATCTTCGACACGTTGACCGGGTTGATCGAGTTGATGCCGTTCTGGATGAACGTGCTCTCGCCCCAGGAGAGGAGGAGGTTCCCACCTCGGAGCGTGAGGTAGCTCGATCCCATCGGTACGTCGAGCGCGACATAGGCGTCGAGGAGGGTGAAGTCGTCGCCCAACTCCTCCTCCGCGCGGGAGGTGAGTGGCGTGCGCTTCGTGTCGCTGTTCATGATGACGGTGTCGTAGAGGTAGAGTCCACGGCTGAACCCGGAGAGGTTCTTCCAACTGACCCCGGCTTCGTAGAGGAGGCGACCGGCCCCCGAGACGAAGTCGCCCGAGTCGTAGTTGAGGTTGCCGTTGTCGCCGTTGACCGAGTTCGCGGTGCCGTCGTTCTCACGGCCGACGAGGTCCATGTCGCGGTCCGAGACGCGAAGAGCGGCGCCGACGCTGATCGTCGCGTCGATGCTTCCCGTCACCTCACCGTCCGCCGCGGTGAACTCGACAGCGGATGCATCCCGCGGGCTCAGCGAGAGGCCGAAGGCGGCGAGGCCGGCGATGGCGAGTCCGGAGAGGATCGTGCCTGTGTGTGCCGGCCGCTTCTGGTCGGGCCGAGAATGTCCCCGCAGCCGCAGGGCGGAGAGATCGTGTGCGTCGTGCATCGGGTTCCTATCTCCTTCCCTGGTCACTGTGCGATCCCGAGGAGGGACGGCAGCGTTTCGATTGCGTCGAGGACGTCCTGGCTCGCAACGAGGGATGTCGGCGCGACCGCACCGGGGCGACCGAACGGCGCCTCCTCGAATCCCGTGATGTTCTCGACCGTGGCGAGGTCCTTCTCCGGGATGCTCGTCCCGTACGTTGCGTTGAGCGCGCGCGCGAACGCGTTCGCGATGAGCGTGGAGCCGATCTCGCTCGGGTGGACGCCGTCGAGGCTGAACGCCGAGAGAGGGTTGTAGATGAGAGTGAGACCACCCTGGAGCTGCGGGATCAACGGGAAGTACCCGTTGACGACGTCGAGCTCCAGCTGATCGACGCCCAGGTCCTTTGGAAGTGCGGCGAGCTCCGTGGCGATGTCGACATACGCCCAGCCCCGGGCACTGCAGGCCGCTTCGATGACCTGGTTGTAGGCGGCCGAGGTCTCCGAGATCGTCTGCGCCTCGTCACTGGTCAGCGTCCAGTCCGACTGGATGGAGTTCGTCCCGTTCGGGAACAGGTACGACGCCATCACCTGGGGCAGTTCCTCCGGAGGAAGCGATGCCAGATACAGCATGAACGGCATGAGGACGTAGGCGACGTCCTCCTCCTCCGTGTTGAAGAGGGGGAAGATGTTATCGCCGACCCGCACCCGCGCAGGGACTGTCGTCACGTATGGGATGTCCGTGATGTTCGGAATGTTGGCGACCGCGACGACGGATGGGTTCATGGCGTCGACCTTCGAGAGGACTCCTGCGTAGAGGGCGGCCCAGATTGCGGGCGGCGTGATGTTGCTTCCAACCACGGGATTCCCGCCGAGCGCACCGCCCAGGATGTCGTTGTTCCCGATCCAGAGCGTCAGGATCTCGGGATTGCGGGCGGCCGTCGCTTCGAGCACGGTCCAGTTGCCCATCGGGAGAAGACCGTTGCGGAGGATGAGGTCGAAGTACGAGTTGTTCTGGGCCTGACTGCTCAAAGCGTCACGGGCGTCGAGCAGGTCTTTCGTCGTCGCTCCGGGAACGCCGAGGTTGTCGTACGGGCGGGGGAGCCTCGCGTTCAGCAGCAGAGCCGGCACTTCCGCCTGGCTGACCGCAACCGTGCTGATCGCTCCCTCCGGTGTGACGTAGAACGCACTCCGGCCGGGCGTCGAGCCGATGCCGGGGCTTGCGACGCGGGGGATCTGTGGCGTGGTCCAGCCGGCCTGTTCCGCGAGCACCATCGGGTAGCCCGCGAGCTGTCCGCCTTCGATGAGTCCGCCGTTGATGAAGCCGGCGGTGAGACTGTTTCCAATCGCACCGTATCGTCCGCTGGTGGGAGTGTCGTCGGCTGGAGCGACGGGGATGCCATCCTTGTCGTCGGCGTCGTCGACGCATCCGGTCGCAACGACCGCGAGTGCAGCTGCGACGAACGGGAAGACGAGGTTCCGGATCTTGTGGGCGAATCCAGTTTGGCCCGCGGATGGAAACGCGGCGGGTTCGCTCGGTGCGAGTGTGTTCCGCAGCATCATGAGGTCCTCCATGGCAGCGGCTGGGTATCGACAGAATCGCCCCGTGGGGAAGGGCCGGGGTGCCAGAGGCGGAGTCGTGCGGCGCAACCCCCGGGCGTCGACCACTGAAGAGCTATCGGTCGAAGTGGCTGTTTTCGAGCAGGTTAGAGGCTAGTTTGCGCATCGTGTGGACGCAAGCGGATTCGAGGTCTCGCCGGCCCTGTGGGCCTGGTTCATCGGTCTGTAGTAGCCTCCACTTTCGTCCCACGCACGCACTGGAATCCCGCCGGAAGGGCCTGAAATGAACAGACGCCGAACGTTCCGCGCCGTGATCGAAGATGCCGGTCGAGGAGGCGCTTTCGTCGCCATCCCGTTCGATGTGGAAACGGTCTACGGGAAGAAGCGCGTCCCGGTGCGGGCGACCCTCGGAGGCGAACCGTACCGTGGATCACTCGTTCGGATGGGGGAGGGCTACATGCTCGGCGTCCGGAAGGACATCCGGGACAGGATCGGCAAGTCGATCGGGGACACGATCGAGGTCGTTCTCGAGGAGGACACGGAGCCGCGCGTCGTGGACGTCCCCGGCGATCTCACCGCCGCACTCGAATCGGCTCCCAAGGCGAAGGAGATCTTCGGCGGCCTGTCCTACACGCACCAGAAGGAGTACGTGCAGTGGATCGAGGAGGCCAAGCGCGAGGCCACGAGGCAGACGCGGATCGAGAAGACGGTCGCGATGCTCCTGGACGGAAAGAAGGGGCGATGATGGAGCGCAGGGGTTCACACGTGGGGAGACGCCTCGCGCTGTCGTCGACGCTCTGGTTCGCGACTCTCTGCGGATAGCTGGCCTGGGGCGCGCGTGCGCGTCTTCGTCGCTGCGAAGGCTTTGGGCCATTCGACCCACCAACCTCCACGGCCCTGGAACCCCTGGTTTCTCTAAAGCACCCCAGCGGCCTCGGCCGAAATCCCTCTGTAGCATGAGGGTTTCCGGACAAGTGCGATCCATCGCCGATCTGGGGGGCGTATCTATGAGGATGTCTGTTGGATTCGTGGCTGGTCTCGCCTGCTTGCTCGTACTTCTCGGTACGATGGCCTCGGCCGCCGCAAAGCCCAGTCCGGACGAATGCGTCGAGCTGCTCAAAGAGGGCAACGGCCGCTTCGTCGCAGGAACCTCGCGACACCCCAACACGACTGTGGCGCGACTGCGGCAGGCTGGCCGGGAGAACCAGGGCGACCACGCCTACGCCACCGTGATTGCGTGTTCTGATTCTCGCGTTCCCGTGGAGCGGGTCTTCGATGCGGGCGTCATGGACATCTTCACGATTCGCGTTGCGGGCAACGTTCTGGACACCGATGAGATCGGGTCGGTCGAGTACGGCATCGCCCACGTGAAGACGCCGGTGTTCGTCATCCTCGGACACACGCAGTGCGGGGCGGTGACTGCGGTCACCCATGCGGTCCACGGCACGGGGCACGCCCTCGAACGGAACATTCCTCCCCTGGTCGACAACATCGAACCGGCGGTGCGCCGGGCCATGGCCGGTCACACGGACATGCTTGGCGATGCGGTGATTCCGTACGCCATCGAAGAGAACGTGTATCAGGGGGCCCAGGATCTCTTCATGCAAAGCCCCACGGCCAGAAACATGGTCGAGAGTGGCGAGCTGAAGGTGATCGGTGCGATCTATGACGTCGGGACGGGACGTGTCACTTGGCTGCCCGAGTCGAACATCGCGCGGGTGCTCGCCGCCGTGGAGGCCAACCCCGCTCGTGCCAGGAATGCGATGGCAGAGGGCGGCCACGGTTCAGGTCATCCTGCCGTCGCCGACGCCCATGACGGCCACGGCGATTCCGCCGAGGACGAGGCAGCGATCGCCGCAGTCACCGAGCGGATCGCGGGGCACGGCGCGGCCAACGAGGTGTATCGGAAGGCCGTTACCAGCGCCGGCCTGGGAAGCTACGGGTTCTACCTCTTCCTGTTGCTGGTCGTCGCTGCGTGTGGCGGCCTGGCCTACTTCTCTGCCCGCACGAGGGATCGTCGTGGCGAGGTGGTGCTGCGCAGGACACTTGGGTTCAGGCTGGTCTCGGGGTTCTCCGCTCTCGTCGCGGTCCTCGCCGTGGTGTGTGTCTTCTCGCTGACCTCCCTGAGTCGGATCGGCGGAGAAGTCGAGGAGCTGGCTGAGGCTGTCCTTCCCATCACCAAGGCGGTCTCCAGCGCGGCTTCGCACCAACTCGAACAGACGATCTCGATGGAGCGCGCCTACCGTTGGTCCTCCAAGGACGGTGCGCATGCGAAGGAGCGGTACCGCGAGTCCGTCGAGCACTTCGAGGAGCACAGCCGCACGGTAGACGCCGAGTTGAGTACCGCCGCGAGACTCCTGAGGGAGATCCCGGCCCAGTCTGAGGACGCCGCCGAGTTCGTCACGGGTCTGTATGGCAAGGTGACCTCGATCGGCGAGCATCATGACGAGTTCGAGGCGCTGGTCGAGGCCTCCTTCGCGTTGATCGACGAGGGCCAGCATGCAAAGGCTCAGCAGTTCGAGGAGCATGTCGAAGCGACGGCGGCGGAGATCGACCAGGAGGTGCTCGAAGTCCTCGCGAGCCTGGAGGAGCGCGGAGCCGAGGCCTCTCGGTCGGCAGAAACGGACGCTTCCCGCACCGCCGCGACTCTGCTGGTGCTTTCGATCGTCGCCATCGTTGGCGGTCTTCTGACTTCGGTGCTCCTGTCGCGCTCCATCACGGGCCCGATCAACCGGATCATCGAAGGGATGAGTTCCGGCAGCGACCAGGTCTCGAGTGCTGCCGGCCAGGTGTCCATGTCCAGCCAACGGCTCGCCGAAGGCGCCAGCGAACAGGCCTCCGGCCTCGAGGAGACGGCTGCGGCGCTCGAGGAGATCTCCGCCGGGGCCAAGGAGAGCGCGGCAAACACCGAGCAGGCCAACGTCCTGTCGCGGAACATCAAGGAAGGCGCGGAAAGGGGGAGAGAGGCCATGGTCGGTCTGCAGAGTGCGATGCGGCAGATCAAGGACTCCTCCGACGCGACCGCTACGGTGATCAAGACCATCGACGAGATCGCTTTCCAAACCAACCTGCTCGCTCTGAATGCGGCGGTCGAGGCGGCACGGGCCGGTGATGCGGGCCGGGGGTTCGCGGTGGTCGCCGAAGAGGTCAGAAATCTGGCGCAGCGGAGTGCGGAAGCAGCCAAGAGCACATCCGACCTCATCGAAGGAGCAAAGCAGAATTCCGATCACGGCTTCCGGGCAACGATGGATGTCGCCTCCATTCTGGAAGAGATCGTGACTGGAATCGGCGAGATCACAGACACGGTCGGGCAGCTCTCCGGCGCGAGCGGGGAGCAGGCCCGAGCCGTGAGCGAGATCAACACAGCGGTGGGACAGTTGGATTCGGCGACGCAGTCCAGTGCCGCAAGTTCCGAGGAGTCGGCGTCCGCCGCGGAAGAGATGTCCGCACAGGCAGAGGAACTGAGGAGCCTGGTTCAGGAACTGACCCGGGTCGTCGGCGGATCCGTCGACGATCTTCGCGAGACGAGCCGCCGGGCGTAGCCGCCGATGGGGAACCCCGCGTCGTCCGGCCGGCGCGGGCGAGGGATGGGGCGAACGGAGTCGGAGCGCCGAGCCTGCGTGACTCAGTACGCCCCGCGGGCGCGCTCCTTCGCCGGAAGGATCTCGAGGCAGGTCGTCCACCATCCCGTGAGGATGGTCTCGACGAACTCCTCGGGGAGTGACTCCGCGCGCATCTCTTCGGCGAGTCGGTGGTGATCGTAGGACACGGCGCGCAGTTCCACTTCGAGTCCGCGCCGGTTGCTACTCGCGTCCTGACGCCCGCCATCGGGAGTCCGCACGAGTGCGTACCAGACGCGCGGGTCGCCGTTGTTCGCAGGGCGACCTATGGCTCCGACGTTGACGATCCCCCGGGTCAGTGTGGCGGCGTCATTCGTCGCCCTCGACATCGTGGTCGGCGGCTCCGCGTCACGCGCACCCACTTGTTCCGCACCGCTCGTACCTCGCAGCGATCGCGCCGCGATCGGGTCCACGCTGCGTATCCACGGATCCCCGTGTGCGACGAAGACTGACGTCCGTGTCCTGCTCCCAAAGCAGTCGTTGGATGAACGCGCGTGGGGTCGTCGACTCCCAGAGGAACTCGTTCACGCGGCGCGGCGAACCGTGTGCGAGTCGGATCGTGACGCCGCCCATGGTGAGCAGAGCGCCGGTCGGTAGTCCCCGCAGCCACGCCCGGTGGTGTTCCGACGTGTGCGCGAGCGTGTAGTCGTAGCTGATCTGTGCGTAGTGGTTGTCGCGCGGATCGGTGTAGCCGCACTGGCAGTCGTCCAGACCGTTGCCGACGCTGTCGTCGTAGTTGCCTTGGAGGGTGAGGATCCCCGCGTCGCGGAGGATCTCGATGGAGCGGTCTGGGTGCGGGCCGAATCCGCCGAGGTCCCCGAGGCAGATCGCCCGCTCCGCGCCGGACGCGGTTGCGTCCGCGAGGACGGCACGGAGTGCGTGGTGGTTGCTGTAGACGCCTCCGAAGATCGCAATGCACCGCGGTGATGGTTCGGCCCGGAGGTCGAGCACGCGGGTCGAGTCCGACGTGTCTGCGGTGCCGATGCCGTCTGCCGCGCCGTTGCCGCCGGCCGCGCCGTTGCCGCCGGCCGCTCCCACACCGTGATCCGGCGCGTTCCATGCACCTTTCACGTCCGGCACGTGAACCTCTCGACATGGCAGGTGACGCAGGCCGGATGATTGAGCGCGATCGGGACGAACCCGTCCTCCAGCCGCTCGGCCATCCGCGCGCCTGGTTCCTCGATGAGGATGGGACAGGGATAGACGCCCTTCGAGGTGACGGTGCGGCAGCTTCCACACTGGAGGGCCTGGTCCTCGCCGGGTGCGAGGTCACCTGGGGAGAGGCGGAACCCTGCTGCGTACGCGCCGGCGCGATGGGCTTCCCGGCCGATGTGGAACGGCGGAATGAACTTCGTGCGGGGACGGGAGAAACCGAGACTTCGGAGTCGATCCATGAAGTCCGACCGTCCTTCGCTGCCTTCGTACCGTGCGTGCACGGTCGTCACCGTGAAGACGGGCTGGAGGCCGACGTCCTCGAGATTACGGGCGCCGGCGAGGATGCCGTCGAAGGTGCCTCGGCCGCGGATCGGGTCGTTTTCCTCGGGCGTGGTTCCGTCGAGGCTGACGCGGAGGTCGAGACTGTACTCGCTCTCGTCAGACATCTCCTTCAGCGCTCGTGCGATCTCCGGCGTGAGGAGGAGTCCGTTCGTCAGGATGGAGAGAGGGCCCTGGGCCAGGGTGCGCTCGATGAGGAGGAGGATGTCCGGATGGAGGAACGGCTCCCCTCCGGTGAAGTAGTACTCCTTCACCCCCTCACGCGCCGCCGTCTCCAAGGCGGAGAGCACGGATGCGGTCGTCATGAACGGATGGGATTCGTTCTTGGGTCCGCAGGTGATGAAGCAGTGACGACACGCGATATTGCAGACCGTGCCCGCGACCTGGAGCCAGAGGACGTCGAGCCCGAGGAAGGCGAGATCGGGGCCGACGTGAGGATCGTCGGAAACGGGCCGTGCGGTCATCGTGCCGAGACCGTCGCCGTTGCCTCCTCGAGGTTCCGGCCCATCACGCGGTCGAGCACCGCACCGAGTGCAAACCCTCCGAAGACGATCAGCATACCGTAGACGTTCGCCCCGAGGAGGGATCCGTACTTGCCGGCTCCGATGCTCCATGCCGGCGGGATGAGGTTCACCGCGTGGAGGATGCCGAGGAGGACTCCCGGCCAGAGCGCCATGTGGAACGCGAGGGGCCCGGCCGACTTCCACTCCGCGAAGAGGAAGATCGGCGCGAGTCCCAACACCATCGTTCCGCTCACGGTGGTGGCCTTGAGGATCGTCGCGCCCGCGAAGAGGGGAAGAGAACCCGCCACGACGGCGAGGATCATGACGAACCGGCCGGCCTGGATCGGGTCCCGGCTCGACATCCAGTCGGTGAACCTCCGGACGATGGGTGGAGTCGGCGGACCGGTTTCGGCGCTGTCGCCTCGTGCGCCTCCCAGGTCGACGACGAACGCCTTTGCGAACGAACTCAGGGTCGAATCGAGAGTGGAGCCCGCGGAGATCATCATCAGGATACTCATCCCCGCGAGGCTGGCCACGCCGAACGCCTCCGCGACGCGGAGCGGCGCGTCCTGTCCGGCTTCGAGGCCGATCACCTGGCCGTACACACCCGTGATTCCGAACAGCACGATGAACGCAGCCGCGATCACGCCTGCGAGGAGGTAGCTCTTCAGCATCACCCTCGGCCTCGTGAGGAAGCCGCGATCGGTGAGGACGGGATCGTGGAACGGGTAGCTGAAGGACTGGAGGATCGCGACGAGGAGGAGATCCACGCCTCCGACCAGCGTCCACTCTCCCGAGGTGAGGAGTGGCTTGGCTCCCACCTGCGGGAAGACGAGCGCGAGCACGAAGAAGAGAAGGAACACGCCGAGCGCGAACTGGAGCGCGTCGGTCACGATCGAGCTGCGGAGCCCGCCACGGAGGCTGTAGAGCAGGGTGACGAGAGAGAAGACGAGTGCGGCCGCGAAGTAGGGAGCCGTTCCCGACGCTCCGAAGTACGCCCCGACCACGGCCGTGTTGGACCAGACTTCGTTCATCAGCCGGACGAGTACCACGAGTAGGAATCCGAGAGCGGCGAGTGGTCCGTACTTCTTCGTGACCACCTCGGGAAGGCTCTGTGCCCCCAGGCGCGTCCGCAGTCGGTAGATCACGATCCCGGCGACCGGAATGGAGAGGTACCAACCCGCGTACGCCACGGCGCCGACGATTCCGAACGAACGTCCGAGGTTGGCAGCGTTCGTGATCGACTTGGCAAAGATCCACGAGATCACGATGGACGCGACGAGGAGTCCCATGCCCACGTCCCGGCCGCGCGCGGAGCGGCCGGCGAAGAACTGATCGAAGCGGGCGGCCTTGGGGGCGAGGAGCCACATGACGACGCCATAGGCTAGGAGGGCCATCCAGAGGAGGGTCTTGCTGTCCACGGAACTCCCTGAGAAGACTCGGAAAGGTTTCGGCTCGGCCAGAACGGAGCGAGACCGGGTCTGAATCGGGCGGTTCGATGCCGCGACAGCCCATTCTATTCCAAACACCGCGAAATGTGACGGCGGGCGGCGATCGCCGCCCGACCCCTATCCCTTCCGCTTCTTCGCCCCGGCCTCGACCGCCAGCTCCTCCAGCACCTCGTAGGGCTGTGCGCCGACGACCTTCTGGCCGCCCATCTCGAACGTCGGGACGGCGGTGACCCCGGACTGGCGGGACCGACTCCAGTTGGCGTCGACCTTGGCGCTGTGTGTACGCTCCACCAGTACCTTCCGCGCCGCGCTCGCGTCGAGCCCTACGGACTTCGCGAGGCCCACGAGGACGTCGATGTCTCCCACGTTCTGATTGTCGACGAAGTAGGCCCGGAACGCGGTGTCGTGGAACTCGGTTCCGCGCCCTTGCTCCTCGGCCCAGACGCCGAGTTCCTGCGCGAGACGCGAGTTGTACGTCATCTCCCGAGTCCCGCTCATCGGCAGTCCCTCCTGCTTCGCGAGGTCGATCAGACGTTGGCGACTCTGCTCGAGGCGGGGGGCCGCGGACGGTCCACCGAAGAGGTCGAGGAGCTTCATGCCCTTGGCGGGAGTGTCTGGATGCAGGGGGAAGTGCACGTACTCGACTTCGACGTCGTATTCCTTCTGGAGCCGCTCAATACGCCCGGTACTGAGATAGCACCACGGTCACACGTAGTCGCTGTAGACACGGAGCACCACGGGGTCTCCTCCTCCGGACTCTGCCGTGGCGACGCGCGGAGCCATCGCGAGTGCGAGGAACAGCGCGGGCAGGGCCACGGTGACGATCAGTCGGTACATCGGATCCTCCGTTCGCTTGGGAATGGGTCCCCCCGCCGAGGAGCCTAGCGGGATCGGCGACCGGCCCGCTACCACCAATCACCTACCTGACGGTCGCGTGATCGCCGTTTCTCCGCTCGTGTGCGGCCTCTCTCGATCCGTCTGCGTCGTCCTGCCCCCGACCCGAGCCGCTCCGCTCTTCACGTGGTGGCCAGACGTTCCTCAGCTGGGATTCGAGCGCGACCCCTCCGCGGATGCCGAAATCGAACGTCCGGATCGGGAACGGGATCGAGATCTCGGCGCCGTCGAACGCCTGCTTCACGGCGACGATCGCCCGGTCCTTGGCGCGAAGCGGATCCGTGCCGGGGTAGGTGATCCAGAACTGGACTTCGAGATCGATCGAGCTCTCGCCGAACCCTCGGTAGTAGACCTGTGCCTTGGGGTCCTCGCGAACGAACTCGAGCTCGGAAACGGCCTCGAGCGCCCGCTCGGCCGCGAGTTCGAGATCGTCTCCATAGGAGACACCGACCTCGATGTCTATCCGCCTCGTTCCCGTGCTGCTGTAGTTCACGAGCGGATTCGCGAAGATCATCCTGTTCGGGATCTCGACGATCTGGCCGTTGAAGGTGCGGATCACGGTCGTACGTAGATGGATCTGCTGCACCGTTCCCATGAAGTCGTTCGTCTCGACGACGTCTCCGGGCCGGAACGGTTGGCGGAACGACATCATGACGCCGGAGACGAAGTTCGCCGCGAGGTCCTGGAACGCGAATCCGAGGGCGAGTCCGACCACACCGACTCCGGCCAGCATCGAGGTGACGGTCTTGTCGAGTCCGATGATGCCGAGTCCGATGAACGTTCCGACGAGAAGGAGAGAGAGGTAGGCGAGGTTTCCGAAGAGAGTCGTGGCGGCGCTTCGTTCCGCGAACCGCGAGAGCACGCGTCTCACGGACCAGCGCGCGATCCGTGCCAGGCCCCAGAAGAGGATGAGCACGCCGACCGCGACGGCGAAGTTGGGGAGCATGGTGACCGCGGATTCGCCCCAGCTCTCGATCTTCGATTGGAATGCGCTCGTCGTCTCCTGAAGGATTCCTGTATCCATCTCCGTGTCGTCTCCTCGAATCGTGTCCTACGCCTGCGTACCGCGAGTGCGTTCCGGGAGCGTGTCCGCGCCTCGGCGCGTCGCCGCCGTTCGCGGATCGTGTCCCACGTCCTCGTGCGGTCTCCTTCGTGTTCGAATGCACTCTTCTCTTTGCAAGGCAAGGACCGGTCCGAGAGCGGGATACCAGGTGAGGGATTCTGCGAAGTGCCTCGAACCCGGACATTTGCGGTCGTCGAAGTCTCGTGGGGACTCCATCTATAACGAGTCGCCCTCGAGACAACGCACCGGTTGGCCGGTGAGGGCGTGTAGGAACGACAACACCCATGTAACTCCAGCCACACTTCGAGGCGTTCGAATCCGAGTCGGTCCCCGGACGTGCACGGGGGCGGACGCGCTCGTGGATGGCGACCCGTTGAATCTGTAACTGGCTGCTTGTCAGTAGTTTGACGGCTTCTGTCGCGGTCCTCACGCCGTCGACGCGCGGGTCCCGGCGGTCGGTTCGTGCTGCTTGGCACGGAACTCACTTCTTCCATCTCGAACGGGCGAGAGACTCGACGAACCTCCGGGTCCCTCGCATGGTCGAAGTCCAAAACAGGAGGCTCCGGGCGACACGTCTGGAGCGGAAGGAAGCAGGAGGCAACCGATGATCAAGCTCACCAAGACCCCTTTGTTCGCCCTCGCCGCGACCGCGTCGCTCTTCTATGCCGTGCCCGGCGTTGCCGGTGACCACACGGACGTCCACGTCACGACGTCGCAGGAGATGCAGGAGTCGAACGAGGCGGAACGCGCCGAGATGGCCGCGGAAGTTCTGAAGGCTTCCCTCACCGGTGAGGATCAGTCGATCCCGAAGGCGCTCCTGGAGGAGGCGCACGCGGTCGTGGTCATTCCTCACGTCGTGAAGGGGGCGTTCCTGGTCGGCGGTCAGTACGGCAAGGGACTGGTCTCCTGGCGTGACGACAACGGCGACTGGTCCGCGCCCGCCTTCGTCAGCATGGGCGGCGCGAGTTACGGATTCCAGGCGGGCGTCAAGGCCGTCGACCTGGTCCTCGTCGTGACGGACCCGAACGGTCTCCAGGCGCTGATGGACGACGAACTCAAGCTGGGTGCCGGAGTGGGTGTGACGGCGGGACCGATCGGTCGTGACGCGGAAGCCGCGACGAACCTGACCCTCGACACCGGGATCTACTCCTACTCGCGTTCCAAGGGCCTCTTCGCAGGCGCGAGCCTCGAGGGTGCGGTCCTGACCCTGGACGACGACGCGAACCGGAAGGTCTATGGCGACACGACGACGGGCAAGGTGCTCCTCTCGTCGAAGCATGGCGGCAACGACACGGTGAAGCCGTTCCTCCAGTCGCTCGACACCTACGTCCCGGACCTCGATTCGTAAGACAACCGATCACGGAACTGGCGGACGGACAACACCCCCGGAGTCTGATCCCGCCAGACCGCGACCTCCTCGGACGAACTGATCTTTGCCCCATCGTGTCTCGTCCGAGGAGACGGCAGCCCCGTACGGAAACGTGCGGGGCTGTCACTGCTTTCGGGTTCGAGCGTCCTTTCTCGAGAGCACTCCGTCCTGTACGTTGTGCGGATCCGTGGAAGTAGGTCGGCCAGTCGAGGAGGCGGGCAGTCGAAGGTGGGATCGAGTTCCAACGAAGCGAAGGAAGAAGCGGTCGTCCTGGTCGTGCGGCTCGCAAAGGCGCTGCACACGTATGGAACGCCCGCGCATCGCCTCGAGGAAGCGCTCAGCCGGATGAGTGCGCAGTTCGACCTCGAAGGGCAGTTCTTCTCTACCCCGACGTCGATCTTCGCCGCCTTCGGCCCGACCGGGAAGCAGCAGATGGTTCTGGAGCGGGTGGAACCCGGTGAGGTCCATCTCGGGAAGCTGGCCGCGCTCGACGATCTCCTCGACGATCTCGCGAGGGGCGAAGTCGAGATCGTGGGAGCGAGGCAGAGGCTCCAGGAGATCGAAGCCTCCCACGCTGGGGCGGGCACGGTGCTGCTCGTTCTGTCACAGCTCCTGGTCAGCGCGGCGGGGGCATTCTTCTTCCGCGGATCCACCCTGGACATCGGCGTATCGGCGGTGACGGGGATCGTCGTCGGACTCCTGCTCGCCGTGCTGGGCCGCGTACACGCGACACGGCGCCTCATCGATCTCCTCTCGGCCTCTCTCGCCGCGTTCATCGCCACCGCCGTCGGGACCCAACTACCGGCGGTCCATCCTTACATCGTGACCCTGGCCACCCTGCTCATCCTTCTCCCCGGCTTGAGCCTCACGACGGCGACGTCCGAGCTCGCGAGCAAGCACTTCGTCGCCGGTGGGTCGCGCTTCGCGGGGACCGTCGTGGTGCTCGTCACGCTCGGGTTCGGCGCCGCGCTCGGCAGTCAGCTCGCGACGAAGTGGTTCGGCCAGGGGCCGACGACGGAGCTGGCCATGCTGTCCTGGTATCTCACCCTACCCGCGCTCCTCGCCTCGTCTCTCGGACTCGCGATCTACTTCCGGGCGGAGAAACGGGACTTTGCCTGGATCCTCGCGAGTTCCGCCGTGACCTACGGGGCCGTGCAGTTCGGCGCCCGGGCCCTCGGGGGAGTGGAACTCGGCGCACTCTTCGGTGCGTTCGTGCTCGGGGTGTTCGGGAGCTTCGTCGCTCGCGTCTTTCGGCGACCCGCCGCTGTCGCGACCGTGCCCGGACTGGTTCTCCTCGTACCGGGGAGCGTCGGCTTCCAGAGCGTGGCGTCCCTGGTCGAACACGATACCGTTTCCGGCATCCAGACCGCGTTCTCCATGCTCGTCGTCGCGGTCGCGATCGTGACCGGTCTGCTCGTCGCGAGCGCGGTGTTTCCGTCGCGTCGGGCGCTCTGACTCCGGTCTGTTTCGGGAACCCACGATGAAGAGGAACAGATCGGAGGGTGACGAGCCGATCGACTTCGTAGGACACTACCGTCTGCATCAGATCTACGAAGGAGACCGATGATGTCCGCTCGCAAGGCCCCCGAACCAGGAACGCTCGAACCGATCTTCTCCCCGCGATCCGTCGCCGTGATCGGGGCCTCGCGGAGCCCCAAGACTCTGGGCTACGCGCTTCTCCACAACCTGGTGCTCGAGGAGTTCGACGGCACGATCTATCCGGTCAACCTCAGGGAGACGTCGATCCACTCGCTCCGCTGCTATCCCACGGTGAGCGACATCCCCGATCCCGTCGACCTCGCGGTCGTGCTCGTCCCGAAGAAGGTGGTCCTTCCGGTCGTTGAGGAGTGCCTCGCAAAGGGCGTGAAGGGACTCGTCGTGATCACGGCCGGGTTCCGTGAAGTGGGTCCGGAGGGAGCGGCCGAGGAACAGGAGATCCAGAAGCGGGTCCGTGCGGCCGGCGCACGGATGATCGGTCCCAACTGCATGGGCGTGATCAACGCCGATCCCGCCGTCCGTCTCAACGCCACCTTCGCACCGGCGCCTGCGTTACCCGGATGTGTCGGTTTCGTGAGCCAGTCGGGCGCGCTCGGGGTCGCGATCCTGAACGTCGCGGCCGGGCGTGGCATCGGGTTCACGGAATTCGCTTCGATGGGCAACAAGGCGGACGTCTCCGGCAACGACCTCCTCGAGTTCTGGGAAGACGACGAGATGACGCGCGTGATCGCGATGTACCTCGAATCGTTCGGCAATCCCCGCAGGTTCACGCAGATCGCGAAGCGCGTGAGCCGGAAGAAGCCGATCCTGGTCGTGAAGTCCGGACGGACCGAAGCGGGGGCACGGGCCGCCTCCAGCCACACGGGCGCGATGGCGGGTGCCGACATCACCGTGAACGCCTTCCTCGAGCGGTGCGGGGTCATCCGGGCGAACACGATCGAAGAGATGTTCGACATCGCCCAAGCACTCGACAGGTGTCCGCTGCCCAAGGGGCCTCGAGTCGCGATCGTGACGAATGCGGGCGGTCCCGCCATCATGGCGACCGACGCATGCGTGAACTCTGGCCTCGAGATGACGGAGTTCACCGAGGAAACGGTCCAGCAGCTTCGGAGTTTCCTCCCTGCGGCCGCCAGCTTCGCGAACCCGATCGACATGATCGCGTCCGCGGGGGCCGAGGAGTACCGGAAGTCCCTCGCCGTGGTCCTGAAGGATCCGAACGTCGACATGGTGTTGACGATCCAGGTGACGCCGCCGATCTCCGACACGATCGACGTACTGGAAGCGATCCTCGACGTGGCCAAGGACGCGGGCGGTAAGCCGATCGTCGTCGTGATGATGGCGACCGAGGACACGTACCCCAAGATCCGGGAACGGGCTACGAGCATCGCGGTCTACCAGTTCCCCGAGTCGGCGGTGTTGGCGCTCTCGAAGCTCTGGGAGTATGCCCGGTGGCGGATCCGCCCGGCCGACGAAGAGATCCCGGTGTTCGACGTCGACGACCAGCGCGTTGCGGAGATCATCGCGAAGGCGCTGCCTGATACGACGAAGAGCCAGGGTGACGCCGCTTCAGGGGCCGGTTCTCACAGTTCGCGCCATCTCGCCGAGGCAGCCACGCATGCGGCGGAGCACGCGGTCTATCTCTCGACCGAAGACGCGTACGCCGTGCTCGAGGCGTATGGGATCCCGACGGCGAGTTGGCGGGTCGTGAGGAGCCCGGAGGAAGCGATCGTCGCGGCCAACAAGATCGGGTACCCGCTCGTCCTCAAGGGGGTCGGCAAGCAGCTCATCCACAAGAGCGACGTCGGCGGCGTGGCCGTGGACCTCAGGAACGCAGACGAATTGATGCAGGCGATCCAGCAGATGCAGGCGAAGATGGACGCTGCGGGAGTCGAGCAGGAAGGCTACCTGCTCCAGAAGCTCGTCCGCGGAGGGCACGAAGTGATCTTCGGCCTCTCCTCGGATCCGCGATTCGGCCCGATGCTGATGTTCGGCCTCGGCGGCAAGTACGTCGAAGTCTTCCGTGACGTCCGCTTCACCATTCCGCCGCTCTCCCGCACGGAAGCGCTCGAAGTGGTCCGCGGCATCCGGGGCCGAAAACTCTCGAAGGAGGCGCGGCGAGAAGCCGGTCGACATGGACCGACTCGCGGAGGTCCTCCTCCGCATCGCCCAACTCGTCGAACGTCACCCCGAAGTGATCGAACTCGACATCAACCCCTTCCTCGCCTCCCCAGACCCGGAGACCTCGAAGGCCGTCGACATTCGAATCCGCGTGGCGCCCCCCGTGACGCCGGAGTAACTCGGCACGGCACCTTCCTCCACCCAAACGGCGTGAGGAAGCCCCTTCTTCAACGTACCCTGAGCCCCCTGGGCCTCCTGGAGGTTTCGTCCCTCGAAACCGGAAGGAGACCCAGGGGGCGTAGACCTCAGGTACGCAAAGAAGGCGCGACGAGCAGGGCAGGTCACGGGGGAACCGTCGAGTGCCTGCCGGGACGTATTGCGGCCGCACCCCGCGACCGCTCATCTTCGGTTTTCCGATCACCGCCCTGCTCGTCGAAACTCAGGGTGTGGAGTCGATTCCGTCGGTCGTGACGGTTCGGCTCCTAACGCACGTAGACCAAGGACTGGGACGACTGTCCTTCCGGCGTGCGTAGCCGTAGGGAGTAGACGCCGGAGCTGACGCTTCTGTTCAGATCGTCCTTGCCGTTCCAGCTCAGAGTCTGGGAGCCCGCTTCCACCTGGCCCTTCAGGAGGGTCCGGACGAGTCGGCCCTGGACGTCGTGGACCGTGACTTCGGCGGCTTCCGTGTTGGGCAGGTCGAGCCGGATCTGCGTGGCCGCACGGAAGGGAGACGGGCCGAGGAGGACGAGCCGGGCACCCTCTGACGGCGCGATTCCGTTCGGGGGAGTGCTCGAGAGGTCTCCTTCGCCGATCACGATCTTCTGGTTCGCGGCGACGTTCGTCTGGGTGGCGACTTCGCCGCTCGGGAACTCGACGACGACGCTGTCGGCGAAGGTCGCGTCACCGAGGCCGAAGTGGGCGATCTGGGCGCTGTGCCCGTTGAACGAGTTCTGACCGGAGATCTCACGCCTCTGCCAGACGGCGTTGCCGCCGATCGTCGCCTTGAGGTGGATCTTGGCCCCGATCGCGGATCGGTTCGAGAGGGTGCCGAAGACGGAGACGTCGAGCCACCCGTTCCCGCTCGCGTCGTCGTTGCGGTAGAGGGCCCGGGAGAGGTTGGGCCCGTTCACCAGGAGGTCGACATCTCCGTCTCCGTCGTAGTCGCCGGCGGTGGCGCCTCTCCGGGCGCGCGCCTCGTTGGTGATCGGAGTGTCCGTGATCTTCGTGAACGTGCCGTCACCGTTGTTCTCGTAGAGACCGTCGAGCTGGCTGCCGTCGTTACCGACGTAGCAGTCGAGGTCGCCGTCGTTGTCGAAGTCTTCCCAGATCGAGGCGAGGGAGACGCGGGCGTCGTCCGTGATCTCCTGTCCGGTGATCTCGGTGAAGCTGCCGTCTGTCTCCTGCCGGTAGAGGCGGTTCGGGAGACCTCCGAACCCGCCGCCCCAGTTCGTGACGTAGGCGTCGAGGTCACCGTCGTTGTCGTAATCGATCCAGTTCCAGACCTGGCCGTCCTGCTCGTCGGTGCCGATCGGCGCGTCCAGGATCCGCTCGAAGTTCGCCGTCCCGGTCTCCGTGAGGAGGTTGCGGTAGACGTTGTCCGGTTGCGTGGTGCCGTCCGCGGGTCCGCTTCCGATGAAGAAGTCGAGGTCTCCGTCGTCGTCGTGGTCGGACCAGGTCCCGACCGTGTACGAATCGAGGCCGGTGACGATCGGTCCGGTCGTGATCTCGGTGAACGAGTAGTTCGGCGGACCGTCGTTGTGGAAGAGTTTGTTCTCGAGCGGCATGTCGCCTGGGGGGACGAATCCGGCCGGGTGAATGATGACGAGGTCGAGGTGTCCGTCGTTGTCGTAGTCGCCCCAGGCGCAGGTCCAACCGCGGTTGTCGGTCCCACCACCGATCGCACCGGTCGTGATCCGGGTGAATCCGGAGAGGCCGTCGTTGCGGTAGAGGTAGGAAGCCTCACCGGCGATGAATGCGTCGGGATCCCCGTCGTTGTCGTAGTCGCCCCAGCTCACGCCCGACATGCTGAAGCCGGGGCTCGCGATCTGCCCGTCTCCCAGTCCCGTGTCCTCGCGCCGGACGAACTGGCCCCCGCCCTGGTTCTCGTAGAGCGTGTCGAGGTCGAGGAAGAGGTCGAGGTCGTCGTCACCGTCGAAGTCGACCCACGCGCATCCGTAGTAACGCGAACCGCCGTGTCCGCCGTCGGCCACGATCGGGTTCGAAGCGTCGGTGACCTGGGAGAACGTGAACGCCTGGGCGTCTGAGGCCCACGAAGCGAGCGCGAGGGTCAGGGCGACGCACGCGCACCCAGTCGAGATCGAGTCTCGATTCCAGTTCGCGCGCTCCTGGAGAGCGTGAAGTCTGACCCGGTTCGGGCCGATCCGTAGAGGGAAGAGACGAGTCTGCATCAGTTGGGCCTCCTGGTAACCAACCCCGGTGGCTCGTGAGTGCCTGAGGAAGACGGTAGAGGTTTGCTCCTGCGCGTCTCTATCCCCAGTCCTGGGCATTCGAAGGCTGTGTTGGGGCTGGAGGTGGGCCGCGGTTGGAAGTAGCCTGAAGCCGTTCCGCTCCTGTGGGCGTGAGATCTCGAAGGGCGGGGGCATTGGCCCTCGCATGGGAGGCGTTGAGTGCAGGCGCTATCCGTCGTACTCGAGAGCTTCGTCGCGGGGATCGTGGCGAGCATCGCCTGCGGTCTCGGCGCGCTCCCCGTTCTCTTCCGGAGTCTCGATCCGACCAGGAGGATCGGACTCTCCTACGCGGCCGCCGGCGGCCTCATGTTCGCCGCCTCCGTCTACAACCTGCTTCTTCCTGCGTTCACACTGGGAGCGGAGCAGGGTGTCAGTGTGCGTCCCGTCCTGGAGACCCTGATCGGGCTTCTCTCTGGCTGCGCATTCATCTGGCAGGTCGAGAAGAGGCTGCCCCGCGATGGAGAGGAATCCGACTTCGTGAAGAAGCTCGGTGGCCGTGTCGGCGCACTCGTCTTCATCGCGATGACGTTCCACTCCATTCCGGAAGGCGTTGCCGTCGGCGTCGGATTCGCGTCCGAGGCGCATCAAGTCTCGTTCGACGATCTCGGCATCTACATCGCGATCGCGATCTCGATCCACAACATCCCCGAAGGGATGGCGGTCGCACTCCCCGCGCGCGCCGCCGGCGCATCCTTCTGGCGCTGCTTCTTCCTCGCCTTCCTCACCAGCGTGCCACAGCCGCTCGCCTCGATTCCCGCGAGCCTGCTCGTCTGGTTCTTCCAGCCCCTCATGCTTCCGCTCTTCGGTTTTGCGGCGGGGGCGATGATGTACCTCGTCATCGTCGAAATGATCCCGGAGAGCCTGGAAGAGGAAAAGCCGACGCAGGTGGCGTGGGCGTTCATGACGGGCTTCGCGGCGATGGTCCTCGTGCAGGTCGTGATCTGACCGATCGGACGGCGTAAGTCGTTGATCGGTAGCGTTTTCGTGGATCTATCCCGGCCGATCGGTTCCGTCGACGGCGTCTTGGCGGCGGGCTCGGGGACGAGAGTCCCCTGGCGGCCGCCGGGGCCCAAGTCGCGAAGCGCTTGGAGCGGCGCGAAGTTGGCGGGCAACCCTCAAGATGCCACGTCTTGGCGACGATCCCTCAGGCAAAGCGGGGAATCCGCCCGCAGAGGGGGACGTACGACATGGCGCTCGAGTTTGGATTCAGGGAAAAGATCCTTTTGTCGGTGGCAGGAGCCTGTCTGATCTGTGCGGGCGGAGCGGCCTTCGTGTCGACGCAGCAGGTGCAAGAGGTCGAGATCAAGGACCTCCAGGCCAAGAGCGAGGCGATTCTCAGTCGTCTCGAGTCGGCGCGAAACTTCGTGGCGAACCAGGGTCAGATCGAGAGCCTGATCGAGCAGGCCGTCGAGAACCATCCGGACGGAAACCTCCCCTCCGACGTGAAGAGCAAAGTGTTCCAGTCCGTCCCGATCGTCGCCTCGATGAAGATCGGTGCCGACAAGGCCTCCGAGAATCACTACGAGTTCCGCGTTGCGGCCAACGATCCAAGGAACAAGGAGAACACACCGACGGAGAAGGAACAGGAGTTCCTGACTCAGTTCGAGCGTGATCCGAATCTGGATCAGATCGTGTGGGAGAACGAAGACGCGGAGCAGCTCTGGGTCATGCGCCCGATCCGCCTCAGCGAGCAGGATGGATGTCTCATCTGTCACGGTCATCCGAGCACGAGCCCATGGGGCAACGGCAAGGACATCCTCGGCTATCCGATGGAGAACTGGAAGGACGGGAAGATGCATGGCATGTTCGCGGTGCGTTCCGATCTGCGCCCGGCCAAGGCGCAGGCCACCGCGGTTGCGTGGACGATCGTGAAGTGGTCGCTCTTCCTCCTCGTCGTCGCGGTCGGAGGCAGCGCCATCCTGGTCGGCCGTCCGCTCGGACGCTTCGTGAACATGATCCGGGACACGTCGATCGAGCTCACGGATATCGCCACCGAGCTCGCATCGTCGGCCCGGGTCGTCCGGTCGAACAGCGACACGCTCGCGGATGGAGCAGCGCGGCAGGCGGCCTCACTCGAGGAGACGTCGGCCGCGGTCACTGAGTTGGCGGCTTCGGCCGAGGAGAACGCCTCGACCTCCCAGCGGGCTCATGCGACTGCGCTCGAGGCCAAGGGCGAAGCGGAGGCAGGATCGCAGGACGCTTCGAAGATGCGCCACTCGCTCGGCGAGCTGCGTGAGGCCTCGAACGAGATGGCCGAGATCATCCGCACGATCGAGTCGGTCGCCTTCCAGACCAAGCTGCTCGCACTCAACGCGGGCGTGGAAGCGGCGCGGGCCGGTGACGCCGGCAAGGGCTTCGCGGTCGTCGCCGAGGAGGTCGGGACTCTCGCACAGAAGACGGCCGAGGCCGCGAGCAAGACGGACGAGCGGATCCGTCGCTCCATGGAGATGACGAAGACCGGCGCGGGCGCGGCGGACCAGGTCTCCGAGGGTCTCGAGCGGATTCAGGACCGCGTTCAGGGTGCGACGGAACTCGTGCACCACATCGCGGTAGCGAGCTCCGAGCAGTCCCGGACGACGGCTCAGGTGCGTTCGGCTCTCACGCAGATCGATCAGGTCACGCAGCAGAACGCCGCGAGCGCCGAGGAGGCATCCTCGGCCGCCAACGTTCTCTCCGAACAGGCCGAAGCCATCCAGTCCCAGATCCAGGGACTCCGTCAGCTCGTCGGTTCGGGCGGTTCCGGAAGCAGCGCACGTCCCCCGCGCGCCAAGGGCCCCTCTATTCCGATGGACGATGACGAGACGGGTCAGAACCAGAGCGTCGTGTCCAAACTCAAGTTCTGGGACAAGGCCGCGTAAGTCCTTCTTTCACCAGTTTCGGTGGACCGCAGGCGAGCGACCCGCAAGGGTCGCTCGTCGCGTTCAGACCCAGCGCTCCTTGATGGCCCGGGCCATGGCTTCGGTCTTGGAATGCACCTCGAGCTTCCGGTAGACGTTCTTGAGGTGCGAGTGGACCGTGCGCTCGCTGATGAAGAGGTCCGCCGCGATCTCCTTGTAGCTCTTCCCCTCGCAGAGATGTCGCAGGATCTCCGTCTCCCGCTCGGTGAGCGGGGACGGTACGACGGCCTGGAACGAACGGGTGACCCGGCGTGCGATGATCGGGCTGAGCGGGGATCCACCCTCGACGGCCTCGATCACGGCGTCGATGAGGCGTGCCGGCGATGTCGTCTTGACGAGATACCCGACGGCGCCGGCGCAGAGGGACCGGAAGACGGCGTCGTCATCGACCCGGACCGTCAGCATGATGACGTCGATGCCTGGATGCGCGGCCCGTAGGCGCCTGGTCGCCTCGATTCCGTCGATCCCCGGCATCTCGATGTCCATCAGCACGACGTCTGGAAGCCCCGCGTCGCCTGCTTCCTTCGCCAGGAGATCAGCCAGTGCGTTGACGGCGCTCTCGTAGCTGCGCTCGCACCGTACCCCCGACGGGTCGTCGCTGAGGATCGCTTCGAGTCCCGCGCGGATGTCCGGATCGTCCTCTACGAGGGCGACGCGGATGCAGGTTTCTGGCGCTGTCATTGTGTTGGACTCCCTTCCTCACCGCGCGAGGCGGCGTGATCGACGCGGCCGGAGCTCATGTCGAGCGTGCGACGAAGCGGAGCAGCGTTCCCGAACCGGTCTCCGTTTCCACCGAGAGACGTCCCCCGAGCAGCTCGGCGCGTCGCTTCATGCTCGCGAGCCCTTGTCCTCCCGTCGCCCGGCTGCTACCTGCCTCCGGATCGAAGCCGATGCCGTCGTCCCGGGCCGAGATCTCGAGCCGGTCGTCCACGAGGCCGAACTGGATCTCGACTTCGTGGGCATCTGCGTGGCGAAGGCTGTTCGTGAGCGCTTCCTTGAAGAGGAGGGAGAGCTGCCGTTTCCAGTCGGCGGAGAGTCGGGCCTGCCTGAGGGCGTCCTCGAGACCGACGACGCGGAACTTCACGTTCGTGTCGGCGAAGAGGCGACTCCCGAACTCCTGCATGTAGACGGCGAGTTCGTAGACCGAGTCCCGCCGGGGATCGAGCGTCCATAGGAAGTCGCGTGTGTCGCGTACGAGGGATTGCACCGTCTCGTCGATCTTCTCGGCGTAGTCGGCGATTTGTGGCGACTCGTGACTCGGAGCCATGCGCCGGACGGATCGCTGGACGAGTTCCGAGAAGATGCCGAGCTTCGCGAGCTTGTGCCCCATTTCGTCGTGATAGTCGCGTGCGACCTGTTCGCGGACCCGTTCGCGCTCCGCGACCCGGATCCGTTCCTCGAGCAGACTCCGCTGGACCTGTTGGTGGACCCGGATCCGGTGCGCACCGAAGAGGAGGAGCGCGGCGAGCACCGTCATCGCTCCGAGGAACCATGGGGTGCGATAGAACGGAGGGTGGATGGAGAGCGGGAGAGTGAGAGGTGCGCTCCAGTTCACGCCGTCGATCGAGGCGCGGGCCTGGAACTCGTACTGTCCCGGGGCGAGGTTCGTATAGGAAGCGTAGCTCCTGCTTCCGGCCGGAACCCAATCGCCGTCGAGTCCGACGAGGCGATACTCGTACCGGACGCGCTCGGGGCTCTCGAAGTCGATCCCAACGAAGTCGAAGGAGAGGAAGTCTTCTTTGGGGCCGAGGGCGAGACGGCCGTCCCGTCCACGGCGCGCCTCGCGCGAAGTCCGGGCGTCCGCGATCCGGAATGCGGTGAGAGCGATCGATGGAACGGTCTTTCGGCTGTCCACCTGGGTCGGGTCGAAGTGGATCAGACCACTGCGTCCCCCGAAGACGAGGCGATTCTCGGGTGTGAGCGTGCACGCGCCGAGTTCGAACGGTTGGGCGACGAGACCATCGTTCCATCCGAAGTTCTGGAACTCGTTGGTCTCTGGATCGAGGCGCGAGAGCCCCTGGTTCGTGGAGATCCAGAGCTGTCCCCACTCGTCCTCGAGGATGCCGAGCACCTGGTTTCCGGCCAGCCCTTCTCGTTCGGTCATGTGTTGGAACGTGCCGGACTCGGGTTGGAAGCGATCGAGGCCGCCGCTGTACGTTCCGACCCAGAGGGTGCCGCTTCGGTCCACGTAGAGCGTGTTGACGGAGAGATTGTTGAGGCTGGACGGATCGTCATCGTCGAATCGGAAGTGCTCGAACTGGCCCGAGGTGGGATCGACGACGGAGAGCCCGCCCACGTAGGTTCCGAACCAGATCCTGCCGTCGTGCCCTTCCGCGAGCGCGTGGACCCGGCTCTCGAACAACGCATCGCCTCGGGGAGATGACGATGCGGGCAGACGCTCCGGCTCGCCTGCGTTCGCGCCCAGTCGCCATGCCGAGTCGTTCGTTCCGATCCAGAGCCGACCGGAGCGATCCTCGAGGAGGGCGTTGATCGTGACCGGGCTCTCCCAGGTCGTCCTCAGCTCCCCTTCGCTCGTGAGGAGGAGGAGTTCGTGGTCGGCCGCGATCCAGAGCCCCCGGGTGCCTGCCGCGAGGGCGCTGATCGGAGCGCCGCGAAGCGCTCGGGGCAGGTGTTCCGTCGAAACGTCGAGTGCGTTCCGTGGGCGCGAGAGCGCGTCCCATTGCTCGAGACCGTCGGTCGTGCCGACCCAGAGACCGCCGGATCCGTCGGCCACGAGCGCGGTGACACGATCGATCGGATCGAACTGGAAGTGCGTGGCGCGGTCGTTCCATCGCTGAAGCCCGGCGCCCCACGTTCCCAACCAGAGCTCGCCGCCCTGTCCTTCGAAGAGATGGAGGATCGGTTCCTGCGCTGCCAGACCGCTCCGCTCCTGGTACGGGTCCCGAGAGAGTGTGTGGAGCGTGACGCGGTCGTTCGCCGCGTCGTAGATCCCGAATCCGTGAGAGGTGCCGAGTGCGAGCGCACCCACGGCGTCGGGTAGGAGATCGAAGACGAAGGCGGGAACCTGGATCGGATCGAGTCGGTCGATCGACGGGTTGTATCGGAAGAGCCGCCCCGACCCGCTGAGGATCCAGAGCTGCCCGCGAGAGTCCTCCGCCAGATCGACGATCCCCACGGCGCTCTCGTCGCGCGCGCTCGGATCTCCGGACGGACGCGCGCTGTCGTTTGCGGCCGGCAATTCGAAGCCCAGCTCGTCCGCGCGCGTGCGTGGATCGAGGAGCCGGACGCTTCCGTCACGTCCTCCACCCAGATGCGACCGGTTGCGGATCTGGCGAGCGCGGACGGCCCTTGTATCGATGCCGCGAACGCTCTTGCCCGGCGCTGTCGCGGTGGAAGCCCGTGTGTCGTTCCGATCCACGTGCCGCCCGCCTCGAGCCAGGCGAGCGTTCCGCCGACGGGGTTATCGCCGGACGTCCGCGCGCGTGATCCGGCGGAAACGGATGTCGGCGTACGAAGTCCGAGGCGGATCGAGTCTCCCCGGGCACGCCGCCCGATCGATCGACGGCGACCCAGCCGGCCCCGGAAGCGAACCAGAAGGATCCGTCGGGGAAGAGATGGGCGGACGTCAGATCGTCTCGGGGAAGGCTCGTGGAGTCCGCAGGGTCGTTTCGGAAGTGCTGGAAGACTTCGCGATCCCGATCGAAGCAGTCCGTTCCCCCGATCCCGAAGAGCACCCAGATGTCACCCTGCGCGTCCTCGGCCACGCCTGCGATCCAGTTCGCGGCGATCGATCGAGCGTCGTTCGGGTCGTGGCGGTAGACCTGCACCTCGTGGCCGTCGTACCGGTTGAGCCCGTCCGTGGTGCTGATCCAGAGGAACCCCTTGGAGTCCTGGAAGACCTGATTGATCCGGTCGTTCGACAGACCTTGCTCGATCGAGATCGGCTGGAACTCGGGGGTGCCGTCGCATTCCAGCACGAACCCGGCACCGGTTCGAGGCGCCAGGACGAGCAGCACGGCCGTGACCAGGGAAGGCCACAGGTGGCGACGTTCGATCAGGGGCAACGGAGGGTCCTCCAAGGGCGGACACTCCCGGCAGGTGGGGTCATTGTACCAACTGGGAATCCGTGGGTCCCGGGTTGTGTGGGGGCCCGCGTATCGCCTCGCGTGGCGTCACCTCGGCGCCGGAGACGCGCTCTTCCTTCTTTGGTGCGAACGATTGTGCGCATGCATCCGAGTGGCCAGGTGAGGCCTCACGCCCGGCGCGGTCTCGTCCGAAACAACAAGAGAGGACCTGGCGGCTGCCGGTCCCGGCCGGGCCGGAATCGGCTCGGGACAGGAACGAACGGAACAGGATCGGAAACTCGTAGTAGACTCCCTTTGATGCGTCGACTTCCTCGCGCCATAGGTGTGCTCCTTCTCATCTCCTTCTGGGTGACGTTCCAAGCCGTCGCCCCGCCGGGGGTGTGCCGCTGCCATCACGGTGACACGGGTTCGTCGCAGGCGGCGGACGCTGCGTGCTGTTGCTCCGCGCGTTCACAGGGAAGCGACGAGATGCAGCAGAAGCCGACCCAGGCGAAGGCCGAAGTCCGGTCCTGCTGCCAGTCGGAGAAGCCGGATTCCGAAGACGTTCGGGTTCCCGTGGACGACGCACCCGACTCGCGGTGCTCCGGCTTCGCGGGCACTCTCGCGTTCGGCGAACGGTGCGGCTGCCAACCGGACGTTTCCGAGGCGAGCGTTGCGCCGGTCGTCACGGCGTTCGAGTTCGCCGCCTACGCCGGGGATCTCCTTCAGATCGTGGTACGGGATCTCGAGCGTCCACAGGAACGGGACGGGCCCGCCGAACGATTCTCCCTCCACATGTTGACGACTCCCAGCGTCGACATCTTCCTTCGAGTTCTCCACCTCCTCGACTGAGCCTCCGATCGGATAGCTCGGGCTCCACGGACGGCACGGAGCCGCGATCGCTGTTTGCGTTTCGCCGCGTCGCCGCTCGCTGAATCCGTTCGTCAGCCCGCACGGACTCCACTCGACAGACATAGATCGGCATTCACTCGCGTCCCACCGCTTCCGGTGCAGGCGAGGAGGCTCAGATGTTCCTATCCGTACCGACGGTTCCGACCGTCAGGCGTTGGTGTTCCCGAAGGTCATGGGGACTCGCGGTTGCCGTGGCCTGGGTCTTCCTCCAGGGGTGTGCGGGGACCGACCAGACATTACTCGCGGACTGGCGCGCGGCCGGGGATCCCGCGAATGGGTTCGGTCAGACCGACCCACGGCAAGGCGCTTCCGATCCGGAAGAGCTGGTCGTTTCCGATCGCGTTGGTGGAAACGATGCCGATCCGGTCCTCGCGAGTCTCGATGACGTTCTACGCACCGCGCGGGAGAGGAGTCCGAAGCTCGCATCCGCCTGGTTCGAATGGGAGGCGGCCCTCGCGCGGGAGCCGCAGGCGGGAAGTTGGCCGGACCCGATGGTCGGCTATGGCTACCTCGCGCGCGAGATCGAGACGCGCGTCGGGCCGCAGCGCCATCGCTTCTCCGTCAGTCAGAACGTTCCGATCGGCCGGACAGGTCCGGCGGCAGCGGCGGCTCGTGAAGGAGCGAGGGAAGGGGCGGCTTCGTTCGAGGCTACGTGGTGGTCGGTCCGTGAGTCGGTGACTTCGTCCTGGTACGAACTCTATCGATTGGCCCGGGCGAAGGACGCGCTCGAAGCCCATCTCGGGATCCTACGAGGTTGGGAGGAGATCGCCCGTGTGCGCTACAGCGCGGGTCGGCTCGATTACGCTGCGTTGCTCCGTGTCCAGGTCGAGATCGCGAAGCTCGCCGATGAGATCCAGACCACGGAAGAGCGCGCACGGGTGGCGGCCGCGAAGCTGAACGCGGAACTGGACCGGAAGCCGAACGCGCCGATCGAACCGCCGACGACGATCGACGAACCGTCGTTCGACACACGCCTGCTCGGCACAGGTTCGACGGAGGGTGGGATCGCGCAGCTCGATCCGCTGCTCTCCGAGTTCCGGCAGTCGAACCCCGCGGTCGAAGTGGCGGAGCGACGTGTGAACCAGTTCGAGCTGCGAGAGAAGGTCGCCCGGCGGAGCACCTGGCCCGAACTGTCGCTCGGGGTCGAGTACCTCGAGACTGGGCCGGCCCGGGTCGCGATGGAGGACAGCGGGAAGGATCCGGTCGTTCTCAAGGTCGGCGCGTCCGTTCCACTCGGCTGGAGCCGGAACCGCGCGATCCGCGAAGAGGCAGAGGCACGGACCGAAGCACGCCGGCGCGATCTGGTCCGAACGCAACGGACGGAGGAGGCATCGCTCCTCGCGTCCGCCTATGCCTACCGGGACACGGATCGACGGATCACCTTCCTCGAGCAGGAACAGATCCCACGTATCACCCAGTCGATCGAAGTGATGGAGGAGCGTTTCGCGTCCGGCGACGCGACGCTGCTCGAACTCCTCGATCTCGAGCGCACGTGGCTCGACGCGGAGTTGGGGCTCGATCGGGCGAGAGCCGAACGGGCGGAGCTACTCGCCCGTGTCGAGGCATCGCTCGGTCGTGAGCTCGGAACGAAAGGAGAGGCGCGATGAACGTGAGGGACGTGATGAACGCGAAGAACGTGGCACTCGGCGTGGGTCTCCTCTCGATCGGATTGGTGCTCGGTTGGGCCGGGCGTGGCTGCGGGAGCGGAGCCGGCTCCGGGACGGGTGTCGGTTCCACCGCTGAAGAGCAGAGCGGGACGGTGGCGGAGTCCGCCGCGGTCGAGTGGACGTGTTCGATGCATCCGCAGATCCGGTTGCCCGAGCCCGTACCGTGTCCGATCTGCGGCATGGATCTCATACCGGTCGACACGACCGAGAGCAGTGCGGATCCGGGTACGATCACGCTCTCGCCGACGGCGCGGAAGCTCGCCTCCGTCCGCACTTCGACGGTGCGGCGCGCGCCCGCGGAACGCGAAGTGCGTCTCACCGGAGTCCTACGCGCGGACGAAACGCGGGAGCGCGAGATCGCGGCCTGGATCTCGGGACGTGTGGAGCGTCTCTACGTCGACTTTACGGGCGGCCCGGTGCGGAAGGGACAGCCGCTCCTCGATCTCTACAGTCCGGAGCTGCTCTCGGCTCAGGAAGAGCTGGTTCAGGCCGTTGCCGCGCGCTCCGCGTCCTCGGAATCCCGCGGAGAGAACGGTGAGACGCACTACGCGGGGAACGCGGCGTCCGTCTTCGCCCGTACAGAGTCGGCCGCGCGCGAGAAGCTCCGTCTCCTCGGTCTCTCTGCTGGACAGATCGACGAGATCGCGCGCACCGGTGAGGCGCGGGCCGTCGTGACGATTCCGGCGCCGCTCTCCGGCGTCGTTCTCGCGAAGCGGGTGCAGCTCGGACAGACGGTGAAGGCGGGAGAGACGCTCTATCAGGTTGCGGACCTGTCGCGTCTCTGGCTCGAGCTGGAGGCGTACGAGTCCGACCTCCCTTGGATCGCGAAGGACGACGACATCCTCTTCGAGACCGACGCCTATCCCGGGGAGACGTTCCACGGTGTGGTGTCGTTCGTCGAGCCGACGGCGAGCCCGGCGACGCGTACGGTCCGTGTCCGCGTCGAGATCGCGAACAGCGACGGTCGCCTCAAACCGGCGATGTTCGCGCGGGCGCGCGTCTACTCACGTCTCCAGGCGGCGGACGGAGAGGATCCGATCGTGATCCCGGCCACGGCTCCGCTCCTGACCGGAGAGCGGGCGGTGGTCTACGTCGCCGATCCCGCCGAGGAGGGCCGGTTCCAGGCACGACAGGTCGTGCTCGGGCCGAAGGCCGGTGACGTCTACGTCGTCGCCGATGGACTCCGTGCCGGGGAGGAAGTGGTGACCCGCGGGGCGTTCAAGATCGATTCGGCGCTCCAGATCCGTGCGGGGGACAGCATGATGAGCGCGTCCGACATGAGCGAGGGCGGCGGTGTTCCCGGCGGCGCGGCGCCTGGTGAACCGACCGTGAGGCTCGCGATGTCGGGCGGTTTCCGGTCGTCGATCGATACCTTCTTCATCGCCTACTTCGAGCTGACCGAAGCGCTCTCCAAGGACGATCCGAAGGCGGCTGGCGACGCCTTCCGCCGCATGATCGATGCGGCGCGCAGCACGGAAGGCGACGATCTGCCCGCGACCTCGTATGCAGAGTGGCGCGACATCCGGAGGGAGCTGCTCCGGCTCGGAACGAGTCTCGAGGACACGGACATCGATGCCCTCCGCACTGCTTTCCATCGCGCATCGGACCTCGGAATCCGCCTCGTGGCCCGGTTCGGAGTGGCCGGTGCCGACACCGTGTACACCTACCACTGCCCGATGGCGTTCTCGAACACCGGGGCCGACTGGCTCCAACGTCGACGCGGAGTCGAGAACCCGTACTTCGGCGCGAGCATGTATCGCTGTGGTTCCGAGACGGCAGTCGAATCACGTTCCGAAGTGGACGGGAAGTAGGGGAGGGCCCGATGAGTCACGAGACTTCGTCATCGCGGCCCCGCCGAAGTCGGCGGGCGGGTCGGTCCTGGATCGACCCGATCGTCAGATTCTGTCTCGAACGGAAGCTGGTCGTGCTCCTCACCACCCTGGTTCTCGCGACCTGGGGAGCGGTCGTGGCGCCGTTCTCCTGGAACCTCGGCGTGCTGCCGCGCGACCCGGTGCCGGCCGACGCGATTCCAGACCTCGGTGAGAACCAGCAGATCATCTTCACCGAGTGGCCCGGCCGATCTCCGCAGGACGTCGAGGATCAGCTGACGTACCCGCTTTCGGTCGCGCTCCTCGGCGTTCCCGGCGTCGAGACCGTACGGACCTACTCGATGTTCGGATTCTCGACGATCTACCTCATCTTCGAGGAGGACGTCGAGTTCTACTGGTCACGTTCGAGAATCCTGGAGAAGCTCGCGAGTCTGCCCTCGGGAACGCTCCCTCCGGGAGTGCAGCCGGCGCTCGGTCCCGATGCGACCGCGCTCGGCCAGGTCTTCTGGTACACGCTGGAAGGACGTGACGCTTCCGGGGAGCCGACCGGAGGTTGGGACCTCGACGAACTCCGCTCGATCCAGGACTTCCAGGTGAAGTACGCCTTGCTCTCGGCGGATGGGGTCGCGGAGGTCGCATCCGTCGGCGGCTTCGTGCGCGAGTATCAGATCGACCTCGATCCGGATGCGATGCGAGCATACGGCGTTGGCCTCGACGACGTCGCGAACGCCGTGCGGATGTCGAACAACGACGTCGGCGCCCGCACGATGGAGATCAATCAGGTCGAGTATCTCGTGCGCGGGATCGGATTCGTCCGCAGCACCGAGGATCTCGAAGCGGTGGTCGTCAAGTCGGTGGAGGGAACGCCCGTCTACCTCAGGCAGATTGCGAACGTCGGACTCGGGCCGGCGGAGCGACGCGGAGTGCTGGACAAGGAAGGCGCGGAAGTGGTGGGCGGCGTGGTCGTCGTTCGCCACGGCGCCAACCCGCTCGAGACGATCGAGAGCGTGAAGGCGAAGATCGCGCAGATTTCGGCCGGCCTTCCCGAACGCACGCTCGAGGACGGAACGGTGAGTCGTGTGACCATCGTCCCCTTCTACGACCGGACCGAGCTCATCCACGAGACGTTGGGAACGCTCCGGCACGCACTCCGGGACGAGATCCTCGTCACCATCCTGGTCGTGCTCGTCCTCGTGCTCCACGTCCGCGGAGCGCTTCTCGTCTCGCTCGTCCTGCCGCTGTCGGTCCTTCTCTGCTTCGTGGGGATGAAGCTGTTCCGGATCGACGCGAACGTCGTCGCGCTCTCCGGAATCGCGATCGCGATCGGGACGATGGTGGACATGGGCATCGTCATCACCGAGAACGTCCTCTCACGCGTGAGAAAGCAGGACGACCCGGCCCGCACGACACGGACCGTGTTTCTCGCGACGCGCGAGGTGGGGACTGCAGTTCTCACCGCGGTCGCCACGACCGTGGTCGGCTTCCTTCCCGTCTTTGCGATGACCGGTCCGGAGGGAAAGCTCTTCGGGCCGCTCGCGTTCACGAAGACGTTCGCACTCATGGCCTCGGCACTCGTCGCCGTGATCGTTCTGCCTCCGCTGACGGATCTGCTGCTCCGCCCGAGGCGGGGACTCCTCGGTGGGAGAGGGGCGAGCGCTGGGGCGACGGAGGACTCCGCGGCGGCGGTCGACGAGGCACGTCGGGGCCGAGCAAAGGGACGATGGTCTTGGCTCACTCCGAGTCGAGTCGGCCTCGGCCTTCTCCTGTTCGTCGTGCTCGTCTGGCTGTCACGTACGTGGTCACCGCTCGGGCCGGAGCAGGGAGGCGTCCGTAACTTCGTCTTCGTCGCACTCGTGATGGGGGGGCTGCTCTTCCTGCTCCTCGGGTTCCAACGGACCTACCCGCGTCTGCTCTCGTGGTCGCTCCGGCACAAGGCGGGGTTTCTCTCCCTGCCGCTCGCGCTCACGCTCCTTGGCGCGATGATCTGGCTTGGGTTCGATGCGCTCTTCGGTTGGCTTCCGCAATCGGTGAGGACATCCGGGCCAGTGTCCCAGGTGACTCACGTCTTTCCGGGGCTCGGGAAGGAGTTCATGCCGCCGTTGGACGAGGGTTCCTTCCTGCTCATGCCGACGACGATGCCTCACGCCTCGCTCGGGGAGGCGAAGGAAGTCCTCCAGGCCCAGGACATGGCGATCGACGCGATTCCCGAAGTGGAGACCGCGGTCGGGAAGATCGGGCGGGTGGACTCGGCGCTCGACCCGGCCCCGATCTCGATGGTGGAGACCGTCATCACGTACTCCCCGACCTACCTCCAGGACGAGAACGGGGAGCGGCTCAGGTTCCGTTTCGACCGAGGCGAGACCGACTACGTGCGGGACGTGCACGGCACCCCGCTCCTCGCTCCGGATGGAAAGCCGTACCTCGTGCGGGGGAAGTTCGAAAGGACGGAGGACGGTGCGCTCGTTCCCGATGATCGCGGACGTCCCTTCCGTCTCTGGCGACCGGCCCTCGATCCCGCACTCAATCCGGGGCGGGAGGCGTGGCCGGGCATTCGGGACGCGGACGACATCTGGCGGGTGATCGAAGAGGCCGCGCGGATTCCCGGAACGACGGGAGCACCGAAGCTCCAGCCGATTGCGGCACGCCTCGTCATGCTCCAGAGCGGAATGCGCGCACCGATGGGGATCCAGGTGTCGGGGCCGGATCTCGCCTCGATCGAGCAGTTCGGTCTAGGCCTCGAGAAGGCACTCGCGGAGGTTCCGACGGTGGAGCCGAATGCAGTGACCGCGGACCGGATCGTCGGGAAGCCGTACCTCGAGATCCGGATCGACCGGGAGGCGATTGCGAGGTACGGACTGCACGTGCGAAACGTGCAGGACGTGATCGAGACGGCGATCGGCGGCCGGGCCGTGACGCGAACGGTGGAAGGGCGGGAGCGGTACGACGTACGTCTGCGCTATGCGCGGGAGCTGCGCGAGGACCTCGACGATCTCCGTCGCGTGCTCGTGGCCACTCCCGCGGGCGCGCAGGTTCCGCTCGGGCAGCTCGCTGTGGTCGAGTACGTGCGCGGGCCTCAGATGATCAAGGGGGAGAATACCTTCCTGGTCGGGTACGTCCTCTTCGACAAGAAACCCGGGTTCGCCGAGGTCGATGTCGTCGAGCAGGCCGCCCACTACATCGAAGGGAAGATCGCGTCGGGCGATCTCGTCGTCCCTCGAGGGGTGAGCTACGAGTTCGCCGGAAGCTACCAGAACCAGGTGCACGCGCAACGGACCCTCTCCTGGGTTCTGCCGCTCGCGCTCGCCGCGATCTTCGTCATCCTCTATCTCCAGTTCGGCTCACTTGCGATGACGTCGTTCGTCTTCTCGGCGGTGGGGGTGGCGTGGGCCGGCGGGTTCGTCCTGCTCTGGCTCTACGGCCGGAGCTGGTTCCTGGACTTCGGCGTGTTCGGCGTTTCGATGCAGAGCCTCTTCGGAGTCCACCCGCTCAACCTCAGCGTCGCCGTCTGGGTCGGCTTCCTCGCCCTCTTCGGCATCGCGACGGACGACGGCGTCATCGTCGGTACGTACCTCGGCCAGAGCTTTGCGAAGCGGCGCCCGACTACCGTCGACGGGATCCGGAAGGCGGCACTCGAGGCCGGTTCACGCCGGATCCGTCCGTGTCTCATGACGACCGGGACGACGCTTCTCGCGCTTCTTCCGGTCCTCAGTTCGACGGGGCGTGGAGCGGAGATCATGGTGCCGATGGCGATTCCATCCTTCGGAGGGGTTCTCTTCGTTCTGCTCAACACCCTGATGGTGCCGGTCCTCTACGCCTGGAAGGAGGAGCGGAAGCTGCGTCGCCGGATCGGGGTCTGAGAACGGACGCCTCCATTGGGGTGGCTCCGGGGCTCCGGGGCAAATAGACTGCCTCCGTGTGCTGCGAGAAGGACCTGTCGATGGAGACGACATGAAGACGAATCTGATCCTCGGAACACTGGCTCTCTTCTTCGCCCAGAGTGTGGTGGGCACGGCGATCACGAGTGTCGCCGGTGTTCCGCCCCTCTCTGTGCCTGTCGGCGTCACGGACGCCGCGGCCGCCTCCGTGGACGTCGCGTCCATCGAATGGGAGACGAACGAGGACGAGCCGTTCATCGGGGACCCGAACGCGCTCAAAGGAGGGACCTTCCGGTCCTGGCTCGCCGCGTATCCGCTCACCTTCCGTCTCGTCGGCCCCGACTCGAACGACGGGTTCGCCGCCTGGAATCGCTCCCAGACTACGGACTTCACCCTCGTGCGCATGCATCCGACCACGGACGAGTACATTCCCTGTCTCGCGACCCACTGGAAGGTGATGGACGATCAACGCACGATCTACTACCGGCTCGACCCGGATGCCCGCTGGTCGGACGGCGAACCGATCACGGCGGACGACTTCGTCTTCGCACTCGAGATGCTGGGGAGCGAGTACATCATCGATCCGTTCTGGAACACGTACGTCGACGAGACCTACGAGTCGGTGACCGCGCTCGATCGCTACACGCTCGAGGTAGTAGGGAAACAGCCGAGCTGGCGCCCGCTCTACGACTTCAATCTCTTCCCACTCCCCAAGCACGTCCATGAGCTCGACGACGACTGGATCCGTACGAACAACCTGAAGCCCGCCGTCGGCGTGGGTCCCTACGTCATCTCCGAAACCGTCAACGGTCAGAAGGTCGTCTTCTCCCGGATCGACGACTGGTGGGGTGCGGAGAAGCGCTACTTCCAAGGGCTCTACAACGTCGACCGGATCGAACTTCTCATCGTTTCGGACCCGGATCGTGCGTTCGACTACTTCCAGAAGGGAGAGATCGACTACTACCTCGTCGGATCCGCCAAGAAGTGGGCTTCGGGGCTCGATGTGCCGGTGCTCGAGAAGGGATGGGCGAAGAAAAAGCGGATCTTCGTCGAGTATCCGCAGGGCATGCAGGGGATCGCACTCAACCTGACGAAGCCGATCTTCCAGAACAAGGACTTTCGGAAGGCCGTCCAGTACTCTTTCGACTTCCACGGCCTCAACCACAACCTGATGTACGACGCGTACTACCGGAAGGTCTCGGCGTTCGAGGGGACGGAGTACGAGAACACGGACCTCGTACCGTACGGATTCGACCCGAAGAAGTGTCGTGAGCACCTGGCCGCCGCGGGCTACGAAACCCGCGGGTCCGACGGGATCTTCATCGACGGTTCCGGCCGGCGGGCGAGCTTCACGCTCGTCTATGGGAGCCGTGCCTGGAGCGCGTTCTTCACGGTCATGAAACAGACGTGGGAGAAGCTCGGGATCGAGGTGGAGCTGAGCCTCCTCGAACCGGGCACGTCGTTCCAGCGCGGCTTGGAAAGGGAGTACGAGGCGCTGCTCATGAGCCGATCCGCAGGCTACTTCCCGGCCCCGCATCAGTACTTCCATTCCGAGTTCCTCTCCTCGACGAACAACAACAACATCTGGGGCTTCGGCAGTGCGGTGACCGACTCTCTGATCGACGTCTACCGCTACGACATGTCCAAGGACCACCGAATGGACGCGATGCATCGGCTCGATGCGATCATCCAGGACGAGGCGTTCTACCTCCCGCTCTTCCAGGCCCCCTACATCCGGATGGCATACTTCGATTATGTGAAGTTCCCCGACTTCTACGTGCCGAAGCGGTTCCAGCAGATCGAGGAGTGGCAGGTCTTCTGGGTCGACGAGAACCGGAGGACGGAGGTCCGCGCGGCGATGGATGCGGGCAAGGCCTGGCCCGTGGACGAGGCCGTCGACGCCGATCCCTACGGCGTCAAGGAAGCGGTCGAGCGCGCGATGGTGGAGGGGGAGCGGTAGCGTCCTGGCCTGGGGCCTGACGTCCCGACATCCGGGGTGAGTTCCGGCTTTCGGTGTGAGTTCTCTCGCTCTGGCGTGAGTTCCAGCTTCGGTGTGAGCCCTTTCGCTCTGGCGTGAGCGCTAGTCTCGTCGCGTCAGCGCGAGCTCATCCAGCTTCGCCGCGATGTCCGCTCCGGTGACAGGCTTCGCGAGGACGTCCGTCATCCCTGCCTCGAGGCAGCGCTCGCGATCGTCGCCCAGAACATGTGCGGTGAGGGCGACAATCGGAACCGCCGGGTCGAGCACTCCGCTGCCCGCGCGGATCACGCGGGTGGCTTCGACGCCGTCCAGCCCAGGCATCTGCACGTCCATGAGGACGACATCGAATCGGTTTGTTCCGAGACGCGTCAGTGCTTCGCGGCCGTCACCCGCCACCTCGGCGCGGTGGCCGAGCCGTTCCACCAGTCCGACGATCACCGCCTGATTGACGAGATTGTCCTCGCAGACCAGCACGCGGAGTCGTCGCGTCGGCTCCGGGGCGGGGCCGCCCGATGCCAGAGGTCGCGTGTCGAACACCGCGTCGCTTGCGAGTCCGGGTCGAGAGCCGGCATCTTCTTCTCGCGAGTGGCGCGACACCTTGGACTGTGTGGAATGGGTGGAGGCGGCCGCCGAGGGGGCCGACGGAGATTCGGCGACCTCCAGGGGCAGGGTGAACCAGAACCTCGAGCCTACGCCCGGTGTGCTCTCGACGCCGATCTGTCCGTTCGCGGCGTCCACCAGTCTTCGGCAGATGGCGAGTCCGAGCCCCGTTCCGCCGAACCTGCGTGCGATGGAGTCGTCGCCCTGAACGAAGGGTTCGAAGAGCCCGTCGATCTGATGGGCCGGGATCCCGATGCCGGTGTCCTCTACCGCGACGAGGAGTTTCGTGTCGTCCTCCATCGTGGAGACTTGGACCGAGACGCTGCCCCGCTCCGTGAACTTGAGAGCATTGGCGACCAGGTTTGCGATCAGCTGCCGAAGGCGGAGTGGATCCCCGATGAGGCGAGTCGGGACCTGGGGTCCGATCCAGAATCGGAACTCGATCTCTCGGTCGGACGCCCGGAGCGAGAACGGCTGTACGGCCGTCGCGACGGTGGAGTAGAGGTCGAACTCGGTTCGCTCGAGAGCCAATCGTCCGGCTTCGACTTTGGAGAAGTCGAGAATGTCATCGACGACGGCGCGGAGAGTTTCGCCGGCCGATCGCGCCAGATTCGCGTACTCCTGCTGCTCGGACGTCAGGCCCGATCGAAGGAGCAGGTCGGTGGCGCCGATGACGCCATTGATCGGAGTCCGGATCTCATGGGACATCATGGCGAGGAACGTACTCTTTGCCCGGTTTGCGGCTTCGGCACGCTCTCTCGCTTCCAGCAAGGTGGCATTGCGATCTCGTTCTGCCTCGGTTTCGCGCTTTGCCGCCTGCAGCTCGAAACGGGCCCGAAGCTCCGCAATCTGCCGGGCTTTCTCCTCGTTGAAGATCTGCGTTCGGAGTTCAGTGGCCCGCCGAGCATTGTCGAGTGCCGCCTGGAACTGTCCCGACTGCTCGAGGATGTCCGACGCGAACTCGTGGATGCTGAGGACGAGATCGTCGACGTTCGCGGACTCGGCGATCGCCCGAGCCTCGTCGAGGTAGGAGAGCGCTTCGGCCGGGCCGTTCGTCTCCATTTCGATCTGGGCGAGCTCTCGCAGGCAGAGCGCTTGTAGGATCGAGTAACCGGACCGTCTGGCCAGCCCGAGTGAGTGTTCACACGCCGCTCGCGCCTCCGCGTACCTGTCCTGCTTCCCCGCAATCCGGCCTCGGCCGAAGGAGGCCCAGGCCATCACGTCGACGTTGTCGATCTCGTGAGCGAGTCGCTCCGCCGTCTCGAGGTGATGCTTGGCCTCGTCCAGCCGGTCGTCTTCGGAGAGGTAGGTACCGAGGTTCATTTCGCAGTGCATCACGCCATCGATGAGGTCGTGGGCGCGCGACAGCTCACTGGAGGTCCTGAGATGATGGTAGGACGACTCGTGGTCGCCCTCGCGGCGGTAGACCTGGGACAGGTTGAAATGCGCCCGCGCAAGTCCCCGCACCGATCCCGACCGCTCGTGTTCGTCGATCGCGCGCAGATAGAGATCGATCGCACCGGCGAAGTCGGCACGGTAGCTCCTGGCCAAGCCGATCTGGGTGAGGGCTTCGCCTCGTGCGATGGCCGGCAGGAGTTCGAACCGCGCGAGGGCGATCTGTGCTGCGCGATCCACTCGATCGATCTGACCGGCGCGGAGGTAGACGCTGATCAGTCGGGCATAGGTCTGTGCGATGATGGCATCGTTCCGGCTGGCGTCCGCCGCGGAGATGGCGATCTCCGCCCGTTCGAATGCCTGCTCGACCTCTCCACGCTCTCCCAGTGCGTTTGCGAGCAGAGAGCTGGCCAAGGCGAGGATCGCGACGTCATTCCTCTCGGCCGCAGATCGGGCGATACCCTCGGCGACGGAGATCCGTTCCGCGATGGGTGCACCGACTGCTTCCCCAAGGCGCGCAATCGCGTCTCTGTCGCCGAGCGCGGTCTGTGATTCGCCGGTCTCGATGCTGAATGGCCCACCGCCGTTGTGGGCAAGACTCATGTGTCCTCCTCGAGCTTTGCGCCTCGGGAGTCTAGCAGTCGGAAGGTGAGAGGAACCGCTCATTCGGCTTCATTCGTACGACTCGGTGACCCTTGACCGGACACGGGCGCTCCGTCATCTTTTCTCCGGCGACAGTCCTCGCCCAACCCCTTTGACCGGCCCCCAGCGCCGGCCCTCGCGGGGCAAAGGAGGGAGTACCTCCGGACTCGTGTTCCGAGCCTTTGCGCGCCGCGCGGGCTCACTGCTGGGGAGTGCGCCCGCGGGGTAGACGCGACGCCGAAGCGTGTTGCGTGAAGCCAAAGGAGATCGGAATGCCGAAGGACAAAGACCTCGAGCGTATCGTTCGCGCCCGTATGCGGAAGGTTGTGGTCGGGAGATTGCGGATTCACCAGCGCCGAGTCTCCCCTGATGACCCCATCGAGTCCCTTGGCCCCGCGGTTCCCGTTCCATGGCCTCAGATCGCGTACTTCAGCTCATGCTTCCGCTGGCACTCCCCGAGAATCGGCGTGAACACCTTCCGTTCGTAGTATGCCTCCCACGGTTTTGGCACTGACTGACGTTTTGGGAACAGCCGCCGCCTCAAGATGTCGAACCAGGTCAGCGGCCGGTCCGCGAGTCCGACCTTCATCGCCGTCGTCTCCCTTCCGCGCTTCTCTCGTCTTCGCTTGATGTAGTTCCGCCAGACCAGGAAGAACGACAACCTCTCGAGCGCTCCCATCCGCCGTTTCGAGAACGAGATCGTCTCCCTGCGGTGGTTGGCGTGACTGTGGCGGATCAGGAGATCGGCCAGGTTGACCGGGAAGAGCGGGTTCGCGTGGGTGCGTGCCTCCTTCGATGAGGTCCGATGGTGATCGATCTTCTCCCCGGGTCGCGAGCGCAGAACGCGTTGAATGGAGCGCGGATAGGCCGGGTGCTCGTCACTGTGGAGTTGGAGCGTCCCCGGACTCCGATCGACCAGAGTCTCGAGAAGATCCGCCATTCCTGTCTCCACCGCCTTCGGGTCCGGCCGCCCGAGACGATCCTCCAGTTCCTTCCGGATCACCTTCTGCCGTGGAGTCATCTTTCCCTTCCTCCGAAGAGGACTGTCCGTGAACGCATAGACGTACCAGGAGTCCTGCCCGACCGCGAGGTTCACGTGGAAGGGGAAGTACTGCGAGTACTCGAAGGTCTCGAAGCCATCGACGACGACCGGTTCGCTGAGCTCGACCTTGCCCAGCTCGTGGGCCTGGAAGAGTAGGCAATGACGGCTGAGTCGCGACTGATGAAGAGCGATGGTGGAGTGCGAGACCTTGCGGATGCGTGCCGCCTGCCTAAGCGCGGTACCGTTCGAGAGAGTCTGTGCGACTTGGGCGAGGAGACGTCTCTTCTTGAGCCAGTAGGTGGCGGAAAAGGTGCGAGTGGAGAACCGCCTGCCACAGTGCCGGCAGCGGAAGCGTTGGAACCGCCTCTGGTCAGAGGGTCGCGTGAACCATCCGTCCCGGACCCAGTGCCAGGTTCGGTCCTGAGGCAAGTGGAAGTTGCACGTGGGGTTGGGGCAGAACGGTGGGCGGCGCGGAGTGCGACGGGATCGGGGTGTCGGCTGGATGACGCTCATGCCCCTGGCAGTGCGTCATCCGGACCAACGGATCACCAATCTCTCCGCCACAATCTATGCGGAAGACCGGTGAGTCTCACACCACCGCCCGCTCTGTCATAGTCGGGAGATCCTCGGGATCTGCGCACACCGCGACGGCGCGGGCCGCCGTCCCCAAGTCACCAGTGCCGAAGGCCGAGTGGCCTCGTCTGGCTCGGCGAAGGAGTGGTCCGCGTGCGCACTGCCGTCCCCGAGAGGTCCATCCGCTTCGATTGGGTGGATGGGACGCAGGTCAACGTCACCTTCGTGGTCAAGGACGCGGCGAAGTCGAGTGTGAGCGTCCAGCACGTGAAGCTCTCCGGGAAGGACGACATAGCTGTCCGTAAGTCGTTCTGGCAGGAGAAGCTCGATCGTCTGCGCGGGCATCTCGAGGGGACGGTCTCGAACCCGTGACGCTGCGCTGATAGAGTCTCCGGGTCCTCGGTCGGCGGGGATCCGGAGATTCCCGCGAGTGGCCCGGGCCACCTGGACATTGCGCGAAGCGCCTCGCGAAAGGGGCGGAGGAAGAGGAAGAGGGAGATCGATGAGCCGAAGGCACGTGGGGAGCGGACCCCTCGGGGTCGATGGGAAGACAGATCGGAAGCCGGGTCGGAGTGCGGACGCCAGGAAATGGCTCGTCTCGTGCGCGACGCTCGCGTTCTGTGTCGCGACGACGGCTCCACTCCACGCGGCCGATCCCGATGGGACGGTGCCCGGATCAGAGGCTCGCGTACCCGCCGAGCTCGTTCTCGACCTCGAGTCGTTCGATCTCGTCCGAAAGACGATCGAGGCTCGCTATCCCAAGCCCGAGCGGATCGACTCATCCTGGCAGTCGAGGGCGGACAGCCTTCGGAGTGAGGTCGAAGCGAGCGGATCGAAAGGCGAGGCAAGAGCGCTCCTCACGGCACTCGCGCTCTCCTTCGGAGAATCGCACTTCGCAATCATCCCGAGTGACGCCTACGGAAAGCTCTACGAAGACGAGGAGGACGGCGCGGATCCGGGCGAGGCGTCGAGTTCCGAGGGGAGCGTTGGCCTCGACGTGCGCTGGCTCGATGGTGCACTCGTCGCTGTGCGGCTGGACGAAGGAGGCAGTGCCGAACGGGCCGGGATCGTTCCCGGGGACGAGATCCTCTCGATCGACGGCCGGACGACGCGCGATCTCGTTGACGTCCTCCGAGAGAACGCAGACGATTCCGTCTCTCGGTTCGAGACGTCCGTTGCCATGGTCGCGCAACGCAGGCTCACCGGAAAGCTGGGCCAGGAGCGAGTGATCGTTCTCTGCCGGCAGCCTGGAGACACGCTCGAGGTCGCGGCCGCGATCGAACCATGGCGGGGCGCGCCGACCAAGCTCGGCGCCCTGCCCGAACAGACCGTCGAGACTTTCTCCAGGGACTTCGGCGACGCCGGCGTCTTCGGATTCTCGATGTTCCTCTCGCCGATGACAGTCATGCCCGCGGCCCAGTCCGCCTTCGAGTCCTTTCACGACAAGAAGGGCATCGTCATCGATCTGCGCGGGAACTTCGGCGGACTCCTACCGATGATCCAAGGGATCGTCGGGTGGCTCGTGAGCGAGCCGACGCAACTCGGGCACATGGTCATGCGGGATGCGGACCTCAAGCTCTTCGCGAATCCACGTCCGCCTCACTTCGAGGGGAAGGTGGCGATTCTCACGGACGAACTCTCGATCTCGGCCGCGGAGCTGTTCACGGCAGGGGTCCAGGAGGCAGGTCTGGCGCGCGTCTTCGGCGGGAGGACCGCGGGGCTCGCGCTGCCCGCGAACGTGGTCCGGCTCCCGAACGGGGATGGCTTCATGTTCGTCGTCGCGGAGTACACGACGCCCAAGGAGGTTCGTCTCGAACGGACCGGGGTGATCCCCGACGTCGAAGTCTCGTTCTCACGTTTCGATCTCTACGAGAATGCGGATCCGGTGCTCGACGCCGCCCTGAACTGGATCCGGGAGTGAACCCGGAAGTGAACCCGGAAGGAGTGTCATCGATGAAGTCTCGGGCCCTTTGGATGCTACCGTTACTCGTACTCGCGCTCGCCTCGGCGTCCTGCGGCCACAGTGGTGGTGCCGGCGATGCGATGGCCAAGAACAGCGATGGTCTGCCAACCGTGGACGAAGTGATCGCGCGGTTCGTGGAGGTGACAGGGGGTGAGAGTGCCTGGGAGTCCGTCGAATCGTATCGTGCCGACGGCAAGCTCGAGATGCCCGCGATGGGGCTCTCCGCCTCCGTCGTGATGATGGGGAATACATCCGGTGACTCCGTCATGGAAGTCGAGATCCCAGGGGCAGGCAAGCAGGCCCAGGGTGTGAGCGGCGACGTCGTGTGGGAGCTCTCCCTCATGTCCGGCCCGCGGCTCGTGGAAGGGGAGGAGGCCGCGTCCAACAAACGACGCGCGGACATGGCCTGGTTCGTCGACTGGAAGAAGCACTACTCGAAGGGCGCGTGCGTGGGCACGGAGGAAGCGAACGGGGAGATGTGCTACCGGCTCGAACTCACCACTCCCGAAGGGTCGGAGGAAACGCACTTCTACTCCGTCGACTCGGGGCTCGAGAGAGCGATCTCGATGACGGTGAAACACCAGATGGGCGACATTCCCGCGTCCGTGGAGATCAACGAGTACACCGACTTCGGTGGGCTGAGGATCGCGAGCGGGATGATCCAGCGCGCGGCCGGGATGGACCAGGTCATTACGATCTCGTCGTTCGTGAAGAACCCGGACCTGCCCGCGGACGCATTCGCGGTCCCCGAGGCGATCAAAGCGCTGCTGCCTGCCGGGGGGAACTGACCCTTCCAGAGGCGGGCTTCGTGCTATCCTGGGTTCCTCTGCCGGGCCGGGCCAGGCCAGGGGAACCCATGATCAACTCCCAAGACTCTCCTCTTCCCGGGTGCGCTCGGGCCGCCCGGGCCACGCGTCTCGGAGCCGCGCTCCTGCTCGTGCTCCTCGTGCCCGCCTGCTTGGGGGATCGCTCCATTGATCCTTCGGCCGTTGATGCTTCGGGCGCCAGACCTCAGGGCACGGGGCACGTGTTCCATGTGAACCCGGAGGGAACCGGCGACTTCCCGACGATCCAGGCAGCTCTCGACGCGGTCGAGTACGGGGACGAGATCCTCCTCGCTCCAGGGAGGTACACCTGGACCAACCAAGGGACCGGAACCGGGTACGGACTGTTCTTCGTGCGTCCGAACACGAACGGCTTCCTTCTGAAGGGCGAGGAAGGGGCCGACCACACCTTCGTCGATGCCGAGGGGAACGGTCGTTGTGTCTACATGACGACGGCGAACGATGACGCCGTGATCGAAGGAATCACCTTCACCGGCGGAAACGCGTTCGCGTCCACGTACGGCTACCGGACCGGGGGTGGCGTGACGATCCACATGACTTCGCCCACGTTCCGCGACTGCATCTTCGCGGACAACGTCGCGGAGACCGGTGGAGGGTTCGCCACCGCCGGGGAGACCGGCTCCCTCCTCGAGGGCTGTGTCTTCCGCGGGAATACCGCGACCCGGACCGGGGGCGGCGCGTTCCTCCACAACAGCGGATCGACCGTGCGCTTCGTCTCCTGTTCGGTCTACGACAACCTCGCCGGCGAAACGGGCGGCGGTTTGTCCTCGAGGAACGTCCCGATGCTGATCGAGCACACGGAGATCTGGGGGAATCGGGCCGACCAGTCGGGTGCCGCCATCGCGCTCTCGGGCGTTCCCCTCGCCACGGTCGTGCGTTCCACGATCGTGAAGAACTACGCTCCGGAACTCGGCCAGATCCGGAACGCGTTCTACAGCAACTTGGAGGTGGAGAGTTCGATCGTCGCGTTCGGCGGCGGCGCGGAGGCGCTCTTCACCGAAGACGGATCGGACAGCTACGTGGCCTGCTCGGACATCTTCGGGAACGCCGGGGGGGATGGCCTCGGCGTGGCGACCGACGGGGGCGGGAACTTCTCTCTCGATCCGCTCTTCGTCGATCCAGACGCGAACGACTATCGCCTCCTTCCGACGTCACCGTGCGCTCCGGGGAAACACCCCGGAGGAGAGGACTGCGGGAGGATCGGCGCCTATGATCCTCTTCGATACGCCGTCGCGTTGAGTCGGTGACGCGAAGAGATGGCAACGTTGACAGTGAAGACGACGTCGACGGGGAGAGCGACGGCCACGGTGGCCGCGATCAGTGTGACCTACGGGCTCTGGAGCCATTGGAACAAGCCGTGATGGAAGAGTGGGAGGCCCGGTTCCAACGATTCCTCGTCGCCTGCTACGCCGATGACGGTGAGGACGACTCGTCGCACGGTGTGGAGCACGTCCGGCGAGTCGTCCGGGCGGCGAAGCAGCTCGCCGAGATCGAGGGGGCGCGCTTCGATGTCGTCGTTCCTGCTGCCTGGCTCCACGACTGCGTCCTGGTCGAGAAGAGCTCGCCGGACCGGCCACGGGCCTCGTCGTTGGCCGCGGACCGCGCGCGCGGGTTCCTGATCGAGTCCGGCTACTCCGAGGAGTGCGTCCCGGGGATTCATCACGCCATCCGGGCCCACAGCTTCTCCGCCGGAATCCCGCCGGAGACGAAGGAGGCGCAGGTGGTGCAGGACGCGGATCGCCTCGACGCACTCGGAGCGATCGGACTCGCGCGTTGCCTGATGGTGGGAGAGCGGATGGGCCGCCCGCTCTATGACGCAGAGGACCCCTTCTGCGAGAACCGAACCCCGGACGACAGCCGATCTGCCATCGACCACTTCTATACGAAGCTGCTCACGCTCCCGGGAACGATGCAGACGGAGGCCGGACGCCGCGAAGCCGAGCGTCGCGCGTCGTTCCTCCGGATGTACCTCACCCAGCTCGAGTCCGAGCTGGGTGGTCTCTGAACGGCGGGCTTCCGCGCCGAATCCGTCGCGGCGGGACCTCTCGAGGAGGTCCACCCGCGCCTACCGATAGCGCGACTTGATCCCACCCCACGAACTCTCCTGGACCGGGCTCGGGGCGCACGGGCTCGGGTCGCAGGTCGTTTCGTTCGCGAGGAAGGTGCCGCCGTCGCGTTCACATGCGTCCACCGTCATCAGGACGCAGCGACCGTCGGCGGTGCAGCAGACCGCGGTGTCCTGGCGACAGAGGATCTCGTACTCGAGCGTCCAGGTGCCGAACGACTCTGCTCCCGCCGAGTCGAGGATCAGGTAGTGACGTCCCGTTTCCGGAGCGACCCAGTACGGGATCCGTTCCACCTCGCCGATCCCCTTGTCGTCGACGCCGACCTGGCAGCCCGCTTCGCTACCGCAACCGGCCAGGATGTAGAGCGAGCCGTCCGCGCTCGACTCGTACGAGAGATGGACGATGTCCCCCTCCTCGAGATCCATCGCGACCGCGACGTCGCGACCGTCCGCCTGCTTCTGCACACAGCCGCCTCCGGCTCCGAACGGGTCGTAGTCGTTGCGGTACCGTGCCGTCTCTCCCGACAGAACGCCGTGGCCGCAGGTGATGACCTGGAGGACTCCGCCGCAGTCGTCGTCCACCGGAGGGGTCGGAGCGTCTTCGCAGGCCAGATAGATGCTGTAGGTCCCACGGAGCACCGGGTTGAACCCGCGCACGCGTGCGATGTAGGTGCCTGTGTACGGCGCTTCGAACCGACTGATGAGCGAGTACGCGGCAGGTCCGCTGTCGTCGTCGCTCGCCAGGATCGCGCCACAATCGTCGGAGAGGAGTTCCAGCACCGTGTCGATCGGATACGTCGCGTTCTCTTCGTCCGTGCCGAGCGTGAGCAGCTGCCCTTTCTCGGCATGGAACCGGTAGAGATGTTTCTCATCGCGAACCGAGATCGCGGCGCGGACCACGGCCTCCCCACAACCCAACCGTTGGCCGGGGCAGAAGCGTGCGACTTCTCGCTCCGGCAGCACCACGAGGTACGGAGAGAGGTCCACATGCCAGTCGGTGTCGTCGATGTCTCCGTCGGGGGACGCCGTCGAGACGGAAGGACTGAGACCGAGAAAAGGGACGATGCAGGACAGAGCAATAGCCGGGGCCAGACCAAGGCGCATGACACACCTCCGACAACCCTATAGCCAGATGACCGCCCGAACTCACGGGCGCTTCTATGTCCCAGGGGATGGATGCCGGAAAGGGACAGGCTTGCCGGCTGACATCGACGCTATGCGAGCCAACCTCTCGCCCGTTAGTGAATTCCTAGGCGGTGGATCGAAGAATGTGTTCGAACTTCTCAACCAGCTGGCCGCCGTCGGATTAGGCGGAATGGAGCGGAAGGCTGTTCAGTGCCGTGCAAGTACATGAACAGCTGTGAGTTAGGGGCAGTGCTGGTCGGGGAGGTACATTCTTCGCTCCACCCTCGGTGCGATCGAATCAGCCCCGATCCGACTCCCAGGCCAGGAGGCGCCGATCCAGCTCCGCGATCGACTCGAGCGACATGCTGCCGAACGAGAAGCGGACGGAGCCTTCGATCCCAAAGGCGGACCCCGGGATCGCACTGAACGCGCTCCGCTCGAGTGCGGCTTCGACGAACTCCTGGTCGCCGTCCTTCCACCAGTCCGGAAGGGACGCCATGAGGAAGATCGTCCCCATCGGTTCGTGTCCGGGACGTCCGACCACGCGGAGGCCGTGCTTCCGGAGGACCTCGACCAGGGCCGACTTCCGTCGCCCGAGCTCCGTGCGGATCGTCTGGAGCATCTCCGGCTCCTTTCCGGCGCGCAGGGCCTCCAGGTCCTTCGTCATCATTCCGAGGACGAGCTGTTGGCCGGGGACGTTGGGGCTGGCCGTGTTGGCGCGCACCAGTTTGCGCAGGACTTCGTCCGTCAGCTTCGCCCGGTCCGACACGACGTATCCGATGCGTGCGCCGGGGACCAGGTACTCCTTGGACGCCGAGCTCAGCGAGACGACGCGTTCAGGGGCGTAGCCGAGCAGCGAGATCGGTGCGCCGCCGTCGAACCGGAGGCGGGCGTAGACCTCGTCCGCGATGAGCACGAGATCACGGTCCCTGAGGAACGCGGCGATGGCACGGGCGTCTTCCTCCGTCAGGACGGCGCCGGTCGGATTGCAGGGGAAGTTCGCGACGAGGCACTGCACGTTCTGCTCGTCCACGGCGCGACCGAGGCCGCCCAGGTCGAGTTCACCCGACTCCCCGAAGTAGTCGACGACGACCGCGTTTCCGCCCGAGAGGCCGACTCCGTTGAGGTAGTTCTCCCAGTAACCGCGGGGCAGGCCGACGTTCTTCCCGGAGCCGAAACAGCGGAAGAGGAGCGTCAGCGCCTCGGCGGCACCGGTCGTGATCGTGACGTTCTCGGCGCCGAGGGAGTGGCCGAGGTAGGCGGAGTCGTCCAGGCGGAACGTGCGCGTCCAGAACTCGGCGACGGCTTCGCGGAGCGGTTCGAGCCCGACGGGCGGGCCGTAGAGGACTTCGATCGACGGGTCGAGCCCGACCACCTGACCGATGTCGCCGCGCACGAACTTCGGATCCTTCTTCGCGATCGCCCCGGCGCGGCCGGCCACGGTGGGGATCGGAGTCATTCGTTGGACGACCGTGAGAACGTCGGGGGGAAGGATCTCGTCGAGTCGGTCGAATGGCCCGGTCATCTGGTTTCCTCCTGGATCGGGTGCGCCGCGGACGAACAGGATAGAGGAGTTGGCCGGGTGAATCGATAGGCGAGCGGAAAGCGGGTCTGCTATTCTGCCCGGCCTATGATCGCCTTATCCGACATCTCCAAGCAGTACGGCCGACAGATCCTGTTCGTCGAAGCCTCGATGCAGCTGAACCCCGGCGAGAAGGTCGGCCTGGTCGGGCCGAACGGCGCCGGGAAGACGACCCTCTTCCGTCTCCTCGCGGGCGAGGAACAGCCGGACGAGGGTTCGGTCACGGTCCCCAAGCGGACCACCGTCGGCTACTTCCGTCAGGACACGGAGGCGATGTCGGGGCGCTCCGTGCTGGATGAAGCGATCGCCGGGAGCGGTCGTCTCGGGGATCTCCATCACGAGCTGAAAGAGCTCGAGGAGAAGCTGGCCGATCCGGAACTCGGGGACGAGATGGAGAAGATCCTCGAGCGCTACGGAGAGGTGCAGGACGAGTACCAGCACGCCGGTGGGTACGACCTCGAGTCCCGCGCCCACGAGATCCTGGCCGGTCTCGGCTTCGAGCCGGATCAGGTGACGGGCGACGTCGGCGCTCTGTCCGGCGGGTGGAAGACGCGCGTCGCGATGGCAAAGGTGCTTCTCATGAAGCCGTCCGTTCTCCTCATGGACGAACCGACGAATCACCTCGACATCGAGTCGATCCTCTGGCTCCAGGGGTTCCTCAAGGCGTCGTCTTCGGCGCTTCTCCTCACCTGTCACGATCGTGACTTCATGAACAAGGTGGTGGACCGGATCGTCGAGATCGACAGCGGGGAACTCACGAGCTGGACCGGGGACTACGATTTCTACGCGTCGCAGCGTGAGATGCAGTCGGCCCAGCGCGAAGCGGCCTATGCGCGCCAGCAGGCGATGCTCGCGAAGGAGAAGCGGTTCATCGAGCGGTTCGCGGCTCACGCTGCGAAGGCGGCTCAGGTGCAGAGCCGGGTCAAGAAGCTCGAGAAGATCGACGCGATCGAGCTGCCGCGGCACCGTGAAGTCGTGAAGTTCGACTTCAAGGAACCGCCCCGTTCCGGCGACGACGTCGTCGAGATGAAGGGCGTTTCCAAGTCCTATGGCCCGAAGACGATCTACGACGGGTTCGACTTCGCGGTGCAGCGCGGCGAACGCTGGTGCGTCATGGGTCGGAACGGCGCCGGCAAGTCGACTCTTCTCAAGTTGGTCGTGGGGGACGCGCAACCGGACGCGGGAAACATCCGTCTCGGGGCGAGCCTCAAGCTCGGCTACTTCTCGCAGCAGTCACTCGACCTTCTCGACCCCTCGCGGACCGTGCTCGAGCAGATGCAGCACGACTTCCCCGACGAGTCGCAGGGACGTCTCCGGAATCTCCTCGGTGCGTTCCATTTCAGCGGATCCGACGTGGACAAGCCGATTCAGGTGCTGTCGGGCGGGGAGCGGTCGAGGCTCGTCCTCGCCCGCATGCTCCTCGACCCACCGAATTTCCTCGTTCTCGACGAGCCGACGAACCACCTGGACCTCGAGACGAAGGAGATGCTGGTCGACTCCCTCAAGGACTTCGGCGGGACGATGCTCTTCGTCTCCCACGACCGGACGTTCCTCAAGGGGCTGGCCAACCGCGTGCTCGAACTCGAGTACGGCGAGGATGGGGAGCGTCGACCACATATCTATCCCGGAACGTACATCGAGTACGTGCGGAAGACGGGTCACGAGGCGCCGGGCGTTCACCTCTGAGTGCGGCCACATGCGGTGCGTCGCTCGTCGCCGTCTACCGTCGAGACGGTGCGCTTGCCTGGAACGGCAACGTCGCGGCGAGCCAGAGCCGTACGAGCGGAGTCGCGCTCGACTGGGAACGTTCGTCGGTCGTGCCCCTCCGTGCAGGATCCCCCTATCGGACGATGACGAGTTTCTGCGACGTACTCCTTCCGTCGGCCTCGAGGCGCGTGTAGTAGACCCCCGGTACGAGGACCTGGCCCTCGGCCGCGCGGCCGTCGAACGTGAACGTGTGCTCCCCTGCGTCCATCTCCTCGCGCAGGAGCGTTCCGATGCTCCGTCCTCCGACGTCGAACACGCGTAGCCTCACGTCTCCGGCCCTCGGCAGGACGAACCGGATCGTCGACGAGTCACGCATCGGGTTGGGAACGGGTGGGTCGAGCACGAGCCGCAGCTCGGGGCTCGCGGCTCCGTCCGGCCAGGTGCGAACGTCTCGTGCGACGAGCTGGTTCCGCGTATCCCGGAGTTCGTGACGGATCGTGAGCGGGACCGGACCGATCGTCAGTGCCCGCAGGCGTATGGAGACGAGCGCCCCCTCTGACTCGGATGCGCCGAACTGCGTGGTGGGTTCTCCCAGCCGGGCGGCGGTGAGTCCGACCCAGTCGGGCTTCGTGTCACGGAAGAAGAGTTGTCCTTCGCTTCCCTGCAGCACGTTCCCTGTTTCCGCATCGACCACCTCGAACGAACCTGGTGAGTAGGCGATGGCGACATCGGCACCGAGCACGTTCGCCTGCTCCGGGCAGCTGAGTTCGACGGTCACGATGTCCCCGGGAGCCCACGTCGACGGAATCACCGAGAGGCGAACGCTCTCGGGGTTACCGGAGGTGAACCTGGGGGACCAGCCTGAGGAAGTGCGATCGCTTCCGGTGACGCTCGACGTGGCGGGCCCATTGTCGACTCCAACATCGACGCCTGAGCCGAGGTCGTCGCCGTTTCCGGCACCGAATCCTGCGCCGACACCGGTATCGAACCGTGCACCGATCCCTCCGCCGATGTCGTTGCCCTCCGTTGGCCGGCCGAACCGTGAGAAGCCCATCGAGCTCGCCCACGAGTACATCTGCGAGAGCACGATGAGGTCGTCGACGTTCCATTCGCCGTCCGGCTCGGAGACGAGATCGGGTGGTGTCCCGGTCGCAGGGCCGATGTCGGCGATCGGGTCGCGTTCGAAGTTCGCGCCGTTCCATCCGAGCGTGAAGGCCATCACGTCCGAGAAGTCGATGTATCCGTCCGGATTCGGCGTGAGCGATCCGACTTCGCCGCCGGCACCCTCGTCGACGGTCGCGATGTCCCCGAGGTAGGCGAGCCGGACGTCGAGTCCCGAGATCGTGAGGTCGCCGGACACCTGACCGTTTCCGTCCGACATGCTGGTTCCGCTCACCTTGAGCTGGACGGAACTCTCCACGAAGCGCGTGACCAGGTCGAGCTGGCCCGCGCGCGGGCGGAGTTGGATGTCGGCGATGTTGTAGGGCCCGGTGCCCGTGAGTCCGATCGGTGTATCGACGGCCGAGGAACTGACTGCGAAGGTTCCGAGGATGTTGTCCTTCCGCTGTTCGAAGATGACGGCGGTCGCACCGACTCCGTCCCACGCGGTCCCTTGCGTGATCGACACGACCTCGAGCACGGTCGGATCGAAAGTGGCTTCGTAGCCGACCGAGACGACGCTGTCCGGATTCGCGACCACGAGGCGGAGAATGCTGGTCGATCCAGCCTGGAAGTAGAGCGTGCCGTCTCCGTCGATCGCGTCCTGCAGCGCGAGGGTCGGGACGATCGTGGCGTCGATGCAGAGGGTCTCGTCGGACGTCGTCTGATCGATGTCGACGATCTCTCCGCCGCTGTCGCGCATGACCGCGTAGAGGTAGTACGTGCCCGCAGAAGGAGCGCCGCTCGGAGTGTCGTCGAACACCCAGACTGCCGTGCCATCGTCGGTGCCGACGGATCCGGCCGTGATTGCGAGGTCTGCGGTCACTTCACTGAACGTCGCGGCCGTGTCGAAGTAGAAGTCGACCCAGCCATCCGTGGGAGGGTTCACTGTTGCGAAGGTGAACGTGTAGGACCCGTGGGGTCCGTAGCACTCGGCGGTGTCCCAGCTCGCCGAGACGGTGGGGTCCGGTGCCTTCTCGTACTTGGCGACGATTCCGCGTGAGGCGTCGACGGTGTAGATGTCGAGCGCCGTGTCGTTGCTGAGGAACTCGACGGCCACGGGATTCTGATACGCGCCCAGGACCGATCCGGTCGTGCCGAGAGTGAGCTCGTAAGTGGGCGCGTCGTAGGAGTCGCCCACGGCGCCCGCCGCGACGTCTTCGTAGAGCACGAACCGGTCGTTGCCGGTGTCGGCGACAGCGACCCACACGTTTGCGGGACTCTCGGTATCGGCACGGACGACCACGTCCGTCGGGCCTAGGAGTGTGTCCGAAACGGACCCGGCGTAGTTCCAGTCCGTGATGAACTCCATGCGCGCGGCGAGTCCGAGCGCGGGATCTTCGCCGTAGAACCTCAGTTTCTGGATCCGGTTGTTGCCGGTGTCCGCGACGTAGACGTCGTAGCCGCCGACGGTGCCGTTCCAACGCGCGCTGATCCCCTTGGGACCACTGAACGTGCCATCGCCGGTGCCGGTGCTTCCGTAGCGTAGGACGACCGGCGTCACGGAGTAGGTGTACGTGAACTCTTCGGACGCGGGCGGGAGCGCGCCGTTCGTGCCATCGCCGAACCGGATCCGTCCGGTCGAGTTGTTCAGCGTGTAGACCTTGTCCGTCGGTCCCGAGCCTCCCAGGGACTCGACGCGCGACCATGTGCCGTCGACCGCGAACTCGAGCGAGTCGAGAGTGCCGTCGGCGATCGGGGCCGTCGCCGTGAAGTGGCTCCAGTTCGCGGGCACCGAACCGGGAGTCGACTCCGAGTAGTCCACGTCCTGGGCGCCACCGACGAGGATGCCTGGCTGCGTGATCACGCTACGGTCGTCGAGCGGGAGCCAGTCTCCCGTGAACGATGCGCCGTCGGCGGCCGAGATGACGGTGACCCGGTCGGCGTCCGTTTCGGCGACGAAGAGGTAGCGCTTCGGGCGCGCGCGTGTCGTGGAGATCGTAGTCGAGCCGGTCGGCACCTGCGTGCGCAGTTCGAGGCCGGGGATGAGGTAGAAGGGATCCGCGAACACGCTGATGAGGTCCTGGGAGACGATCGTGCGTCCCGTCGTGAGATCGTCGACGTAGGCGTCGGATCCGGTGATCGTGATGGAGTACGTGTGACCGGTCACCTGGTTTGCGTCGACGACAGCGGCGCTGCTCTGGTCGAAGAGTCCCGTGTCGGAGGAGACCGAAACGGTCGCAGTGGACGAGGCGGCCGACCGCGCGACCGCGACGTCGTACGGTCCGACGAGGGAGTCGCTGAAGGCTTCCACGAAGGTCACGGTCCCGTCGGACGCAACCGTGTACTGGAGGAGCGATTCGTCGAGGTTCCCCGAGTCGTCGGCGTAGTCGACGAGGAAGACGTCGTCGGACGTCGAGTCGCTCTCGTTTCGAATGAGGCCGAGCCCCCTGAGCGACTGGAAGCTCACGGGTCCACCGGATGTTCCGTCGATCTCCGCCAGCACCGGACTCGCGCCTTCGCCGATTCCGTAGTCGACTTCGCCGATTCCATACGCGTCCGCAGCGCCCGTCTGGTTGTCCGAGAGGAGATACGTGACCCGGAACGAGGAGTTCGCGCCGAGAGATCCGGACGGGAAGAGGATGCGGGGAGCCATTCCCACGGCGTCGTAGTCGATGGTGTAGACCTCGTCGGTCGCGTCGAAGTCCGTGAGGTCCGAGACCCAGCTCCAGGTGACGCCGTCGATCACCACTTCCTCGGAGCGCGGGACGATCCACTCGGTTGCGGTGAGTGCCCAGCCTGGAAGGCGGATCTCGTCTCCGCTCCACTCGGCCGACTGGGCGGACCCTGACGAGCGGTAGGAGAGGTCGGAGTTGACGAGGTACTCGAACTTCGCGTTCACCTCGAACGCCTGCACGCGCCGGTTCCCCGAGTCGAGAACGTAGACGACGTCCCGACTGTCGTGCTCCCTCGCGGCCACGGAGTACGGAGTGAGGAACGCGACATCGAGCACCGGTGTGTCCGTTGCTTGATCCTGGGGCGCCCGGATGGCGCGGAAGTAGGGACCTGTCCATTCGAGGATCGCGTCGTACTGGAGCTCCGCTCGGGTGGCGGTGGCGGTGAGACCGGAGACAGCCCCCGCGAGCGCCGCGACTGCAATCGCCGCCGCAGTCGGCGTCCAGTGCTCCTTGCTCCCTGTCCTACTCGACGACAACTGACCGTGCCTCCCGCGCGTCCTGCGCACCCACGGCGGCCGCGACTCCGCGGCCGGCTCCTTCCATGGAGCGCATCGTGGGACTTTCCCGAATTCGGGTTGCAGAAGCAGTGCCAAGATCCCGTCTCCGTCACGCGTGGGGACGGCGGCGGGGCACCTGACCGGCAGGAAGTGCAACGGGCGGCAAGATTTGCCCCCCGCTCAACGGCGGGGAGAATCCGTCCGGACCCGGACGTGACCCAGCCGGAGTGGCCGTCCATGCAGGCCCTCCGGGCCGCCAAGGGGATGGAAGATGGCCGGTTCCGGCTGGAAACCGACCACTCCGTACGCGGAAGCGCGTATGGGCTCCGCCCATGACTGGCGCGGCGGTGCAGGGCTATCTTCGTTGGGCCCGCCCGCCACCGAGTCTCGGAATACCCGATCGATAGGAGGCCCACCGTGCTCAAGCTCACCGCTTCCATCTCCGCGTCCGCTCTCGCCCTGCTGCTCTCCACCGGATGGGTCCTCGCCGGGAGTGCCGGTCTCACGAACGACCGGACCGTTCTCGTCGAAACGGAGGGAGGGACGGCCCTCGTCACCGAAGCCGTGCCGACGCTGCTTCCCGCGGGCGAACCTGTCGATGGAGTGGGAGCCGCTCCGTTCGCCGCCCGCGGAATGGGCGAAGTCGTGTGGCAAACGAATGTCGCCGACGCGATCTACACATCGACGGCGATCGTCGGTGCCACCGGCCGACTCACCGCCGGCACCTGGCTCAACGAACCACGCCGGGTCGAGGTGACGCCACTCGACGGCGCCGGAGTCCCCGACTGGACGTTCGCCGGTACCGACTTCGAAGCCGCCGCGGCGGCCGATGCCGACGTGATTGCGGGAGTCGACCGCGTCGGGACCGGACTGACGCTCTACAAGTGGCACTCCGGTTCGTCTGCGCCCGACTGGTCGTTCCCGGTGGCCTCGGTCGATCCCGCCGGGTACCGGACCGTCGCCGTGTCGGACGACGGATCGACGATCGCCCTGGTCGTGACGACGCAGCCGTCGATTCTCGCGCGTCTCTACTACTTCGAAGCGGCTTCCGGGACTCTGCTCGGGACGATCGATGCGGCCGCAGGTACGTTCGCCCGGAACGTCAGCATCAGCGCAACAGGCCAGTACGTCGCGTTCGTCGCTCTCGCGGACGCGTACGTCGTGGACACCGATGCGGGGACCATCCGGTGGAGCGGCTCGATGGGGGCGACGGCGGATCCGCTCACCCTCTCCGGTGACGGGAACACACTCGCCTATGGTTGGTCGTCGCTCACCGTCCGCCATTGGGACGGCGCCGCCTACGCGCTCTCGTTTACCCAGACGGGCGGGGGATTCCGGGTCGGCAGCCTCGACCTCTCCTCGGACGACGGTACGCTCGCCGTTGGGTGGTACCGGAACGACTACCTCCAGAACCGAGTCCAGCTTTTCGATCCGACATCGTCCACGCCGATCTGGACGTACCTGTATGCGGCCGGGACCGGCACGGATCAGGACCAGCCTCAGTTCGTGGAGCTGACTTCGGACGGCAGCTACCTCGCGGTCGGTACCTGGGGGGATGCAGGCAACTCGAACCCCGAGATCCACATCTTCGGCCGGACCAGCTCGACGCCGATTTTCACAGTCGATACGCCCGGATCGATCTTCGGCATCGACATCCGAGAAGGTGCCGACGGAGTCCGTGTCGCGGCCTGCGCCAAGCACGTGCACGCGAACACGACGGGGCGCGGCGGCGACCTCTACTCGATCCATCTGATGGATCCGGCCGATGCACCGGAGCCCACGACGACTGCTCGACTGAACATGCACGTCGAGCCGAATCCGTTCGTCCCTGGTGGATCGATCACGTTCAGCGCGCCCGTTGAGCGAGGTGTGCTCCAGGTGGTGTCGCCGGGCGGACGGGTGGTTCGCGCGTTGTCCGTGGCAAAGGGGGCGAGTTCCGTGCGCTGGGATGGCCGGAACGATCGTGGGATGGAAGTACCTGCGGGTGTCTACTGGCTCCATTTCGGCGGTGACATGGCCACGGGCGGGAAGCTCGTCCTCGTACGCTAGTACGTTCCTGTTGGGATCCGGCCCGTTCTCCGACCACGGGGAGGGCGGAGCGGGACGCGCCCGCGACTATGGATCGATGCTCACGGCCGGTCGCCATGCGGCCGGCCGATCCTCTGATTCGTGTGGCCTCCATTGCAGCCCGTCTTCTATACTGAGCAGACCTCTCCGCGACCGGATCGGTCCGGCGCCGTCTCGTACATGTCCTGTTCCGTCTCATGTGGAAGCGGACTGATCTATGTATACCGAGACTCGGGTTCTCTGCCGGGGGGATGGAGGCCTTGATGACTCGCGTTCCTGCAAACGGAGCTCTTCCGTCGATCACCTCGACCATCAGAATCACTGCGGCCCTCGGCATTCCTGCGCTTCTCTTGCTCGCCGCGGCTACGGCTCACGCCGGGTTCCCGTCCCCGATCGGACCGAACGACCGTGGAGCGTTGATCCTCGCCGCTGCGCCCGGTGTTGCATTCACCACGGATGAAGAGAGCTACTGCGGTGCGATCGGACTCGATCACTGTGCCGATGCGGTTACACGCACGGATTCGCCGGAGCCGATCGTGCTCTCCGTTCTCGGGGCGTTCAACGAGATGACGAACCCCCGTGTTACCGGTGTCACGTTCGGTTGGGACTACGATGACACCCGCGTCTCGATCGTCGGATTCGGATCCTGCGGTGACTTCGAACTCTCGACTGCGGATTGGCCGTCTCCGGGAGAGGGAACGGCCGTGACGTTCCTCCAGGTCCAGCTGACGCCTCTCGTCGAGTTCTATTGGGCCGCCGCCTATGACTACTATGCGTCTCCCACCGTTCTCCAGTTGACCGCGCACCCGACGCAGGGCGCGAACTTCTCCGACGACTCGATCCCCGCCATCCTCGACGAGATCCGCTCGCTCGGCTCGTTCGGTTTCTTTGCCGACGGTGAGCTACCCTGCCCGCCCAACACGCTCTCCGGAGGGTGCTGCTTCGAGGACCTCACGTGTCAGATTCTGGACGAGCCCGATTGCATCGCGGCCGGCGGTGACTTCCAGGGTTGGGAAACCAACTGTGACGAACCTTGTCACTGGTATGCCCCCGGGGCGTGCTGCCTGCCCGATGGCGAGTGCGTCTACATCATGCCCTCGGACGCATGCGAGTCGGTGCTGGGTGGCTACTTCCTCGAGGGCGAGGTCTGCGACCCGAACCCGTGCGAGCCGTCCCCCGTGGAAGAGGAAACCTGGGGTGGCGTGAAGAGCCGGTTCCGGCGTTGATGCGAGGCTTTGGTACGACGTGAGCGCGCGATCGGGTTCTGTTGGTAGTGGGGGGCTTGCCGTCGAGCGAGTCCCCCAGATTCGGATGTCGACGCCGGCCTCGATCCGGACGCGCACCTCGACCTCGTCGCTGACCTCGACGCGGACGCGGACGTTGACTCTGATGGTGGCTCTGTTGATCGGGGGGGTCGTTCGGCAGAGTGTGGCCGAAGACAGCGCGCCTCTCCTCCAGTACGGCGGCATGCGGTTGGCACTCGCTCAGGGCCAGGACGAGGCGCGGGTCGCTCTCGTGGACGTCGGCGCCATCCCGCATTTCTTCGGTGTCGGTGCGATGGCTGGTCTCGGAGGCGAGATCACGGTCCTCGATTCGGAGGCGTTCGTCACCGTTCGCGGCGATGTCGGGAACCTCGAAGCCGTGGACCCGAACTCGGCGTCCGCGACGCTTCTCGTCGGTCAGTCGATCGATGAGTGGTCGGAAGTGGTTCTCGAAGAAGATGTCCTACCTGGTGACTTCGACGGGGCGGTTCGGGAGGCTGCGGAGGCGAACGGTCTCGATCCGGCCGTTCCGTTCGTGTTCGTGGTCGAGGGTGAGGTGACCGACGCGCGTCTCCATGTCATCCATGGTGCGTGTCCCGTGCATGCCCGCATGAACAAGCTCGAGATCCCCGCGGAGCAGGCACCGTATGAACTCGACGTGGCGCGGCTGCAGGGGACCGTGGTCGGTGTGTACGCCGAGGACGCCGTGGGAAAGCTGACCCATCCGGCAACGAGCACGCACGCTCACATCATCTTCGTCGATCCGGAGACCGGCGCCACCCTGACTGCGCACCTCGAGAAGCGTGGGCTCGCACCGGGTGCCCTGGTGAAGGTGCCGCGGAAGAAGTGAGCTGCGTCGAGGGTCTGGTTGTGATCCGCTTTACCCGGCACCCCGCATTCCGCTAACGTCCTCCGCATCTCGATTCCACCTGTCCTCGAACGTACCGATCCGTCCCACGCACGTCTTTGGGAGGAGGCCCGTGATGCTGCATGCCCGCCACATCCACACATCCCTGTTCGCGTGCCTCGCTGTGGCCACCAGCGTGAGCCTTCCGGCACTGGCTGGCTTCGCCGATGCCATCGCCGCCAACGATCTCTGCCCTTTGAGCGACGAGTTCGACGACGCCACGACGCTCCCCAACTGGACCCGCATCCACGAGCACGAGGAGTGGTTCGCCGATCAGCTCGAGGTGTTCGACATCGATGGAACGATTCCCGGCCAGATGACGCTCATGCCGCACACCGTCGTCTGGTACCAGGACTACCGAGGCCCGCTCGTCTTCAAGGAAGTGACGGGCGACGCGGCCATCACCGGGTTCGTCACCGTGACCGGGCGTGACGGTGTCTCCGTACCGTCCTCGGACTACTCCCTGGGTGGGATCCTCGTGCGCGAGCCACGGAGCGTCACTCCCGGCACGTGGGCCCCGGGTGGGGAGAACTACGTCTTCCTCTCCATCGGCTACGGGCAGGTGAGTCCACGTGCGTTCCAGTTCGAGGTGAAGACGACGATCGACAGTGTCTCGAACCTCGAGCTGTCTCCCGCCGCGGGTGCGTCCGCCCAGATCCAGACGGCACGTGTCGGCGAGTACGTCATCGCGCTGATCCGGGAAGCACCCGGGGACTGGCGCGTACACCGTCGCTACCACCGGCCGGACTTCGGACCGACGCTCCAGGTCGGCGCCGTCAGCTACACGGACTGGCCGAAGTGCTCGACGTTCGAGCCGTTCCACCACAACTCCGTCACGATCGAGCCGGGAATGGACGGCGACCCGAGCCCCGGCACACCGTTCGAACCCGACGCCCTGGCGCGGTTCGACTACCTCCGCTTCCAGCGGATCGAACTGCCCGCCCACCTCGAGGGCTTGGACCTCACGGACCCCGTTGCCGTGCCGGACGTGGAGCTGCTCGCGTTTCTTGGAGAGAATGCGCTTCCTCCCGAGCACGAGGACTGCGATGTCGCGGACGTCTCGGAGCCGCCGTACGTGACCGGGGTCGGCAGTCGCGGCAGCCTGGGGGAGATGCGGTTGTCGCGGAATCCCGTCGTCGGGTCTGCAGAGGTCGAGTTGACCCTGCATGAGTCGGGCCGGCTCGCCGTCGAGCTGATCGACCCGAGTGGGCGCCGGGTCGCGCGCGTGTTCTCTGGATTCGTGGGGTCCGGGGAACAGCTGATCCGGGTGGACGTGGATGGAGCTGGGGTGGATCTTGGGTCTGGGGTCTACTTCCTCCGGGCTACCCTGACGGCTGGTGGCACCGGTCTGGGGACGTCCCAGGCCCGCATCGTCGTCGCCCGGTAACGTCCCCCTTGTGGCCCGAGGGTTGTGGCCGGAAGATTGCGGACGGCTGACGCGGAAGTGACTCCCATGAAGGCAACCTCTGCTGCGAACGGGGGCGCATCGGGCTCCGTCCGCTCGGAGGCGCTCTATGTCGATGATTTGAAGTCGATTACGGCTTCGTCACCCCCAATCATCCGGCCACCACATATTTTGACTAAGTCGAAAAAAGCCTTAACTCGTCGCCTCGCCTGAGGCAAACTCCGCTCCGAAGTACCGACAGCACACGGAGGAGGTAGTGATGTCCCCTGAATCCCAGTGTCCGTTCACGGGTGCCCAGACGCAGGCCCGTGCCGGCGCCAAGACCAACGCTCAGTGGTGGCCGAATCAGCTCAACCTCGGGATGCTGCATCAGCATTCCGAGCGGTCGAACCCGATGGACGACGGCTTCGACTATCGCGAAGAGTTCAAGACCCTGGACCTCGACGCGGTCATGAAGGACCTCAACGCCCTGATGACCGACTCGCAGGACTGGTGGCCCGCCGACTACGGCCACTACGGTCCCTTCTTCATCCGGATGGCCTGGCACGCCGCCGGTACGTACCGGATCCAGGATGGTCGCGGTGGTGCGGGAAGTGGTGCGCAGCGCTTCGCTCCCGAGAACAGCTGGCCGGACAACGGCAACCTCGACAAGGCGCGTCGCCTGCTCTGGCCGGTGAAGCAGAAGTACGGCCGCAAGCTCTCCTGGGCCGACCTCTTCATCCTCGCGGGCAACGCCGCTCTCGAGTCGATGGGCTTCAAGACGTTCGGTTTCGGCGGTGGTCGGGAAGACATCTGGGAGCCGGAGCAGGACATCAACTGGGGAACGGAGGCCGAGTGGCTCGGCGACGAGCGCTACAGCGGTGACCGCGAGCTCGCGAATCCTCTCGCCGCCGTCCAGATGGGGCTCATCTACGTGAACCCGGAAGGCCCGAACGGCAACCCGGATCCGGTTGCGTCGGGACGTGACGTGCGTGAGACGTTCGCCCGCATGGCCATGAACGACGAAGAGACCGTTGCGCTCACCGCGGGTGGTCACACGTTTGGGAAGTGTCACGGTGCCGGGGATGCGGCGCTCGTCGGCGCGGAGCCGGAAGGTGCGACCATCGAAGAGCAGGGGCTCGGCTGGACCAGCAAGTTCGAGTCCGGTGTCGGTGTGCATGCGATCACGAGCGGACTCGAAGGTGCGTGGACGCCGACTCCGACGAAGTGGGACATGAGTTACTTCGAGACGCTCTTCGGATACGACTGGGAGCTCACCAAGAGCCCGGCCGGCGCGAACCAGTGGAAGCCGAAGGGGAAGTCCGGTGACGGCACGGTTCCCGACGCCCACGATCCCAAGAAGAAGCACGCGCCGATGATGACCACGGCCGACATGTCGATGCGCATGGATCCGGCCTACGAGAAGATCTCCCGCCGCTTCATGGCGAACCCGGACGAGTTCGCCGATGCCTTCGCTCGTGCGTGGTTCAAGTTGACGCACCGCGACATGGGTCCGCGTTCGCGCTATCTCGGCTCGCTCGTGCCGAAGGAAGAGCTCATCTGGCAGGATCCCGTTCCTGCGGTGAACCATCCCCTCGTCGACGATCACGACATCGCGACGCTGAAGGAGAAGATCCTCGCGTCCGGTCTCACCGTGCCGCAGCTCGTTCGGACGGCCTGGGCGTCCGTTTCCACCTTCCGTGGCAGCGACAAGCGTGGTGGCGGCAATGGTGCGCGCATCCGTCTCGCTCCGCAGAAGGATTGGGAAGTGAACCAGCCGAAGGAGCTGGCGAAGGTGCTCTCGAAGCTGGAGGAGATCCAGAAGGAGTTCAACAAGTCCCAGTCCGGCGGCAAGAAGATCTCCATGGCGGACCTCATCGTCCTCGGCGGCTGCGTGGGCGTGCAGGCCGCGGCGAAGGCGGGTGGGCACAACGTGGCCGTTCCGTTCTTCCCGGGCCGGACCGACACGACCCAGGAGATGACGGACGTCGAATCGTTTGCCGTGCTGGAGCCCGTCGCGGACGGATTCCGGAACTATGTGAAGAAGGGCAACGAGGAATACGTGGCGGAGTCGCTCATCGACAAGGCCCAGCTCCTCACGCTCACGGCTCCGGAGATGACCGTGCTCGTCGGTGGACTCCGTGCGCTCGATGCGAACTACGACGGATCGAAGCACGGCGTGCTCACGAAGCGTCCGGGTACGCTCACGAACGACTTCTTCGTCAACCTGCTCGACATGGGAACGAAGTGGACGCGCTCCGCGAAGGACAAGAACGTTCTCGAGGGCAAGGACCGGAAGACCGGCGAGGTGAAGTGGACGGGAACGGTCGCCGACCTCGTGTTCGGTTCGAACTCGCAGCTCCGCTCGCTCGCCGAGGTCTACGCGACGAGTGACTCCAAGGCGAAGTTCATCCGCGACTTCGTGGCGGCGTGGAACAAGGTGATGAATCTCGACCGGTTCGATCTCGACTGATAGGGCGGGTCGAATCGGTTCGATGATGCGATGATGCGATGATGCGGTGATGCGAGGGGGCGAGGCCTGGGAGGGTTTCGCCCCCTCGATCCGTTCGGGACGAATCGAGGGGGCGACTGGGAATCGGCACGTCTCGCTCAGCTCGATGTCGGCTTCCTTCGCTGTCCCGCCTTCTCCGGCTTGGGACCGCGCTGACCGGGACGCGCACGTGGAGGCCTGGGTTCGTCCCTGGTCTCCTTCGCCTCTGCTTCCCGTCCTTCGTTCTTCCGCCTCTCCGCCGCCTGTGCCTTGCTCCGACTCCGCACCCGCTGCTCCTGCCTCGTCATGAACGAGCGGAAGATCTGCGGCATCTGGCTCTCCCAGCGGATTCGTTCTCCGGTTCGTGGGTGGTCCAGTTCGAGCACGTGGGCGTGGAGCGCGAGGCGGGTCGGCGGCCAGTGCGGATGGACCTGACCGGGTTTCCCGTAGCGACGATCTCCGAGCACCGGATGGCCGGCTTCGGCGAAGTGAACGCGGATCTGATTCCGGCGCCCGGTCTCGAGCTTGACGTCGACGGCGGACATGTCGAGGCCTCGCATGCGAACGCGGTAGTGCGTGATCGCCCGCTCTCCCGCGCCGCGCTTCCGTGTGGAGTAGCGGTGGAGCCCGGCGTTCGTAGCCATGAACGTGTCGAACGTCCCCTCGTCCTTCTCCACCTGTCCCGCGACGAGTGCGAGGTAGATCCGGGTCGCGCTGTGGTCACGGAACTGCGCGCGGAGTCCGTCGGCGGTCTCTGGATCCTTGGCGAAGACGATGAGTCCGGAGGTGTCCCGATCGAGTCGGTGCACGACTTCGACCGCCCGGGCGCGGACCGGCCTTGTGTCGCGGGAGTAGCGCTCCCGATCCCGCCGCGGCGCGCCCCGACGCCGAACTCCGCTGCTCCGAGTGAGGTACCGGTCGAGTAGGTCGACGAGAGTGTCGTCCTCACCCCGGTCGGTCGGCACGGTGAGGAGCCGGGTCGACTTGTCGACCACGATCAACCAGCGGTCCTCGTGGACCACGTGGAAACGCTGTTCTCTCCTCAACGGATCGCCCCCCTGTGCATGACCGTCATGGTACAGGGTCGGCAGGGTGGCCGCGATCCATCAAACAAGGCCTGGGTGGGCGCTGCTCCGGTCCGGGATTCGCCCTACTCTACCCGTGGTCTCCCCGGAACCGCTCCGCATACTGCGACGGTGCGACGCCGAACGCTTGTGCGAAGTCCCGTGAGAAGTGGGACGCACTTCGGTATCCAACCCGCTCCCCGGCTTCGGACGCTCGTGCACCCTCTTCGAGGAGGAGGAGCCGCGCTTCGCGTAGGCGGACGTGCTTCAGGTACTGCATCGGCGTCACGCGGGCGACGTCGCGGAACCGATGCGCGAAGTGGGACGGGCTCATCGCCACGGCCTTCGCGACGTCCGGCACGGTCAGTCTCTCCTTGGCGTTCGCTTCCATATAGAGCATCGCTTCCCGGATCCGGAGTTCGTCGCCGCTGTTGCAGGCGGACTCTCTCAGTCCCGCGGCGGCGTCGGACCGGAGCAGGTGGAAGACGATCTCGCGGAGAATCATCGGTCCGAGAACCGACCGTGCCGTGGGATCGTCGAGGGTCCGGAGGAGACGGACGGTGGCGCCCAGGAGGTCCGGATCGGCTTCCGTTACGTAGACTTCGCCGAAGTGATTCCTCGTCGTCGTGGCCGCGTGGGGAGGGTCCTCTGCACCTCCCGACAGCTCGATCAACGTCTCTGCCACGAGATTCGGCGGGATGGCCTGGTACATCGAGAGGTACGGCTTCTTCTGCGATCCACGGGTGATCCAGGTGTCGAAGGAGAGGGACCGAGTCAGCACGAGCACCTGTCCGGGGCCGTACTCGAGCTCGGCGTCTCCCACCCGTACCTTCTTGCTACCCTGGACGACGAATGCGAGGGCGAGTGAGTCCGCCTCTCCGCGCCTCGGATCCGTCCGACAGTCGCTTCGATAGAGCGTGAGCCCGGGGAGCGGAGTGTAGTTCGGGCCGAAGTCGGTGGCGTGACGCTCGATCAGCCCGCGGAGGCGGTCCAGTTCGGTGACGCTGCTCGAACCAGCCACGGACTCGTGCTTGGACTTGGGACTCATGCGGTCCAGTATACCGACCGGGATCACCACCTCCAGAGGATCCAGAGACGGATCAGAGAATCCGGCAAGGAAACCGCAGACTCCTCTGCCGCCGGGCAGCATCGATCCTTGTGGTCGAGGGCCTGTCTCGCGCCGTAGCGACCGACGAGGCGACCACCGCGTCCACCGGGTGAGGCGGATCGCTTCGAGCAGGCCCGACAGAGAAGCCACCGGGCTTTGGTTCATGGGCACGAAGCCAGCGGGCACGAAGCCAGCGGGCACGAAGCCAGCGAGCACGAAGCCAGCGAGCACGAAGCCAACGGGCACGAAGCCAGCGAGCACGAAGCCAACGAGAAGGAAGGGACGGAATCGATGATGAAGACGCACAGACTGGGACAGTCCGAACTCCAGGTCAGCCGGATCGGCCTCGGATGCATGGGCATGTCCGATTTCTATGGAGACTCGGACGAGAAGGAATCGATCCGAGTGATCGACCGGGCCCTCGAACTCGGTATGAACTTCTTCGATACCGCGGACATGTACGGTCCGTTCAAGAACGAGGAGCTCCTGGGACGAGCGCTGGCGGGTAAGTGGGATCGGGTCGTGCTCGCCACGAAGTTCGGAGTCCAGCGCGCACCGAGTGGCGAGTTCCTCGGTATGAGCGGGAAGCCGGACTACGTGAAGCAGGCGTGTGATGCGAGCCTCGAGCGCCTGGGAGTGGACACGATCGACCTCTACTACCTCCACCGGGTCGACCCGAACACGCCGATCGAAGACACGGTCGGTGCGATGGCGGAGCTGGTGAAGGAAGGGAAGGTGCGCTACCTCGGTCTCTCCGAGGCTGCCCCGGCGACCCTGCATCGGGCCTGCAAGGTGCATCCGATCACGGCGCTCCAGACGGAGTACTCTCTCTGGTCCCGCGATCCCGAAGCGGAACTGCTCGCGACCTGCAAGGAGCTCGGAATCGGGTTCGTCGCGTACAGCCCGCTCGGCCGTGGATTCCTCTCCGGTCGATTCCGCAGCCCGGATGACTTCGACGCGAACGACTGGCGCCGGACGAACCCTCGTTTCATCGGGGAGAACTTCGCCAAGAATCTCGCCGTCGTTGACAAGGTGAACGAGATCGCGGCGAAGCGTGGCGCGACGGCGTCGCAGCTCGCGCTGGCGTGGCTCGTCGCCCAGGGGAACGTGACTCCGATTCCGGGAACGCGGAAGGCGGAGCGGCTCGAGGAGAACATCGCGGCAGCCGAGATCGAGCTGACGAAGGAGGAGCTGGCTGCGATCGACGCCGTGGCGCCCAAGGGGGTGGCGTCTGGACTGCGGTACCCGGAGGCGTCGATGTCCGCGCTCGACGGCTAGGGTGGGGGCTTTGGACTGTGGGTTGCGGATCGAAGAATGTCCAGCGTGGCTGGGCTGCGGCCGGAACACGCAGGAAAACAATGACTTGGGTTCGCAACGGATCCAACGGCCCACGACTGGGATGGTGCCAGATCGGCCGACCGGTCGACGCCCCGTCCGTCTCGAGGGACGGCCCGAGTGGTGTAGACTGTTGTCGGCCGTAGATCTCCGGGTTGGGGCGAGGGGGCCAAGCTGGGCGCGGAAGTGAGGATGTCGACATGACGGTGGACGCACCGACGATCTCGGTGGTGATCCCTTGCTACAACGAGTCCGAGAACCTGGCCGAACTCCACGACCGGCTCTCGCGCGCGCTTCCGGCGGAAGGAGACGTGAAGGCGGAGTTCATCCTCGTCGACGATGGCTCGACCGACGGCACCTCCCGTCTCCTCGACGAGATCGCGGTGCGGGACCCGAGGACGATCATCGTCCACCACGAAGCGCGGTCGGGACAGAGCCGAGCACTCTGGTCGGGGCTGGATCGCGCCCGTGGCGACTGGGTTGGGCACCTCGACGCCGACCTCCAGAACGATCCGATGGATCTGCCGACGATGCTCGCGTCCGCCGAGCGCGACTTGCTCGACGCGGTGCTCGGCTATCGGGCGGACCGGCTGGACAACGCGTCCCGCCGTTGGGCGAGCCGGTTTGCGAACACGGTTCGCCGATTCGTCCTTGGAGACTCGATCCGTGACATCGGCTGCTCGACGCGGGTCGTCCGCCGGGAAGCGTTGGAAGCGATTCCGCTCGTCCCGAATCTGCATCGCTACTTGCCTGCCCTGATCGAGAGCGCTGGATGGAGGTGCATCCAGGTTCCCGTCCACCACCATGAGCGTCGTCACGGAGTGAGCAAGTACAGCAATTGGAAGCGTGGGCTGGAAGGGCTGCGGGACCTGCCCCGGATGGTGCGTCTCGTGCACGAGCTGAAGCGACGTGGCGGATACAGTGCGGGCAACATCGCGGGTCACGATGCCGGCCACGGCGGCGGCGACGATGCCGGCCGCAAGAGCAGCCGCAATGCCTCTCCTGCGACGGGTGCCGCGTGCCCGACTCGAGACACCACCGAGGCGCATCCCGCCTCGTAGGCGTCTCATGCTTCGGAAGAGGATCGTGCGAACGACCTGAACATGAAACTCGACCGGTTTCAGATCACTGCTCTCGTGCTGTGCGTGCTCCTCTGGGGGCTCGGGCTGGCTGCCTATCCTCTGATGGAGCCCACCGAGGCGCAGTACGGCTCCATCTCCGCCGCGATGGTTCGAACGGGGAACTGGATCGAGCCGATGTGCAACGGCGTGCCGAGTCTCGGAGGGCCACCGCTCGCCTACTGGACAGGTGCGCTCGCTCTTTCTCTCGTGCCGGGGAGCGCGACCGGCTCGTTCCCCTATCCAGAGGTACCGCTTCGCCTCATGAGCACCGCCTGGCTCGTGGTCTGTGCGCTCCTCACCGGACGACTGGCTCGAGCAGCCGGCCTCTCGCGGGACGCGTCCCGGTGGGCGTCGGTCGTTTCGTTCCTCTCGCCTCTCGCGGTCGTCCTGGGACACATGAACACAGGCGACCTCTACCTCTGGGCGGGAGTGCTCTTGGTCATGCTCGGCTGGCTCGAGTCCGAATGGACCAGTCGGCAGAGGGCCCTGCTGATCGGAGCCGGGTGGGCGATCGGGTTCCTGGCCAAGGGACACATGGTGCTGTTCTGGACGCTTCTTCCGGCGGTCATTTCGACGGCTGTCCTTCGACGTCGTTACTACTTCGAGCGGATCGCGGATCCAACAGCACCGGAGGAAACGGCTCCGAGCTGGAGACGAAGTTTGCTCCATCCGCTCGCATGGCTGGTCTTTCTCGGGGTGAGTGTTCCTTGGTTTGCGGCGTTACTGCACCGGTACCCGGAGTTGGCGGGCTACTGGCTGAAGGACGAGATCCTCGCCCGCGTGGTGCCGACGGATGGCCGGTCCGAGCCGTGGTGGTACTTCCTACCGATGGTTCCTCTGCTCGTGCTGCCTTGGCTGCCGGAACTCTGGAAGGGGATCCGCCGCGGGCATGGATCGAACGTCCACCGATGGACCTGGGTCGTCTGGATCCTGATGCCGCTCGTGGTCCTCTCGATGAGCGGTTCCAAGCGGCCGAACTACCTGCTTCCGATGGTGACTCCACTCGCGCTGTTCGTGGCGAGCGCGCTTCACGGCGCGCATCCTGCGGTGGGTTGGCGGCGCGTCTTTGGACCTCGCATCCGGACCGTCGTCTGGCTCGGGTTCGTGCTCTCCGTGCCGTTCATCATCGTCTCGGAGTGCTTCGCGCCCGACACTGTGACGCTGGTCGCAGCGGCGAGAGCGGAGGGCGGAACTCTCGTCTGCTTCGGAACGGAGCCGACTGGAGTGTCGTTCTATCGGGGCGATGTCGTTCCCGTATACGGGCACCGGCGGCCGAGCCCGTTCGCCCCCGTCCTGGGTCCGGATGAGGAGCGTCGGCAGGTCCAGGTCTGGGCAGGGGAGGGGGCCGTCTTCCTCGTACCCAACGACGCCGTCGGGAGACTGACCGACACAGTAGTGGCTCCGGCCGCCAGTTCTCGTGAGATCTACGGTCATCAGCTCGTCCGGTTTCGCGCGAATCCATGAATTGCGCGCGCGCTTCGGTGCGCATTCGAGCAGCGCTCCTTACCGATTTCTAACGCTTCATCGATTCTGTGCAGGGAAAACCGAGTACACGGCTGAGTGCCCTCACGAACGGTTTCCGTAGACCGCTTGGTCCGGAATCTTGGGGTCTTGTTGACCTGGCGCCCTTGTACGAATAATCCCGCCACCTCGCACTTGCCCGGGGTTGGGATGTGCGCCACTCACGCCCGCCACGTATGTGAGCTGTGGGGATCGTAGGGTTCGAGATCGGGTCCGTTCGCGGGTCGAGCTCGTCTCCTGCATCACCCCAGGCCGTACCGACGACCGGCCTGGAACGCAGGGCGCACCGACTGCGTCCCACCCGAACAATGGGGGAGAACACGGAAGTGCGCCCCGAAAGTTGGACCGGATCTGACCCTCGGTATTGTGACTACTCTTCTTCGTCCAGCCGCCACCGGATGTACTTCCTCGGCGACGTGTTCTCTAGTCTAGAGTGTCTCCGTCTCGCAGTGTAGTAGCGGATCTTCGCCGCGACGAGACGCTCCAGTTCTTCGATCGTTTCCGCCTCCAGGAAGAGGCTCGCATTCTCCCCCTTGAACCTTCCGTTCCATGATTCGATGAGACTGTTGTCACGAGCGCCGCGCAGTGCGTAGGAGACGCGCACGTGGTCGTGGAGCAGGAGTCGGCGGACCCAGACGTCGCTCGTGTAGACGCTGTCCTGATCCGAGTGAACGATGATTCCCGATCTATCGACTCCGAGTCTTCGAAGCCGATCGCTCGCCCGCCGCCACGCTTGGAGTGCCAGGTCTGTGTTCCGCGTCGGGCCGAGACTCCACCCGACGACATCCTTGCTGTGATGATCGAGGACCGGCATCAGGACGGCCTTCCCGTGGCGGTAGGGTATCTCCGTGAAGTCCGTGTAGAGGACTTCGTAGAGATCGATCTCCTCGAGACTGGCCACGAGGTTCGCTCGCCGCCCGACGGACTGGATCGTTTCGCGGATCTTGCTCCGCTTGGGACTCCGCGGCTTCCGAAGCTGCGTGAGGCCGAGAGTAGAGTTCAGCCGCCGGACGACTTTCTCGTTCACGGCCCGACCCTTTCTCTCACTCAGCTCGGGAGCCATCCGCCGATAGCCATAGTCTGGACTCTGCATGGTCGCGGCCAGCAGCGGCTCGATGAGGTCGGCGTGCTTGACGTCGTAGGGAACGCGGTGGCGCTGGTAGAACCAGGTCGAGCGTGGAAGGTCGACGAGCTCAAGGGCCCTCCGGAGGCCGACCTCACCTTCCGCTCGTTCCACGAGAGCGACCTTCTCCTTCGTGGTCATGCTTCGCGTCCCAAGAAGTTTTTTAAAAGGGCGATCTCGACTTCCTTCTTGCCGAGAAGCTGCTCCAGATCCGCGATCTGACGTTCGTACGCGACCGTGGCGTTGCCACCCTCAAAGACCTCAGCCCCTCGCTCGAGGAACGTCTGCTTCCAGTTCAGAACCGTGTTCGGATGAACCCCGTAGGACCGGGCAACTTGGGCTGGAGATCGACTGCCAGTCAGGATATCGAGGACAGCCTTGAACTTCGTCTGGGGGGTGTACTGGCGGGTTCGCTTCGGCATCGTTGACCTCCGGAAGCTCGGACATCCAAACGATGCCCGGCTCGTTCACCGAGGGTCAACTCCACAATCGTGGGTGGTCCGAGATTCGGGTCTCATATCCCACCTCACATGAAGCGCTGGATGGTTCTTGGGGCCCTGGCCCTGTTTGCTCTGCCGACCATCTCGAATGCCGCACAAGAAATCTCCGAGCAGTACCACGCGACCTACATGAGCCCCGACGGGACCGACACCCAGGGGGAGCGTTGTGGCACGGTCGCACCGGATCTGGATCAGCAGGAGTATCTCCAGCAGGAGATCGACAACTGGATCGCACTCAACTGGGGCGACGAGCCGCTCGCGGTGGTGTCGACGATCCCGGTGGCGTTCCACGTCGTTCGTAGCAACAGTGGTTCCTACAACGTGACGGACACGCAGATCCAGAACCAGCTCAACGTGCTGAATGCGGCCTATGCGGGCACGAACTTCCAGTTCTCTCTCTACGGGACCGACCGTACGAACAACACGGCCTGGTCGACCCACATCATGGGTTCGTCGAACGAGTCCGCGATGAAGCAGGCGCTCGCGATCGACCCCGCCCACGTCCTCAACTTCTATACGTGCAACATCGGTCAGGGCCTCCTCGGCTATGCGACCTTCCCCTGGTCCTATGCCGAGAGCAGCTACATGCACGGCGTCGTCGTCCTCTATTCGTCGCTGCCGGGCGGAACGGCTGCGCCCTACAACCTGGGTGACACCGGGACGCACGAGATCGGGCACTTCCTCGGCCTCTACCACACCTTCCAGGGCGGCTGCACGGGCAACGGTGACTTCGTCTCCGATACCCCGGCCGAGGCGAGCCCCGCGTACGGTTGCCCGACCGGACGTGACACCTGTACGGGTGGGGGCGCGGACCCGATCACGAACTTCATGGACTACACGGACGACTCGTGCATGTTCCAGTTCACGGCCGGTCAGTCCGCGCGCATGGACGCCCAGATGGCGGCCTATCGCCCGAACATGCTCGGCGGTGGCGGCTGTACGCCGACCGTGACCGCGAACTTCTCCGGCACGCCGACTTCCGGCACGGCTCCGCTCGCGGTTGCGTTCACCGATCTCTCCACGGGCAGCCCGACGAGCTGGAGCTGGAACTTCGGTGACGGGGGCACGTCCACGTCGCAGAACCCGAGCCACACCTACTCCGCGGCCGGCACCTACACCGTCACGCTCACGGCGACCAACGCCTGCGGCAGCGACGGCGAGACGAAGACGAACTACATCTCGGTGAGCGGTACGGGCGGTGGCGGCTTCACGACCATCACCTACGATGACTTCGAGAGCGGCATGGGTAGCTACACCGACGGCGGCGCGGACATGTCCCGCTACACCGGTGGCACCTACGCGTGGCAGGGGAATGCGGCGGCCGACATCCAGGACAACAGCGGCGTTGCGTCCTCGTTCTACCACACGGCCGGCTACAACGTGTCGGCCTACAACACGCTCGAAGTGGAGTTCTACTTCCGCGCGGTGAGCATGGAGAACGGCGAGGACTTCTGGGTCCAGTACTTCGACGGCTCCACCTGGCAGACGGTCGCGGTCTACGCCCGTCCGAGCTTCGCGAACAACACGTTCTACGTCACCACCGTGACGATCTCCCGCTCGAGCTACAACTTCCCGACCAACGCGAAGCTGCACCGGTTCATGTGCGACGCGAGCGCGAACAACGACGACGTCTACCTCGACCAGATCACCTGGCGTGGATCGGCTTCGATCACCGAGAGCAGGGTGGCGCAGACCGACCTCGCGCTCCGTTCCGCAGACGGCCAGTCCAACGTCCGGATCGAGGCGGTCCGGACGGGAGTTCGCGGCCGGCGAGATGTGGCGGCGTCCAGGGTCCCGAACTCTCGACCGGCGAGATCCTCGCGCAGCTACCCGAACCCGATGAGCGGGATGACCACGATCGAGTACAACCTCCCCGAGGAGAGCCACGTCTCGATCGCGGTCTACCGACGTCGGTGGCCGCGATCGCCCTCTCGACCGTCGTCGATCAGGTCCAGCCCGCCAGGCGTCCACAGGGCTGGCGAGTTCGATGCGGCGACGCTGAGCGGGCGTGTACTTACCGTCTCGTTGCCGGTGACGTCGTCGAGATGCGGAAGATGGTTCGCCTGAACTAGTCGAACGATCGACCTGGACGAGAATCGATCCAATAGGGACGGCCCGGGAGCGCGTGGGCCGTCCCAGTTTCTCAATGGCGCCCCGCACTGCGGGCAGATCTCCCTGATGGGAGCCGGCACCAGTCCGCTATCGAGATGGTTCGATCAATCTCCGGATCACATCAGACTAAGCGGGAGGCGAGGGCGAGCGACGTTTCGGACTCGTCGGAGAGAGGGTGCCCTTGATGACCTGGAGGAACGGGCGGACGGGCCGTCGCCCCAGCGCCAATGCCGCCAGAAGAGGTTCATACCGAGATCCGTGTCGCCTGCGTTCCTCGGACCGTCGAAGTTCGGTGGAGAAGGGCGACCCCACCACCGGCCCAAACGGCGGGTGCGGAAGAGTCACGGGTGAAGTCGTGAGAGCATCCCCGTTCACGGTCGGGTAGTCGGCGTTGTCGACCAGGCCCACTCCGGGTTCGGGTTGAAGTCCCAGCCCCGCCATGCTGGTGAAGTCACCACCGACGAAGCCTTCGTCGACGTCCGGTAGTAGCCACCACGCGGTTCGACGTCGTGCCAGCGTTTCAACTCGCCGTCACCGGCAGCCGGAGGATCCAGGCGCGGCTCAACCAGCGCCCGGCGGCTGCGTGAGCGATCGACCAGACAATCCATACTCTGCTTCTTCGACTTCATGGGTCATGTCTCCTTCGTCGTCGTACGCGGTCCGGGCGGTTTCGCCATTTGCCGGCAGTCGCCCCGCCAGGAACTCGGCCCCCGTCTCTGCTTCAGGCGGCTTGTTTGGACCTCGTTGCGTGTCCTGCAGGGAGAAAAGGAAGCGGGCTTGCAGCAGGTTCCGCTATCGCGCAATCGCCATCGGTAATCGTTGGCAACAGGTTGCGGAGTGGGAGAACGTCGACGCGGGAGGCACACTCTGGCGAAATTGCAACTCCTTCAATCCGCGTTCCAGAATCTTCAAAGGGTGGGTCCAGCCTAACTGGATTTTCAGTCCGCGGAAACCGGTACATGCTCGGTCAACACTTCTCGTCGATCAGTGCAGGAGGAACTCGCAGATGTCGGTCGTCCCTCTCCAGGAACTCGTCGGTACGTTCGTCGGCACGAACCACCTCTGGCTCCGATCCGGAAGAGCCCGCGGAGCTCTGTGAGACGACTGCCGAAGGGGTCTCTGTCCGCGCGTGGTCAGTTCCTCTCGATCTCCTACACCTGGAGCAAGGACGGTGACGCTCAGCAAGGCGTGGTGCTTCTCCAGCACCTGGGCAGGCCGCGGTCGACGGGATCGGTGTGGATCGACTCCTGGCCTGAAGAATCGGTCATGGTGTGCGAGAAGTCCGCGTTCGAGGGCGGCATCGTTCGTCTCACCGGATCGTATGCGGCTCCCCCCGGGCCGGACAGAGATGGCAGATCAGTGGAACCGAATCCGCCGACGCAGTATGGATGTTCCATGATCGCATCTGGCCCGGACGCGAGGATCGGGCCGTCGCGCGTTGCCGTACGGACGAAGCAGCGGGCCGCGACCGCGTGGATCTTCGGGGCACTCACCCTGGGTGCTGGTGCCGCCCGGATCGGCGACCGCGTCGGCACCTCGTCGACACTGCCGTCGGGTCGCATCGAGTGTCGGAGGCCGTCCATCCCGATCGGCGGTCGAGAAGCCACGCTCAACTCTGAGCGCACGACTTCCTATCGAAGGTGGGGAGTCCCGACAGCCCACCTGGAGCGGATCAGTCTCGAACGGCGAGAATCGTTCCGAGCTCTCTCCAGGAGGTCGTCTTAATCATCCCACCCACTCGTCTTGCGCGCCGCCTCGGCCGGCGCGCTTCTGGTCAGCGTCGTGTTCACGGGGGCTGCACTCGCCGCACCTGCCGGTGACGCCGCGTACGGCAGTAAGAGCTATGACGACTACGAAGAAGCTTCCGTCTGCGCCGAGTGCCACGTCGACATCGCGAGACAGCACGAGCAGGCAATGATGTCCCAGTGCTTCGTCCACGAGTGGGACGAGATCAGTGCTTTCAGACTTCGCTCTTCCGCACGCCGAGAAGGTCGAGAAGGTGGCGGGCGTGAAGGCCGGCTGCAACGGCTGCCACGCGCCGCTCGCGCGTTCCCTCTGCGCCGGAGACATTCCTCCCAGTCGGCCCGCGGCGGGGACGCGCCTCGCGAACGAAGGCACGGCATTAGCTGATCTCTGCCACAGCGTCGGGATTCGAGGGCGATACGCCCTTCAACTTCAACTGGATCTCGGAACCCGGCGAAACGAAGCAGGGTCCGCGGCCGAATCGGGTGAGCGAGTACCACGGGATCAAGCACAACGAGTTCCTCAGCACCGCGGAGTTCTGCGGCACCTGCCACAACGAGAAGGATCCTTGGGGGCTCTGGGTCAAGGCGACGCACCTCGAGTGGAAGGACGGCCCGTACGCGGCCGCCGGCGTGACCTGCCAGAAGTGCCACATGGCCGCGTCCGAGGGAACTTCGGTCGACGGTGGGGAGACTCTCCCGGATGTGCGGAATCACCTCTTCAACGGCGCGCACGACAACGGCAAGCTTATCGGGTCGGTCGAAGTGCGGATCCATCCCGTGGAGAGGTCGGTCAAGGCAGGGAAGACGGCGAAGCTGTCCGCGGTCGTGCTGAACGCGAAGGCCGGGCACATGATCCCGACCGGGTCGGCAGAAGAACGGGTCGTCTGGCTCGAGGTGGAGGCGAAGGACTCGGCCGGCAAGGTGTGGCATCTGCCCGTCGACCCAAAGGGGTTCGAGGGAGAGGAGTACACGATCGGTTCGGACCTTCTCGCCTACCAAGACCTCGGTGACATTCAGGATCTCGCCGACTTCAAGGGAGTTCGTCGCGACGGCCCCGTCCCCGTGGGGGATCGGATCTACCGCCTGCCCTACATCGATCCCGAAGGACGGATGACCATCGCGCAGTGGAACACGGCGGCGTTCGGGACCGACTACCGCCTCCCGCCGCTCGAAGCACGCACCGAAACGTACACCTGGGAGCTTCCGGCCGATGTCGCGGCAGGTCCGCTCGAGGTGACGGCGAAGGTGTACTACTCGCGACTGGTATCGTCCGTGGCGCAGCACCTCGGCGTGCCGGAGGAGGAGTACGCGCCGATCGAGATCGCGGCGCACGAGACGATGCTCACGGTGATGTAGCATCGCGACGGTCACGGGCTTTACGTCGGCTTCACCAGAAGCGTGCGAAACTTGCGGGCGTGGGTTGTACGGGTGATGGTAGACTCTCTCGTACAAGCCGCGCCTCGACCGTCACCTCGGACGTGCATGGGCGATCGGGAGGCGACGCCGCGGCAGATTGGGTCACGAACTCCTCGAGGGGGGCGATCATGTCCCGTCGTGTGCCTTCCGCTCCAGCCGTCTCGATCCTGCCGGTTCTCCCTGTCTTCCCGGTCCTCCTGATCCTCTCGGTCGCAGCGATCAGCAGTCCTGCCGACGCAGGCCCCAACGCCCATGGCGTTCTCCTGGTCCACGCGCAGACCGACGGTGCGTACACGGACGGGGACCCCGCCGACTGTGGCGGGGACACTCCGATCTCGTGCGACGAAGTCGTCTCTCGAGTCGATGGCGAAGGCCCGTTCCTCTTCTCCGTGCTCGCGGCGTTTCCTTCTGGTTCGAGCCCTCGAGTCGCCGGAGTGGTCTTCGGCGTGGAGTATGGCCCCTCGGTACACCTGCTCGACTACCGCTCCTGCGGTGATTACGAACTCGTCACCGACGACTGGCCGGCGAGTGGCGAGGGCATCGCGATCGCCTGGGCCTATCCCGAGACGACGCTTGTTTTCCAGATGTGCGCTTTTTTTGGGTACCAGGATGGGGGCCCTGGACTGTTTTCGAGCATCGCCCACCCGACACAAGGGGTGTTCTTCGTCGACGACAGCGTCATCAACGACCCGGAGGCTCCGGTCGCGCTCGGTTCGCTCGGATTCGGTATGGGCGGGAGTGTGTACTGCCCGGACGCGGTCGGTGCGTGTTGCTTCTCCGGCGGGGACTGCCGGAATACGTCGCGTCTCGAGTGTGAGGCGGATGGCGGCGTGTACCAGGGCGACGGCGTCTACTGCGGCTGGGGTCTCTGCGAGCCGACTCCTATGGTCAGGATGTCCTGGGGACAGATCCGTTCGGTCTTCCGAGAGTCCGGGCGCTAGCTTGGAGCGCAAATCGGGGCGGGAACGTGTGTGACGCCGTGCCCGCTGCGGGTGAGAAGGATGCGAACGTTGTCGACGGGGATACCCCACCAGGTGGATCCGTCCGCACGAGGGGATTCCCTCGTACCCCGAGCGGTGATCGCGCGTGCAGCTGTTTGTACGAGTTCTTCATCACGGGGTATCGGCGATGCAACAAGAGGGGTCGCCTTCACCCGTGAGTGTGGCCGCGATGGAAGTGTTCATGTCGTGTTTGCCCGGCTGGGGTACGGCGCTGCAAAGCGGAGACTCGCCTATACACGCACCGGGTATGGCGTGCGCAGGTCTTTGCGGCGTCGATACCCCGGGTGGGTATCGTGACGGAAAGTGACGCGACGCCTCTCTTGCGGAAGGGTGAGGCCTCCGGGAGGCTGGTCCGGCAGGTATTTCAGGGTAAGATGGACGCAGGCGCCAGTTCGCTCGTTTGGGATCGGCTCGACGACCGGGGACGAATGGCTCCCGTCGGCGTGTACTTCCTGAGGGTCCGTGCGGAAGACTTCGAACGGACTCCGAAACTGATTGCGCTTTCTCGGTGAACGAGGTCGCTCGGAGGAATCATGTCCAGACACCTACGACTGCTGCACCGGTTGGCGCTCTACGCGACTGCGATCTGGTTCGTCGGCTTCAGCGTTCGTTCCGCGAGGGCGACCGTGTGGGAAGTCGACGCAGCCGATCCGCCAGAGTGCGGACGGATTGCTGCCGTTCTGGCTCTGACGGCTCCGGGCGACACGATCGCCATCGGGCCGGGCGAGTACTTCGAGAACCTGGAGCTTCCGCATGGGATTGCTCTCATCGGAGCGGGGAGCGAGGCCACCATTCTTCGCCCGTGCGAGGGGACGGGGAGCATGATGCATGCGTTTCTGGTGGGCCCGGTGAGGATCGAGTCGATCGGTTTCGAGGACGGGCAGGGCTCTCCCCTTCAGCCCGGGGGGGAGTTCCTGCGTGGGGGTGCCCTCCATCTCTCCAACGGGGAACCCGTGGTCATCGAGAACTGCCGGTTCGAGAACAACGACGCAGATGATGGCGGGGCCATTTCGGGTCCCGCCCGCCTGCAGGTCCGGGACTGCCTCTTCCGGAACAACCGAGGCCGGATCGGGGCCGGCTCGGTGGAGATCGCCGCGGCTGTCGACATCCTGATCGAGGGTTCCGTGTTCAGCTGGGATCGCTTCGACGCGGGTAGCCAGGTCAAGGTTGCCCAGGGTTCTCGGGTCGAGCTCCGAGGCTGCACGTTCGTGGCAGACGTCGACTCCCCGGTTGGGGGGCCCGACCTCGGTGCCCGCAACAACATCGTGGAGGATTGCATCTTCTGGGACGTGGGGACGGCCGCGGGTGCGTCGACTCTCAGGATCGATCCTTGGACTGACGGGGATCCGATGTACGGGAGGGTGTCGCGTTCTGTTTTCGGTGCGCCCGCGCCATTGGAGGAGGCGGGACCGGGCTCGTTGCTCAGGACCGACTTCCTCGAGTTGGATCGGCTGACAGTGGTCAACCAGGGGCTCCGTGTGAACGCAGTCTCCTCGACACTCCAAAACTCGATCGTTGTTTCCGGAGAGCTGAACCTCTTCGATCCCGTCGGGGGCACCGCCCCATGCAACGTCTTCTGGGACGTGGACCTCACGAATAGCGGCTTCGATCTCACCTCGACCCGTTTCGTCGATCCGCTTCTGTGTGACGTCTCGAACATGGATCTCACGGTTCTTCCCGACAGCCCGTGCCGTCCCGAGAACTCGAACGGGTGTGGCTGGATCGGTGCGCTCGAAGGCGACTGCGGAGTGACCCCGGTTCTGATCTCCGGAATGACGGCGGAACGGTTAGGGAACCAGGTGCTCGTGTCCTGGGAGTGGACCGGGGTGGAGCCGGAGACGCGGTGGGCAGTCGTTCGGCGAGCCGCCGGGAGTGACCAGTTTGTCGCCGAAGGACAGGTTCAGGGTCTCGGTCGGGAAGAAGTCTGGGACCGGTCCCTTGGCACCGGCGTTCCTGCTACCTACGAGCTCCGTGTCCAATTGGGAGAGGGAGAGTGGTCGGCGCTGACCAGCGTCCAGGTGGAGGGAGGCGAGGAGGAGGAGGCGCCCCGCCTCGTGCTCGGCCCGACCGTCGTGGCGAACGCGGTTTCCCTCGCGCTTCCGGCGGGAGCGGAAGCGAAGGTAGTCGACGTGAGCGGACGGGTGCGCGCGACGCTCCCGGGCGCAGAGTCCGGAGTGGTGGACTGGGACCTCACCGACAGCTACGGGGAGCGACTCGAGAGCGGTGTGTTCTGGGTATCGGCGGGACAGCGGAAGGCGCGGATCGTGGTCCTGAAGCGGGACTGAACGACCGAATCCGGAGGACCGGTTCATCGACCGGACCGCCCCTCCGGTTCGTACTGGGTGACGGGAACGAGCAGCTCGGGGCGCTTCGCCGAGAAGCAAGTGATCGTCTTGAAATGAGGCTGCAGAAATGAAGAAGCAACTTTGGGCTCTCGCTCCCTTGGCTGTCTGCCTCTGCGGGTGCCCGGCCGCGGCGAGTGTCCTGCACGTCCCGAGCGAGTACCCCACGATCCAGGCCGCCGTCGATGCCGCCATGTCCGGGGACGAGATCCTGTTGGCCTCCGGTAGGTATGAGGGCCCCGGCAACACCAACGTGCTGATCGAATCGATGAGTCTGTCCATTCGCTCCGAGTCCGGGGCCGGGGCGGCGCGGTTGGTGGGTCCGGGATATGACGACCCGAAACGAGGGTTCGAACTCAGGCTCGATCCCGACGACATCGTGTCGGTCGAGGGGCTGGCGTTCGAAGAGCTTCGAGCGCAGTACGGAGGTGCAGTCCTGGCCGAGGGGGGAGCGCAGGTCGTCGTGGAAGATTGTTCCCTGAATTCGTGCGGCCCCCCCGATACGTTCGAGTACGGAGGGGGAGTCATCGACGTTCGGTCCGTTCGCGAGGTGCGCGTCGAGCGATCGACGTTCTCTTGGAACTTCGGGCCCCAGTCAGGAATCACGGCGCACGACTGTGACGCCGTTCGGATCTCGGACTGCGACATGTTCTTCAACGGAGGATACAAAGGGCTGATCATCTTCGCCGGGCGAACCGTGGGGGAGGTGGAACGGTGTCGCATCGTCGACAACGACGGCCGTCTCAAGGTTGGCGTAGACGCAACGGCCCGACTTCGGGACACGATCATCGTCGACTACGGCGGTGTGCACATCACCGGAAGACTCGAGGCCATCGGATGCACCATCGCGCGAGCAGGTGGAATCACCATGGACTGGGGCTCGTTGGTCGAACTCGACCATTCGATCGTCTCCGGCAACTGCGGCGGGGACTTCCTCGGCTTTGGCGACCTTCACGCACGGTGTTCTTCGCTCGATAGCACGGGCATCGCGGATGGGATCGCGCTCACTCTCGAGGGAGATCAGGTTTGGACCGATCCGTTGTTCTGTGATCCACGCGAGTGTGGCGACATTTCTGACCACGACCTGCTCCGGTATTGGCTTGCCGCCGATTCGCCGTGCGCTCCGGAGAACAGCCCGTGCGGTGAGTTGATCGGCGCATACGGGATTGGCTGCGGTGCCGAGACAGGGGGGTGCTGTGTCGACACGAAGTGCTCCATGACCACCGACGAAGGGTGTGCATTCCTGGGCGGGCGGTTCCTCGGAGTCGGGACGTCCTGCGAGACCGATAGTTGTGTGCCGACGCCGATCCTCGAGCGAAGTTGGGGGCAGATCAAGGGCGTGTTCCGCTGACCAAGGACCTCGTCTTTCCGGCACGGTATCCGTCGCCTCATGCGATCACCTGTGCGCCCTTCCGGGCAGAAGCAGAGCGAGGTACGCAGCGGTCCTGTCCGGCCTTGGCCGGCGAGTCAACCGTTGGCCAGCTAGCCCACCTGCCGTCATCCGCCGTCGCGGGCCACCCTCCACAGCCCGCACCTGCACCCACACCTTGAGCGGGACGCCGATCTCCCCGAGAATCGCCCTCCCGGGGCGGCCGCCGTGAGGCCGGTCGCTGTCCGGTAGAAGGGAGATCCATGAAAGAGATCGCGATGTTCCCCCAGGCGCGGATTCCGTACGGCACCTGGGGCAGCAGCTTCTTCCCCGCGTGGCAGCAGTCCGCGCTCGCCGAGGTCAACATCGGCCAGTTCGCCGGTGAGGCCATGGGGCGGATCCTGGGGCAGAGGCGGGTACCGAAGAGCGAGCTGGACTACCTCGTCATCGGCTCGACCATCCCCTGGCACTGGAAATTCTGGAACGCTCCGCTCGTGGCGAGTTGCCTCGGGGAGCGGGTGCCGGGCTATCACCTCGAGCAGGCCTGCGCGACCGGTCTCCAGGCCGTGGTCGCGGCCGGAGCCGAGGTCGAGAGCGGCGGACACGAGACGGTCGGCGTCCTCACCTTCGACCGGACGAGCGACTCGCCGGTCGGCGTCTTCCCGGAGCGGCGCTCCTATCAGCGCACCGTCCCGATCGCGGACGTCTGGGACAACTTCGGGTTCGACCCCGCCACCGGCAACGCGATGATCACGACCGCCGGAATCGCGGCGCGGAAGTACAAGATCGACCGCCGCGAGGTCGATGAGCTCACCCTTCACCGAACCGAGCAGTACTTCGGCGCGATCGAGTCCGGGTTCCTCGACCGCGTGCTCTTCCCGCTCGACGTCCTCACCGTCCAGGGGAAGCCGCTCGGACGGATCGACTCGGACCTCGGTGTGCGTCCGCTCACGTTGGATGGTCTCCGCGCGATGCGCGAGCTCGATACGTGTGTCACCGGCGGAACGCAGACGCATGCGTCGGACGGGATGGCCTGCCTCCTCGTCACGACCGAAGCGCGCGCGAAGGAGCTGAGCCCGCGTCCCGAGATCGACATCCGCTTCCTCGCGAAGACGGAGATCCGGACGGACCCGAGCCTCATGCCGGAAGCTCCTGCGATCGCCGTACAGAAGCTGCTCCAGAAGACGGGGCTCGCCATGAGCGATGTCGCGGTGGTCAAGAACCACAATCCGTTCGCGGTGAACGACGCGGTGTTCGCGAAGGTCCTGAACTACGACTGGCGCGACATGAACCGCACCGGGTGCTCGCTCGTCTGGGGGCATCCTCAGGGACCGACGCTCACCCGCATCCTCATCGAAGCGTTCGAGGAGGCCGTGGACCTGGGAGGCGGGCGCGTGCTCGTCTTCGGTTGCGCGGCAGGAGACGTCGGAATCGCAGCCCTCTTCGAGGTGAGCGACGGAGGGAAGCGGTGATGGCGACTACGACTTCGAAAGGGACCAACGAGATCAAGACGATGCGGAGAGACACGCTCGGGACCCTGGGTCTCGGGACCGTGCTCGATGTCTTCCGAAACGGCCGTCTTCCCGCCGATCCGATCGAACTCGTGTCGAGCGTGTTCGGTCCCGCGGGGGATCGCGGCGCGCTCGTCATCTCCGGCGCGGGTGGAATCGTCGGCGCGGGCAAGATGATGCAGCTCGGTGCGCGGCTCGAACCGTTCGGCGTGCCGATCGTCGGGCTCGACATGCCCGGAGCTCCCGATGGGATCTCCCGCCAGTATCCCGGGCTCGTGCGTGCGTTCGGCAAGGACGGTGCGGACAGGATCCTCGGCAACATGGTCCGTCTCACCTACGACGGGAAGAGTCTGCCCGATCAGCTGAAGCCCCTTCGTCCGAAGTTCCTGCTCGAGGCGATTCCCGAGATCCTCGAGATCAAGCGCGCGCACTACGAGATGTTCCGTGCGTCCTATCCGGACATCCAGATCCGCTCCGTGACGTCGGGGTTCCCGGCGTCGCAGCTCGGTGTTGGCATCGCGCACCCTGCGTTTCCGCACGAGATCAACAAGATCTTCGAGGTGGTGGAGGACGAGCCGTCCGACGTGACGAAGCTCTTCTGGGCCCTGGGGCTCGTGCCCGTTCCGGTGAGCGACGACTGGTCGTTCGTCCTGGACGTCCTCTTCTGCGGGATCACGCTCGCCGCGGTGCGCTATCACCGGATGACGAACACGCCGGTCTGGAAGATCGACAAGTACGTGCGGAAGCACATCGGCCCGAACCCGGTTCGTGCGCACGATGCAATCGGCGCGAAGGGCGCGACGTTCCTCACCTGGTCCTGTCTCCATCACCTGGCCGGCGAGTACGGTCCGCTCTTCGAGCCGACGCCCGAATTCGTCCAGCACAAGGACAGCGGTCAGGACTGGTATCCGCCGAACCACTTCCGTCCGGTCGTGGACTTCCCGTTCGACGACGACGACGAAGCCGAGTTCCTCGACTGGATCCTCGGCCCGCTCGTCCAGATGACGAGCCTCATGCTGAAGGAAGAACGGGCGCACCTCGGACTCATGAACGCGATGGGCGAGCTCTGTGCGCAGTTCCGTCGCGGCATCCTCGCGATGATCCGCGACATCGGCATGACGCGCGCGATCGCGACGGTGGAGCGCTACCACAAGCACCACCCCGAAGCGGCGAAGGGCGATTCCTGGTATCCGGCCGCGCTGGAGCGGATCGGCGACCCCGAGTGGCAGCAGCTCTACGTCAACGCGGAGCACGACGGCAAGGTCGGCGTCATCACGATCTCGCGCGAGAGCTACAACGCGGACGTCGATGCGGAGCTGGGTCGCGCGATCGATTGGCTCAAGGCCGAGAAGATCGACCGCGTCATCCTCACGAGTGACTTCCACCTCTCGACGCAGATGGTGGGAGCGGACACGAACGAGTTCTTCCCCGCGCTCGACTCGGAGGAAGAGGGCGCACGGATCGCCGGTGACTGGTCCCGGACCGCGCGTCGTCTCGACAGCGAGTTCGCCGTCTCGGTCGGATTCGTTCCGGGGAAGCGCTGCCTCGGCGGCTACCTCGAGCTGATGACGCACTGTCACTATCTGGTCACGCTGGGCGACACGCTGCTCGGCTTCCCCGAGGTGACGCTGCCGGTCGTACCCGGGATGGAAGGCTGTCACTGGCCGTTCCGCAAGACGTCCGGAGACGGTTGGATGAAGCTCCTTCAGCTCCTCCTCACCGGTCGCCCCGTGACCGGCGAGAACGCATCCGGCTGGCTCGTCGACTTCGCCGGTCCGATGGAGGACGCGCTGAAGGCGGCTTGGAACATTGCGTCCGGCGGCGAGCATGGTGTGGCGAAGCGCGAACTCGTTCGCGAAGTCGTGGCGGGCGTGACGGACACCATGCCGGAGCTGCCTCCTGCCGGGAGTCCGGCGACGCAGGCGGCGCGTACGGCGATCGTGGCGACGGTGCGGGACGCATGTGGAGCGAACCTCGCCGAGTCACTCGACGTGCAGACGCGTCATGCGGCGGCGTTCCTTCGGTCGGACCTCTGCCGGAAGGGGCGGGTCGGGCAGGAACGAGACCGCACTCTCATCTAGGGGGCTTCGAGCGGACTACGTGTCGTACGCCCCCTGGGCGTCCTTCCGGTTTCGAGCCGCGGTGCCATCTGGGGGCTTCCGGACATCGCAGTCTACGCCCCCTGGGCATCCTTCCGGTTTCGAGGGACGAAACCTACAGGACGCCCAGGGGGCTCATTCTGCGTCGCATTCGAAGAGATGGCGTGCGGGAGGTTTTTGGGGGTGGGCGGCGGTGTGGGGGGGGCGGTTGCTTTGATGGCGTCTGGATCGTGCACATGCGGACGTTCGGCGTTCCGGAGGCGGTTTGGGAAAGGCTCAGTCGTCCATTGGGGGGCGTGGGGTGCGGGTTCCGTTCTCGAAGTCGTCTCGGAGTAGGGTGTAGGTGACGGCGTCCTGCCAGGAGCCGTCGGCGCTGCCCCAGGCTTGGCGGTGGTGGGCTTCTTGGACCCAGCCGGCGGCGCGGAAGAGGGCGCGCATGGCGAGGTTGTCGGCGCGGGTGTGGCCTTCGATCCGGTGTTTGTCTGCGTCGTGGAAGGTCCACTCTGCGAGGAACCGTAGGGCGGACTTGCCGATTCCCTGTTGGCGTCGCGCGGTGGCGATGCGTAGGTCGAAGACAGGAGTGGGATCGGCCAGGTCCATCACCGTGAGGAGCGCGACGCGTTCCTCGCCGATGCATCCCCAGAAGCTCTGCGTGTCCTCGTCGTTTCCGAAGCGGCCGGAGGCGACCCACTCGGTCGTCTTTTCCATGGATGGATTCGGCGTGCCGTGGAACGGCCAGGTCTCCCCGGAGAGAAACTCAGCGAGTGACTCGGTTTCGGTGTCGAGGTGCAGAGGTCGCCATTGGGTTTCCATGCGAGGGATCTCCCGGGGATGACGGGGGTGCCGTGGCAGGTCGTCCTACCGCGCCGAGTGACGATGAATCGAGAATCGGAGCCGCGTGGAGTATGCACCCGAATCGTCGGGAGCGCGATCGCGAGGTGCTACCATCGAGAGGTTGGCTCACATCAGGTTGGAGGTGCCCGTGACATCGTGGATCCGGACGCTCACGTTCGTCCCGATCGCTCTCGTTCTGGCGAACGTCGTCGTGATGGCGACTGCGAACGCGACTGCGACTGCGACTGCGGCTGCGACTGCGACCGCGACCGCGCCTGCCACTGCGACAGCGACCGCGACCGCGCCTGCCACTGCGACAGCGACAGCGAGTGCCACGGCGCCTGTCACCGCGACTGCGACTGTGACCGCCACTGCGACGGAGTCGGACTCTGCTCCGCAGTTCGAGTCCCGTTCCATCGACCTCGCAGGGCCATCTGCGCTGGGTGTCGCCTTCACCGCGGACGGCCTCGCGATCGCGCTCGGGCTCTCCGACGGCACCCTCCGCATTCTGGATGGCGCGACTCTGGAGCCGGCCCTGGAGCGCGAGGGCTCTGCGGAGTGGATCCGCGGGATCGCCCTGACCCAGGAAAGGGATCGTGCTGCCACGAGTGGCGGGGACGGGGTCGCCCGCATCTGGGACACGGGTGGTTGGGAGATTCTCGCGGAACTTCCTTACGAAGCGCCGATCCTGTCGGTCGCGTTCTCTCCCGATGGGAGGTTCCTCGCCACCGGAGCAGAGGATGGGGCTGCGATCGTCTGGGAGACGAAGCGAGGGTGGCTGGCGCGGGGTCTCGGGGGACGCGAGGACTCGGCGACCGTGGTGGCGTGGTCGCCGGTGGAGAACGTGCTCGCGACCGGCTCGCGCGACGGTAAGGTGCGCGTCTTCCAGCTCGACGTCGAGACTCCGATCGCGGTTCCCACGATGCACGATGGATTCGTGGAACAGCTGGCGTTCTCACCGGATGGCCGTCTCCTCGCGAGTGCGGGGGCAGACGGGAGCATCCGGATCGCCATCCCGACAGCCGATCACGAACTCGCCATCCTCGACGGTCACGAGGGCTCGGTCGCCTGTCTGGCATTTCGCCCCGACGGCAACGGTCTCGTCTCGGGCGGGAGCGATCGCACCGTGCGCTCGTGGGATCTGGCATCTGTGATCGACGCCGCGACCCTGGAGCGTGAGTCGACGAATGCCACGATGACGGAGGCGGAGTCTCTCGGCGTGGCGGCTCCGCTGGAGCTGAGGGAGTCAGTCGTTCTGGCGACGCTCGGTGCCCCGGTGGCGAGTCTGGCGTTCGATCGTCCGGGCGTGCGTCTCGTCGCGACGACTCTGGCGTCGGAGGTTCGTCTCCTCCCCTCGCGCTAGCTGCCCTCGCGGTCCAACCTTCTCTCCCGGACACGATCGTCCCTGCGGTATGCTCGTAGCTGCTTCAGATCGGGCCCATCGGGCGCTGAACGGGCCTCGGAGCCCTTCGCGGCGCCCTTGCTCGAGGCCGTCTCCAGCGCCCGGACCCGATCGGATGAACCGCGCACACCGGAGGTCCCCCGCACATGAGATTGCGCCCACTCCCCAGCTCCTCTCGTCTCGTCGTTCCATCCATCGCTGCTGTGCTGCTCAGCCTGGCATCTGGTGGGGCGTTTCCCTTGGTGCCCGTCGCTCCGGACGCAATCGCGGCGGACAGACTCCCTTCCGAGGCGGTCTCGACGTCTCGGGCCTTGGGGCGTCCGCTCTTCACCCAGATGACGAGAGGCGTGAACCAGGACCGCGTCGTCGTGAAGCTCGGAGAAGAGAGCGGCGCGCGCATCCGCAACGGACAGGCGGTCTCGCTCACCGGGTTCGATCTCGCGCCGCTTGCGGGCCTTGTCGCGTCGGTGCCCGGCGCGACTCTCTCGCCCCGGTTCTCGAAGTCCGAGTCCCTGCTCGATGAGATGCGGCGTGACGGAGAGGCGCGGACGAAGCACTCCCTGCCGGACCTCAACCTCTACGCGATGATCGAACTGCCTTCGCTCGGAGACGAGATCGCGGCCGAGGTGAGGCTCGCGGATCTGCTTACCGCCCTCGACAGCGTTCCCGGAGTCGAGATGGCCTGGGCCGAGCCGATCGCTCAGCCTGGTGGTTTGGTCGAAGCCCTCAGCTCCGCCCTGGCCGCGGACGCCACGGTGACGGGCCTGGCCGCTGGCTCCGCCGTTTCCGGCTCTGCCGCCGTCGACGGTGTTGCTGGTTCCGTCGCTTCCGGCTCTGCCGTCGTCGACGGCTCTGCTGTCGTCGACGGCATCTCCGGGTTCGCCGGCGCCGGAACTACCCCCGACTTCTCTCCGCTGCAGGGCTATCTGTACGACGCGCCCGTCGGCATCGAAGCGGAGACGGCGTGGACGTTCCCGGGTGGTCTCGGAGCGGGCGTCGACTTCCTCGACCTCGAGTGGGGCTGGCTCTTCGCGCACGAGGATCTGCCCGATCCTTTCTATACCGCGGGTGACTACGGAACCGACGACCACGGCACGGCGGTCTACGGCGAAGTCGCCGGGATCCACAACGGTTTCGGCATCAACGGAATCGCCGCGGACGTCCGCGCGGGAGTCGTCTCGCTCAACACGTTCTCGATTCCGGACGCGATCCTCGACGCCGGCAGCGTGCTCGATCCGGGCTCCGTCTTCCTCATGGAAGTGCAGTGCTCCGGCCCCGAGAACTGGATGCCGTGCGAGTGGTGGCAGGACGTGTTCGACGCGATCCAGGTCGTGACCGCTACCGGCGTGATCTGCGTCGAGGCCGGCGGCAATGGAACGGTCAACCTCGACGACGCTCTCTACGGAAACCTCTTCGATCGTCGCGTCCGTGACAGTGGCGCGATCGTGGTCGGCGCCGGGACTCCGAACGGGCTCAACGCGGAGGGCTTCTCCAACTACGGAACGCGGACGGACCTCCAGGGCTGGGGCTCGTCCATCGTCACCACCTGCTGCGGCGATCTCCAGGGCGGAGACCCGGAGGTGCGGTACACCGCCGGCTTCAACGGCACATCGGGCGCGTCGCCGATCGTCACCGGCGCGATTGCGTCGCTTCAGGGACAGGCCCTCGCGCTCTTCGGGGAGCCGATGACGCCGGACCTGGTCGAGGAGATCTTCAGTGCCACGGGTTCGGCCTGGACCGGCGACCGGCAGATCGGAGAGCGTCCGAATCTCGTCGCGGCGCGTGACCGTCTCCTTCTCGGATACGGCAACGTCGACGTGCTCGTGCGCGACGGCGACACGCTCGAACCGCTCGAGGGTCGCGTGATCCAGATCGTCGAGACCGGTCGGCTCGATCTGACCGGGCCGACGGGGGAGACGTCGCTCCAACTCAGCGCCACGAACCTCACGATCCGGGCCGAGGGCGACTTCTTCTACGTTCCGAGTGACGTTCCGGTCACGGTCGTCCATGGGCAGACGCAGAGCATCGTGATCGACCTCTTCCGTGCGCCGTTCGGGTCGATCGAGGGTGTCGTGCGGAACTCGACCGGTACCGCGGTGCCGGATGCGATCGTGGAACTGTTGGATGCGCCGCTTCCGTCCGTTCTCACCGACGCGTCCGGTGCGTTCGTCCTCGATGGAGTTCCCGAGAACACGGGCTATCTCGTCACCGCCTTCGGCGTGCCGGGGCTCGGGGTCGGATATGCCGAGCTCGACGTCGTCGGCAGCCAAGCGGCGGAGTGGAATCCGATGCTTCCGTCCGCGGAGACGTTCGAGGCGGATGGCGGCGGATACGTTCCGTTCGGCGAATGGGATCGCGGTACGCCCAACTACCCGTCTTCCGATCCGCCGCCGACCTTCTCCGGCGTCAACGTGTGGGGGACGGACATCCACGGTCCGTACGAGGACGTGCAGATTTCCTACCTCACGTCTCCGGTCTTCGACACGAGCGAGGCGGAGAAGCTGATCCTAACGTTCCACCACTGGTACTGGACCGATCCGGACGACGGCGGGCAGATCCAGGTGTGGGACGCGGGGCAGAACCGCTGGGTCGTCGTCGAACCCGTCGGCGGATACCCGGACGACTCGATCCAGGTGCTCAACTTCACCGGCGGCTACAACGGTTACACCTCGGATGGATACCGTCCCGCCATCTTCGATCTCTCTTCGTGGATGGGCGGCGACTTCCAGTTCCGCTTCTACTTCCGCAGCAACATCTCCGGGCACAAGCTCGGCTGGTACGTCGACGACGTTGCGCTCGACATGGGTCTCCTCGATCCCGCGGACGCTCCCGAGTTCAGCGCGGGCACAGGAGACGGGCTCCGCGTCGAGAGCGTCTCGCCGAATCCGTTCCGTGGAACGAGCACCTTGTCCTACGCACTCACCGCCCCAACGCCGGTGCGCGTCGAGTTCTTCGCGGCCGACGGCACCGTCGTGCGTCGGGTCGACCTGGGTTCGCAGGCAGCCGGGCGTCACGAGCTCGAGTGGGACGGCCTGGACGACGCAGGCCACGTGATCAGTGCAGGGACCTACTTCTACAAGGTCCGCGCCGGTGACTCCGAAGCGACCGGACGGATCGTCCGGGTGAAGTAGTCCGAAGTCGAACCGGCGCTGGCCGTGCGCGTAGGCATGGCTGCGATCAAGGGCAGGTGGGGTGGATCATCGCGATCCGCCTCACCGTCGTGTTTCCCGACTGCGTGAAGCTCCCGCCCACGATGAGCGACCCTTCGTGCTCGAACGAACAGAAGATCGAGAGATCGAAGCCCGCACCGACCGAGGACCAGCTCGTGCCGTCCCACCGCGCGATGAACGGTGAGGTCGATTCCTCACCCGAGCGGAAGAGTCCCGTCGCGTAGAGACAGTCCCCGACGACGGTGAGGGAGAGGACCTGGTCGCCGAGTCCGAGCCCCATCGGCAACCATTCGCTGCCGTCCCACTGCGCGATGTTCGCCACCGTGCTCGATCCTGCCTGCGTGAAGTTCCCGCCCGCGATGAGTCGGTCCCGGTAGACGGCGAGCGCGTAGATCGGTCCGTCGATACCACCACCCAGTCTCTCCCAGTTCCCGGACCCGGCGTCCCATCGTCCGAGATACGGGACTTCCCGCTGTCCGGAGTTCGTGAAGCTGCCCCCGGCGTAGATCTCTCCACGGTAGAAGGTGAGCGCACTCACGAGAGCGTCGAATCCGTCCCCCAGAGGTCTCCAGATGCCGTCCTCACGGATGGCGACCCGGGACGCGGACCGACCGAGCTGGGTGAAGTCGCCACCGGCGACGAGTCGCCCCGGCTCGGCCGCGAACGCGAAGACCGGACCGTTCGGCCGCGCGTCGCGTTCCCAGACCGTTCCGTTCCACCTCGCCATGTAGTCGAGGGACGCACCGTCGGACGCGCTGAAGTAGCCGCCGGCATAGAGCGCGCCGCCGAACTCGATGAGCGCCTCCACGCCACCAGGGAGACCACCTCCCATGCGCTGCCAGTCCGTGCCGTCCCAAAGGGCCACGCCGTTGAGTTCGTCGCCGCTGACGAGGTCGTAGCGGAAGCCTCCACCGGCGACGATCTGCCCGCCGTGGCTGCCGAGGGCGTAGACCGAGCTGCCCATTCCCTGCCCCAGGGGGATTGCGGTGTCGCGCGGTCCGGAGGGGTTGTCGCCCCCGGCGGGCTTGGTCGGTGAGTCGTCCTCCCCGCAGGCAGAGGCCAGTGCAAGGGCGACCCCAACGAGCATGAGTCGTGCGAATCGGAAACATCGGGAGAGTCGAACTGCAGTTTCGGAAAGGCGAGGTATCTGCGAGGCACGATGACCCTGCATATGAGGCTCCTCCAGCGGAGGGGATGGACCCGTCCGTTGACCCCCGGCGCGAGGAGAGGATTGCCTGGAGGGTATCACAGAGTCGGACGGCACGCGGGTCGCCCCTGGGTCTGTTGCGCGCCCGTTTGTTGAGTCCTTGCTGACGTCCCCCCATTTGCCGCATGCTGATGCCGATGATGATTCGAGCCGGGCCCCGACCGCTCGGCTATTCCTGAAGGGTGCTTTCAGGAAATACTGAAAGCAGCTCACCCCTTCTGAGATCGTGGAGCCCCTCGGCCGTATCAGGTCGCGCTGGGCTTCCCACATTCTCGGAGGATCAGGGGTGGCGGACACAGTGGCCTGCGGCACGCCGGTACCGTCCCAATCGGGCCGGAGCCGGGCCAGGAGGAACGATGAAGGTACGTTGTGGGTGGCTTCTTCTCGCCGCTACGTTGGTGACGGCGGGTGCGGCTTCGGCGGCTCCGGCACTGCACGCGCAGTATCTGGGGGAGTTTCGACCGTATCGCATGAACGAGACGGGTCAGATCATCGGGAATCAGACGTTCGGCGGGGCCGCACGCGGCTTCGTGGTGAGTGACTCGACCCCGCTGCTCTACCTGCCCTTGCCTCCCGGGATGGCGAGCAGTATCGCAACGGACATCAGTGACACGGGAGTCGTCGTCGGGGCCACCAGCGCCCAGGTGTCGCCCGAGTTCGGAGGCGTTGCGATCGCGTGGGACCCCGACGGCCAGGGCGGGTTCACGTACCGACTCCTCGGTGCGCTCCCCGGTCAGACTCTGGGGCGAGCGACAGCCGTCAACGATCTCGGCGACATCGTCGGATGGTCCTCGGATGGTACGTACCGCTACGCAGCGCTCTTCACGGACCCTGACGGCGTGCAGAACCTGAACTCGCTGATCTTCGACCCCGTGGACATCAACAACCAGCGTGTCGTGGTGGATGGTTCGTTCACCGTGAAGCGCCTCGATCTCGACACGATGGTGGTCGAGGACCTCGGCGTTCCCGCAGGCGGTGGCTACCTCGCGACCTCCTCCGTGCGGATCAACGAGGCGGGTCAGGTGGGTGGACTTGCCATCCGTGCCACCTCGCAGGACGCCGACCGGGAGCCGGCCCGATACACGGACGGCGTTGGCTGGGAGATCTTCGGACCGGTGGGCGTGCGCAATTCCGTCATGGACATGAACGAGCAGGGAGACTGCGCGATTCTGCTCTACACGGATCTCTACGTTCGCTACGAGGGTGGAGGGACTCACCGGGTAGAAGATCTCATCGTGGACGAAGTCGGCCACTGGGGCGTGTCCTATCTCTCCGGATTCACGCTCAACAGTTCCGGGTGGATCGCGACCTACGCAACGAACGACGTCACCGGTGAGGTGGGGACCATCCTCCTCAAGCCGAGCGACCCCGCGGGCGTCGACGAAGTGACGTCGACGTCCAGGTTGGCGCTGTCCGCCGGACCGAATCCGTTCCGCGACGGCTCGTTCCTCCGCTTCGAGCTGCCGAGTGCGGATCGCGTCTCGCTTCGGGTGGTCGACGTGAATGGCCGGACCGTTCGGGATCTTCTCGACCGCTCCGAACTGAGCGCCGGCGTGTGCATGAAGTCCGGTGGGACGGCCGGACCGAACAGGGTGAGAGCGCTTCGGCCGGTGTACTGCCGATCTGCGCGCGTCCAGCGATCGTGAGTCCGTGCGCATCGTCCGGATCGACTGACCGAACCAGACGTCGTCGGCAGAACCTCGAGAGTACGCAGATGGGAGCGGTGGGGTCCGGGTTACACCTGGATCTCCGCCTCTCCCGTCTGCACCTTCCAGAGCGCCGCGTAGACGCCATCCTTCTCCACGAGGTCGTCGTGCGTACCCGTCTCGACGACACGCCCCCGATCGAGCACATACGTCCGATAGGCATGTCGGATGGTCGAGAGTCGATGCGCGATCACGATCGCGGTCCGGCCGCGTGAGATCCGTGCGAGCGAGCGCTGGATCGCGGCTTCCGTTTCGTTGTCGACGGCGGACGTCGCCTCGTCGAGGACCAGGATCGGTGGATTCTTGAGGACGGCGCGCGCGATCGAGATCCGCTGGCGCTGCCCGCCCGAGAGTTTCTGGCCGCGCTCTCCTACGATCGTGTCGTAACCATCCGGGAGCTCCAGGATGAACTCGTGTGCCTCGGCCGCCTTGGCCGCACTCACGATCTCCTCGTCCGTGGCGTCGAACGTTCCGTACGCGATGTTCTCTCGCACCGTGCCATGGAAGAGGAACACGTCCTGGCTGACCAGACCGATCGCGCCGCGCAGCTCCTCGAGGCGCGCTTCGTGGATCGGAAGTCCGTCGACCGTGATCCGTCCCGACTGCGGCTCGTAGAAGCGGAGAAGGAGCTTCACGATCGAGCTCTTGCCGGATCCGGTCGCGCCGACGAGTGCAATCGTCTGACCGGCCGGCGCGTGGAGGTTCACTTCCTTGAGGACCGGAATCCCGTTCTTGTAGGCGAACGAAACGCTCTCGAAGCGGACGTCCCCTTTCACCGGATGCGGAAGCGAGCGATCGCCGCTCTCCACGTGGATCGGGATCTCGAGGAGATCGAGGACGCGATGGGTCGAAGCCATCGCGCGCTGGTAGAGGTCGACCGTCTGTCCCAGTCGGGTCAGCGGCCAGAGCAGTCGTTGCGTGAGGAAGACCATGATGCTGTAGGCACCGACCGCGAGTGTGCCGGCGATGACCGCGCGTCCGCCGAGGAGGAGCGTGAAGACGAACCCCATCACGATGACCATGCGGATGAGCGGGGAGAACGCAGAGCTGAGTTGGATCGCGCGCCGGTTCGCCTCCCGGTACTGTCCGCTCTCCTGCTCCACGCGTTCGGCTTCGTACGATTCCGATGTGAAGCTCTTGATCGTCGCGATGCCGGAGAGATTGTTCGAGAGGAGTCCGTTGAGTAGACCGACTCGCTCCCGCACCGCCGCGTAGCGGGGAGCGAGCTTCTTCTGGAACTGGAAGGATCCCCAGAGCACGAACGGCATCGGCAGGAACGCGAACGCGGCGACTTCGGGAGCGAGCGTGAAGAAGATCGCTCCGATGACGACGACGGTCGTAGCGACCTGGAGGAGGTCGTTGGCGCCCCCGTCGAGGAAGCGCTCGAGCTGGTTGATGTCGTCGTTCAGGATCGACATCAGGCCGCCGGTCGAGCTGTCCTCGAAGAACGCGAGGTCGAGCCGCTGCAGGTGGCCGTAGCCGTCCTGCCGAAGTTCGTGTTGGACGGTCTGGGCGAGGTTCCTCCATTGCACGGAGTAGAGATACTCGAAGAGAGATTCCAGACCCCAGATGATCAGCGTGCCGATGACGAGCACCCAGAGCTGGGACTCGACGTCGGGAAAGCCGAACCGGGCGACCCAGGAGTCCTCTCGCTTTACGACCACGTCCACGGCCGCGCCGATCAGGAGCGGCGGCGCCAGGTCGAGGATCTTGTTGAGGATGGAGTACCCGGTCGCCAGCAGGACGGTGTGGCGATGAGGGCGCGCGTACTCCAGCAGGCGGCGAAGCCCAGGGCGTTGGCTCTTCATGGGACGGATACCTCGACGCGGCGGAGCCACGACAGGTAGCTCACGTCCGGACCGAGGAATCTAGCAGAGCCCGGGAAGGCGTGGCAAAGGACGCCTACGCTCGGCGGTGAGAGATGGTAGGCTGAGGCCCGCTCCCACAGATCAGGAACCGCGTCCCCGTGGGGAAGTCGACGTAAGTCCGGGGCACGGCCGCACTCTCGAAGCATGGAGGTTCGACATGGCGCTACAGATCGGTTCCTCTCCTTCGCTCCCGGCCAAGCGGAATCATCCTCGATGCGCTCCGTCGTCGCGGCGCGTCTCCTTCTGGTTCGCCGCCATGGCATTCGGCGTTGCCGCCCTGACCCTGATCCCGGTGTCGAATGCGTGGGCGGAGGACGGGGCGGCCGTCCTGTCGCGTGTCCTCCGGGCTTCGGGCCTCGATCACCTCAGCGAGAAGAAGCGGATCGCGTTCACCTTTCACGTCGAGGCTGGCGAGAACAAGGTCCAGCGTGCGTGGGAGTGGAACCTCGAGACCGACACGGTCCGGCAGGATGGTGCGGAAGTCGGGAAGACGCCCAAGTTCATCAACGACGTCTACTGGCTGCTCTTTCCCGCCATGGTCGGCTGGGATCGCGACAAGGTCGAGTTCACCGCCGAGCCGTCCGTCGACGGGCCGCTCACGCAGCAGACGGTGACGAAGCTCACGGCGAAGTACGTGGACGGGGGCGGCGCGACGCCGAACGACATGTACGAACTCTACGTGGCTGGGAACGGAGACGTGGTGGAGTGGGCGTACCACAAGGCAGGGGCGGTGGAGCCGACGCGGCAGACGGCCTGGACGGGGTATGAAGTCATCGGTGGGCTGCGTCTTTCGCTCGACCGTCCCGGCGACGGTTTCCGCGTCTGGTTCACCGACGTCGTCGTCGAGTAGCCCGCCGTGACCAGCCGCGACATCGTTCCCTGCGATGTCGTGCGACGCAGCCTGTGCCGTGCCGAGTCGTCACTCGGCTCGGTATGCGAAACTCTGCTGAACCGTGGACGAGGAGCGGCACCAGCCGTTCGTCGTCACGCCACCGAACTCACTTCCGCGAGTTCAGCGAGCCGGTGCTTGTTCCTCGACACACTCGGCGTTGCGATGATTGCGGTCCGCCACGTGGGCGTCCCAGCAATCGACCGAACAGAAACGATGCGGGGCGCTCTTGCGATTGCAGCCGGAGACCGAGCACGCGTAGTAGATCTGATCGTAGTGGATGGTCTTCCCGCAAATGGAGCAGCGAGCCCAGCTGTTAGGTTCCATCGATGCATGCCTCCCTGGGCCGCCCGAACTGGGCGGCCAATGAGCGGGAAGGCTAGCGTTTCCGGACGCGGGAGGCTAGTACGGGGTTCGGCGGGTTCAAGCGGCTCGAGCTGGATGGCAAGCGCCCCGGGCCGGGGTAGGTTGCCGCGAGCGGAATCGGCGGTGCGAGCTGGACTCGACGGTTCTGGACGGGCGGGAATGGCAGGGCGACCCGGGCGGCCGCCCTGCCATGCGAATCCAGAGCGAACGGCCTAGTGGCCGCCGCCCATCAGTGCCTTTACCTTGTCCTCCGCGGCCTGGAAGAGCCCCTTCAGCTCGGTCAGCTTGGACGACATCGTGTCCTTGATCCCGGCGAGATCGAGATTCCCACCCGTGAGGTTCGCGACCGTGTCCTTCACCTCGGAGAGTTTCGTCTCGATCGTGCGGACGTAACCGTTCAGCTCCTCGTTGTGGAGCTTCGCGGCCGAGTCCTTGAGGCCGTTCAGCTGCTTGTCGAATCCCTCGAGCTGCTCGTTCCACTGAGACTTCAGCGCACCGAGCATGTCACCTGCCTGTTCCTTCACGTCGCCCGCGGCGGACTCGGCCTTCTCCATGGCGTCCTTGGCATGGTCACCCATGTCTCCGGCGGCGTCTTTCACGTCACCCGCGGCATCCTTGGCGACGTCCTTGGCCTCCGAAGCGGCCTGGTTCGCCTTGTCGGCGATCGATCCCTTCTCGCCCGAGCATCCCCAGGCGACCGTGATCGCGAGACAAGCGACGAGTATCATGCAGAACTTGATCTTCATCAGGAACTTCCCCCTTCCGTGTCCCATCCTGGGACGATCGTGCTTGGGAGCAAGCACGGTTCCGCGACCACCACCTGTCATCCTAGGCCCGAACTCGCGGAGTGACCAGATCGGACTCGGGAGCGGGGCATGTCCGACCGCACGACGTGCGCGGGAACCGCGCCCTCGGTCCGGATTCGATCCGATCTTTCTGAGCAGTTGCGATATGCTTCTCGTCGTGATCGACGACGGAGCGAACGGTGGAGGGGCGAAGTCTGAACACCGAGGGAGCGCGGCAACTCCGTTCGTGCGAATCGACGGCACGGCTGATCTCGATCGCGCTGTCGACGGTTCTGCTGATGGCGTCGACGGGGTTCAGCGTAGACGCGTCTGACGGGCTCCCGGCATGGGGACGGGGGAAGGGTGGACGCGCGCACATCCGGATTGGACGGACTTGCTCCGTCGCGAGGGTTGAACGGATCGATGGAAGACGAGGCTGCTCATGAGTAGAGGCATTGGGCCGAACCGAGACATGGACCTCAGCGCCGCCCTGCGGCCGGCACGGTGGACTCCCGGACTCACTCCGTTGCCGATCTGCGCACTCTTCGTCGTCGCGACTTCGGCGCTCGTCTCTGGGGCAGACGCGGAAGTGATCCGGTTGGGCGAGCAGGTGGTCCCGCTCGAGCAGACGATCTCGCTCCACCTCGACCCGTCGCGTGACCTCTACTCGGGCCGCACGGACATCCGCCTGGACGTGCGGGAGACCGCGGGGACGTTCCGTTTCCACGCGGAGTCGATGACGATCGAGTCGATCGAGCTGTCTCACGACGGCGTTCCCGCCAGTGCCATCTGGGAGATGCTGGACGACGCGACCGTTCAGGTGACGACGGAGGCTCCCCTCGATCCGGGAGTCTGGGACTTCGCGATCGCGTTCCACGACGACTACAACACGAACGCCGTCTCGCTCTACAAGATGGAGGCGGACGGCGAACCGTATCTCTTCACCCAGTTCGAGGCGGATGACGCGCGCGAGGCGTTCCCGTGTTGGGACGAGCCGGGCTTCAAGATTCCGTACCGACTCGTTCTGACCGTGCCGGAAGGGGCTACCGCCGTCTCGAACACGCCGGTCGAGTCCGTGACCTCGACCGAGTCCGGCGACGGCGCGCCGGTCAAGCGGGTCACGTTTGCGCAGACGAAGCCGATTCCGAGCTACCTGCTCGCGATCGCGGTTGGTTCCTTCGACTCCTACCCGATGGAAGGGCTGGGCGTCCCGGGGCGGATCTACACGGTTCGGGGGCAGGCGGGTCTGGCGGCGGAAGCGGCGAGCGTCACTCCGGCCATCCTGCATGAACTCGAGAGCTACTTCGATCGACCGTATCCTTACGCGAAGCTCGACTTCCTCGCGGTACCGGACTTCTGGCCCGGCGCCATGGAGCATCCCGGCGCGATCACCTTCGCCGATCGCGTCCTTCTTCGCGATCCTCGCTTCCTCGATGCACGGTCCCGCCGCGGAATGCGGGGCACCATCGCGCACGAACTCGCCCACCAGTGGTTCGGCAACCTCGTCACGATGGAGTGGTGGGACGACCTCTGGCTCAATGAGAGCTTCGCCGACTGGATGGGGGACAAGATCGTCGCCCGGCTCTATCCCGAACTCGGTCAGGACATCGATGCCGCCATGGATGGCCAGGCAGTGATGGAAGAGGACGCACGCGTATCCGTGCAGCCGATCCGGAAGACGATCGAAGACACCGGCGCACTGCTCCAAGGTATCGGTGTCGCCTACAACAAGGGGAAGTCCGTCCTCCGGATGTTCGAGTCGTGGATCGGGGAAGAGCAGTTCCGCGCCGGCGTCCTCGACTACATCGACGCGCACACCTGGTCGAATGCGAGGTCGGCGGACCTCTGGGAAGCGCTCGCCCGGCACTCCGATTCCGGACTTCCGGAGGCGATGGAGACGTTCATCGGACAGCCCGGCTTTCCTCTCATCGACGTCGAACCGTTGGGGGAAGGCCAGGTGCGACTGACGCAACACCGGTTCCACAACGCCGGACGGGAGGTGGCGGACGCGCACTGGATCCTACCGCTCTCGATCGCGTACGAGACGGAGCGAGGTGTCGGACGGAAGACCGTGCTCCTCGCCGAGGAGTCCCAGGTCGTCGATCTGGATACGGGTGGAGTCCAACCGATCTGGATCCATCCGAAGGCGGATGGGGACGGGTACTATCGATGGTCGCTTCCGAGTGCCGAGTTGCGTGCGGCGACCGAGGCCGTGCGCGTGCATGGATCGGTCCCCGAGAGGATCGACCTCTACGCCAACGCGACGGCACTTCTCCGCTCCGGTGACATGAGTGGGCCGGAGTATCTCGAAGCGCTCCGGAATCTGGCGGAGGACGCGGATCCTGACGTCCTCTCGAGCCTCACCCGGTACCTGAAGGTCGTGGAAGATGGTCTCGTCGACAGGCCCGACTCCCCGGCGTTCGCCCAGTACGTCTCGTCGCTCTGTCGGCCGGCGCTCGATCGGATCGGGATGGAGCCTCTCGACGGGGAGCCGAGCAGCGTCGAGGAGCTCCGGCCGGACCTGCTGCAATGGATGGGATGTCAGGGACGCGATCCGTCGGTGAGGGCTTGGGCCGACCGCTCGACGCGGGCGTTCCTCGAAGAGCCCTCCGCCGTTCCGCCGGCGCTCGTTCGCTCTGCACTCGCGGTGTCCGGCTGCGACGGCGATCCAGAGCTGGCGGCCGCCTTCCGGAGTCGCTTCGAGTCGGCAACCGATCCTTCGCAGCGGCGGATCTTCCTGACCGCCCTCGGGACGTTCCGCACGGCGGAGCAGAGGCTCTCGGCGCTGAACTACGCACTCTCTCCGGCCGTTCGTTCCACCGAGGTCGGGACCATCACGCGCGGGGTGATGCGAGACGAGGCCGGGCACGACCTCTTCGCAAACTGGATGATGGAGAACTACGATCCGTACGTCTCGAAGATCCCACCGATCTACTACCCCTTCCTTCCGTTCGCCGGCGCCGGATGTTCGACGGACCGGCTCGAGCGGGTCGAGCGCTTCCTCTCGGACCCCGAACGAGCCCAGCCCTCGTTCGGGCGATCGTTCGATCAGGTTCGCGACGAGGTCCGCGATTGCGTGACCTTGCACGAGCGCGAAGGCAAGGCCGTGCAGGAGCATCTCGAAGGAAAGGTGCGTCCGACCGCCGTCGGTGCCGGAGCTGGTGCCATGGGGGGCGGGGCGGGCTCCAACTCTGCCCATCAGTAGAGCCCGGTCAGCGCGCTGCAGGCCGGAAGACGATCGTTCCGGATCGCCTCACTGCCGTCTAACCTCTGGATTTCTTGAACCATAACGTCGAAATTGGCTAGACTTTGTATCGCTGGGGACCTGCACCTGGCGACGGGGCATGCCGGAATGGGTGGGGCCAACGGCGCTGGACGTGCGGCGACCTCCTCGCATTCCATCTGATCGTTGACGAGTGTGGTGGGGGAGAGGCGCGTCGACGGATCTCGGACGAGTCACGAGCTGGACCGAAAGCTCGAACGTGACCCCGAACCGCCGTCCCACCTTCAGGAATTCATCGGCTCGAAAGTGGCGCTCGGTCATTTTGGCCCTGCGCAAGCTTGCGACGAGTTTCGAGTGGGATGCCGCTCTGCGAGAAACTCGTGCCCGAACTCACTCAGGAGGAACGTTTCGATGCGAAGACTCTGGCTCACTCTCATGCTGCTCTGTTGGGCGGCCGTCGGCGCGCAGGCCGGCCCCAACGAAGGCGGTACTCTCGTCTGGCACCTCGACCCAACCATCGAATACACGACTGACGTCTCCGACTACTGCGGCGCGTCGGGCGCTGCCTGCCAGTGGGACTTCGACGGTTGCGACAATGGCTACAACTACGAAGACGACTGTCAGCCCACGATTGGAACTCTCAATCCGACCGGCCCCGCCGACGCAGCAACCTACGTCGCCGCGGTTCTGGCCGCGTTTCCCGAAGGAAGCTGCCCGCGGCTCTCTGGTGTGACCTTCGGGTTCGGCACCTTCAACGACGGGAACGTGTTCATACTCAACCAGGGGGCGTGTGGAGACTTCGAGCTCCCCACCAACAACTGGCCCGGTCAGTTCGAGGGAACGGCCGTTACCTGGTCGGCTCCGATCGTTTCCCAGCTCGTCGAGGTCTACTGGTTCGCGGCCTACGCGTACTACGGTGATCAGGACGGCAGCCTCACCCTCGCTCCGCATCCGACCCAGGGCGGAAAGTTCGCCGATGACTCCGTTCCGTCCATCCTCGACGACATCGCCGGCTACTCGACCCTCGGTCTCAACGGGACCGTCGGTGAGAACATGCTGCCCGCCGGCGGCCCGGTCGTCGGTGCCTGCTGCTTCGAGGACGGCACCTGTCAGGTGCTGAACTCGGACGAGTGCGGAGCTGCTGGCGGCAACTATCAGGGTGACGACACCGGCTGCGATCCGAATCCGTGTCCGCAGCCTCCAGCGACGGGCGCCTGCTGCTTCGAGGACGGCACCTGCCAGATCCTCACCGCCGACGAGTGCGGTGGCGCGAACGGCTCGTACCTTGGTGACGATACGTCCTGCGATCCGAACCCGTGCCCACAGCCGCCGGCCATGGGTGCTTGCTGCTACCCGGACGGCACCTGCCTCGTGCTGACTCAGGACGAGTGCGAGGGTACGACCCGCCACAACCCGCCGCGTACGAACGGCGACCTCATGTCGCGGTCCGGCGTCCCGGGTGAGTACCAGGGTGACGACACGACGTGTGACCCGAACCCGTGCCCGCAGCCTCCGGCGACGGGTGCCTGCTGCTTCGAGGACGGCACCTGCCAGGTGCTGAACTCCGACGAGTGCGCCTCCGCCGGTGGCAGCTACCAGGGTGACGACACGACGTGCGACCCGAATCCGTGTCCGCAGCCTCCGGGGACGGGCGCCTGCTGCTTCGAGGATGGCACCTGCCAGGTCCTCACCGCGGACGAGTGCGTCGCGGGAACGGGCGAGTACCAGGGCACCGACACGAGCTGCGATCCGAATCCGTGTCCGCAGCCCCCGGCGACGGGTGCCTGCTGCTTCGAGGATGGCATGTGTCAGGTCCTCACCGCGGACGACTGCGCGACCGGCGGTGGAGTCTACGAGGGTGACGACACGACCTGTGACCCGAACCCGTGTCCGCAGCCTCCGGTCGTCGGTGCGTGCTGCTTCCAGGATGGCTCCTGCCAGGTGCTGAACTCGGACGAGTGCGGCGCTGCCGAAGGTAGCTATCAGGGTGACGACACGACCTGCGATCCGAACCCGTGCGGCGTCGACTTCGGCGCGCTCGACATCACCGCGACGATCTTCGGCGACGAAGCGGTTGCCGACGTCGTGGTCGAAGGCCCGAGCGGCATGTTCACCGGCCAGACCCCGCTCCTCCTCGAGGAGCTCCTCCCGGGTGAGTACTCGGTCATGTGGGTCAAGGTCGGGCACGTGGGATGCAGTGGCGACTACACGGTGAACTATGGAGAGACGACGAACGCGACCTGCGCACTCGTGCCGTTCGCGGTCAGCGTGCTCCAGTACACGGCCGAAGCCACGCCGAGCACCCTCGACATGGCCGACCTCGAGCGTGAGGTGGTCGTGAAGGTGAACGGCTTCACCGGAAACGTCGATGCGAACTCGATCGACCTCGACTGGATCTACTTCGGCGAGCACCGTGTCGTCGACGCGGACATCCGCGCCACCGGCGTCTCCTCGCTGAACAAGGGTACGGTCGAGATCCGGGTGCCTGCCCGCGTCCTCATCGACGCGGCGGGAGTCACCGGGTTCGCGAACCAGCAGTCCGCGACGGTGGACGTCTGGACGCGGACGACGGCCGGTAATGACTGGGTCCGTTCGCCGCTCCGGATCACGCTCTATCGGAGCACGTCCGCGATCGCGGATCTCGCTTCGAGCAACGCGTTCGGCGCGACTGTCCGTCCGAACCCGGCCCACAGCGACCTGTGGATCGAGTGGAACAGCCCGGTTTCGAGCGAGACCGAGCTCACGATCTACGATGCGTCCGGCCGTATTCTGCGGAAGCTCGTGTCCGAGTCCAAGGCTGCCGGCGTCCATCAGGCGCAGTGGGACGGTCGGGATGCCACCGGCTCGAACATGCCGAGCGGTGTCTACTACTACCGTCTGACGCTCCGCGAGACGGGCGAGCAGATCTCGGACAAGATCTACCTGGTCCGCTGATCGGCGACTCAGGCCGTCCCTCACTCAGGTGGGTGGATGGGCTATCTCATTGAGCTGCAAGGCTCGAGAGCTGCGGAGGCCCCCGGCGACGGGGGCCTCCGTCGTTTCCGCCGAGCGACGTCCCAGGGTGACGGATGGGTGGATACCCACCTAGAATTGGGATGTGCCTATGCTCGATCATCTTTCGGCCGGTGAGGTCAATGCTGCGGCGTGTCGGAATGCGGCCCCGATGCGCCCCTAGTGTCAGCGGCGATCTCGCCGGCCTTTTTCTTCGCCTTCTCGCTTCCGACGCACGGGGCGTCGCACCGGCATCCTCGGTTGCTCGAGTCCGGCCCTGATCGGTTCTGGTCCGGAACGGCTCGATCCTTCAAGTCCCCGCGCTCCCGATCGCGAAGGTGCCGCACGTAGGAGCGTGATCAAATGGAACCACGTACGAGGCTCGTTCTCGTAGACGATCATCAGATGGTTCGCGAGGCACTGGCCGCGTGTCTCGGTCAGGAACCGGACTTCGAAGTCGTCGGGACGGCAGAGGATGGCCTCAAGGCCGTCGGTCTCTGTTCGGATCTGGATCCCGACGTCGTCGTCCTGGACATCGATCTCCCCGGCCTCAGCGCATTCGAAACCGGTCGGACGATCCTCGAGAAGACGCACGCACGCGTCATCTTCCTCAGCGGGTTCTCCCACGACAGCTACATCGAGGCCGCGGTCGACTCTGGTGCTTCTGGGTATGTGCTGAAAGAGGACGGCGTGACGGCGCTCATCCGCGCGATCCGGGAGAGTGCGGACGGTTGGGCCTTCTCCGAGAGGATCCGAGAGCGGCTCGTGTTCGACGAGTCGAACGCGCCGGTGTTCCGGGACCGTCCGAGATCCCGCGCCTCTCTACTCACTCCTGGTCAGGTCGAGCTCCTACGCTATCTGGCGAAAGGGCTATCCAAGAAGGAGATCGCGAGTCTGACCGGACGCAGCTACAGCGCGGTCGACAAGCAGGTGACCCGGGTCATGGACAAGCTCAGCATCCACGATCGTGTCGAACTCTCGAGGTTCGCCATCCGCGAGGGGATCGCCGAGGCCTGATCCCGCCTCGCGCTTCCGCAGCTTTCAGCTCCGTCGCCCCGCCATTTGCCCCCGGGTGACCCCGAGTTGACCGATGAGCTTCATTTCGCGCCACAGCTCGCTTCCGCCGATCTCCCCACGGAGGAGCTGTTGGTATCTCCGGATGGTGGTCGCGACTTCCTGCGCGCCTTCGTTCAGGAACTCGACTCTGAAGTGACGGACCCCGAGAGCCAGCATCCGCTCGACGTACTCCGCGCCGGTCTGAGCCTGGGAGTTGAAGACGGTGTTCCGGCAGCCGGCATCCGCTTTCAGCGGATGCGTCGCACCCACGCGGTCCCGGAGACGAACGTCGTGGACGTCACAGGGCCGGCCGCAGTCCCGATAGTCCTTTCCGTCCGAGAGGAACGCGCAGTAGACGCAATGCTCCATGTGGAACATCGGCATGTGCTGATGGATCGTGACCTCGAACCACTCGGGTGGGGCGGCCCGCAGGAGAGCTTCCATCTGCTGGAAGTCGAGATCGTAGCTCGCGGTGACACGCTCGAGGCCGCGCTCGAGGAAGAGCTGCGCCGAGAGCCGGTTCGCGACGTTGAGTGAGTAGTCGCCGAGCTTCCGGTCGTTCTCGAAGTAACGGAAGTGATCGTAGTTCCGGACGAGATAGCCGTCGGCGTCGCACGACCGCACCTGCCGCAGCGTCCACTCCTCGCCTGTCTTGAAGATCCGGGGCGGTGCGACCCAGATCTCGGCGCGCGCGCCTTCCGGCTGTCGGCCTTCGGCGCGGTTGCCTTTCGATCCGGGCCGTTCTGCGATTGAGCCTTCCGGTCGCCGACCTTCCGACCGGTCCTCCGGAGCCGCAGTCTCCGCGACCATGCGTCGGAAGATGGAGACCGCGTCTCGGTAGTGCTTCGGATTCTCGAAGTCGCAGTAGACGGTGCGGATACCAGACTCCACCGCTTCGGTCAGCTGCTCCAGGGAACGGACCAGCACGATGAGCTGCGGTTCCGCAGGGACAGGACGGGCCAGTACCGGTCCGAGGGGCGTCGCCGCGCGGGATGTGGGAGTTCTGGACGCCGGAGTGCCTGACGCTGACGTGGGCGTCGCCGCTTCCGGTGCGAGGATCGTCCACTTCTTCGGCCGCGACCGTTGTTCCGTCAACGAGTCCACGAGCTCTCGCCGCATCCGGTTGAGCTCGCTCACCGGAAGCATCGTGTCTCCATCGAGGTGCACTTCGGTGCCTCCGAGATGGAACGGCGTGCCGCCGAGGCGTCCCAGCTGTTCCTCGAGCCGTTCGCGACCGAGGGGACGGTGCTCGGCCTGGACGAGCTGCATGGTTGAGTCGACCCGGGCGATGTGTCCGACTTCGTCGCGCGCGATCACGGTGAGCGGTGCGCCGACGTGGCCGTGTGTCTCGAAGTACACCGGCCTCGTGAACCGCGGCGTGTCTCCACCGTAACTCTGACGCCACTTCTTCTCGAGGTCGGGATCACTCGTCTTCCAGACGCGATCCCCGACGTTGATGCGGCCGAGGTCGAGATGGCCGCGCCCGAACGCGACTTCGGCGTCGCCCCGTCCCACCGCGCGGACTTCGTAGACTCGGCCGCCCTCTTCGTCGTCTTCCGGACGGCCCGCGTCGAAGACGACCCCGTCTCCGGGTTTGAGCGGGGTTTCGAGTGCGATCCGGACGGCGTCCGAGAGGACGCGGACCACCCTCCCCAGGTAGACCCCGCGCTTCTTTCCGAACCTGGCGTGGACGAGCTCCTGGTTGTCGATTCCTTCGAGCCAGCCGGTGTGGAGACCGCGACTGAACGCCATCTCCATCTCATATCGGTCCTGCTCCGGAACGAGGACGGGAGTCACTCCGTGAGCACCGTCGTGAGCGCCGTCCTCGGCGCCGTCCCGCGCGCCATCCCGAGCGCCGTCTCGAGCACCGTCCGCCGGCACGTCGTCCGGTTCGCGGCCCGGCAGCGCCAACCGGTCGAGTGCCTGCCGATAGACGCGCGTGATGTTCGCCACGTACTCCGGTGCCTTGAGTCGCCCTTCGATTTTGAGCGAGGCGACGCCAGCGTGCGCGAGTTCGGAGAGGAGTCCGATCCCCGCGAGGTCCTGCGGGCTGAGCAGGTACCGACGATCGCCGAGCGGAACCAGCTCGCCGTCCGAAACGAGTTCGTACGGCATCCGGCACGCCTGTGCACATTCTCCGCGATTGGCCGAACGTCCGCCGAGCGACTCGCTCGTGAGGCACTGACCGGAGTACGCGACACAGAGTGCACCGTGCACGAACACTTCGAGCGGGATCTTCGGCGAGGACATCGAGCCGTGGATCGCCTCGATCTCCTTCAGGGAACACTCCCGCGCCAGCACCACGAGCTCACACCCGAGCTCCCGCGCGAACTCGACACCGGCGACGCTCGTGATCGTCATCTGCGTGGACGCGTGGATCGGGAAGTCGGGTGAGATCGAGCGGATGAGTCGGCAGATCCCGACGTCCTGCACGATGACCGCGTCCGCACCGGCCGCGATCACCGTCCGGAGGTATCGCTCGGCGTCCGCGAGTTCGTCCTGGAAGACGAGCGTGTTCACCGTGACGTAGCCGCGGACGCCCCGAAGGTGGAGGTACTCCACCAGCTTCGGCAGGTCCGCCTCGGTGAAGTTCTTGGCCCTCATCCGGGCGTTGAACTTGTCGAGCCCGAAGTAGATTGCGTCCGCTCCGTTCTCGACGGCGGCGCGCACACAGTCCCAGTCGCCCGCGGGGGCGAGCAGTTCGGGTCGTGTGAGATGACGGGGTTCGGCTGCCTTCTGGACCATGGATCGAAGGTACCCCAGGTGGAGCGGAGAATGGTACGGGTGCGTCAAGTGCCGCCGCCCCAGCCAGATAGCAGGTTTCCCGATTGGGGCGCCCCCGGAGCCACATCGAAATGGGGCGCAACGGGTTGGGCTTGGCGGCGAGGGTTGGAGAACCATTCTTCGCTCCACAACCGATGGGCTAGACTGCCGGGGATGGACGATCACTCCGGTTCTCCCAACACGCCCAGCTCCCGAGGCGACCTCCCGCAGCTCTACGGCGAGTTCGCGTCGTGGTGGCCGATCCTGTCCGCCCCGTCGGAGTACGAGCACGAAGCCCACGTCTACCGGACGCTCCTGCTCGCCGCGTGCGAGGATCCGCCCAGCACCCTGCTCGAGCTCGGCTCCGGCGGGGGGAACAACGCCTCGTACCTCAAGTCCAGGTTCGAGATGACGCTGGTGGACCTCTCTGCCGAGATGCTCTCCGTGAGTCGCGCCCTCAACCCGGAGTGCGAGCACTTCGAGGGAGACATGCGGACGCTTCGGCTCGGCCGGGAGTTCGACTGTGTCTTCGTGCACGACGCGATCGTCTACATGCTCACCGAGGAGGACCTGGCCCGTGCGATCGGGACGGCGTACGTCCACTGCCGGCCGGGTGGGGCAGCGCTCTTTGCTCCGGACCTGATCAAGGAGAACTTCGAGCCCAATACCGGCCACGGAGGCCACGAGGTGGACGGTCGGGCCGCGCACTACCTCTCCGTGAGCTGGGACCCTGACCCTGAGGACGACACGTACGTGTCCGACTACGCCTACATGCTGCGGGAGCGGGACGGGAGCGTCCGGGTCGTTCACGATCGCCACGTCGAGGGGCTCTTCTCCCGGGAGGTCTGGCTCCGACTTCTCTACGAGGCCGGCTTCCGGCCCAACGTCGTCCCGATCGACCACGGCGGGGAGTATGGGAAGGCCGAGCTGTTTGTGGGCCGCAAGCCGACTTCCGAGGCCGGTCCGGCTTCCTCCTGAACCGGAATCCTCACTGCGACAACAGCCTCCGGCTCCCGCCCCTGCCTACGTGGATACGCGAACTCAGCATCCTCCATTGACTTCCGCCATTACGATCTAGGAAAATGTATGGGATCGTGAAGGCCCTGCCCGCACGTCGGGGGCCGACGTCCGCTTGCTTGATGACATCGCCAGGCGGCTGACCGGTAGTCTGGCGCCGGAACCACAGAGAAGGAGCGACCAGGCGGTCCTTGGGAGTCTTCCCCGCGACGCCCGCCCGCATCCTTGGGAGAATCGACACAATGAAGTCTTTGATTCGGGCCGGCTTCGCACTCGTTGCGACCCTCGCCGTGGTCGGCACGGCGTCCGCCGCGATCGACTGGGCTGGGAACGTCTATCCCAACCACGGCGCGTCCATCCTTCCCACCGGCGATCAGGCCGTGTACGCACAGGTCTACAAGTCCGGCGTGACCGATCCGGGCGGCCAGGGCGCGGATCTCTCCGCGGTGCTGCGTTACACCAGCGATACCCACGGTTCGTTCGAGATCCCGATGGGCTATCTCGGTGACGTCGGCAACAACGACGAGTACACCGCGAACATCCCGCAGATGCACATCGCCGGGTCGACCTACATCGACGTGAACGTCGTGTTCACGGATGCGACCGACGGCACCGAGTACGCAGACACGTACGACCAGAACGGCAACCCTCCGCCCCAGCGGTACGACGTGGTCGACGTGCTGCCGAACGACGTCGACGTCAAGTTCACCATGTGCATGAGTGGCATCGAGACGACGGGTCTTCCCTGCGTGATCGGAAGCGCGGGCGAGATCGGAAGCTGGGGTACGGGCGTCACGATGAACCAGATCGACACCGAACTCTACGAAGTCACGGTGACGTTCCTCGCCGGCGGCAACCCGTCGTTCGAGTACAAGTACAAGAAGGACGACTGCCAGAACTGGGAAGGCACCGCCAATCGCGCCGTGACGCTTCCGACGGACGGTACGACTCTGGTCGAGCTCGAAGCGGACAGCTGGGAGTTCCTCCCGATCGGCTGCGGCCTCGGCAACGTTCTCGATGAGGACCGGGAAGTCTGCTTCCAGCTCTGCCTGAACGGCATCGACAACACCGGCACTCCGTGCGTCATCGGCTCGGTCGCGCAGCTCGGCAACTGGGCCGACGGCGTCCCGATGTCGGACCTCGGAAACGGTCTCTACGAGGCCTGCATCGTCTTCCTCGCCGGCAGCCCGTATCCGATCAACGTCGAATACAAGTACAAGAAGGACGACTGCCAGACCTGGGAAGGCACCGGCAACCGCGCCTTCACGATCGACAACTCCAGCCCGCTGACGCAGACGTTCGAGAACACCTGGGAAGACCTGGACCTCGATTGTTCGCCGACCCCGGTGCTCGAGACGACGTGGGGATCGATCAAGGGTATCTATCGGTAAGAGGCGCCGAGGGCCTTCCGGCCGGCTCCCGCCCTGCGGGACGGCGGCGGAAGGAATGCCTCGACGGCCACAACCCGTTGCATAGGGGAAGGCCGGTCACGTGCAGAACGTGGCCGGCCTTTTTGCGTCTGCACCCTATTGGTCCAGGATCGAAAGCCCGCTGGGTCGTGGCGCGTGATCGAGAAACACGCCGGTGATTACGCCGAGTGATACGACCCTGGTCACCAGGGCGGAGCCGGTGGCCAGATGGGGCACTTGGGCTCTCCTGATATGTGAGCGACGGGGCCGGTCAGGCGAATCGGAACAGGATCGGGAACAACACGACGACCACGAGTGCCCAGAACGCGTACACGGGCAGGTAGGACGTCTGCCAGCGTTCCAGTTCGTCGATCGACGCGCCACCACGAACGAACCGCAGATAGAGCCAGGCCGACCACCCGAGATTGACGAGGAGGATCAGGTTCTCGCCCAGCGCTGCCGTGCGGTTCGGAGTGAACCCGAACTCCGAGATGCGCGAGAGGATCGCCGCCAGGGCGACCCCATCGACGATGAGGGCGCTCGCGACCAGGACCAGCTGAAGGACATCGAACAGGCCGGGGCCCGCACTCCGATCGCGTGCGGAGATGGCGTAGACGAGGAGTCCGAGGACGACGACGAGGAGGAGGTCGAACCCGATGAGCACTTCTCGTTCGACATCGATGCCGCGGTTCGTCCAGACCATCGTCGTGAGGAAGGCGAGGAGGACGAGCGTGAAGAGCGGCGTGAAGATCCGTGTGAGAACCGGAGCCATGTTCTCGATCACGCCCTGCTTCGCCTCGACCAGCCAGGCACCGATGAGGACGGCGCCCATGGCGCCACAGGGCACGAGCCACTGACCGATGAATCTCCCTGCGTCGATTCCGATCGCCTGGAAAATCGCACCAGTGAAGGCCGCAAGGACACCGCCCCCGAGCGCGATGAGGACGTAGTAGATGAAGAGTTCCCCGGAGAATCGGATGAAGTGCATTCGCTCCTCCGAGTTCCGCCAGTCGAGTCCGACATAGCCCAGTCCCACGACCAGCCAGAGGGCGACGGGGAGGTGGATGGCGGAGAGGTAGAGCGTGTGCCCCTGCGAATGGAACGGGTAGAGGTTCACGACGAGTGCGGTCGCGACGAACGGCAGGAGCAAACCGAGGAACGGAGTCGTGCCGAGCCCTCTCTTCCAGGCGAGGTAGACGGTGAGAAAGGGGAGGACGAAGAAGGACAGGTTGCGTGCATAGAAGTCGTCGCCGCCTTCCTGGAGCCGGATCCCGAACAGCTCGGGAACCTTGATGGCGATGGCCGCCGCGACTGCGAGCAGCAGGACGAGAATCGTCTCTCTCCGGACCGGTTTGGCCCCGGCTGCCTCACTCCCGAGGACGAGCTGTCGCCAGAGACGGTCGGAATGTTCCCGGGCGAACTCTCTCGAGAGGGCGCTGAGACTTCCGATCCGCTTCACGCCGACGAGGAAGGCCTCGTCCGGGTCGAGTCCGGCACTCCGAAGGCCATCGATCTGGTCGCGGAGGTGGCCCTCCAGCTCCTCGACGTCGGAGTCGACCATGGCCGGGCCTCGCTCGAGATAGGTGCGCCACTCCGCGATCTGTCGCTCCAGGAGTTCGTCGTCGTTGGTCACGAGGTCAGCCTCCGTGGGAGGGAGTGGGAGGAACGCCGACAAGTGGGGAGGAAGAAACGGTCGGTTGAGAGACGCCAGTCCAGACTCCGCCCGTGATACGTGTCCAGGCCTCACCTAGCGCCTCGAGCGACCAGACGTTGCGGAGAGCGGCATCGACGGCCTGCCATTGCTGGCGCTCGGTCGCCAGCTGCTTCTGGCCCTTGGCGGTCAGCCGGTAGTACCGGCGCCGCCGCCCTGTCTCTGCCTGTTGCCATTTCCCGGCGATGTATCCGAGGCGTTCGAGCCGATGCAGCACGGGGTAGAGCATGCCGTCGCTCCACTCGAGGCGTCCGCCGGAGAGTTCGCCGACCCGCTTCTGGATGGCGTACCCGTAGCTCTCCCCTTCCGCGAGGATGGCCAGGACGAGTGGGGTGGCCGATGCGGCCACGAGGTCTTTGTTGATCTCCATACCTAGAGCTACGATATACCTAGAGCTGCAAGGTATGCAACCCCGCAATCGCGGGTGGAGCGCGACGTGGCCGCTCCTCCCGGCCGCCACGTGTTGGCGTCGAGCTGGATGCTCGTCGCTCTCGAAGACCAAGGTGCCTTCGTTCGAAGCCGGCCCCCGCGGGTCGGCACGTGGGGGAGTGGACGACCACCGGCCCGCTAGGACCCCTCGAAGATCTGGCTCAGAGTCGATCCGATCAGGAGGATCGAAACGACCGCGGAGATCGCGACTGCACCGAGGATCGTGCCGACATCATTCGAGCCCTTCTCGAGCACTTCGATGCTGGCGATGGATTGCAGGTCCAGTACCGAGGTCGAGTCGCGACCGGAGCGGACATAGACGTCGACCACGAGGATTCCGTTCCCCTCGCAGGTGATGCGGTCGAGCTTCCCGATACTCACATCTCCGGATCGCTCGACGATCCGGACGAGGCTGCCCTTCTCCAGTGCCGCGTCCTCGCAACTGAGAGGGACCGCGTACCGAGAGGGGGCGCTGTGCGGCCTTGGCCGGGCATGACCGGGCCCACAGGCAGATGTGGAGAGGAGGACGGCGGCGAACAGGGCGGCGAGTGGAGCCATTGATCGAGTGAACTTGGGAGATCGAAGGAGCCGGTCACGGTCGGGTCTCAGGGGAGGGCGAAGGGCGAGCATGAGCATCTCCTTTTTCTGGCCGGGCCCTGGGTTTGCAGATCGGTCGGTCTTCCCAGCCAGTCCATGGCGCGGCGCACCTGCCACTCATCCAAGCTACGGCAGGACGGCTCCAGCACTCCCGTGTCTGGGGTGACGGATCGATCGAACGGTGTCACCCACATCTCTGTTGCAACGAGCAATGCTCGACGTCTACGCTTCTTCTGCGGCCATTGGGAATCGACTTCGTGGCGACCGCGCACGTTCATCGGCCACGACGAGTCACCCTCGTAGGAGCCACTGGTGAAACGCCTCTTTCGGCAAACGCAGGTGAGACCTCCCTTCACCTGAGGACGCGACGCTCACGGCAGCGTGTCTGCGTGCGTGGTCCGAATCCGCTAGAGCCTTCGTCCAGCCGTTCCCCCCATTCCGCAGACCTCTGCCACTTCCGATCGTTCGGTCGAATCGATCCCATCCCATTCCACAACCTAGCCCACTTGAAGGCAGAGGAGGTTTTCGTGAAGAAGCTCGGCTTCTTGCATTGTGCTGTCGTCTCGTCGTTCGTGATCGGCCTCTCGATTCCGGCGCTCGCCCACGCGGGAGGGTGCGGCTGTGTTCCGATCTCGCTCCCGGTGGGAGATCAGTACAAAGCGCACATTCCGGGTCAGATGCGGCTCGGCTACTCGTTCATGTTCTCCGACACGGACCACTACTTCATCGGGACAGAACGCCAGGACGGCCCTGGCGAAACGGAGGAGACCGTTGCGCCGTCCACTCTCGGTCGCGACAACACGCTCTCCGTCGAGTACGACCTTCCGCGTCGGTTCACGATCGGGATGGAGGTTCCGTTCGTCCACACGGAGCAGGCGCGAGAGTTCGGCGGCGTGAGCGGAACGATGGAGGCCGGCGGGCTGGGCGATGTCCGCGTCTTCGGTCGGTACTGGCTCAAGGACAACCCGGTGGGGTTCGGGCTCTACGCGACAGTCGGAGCGAGGCTGCCCACCGGTGAGTCCGACAAGCAGTTCCAGGCTCAGAACGGATCGATGGTGAATCAGGACCTCGCCGCCCAGGCGGGCACCGGAAACTTCGCGGGACTGATCGAAGTCGGCGGCGCCACGTTCTTCGCGAAGCGGTTCGGGTTCTCGTTCACCTCGCGCTACGTCTTCACTCCGTCCGAGACCTCCGGCCCGAACTTCCGGAATCAGTTGACCGGGAACGGACCGGAAGAGAATTCGGATGCGGACACCTTCACGACGCGGCTGGGCATCTCGACTCCGCTCGCGACGCAGGACAGTCCGCTCCAGCGGGTCGCGGTGCACGCGAACTTCGATCTCGCCTGGATTCCGGACGACGACCTCATCGGCGGCAGTGAAGGCTTCCGGCGCGCGGGCACGATCCTCGCGCTCGGGCCGGGCGTTTCCTACTCGCCTCTCGATCCGGTGACGATCTCGGCGGCGGTTCCGTTCACGCTCTATCGGGACGTTCGTCTCAACGGCGGAAACGTCCAGGACTGGACGGTGCAGTTCGGGCTGTCGTGGAGTGCGTACACACCAAGTCCGTACTGATCGGGGCGGCTCCGTTCCCACTCAGCGACGGACGATAGGGACAGGGGGGCTTCGTGTGGCCCCCCTGTTCGTTTGGGGCTACGACGTCCTTGGTCGACGCGGCATTGCTCCACTACCCAAGGCAACGTCACCGAACGCAAGAGATGCGTCCGGTCGTGAGTACCGACGGGCGCGAGCCGTGCGCGCCGGCTGTTCCGACTTCGGCGAAGCTCGTGATCCGGTAGAAGTACGTTCCGGACGAGATCGATCCCGTGTTCGGGACAGACTCTCCCAGACTCCAGGCAATCCGTTGCGGGCCGGTGCCCATCGAAGTGGGTCGCGTGCGGTGCACCATCCTTCCACCCGCGTCATAGATCGACAAGGTGACGTACCCCGGTTCGGCCAGATCGAACTCGACGGCCGTCCGGTCTACGAACGGATTCGGGACCGCACGGCCGGGGGGCGAGTGCGTCTCCAGGAGACCTCTCCTTGGAATGGCCTCCGTCCTTGGGACCACGCGGGGCGGAGCGTACTGGTGGACCGTGCCGTGGATGAAGTCGGCGACGTAGATACGACCGTCGGGGCTCGCTTCGACATCGACAGGCAGGTCGAACCAACCGTTCGAGTATCCCGGCCTACCGAACGCGAACTCGAGATTGCCGACTCCATCGAATACTCGGACTTGGTCGAGGGAGCGGACGGTGACGTAGATCCTTCCTTCGGGATCGACCGTGATCCCGCCGAGCACTTCGTGCCACTCCTCCGGAAGCCTCCGAACCGACCAGCCACGCAGATACGTTCCGTCGATCGTGAAGACCTGAACTCGATCCTGATCGCAGACGAGTACTTCTCCTTCGTCCGAGATGTCGACGGAATGCGGCTCGGTGAACTGCCCCGCCTCCGTGCCCGTTTCTCCCCAGCCGAAGAGGAACTCGCCGTGCGGGGAAAACACCTGCACGCGGCCCTTCACCTCATCCACGGTGTAGATCCGGGTCTCCTTGCCCTTGCCCCAGGTGTCGAGGCCTCTCAGCATCCGGAACGATCCGTCTCCATCGCCCTGATTGCCCCAGGCGGAGAGCAACGATCCTTCCGTTGTAAAGCTCTGCACGCGATGCAGTACGTTGTCCGCTACGTAGACCGGCCCGTCCGCACTGGTCGCGATCGCACTCACGTGCTGGAACTCCCCGGGGTCCTGTCCTTCGTCTCCCCAGGTTCCGAGAAGGGTTCCGTCGTCCCGGAAGTGGCGAACGAAAGGCGCAACGCCGGTTCCGAGGTACACGTCCAGTTGGGCGCCGACGGCGACGGCGGCGGGGGACCCGTAGTACGGATCGTCACCGAGGAGCCAACGACCCATCGGCTTCATCCGCGAGTCCCCCGGGCGTGCCTTTCCCCACCGCTGCACACGACGGCCGAACGTATCGAGAACGAAGACGTACGCATCCGTGACGCAGATCCCACCGGGGAAGTGGAAGTACCCGTCCCCCAGACCGTCATCGCCCCAGAAGTAGACGAACTGGCCGTTCTCATCGAAGCGCTGAACGCGATGGTTCGACTCGTCGACGACGAGCACGCCACCGTCGCCCAAGGCCGCGACATCCTGAGGATGGTCGAACTCGCCCGGATACCAGCCCTGGCTCCCGAAGGTGAGGAGCAGTGTGCCGAAGGGGTCGACCTTCAGAACGCGGTGGCCGTGGAAGTCGGCGACCCAGAGGTTGCCCTCCGAATCGAGGTCGATTCCGTGCGGCCCGCTGAGTCCGCCCTGAAGAGATCCTGACTGGCCGAACTGGCGGAGATACCGTCCCGTCTCGTCGAAGACCTGGATGCGAGCGTTGCCTCCGTCGGATACGAAGAGCTCGCCGGTGCCGCTACTGACGATGTCGTACGGGTAGATGAACTCCCCGTCCCCGGTTCCCTCCTGACCCCACTCGCCGAGGTAGTTGCCGGATTCGTCGAACTCCTGGACCCTGTGATTGCCCAGGTCGACGACGAAGAACGTTCCGTTCGTGCCCACCGTGACGCCTGTCGCTCCATCGAACTGGCCCGGGCCGGACCCGGGTCCACCCCAGGCGCGAATGAGCCCGCCGTCGAGATCGAACTCCTGGATCGTGTCCGAGCCCTGATCGGAGATGCAGATCGTCCCCCACGGGGTCTCCGTCGCCAGGACGGGTTGCTCGAACTGACCGGGGTCTGCTCCATCGCCACCGAGCTCCAGGTGATAGAAGAGCGGCTGGGAGGATGCGGGCGTCGCGAACGAGGTGAGGGCGGCGATAACGGGCAGGAGGCGATACGTGACGTGACGAAGGTAGGCGGCGGCGAGATCTCGCGTACGCATGCTCGGTCCTTTCCTGGCCCCAGGAGGATGGCTTGGCGTCGGGCTCTCGGGATCGCGCTCCTACACTACCTGCGTAGCGGAAGCGGCGCTACCTGTAGAACCCGCTCGCCGCGTGTAAATGTGTTCGGCCGAGTGCAAGGGGCTCCGTCTCCGCCGGGGAGATCGAAGCCGGCATTCGATTGCACATCTGGTTCGGTCATGGACTTGGAGACGGCGGAGGACTACACTCCATGGCGGCGGACGCTGACGAGGCCCTCCGTGTCTCGGTTGCTCGGCCTCCTCGCCGAGGGCCTGACCCCAGCGTTACGTCCTGCATCGTGCTCATCCGGGGTGGGAGGGCTCTATGCGACGACTACCGAACCTCGTCTCCTCGTGTGTAATCCCCCTCGCGATCCTCGCCGCCAGCTTGCTCGTGTCTTCATGTGGGAAGGATGAACCGACTCCGCCGGTCATCAGTTCGCCAGTCCATTTGGAATGGGTGGGTGGGGAGGTGACGCAGGAAGGTGACTCTTACTCGTACGAGTTCGCGTGCGGGACCGCGAGCGGAGAAGAGATTCCGCCTGGGCTCTCCTATCGCTGGCAGGTCGAACGACTTCTGCCGGCGACACGGGCTCTCGAGATCGCGCCGTCGACTGGGACTGAGGCCACGTTCACGACGTCTGAACCCGGCGATCTCGAACCCGACGCCCTGCTCCTCGTCACGGTCTGGACCGTGGTGGGAGTCGTCACGTCGGAACCGATCTCCATCGTCTTTGGTCGCGGACAGATCGGGCCCCGTGCACGCATCGTCTCCCCTGCGAGTCCCGGCGGACGGGACGAGATCGCGCTTCCGTCGACTCTCGCCTGGGACGCGTACGATGCGGGCGACGTGCTTTCACAATCGCCGGCCGTGCCGGAGGGCTTTCTCTGCAAGCTCGTGGACCTCGCGGATCCAACTGCGAGTGAGGAGGACGTGCTGACCGCGATCGCCGAGGGCGAGAACCTGCTCGCTGCGGGCGGCGAGACGGCGGATTGGCGGCTCTACGACGTGACCGAGCGGGAGGCCGTCTGCCGGGTCCCACGTGTCGGATTCGCGCTCGCCGTGCGGGCCGTGGGAGAGGATGAAGCGGAAGAAACGGCGCTCGAGATCGGTCGGAACGTGTTCGTCGGATCCGTGGCCTGGGAGGCGCCCAACGGCACTCAGTTCGATTCCGGGTACGAGCGCTTCGCGTTTCCGCTCCACCCACCCGAGGAGTTGCTCAGCGTCGGACTCCCCGTTGGGATGCCGTTCCGTCTCGAGTGGAATCGCCCGATCTATGCGCGTTACCTCCTCGGGAGCGGCGACGAGGAGGTACCGCTCGTCGATTGGGCGTGGCGTACCGAACTCGACGCACCCGTAGTGCTCTCCGAGGAAGGAGCGCACCGAATGACGTTGGAAGTCGCGTCCGCCGTGGACGACGACGTCGTCGTACCGCTACGGATCGCACTGCGCTCCGTGCCCCTCACCCCGGAGGGTGGGATCATCATCGATGATGCCCTCCTTCCTGCGGATCCACTCACCGACCAGTATGAGAACGAGATCCTCGGCGCGGCGCTCGGTCGTCTGGGCGAAGTCGCGCGGGATGACGTGCCCGAGAGTGGGGACGGTCCACTGTACGAAGTGACCATGGAGACGCTCGCGCGCTACGAGATCGTACTCTGGCACTACTCCATCGCCCCGGGATTGGATCGCCGAATCCGCCGCTCCGATGCCGCCCTGCGCCGCTACCTCCGTTCGGGCGGGCGCGTGTTCTTCGTGGGGGGGAACCTCGCGGCGCTGCTGTCGGGAACGCTCCGGTATCCGAAGGACGCTCCGGATGACATTCTGCCCGAGTGGTCGGAGCACCGACTCTGGGAGGAACTCGGGATGCGCGATGCAATCACGGGGATCCGAACTGGTGCGTCGCCGGCAGAGGTAGAGGCATCCGGACTCGTAGGAGCGCGGCCCGCCATCTCCAGCCTACCTGAGCTCGCGATCGACCCTACGAAGTGGGATCCTTGGGAGATCCTGGACGAGTTCTCCTTCCGCGGCGGGATCGCCCGATGGGAGGGGCTCTGGAATCCGGACGGTCTGGAGTCGCCGGTGGAACCTCTCTATTCCGCTGCGACCTTCGACACGACGTACTCGTTTGGCCCGCGAAGGAGTGGACGGGACGATGCCGTCATCGCCTGGCGAGGAGTCGTTGCTCCCGAGGATGGCACGACGTTTCACGAGGGAAGGATCGCCGTCTTCGACTTCGAGCCGTACTATTTCCAGGACGAAGCGGTGGAGACGGCGACGTCCGCCGCGATCGAGTGGCTCCTGAACTAGCTTTGCTGACATCACGTGCGACTGTGTCAGCGTCCTGAAGAGAGTGAGGCGAAACGATCGACCGTCAGTACGAAGTCGAGATCGGGGAGGAAGACGGGACCTTTCTCGTCGTGATCGCCGAGACCGGTCGGACGATCCTCGTCTGTCGCGACCGGCCGAGTGCCGAGCAGTATGCGGTGATGCTCAACGAGGCGTTCGACCGCGGGCATCGGGCCGGGCGTCGCGAAGCGCGGAGAGCGATGCTCCGTGGGGACTAGGCCGGTCCCCACAAGCATCGCCCGATCCTCTCGATCGCGACCCGAACCGCGTCCAGCGGGACACCGGCATAGCAGAGTCTGAAGAACCCAGGCTCTGCGATCCGGCACGCGCTTCCCGGTGTCAGGTTGACGTTCGCTTCGTCCAGAAGTCTGCGCCAGAGCCGATCCTCCGCCGCGAAGGACGTATCCTCCAGGTACTCCCGCAGGTCGAGGAGCAGGAAGAACGCGGCCTCGGCGGGAATGTGAGCGATCCCCGCCGATCGGAGCGCCGCGGTGACGGCGGAGTGAGCCTCTCGTAGATCGTGACGCATCGCGTGCACATACTCGTCGACGGAGCTCTCGTCGCTCACGAATCGCGAGAGGAGATACTGGGTGTGTCCGGAGCACGCGGCCCAGTATCCGAGCTCGTGAAGCGTGCCCAGTACTTCCTCGTTGCCGCTCACCAACACACCACACCGAAGGCCGCTCGCGCCGAAGTCCTTGGAGAAGGCCCAGACAACGTGGACGAACTCGCCCAGTCCTCCTTCGAGGGAGGCGCCGCTCACGAACGGCCGCTCACCAAAGACGGTGAGGGCGTAGATCTCGTCCAAGACCAGGTGAATCCGTCTCGCCTCCGCCCAGGCGCGCAGCTGTTGGAGCTGGTCCACGGACGCAACACGACCGAGCGGATTGTCCGGGTTCGTGAAGAGCAGGGCACGGATCGGACGGTTGGATGTGGCGATGGCGGCGTCGAGGCGGGCGGTCGTGAGTTCGAAGCGGTCGTCACTGGTCGTGTCCACCGGGACGATCCTGAGTTGATCGCGGGTCTCTAGATCAGCCCAGAAGCCGGCGTAGCTCGGAGTTGGAACGAGAACTCCGTCGCCGGGGTCGGCGATCGCATAGAAGAGGAGTTCGAGGACGCTTCCTGCTCCCGCAAGGACGGCGAGGTTCTCTGCCTGGACGGTGGTTCCCAGGAACGAACGGCTGAGGAAGGCGGCGAGGTTCCGGCGGAACTCCGGATTCCCGATCATCATGTCGTAGCCGAGGACGGTCTCGGGAGCATCGCCGCCGCGCGCGAGCCGGCGCAGGAGGTCTGGCGCGCGCCTCGAGTTTTCCGCGACGCACAGAGCTACGTAGCCGTCGGGTCGATCCACCGGGTGCCACGGCGCTTCGGATCGCGCGAAGTGCTCATGGATGTAAGGCGACATCGGTGGCGTGTCGAGGAGTCGTCGACCGCGCTTCGAGATCGGTGGCTTCATGGTCGGCTCCGTTCCGAGTCATCCGTGTGGACGGTGGTCGGCGACGCATCCTCGCTTCGCTCCCAGACGACCTGGCGCCGAGTTTCTGTGAACCCCTCTCGCCCACAATTGCGGAAGCTGGTCGTGTCCGGCTCGACATCGGTGACGACCCACCGGGCCCCAAGCTCGGCCGCGTCGGCCAACCGCGCACGGAGGAGCGCCCGTTGGTAGCCGCGACGCCGATGCGTGGGCAAGGTCAGTGCATTCCCGAGGAGGAGTCCGTGTTCGCCGACGAAGGTGGTGGCCATGGCAACGGCCTTTCCCTCCTCATCGATGACGAACGCGCGGAAGGTCTCGGTGCAGTGGTGATTCCTTCGGAGCGCCCAGATGGCGGGGTCGACCGGACCGCCGAGGGTGAGGAACGGGAGGATGCTGTCCTGCTCCGTGGGGCCGAGTCGGCGCACGAGAGGCGAGGAATCGTCCGCGGGCGCCACGCCCACGTCCGCCCGAAGCCAGATCAGCTCCTCACACGCAACGAAGCCTCGGGCCTCGAGTTCGTCCGCAAGCGCGGGCGAGTCGCTCTTGTCGACGTCGATCCGGAGCTCGGGTACGGGGCGCTGAAAGAGGTCGAGTGCGCGGTCGAGGTAGGAGAGGGATGCGGGTGTGACGCCTAGTACCCGTTGGTAGTAGCTCGACGTGCGCGACGGGTCCTGAGTCACGACGAGCGGGCCGATGGATTCTTCGCGGAAGGACGACTCCCGTGTGTCGCCGATCGCTTTCTTCGCGTTGAAGCGCGCGTACTCACGGTCGAGGGCGTCTAGTTCGTCCCGATCTGGCGTCATGGTGTACCCACTACGATGGCGTGGTGGAGGTCGCTCCCGAAGGTTCGTTCGAGGGACTCTACACCACCCGCGCCCGCGGCGTCGTGGGGTGGTCGGCCGCTGCCGTTCGTCCGGGCCCCGCTGCATTCTGACATCCGGACGGCCGGGCAAGGGGCGGAGGTCCGTAGTCTTGGGGAGCGTCGGAGCCGGCCGGGGCCGAACCAGCAACCATTTGGAGGTGCCAACCGATGCCCGTCTCCTGGAAGTCTCATGCTCGATCCATTCTCACGGGCGCTCTGCTCATTCCGGCGTCGATGTCGGTGACGTCCGCAGAGTCGTACATCTCGGTCGTCCTTCCCCAGGGCTCGCTCGCGAACGATGCAGTCGAGCTCGGCCCCGACGGAAAGATCTACTGCACGTACTGTTGGCTCGCGAACGAGACGCGACAGATCCTCAGGACGACTCCCGAAGGGGACATGGAGGTGTTCGCGACTCTCGATCCGGACGACTGCACGCTCGGAATGGCCTTCGACGGTGATGGAAACCTCTATGCCGCGAACCTGGCCCAGGACGAGGTCCTCCGGTTCACTCCGGACGGGACGAAGTCGACGTTCAGTGCCGATGCTCTTCTCGACGAACCGGCAGACCTCGAGTTCCATCCGTCGGGGAGCGGGGACCTCTACGTTGCGAACCACGGAAGCGGCACGATCGTCTTCGTGCGTCCGGACGGTACCGTGGAGACCTTCTACGATGGTCCCCTCGTGACGGCACCTCACTGCCTCACGTTCGGTACGGATGGCGAGTTGTACGTCGGGAACCAGGATGCGAGTGTGACGAGGATCTCGCCCGATGGAACCGCGACCGTCTACGCTCAACTGCCTGGTGTCGGGTACCTCGATGCAGCGAATGGGCGACTCTTCGCGTGCGTTCTCTCCCGCCATCGGATCTACGAGGTTCTCGCGGACGGATCGATCGTGACCGTTGCGGGGACGGGGGCTCCGGGATTCGCGGAAGGCCCGGGGGATTCCACTCCGCTCCACAGTCCGAACGGCATCATCGTCAGTGCGGACGCGGCCACGCTCTATGCATCCAGCGGATTCGGCAATGGGCTCTTCCGAGTCGATCTGATGGATGTAGCGTCGTCGCCAACGCCGGAGGACAAGGTCACGGGCTCACGTCTTCTTCCGGTCTCGCCGAATCCAATGTCCGATCGCGTGGAGATCCGCCTCCGCGCGAGCACCGCGGAAACTGCGGAGCTCTCGATCTATGACACGCAGGGCCGCCGCGTCCGGCAATTGGCGCGGCGTGAGCTCTCTGCCGGAGATCACTCCATCGTCTGGGACGGAGCGGACGATGCGGGAGGGCGTCTGCCGGCCGGTGTATACCAACTGTCCCTGCGTACGGACTCCGGGACGGACTCCCGCAGCATCGTCCTGGGTCGCTGACGCGGAAGGTCGCGCGTGACGTGAAGCAGACCTCGAGCGGCATTGGGTGTCTCCATCAGTCGCCCCGACCGGGACGTGCTAGGCTCTTCCCCATGGGCCGTCTTCCGTTCCCGGGGTGCTTCGCCAGGCACCACACGTTCCGACTCCTGCTCCTCCTTTCGGTCGGAGTCGCGTTGTTCCACTCCCGACCGGCGGTCGCGGACACGCCGATCTGGCGGTACCTCGCGGAGGATCCGGTCGTCGCGGCCGCTGCAAGGGGCGCGTCCGTAGAGCCCTCCACCAGCGACCCACGCTGGACTTTCGTTGCGGAAGGTGACGAGCCGGCGGGGGCGCACGCGGTGGCGGGAGCAGACGACGGCGTCGTCTGGCTCTCGCGTGAGTGGACGATCCCGACCCCACCTGGTCCGTTCGATCACTACACCCTCAGGATCGCCGGATGCGGTGCGGCGTGGGATGCATGGTGGGACGGCGTTCCGGTCGGACAGAACGGTGTCATTGCATCTGGGGACGAGGGCGGTACGCCGGGGACGTGGGCGTCGTGGGTGTCGATCCCTCCGGAACTCACCTCCGTGGGCGTCCACCGGTTGTCGATTCGAACATCGACTGCCGGAGGAGCACTCGAGTGGAGCAGAGCCTCGGCCGTCCTCGCGCTCGATTCCGAGTGGGACGACTGGAGGGAAGAAGCCTCGACGCGAAGTCGTCTCTGCGCCGGTGTGTTCCTCATGGCCGGTGTCTACTGCTTCGCGCTCTTCCTCGGTGGGGGCGGGCAGCGACCGTATCTTTTCTTCGCTCTCCACCTCCTGACGTGTGCTCTCGCCGTTGTTCGTGGTGACCCTGCCGTTCCGACGCATCTGAACGCGAGGTTGTTTCGTGCATGGCTCGACTTGTCTCCCTGGCTCCTCGGGGTGAGCGGATGGCTTCTCATCGCGTTCTTCGTGCGCGTGTTCCTGGTTCCATTCCGCCGACGACACGACTGGGCAGCGATGGTCGTTGCATTGGTTCCACCGGTCCTCCTATCGGAGTGGGGACCGTCGAACGCCGTGCTGCCGGTCGTGTTCCGTTCCGGCATCGTGATCGCGCTCGTGCTGGGGTACGTTTCCGCGATCGTAGTCTGGTCCATCATCAGGCGACGCCCAGGCGCGGTGCCGGCGGCCGTCGGTGTCCTCTTTCTCCTCGCCGCGGAAGCGGTGAAGTACGCGCCGCTACCGAACGTGGTCTACTGGAACGCCGCCGGACTCATCCTCTTCATCTTCTCGATCGCGATTTCGACGAGCCGTCAGCTTCGCTCCGCCAACGAGGAGAAGGCGGAAGCCGAACTCCGGAGCGCCCGTCTGGAGGCAGACCTCCTCAAGCGGAGTATCCAGCCGCACTTCCTCATGAATACGCTGCTCTCGGTGCTCTCGTGGATCCGCAAGGATCCGGCGACGGCCGCGCTTCTCATTCAGGATCTGGCGCACGAGTTCCGTGCCATCAATGAGGTCTCGGGACGGAGGAGGATCACCCTCGCCGAGGAGATCGCACTCTGCCAGAGGCATCTCTCACTCATGGGGCTGAGAAACGACACCAGCTACGAACTCGTCGCGGATGCGGCCCCTCCAGATCTCGAGGTTCCGCCCCTCCTTCTCCATACCCTGATCGAGAACGGACTCACCCATGCATTCGCGACCGGAGAGTCGGGACGTTTCGTGCTCGACTGTGAACGGGACGGAGACCGGATCGTGCTCAGGCTTCGGAACGGAGGTTCGAGGCTTCCCAAGCTGGAGGCCATTCTCGAGAGTGACTCGAGAGATCGGATGGAGGAGGGAATGGGCCTGCAGTACGTACGTGCGCGCCTGGAAGAGGCCTTCACCCGACGCTGGAGCCTCGAGTACGGCGTCGTCGGAGCCGAGTGGATCACGACGATCCACTTCCCGTCGATCCGCTCGGGCGCATCCATACCGCGAGGCAGCCTGTGAGAATCCTGATCGTCGAGGACGAACGTCCGATCGCGGAGTACATCGAGTCGATGACCCGCGAGTGTCTCCCGGATGTCCCGCTCTCGATCCGGGTCTGCTTCGATCTCGAGGACGCGGTCGAGCATCTCTTCAGCCAGCCGATCGACCTCTGTCTGCTCGACCTGAATCTCCACGGGGAGGACGGGTTCCGTCTCCTGGAACATGCGGCGTCCGGTTCCTTTCACACCATCGTCATCTCGGCGAACACCGACCGGGCCCTCGATGCGTTTCGGTATGGAGTGTTGGACTTCGTCCCGAAGCCGTTCGATCGCGCCCGACTCGCGGAAGCTCTGGGACGACTCGAACGCGCCCACTCCGCCCACCGGACGATGGATCTCCTCGCCGTGAAGGTGGGAGGGGCGGTCCGTCTCCATCCGTTGCGCGACGTGCAGTACTTCCTGGCGAGCGGGAACTACGTGGAGGCCCACCTCGCGGGCGGAGCGAGCGAACTGGTCGAGAAGACGATGCGGCAGCTCGAGCAGATCCTGCCGACGAACTTCGAGCGAACGCACCGCTCCTACCTCGTCGACGTCCGCCGGATCGCGTGGTTCGGCCACGTGTCGGGCGGACGCTACGAAGTGAGGTTGCGCGACGGTCAGGTGCTGCCCCTGAGCCGAGACCGGGTCCGGGTGCTGAAGGAACGGGTGCATCTCGGCTCCGACCCGACCTGACCGTCGTTCCAGTTCGACCATCGTCCGCGCCGTCCGTCCCTTCAAGGGATCGGGACGGCGCGCACCTGTTCTCCCGCCGGGGACATGCGGTAGATCTGATAGCAACCCTCACGGTTCGAGTCGAAGATGATCTCGCTTCCGTCCGGCGACCAGGCCGGGTACCAGTCAGGTCCGCGGGAATCCGTGAGTCGGAGAGGAGCGGCGGCGATCGCCCCTTCGGAAGGTTGGTGCGATGTCGTCAGACTGAGATCGGACAGGTACACCTCCCAGTCTCCCGTCTCGTCGCTGATGTAGACCAGGGAGTGTCCGTCCGGGCCGACGCGCCCGAACAGTTCGTGTCGTTCGCCGTTCGTCAGCCGACGCGCCCCGTCCACTCGTCGCTGGGATCCGTTCACGGACGACCCTACCGCCTGCGAAGCAGACGTGGACGACTCCGCCGCCTGCGATCCTGTTGCCTTCGATCCCAGGGTCCGCGACCCCTCTGTCGGCTGGCCATCCCATGCCACCGAGACGGTGTAGAGGTCGTAGTTTCCATCGCCCAAGGCGTTGAAGATCAGGCTCCTTCCGTCGGGCGTGTGGCTTGGGTTGCTGTCGTCTCCGTCGTGTTCGGTGATCCTCTGGAGCTGGCTACCGTCCACGCGCACGCGGTAGATCTCGGCGGCGCCCTCTTCGTCCCGGGTCGAGTCGAACGCGATCCACTCACCGGAAGGAGAGAAGTCAGGGTTGGCGTCGTCACCCGGGACGTCCGTCACGTTGCGGAGCCCGGATCCATCGGTTCCACAGACGAAGATGTCGAGTCCGTCCTCGAGTTTGCGAACGAACGCGATCTGGTCTCCTTTTGGCGACCAGGTCGGAGTGCTGTCGGCATGCGGGCCCGCACAGAGAGCGCGAGCATGCTTTCCGTCCGGGTCCGCAATGTAGATCTGACTGTGTCCGTCGCGCTTCGACTCGAAGACCATGTGGTGGCCGTCCGGCGAGAGGCGAGCGCACCGGCTCCAGCAGGACGTGTCCGTGAGGTTTCGCGGATGGCTGCCACTCGCGTCCATGATCCAGATGTCCGATGTCCCGTTCGCTTCGCTGCACCAGAGGATCGAGCGCCCGTCGAACGAGTACCGTGGGAATCGGTCCGGATCGTCGTTCGTGGTCAGGCGGCTCTCGACTTCGGTCGCGAGATCGATCGCGTAGACTTCGGGATTGCCGTCACGCTCACTCACGTAGACGAGGGTCTTTCCGTCGGGGGAGAAGGCGGGGGACGTCGCCGATCCTCCGGTGCGGAGTGTCCGGACTCCGGTGCCGTCGGCGTTCATGATCTGGATTCGTGACTCCGAGTCCCGTTCTGGCTTCCAGCCCGCCGCGATCATCCTGCCGTCCGGCGAGAAGGTCGGTGCGGTCCAGCTGCCCGGAGCCTTCGTCACGCGGGTCGCCGCGCTCCCATCGAGAGCGCAGACGTAGATCGCGAACTGGCGCGTCTCCGGGTCGTCGACCGAGACGACGATCCGCTTCGAGTCCGGAGACCAGCCACCGAAGAAGGTACGACGCCCTTCGATCCGGACGCACTCCGAGACGACTTCGCCATCGTCACGTGCGATGCGGACTCCGAGCTCTCCCATGTTCGCTCCGGACGACCACGCAATCAGCTTCCCGTCGGGTGACCAGACGGGTTGGATGTCCCACAGGTCGTCCGCATCGGACAGGTTCCGGATGAGGCGGCCGTGACTGTCCACCTCCAGGATCTCAGGTAGGCCGGTCCGGTAGGTGTAGAACGCGATCCGCGTTCCGTCGGGGCTCATGGTCGGGTGGAAGTCGTTGCCGAAGTCCGCGATCTCGGCTGCGCCCGCCCGATCCGGCGGGCACGCGATCAAGACGGCGGATGCCAAGGCTGAAGTACGGAAGAGCGCGGCGAGCCTACCTCGCCGTCCGACCGGGAGCAGATGTATAGAGCGTTCTGGCCAAGGGGACATGTCGATACCTCCGTTCCGGATTGTGTGGTGTCGGTCATTCCCGAACCGTGGTTCCAGAACGTGGTTCGCCATGTCGGGGCGAGCTGCAGCCAGAGTCGGATGAATGGCAATGGGGGAGAGTAGGAGCCGCCGAGCCACACGACGAGGAGCCCGTCGATTCGGCCTGCCAGCCGCTCCCAGAACCGGCGGGCGGGATGAGCACCTGCGGACGGGATCTTTGCGGCGTCGGCGGGTGACGGTCCTCGATTCCGTCGAGGACCCTCCACGTCTCAACAGCCTCTGTTTCCGCATTCGATGAAGCCGTGGGTTGTCTTTCCTTCTGTGACACGGAGTCGGTAGACTCATAGATCGCAGACGCGTGATCCAAGTCGTCCGACTGGAGGTACCGATGCGACGCATCCTTCCACCCACCCGTTCGTTCCGAACCATGCCATCGTCGTATTGCTCTCGAGGCCGCGGCCTGCCCTGGCCGCTCCTGGCTTCCGTTCTGGTACTGCTCGTGACCTCGCTGCTGTCGTCCTGTTCGGATCGAAAGCGAATCACCGATGAGACACCTCCCGACGATCCGAGTCCGGACGGGGTGACCGCGTCGGTTTCCTCCGGCTCTTCGGCGACGCTCGAGAACGACGATGGAGTGCGCCTCTACGTACCGCCGAACACCGTTCCGAGGTTGGGGGACGGGAGCGACGGAACACTCGCCTTCTCCATCGAACCGGCCGACGTCGGCGGGAACACGCCGAGTGGGAGTCAGATGATCACGGAGCCGATCCAGTTCGGTCCGGAAGGGCTCAACTTCGCGCAGCCGGTGCAGATTTCGTTCCCCGCGCCGGATGATACGACGCAGACGTACATGCTCGGTCGCCTCGACCGGAACACGGATCAATGGTCGCTCGTGCCCACCGTTCTCGATCCGCTGAATCCCGGCCGGGTCTGTGCGCACGTGAATCATCTCTCCGTGTGGTCCCTCTTCGGTGTCGATCTCGACTACCGCTCGGCGGGGCGGATTCATTTCATCAACACGTCGTCCCTGCGTTGGGTCTCGGTCTGTGTCGAGAGCTATGAGCTGGCTTATCCAGAGTGGGTCGGCAGCAACTTCGATCCGTCCTCGGTCGGGACGAGTCTCTCCGCTGCCGGGCACATGCCTGGAGTGACGTCCGATGCCTACGCGATCGTTCCGCAGGGAACGTGGACGTTCCAGGCCATGCGGACCGAAGTCGTCGACCCGTTCGGCGTCGCGGAGCCCGACGGCTGGATCACGCTCGGCACCTTCGTCGTCGACCAGCCCGGGGGCCCTGGACAGGACGTCGACATCAGCCCGGATTCCTGGCAGGAAGTGAACATGGATCCGCCCTGGGCCCCCTGCCAGGGAGCCCCCGACGTTCCGGTCGGCACCGGGACGATCCAGATCACACTCAGCTGGGACCCGATCGTGGACCTCGATCTCCACGTGATCGACCCTTCCGGAGAAGAGATCTATTTCGGGAATCGCGAGTCCGACTCGGGCGGACAGCTCGATCGCGACACGATCTGTCAGTCGCAGCGGGACCCGGAGAACGTCTTCTGGTCCGGCACCGCACCGCGTGGGACGTACCAGGTTCGCGTCCACTTCTATGGGAACTGCAGCAGCGAGATCGGATCGGCGGCGTTCCGGGTCCGAACGCTGGTTGACGGATCCGTGCGCACGTTCGACAGGACGGTCTCCCTGGGAGAGACCGTCGCGGTGACGTCGTTCACGCGCTAGGTCGTGGCCGAAGACCGGAGCCTGACCCTGCCCTCATGTGGTCGCGGAGTCCGTCAGTGTACTTCGTACTGGAGGAGCAGGCACTGGATGGGGCCGTTGTTCATACGGTTGCGTTTGAAGGGACGGAGCCGGAACGCTTTCTCCACACCCTCCGCCGGAACCAGCATCGCCATCCGCGTTCCCGGATAGAGGAGCATCCGGTCACGGAACGCATTCCAGGTGGGGAGGTAGGTCGACTCGTCACCCACGCGGATGCCGTAGGGTGGATTTGTCACGATCGACGTACCGGGTAGGAGCTCCATCGCGGCGACGTCTCCCTGCGCGACGCGGATCACTCCTCCGAACCCAGCCGAGTGGACGTTCGCGCGCGCAGACTCGATCCAGCGAGGGGAGACATCGCTTCCGGTGATGCGGAGTCCGTCCGCGGGGAGGATCCCTGACTCTGCTTCCGCGCGGAGCTGTGCGAACCGGTCCGGATCGAAGTCGGGCCAGGATTCGCACCCGAAGCTCTTGCGCCAGTGGGTCGGTGGTGTGTTCGTTGCTATGGCGGCCGCCTCGATGAGGATGGTCGCGGAGCCGCAAAATGGGTCGTGAAGGGGCTGCGCCGGATCCCACCTCGACTGGAGGACCATGGCTGCCGCCAGGTGCTCGCGCAGCGGACTCTCGTGCGAGGCGCTCCGATACCCGCGCATGTGGAGCGGCGCTCCCGCGCCGTCGAGACCGATCGAGAAACGGCGGTTCTCGAGATAGCACTGTACATAGAGGTCGGCGGACTCGGTGTCGACGGAAGCGCGGCGGCCGAGTCGCTCGACCATCTGATCGCAGATCGCGTCCTTGATCCGGTACATGCCGAACCGAGTGCTCTGGAGGAGCGACGAGTGGACGTTGAAGGTCACTCGGAACGTCATCTCCGGGGTGAGCCACTCCGTCCAGTCGATGTCACGGACGACATCATAGATGTCTTCCTCATGGGTGATCTCCTCGAAGCAGATCTCCCGCACCACCCGCGACGCGCAGCGCAGGTGGATGAGCGCCCGGTAGAGGTCGTCGAGCTCGCCCTCGAAGCGGAGGCGGCCCGGTTCGGTTCGTGCGACCTCGATGCCGAGGGCAGTGAGCTCCTGACCTACGATGTTCTCGACGCCGACTCCTACCGTCGCGTAGAAACGTTTCGACAACGAGGGGCCTTCCTTCTCTCACGCAAGGGTCTGCTTCGCCGATGCGGGCTCGGGAGTCCGCGGTGCTCGGTGGGCAAGTGTGTGCCGCCCACGCGGACTCTACCAAGAGCCGAGCCCACGGGCAGTCTGGAACCCTCAGCAAACGTATCCGCTCGCGACCGATTCTACGGATTGGGCGGAGCCCCGTCCCCACTGCCGCCTAGGTTTGCGGCGAGCCAACGTCGGACGAATCCCCAGTCTCCCTCCACCGTACGCCGGGAAACTCCGAGACTGCTGGCCATTTCGTCTGCAGTCATCCCGCCGAAGAGGCGCATCTCGGCAACCCGTCCCATGCGCGCGTGGGAGCGCTCCAGCTCCTCGAGCGCTCGATCCAGCTGGATGACGTCCAGAAGATCGACCGAGGAGGTCTCGCCGGACTCTGACAACGCTTCGTCGAAAGTGACTCGGCTCCACCCGCGCCCGCGCTTTTCGGCCGAGCGCATGCGGGCGTAGTCGATGAGCACCCGGCGCATGACTCTTGCTGCAACGGACATGAAGTGGCCCCGCGACTCCCAATGCTGGTCCTCGGAGCCCGCCAGCCGCAGGTACGCCTCGTGGACGAGTGCGGTGGGCTGGAGCGTATGTCCAGGGGTCTCACCGGCGACGAGACGACGTGCCTCTTCGCGAAGTAGCTCGTAGGTAGTGACATAGAGCGCATCTGCCTGGTGGGCGCCCGGCGTTTCTGACTCGGGGTGATCCATGTCTTGGCCCCTCGAAACCGCCCTGGCAGCGACTCCGGTTTCTCGGTTCGCAGGTACCTGTCGCGGGCGAGCCTGCGGAGTATCGGGTTTTGGGACGGAGCGACCGAGCTCGGATTGTAACACAGCCGGATTGTGCCTCCGGACGCCCCCCGCTGAAGTCGACCGAGTCGGCGCAAGACTCGGCGCGAGTGCGTCACGGCGGAGGCCGACGCGAATGGAACCTGAAGGGGCCAGCATCTGCATCGGCTCCCGTGCCGTCCGGTGCACTGTGTCCGACGAGTTCCGGAACTTCTCCTGCGGGGCCCCGGGGCTTCCTACGCAGTTACAAGCGGAGGATCAGCGGGGGAACTACTCGATTCGGAGGGGCCAACGGCTGCTCCAACGGTACTCCCCAGTTCAAGCGAGGACCGATGGCTGCCATCCATGGCGGAGGGACGGAATCACCCATGCAACCGACTCACAAGATCGATGTCTACCTGCTCCTGGCAGTGTTCTCCCTGATGGTCGCGGGACCAGCCAAGGCCACACGGTTCGCCGAACGCCACGAGGGTGCGAAGCCGAAGTCACGCTCCGAGGCGTCATTGGTGTCTTCCGCCGGTGTGTCCTCGAGTACCACACCCTCACGCGAAACCGTCACGGGGCCGAACTACCGCAGGAGCTCTCAGGTCCTGAGGTACGGCCACTACACCCTGATCGAGGGGGAGCCGTTTGCGGTCGAAGGCGAAACCTGGACGTTCGACCACGCAGACCCGGATCCGCTCGAAGGATGGAGGTCCGAGGACCTCAACGGAAGCGCCCAGAACGCATACCGCCGAATCACCGCGACCGAGTGGGGCGCACACAACCCGGTGGCAGCTCCGATTCCCGCGGGGAGTGGCGCTGCCTGGGTCGGTTACTACCAAGACGAAGCCCTGGCCGACGGCTGGAGCGGTGGCTTGGGCTACGGCCACAACTGGTGTCAGCTCTACAAGAGCCCCGCGCTCACCTATGACGGGACGGGCGACGTGGACCTGTCGTTCCTCTACTTCAACCGCACCGAGGAAGACTTCGACTTCACCCGCGTGCTCCTCGTTCTGGAAGATGGAACCGAGGTCCAGCTCGCGAGCTTCACCGGTCAGATCGGGTCTCCACCGAGCTCCTATCCCACGTTCAACCGCACGATCACTTCCGCGGAGTTCCAGGGGCAGTCGGGATTCCAGATCGTCTTCGAGATGTCTTCGGACGAGTCGTTCGACGATCAGGACGGCTTCGAGGACACGCCCTATGGCCCGTTCGGCGCGGACAACATCACGCTCACCAACAACATCGTCGAGGGGGATCAGCTCTGGGACTTCGAGGCCGACGACCACGGCTTCATCGCCACCCAGTGCGGCAGTATCGGAGCGCTGATGGACGCCCATGCTCTCACTGAATACGGGGGCGTGGAATGTGGGCTCCTCTCTGGAAGCGTCCTCGCCTTCCACAACGCTTCGGGATTCCACCCGGAGGGACAGTACGAGTTCGCATACTCGCCGGCCGTCTCGATTGCGGGCGTCCAGCCGGACTCGATCTGGGTGGAGTTCTCCATGTACTCGGTCCTGCCCCATGCGGACGGAGTCTTCTTCCGGCCTGGTTGGCAGTACTATCCGTCCACTTCGGGCGGGTCGGAGTGGTCGGAACGTGTGGGAGACCTCACTTGGTTCTTCGTAGCCGACGAGCCTATCTGCCTGCCCTACACTTATGCCGCAACCGGCATCCCAGCAGCCGCGGAACGGGTGCGATTCGTCTATGAGCTCCGCTCAGACCGAGAAGCATTCGGCCTTCCGCCGTGCACGGTAGAACCCTGCAACGGGAACGAGACTCCGCTCGTAGACGACATGGCGATCCTTCTCGCGGTGCCGTCGGAGGCAGGGTCGATCTCCGGGAATGTCTTCCTCGATCCACTGGCCGATTGTGGCCAGGACGCTCCCGCACGTTCGCGGCTCGTCCTCCTGGAGCCGGAAGGCAAGCTCGCTACGGCGGCTGCGGACGGCAGCTACACGTTCGGCTTCGTCGCTCCGGGAACCCACACAGTCAGCCTGATCGACAAGCCCCACTGGGACTCCACCTGCCCGTTGGGCGAACCTTCCTATGACATCACTCTTGGGTCGGGCGACGTCGTCACTGACGTGGACCTCGGAACGCGGGCCGTCGCGAACGTCCAGGACGCTGCCGTCTTCTTGAGTTCGACGCGGGCGCGTCCCGGGTTCAAGTGTGGATTCGTCGCCGAGGTCCGGAACATCGGGACGGTGGTCACAGACTCGGTCGATCTGGTCCTCGATCTCCCCGCCCACGTCGTGTTCGAATCGGCCACCGACGGCGGCGACTTCGTTCCGTCAGGTGGTGGAGACGCCGATCCGGCCGGCACGGTGTCTTGGCGCCTGGGTGGAATCGGTCCGGATGAATCCATGCACGTCTCCGTGAGATTGCAGGTGCTGCCGAACACGCCGCTCGGATTCGGGTTGGAGGGGTTCCTGGAGGCGACCCTCGTCCAGGACGTCGACCTCGTCAACAACACGACGAGCCACACGGAGACAGTCGTCGGTTCGTTCGATCCGAATGACAAGCTGGTCGATCCGTCGGGAAACATCGCCGCGGATCAGATTCTCGCGTACCACATCAACTTCCAGAACGTGGGAACAGCCGAGGCGATCGACGTCGTCGTTCGCGACACGCTCGACGCAAATCTCGACATCACCACGTTTGCAATCGGAGCGACCAGCCATCCCTACACCTTCGAGGTCGTGGGGCGGGAAATGATCTGGACGTTCACGGGGATCGCTCTTCCGGACAGTACGTCGGACGAGCCAGGAAGCCATGGTTTCGTCGAGTTCACGGCACAACCGATCGCGGGCCTCTTCCCGGGAACGCAGATCGCAAACCAAGCGGGGATTCACTTCGATTTCAACGGCGTCGTCCTGACGAACGAAGTCGTCTCGACGATCGAGGATCCATCGGGAGTTCCCGAACTGGGTGCAGGTACAACGTCCATCCGTCTACGTTCGGTGCGGCCGAATCCGACCGGTGAGGCCACCACTCTCCAGCTCTTCCTTCCGCAGGAAGGTCGGCTCTCCGCCGATGTGTTCGGGATCGATGGTCGGCGCGTGCGACGACTGACGGCGGGCACGGTTCCGGCCGGGGAACTCGAACTCCACTGGGACGGCCGGACGGACGCGGGGGGCCGGGTCGCCGCCGGAATCTACTTCGTCCGGTTCCGCATGGACACGGCGTCGGGGATCGATGAGCGGCTCGAGACGAGAGTCGTTCGACTGAACTAGTGCTCGACGCCTCGTGGAGCAGCCGAAACATGTCTCGCCGGTGCCAGCGTGGATCTCGAACGCCGTGACGTCCGCGGCCAGCGGCCGCGGACTCTCGAGATCATCGCTCTTCGTCGGCGATGGTTGTGCCTAGCTCGGCGGCCCGCGCGGTGTAGCGGGCCGCCCGCTCGGTCTCTCCGTTCGCGGCCAGGAGCGCCGCGGTGCGCTGCAGGGCCTCGGAATTCTGGGCGCGTGGGAGCCTCTGGAGGAACAGGGTGGACTCGGACTCGGCGAGAAGCCGCTTGGCGGTCTCTGGGTCGGACTCCGCTTGGGCGCAGCCGAGGCCGTTGGTGACCAGCGCCAGGAGGCCACTGTCGGGCGCATCCCAGCCACGGATCGCCTGGTCCGCCACGCGGAACTCGCGGACCGCTTCGTCCGCGCGGCCGGCCGCGAGCAGGATCGAGCCGAGGGTGTAGTGGGCATTGGCGATGGTACGGTGCTGTCGATACTCGTCGACGACCGGTGCTAGGCCGCGGCGGACCTCTTCCTCCGCCGCGTCGAGCCGGCCCTGCTCATGAAGGCAAACCGCGAGATTGGACGCCAGATCGCACTTGATGAGCGTGTTCTCGTTCGGGTCCATCTCCGTGTAGATGGCGATCGATTCGCGGTAGTGCAGCTCGGCAGCGGCCAGATCGCGGTTCTCGTAGCTGATGAAGCCCTGATTGTTCTCCGCGATGGCGACGTACGGGTGCACGCGCCCGTACTGCGCGCGCCAGACCCGGGCGGCGTGCGTCATGTACGGTTCCGCTTCGGCGCACCTGGCGTACTGCATCAACTCCACAGCCAGATTGTTCTCCGCCGCCGCAACTTCCAGATGGTCCGCACCGAGCAGCCGCCGCGAGCCAGCGAGGCAGCGCGTCATGATCGCGATCTTGTCGTCACGGTCGCCGGGAGGCAGCTTTTGAGCCAGGTCCATGAGGATCCCGAGAGTGTTCGGGTGATCCGGTCCGAACTCTTCCTCGCAGGCGGCGGCCTCGCGACGCAGCGTCGCCCTGGCTTCTACGACCGACCCGATGCACTCCAAGCCGCGGCAGCGGATCCGCACGGCCTCGTAGTAGTCCTTGCCCCGGTGTCCGACGGGCCGGCCCTCCAGGAGTTCCATTGCGGCGGCGCCGGCGCTGGCCTCATCGGCACACTCGCCCAACGTGCCGTGCACATCGCCCTTGGAGATGAGCGCCAGTGCGTGGACGTGCTTCAGGTCGCCACGGCCTTCGGCTGACGCGATCACCTCCGCGAGTAGGGTGTCCGAAGCTGCGAACTGGCCCAGGCGCTGGTGAACGCGTGCCCGCGCCAGCAGCCGGTGTAGCCGATCCTCATCCTTGCGCTCGGGGTTCCGCACCCGGGCGGAGTCACTACGGTCGAGCAGGTCCAATGCGGCGTCGTAGTCACCGATCTCCGACTCCACTTCCGCCACGATGTAGAGGAAGTGAGAAAGTGTCGCGGGATCGTCGTGCAGTTCGGTTTCGGCTCGCCGCGTCGCGTCCTCGAAGGCGCTGACCAGCGTCACTTCGCGGCCCATGCGGTCGGGCGACGCGGCCTGTAGAATGCCGCTCAGGTAACCCACGAGCGTCTCGGCCTTGGCGGTCTCGGCCCGTGCAACTTCCGCCGCCCGTCGCTCGCGGGCGTTCAGCGAGAGCACGATGGCCAACGAGCCGAACACGACTGCGGCCAGGATCGCGAGCAGCGCCGCGGTGATCGGGTGACGTTTGGCGGCCATGCGCAGTTGATAGCCCGTTCCGGCGCCGCGCACGAGGAGCGGGCGGTGAGTGCGGAAGCGGTCGATGTCCTCGGCAAGGGCTGCGGCTGTGGGATACCGCAGGTCGCGGTCAGGATCGGTGGCCGCCGCGATGATCCGACGGAGGTCGCCCGGCAGGGGCCGGCCGGAGTCGTCGCGCGTAGCAAGTTCGCGCCGTCCGGCCGCCACGACCCGCAGTTGGTTCGTGGTGGTTAGGCTTCCGACGTCGTAGACGCCCTTGCCACAAAGCACCTCCTGCAGCAGGTTGCCGAGGGCGTGGACATCGCTCTTGACGTCGCATTCGCTGGCGCGGCCGCAGGCCTGCTCGGGGCTCATGTATTCTGGCGTGCCCAGATGCAGGCCGTCCATGGTCAGGGACTCGTCCGTATCCGGATCGCGTAGGCGGGCGATGCCGAAGTCGATGATCTTTGCGACCGGGCCATCGGCCGTGGGGTTGACCAGGATGTTCGACGGTTTCAGGTCGCGATGGATCACGCCCTTGGCGTGAGCGTGCTCGGCGGCGCGGCAAGCCTGCAGGCAGAGGTCGAGGCGCGCATCGCGATCCAACGCCGCAGTCTCGACGAACCGGGTGATGGGCTCGCCCTCTACCAGCTCGAGCACGAAGTAGGGCATGCCGGCATCGGTCGTGCCGGCGTCGTGCACCTTGGCGATGTTGGGATGGTCGAGATTGGCGAGGATCTGCTGTTCGGCGCGAAACCGGGCCAGATCCGCGCTCAATGGCCGGTTGCGATGCAGCAGCTTGACCGCAACGCGACGGCGAACGGGCGCTTCCTGGAACGCTTCGAACACGGTGCCGCTTCCGCCGGCGCCCAGCCGCCGCTCCAAACGGTACGGGCCGAGCGACTGCCCGCACTCCGGGATCGCGAGCGCTCCGCTCGCCGCCAGCCCATCGGCGGCGGAGGAGAGCCTGGATTCCAGATCGGAAACAGCGCGCAAGTCGACGGCGAGCAGGCGAACGACCTCCTCGCGCAATGCGAGATCCCCGGCGCAGGCGGCATCCAGATACACAGTGAGATCGGGCTCGTCCAGGCCGGCAGCGTCGAGGACGATGTCGCGTAGTCGTTCGATGCGGGAAAGGTCCACAGTTGTCTCATCTCCGCGGTGCATTCTAGGAGCTCGGAATCGCAGGTGTACATGTTGGACCGCGACCCCCAAACCGGGCTCCCCCCAGGTCGAAACGAGTCGATTCTATCACACGGTCCGTCGACTCCTATGGCCCGGTGCGATCCGTCTGTGCGGGGACGCGGCTGGTGGCAACCACTTCGGACGACGTATCCTCCGCTGAGACTGGAGGTGGTGACACGATGCCCCGCGCCCCAGCCATGCCTTCCGGACTCTTGGATCGTTACCTCCAGGTCCTGAGGATCGCCAAGCGGCCCCCGTCGCGAAGCTCTGCGGCGCGGACATGTCGAGTCCGGACGTTCACCTCGTCTGCATGGTGACGCTCGAAGGACACGAGTATCTCGTCGACGTCGGGTACGCCGCGCCATTCGGGGAGCCGATGCCGCGCGACTTGGCTGCCGACTACTCGATCGAGCACGGAACCGATCGCTGCGTGCAGAGGCCGCAGGATGCGGATGGTGCTCTCGGTTGGACATGTGCCGAGAGCGAGTCCTGAGGCACGGCTATCTCGCAAGACCGGGAGCGAGGGGGCTGAGCGAGTTCGACTCCCAGATCGCTGACTCGTACCGCGACAGTGCAACGTTCATGAACTCCCTTCTACTGGCGTGGCACTCGGAAGCGCGGTCTGTCGTGATCCACAATCTGAGGGTTACGGAGACCCAGGGCGTGCCTGCGGGCGCCGAGACGGGGAGTCGAGCCAAGTCTCGAACCGCCATCGCCGGCCCGAGGGGGCATCGGGTCGGGTGACTGCGGCCCCCACCCCGGCGGCGCTTCGAGTCGGCTGTCTCTCGTGCCTGGCCTTTCCTCCGCCGATTCTGGTAACATCTTCGCGCCGACTTCGAGGGGCAGGGTCGCCCAAGGCCGCAAAACTGTGGGATCACGGGGCCGATTCCGCAGAGACCCTGTTTCGATCAAAACCCGCCCGGTATGAGTAGCCACAACGCATGCGACTCTCTGACTCAGTGCCGCGAGAGTCCGGGAACGACCCCGACGTCTATCGTTCCTTCTTCGATTCGATCGAGGACATCGTCCTCGTGTGTTCACTGGACGGACAGGTCCGTTTCGCGAATCGTCGTCTGAAGGAGCGACTGGGATTCGAGTTCGACGTCGACCACCCGCTCTCGGTCGTCAGCCTGCATGCCGAAGAGGACCGGCCGGAGGCGGCGCAGATCTTCCAAGCCATGCTCCGTGGCGAACGCACCACCTGCCAGCTTCCGATGACGACCGCGGACGACCGGATGGTGCCGGTCGAGACGCGCGTCTGGCTCGGCGACTGGAACGGGGAGGCCTGCATCTTCGGGATCATCAAGGACCTCACCGTCCAGGAAGCGGAACGGCAACGCTTCGAACGCCTGTTCCGCGCGAATCCAGCGCCGATGGCCATCACCGACGGCACGACCGGCAAGATCGTCGACATCAATGACGCGTTCCTGGAGACGCTCGGCTACGCGCGGGACGCCATCGTCGGCCGAACCAGCGCCGAGTTGGGACTCTTCCCCGAAGCGGACCGGAGACAGGAAGCGGCGCGTCTTCTCGCCCGCGACGGAGCGTTCAGCAACTTCGACTCCGACGTGCGCACCGCGTCGGGTGTCGTTCTCAAGGGCGTGTTCTACGGGGAGACGCTGTCGAATCGGGATCGCGAGGAGATCCTGACCGTGATGGTGAACGTCACGCCTCAGCTCGAGGCACGTGCGGCTCTCTGGGAGAGTGAAGGACTGCTTCGGTCGACGATCGAGTCGATGCAGGACCTCGTGTTCGCACTCGATGACAAGGGACGGTTTCTCGAGCTCGCTGCAACCGCGGTGCAGGAGACCGCCTACCGGAAGCGGGACGAGTACGTCGGTGCACACTACTCGTCCATCCTTCCCCCCGATGCCGCGGTGAAGGTGGGTGCCGCGATCGACGCATTGCAGCGCGGAGAAGAGGCCCCTGCGATCGACTACTCCCTGGAGGTGGACGGTACGTGCCGTTACTACAGCGCGCGGATCTCCCTCCGGCGAAATCTCGAAGGGCGGTTCCTCGGCGCGACGGCGGTGGTTCGGGACGTGACCGATGCGCGACGGGCGGAGCACGATCTGAGGGTGGCGCATGAACGTGCCGAGCGGAACGCGGAGCGGGCGCTCCAGGCGAGCCGGGCGAAGAGTGAGTTCCTCGCCAACATGAGCCACGAGATCCGCACTCCGCTCAATGGTGTCATCGGTATGGTCGACCTCCTCCTGGGTACGAAGCTGGACGATGAGCAGTTTGGGTTCGCCTCGACCATCCGGACGAGTGGTCGCGCACTCCTCAGCGTCATCGATGACATTCTGGACTTCTCCCGGATCGAGGCGGGGAAGTTGACACTCGAGCCGGAAGACTTCGACCCGAGGAAGCTACTCGAACAGGTGCTCGAGATCGTGAGCTCCGCTGCTCGGGAGAAGGGCCTCATGTTGGGCTGCTCCGTCGACCCCGCGACTCCGGCACTCGTGCGTGGGGATGCGAAGCGGCTGCGGCAGATCCTCCTGAACCTGGTCGGGAACGCGGTCAAGTTCACGGACGAAGGTGGGGTGTCGGTCGACATGCGCGCAACGCCTGGCGCGGATGGAGCGCTCCGCATGGGGTTCACGGTCCGGGACAGCGGGATCGGTATTCCCCAGGACCAGTTCGATCGACTCTTCGAGAAGTTCTCGCAAGTGGATGGCTCGGCCACGCGCAAGCACGGTGGTACGGGGCTTGGGCTCGCGATCGCCCGGCAGCTCGTCGAGATGATGGGCGGAGCCATCCGTTGCCGTAGTGAGGTCGGAAGTGGGAGCGAGTTCTCCTTCGACGTCGAACTCGCCCGCAGTCACGAAACGAGCCAGAACGTTCCGGAAGCCACAGAAGGGGCGAACACGGACGCTCCACGGCCTGAGGGCAGCAACAAGCGAGTTCTGCTCGTCGAGGACAACACGGTCAACCAACGTGTGGCCCGCGCGATGCTGCAACGGCTCGGGTTCGAAGTGGACGTGGCCGAGGATGGGCAGCAGGCACTCGATGCGCTCCGTGCCCACCGCTATGAAGTCGTGCTGATGGACTGCCAGATGCCCGTGATGGACGGCTACGAGGCGACCCGCCGCCTCCGCGATCACGCCGAAGGCACCCTCGATCCCACCGTTCCCGTCATCGCCATGACGGCGCACGCGATGAGCGGCGATCGGGAGCGTTGTCTCGCCGCGGGGATGGACGACTACGTGCCGAAGCCTGTGTCGCTCAGCTCGATGCGGGACGTGCTAGTCCGCTGGTTGGGGAACGTTCCGGCCTAGGGACGGGGCGGATCCCGCGGGTGGCGCGGGGTTTCTTCGAGCGACAGTCTCCGGCGAGACCTCCCAGAACTTGCCGGCTCCCGTATGACGTTCGAGCAGGCTGACATCGCGCAACCGGGAGATACGGCGCACGGGACTGCCGGCGCGCTCCATGGCGCGTTTTCGCCAGGCTTCCTGAGCCACCTCATCGCGAAGCCACCTACCGCGAAGCACCGCCCCTCCAAAATCGTCACCTCGCGGCAGAAACAGGCATGACTTCGCCAGGATCACCCATTCAATCCGGGCGGATCGTGCCGCTAACTTCTACCAGGTAACGACGACAGACGAGGCAGTGCACAGGCCGGGACTGGCCGGAGCCGAGGAAGGGAGTTCGATGCAGATGAGAGTTCAGGCGACACGAAGGATCCTCCTAACCCTGCTCTTTCCGATCGGGATCGCGATCGCAGTCGGCCCGACCGCCACGAGCGTGGGGGCAACAGAGGACGGGTCTGCAGGCGAAAGGTCTGCGGGCGGTGCGGTGATGCATCTCGTTCGCCCGGAGGCGGTCGCGCTCGTCCCTGGCCCGGAGGCCTGGTTCACGGGATCCGCCGCGATCACTCCGGTCTTCTCGGCGACCGAGGAAACCCCGAACGGCTGCGCCTACGTGGCGTTCGAGCCGGGCGCGCGGTCGGCGTGGCATACCCATCCCGCGGGGCAGCTGCTGGTGGTGACGGAAGGCAGCGGGTGGATCCAGCAGTGGGGCGAGGCGAAGCGGGAGATCGTAGCGGGCGACGTCATCTGGACGCCGCCGGGCGTGAAGCATTGGCACGGAGCGACGGCCACCGCGGCGATGACCCACGTGGCGATCCAGCAGGCAGTGGGTGGGGACGTGGTCGAGTGGATGGAAGCCGTGAGTGACGAACAGTATCTCGGCCCACGCGGCGAGGAGGAGAGAACACGATGACGACGAACGAGAACGACAAGGTCAGCCGGAGGCGGTTCCTCACGCACACCTCCCTCGCCGGAGCCGGAGCTCTCCTGGGCGCGGCCGGGGCAGGGCTCCTCGGGAACTCCGGCTTCCGGAACTCCGGGCTGGGGAACTCAGGCTCCGGGAGCGCTGGTCTCCTCGGCACCGCGTTCGCGAGTGAAGGTCCGGGCGGGGCCCCGTCGGGGCAGAAGATTCGGTCGAGAGGATACGCAGCGTTCGACAACTCGGGCGTGCTGCGTCCGTGGGAGTTCGAGAGGCGTCCTCTGGGCGACGACGACGTTCTCATCGAGATCAAGTTCGCGAGCATCTGCCACTCCGACATCCACCAGATGAAGGGGGACTGGGGCCCGCAGCGCTATCCGCAGATCCCGGGCCACGAGATCGTCGGCGTGGTGACGGCGGTGGGGAAGAACGTCACCCGCTTCCAGGTCGGTGACCGTGCGGGCGTGGGGTGCATGGTGGACAGCTGCCTCGAGTGTGACAGCTGTACGCATGGAGAAGAGCAGTTCTGCGAACGAGGCGGGACGCTCTTCACCTACGGCTATCCGGACAGGCGCTCCCCGACCGGGATCACCCAGGGCGGCTACTCGACGAACATCGTCGTACGGGACCACTTCGCCGTCCACATTCCCGATCACCTCTCGTTCCAGGAAGCCGCGCCTCTGCTCTGCGCCGGCATCACGACCTACTCCCCGATCATGCAGGCGACGCTCCAGGTCGGAGACAAGGTCGGAGTCGCGGGGATCGGCGGGCTCGGCCACATGGCCGTACTGCTCGCGGCATCCAAGGGCGCTGAGGTCTACGCGTTCACGACGTCGCCGGGCAAGGCGCAGGACATCCTCTCGCTCGGCGCGAAGGAAGTGGTCGTGGTCGATGACCTCAGCAAACTCCGTCCGCACCGAGGCAAACTCGACTACATGATCTCGACCATTCCGACCCAGTACGACGTCGCGGCCTACGCTTCCGTGGTACGTCCCTATGGTCACTTCACGCAGGTCGGCATGCCGGACGCGTTCCGGCTCACGGTCAACAACCTCGGCCTCGCCGTGTCCCGGGTGAACTTCAATGCGTCGCTCATCGGCGGGATTCCGGAGACACAGGAAGTGATCCACTTCTGCGCCGACAACGGGATCCGGCCACGGATCGAGGTCATCGACGCGGCGGGAATCAACGATGCCTGGGTCAAGGTCGTGAACAAGCAGGCCCGGTACCGCTACGTGATCGACGCGACGACGTTCTAGCAGGCCGAGGATGATTCTGCGTCGGCAAAATGAACGGGGCGCGGGAATGACTCTGCCGCGGCTGCAGACAGGAACAGGATCGTGGTACAGGACCAGGGCATGGGGATCGGGTACGCTCTCCGGGTGATCGCGTAAGGGAGGCGAGCATGTCACGGTTGGCACCTCATTTCCGTGAGCTGCAGGCGAGGTTCCAGGGTTCGGCGAAGGCTGGAGCGGTTTCGACCGGAGTGCCCGGCACGAGCTTCTTCTGGGTCGCGAACGAGGTACCCCGCGCGCCGCTGCTCTACAGCGCCGGCATCGTCATCATCGGTCAGGGTCACAAGGTCGGGTACCTGGGGGACCGCGCGTTCCGCTATGACGAGGATACGTACCTCGTCGTTGGCGTTCCGATGCCGTTCGAGTGTGAGACCCATCCGGCCAAGAGCGGCCCGCTGCTCGGTCTTCGGATCGACATCGACATCACCGCGCTCCACGGTCTTGTCGCGAGTCTGGGTGCCAAGTCCAGTCGCAGCGACGAGACAGGGCCGCCGAGCGGGCTCGAGCCGGTCCCGATGAACGAAGAGATGATCGAGGCGACGATCCGGCTCGTGAACTGTCTGCGGGATCCAGTGGACAGCAAGGTGCTGGGTGGCGCGATGGTGAACGAGATCATCTACCGGGTGCTTCGCGGTGAGCAGGGGCGCGTCCTCTACTCGCTCACGCAGCACAGCACGCCTTACGCCGCGATCGCCCGCGCGCTCGACCGGATCCACAGCGACTACCGCGAGGCGCTCACGGTGGAGAGCCTGGCCGAGGAGAACGCGATGAGCGTCTCGAGCTTCCATCGCACCTTCAAGCGCGTGACCGGCGACTCCCCCCTCCAGTACCTCAAGAAGATCCGTCTCGACAAGGCGAAGGGGCTGCTCGTCCACCAGGGGATGCGCGTCAACTCGGTGGCGTACGAGGTGGGCTACGAGAGTCCGTCCCAGTTCAGCCGGGAGTTCAAACGGTACTTCCGGGTACCACCCTCCGAGGCCCAGGACCTGGCCTACAACTAGCCCGATCGGCACCCATATCTCGCCTCATGGGTAGGAATAGGCATGCCTTTGGCAGCCGTGCCCATTCTCGCAGAAGGCCGATTGGTCGATATTGGAGTCGAGCCACGAAGTGGAGGAATGAGAATCCCAAGGAGGTTGGGCCATGAACACGAAAGACACTCAGACCGCGGCCCAGAAGGCGATCGGCGACTTTGCGCCGAGACTCGTCGACTACACGGACCGGGTCCTCTTCGGCGAAGTGTGGGAAGGAGCGGCTCTCGAGCGTGACCATGACCGGTCGCGGCTGCCACCCTCGTCGCGACCGGCAAGACCGAGCAGATGATCTACCACTTCCCCAAGGCGATCGAGAACGGTGTCACTAAGGACGAGATCATCGAGACCATCGCACACAAGCTTTCTACGTTGGATGGCCCGCCGCGATGTCGGCCAAAAGTGCGCGGGCGAAGGAACTGTTGGGCGACGCCGGAGTAGCAGAGCAGACAGCTAGAAGATCGAGGAGAGTGAGATGAACCACGGAATCGAAGAGAGGGGTGGTGATCATCGCCAAAGCATGAGCAACATGAATCGGTGAAGCGACGACGCGTCATGGCCAAGGACGGCGCTCGGCTCGTGATCAGGGCGCGACGCATTGGGCGACTGAAGGGCGTTGAGTCCCCTGCCTGACGCCGACATCACGTATCTCGCGGCCGGACGTCGGCAATCCCGAGGACATGGAGGCCCTCGCCAAGGCAGCGCTCGACAAGCACGGACGGATCGACGCGATCTACAACAACGCGGGCGTCATGCCCACGGCGAATCTGAGCGAACTCCACCGGGACGAGTGGAAGATGATGCTCGAGATCAACATCATGGGCGTGCTGAACGGCATCGCGGCCGTGCTTCCGACGATGAAGAAGCAGAAGTCCGGCCACATCATCGCGACCGATTCGGTCGCCGGTCACGTCGTCTATCCGGGTTCCGCCGTCTACTGCGGTACGAAGTTCGCCGTGCGCGCGATCATGGAAGGGCTGCGGCAGGAAGAGCGGGAGAGCAACATCCGCTCGACGATCATCTCCCCAGGGCTCGTCAACACGGAGCTCTACACGACGATCGCGGACAAGGAGTTCGGCGAGTCGCTGAGGAAGGCGTCGGAGATCCCGGGAGTCGGACTCACTCCGGACGACGTTGCCGCCGCCGTTGCGTACGCGCTCGGTACTCCGGATACGGTTGCGATCAGCGAGATCCTGATGCGGCCGACGATGCAGCAGGTGTGATGCAGCAAGTTCTTCGAGGAAATCGGTGCGCTTTCTCGCCGAGTCTTGTTCCTCCCTTGGGGCGACGTGGAGACGGGGTCCGCTCCTTTTCGTCCCGTCCCTGACGGGCGATCACTCCTCGTCCATCGCCTCGGCCAGGCGCGCGAGCGCGCGTGACACGACCATGCGAGCTGCGTTTGCACTCGGGGATCCGATTGCTTCCGCAACCTGCTTGTGGCTCAGTTGGAGTTCGAGGCTCAGGATCACGGCTTCCTGCATCCGAGGTGGGAGACGCAGGAGGGCAGATTCGTACTGTTCGATCACGGTTCTGCCCACCAGCTCCTCGAGCGCGGACGGCTCCGGAGCTGCGCCCGCGACCGCTTCTTCTCGGGCCCGAGCTTGAGCCGAGCGGCGGATCTCGTTCCGAATCTGGTTCATGAGTGCGTGACGTAGGTAGGCGAGGAATGCGCCCTCGCCCCGCGGCTCGAACGTGTCCAGTCGCTGGAGCGCGCGCACGAGCGTGAGTTGGACGAGGTCTCCTGTCTCGATGAGGCTTCTTGCGTGTCCCGGGAGCCGGCCGTGAGCCCAGCGCCGGAGCAGGGGGAGGTATCGGGCGACGAGCGCCTCCCTCGCGAGCGAGTCACCCGCGCGGACCCGTCCGATCAGCGCTGCGGTCGATTCGATTTCCGGGTCCGTACGGGTACTCCCTCTCCGATCACTCCGCGTTCGTCTCGTTCGCAGGGGATGGGATGCCGCGGAGTGTACTACGCAACGCCGCGACTCGTCCCGTCCGGACCACGTCCCGTCCGTCCTGACTCCACCAGCGCCTCGGGTGTCATCGTGGCGCCGGGTGCGGTGCCTTTCGGGCCTCCTTTTCGTGTGCGGTATCGGCTCCGGCTCTGTTTCCCTCCGGGATGGCTTGGAAGGAACGTACGCACCGCCACCCACACAGACCCAGGAACCCACAGAGCGGGGCCGGTGGCGCGCCTACCACGACGGCCTTCGTTCCCTTCATCCGATCAAGACCCTCACGGAGGCTGTTCCATGTCGTTCACGACGGATTCCGTTCGCGCCCTTTCGCTCGCCATCTGCTCCATCGGTCTCGGATGGATCGCTCCGACTCCCGCAGGAGCTGCCGGGCTCTTGCAGCCAGCAGTTTGGCCGACGGTCCTGTCTCGGCCGCTCCCGTCGTCGGCGCGGGCGGTGACGATCGATCTCGTGACTCTGAAGGCGGTGGAGGCCGGTGACCGGATCGACCTCGACCTGGTGCTCGGTGACGGAGCCGTCGAGACGGTGGTCGAAGCGGTCACGAGGCGTTCCCCGACGTCGTACAGCCTCCTGGGTCGCTTCGACGCGGAGCCCGACGGGTTCGTGCTCCTGGCGATCGAAGGGGATGCCGTCGCGGGAGTCATCCAGCTGCCGGTGTCCTACGCGGGAGCCCCGGGCGGGATGGCGAGCTACATCGTCCAGTACGTGGGGGATGGCGTGCACGAGCTGAGCCCGGCCGAACCGATCGAGATCGCCGAGTGCACCACGCCGGACGGGACGGAGGACGACGGAGCGGACGACGGAACGCAGCCGTGGCAGGGCCTCCTGGAGAGCTCTCCGCTTGCGGGGTCCTGTCCGGCCCCGCGTCCGAACGGCGATGTCATGATCTACTACACGCCCGCGGCCCGAGCCGAGGCGGGCGGCACGAACGCGATGGATGCCGAGTGCCAGCTCGCGGTCGACACCGCCAACCTCACGTACGCCGATAGCCAGATCACCAATCGACTGAGGCTGGTCTTCCGCGGCGAAATCGCGTACACGGAATCCGGTTCGTCCGAAACCGACCGCAATCGGCTCAAAGACACGTCCGACGGCTTCATGGACCAGGTCCACTCGGACCGCAACGTCTACGGGGGCGATTTCGTCTGTCTCTTCCTCAAGAATGCCGACGCCGACGAATGCGGAATCGCCTACTGCACACCCAGCGGGCCCTCGGAGGGTTTCTGCACCGTCACCTGGGGTTGCGCGAGTTCGAACTTCAGCTTTGCCCACGAGATCGGCCATCTCCAGGGATGTGCGCACAACCGCGGAGACGCGGGGTTCGGCTGCAACGAGTTCTGCTACTCCTACGGGTACCGCTTCGTCGGTGACAGCGGCTCCAGATGGCGGACCGTCATGTCTTACGATACAGATCCCAGCTCGTACACGCGGATCGGTCGTTGGTCGAGCCCGAACGTGACGTTCGACGGGCAGCCCTGCGGAAACTGGACCGGGATCTGCACGAGTAGCAGCGCATTCAACGCAGCCACGGTCGAGGGGACTGCATACGACCGCGAGGCCTGGCGTGACTCGCGCTTCGACGTGTGGGTGGATCGGTTCGGGACAGGTACGCCGCGCGGAACGTACCAGGAACCGTTCCGGACGGTGGCGTCCGGTGTCGCTGCCGTCTTCTCCGGTGGCCCTACTCCCGCTCAGCCGCTCCTCCGCATCAAGTCCTCCTCATACGCGGAGGCGGTCGTGATCTCGAAGGCACTCCGGATGGAAGCCTGCGGCGGCTCGGTGGTCATCGGCAACTGAGCCTTCCGCGCACGGAGCGGGCCGGAACAGGGCGAGGTCGCGGCAGCACTTTTGGCTCCGGCCTGGTCCACCATTACGGACCTCGACGGGTCCGGTCCCTGCGCCGCCGACGTAGGACGGACCTGTCGAGCAACCTGCTAGTCCGGGTTTCCCTCGAGGAGTTTCCGGTAGAGCGGGACCTGGCTGCGCATCGAGGTTCGGTAGGCTTCGGGCGCGCCTGTCTCCAGGTCGCGATAGAGCTGCCGGGCCTGTTCGAGGTCATCCGGCATGGCTCCATGTTTCCAGAGCAGGAAGCGAGCTTCCATGCGTCGGATGAGGGACGGGCGATCTCCGAGCCGATCGAGAAGCGCTCGGGATGCGTCGAGACCGACCCCGCTGAGGGCGGCGAGCTGCACTTCCGCGACCACGGTGACGTTTGGAGCGTCCGCTGTGCGGGCCAGCGCCACGGCTCGTTCCAGTCGTGCCCGCGCTTCTGCCTCCCGGCCGGCGGCGATGTCGAGAGTCGCCTGCTCGAACAGCGCTGAGGCGGCTCCTTCGTCGTGCTCCGCACGTTCGTAGATGGCGAGGGCTTGGAGAAAGCACTCCTTGGCCTCTGCCGACTCACCTTCCTCGCGAGCGACCGAGCCGAGCCCGATGCGGAGGCCCGCTTCCGAGATCGCGCTCCCAAGTCGATTCGCGACCTCGAGCGCCTCCTCGTACTCCACGCGCGCCTCTGCCCAAGCGCCGAGCATGGCGAGGATTGCCGCACGTCCCTCCCGCAACGGGATCTCCCCGTGGAGATGTCCGGCTTCACGGAGGAGCGGAAGCCCCAATTCGATCTGCTCGAGCGCTTCCGCGGTACGCCCGAGAGCGAGAAGTGATGCTCCCAAGTTGCCGCGCGCGATTCCCTGGCCTCTCCGGAATCCGAGCTCCCGTGACAACTCCAGATACTGACCGTGGTAGTCGATCGCGCTCTCGTACTCACCGATCAGTTCGTGCACGACTCCGAGGTTGCACACCGCAAGCGCTTCGGCGAGGGGATAACCCACCTTCCGAGCCAGCGCGAGAGAGCGTTCGAAACAGGTGCGTGCCTCCTCGTGCCTACCTTGAGAGCCGAGGACCATTCCGAGGTGGCCGGAGGCCGTCGCTTCGTTCCTTCCGTTGCCGGTCTGGGCCGCCAACGTCAGCCCGTTCTCGCAGGCCTCTCTCGCCTCGGCGAGCCGTCCCTGACGAAGGTAGAGAAGTCCGAGGCTGATCTGTGCGAAGTACCGCACGGTGAGATCGCCGACTTCCGCGCCCAGGCGGTCTCCTTCCATGAGTAGCGGATAGGCTTGGTCGAGTCGGGAACGGCGCAGCTCCAGATCGCCCAGGAGAGCGTGCGCGTTCGCACGCGCCTTGGAGTCGTGTGACTCCTCCGCGAGTTGGAACTGCTCCCTTAGTGCGGCTTCCTCCTCCTCGGCCCGTCCTTGGATCGCCAGGCAGCGGGCTTGGAGCGTCAGGATCTCCGCTCGGTCGAGGCCGGTGAGGAGCCCAGGACAATGGAGGGCGAGGCGCGCGAGCCGTACGGCTGCGTCGTTTGCGTAGGTTCCCTCCAGGTGCTGAATCGCCGGTCGGAGGTGATGCCGAGCGCTTACTCCGTCTCCTCCGAGCAGGAAGTGTTCTGCGACGAACGCGGCGACGACTCCCGGCTGTTCGCGGTCGATACGAGGAGGCTTCGCGGAGCTGTCGGCTCGCTCGCCGGGTGCTGCGTTCCGTTCTTCGACCGCGCGGGCGAGCGCGAGATGGTACTGCTCGCGCAGTGGTACGAACTGTCCATCGTAGAGGGCCTGTTGCACCTCGTGGTGGTCGAAGACGAAGCGTCTCCCGGCCGAACGGACGAGTCCGTGACGGCGCTCGATCGCGGCGAGTCGGCGGAGTACGGGAAGAACGGGTTGGCCGAGGGCCATGGCAACGAGCTCGCCGTCGAACTCGAACCCGAGACATGAAGCGACGTCGAGAATCTCTCGATCCTCTTCCGCGACGGTGGCGCAACGGGCTTGGATCAGGCACTGGATCGTTCCAGGCGTGGACAGTTCGGAAAGGCGGAGTCGCGTTCGCCAGGCTTCCTCGGAGAGTCCTCTCTGGACATCGAGTGCGCGAAGCACCTCGAGAAGAAAGAGTGGATTGCCGTCTGATCTTCGCATGAGCCCCGGAGCCAACTCTTCCGCCAGCGGACGCGAGGCGAGGGCTTCGCTCACGAGACGGCGTACATCGGGTTCCGAGAGTCGCGGCACCGCACGTTCCGCGGCATGCTCGAGTCGAACCAGGTTGGCGGTCCAGTGGGGCGGGAGAGTGGGGCGCAAGGTGCCCACGAGGAGGACTCGAGATCCGGCGACGGCCTGGGCGAGGGCCGCGAACAGGTCGAGTCCGTCGCTCGATGCGAAGTGCAGATCGTCGATCCAAATCACGGTGGGACGCTCGGCTGCGATCGCCTGGGTCAGGCGGATCAGTCCCCGCTGTACCAGATCGAACCCGGTCCGGCTTGCCTCTCCGCCTTCGGCCGTCCCACTGAGGAACGCGTACAGGGGTTCCCTCAGCAGTGGTGCGTCGGCGAGGTAGTCGGTGAGTGCCGCCTCCAAGTCGGCCTCACCGAGGAAGCCGTGGTAGGCATGGAGTATGCCTCCCGCCTCGCTGACTCCGGTGCTCGGCGTGTAGCTACCGAAGAGGAAGTGGAAGTCTTCTCCATCGCGTTCGAGTCGTTCCAGACAATCACTCAGCAATCGTGTCTTACCGATTCCCGCCTCACCGGTGACGAGGAGGACACGTCCTCGTCCCACCCGGAGACGATCGAAGTCGCTACGGATCTGCGCGAGCAGAGGTTGCCGGCCGTAGAGCGCTGTGTCGCGCGCGATGACCGGTCCAGTCCTGCGCGGATCGGCGCTTCGGCGCAACGACCGGCGACGAGCACGCCACCAGGTGCTCGACTCGCCGTCCGTGAGGATCGACCAGAGCGTCCGGAGCTCCGTGAGTGCCGGGTCCGGGACTTTCGTTTGCAGCGCTTCGATCAGCTCGCGCAGGAACGGCGAGATCGATTGGACCGAGCGCAGGTCGGATCGATCCGTGGGGGCGAGTCCGGTGGCCAGCTCTTCGAGGACGCGTCCGAGGTCGGCCGGAGCTTCCTCCACTCGCGCCCGGGTCCCGGGGCGCAGACGCACCTGGCCATCGGGAAGGAGGAGGAGCTCCTCGAGATCGAGGGGAGCTTCGGCCACGCTCGTCTCGACTTGGCGTAGGGCGGCCCGAACGACCTGCGCTCCGATGCGGAGGCACAGCGTCTCGGGCACCCGCCCGAGTTCGGAGAGGAGGCTACGCAGCGACTGTCCTTCCGCATCCGTCCCAATGGGCAGGGCCGCAAGGAGGGCGTGCTCCATTTCGGTAGCGGTTTCCGGCCGTCCCTCCGGAGTGCGCGAGAGTGCTCGCTCGATGCAGTCGACGAACGCGGGGGAGAGGTCTGCTGATCTCAGAGCGTCGAGGCGCGAGGCGGGTCGCTCATGAGCACGCTGGAGCTCGGTCAGGGACGTGGCCGTGAACGGCAAACTCCCAGTCGCGATGAGATGGAGAAGAGCGCCCAGGGAGTAGAGATCCGCGCCAGGACTCGTGGCCTCCCCGCGAAGGACCTCGGGAGCCAAGTAGGCCGGAGTCCCGAAGGTCGGACCTGCGGTCGTCGAGTCGAGACCGGGTTCGAGCCAAGTGACGGCACCGAAGTCCATGAGGAGGATGCGACCGCCGGTTTCGCACATCACGTTGGCCGGTTTGAGGTCGCCGTGGACCAGCCCTGCTGCGTGAACCGCGCTGAGCGCATGGCAGAGATCCACCCCGATCCGCGCACACTCCTCTCCCGGCAGAGGGCCGCGTTCTCGGATGATATCGGCGAGAGTCCGCCCGTGGACGAAGTCCGTCCAGAACCCTGCGCGTCCTCCGTGCACGTCCGCGCCATGGACTACGAGAACATTCGAGTGACGCACTCGTGCGAGGTGCCGCGCTTCCTGGAGGAAGCGGCGTGCGCTCTCCTCGTCCGCTCTGCCTCGCGCACCGCCGTCCCGCATGCCGCTTGATCCGTGGCGTCGCAGGCCGCTCCGCGTGTCGCCCGACGCGCCGCTCCGCGCCCGGGCCGACGCGTTGGGCTCGATTCGGCGGAGCTTGAGAGCGACCTCACGTTGCAGGCGCGGATCGAAGGCACGAAAGACCTGACCGAAGCTTCCCTCACCGACCAATTCGAGGGCTTGGAACGGGCCCCACTCGAAGAGCACCGGAGGGTGTTCGACCGGCTGGCCCGCGGCGACCGTCCGACTCGCGCGAAAGAGCGCGTCGACGTTCCTGAGGCCACGGAGACCTCGGAGCGGCTGGTCGGTTTTGGCCGACTCCGCGTCCCAATCGATGGCGACTCCATCGACGATGGAGCGGCACAGCTTCGTCCGGCGCGCGTCCTCGGCGGAGCGCGTGGACCTTTGCCGCTCGTCGGGATCGCGACGGGGCATCTTGGTCAGGTCGCCCGATCGGCCCGCTTCCGCGAAACGGGCTCGACGGGATCGTTGGGGACGGGCCGATGGTCCATCGATGGCTCCAGGTGATCCAAGATCGTATCGGGGGCGCGCCCTGCGCTCAACAATCAGTTCCCGATACGAACGAGCCCGCCTTTGGCCGTCACCCGCATCGGCTTTCGAGAGGGCCAGGTTCTCGAGGTAGGTGCCGGCCTGGATCCGCATCTCCGACCGGGGGAAGATCACGTTGTGGGCCGCGGTCACGGTGCGGAACGCGCACGTCGGCTCGCCCTGGGAACATGGGCTGTTCCGATCGACGCGCCAGACATTGGTGTAGTGGTAGAGCGTGACGTCGTCGAAGATCTCGTTGTCGAGCATGAAGACGTGGAGCTGGCCGCTGACGTTGGGAGCGAGACCGTTGTCGAGGTCCCAAACCGTGAGGCCTTCCGGCTCCCCGTCCCAGACCGACGAGTAGTCGTAGTTGAAGTATCCGTACCCGTTCGTGGAGTGCGCGACCCGCCGCCAGGTCGTCGTATCCATCACGTGGATGCCTTCGGTCACCCGTTCCACCTCGTCGTCATCGTGGAAGCCGCTGAGGAGATAGAGGAGCTTGCTGCCGGGGGCGAACTCTCCTCCCTGCATCGTTACGAGATCGAGCAGGTTCTGGCCGCTCTCGTCGTAGATCGGGATCTCACCCATCTCCGTGAGCACGAGATCGTGCTGGTTCACGAGCCGATCCCAATCGACGGAGTACCTGAAGATCGAACTCGCGTGTTGACGCGACGAGTAGAGGAATCCCGCGTCGTCGATCGCGCACCAGCCGGCGTCGTAGACCTGCGATGGGAAGACGGCGTAGTCGATGAACCCCAGGTCGTAGCTACGAAACACGGCGACGGCCCCGGGGAGATGGATCCCGTCGTTCTCGATCGGAACGAAGAGGAAGGTGCGTGAGTCATAGTGAAACGTCACCGGATCGCCGAAGTGGCGGTAGCCGGGATCGTGGATTTCCGGGTACGCCGCGATGCTGTTCCGAAGGACGCCGGGATCGTTCTCGTCGACCGATCCGAGGGCATAGTGCGCGGGGATCTTCCAGAGGTCTTCGGTCTGGGTGATGAACCAGTTTTCGTCGTCGTGACCGATGCCTTGCACGTCCTGATCGTAGGGCGGATTCCCATCCGGGTAGTCGGCCCCCGCTTTGTAGAGGCAGTAGGCCTGATAGTCGTCTGCCCCAGCGTTCGCTTCCGTGCTCCAGCCGCCGGCGAGGCAGAGAACGAGCATAGCGACGAACCCCGTGACGACGAGTGGTCCGATGAAGTGATCACGCTGGAATGCGGTTTGCACGGAACACCCTCCACACCATGTATGAATGAGAATCGGCTGGCCCGAGTCCAGCCGACTCCGGTCTACTGCAGGTTCACGAGGACGAGGATGAGACCACTCCCATCGGTCAGCTCTTCCATCGCTTTTCCGATGATGGCTCCGTGGGACCGAGCCGGATCCGACGCCACACGCGCGACGCCTGGTGTATCCGAGGTCGTGAGGGGATCGCCGGGGTGGATTGCGCCCCCACTCGTGTCACAGCGCACATAGACCCGTCCGGAGAGTGCGATCGGAGGGGCTTCTTCGTGGCCGGGTAGGTTTCCGAGGACGGCGCCAGCCGCGAAGTCGTTCGCGCCGCTCACCACGCCCGCGACACATCGGCTGTACGCGGACCGCGCAACGCGGAGGTGTCCTGCGTTGTCTGGATCGATTTCCATCACCGTACCAGGGGCGACTGCCTCGTCGGACGAAGGGAACCGCTCTGCGAGGTCTGCGCCGACGATCTCGAGCACGGTCGTCCGGGTGGTGCCATTCACGTCGAGCTTGGCCTGAGGCGTGAGCGTTCCGATGCCGACGAGGCCGGTCGTCTCGATGAGGAAGTTCTTGTTCCCGCCGCCCCCCTGGCTCTGGAGCTTCAGCGCCGTAGCCGCCCCGGTGCCCTCCTGACGGAAGACCCAGGAACGCTCGCTCGCGAGCCAGAGTAGGTCGGCTTGGTCACCACTGTTGTTGACCTGCATGGGCCCACCGCTGACTTCCAGGCGGGCCGTCGGCGTCGTGGTCCCGATGCCGACGTTGCCGTTCGCATCTACGAAGACCTGGTCGACCGGGCTGCCGTCGGCGGCGTCGAGCGAGTGACCGTCCACGCCCCGTGCTTTGAGGGCGTAGGGAGTGGACGTCAACTCCTGGCGTGGGCTCAGGGTGGTGAAGCTCCCACTGCCGGAAGGCGTCCGGACGGCGATCTCCAGGAACCGCTTGTCGCCCGTGAACACACTCGCACCGAAGTCGAGCAGAGTGGTGAAGACACCGTCGGTCACCGTCAGGTTGGTCGCGGTTTGTGTCGTGCCGACCTGGGTCCCTCCCGTGAGCGCGCCGAAGAGCTTGAACTGGAAGTCGGCGGTTCCGCTGAGCGGTCCGCCCGACTGGTCGATGCTTCCCTGATAGGTGAACTCCGTGCCGAGTGGCGTTTGTGCAAACGCGGGGCCCAGAAGCCCCGCGCACAGCGTCGCGACGAGTGCCGCCGTGCGAAGCGCGGAGAGCTTCGGCACGATCCGCTTGGGTGAACCGTCCTCCATCGGCAACTTCGTGTGTTCAGAAATCGATCGTAGATCTCGGTTCATCGCTCCGACTCCTCGTTGGCTGTTGACTCTAGGTACCAGTGGTTTGGGTTTGGCGACAAAGGGGAGCCCTTCGCTCCCACGGAAGGAACGTTCGACTGGAACTCGAATGGGAACTCGGGGTCAGGAGAGGACGACGATCTTCTGTCGGCTGCCTCTCCCGCCTGCATCCAGCCGGACGAAGTAGATCCCGGCAGGCATGTGGATCCCGGACTGGTCGCGGCGATCCCAGGTCTGATCGTGGCGTCCTGCAGCGAGGACGTCGTCGGTCAGGACGCGGACGAGGCGGCCGCTCGCGTCGAAGATCTCGGCCCGTACCCGGGTGGGTTCCGGCAGTTGGAACGAGACCGTCGTCTGCTCGCTCATCGGGTTTGGGTTGGCTGGGTAGATGTGGAATACCAGACTCGGATCGAAAGCCGGTGGGATGCCATCGTCCGTGCCGTCGGCGATTCCGCTGACTTCACTGCCGCCGATCCAGAAGCCCCCGGTGAGGCGGAATGTCCCTCCGGCCAGAACTCCCGCGTCAGCCTGTCCCGCCGTGCCGATCGACGAGAAACTGCCGCCCGTGCTCCTGCCTCCACCTCCGTCCACCGTCGATCGCGAGAGAGTGACTTGCGCCTCGGCCGACGTTGCTCCGGCCAGATGGGCGCCGCCACAGAGAATCGTCAATATGAACAAGATGCGCGTTCGCATGAGCGTTTGTTCCTCTTCGCTAGCTGCCTGGTTGTCCGGCTGTCGACGGAGGAACAAGGCTGGTGCCCCAAAGCGCACGCGGAAATCGGATGCACGTGAGTTGGCGGATCCCAGCCGGGTTGTGGATCTTCGAGGTAGGAGGAGGCGGGGGGCTTCCCGCAGGTCAGCGGCGGCTATGTGGGCGCCGGTTGCCGGTACTTCTCAGCCCGGCCGACAGAGCCAAGTCCCGGAGTCCTTTCGGATCACGAACGAGCCGGCGTCTTGGATGTGCCGTTCGAGCTCGTGTCTCAATCGTGCGGCGACGTCCGGAGCCGCTTCCGCAGCCCGCTGCGCGTAGTCCATGCTCATGATGTAGGCTAGGGCATCTTCGGCCCGCCCGAACCGAAGCTCTGCCGTCCTCGAGTGGAGTTCCACGCGGGGGAAGACATCGCGGATCAGAGCCTCGCCGTTCTCCACGTTGAACACGTCGCCGGGTGAGTGGGACTTGGTGAACTCAGGCGCGCCTGCGGAGGCGCACGCACGGTTGAAGAGCTCGCGGGCTTCGTAGCCCGTCGCCCGACAGACCGTCGAGATCACCGCCCAACCGTCCTGGGAGAGCACGCGTCCGAACTCGGCGAGTGCGGCGGCGATGTTCTCGACGTGGTAGAGGACGTGGGTGCAGACGAGTCCACCGAAGTGCCCGTTCGGCCAGGGGAGAGCTTCTACGTTTCCGATCCGGCAGTCGGCGTCGGGACAACGCGCGGAGGCTGTCGTGACCATCGCCTCGGAGAGGTCGAGACCAAAGAGGTCGGCGTCGGGGTAGGCCGCCCTGAGTCTGCATAGATTCTCACCCGTGCCGCAGCCGGCGTCGAGAATGCGGCCCGGCTGAGGTGGCTCCTCTGGGATGAGGTCGACTCCGAAGGGGCCCTGGACGATGCCGAATCGCTTCCATGCGTCGAGACGCACGTCGAGGTGGGTGGAGCGGGCGTAGTTCTCGGACCAGCTGCGGTCGTGGGTCATGAGGCGTCTCCGGGGTCTATCTCGGCGATGCCGTTCTCTGGTGCAGCGCTGCCTCCCCGGCAGCGGCCCCTCGTTTCACGGACATGCAGGCAATCAGTACGGAGTGACGCGGCTCAAATGCCGCCTTCGGGTTCCTGCGGGATGACGACCCAGCAGATGGCGTAGGCGAGCAGGCCGACTCCGGCACCGAGAACGAGAACGACCCAGATGACCCGTGGAATGACCGGATCGATCCCGAAGTAGTTGGCAATCCCCACACACACCGGCGATCTTCTTGTCGGTGCGGGAGCGGTAGAGTCGCCGCCCAGGTTGGTTCATCGTCTTCTCCTTGCGCGAACTCCGTTCCCAGAGTTGCCGTTTGGTTGGCGCCCTCATGGACGAGGTGGTCGGACCTGCAGCCGAACATACGACTTCGAGAGCATAGCGCAGACCGGAGACAGACGCTGCCGACTGGGCAAGACGGGCGAGGTGGCAGGCGGAGCGGCTGTTGGGTGAGGGGGGAGGCAGCCAAGGGCGCAGGGAGACGGGGCGCGTGTCGCTCCTTCAGGCGCGCGGGCGAGTCTGCGCGAGACGTTTCAGGGAACGAGGCCGGTCACGGCGGTTCGACGCGGTGTCCCCTCTTCCTCCAGCTTCGCGATCGGCGCGAGCGGATACACGCAGACGCGGAAACCCGCGGCCGACATTTCCTCGTGCGGGTGGTCTCCAAGGACGTTCTCGATCGAGGTATCTGCCTCCTCCGACGGTGTCAGAGGCTCGATCTGTACCGCGGTGCCGTAGTAGCCCGAGTTCAGCACCTCGCCCAACTGCGCGCTGCGGCTCTCGTCGAAGTAGGGGCCGACGACGTTTCGCTTGCGCAGGCGGTCCTCACGGATCCTCTTCTCGCGGAACGGGTAGGAATCGATCCGGACGGCAGTGTACGGGACGCCGCCGCGTGCCGCCGCGAGGAAACGGATCGCCTCCACGCCGAGCTGGTCCGTCGCTCCCGCAACCAGGATCGGGCCGTTCGCGAGCCCCTCGTCGAGGAGGAACTCCTCCAGCGCGAGAAACTCGGGCTCCCCCTCGAAGTAGATGACGGCCTCCGGGTCGATCGTGGCCACGAGACGGAACGAGCCGAACACCAGCCCCAGCACGAGTGCGGCGCCGGCGCCGGCGGCGGGGGCGAACCCGAACGGAGCGCGCTTCGAGGCCGCGACGAGAGCGTCGTGCAGGCCAAGCCCGCCGAGGAAGAATGCCGACGGAACGATCACCATGAGGTGGCGGGTTTCGTTCGTCGTCGAGATGGTGAGGATCACGAGAGCGAAGAGGATCGTGAGGAGTGCGGCGCGCACCGCGAGTTGCCGCAGACGCCGACGGACCGCGAACAGCGCGAACACGAACACGAGGGCCGCGACCACGGGGTGGACGGTGTAGTCGACGAACCAGGCCCGGACGTGGAACGTCAGGTTCTCCCAGCTGAGGAACGGAACGTAGCTCGGGTGGCCGACGAAGAAGTGCCACATCGCGTGCCTGTCCGTGACGAGGACCCACGCGAGCATCAGGATCCCGAAGGTCGCGGCGGTCGGGAAGACCTTGCGTATCCGCTCTCGGATCGTGCCCTCGGGCTCCAGAACGACGGCCGCGAGCGTCGCCGGGACGACCACGATCCCGAAGCTGTACTTCGTCAGCATGATGAGGGTCAGGACGACGCCGAGGAGGATCGGCCGCGGCTCCCTTCGGAGCAGGAGCAGAAGGAGCAGAGTCCCGAGGAGTATGCCGGTCGGCTCCAGCATGATGAGGAGCGCGTTGAGGAATGCGACCGGACTCGATGCCGCGGCGAGCACCGCGAAACTCGCGGCGATCGTGCTCAGCGCGAGATCGGGAGGGCTCGAGGCCCCATGGCTGACGCTCGAATCACCGGCTTGGAGCCGCGTGAGATCGGGAGAGCTCGAGGTCAGGTTGGCGGAACTCGTGTCGTTCTCGGCGATCCCGCGCCGGACCAGGAGAAAGAGGGCGCCGAGGAAAGCCGCGAACTGAACCACGGAGCAGAGCCGGCTCGCGAGCAGGCTGGGCCCGCCGACGGCGTAGGCCAGCGCGACGCAGACGGAATTGACGGGAGGGTAGAACGCCTGGCGTGTGATCGCCGAGAAGACGGCGGACGGGCTCCGGGCGAAGGCGCGGTAGAGCTCCAGTCCGGCGTTGGCGTGGTCGGCCTCATCGGTGTCGAACGGAATCGGGTTCGCCTGAATCAGGCCGACGAGATGAGCCAGGATCGCGACCGCCGCGACGGACGTCACGAGGACGACCGCCCCCATCCAGAAGCGGTCCAATCTCGGCGGACGAGGACTCATCGCGCACCTTCCGGACGACACGGCCACGCCCTGGGTAGTGGGAAGCGGGGAAGTAACCTCCTAGGGATGTCGGCCGTTTCGCGGGGTTTCTTCAATACGCGACGGGCACGCCGTCATCTGCCTTGTTGATAGAGGGATACGGATGAAGTTGTCCGCGCGTGGCGAGTCGGGCCGAGCGGGGCCGTGAGGTTCTCGGGCAAGCGGATCCGACGACGCGCTCGCGTGACGGGGTGTTGGTTCGGAACGCAGCCCCGCTGCGAAGGCACGGTCTCCAACCTCTCTGCGATCGTCGCACGCGTTCGGGTGCGTGCTGGGACCCCCATGCGACAGGACGCGGGGAGCGCTGGCGGCCTACGGCGACCCGATCAACGCACCCGCACGACCTGTCCGTTGTGGAACTCGCCCCCGGCTGCGGCGCGCCAGAGGTAGACGCCGTTGCCGACGGCGTTGCCGTGATCGTCGCGGCCGTCCCAGACGAACTCGAACGTGCCGTTTCCGGTAGCTACGCCCTCCACCCGTCGGACCAGAGCGCCAGAGACATCGAAGAATTCGCAGGTCCCCGCCTGGGCGCCGTCGCTGGCGAGACGGATCGTGCACGCGCCGGTCATGGGGTTGGGTCCTGCGAAGAGGAGACGCGAGGTCTGGTTCGGGTTCTCACCGACGCTCGCCGGGTAGTTCCCGGTGTCGAGGGCGATGTCGTCGACGTACCAGCCGATCCCGATGTCCGTGTAGTTGGTCTTGAAGTAGAAGCGGAACTGGAACGGCCCACCCGCGAACTCGTCGAGCTCGAAGACTGCCGGGCGCCAGGAGGTCTCGATGCCGTTGTAGCCCGGGCCGTAGATGAGGATGGTGATGTTTTCGTCGGGGTAGCCGCCGACCGGGGTCACCACCACCCACTTGTTCTGGTCCGCGTCCCACACTTGGAGCTGACCGCCATCGTCGCCGACGATCCACATCCAGTGGTGGAAGCTGAGCGTGAGTTCGGTTGCACCCGAGAGGTCATAGACCGGTGAGGTGAGGATCGAAGTGGTGAGGTTGTCGTAGGCGCCCGTGAGATCGGTTCCCCACACCTTGGTCCCGGAGAACGGTATCGGACGATTCGGACCGCCGGGAAAGGTCGGTGTGCCCCATTGCCACTCACCCGTGGCCGTGAACCCTCCGTTCGTCGACTCCAAGGTCTCGGCGTCGGGCAGCACTGGATTCCATGTCGTCGTGTTGCCGCTCGTGACCTCCAGGGTCTTGGCCGCGGCGCCTTTCGTCGGGACGTCGGAGACGAAGAGGGTGTAGGCCGGATTCTCCGGGAGATCTTCGAGCACGTACTGGCCGGCGCCGTCGGTGAACACTGCGGCGACGGGTGAGTCGTGGAGCTCGACCTTGGCGTCCGCGATCGGGCTCCCGTGAGCGTCCCGCACCGTGCCGCTGAGGTCGCCGGTGGGGATGCGGAAGACCTCGAGGGTCACGGCGTGGTCTCCCTCGTGTTCCACGGAGTAGGGTACGTCTGTGCTCGCGTAGTAGAACGTCGCGGGTACGTGGAACGTGAGGTCGCCGGCACTCAGTTGCAGTGCGGCCTGGCCGTCCGGGCCGGTCTTGGCGATACGGCCCGTTTCCGCGATCTCCACGATCCAGTCGGCGAGGAGTTCCTGGGTGTCGCCGTCCCGGACCGTGACGACGACGTCGCCGAAGCCGCGGAGCAGACGCTCGCGTGCCGCCACGAGGTTGGGTCGCGGACCGATGAGGCGCGCGCCGTTCTGAGGCGTACCGCTCGCCCGCAGGATCTCCTCGACGAGCGGGGGTGTGATCGCTTCGCCGAACGTGGCGATCGCCTGCCCCTGTAGTGAGGCGACGCAGCCGGCGATGCACGGTGTGGCGCTGGAGGTGCCGTTGAATCCCGCGGTGTAGTAGGTGGTCGGGTCGCTTCCGTAGAGGTCTCCGCAGCAGGTCGTGACCACCGATGAGCCCCAGCCCTGGAGGCTCACGCGCGAGCCATAGTTGCTGAAGCCTTCTGCATCGAGGCCGTTGGGAGTGCCCGCGCCGATGATGAGTCCTCCGCTGTCACGGACGCGTCGATCGAAGGCGCCGTCGTAGAGGGGATCGTCGAGATCCAATGCGCTGTTCCCGGCCGCCTGGCAGCCGGTGATCCCGAGCGCAGAGACGGTCTGAACGGCGGCGAAGCAGTCGGGCCACCACTCGGTCGGCATCCAGCCGAGCGGGCCGCCCACCTGGATCGACATCGTGTAGACGCCGCCCGGCCCGAGGACGGTGGCGGTGCGGAGAATGTCGGCTGCGATGTCGCCGAGGTGAATCGAACCGAGCTCGGCCTCGCCGGCGATACCGCTCACCCCGTAGCCGTTGTGCCGTCCACCGAAGATGCCGAGTGTAGCCGTGCCGTGATCGCTCGGCCCCTGGTCGTTGTAGGTGTAGAAGGGCGCGGGGAGATCTTCGTGGTCCCACTGCCAGCCCCACTCCATGCCGATGATCTGGACGCCCTGACCGAGACCGCCCGGGAACGCCCACACCGAATCGGCCCAGAACCCCACGGGCGGTGCGTAGAGATAGCCCTGGAGGTTCGAGAAGTCGGGCGTCGTGCCGGCACCTGCGTCACGGCTGAAGAGGTTGCCAACGGTGTCTGCGTGCTCGGCGGGCGTCGTGCTGGCCCCCGTACCACGGCCGGATGACTGCGCGGGCGCGAACGACGACGCCGCGGTCGTCCGATCCGTTGCCGGGATACTCGCGACCTCTCCCTGCGCCAAGCCCCAAGCCTCCACGACGCCGGGAGCAGAGTTGAGCTGTGCGAGCAGGTCCGCGAGACGAGTCTGCGCTTCGGACTCGGACGGAGCGGGCGGAAGGATGACGAGCGCGAAGAGGTTGAGGTCCGGCAGGCGGCCGAGCGTGCGGGCTTCGCCGCGGGCGCGCAGGTCGTCGAGCGCCGCCTCGCCGAGATCGAAGCGCGGGGCGAGGACGGCGCCGGGAATGGACGAGACGACGTCCTGGACCGCGCGGAGGTCGGCGTCCTGGCCGGAGCTGCCGAGAGAAACCAGCCGGCCGTTCCGGACTCGCGCGCCAGTCTCCGGAGCGAAGCGGACGCCGATGCGATCGAGTTCGACGCCGACCGTCCGGGTGCAGTAGTCCGGGACGGAGGCACGTGCGTGCGCGCGGTCGACGGAGCCCGCCGGAGGATCGAGTGTCGTCGCGCTGGCGGCGCCGAGGAGTGGGCCGGCCAGGGGGGCGGCGAGGAGCGTTGCGAGCAGGGCTAGGGCGAGGGATCGGAGTGCACGGACGGAACGACGGCTCACGAAGGGACTCCTTCCGGCGGGGTGGGTAGGTCGTGTCCGGAAGAGTCTACCACGGGGGAGGCGTCTCACGAGGGAGCGGGGACCGGGGAGTGCGCCCCTTGGTTGGATTCATGCGCTTCCTTCCGTCGCGGCGCTCATGACGCCCCGCGACGGAAGGAAGCCATCCCTAGAGCCTGAATCCCCAGTGCCCATCGTCCATGCGGTACAGCACGAACGCGACCCCACGGTCATCGCTGAAGACGGCACGGTCGCCTTCGATCACGGGCTCGACCACGTCGGCCCGTTCGAGGGACGCGAGCACTCGGCTGGACCATTGGGATCGGAACCGATAGATGAGGTCCTGCCGTTGCTTGTCCGTCCGGAGTTTGTCGGACTCCGCATAGAACTCGACGTAGGCGTCCCAGTTTTCTGCCCGGGCGCACGTCAGCATCCGGTGCACGACGGTTTGGGCGTCGGGGATGCCGGCGGTTCGAATCCGCTGTGACGCGGTCCTCGCGGCGTCGGTCACTGCCTCGCGCGCGTTGTCGGCTTCGGAGCAGGCGGTGAGGGAAGGCGAGGTCACGAGGACGCACCCGACCCCGATTGCCAAGCTGTACTCCTGCAGGCGCCGGACGATCCGCCCGACCATGCCGTGTCTGCGCGCGCTCGCTTGCTGGCTCACGATCGTATTCCTCCGGAATCGGGTCAAAACCGCCCAATTGCGGGGTTTCCTGCATCTGAGGGGAGTTCGCTCTAGAGATCGTCCGAGTTTGTGACCGTCTCCACGGTCTCCTTTCGGCCGGCTCGAACGGACTGTGCGGAGGCGGGTTAGACTGGCGCCTCCGTCCGCACCCATGGGTGCGCCGCCCCGCCTGGAGAGTGAACGAACCCCCGTGCGCTTTCGGCCCCTCCCGGCATTGCCTCCGTGGAGACCACTCACGTTCACGGCGCCAGGAGGACAGACCGATGCCCCGCTGCAGGCTCTCGACCAACCACTCGACGAATCCCGGGAGGCGCTTCCGGCTCGCCGATCTTCGGCCCACCAGACGCTTCGGGCCGTGGCCTTCCGGGCGTATCGGACCGCTGCCCACCGGACGCATCGAACCTCGGCGCGCGGGAGTCTTCGCTCCGCTCCTCGCCGGACTCCTCCTGCTCGTCGGCCTCGCCGTCTTCGCGCCCCGCACCGTGCTCGCGTTTCCACCTGCGGCCCCGGACTGGGTCGTGGCCGAGGGGGACGACTTCGACAACTTCGCCAACGACGTGAACACCGCGGGAGACGTCAACGGGGACGGCTACAGCGACGTTCTCATCAGTTGTCCTGGACTGGGCGGGGATCTGGGCGCGGCGTTCGTCTACTGCGGGGGCCCGAACGGACTCGGCACGGAGGCGTGTTGGGTCAGCAACGGCACCCAGCCCGGACGGCAGTACTCCCACCAGTCGTTCCCCGCGGGAGACGTGAACGGAGACGGCTACGACGACGTCATCGTCGGCTCACGGGGCTACAGCTTCATCGAGCCGTCGAACACTCTCGAAGGGCTGGTCGAGGTCTTCTACGGCTCATCTTCGGGGCTCAGCGCAACCGCGGACTGGCAGGTCCAGGGCGAGATTCCGGACATGGAGCTCGGCACGTACGTTTCCGCGGCCGGAGACGTGAACGGGGACGGCTACGACGACATCCTGGTGTCTGCGACCCCGAGTGGCGGGTTGGTACGCCTCTATCTCGGTTCGGCGGGCGGGCTCGAGACGAACTACGCCTGGACAGTCTCCGGCTTCGGTTCGGTCACCGCTGCGGTGGGAGACGTCAACGCGGATGGCTTCGACGACATCACGGTCAGTTCCGCATCATTGGCTCGTGTTCGTCTGTTCCTCGGTTCGCCGACCGGCCCGTCGACGAGTGTGAACTGGACGGGCACGGGGACGTCGGGCTCCTGGTACGGCGGTTCCGTTGCGCCGGCCGGAGACGTGAACGGGGACGGCCACGCGGACTTCGTCGTCGGCGCTCCGATCTGGGGCAGCAACGACACGGGCCGAGCCTATCTCTACTACGGAGGCCCGAGTGGGGTCGACTTCGGGATCGACTTCGCGCCGAACATCCTGCCGATCGGCGCCGAGTTTTCGCAGGACCTCCAGTGTGCGGGCGACGTCAACGCCGACGGCTACTCCGACGTCATCATCGGCGCCCACATGTTCAATGGCGCTGAACCGGCCGGGGGACGGGCCTACCTCTACCTCGGCGGCCCCGCCGGGCTGGACACGGGGTTCATCTGGGCCTTCGACGGGTACACATCGAACGGCTATCTCGGCCGTGCAGTCTCGGGCGCCGGCGACGTCAACGGGGACGGCTACAGCGACCTCATCGTGGGCGCTCCGGGTGCAACGCTCGACTTCTTCCATCAGGGCGTGGCCTACGCGTTCTACGGCACGAACTCAGGGCTCAGCGAAGATGCGGTCGCCATCCGCGTCCTCGGTCAGGAGGACGCAGGACTCGGCGGATGCGTGGCCTATGCCGGCGACCTGAACGGAGACGGCTACGGAGACGTCGTGGCGGGCGCGCCGACCTACGACGGAAGCTTCGCGGACGAGGGGACGCTGCTCGTCTTCCACGGTACCCCTTCCGGCGGCGAGATCATCGACTACAGCGCGCAGCGCTACGGCAGCCAGGCCAGCGAGTACTTCGGCGCTTCCGCCGAACGCGCTGGGGACGTCAACGGTGACGGCTACGACGATCTCCTCACCGGCGCGATCCTCCACGACGGGACCTACGTCGATGGTGGCGTCGCCTACCTCTACTACGGCTCTGCGACGGGGATCCCCACGTATCCCGGATGGACTATGGAGGGCGAGGCGGCGACCAGCTACTACGGCTACACGTTGGCGGGCGCCGGTGACGTCAACGGCGACGGCTACGCCGATGTTCTCATCGGCGCTCTCGCCTACACGAACACGCTGACCAACCAGGGCGCTGCGTACCTCTACTACGGATCGGAAACTGGCCTCTCGACGACGCCCGGGTGGAAGGTCGAGGGAACCACCGCGAGTGAGCTGCTCGGCGCGGACGTCGCCGGCGTCGGCGACCTCAACGGCGATGGGTTCAGCGACATCGCGATCGGAGCGTCCAACTACACCGGAAACCTCGCCGGCGAAGGCGCGGTCTTCGTCTACTACGGTTCCGTGGACGGACCCGCCCTGACACCCGACTGGACGCTGCTCGGGAGGCAGGCGGATTGCCGGATGTTCGACTCCTGCGCGGCGGGAGACGTCGATGGGGACGGCTACGACGACCTCCTCGTCGCCACGGCCTTCTACGACGCGATCCTGTCTCAGGAGGGGCGCGTCGAGTGCTTCCACGGATCTCCGACTGGATTGGGCACCACTGCGGATTGGACCATCCTGGGCACGCGTCAGGGAGGAGGCTGGCTCGGCCGTTCCATCTCGACCGCGGGCGACGTGAATCGGGACGGGTATGCCGACGTCGTCATCGGTGAGGAGAACTACGACGGGACGTTCACGTTCGAAGGCGCCGCCTACATCTACCACGGGGGTCCGAACGGACTCACGTTCGGTTCTCTCCACAGCAGCGGACAGGCGGATCCAGGGTTCGGCGCGTCCGTTTCCACCGCCGGTGACCTCAACGGAGATGGATTCGCGGACGTCGTCGTCGGAGCTCCGGAGTACGACTACTCGGCCAACGATGCGGGCGCGATCTTCGCCTACCTGGGAAACGCCGAGGCCGGGGAGGGTGCGCTCGACATCCGGCCGCAGCAGAAGACGACAAGCGGGAACGTGATCTCCTGGCGGGGCATGTCCGACTCACCCACGCAGTTCGACCTCGCCATCCACGGACGGTCCCCCGCCGGACGCCAGCGTGTGCGGGCGGAGTGGCAGGTGGCCGAGATCGGAACCGCGCTGGAGGGCCAGCCGATCGCGACGGGCAGCTGGAATGACACCGGAGTGCCGACGGTGGAGCTCGGAAGTGTGGCCGCGATCGAAGAACCGGTCAGTGGCCTCTCTCCGGAGACGGTCTACCACTGGCGCGTCCGTACCCGTACGCGCTCGCTCTACGCGCCCTATACACGCTGGGCGTCGATCGCACCCACCGGCGGCTCCATGGCGCATCTGCGAACGGCGGGAGGTGTCAGTTCGGCCCCCGATCACGCCGAGGTGAGCGTCGGGGCGAGCATCGATCTCGTGTCTCCCAACCCGATGACGACCAACACGACCATCGCGTTCCGCACGATGACTCCCGGTCGGGTCACGGTCTCCGTGTACGACGTGGGCGGCCGACGGATCGCCCGACTCTTCGACGGCGTGCGGGGACCGGGAGTCCATCAGATCGATTGGGACGCCACGAACGGGGGAGGCGACATGGTGCCGACCGGCCTCTATCTCGTCAGGCTCCGCACGGACCGAGGCGTGGCGACGCGGAAGGTGTGGGTGACGAAGTAAGGAGGAGCAAACCCGATGGGTTCGTTCCGGAGGTAGCTCCAGGCCACCCTCTTCGAATCCGTCAGTTCAGCAGTACGACCCGCACATGCTGGGCCCGGTAGTTCCACGAGAGCCGGGCGAAGTAGATCCCGGACGGCGCGCGGGCACCGGAGTCCTGGTCTCCGGACCAGACGACCTCGTGCCGTCCCGCCGCCATCGGGCCGGACACGACTTCGCGAATCCGTCGGCCCTGCACGTCGTGGATGGTGAGATCGACGTCGGTGGCTTCGTCCAGAACGAAGGCCAGTCGCGCCTCCTGCACGGCGGGGGAGTCTCCCACGAGATGCAGCTGGGTGCTCGGATCCGTGGGGATGATCTCGCCCGTGCCGGTCGACTCGGGATCGAGAGTGACGAAGAGATGCTGGTCCCCCGGGATCGCCGTCATGTCCGGGCTCAGTCCGAGTTCCCCGTAACCACCGCCGACTCCTGGCAGCCACTGATTGCCGACCGATCCATCGCCGCGCACGAGGAATGCGCTGATCCCGAGAGACGACGTTCCCGTTCCGCTCAGTCCGAGTTCCTCGTAGGGAAGGTAGAGCTCGAATCCACTCGTTGCGGTCGGCGCTGGCGATGGGTCGCTGCCGGTGACTCCCAGCGTGTTCGTGTCGTTGAACGCGATCTCCATGCCTGCACTGTTGCTGCCGCCGCCGAGGAAGCCGGAAGGGAGATTGACCGTCCCTGACCCGCGATAGACGCGATCGGCGCCGCCACTGCTCCGGAGCGAGAAGCGATCGACCCAGAACGTCGAACCGAACGAGTTCACGAAGTAGAGGAGGTCGGGCGCGAATCCGCTGTCGAAGCGAAGCCCGGTCAGTTCGCGTGGGCCACTCGGCGGTGGGTCGATGTTCGAGAGGTCGAGCACATTCTGTCCGCCCGCCTCGGTGTCGAGGCAGAGGACGAGTCCGGTGCCGTCCTGCTCGAGGTTTCCGGTGAGGCCGAGGAAGAGCGAGTCGTGCTGGGTGCGGAGATAGAGCTGGTCCAGTTCGGAGACATCGTCACCGAAGCTCGTGCCGCTGTTCTGCGTGGCGAGCACCGCGTCGAGGCCGAAGTCCAAAGGGATGTCGACGCCGTCGACGAGGCTGACCGGTGGAGGTGGCGGAACGAGTTCCACCTCGAGCAGCTGATACCCGTACGCAGGGAGCGAGGCGTGGTACGCACCCTGGTTGCTCAGAGTGATCGGGGGAAGCGACGTTCCGGTCAGGATGTCGGTGGGGGGGGTCGTGCCGCCCACGACCTCGAAGTCCGCGAGGTCCAAGTCGAACGACTGGACCGAACCGTTCAGGTTGATGAGGACGAGCACGGCGGACGAAGACGCTTCGTCCCAGCGAAGGAAGCTCCAGACACGGGAGCTGGTGGACGTGGCCGGGTGGTACGTCCCCCGGGAGAGGGCCGTGTGCGCACGCCGGGCGGCGATGAGTTCGCGGTATCCCTCGAGGAGCGAACCCGGCACACCCATCTGTTCCTCGACGCTGCGTCCGTCGTTGTCGCGCGAGATCCGTCCGTTGTAGGCGGCGTTGTTGAGGACGAAGTAGTTCGACATCGGCGGGCCGGCGACCCGGTTCCACTTGAACGGTTCACGCATAGGGATGTCGGCGGCGTCGCCCGAGTAACCGGTGTTCTTCCGGCCGAGCATGCCGATCTCGTCGCCGTAGTAGATCACGGGCGGGAACGGTTGCGTGAGGAGGACGGCGGCGGCCGCCCGGCCCTTCGCGAAGTTCTCCCCGATCACGGAGCCGAGCCGGTCGACGTCGTGGTCTCCGATGATGGCGAGGAGAGTCCCGGGGTTGGGGGCGGCGTCCAGTGCGCGGAGCGTGTTCTCCATCGCGGAGTAGAGTCCGGACGCATCCTCGTAGTAGAGGGCGTCGCGGGCGGCGAACTCGAACGGCTTCGTGAATGCGGCATCCATACCTTGGAAGAGCTCGGTGCCGTAGGAACCCCAGTCCGCCTGCTCCGCGAAGATGAACACGTCCGGGTTGACGCTTCGGAGCGCCGAACGCCAAGGTGCCCAGAACGTATCGATGTGGTATCCCCAACCGTCTGGTCCGTTCGGGTACGTCTGCCAGACGTGATCGAGACGGAAGCCGTCGAGCCCGTCCGTGAAGGTTCCATTCATATCTGGATCGAGCAGCCGCTGCGCCCAACTCGTGACGAGTCCGACCGGACCAGGGCTACGCAGGTCCCAGTGGATGAAGCCGACGGTGTCCCCGTTCCAGGTCGGGTAGACCGACCCGAGGTACTCGGTGTTGCCGCCGTTCGTGAACGCGAGCCAATCGTCGTACTCACTCGAGGGATTCTGGTACGCGTCCTCGAACCACGGGGAGTTCTGACTGATTCCGTATGCGACGAAGTCCACGAACACCTTGATCCCGCGTGCGTGGGCGGCCTCCAGGAAGGCGACGAACTCGGGCTCGGTGCCGAAGCGTGAGTTGAACTCGTCCGCGCGGCCGTGCTGGTAACCGTGGTACGCGGCGGTGGGGAAGACCGGGTTCATCCACACCGCGGTGACGCCGAGGTCTTCGAGATAATCGAGAGACGCCGTCATGCCGCTGAAGTCGCCGAAGCGAACGGTGTCGTTGTCGGAGTCGCGCCAGGCGATCGGCATGAAGTGGTAGAAGACGTCGTCCTGGATGCTCGCCTGGGCGGACGCATCCGCAGAGCACAGAACGGTGGGGAGAAAACACACGGCCACGAGGGCGAGAGCCCTTCGGAGCCGGGCCGCCAGGGACGCAAACGACTCTTGTTCCTTCGAAGGGGCATCCGACGACGGAAGCGAGGTGGCGGTCTGTTCCAATGGGCAAGTCACGTGGTTTCTCCGATTTGCGGGCCACCCCCTGTTGGGGGGCGGGCTCGATGGTCCAACACCCAAGGGTACACCACGAGTCGTTGCCTGCAGGAAAACTGTGCACCCGGACGCTCGAATGTCCGGCATGGTGGGGATTTTCGACTGGTGCGTGGTTGCCATTGACACGCGATGGTCCGCAGCGGTGGAATATTTCTGTTTCGACTCCGCCTCTCGCAGTTCCCCGTTGCCAAAGTGAGGCGTGAGTCTGCGGTCTGGTCCGTGCCGGACGCCCCTGATTGCGCGAGCAGGTGTCTCGCGCTGCACCTTCCGACGTCAGCCGACTCGCTGCGTCGCTTCGGTCTCTCGATTGAGGATTTCCGGAGGAAGGAGGTGATGCCCCGAAGGGTCTGCTGAAACGATCGATTCGGGTGGTGGTGGGGTGGTGGTTTCTTGGTCTCTCGTTGCGAGACTGAGTGCACGGGAACGCCGTGCACTCCAATTGCATCCATTGCAAAACAAAGACAGGGAGATTCACGCGATGAAGAAGTGGTCACTGCTCCTGGCCGCGGCCGCTCTCGTGGCTGGGGTTTCTGCGAATGCTGCCAACGTTGCTTCGACCGGCGAAGGCGTTGGAATCCTGAACGACACGTTCGATGTGACCTGCGGCACGTTGCTCTTCAACGCCGACGGCACCTATGAGAACGGCTATGCCTGGCAGTATGGTGGCATCGTCGCTCCGCAGTATGGCGCCTTCGCCGAGAAGTACGACTCCGTCGGCCTCATGGTCTGCTCGATCGTCATGGATCTGACCCAGGTCGGAAATGACGTCGGCCAGACCTGCGACCTCTACGCTTGGGAAGACGCGGGTGGCCTCCCGGGGTTGGTCCTCGGCGTTGCCACGGGCTACAACCCGAGCACGATCGCCTTCTGGCCGAGCCTCTCGCGCCACACCGGCGCGATCACGGCGGAGTGCTCCTCCTCCAGTGCCACCTGGGTCGGCTACTGGGCCAACTGGCCGAACGCCGTGGCGGGTTGGTACGTCGGTGCGGATCAGGACGGGTTCGGCGGCTATCCGTATACGAACATCGCTCCTGGAATCGGGTATCCGACCGGCTGGAACAACGTCTCGATCGTTTGGGGTCCGACCCAGGCGATCGGTCTCGGTGCCGAGTTCGTCACCTGTCCGGACGTTCCGATCGAGAACAAGACGTGGGGCCAGATCAAGAGCCTCTACCAGTAGGACGAGCGATCGCCTGATCTGAGACCAGGCCCCGGGCGGTGACGCTCGGGGCTTCGTCGTTGTTCGAGAATCGCGGGAGGGATTAGGATGGTCCGGTGCCCTCCCCCTCCGTGTAGGCGCCCAGATACAGATGTGTCAAAACTCCAGTTCGAGGGAGGTCCCATGAGAAAGCTCACCTGGCTCCTGGCCGTGACGGCCATGTTCGTCTCGGGCGGCGCATACGCCTCCAACGTGATGTCGACGGGTGGAGGTGTTGGTGTCCTGAACGACACCTATGATGGCTCCTGCGGCGATCTCCTCTTCAACGCCGATGGAACGTACGAGAACGGGTACGCTTGGGCATACGGGGGAACCTACGCGCCGTACTATGGAGCGTTCGCCGAGAAGTACGACACGAACCGCAAGGTCTGCTCCGTGGTCATGGACCTGACGCAGACCGGCAATCAGGCGGGGCGGACGTGTGACCTCTACGTTTGGGAAGATGCCTCCGGAGTCCCGGGACCCGTTCTAGGGGTTGCCTTCGGCCACGATCCGGGGACGGTGGCGTTCTGGCCCAGCATTTCCCGCCACGTCGGTTCCGTCACGGCGAACTGCTCCTCGACCGACGCTACCTGGGTCGGATACTGGGGCAGCTGGGTCGATCAGATCGCTGCGTGGTTCGTCACCGCGGACCTGGACGGATTCGGGGGCAGTCCTTTCACCTGCATTGCTCCTGGGATCGGGTATCCGACCGGCTGGAACAACGTCTCGATCGTGTGGGGACCGACCCAGGCCCTTGGACTCGGCGCGGAGTTCGTCGACTGTGACGTGGTCCCCGTGGAGAATAAGACCTGGGGAGCGATCAAGAGCCTCTACAAGTAGTGGCGAGCGATCGTCTGGTCTGAGACGAGGCCCCGGGCGGAGACGCTCGGGGCTTTGTTGTCATGAGGAAGTCCAAGGCGCCCAGGTTGATCCGACCGGTACCCCCAATGCCAGAGGCCGCCGCCCGCGGTCATCCGCAATCACCCGGCCACCGGAGTTGTCCCCGCCACCCTCCGCACCCTATCCTTATATGTCGGAGAGCGAGAGCCACTGATGTGGCCGATCCGGCCTGGTCCTGTCCGTGACAGCCCCGGTCCGGCTTGGCTTCCGGTGTCGTCCGCTCCTCCCTGGGTCGGCCCAACCTCTTGGAGAGACTTCATGTACCCGATTTCCCGCTCCTTCCGTCCGCGCTTCGGCCGTCGCCCCGGACTCGATTCGAGCCTCGGTCGCCGACCCGGCCTCGGATCCGTCGCCGGCCTCGGCTCCGCCGTCAGACGAGTCGGCTCCGCCCTCGGCGCCTCGGCCTTCTTCGCCGCGGCGCTCCTCCCCGGCTCGGCCCTCGCCTCGAGCCAGGACAACAACGTGGAGTGGTTCGGGATTTCCCACTTCGGCTGGCAGGACCTCCGCCCGCTCTGCCCGGTCGACCAGCAGTCCTTCGATGTCCGGGTCCAGTCGTTCCAGAACGACCTCACCGGCGTCCGGGTCTGGGTGGATGACGGCGCGACCGGCTGGGTGACCGCCTCCGTCCAGGAGCAGCGGGGTCCTTACGACGTCTGGGTCGCGACGATCCCGTCCGTCGCGGTTTCGTCGTTCGGCTACTACATCGAGCTCACCGACGGGACGGACACCGACTACTGGTCGCTCGCGGGCATGAGCGAGGATCCGCCGGCGTCGTCCTACACGATCGATTTTGCGACGCTCTCACATGCGCCCTACGGCGCGACTCCGCTCTCGGGCGGCGGTGTCGTCTTCCGCGTCTGGTCCCCGGGGACGGCTTCGGCCGAGGTCCGCGGCGAGTTCAACGGCTGGGCCGAGGGCGACGAGATGACGCGGGTGGGGGAGGACTGGATCCACCGCGTGCCGTCCGCGACGATCGGGCAGCAGTACAAGTACCGGTTCGATGACGTTCACTGGAACACGGATCCGCGTGCGCGTCGCCTCAACGCCTCGGACAACAACAACAGCTACATCCTCGATCCGTTCAGCTATCCCTGGACGGTTTCGGACTTCGACGTTCCGGACTTCGAGGAGATGGTCATCTACCAGCTCCACATCGGGACCTTCGCGGGAGGGAACGGCGATCCGTACGGCTTCACTCCGTTCCCGTCGCGTTACGTCGACGTGGCGGCGCGTGCCGATCACCTGGCGGACCTCGGCGTCAACTGCGTCATGATCATGCCGGTGAACGAATTCCCCGGTGACGAGTCGGCCGGCTACAACCCGATCAGCAACTACGCGCCGGAATGGAAGTACGGCACGCCGGACGAGTTCAAGTCGATGATCGATGCGTTCCACGAGCGCGGCATCGCGGTCGTCCTCGACATCGTCTGGAACCACTTCTCGTTCAGCGACAACTTCATGTGGTACTACGACGGCGACCAGATCTACTTCGACGATCCTGCCCTCGAGACGCCCTGGGGCGCGCAGGCCGACTTCGACGACGGCAACGTTCGGAGCTACTACCTCGAGTCCGCGCACCAGTGGCTCGACCACTTCAAACTCGACGGCTTCCGGATGGACGCGACCGACTTCATGAACATCCCGCCGCAGGATGGTTCGGGCTGGAGCCTCATGCAGGCGCTGAACGACCAGGTCGACACGCGCTGGGCCGACAAGTTCATCTTCGCCGAGCAGCTCCCGGACGATCCGTTCGTTACGCGTCCCACCTCGCTCGGCGGCGCCGGATTCGATGCGCAGTACCACGACGCGTTCACCGATCGTCTCCGCGAAGTCATCCTGACCGCGGCGTCCGGTGATCCGGAGATGTGGAAGATCCAGAACATCGTCAACGGAAGCGGCGCGTTCCTGAACGGACGCTACGTCGTCAACTACGTCGAGCTCCACGACGAAACCTGGCCGTCCTCCGGAGGACAGCGTCTCGTCAAGACGATCGACACGACCTTCCCGCACGACGACGTCTGGGCCCAGGGCCGGACCAAGCTCGCGCAGGGGATCGCGTTCACCGCGCCCGGCATCCCCGCGATGATCATGGGGACGGAGTGGCTCGAGTCGATCGACTTCGGTACGTCCAGCACGAACCGGATCGACTGGGAGAAGATGACGACGTACCCCGGAATCTATCAGTACTACCAGGACCTCATCGCGCTCCGGACGTCGGTGACTGCGCTTCGCGCAGACTCGCCCCACGAAGTCTATCGAGTCGACGAGTCCGCGAACGTGATCGCCTACCAGCGCTACGACTTCGGCGGCAGCGTCGCCGTCGTGGTCGCGAACTTCAGCAACAACGACTACACCGGCTTCCGGGTCGGACTCCCGCAACCGAACTCGTGGACCGAAGTGCTGAACAGCCAGTCCGCGGTCTACGGCGGGAGCGGACTCGACAATCCGGGCACGCTCACTTCCGAAGAGATCGCGTGGGACGGACATCCGTGGTCCGTGGAGCTCAACGTGCCGGCGATGGGGTTCCTCGTGCTGCAGCAGGGGGACACGAGCGACGTCGGCGACGGGAGCGGTGATGGCACTGGCGACGGTTCGGGCGGCGTGGGTGATGGCATCGGCGATGGTCCCAGCGCTGCGAACGCTGGGCTGCGTCTTCGCGCGATCCAGCCGAACCCGGCGCAGGACGGGACGTCGGTCCGGTTCGCGTTGGCCTCGGCGTCCGATGTCAGCGTGCAGGTGTTCGCGAGCACGGGACGTCTCGTCGGCACGATCTTCCAGGGACGGCTTGCGGCCGGAGAGCACGCGATCGAGTGGAACGGGCTCGACGCGGACGGACGGCGGGTGCCAAACGGGGTGTACTCGATGCGGGTCGTTGCGAACGGCGCGTCGGGTGCGGCCAGTACGTCGGGTGGCGCGGAGCGGGGCGTTTCGGGCGGCGAGGTCTCTGGGCGGGTGACGATCCTGCGGTAGGGGCGTTTCCCGGCAGGCCTGGAGTCCCCGAGGTCGGGGAACCGGGCCTCGATCTCAGTCACCCCGAACGGCTTCGCGTCGAGAATCGCACGCCCGTGAACTCCGCCGACCCGCTCGAGGGGTTGCCTCTGCACGCCTCGTACCGCCATTTTTCCGCGTAAGGATGGTGTCTGCACACGTGCAGCGCGCTCCCTTCGAGGTGCGGGAGCCGTCTGCACGTCTGCAGCGCGCTCCCTTCGGGGTGCGGGAGCTGTCTGCACCGGTGCAGAGCGCATCCGTAGGCCGAAGGACACGCTCTGCACCCGTTCACGGCGCATCCGCACACGTTACGGAGCCGTCTGCACGCCTGCAGAGCGCATCCTTACGCGCACGGGTCCGTCCTGCATGGCTGCACCACGCACCCGCACGTGTAGCGGAGCCGTCTGCACGTCTGCACCATGCTCCTTTACGCGTACGGACGCGTCGTGCACCCGTGCACCGGGCACCCTCCCGCCTACGGAAGCCTGATGCACGTCTGCAGCGCGCTCCCGCACCCGTGCGGATGGCGCGTGCATCCGTGCAGACAGCTCCCGCACCCGTGAGGATGGCCGCCGCACGTTTGCAGAGCGCATCCGTACGCGTAGCGGAGCGTTCTGCACGTGTGCAGGCGCCATCCGCACACGGGAAAACCACGTACGACCGCGTGCAGAGGGCATCCGCCATCCGGGGGAAGATCGCTGGTGTGGCCGAACGGACTGTCCACGAGTAGGATACGACTGGTGCGTCGGATCGAGAGTGTGAGTGTCGGTGGGATCCCCAATGGCACGCGGTACGCGCCACGGAGGAAATGAAGTGAACCCCATCCACGTCAGCGTGCAGGAGATGTACGCAGGAACTCAGGACGAGTACGACGCCTTTCTCGCCGAGTTGGACCGGAGCCTCTCCCCGCGGCCGCCGGACATGCTGTACGGCAAGTTCGCGGCGCTGGATCCCGGGCCGGACACGCTCGTGCTGGATGCAGGGTGTCGGCACGCAGTCCAGGCTTGTGAACTCCACCGCCGTTTCGGCTGCCGCGTCGTCGGCGTCGATCTCGTGGAGGACAACCTCGGCGAGGCTCGTCGGAACATCGCTGAGCGCGGCGTGGGCGGATCGGTCGAGGTAACGCGCGCGGACCTCCACGACCTCACGTTCCCCGACGCGACGTTCGATCTCCTCTGGTGTCGCGATGTGCTGTCCCATATGGAAGATCTCCCGCGCGCACTCGCATCCATGGCCCGCGTGCTGAAACCGGGGGGACGGGGTGTGATCTACGCGATGTTCGGTACGGACCTGCTCACGGAGGAGGAGGCCGCCGCGCTCTGGCCGCCGCTCGCGACGGTGCCGAGAAACATGGACCGCGCGTTCTTCGAGAGTGCGCTGGAGTCGGCCGGGTTGTCCGTCCTGGAGGCGGACGACCTGGGCAGCGAATGGCGTGAGTATGGCGAGGAGCACGAGTCGCGGATCACGTCCAGGCAGCTCCTGCGCATCGCGCGCCTGCGGCGCAACCGGGATGCGCTGGTCGCAAGGCACGGCGAGAAGAACGTCGCGAGCGAGCTGGCCAACTGCCACTGGGGTGTCTTCCAGATCCTGGGCAAGCTGAGCCCGGTGGTGTACACGCTCGCTCGCTGACGCTCTTCATCACCTCATGGAGGCGGGTGACGAGGTCGTCGCCCGCGTCCGTGGCCTCGATCGAACGGCGTTCCGGAGCCGATGCCGTCGGCTACCGCCGCACCACCTTGGAGAGGTGCTCGGACTCTCCGATTCGGAACCGCGCGAAGTAGACCCCCGTTCCCACCGGGCGCCCGGTCGTCTCCCGACCATCCCACTCGAATTCGGTGCGCCCCGGTCCAAGCGTTCGAGGCGGAGTCGATCGCACGAGGCGGCCGCTCGCATCGAAGACCTCGAGGACGACGGAGGCCTCGCTCGCGAGGGCGAGTTCCCATCGCACCTGCTCGTTCGAAGGGTTCGGAGAAAGCATCCGAAGCGTGGGCCCTTCCAGTATCTGATCGGCCTGCGGCCCGTCCCCCGCATCGTCCGCCCCAGGCTCACCCTCACCCACTGCGGTCACGGACGGATCGTAGACGTGGATCTCGTAGGAGCCTCCCGTCGATGTGCGACTCCAGACCGCGAGGCCGTACACGTCGGCCTCCTGAGACGTGTAGGTGATCGTCTCCTCGAGTCCTTCGCCCCCGACGTCGGAGATCGAAACCGCCTCGGTCCGTGATGCCTTGTAGGGGGCCCCGTCGGATCGGAAGAGGGCGACTCCGAGGTCGAGATTGCCGCTCGTGGGAACGACCTCGATCACGACATCCTGCGGTTCGGTCCGCGAGCCGGGGAGCGAGAGGTCGTACATGTCGATGATCTCGTCGAGGCCGAAGGTCCCCGTTCTCGTGAGCGATCCTCCTTCGAAGAAGGAGATCTGCTGCTGGCCTGCCTCGAACTCCACGGTGAGGAAACCGCCGGCCGCGTTCCGTGACCGCAGATACTGCGAGTCCAACGTCTCGTGGTTGTAGTCCATGACTACGAACGAGACCGGGACTCCTCCGCCGTCCGACGCTTCGAGGAGGGTGAGGTTGTAGCCTTCGTCGCCGAAGAGCGCGATCGACGCGTCTCCCTGGGAGGAACGGCTGGCCGCGGCCGCCCACTTGTCGGTGTCGAAGGTGACGTGCGTTCCCCATGCCACCTCGTTCGTGAACACCTGTGGATCGTCGTCCGACCAGATCGTCTGTGGTCCGTACCAGAGCTCGTACCCGGAAGACGACGCGAACTCCGAGGTCATGGCGAGACCGAACCAGTCGTCGATGTAGCAGAACATCGAGAACCACTCCCCGTTCTGCGACGGAGGACGGGAGGTCGAGGAGGCGATGGCATCGCCCTTGGCGTGAAAGAGGTCTCCGGCGCCTGAGTAGAAGAGGTGGAGTCCCCTGGGACCACCCGCCTCGTAGGTGCGGAAGAAGTAGGTGTTTCCCGCTTTCAGGAAGACGTCCCAGATCTTGCCGAGGTCGTCCGCGCCCCAGCTTCCGATCGCTCTTCCGCCGAGGAGGTCGTTGTCGTGCTCCCACTGGATCTGCTGGTTCCCGCCCCCGATGATGCTGCTACGCGCGTACTCCGTCTCCCATCCCAGGTGGTTGTAGTCGGCGACGATGAACTCGAGCCCTCCCGATCCGCTCGACTGTTCGAGTTCGGTGGTGAAGCTCGCGTCGTCGAAGAGGCGGAGGGAGGCATCGGTTCCGGAGAGAGTGGGGCGTACTCCGAGGAACGACCAGGACGACGCGTTCGGGGTGTAGCGGCAGAGAGCGAGAGACGAGTTCGTTTCGTAGGTGCTCTCCTCGGCCAGAGGGAACGTCGAGGGGCCGATCTCGAGGGTGGCGGTTCCGGTGTTCGGTCCGTTCGACCAGAGCACGAGCCCGTAGACGTCGTCGGCCGGGACGAGGTAGTTGATGATCTCCGCACCTCCGTCGCCCGCGGCATCCCGCGTCCACGCTGCGGTGCTCCGGCTTCCCCGATACGCGGTGCCGTCCGAGCGGAAGAGCGCCATTCCGAGGTCGAGCTGGCTCGAGGGATCGAGCACGAACGCGATCGCTTCGCCCGCGAAGAGCGGAAGCTCGAACACCCGAACGACATCGCTCGCGCTCCAGCTCGACACCCGCTCGACTCCGTCGGCGTAGACCTCCTCGGTTCCCGCCTCGAACTGGAGTCTGTAGTTGCCGGAGCCGATGACCGAGTCGAGGAGGATGTAGTCGTTCCCGGGAGGCATGTGGTTGTAGTCCGCGACGACGAACTCGACCGGGTGGCCCACTCCCGAGGTCGCGTAGAGGTGGTTGAGGTTGTTCTCGCCGTAGAGTTCGATCTCGTAAATGGACCCGGATGGGTTGCGCGCCCCGACGACGGACCAGCTTGCGTCACGCACCGGAGCCACCCAGTTCGCCACGGTCTCCGAAGCGAGGACCGACACCTTGTCCACGAGCTCGATGGAGGGGACGTAGATGCTGCCGAAGATCCGCCGCAGCGTGTAGTCGAGGACGCCATTCTGGTCGGCGTCGTTCCAGGAGACGTGATCGATGGTGAACGGGCAGAGAGTGAAGTCGTTCCCCTTCATCATGCAGAGGTTGCCCGGGTTCCCGCAGGAGAGGTCGCAGTTCAGGTTCGGACGCGGCGTCTCGACGTACCAGCCCTGGCAGGTCCCACAGTCGAGCCCGTCGTTGCAGGTCCCGTCTTCGATGTACTCGTCACAAGCCCCGAAGAGATGACCCCACTCGTGGGCGTAGACCTCGTAGCCCGAGTTCGGGTAGAGCGCCGTCCGCGCGAAGCTGTAGGAGGCCCAGGCCCGACCGTCCACGTCGGCGGGTTGGAAGAGGAGCATGACGTTGTCCCAACCGCCGAGTGCGTCCTGCAGTGCGATCGTGTAGTCGTCGACGATCCAGGAGTCGCCGTCCAGATCGCTGAGACCGAGAGCGGCGAGGGCGGCCTCCATCGCGTCCGAGCCCATCCCGCTCTCCGGAATCGCGGTGGAGAGCGTGGCCGTGACCGACCAGTAGCCGTCGAGCCCTTCGTAGTCGAAGTGGAGGTTGGAGAGGCTCGCTCCCTGCGGAGACCGAGGCGCCCTGTCGAGCCAGAACTCCTTCGCGAGTGCGGCGCGGGCGCCCGCCTGGTCCATTTCCGATTCACTCCAGGTGCCGTTCGCGTGGTTCACGAACACGTGGAGGACGAGGGTGCTGCCCCGCGCGTAGTGCACCGTGTCATCATCGAGTCCGCCCCCCGCGGTCGGGCCCCCGCCGGAGGGACCGAACTCGAGGTCCTGGCCCGCGAGGGCCTCCAACCGAGCGCGCTCGTTCTCGACATGGCCCCAGTCCTCCTCGAATCCGAGGGATTCAACGACGGACGCGTCGGCGGTGCGGACCTGGTCGAGGAGCCCTCGGGAGAGCGGGCGGGACTCCGGACGGGGGCCGAGACCGGCCGGCCACGCATCCGCCTCCGCGATCGGTCGGCCGTCTCCTTGGGAAAGGGCGGCGGTTCCGGCGATCACGGGGGCGTCCTGGATCGCCTCCTCCCTGGCCGCGTCCACCTCCTGTCGGTGGGGGACATCCATGGCCAGCCGCGCCCGGTCGAGCTTGTGTCGCTCGGCCTCGGTCGGTTCGGGGGACCCGGGCGCCGCGTACGCAGCCGGCCCCAGGGCCAGGGCCACGAAGGTCGTGCAAAGCCATGCGTGGATGTTCATCGAAGTACGTCTCCTGGAGGTCGTGGACGGTGGACGAGTTCCGATCCATCGACACCAAAGCTCGGAGAATCGCACGATCTCTTCGCAAGAAGGCTCTCCATCCCCGGGAACCACGACATCTCGCTGTTCGACTTGGATTCCGTGTCCAGGTGGAGGGGCGTCCGAGCTGGGAGGATGCCGGGGCGGGGTCCTCGACTCTTCCGAACGCCCGACCTCCGGCGGTATGGTTGGTCCCGATGGCAGAGGACACCCACATCCCCGAGGATCCGGGAGACGATCCCACGATCGACCTGACGACCGGGGCAGTGTCTGACCATGGCTCCGCCTTGGGCGCCTCTGCCCTCCCCACGAGTGGTCTCGCCTTCGGTGTTCCGCCCACCGCTCCCGGCCTCGTCCCCGGGATGGAGATCGCATCGCGCTACCGGATCGAATCGCATCTCGCGAGCGGGGGGATGGGGCAGGTCTACCGCGCGAGCGATCTCGCGCTTGGTGTCACCCTCGCGATCAAGACGATCCGTCCGGAGATCGCGGCCAATCCGGCGGCGCTCCGGATGTTCAAGCAGGAGATCCTGCTCGCCCGGTCGATCTCGCATCCCAACGTGTGCCGGATCTTCGACCTCGGTTGTCACATCGAAGGGGACACAGAACTCTGGTTCCTCTCGATGGAGCTGCTCGCGGGTGTGACGCTCGCGTCGCGCATCCGCGAACGGGGACGGATCGATCCGGACGCGACTCTCGCGATCGCGAAGCAGCTCGCCGCGGCGCTCGATGCGGCTCATCTCGCCGGGATCGTCCACCGCGACCTCAAGTGCGCGAATGTGATGATCGTTCCGTCCGCACAAGGCGAACGGGTCGTGATCACTGACTTCGGGCTCGCGCACGCCGTGGAGCCGTCGGATGGCGGGCCTCTCGTGGGGCTCGCAGGCGAGGGCGAGGGGGAGGGAAGAGGCGAGGGCGGGACGAACGCGGCGCCGCAGCCGATCGTGGGGACGCCCGCCTACATGGCACCGGAGCAGGTGCTGGGGCAGGTGGTCGGTCCACCCGCGGATCTCTACGCGTTCGGCATCGTCCTCTTCGAGATGCTGACGGGGCAGCTTCCGTTCGAGGGAACGAGTGCGGCCGAGGTCGCGAGGGCACGGCTGGAGTCGGATCCGCCCCGGCCCGGCGCGGTGTCGGGCGCCGACTCTCCGTGGGATCCTGTCGTGCTCCGGCTCCTCTCCCGCGATTCCGCCGCCCGCTATCCCACGGCCTCGGACGCCGTCTTCGCGATCGAAGGGCGTCCCGCAGTTTCGTCCGTCCACCACACGCTTCCCCCGGAACGGGATGTGTTCGTCGGAAGAACGGCGGAGCTCGAGGAGATCGCTGCGTCGCTGACACCGGGCGCACTCGTGACCCTGCTCGGCCCTGGGGGAATCGGAAAGACGCGCCTCGCCCGGAGGTACGCGCTCGGTCACATCGATCGCTGGCCCGGGGGCGTCTGGTTCTGTGATCTGAGCGAGGCCCACACGCCGGAGCGTGTGGCGTTGGCGGTTGCGACGGCTCTCGACGTTACGCTCGTGGGCGGCGACCCGATCGCATCGATCGCTTCTGCTCTCGCAGATCGTGGACGCGCGCTCGTCATCCTGGACAACTTCGAACAGGTGTCCGCATGGGCCGAGGAGACGTTGGGCCGGTGGATGCATCATGCCCTGGAGTGCGGCTTCCTCGTGACGAGCCAGATCCGACTGGGTCTGGGAAGCGAGCGAACCGTGTCTCTCTCTTCGCTCGATCCGTCGACAACCGGCACCGAACTGTTCCTGCTTCGTGCCCGCACGCATCGGGCCGACCTGGATCTCGACAGTGCGGACCGGGAACTCGTGGCGGAGATCGTCGAGCTGCTCGACGGGATCCCTCTGGCCATCGAGCTCGCCGCACCCCGTCTGCGCATCCTCTCCCTGTCCCAGCTTCGGGAGAGGTTGGGAGATCGCTTCCGTGTGCTCACCGGTTCCACGCGCGGTCGGCACTCCACACTCCGTGCGACCCTCGACTGGTCGTGGGATCTCCTGCCGCGGGATGAGCAGGTGGCGCTCGCGCAGCTCGCCGTGTTCGAGGACGGGTTCTCGTTGGAAGCGGCGGAAGACGTGGTGCGGCCCGTCGAGTCTGCCGATTCGGGCGGGTCTGTCGGGCCCGTCGATTTCGTCGATCGCGCTGCAGCGGACGATCGCGTCCGCGCCGACGTCCCGGGTGCGCGCGACACGGATCGATCCGGACCTTTCCCTCTCGTCCTCGATCTCCTGCAGGCACTCGTCGACAAGAGCTGGATCGAGGCGAGGAACGTCTCCGGGACTCCGCGCTTCTCGATGTATCAGAGCGTCCACGAGTACCTGGTCGAGAAGCTCGAGACGTCGGAGACGTGGACCGGAGGGTCCCCCAATCTCCGCGCCGTCGAGGCCGGTGTCGCCCCCGGACTCGAAGGCGAAGCGCAGCGACGCCACGCGATCCACTTCGCGAACCTCGGCAGCCGCGAGTCGATCCGGACGGTCTCGTCGCATGGTGGAATCTCGAAGCTACGTGCGCTGAGACTGGATCTACCCAACATCGAGAAGGCATGTGAACGGGCGGCCGCCTTCGGAATGAGCGACGTCGCCACGAGCACGCTCGCCGCGGCCTGGACGACTCTGGAACGGAGTGGACCCTACTCCCGGGGGGCCGAACTGGCGGGGCTCGTGCTCCGGATGGAAGGACTCGACGAAGCCGAACGAGCGCGCGCACTCCGCTGCGCCGGGGCGGCGTCGCCGCCGCGGGCGACACGGAGCGAGCCATCGAGTTCCTTCAGGAGGGCTCGGGCTTCAGCGGAAGCTGGGCAACCGACGGCTGGAGGCGATCCTCCTCGGACATCTCGGCGTCATCCTCTCGGAGGCGGGACAGCCCGACGAAGCGAGGGCGCACTATGAAGCCGCACTCGTCATCCACCGGGAGGTCGGGAACCGGAACTTCGAAGGCGTCGTCCTCGGCAACCTGGGAATCCTGAATCGGGTGGAAGGGCGAGACTCAGAGGCACTCCAGAACTACGAGGAGGCGCTTCGCATCCATCGCGAGTCTGGTGACCTGCGCTCCGTGGCCATCGTGCTCGGCAATATCGGCTCCCTACTCGGAGCGGCAAGCCGGCCCGACGAAGCCCGTCGGTACCTCGCCGAAGCATGGGAAATCCAGAAACAGACCGGCTATAAGAACCTCGAGATCAACCTGCGGATCAGCCTCGCCAGTGTCGAAGTCCTCGAAGGGAACCACGCCGAAGCGAGGCGACTGCTCGAAGCGTCGCTCGAGATCGCCCGGGAGATCGGGAGTCCGAGCGCGGAGGACGCCGTCCAGGATGCCCTTCGTCGCTTGGATGAGTTGACGGGCGGTTGAGCGTCTCTCCAGTGTGCAGGTGGTCGGCCTCGAGCCAGAGCACAGATGATCGGGATCGAAGACCCCACCCATCACGACTTCTTGCCGCGATGGAACTCACGGAGCGCGGCGGCGGCCGCGGCTTCGATGTCGCCCCGGGCAGTGGCCGAGGCCCATTCCGTCTCGCCCATCCGGGCCGAGAGTTCCGCCGTCACGCGAGCGAGCTCGGCCCGGTCGAGAGGATCGACCGGGATCCCTTGTTCTTCGTACGTCGCCGCAGCTGCCGCGAGAAGCTGGGCCGCGAACTCGTCCGGCTCCCCGCGGTCGACAGCGAGGATCGCGATCCAGCGGACGGTTTCGGCGATGTCGATTTGGTTGCCGAGAAGGAGACGGCCCTGCAGGGAGTCGGCGCACGCGCTCGCCGCCAAGGCGAGGTCTCCGGCGCGATGGGCGGCGCGACCATAGTAGCCACTCGACTCGGCGTGGCTCGTCCGGTCACCACTCTTCTCGTAGAAGGCGATGGCCTCCAGGTGACGGGACTGCGCAGCCACCGGATCCCCCTCCGCCAGATCGACGAGTCCGAGATAGTCGAGCGACTTGGCGATGCCGTAGCCGTCCTGGAGCTCCGTCTTGAGGACCAGGCTCTTCTCGAGCAGACACCGGGCCGTCGCTGCGTCGCCTTCTGCGAGATGGACGCGAGCCAGGTTCGTCAGCGCCACCGTGGCTCCACGCTTGTCGCCGACCTGTCGGCGAAGAGCCAGGCTCTCCTCGTGGTGGAATCGAGCCGTTCCGACATCTCCGAGACGGAGGGCGAGGTTGCCGAGTCCGTTGAGGGAGACACCGAGCAGCACGGTGAGGCCGAGACGCCGCCGGATCGCGCACGCCTCTTCCTGGGTCGTCCGCGCGAGCCTCGGATTTCCGGTGGATGCCTGCACGGAACCGAGACCCGCGAGATTGTCCGCGATCCTCATCTCGTCCCCGAGGCGTCGGTTGAGAGCGAGCGCCTCTTCGTAGTACTCGGCGGCGGGACGGAGTTCGCCGAGGAACTCTGCGGTCACTCCGAGACTGTGGAGGTCGGCTGCGACCCGAGCTTCGTCTCCGAGGGAACGGTCGACCTCGAGGCAGGTGAGAAAGTGCTCCCGCGCCTCCTCCAGAGCTCCGCGGCGATGGGCGAGATTCCCCGCGGCGAGATGAACGTGGGAGTACTCCGCCGTCGTCCGTGGCCAGTCGGGGCGAGCCAGCACTTCCTGGATGCGGTGGGCGCACTCCGCCCAGTAGCCGCGGACGAGCCAATACCACCCGAGAATTCCCGTCATTCCGAGCGCACGGGTCGCGTCGTTCGCGCGGATCGCGTGATCGAGAGCAGAGCGGATGTTCTCGAGATCCCGGTCCAGACGACCGAACTCCTTGGCCTGCTCGGAGCCGAGGTAACGGGATCCGGCATCTAGCACGAGCGTCGCGAAGTAATCCGCATGGTGCTCCGTCAGAAAGGTCGCGTCGCCAAGCTCCTCGCATCGTTCCGCGGCGTAGGCACGAACCGTCTCCAGCATCCGGAATCTCGGCATCGGTCCGGCTGCGCCGTGAGTCTCCAGCTCCGCATTCGACGAGATGGCGATCGGCTCGATCAGGGACCGGTCGAGAAGTTGGTCGTGGAGATCGAGGATCTCGTCTCGCTCCAGTCCTCCACCGGGACAGACCGCCTCTGCTGCAGGCAGAGTCCAGCCGCCCGAGAAGACGGAGAGGCGGACGAAGAGGACGCGCGCTGCCGGTTCGAGCAGTTCGTAGCTCCAGTCGAGTGTGGCCCGGAGCGTCTGGTGCCGCGGGAGCGAACCTGGGCTCCTGCTCCCAAGGAGACGAAACCGCTGATCGAGTCGGCGCGCGATCTCGTCCTCGGAGAGAAGCCGCATCCGGGCCGCGGCGAGTTCGAGAGCGAGAGGGATCCCATCGAGGCGACGGCAGATGTACGCAACGATCGACGCGTTTCCGTTCGTCAGGTGAAAGTCCGGACGTGCACGCGCAGCGTACTCCAGGAAGAATCTCACCGCTTCCGAACGAGAGATCCGCGCAACGTCGTCGGACGTCGTCTCGTCGGGAACGGCGAGAGTCGGCACGGGAAACACGACCTCGGCCCGCAGCCCGAGCGGCTCGCGGCTCGTCGCGAGGATCCGGACGTCGGGACACGCGTCACCCACGGCCCCGGCCAGGGAGGCACAGGCGGACCGGAGATGCTCGCAGTTGTCGAGAACGAGAAGGACGCGGCGCGTGCGGAGACGATCGACGAGCACGTCGATCACTGCGTCCCGGCCAGGAGTCTCGAGGCCCAGAGTCGCGGCGACCTCCGTCGCGACCGCGCGAGGATCACTCAGGGCTGCGAGCTCCACCCACCACGCTCCGTCCGGAAACTCGTGACGGACGCGAAGGGCGACTTCGAGAGCGAGTCGCGACTTGCCTCCGCCTCCAATCCCGGTGAGGGTGAGGATTGGACTCGTAGCCACGACTCCGTCGAGCTCGAGCAGGGTCACCTCCCGACCTACGAACGGAGTCGGGGGGGTGGGAAGCCGGCCAGGGCGGTCCGTTTGTGTTCGGACGACATCCGTGCTCGGACTGAGACTCGGGCCCGAGCTCAACCGTCGGCGCACGTCGGCCGCGCTCATCCGTCGATCGCTCCGGCTCTTCTCGAGACAGTCGTGGAGGATGCCCACGAAGTCAGCGGAGACTCCGGGAGGCATGACGTCCCAGTCCGGTTCCCCCGCGAGCGCCGCCTGGATCCGTTCGTCTGGATCCGAACCCGGGAACGCCGGCACTCCGGTCACACACTCGAAGAGAAGTGCCCCGAGCGTGAAGACGTCGTCGGCCCGATCGGGCCCTTCGCCAAGGATCTGCTCGGGGCTCATGTAGCCGGGCGTTCCTACCATCGTCCCACCGGCGTTCGACGCACCCACGAGGGCGGCGATTCCGAAGTCGAGCACTTTGGCTCCACCTTCGGAGTCGATCACGACGTTCCCCGGCTTGAGGTCGCGGTGGATCACCCCTCGGCGGTGCGCGGCCTCGAGTGCGGCGGCGATCTGGCTGCCGTAGAGGCGGGTCGCGGGTTCGCCGAGCGGCCCGCTCCGGAGACGCTCTGCGAGACTCTCCCCCGTGAGCAACTCCTGGGTGAAGAACCAGACTCCGCCCGACTCCTCGAGCGAGAAGACGGTGCAGATGTGCGCGTGCTGCAGGCCCGCGAGGATCCTGGCCTCTCTCTGCATGCGCTCGACAGCTTCGACATCGTCCCTGACTGCCGCAGGCAGGAGCTTGACGGCCACGCGACGCTCGAGGTCCGGATCCCACGCGCAGTAGACGATCCCTCCGCCACCGCGGCCGATCTCACGCTCGATCACGTAGCGGCCCAGCTGTTCGAGGTCCGTCTGCTTCGATCCGTCCTCTGCGGCGTCGTAACCGGACCCGGCCTTCACGACCGTTCCGGTGCTGTGAGTGTTCTCCGATCGGAACTGGAGCGGTGATGTCTCGAGGAACTCGCCCTGCGTCTGCTGGTCGATACGAAGCAGATCTTCCACCACTGCCCGCAGTTTCGGGTCGTCGGCGGCCGAGGACGCGAGGCGGGCCGCTCGCTCTTCCGGTGGGAGCTCGAGAAGCTCCGCAAACAGCGCGTCGGCACGCCGGAACCGTCGACGATCGAGCATCGGATCACTCCTCTTCCGACATGAGACGGAAGAGATAGGCCCGGGCGAACCTCCAATCGCGTTCCGCCGTGGGCAAGGAGATCGAGAGCGCCCGCGCCGTCTCTTCCGCTGTCAACCCGGCGAAGAAGCGCAGCTCCACCACGCGTGCCTTCCTCGGATCCTGTGCCTCGAGATCCCGCAGAGCACCTTCGAGCGCGAGGAGATCGACTCCCGTCTCCTCGAACGGTAGGTCGACTCCTTCGAGATCGACCTGTCGCTGGTCTCCGCCGTGTCGCAGCGCGGACTTCCGTCGAGCCTGGTCGACCAGGATGTTGCGCATCGACCGGGCGGCCGCCGCGAAGAAGTGACCCCGGTGGCTCCAGTTCGCCCCTTCCGGACCCAGAAGCCGGAGGTAGGCCTCATGGACCAGTGCCGTCGGCTGCAGCGTGTTCCCCGGCGGAAGCTTCGACATCCGTTGCCGGGCCAGGCGACGGAGTTCGTCGTAGACGACGGGAAGAAGACGGGCGCCCGCGGAGGGATCCCCGGCACCCACCTGATTCAGGATGCGGGTGATCTCCGGGCCAGGATCAGAGGGACGAGACGACGGGTCTTCGGGCCTCACGATGCCTCTCTCGCGCGGACGGTTGCGGTCACGTACTCGATTGAACTTTCAGTAGCTTACCATTTTTTGGAGGATCTCTGATGGGTTGAGCCCCCGGATCTCGGACGTAGAGCTGGAAGATGGAAGACGGCAGCCGATCGCACGCGACCGTCACAGTCATTCAGTTCTGCCATCTGGGAGGGACGAAGGTCCATGTCACCGAAATCCATGATCTTGCTGGCCCTGCTCGTTCCGGTGATCGCGCGGGCGGGCAGTTTCGTCGAGACGTTCGAGACCTCGGCTCTCGAGGACGAGACACGCACCAGTGCCGACTGGAACACCGACCTCCAAGAGCTTCGGATGGGGCGGTTCGTCCCCGCTTCTCTCGGTGTGTTCGATTCTCCAGGGGTCGCGGAGGGTGTCGTGGTCGTCGGGACCACGGCGTTCCTGGCGGACGGCGGATCGGGTCTTCGGATCGTCGATATGAGTGATCCGGCGAGCCCCGTGTCACTCGGTTCGTACGACACACCCGGCTACGCCTATCGGGTCGCGGTCGACGGCGACTACGCCCTCGTGGCCGACGGTTCACCGGGCGTTCATGTCATCGACATCTCCGACCCAGCCCATCCCGTGCTCGTCTCGACCTACGACAGCCCCTCGCTGGCGATCGACGTCGCCATCGAAGGAGACCTCGCTTTCGTGGCCGACTACAGCGGGGGGCTCGCGATCGTCGACATCTCGAATCCCTCGGCCCCGTCGCTCGTATCCTCGATCACCGTCGGGGCGCAGGTCTACGACTGCGCATACTCCGGGCGCCGCGTCTTCCTCGCCGCCAACACCGGCGGTCTCGCCATCGTCGATGTCATGGATCCCGCCCATCCGACCCTCGTCGGAAGCTACGATACGCCGGGTCAGGCCACGGGTGTGGCCGTTTCGGGCGGCCTCGCACTCCTCGCCGACGGCAACACGGGGCTCCTCGCGTTCGACGTGTCCAACCCCTCGGCCCCTACACTGCTCGGAACGTACGACACGAACGGCGTCGCGAAGTCCGTGGCCGTGAGCGAAGGTCGCGCATACGTCGCGGATGGATCCGGAGGGGTGGTCATCCTCGACGTGACCGATCCGTCCGATCCCGTCCTGGCCTCGACCTTCTCGACAGCCGCTGATGCCAGCTCCCTCTTCCTCGCGGGCGAGCGGTGCTTCGTCGCGGCGAGTCAGGGAGGACTCGAGGCCGTGCAGGTTCGAACCCTGCTCGATCCCGTCGTGTCCGTCGGCCAGTTCGTGATGCAACCGTCGGGAATCCCGAGCATCCAGGGACACCTGATCGGGCTCTCAGGTGGGGCCGACGGGTTCGTACTCCTCGACGTGTCCGATCCGTCTCTTCCCGTGCCGGTCAGCACCTATCCGGTTCCATCGAACGCGTGCCGGACCGCGGCGTTGCACGGCGACTTTGCGTTCGCGAGCTTCTCCGATGGATTCCGCATCTTCGACATCACGGACCCGACGGATCTCGTGCTCGTGAGCTACCTCGACATCGACCCATTCGACACCATCGAGGTTCGGGGTCACCTGGTGTTCCTGCTCAATTCGGCCTACTGCGTCGTCCTGGACTGCTCGGACCCGACCGATCCGCAGGTTCTGGCCTCGGATCCAGAAGGGGGACAGGCGATCGGCCTCGCGGGCAATCTACTAGTCGTCCAGGACGCCCATCCCTCCGGTCAGTTCAGTTTCTACGATGTCTCGAACCCAGCCCAGCGCACGCTTCTCGGTTCGGTCGAGACCTACCTGACCGATCCGGCCAGAATCGAACTGGTCGGGAACCTCGCTTTCTTCGGTGAGGCCGCGAAGCTGTACGTCTTCGACATCGAAGAGCCGTCGCACCCGGTGGAGATCCTCCAGATCGTGAACAACAACATCCGCTTCTCGGCCTTCGACGTCGTCGGAAACCTCATGTTCTGCGGCGCCCCGCACGGCATGACCGTACTGGATTTCAGCGATCCGACGAGTCCGGTCGTACTGACATCCGGGTCCGGAGTCACCGTCCCGAAGAGCATCTCGGTTTCGGGCCAGTACGCCTACGTCACGTACCAGCACCTGGCCATGGTCTCCTACCGGATCTTCCAGGACGCGGTCGACGGCTCCGCCAACCTCGGGCGCTCCCTTCCCGTCGACGGTGCCGACGAGACGATCGTCCGCGCGCGGCTCCTCACCGACGAAACGCCGGGCATCTCCTGGCAGCTCAGCGCGGACGGAGGAGAGACGTTCCAGCCGACCTCTCCCAACGGGAGTTGGGAGAGGTTCCCATCCCCAGGGACGGATCTGGTGTGGCAGAGCACGCACAGCTGGTCGCCGGCGTCAGATCCGATCGCCTACGAACTCAGCCTGGATTGGCTCACCGAAGCCGCGAGCATCGATGCCGTCGAAGACATCCCCGACGACCAGGGCGGCTGGGTGCGCCTCCACGTCTCCCGCTCCGGATACGACTTCGCAGACGAGTCCACTCTTCCCGTGACGGGCTATCAGGTGTACCGCCGCGTCGACGATCTCCAGCTCCGCGAGAGGCTGGACGAAGCCGGAGCCCTGGGAACGCTCGCAGAGTTCGGAGAACCGGGAGGCCTCGAGGCAGCCGGAGAGTCTGGTGAACTCGAAAACCTCGGCAGATTGCAGGAGAGCGCGAACGCGTGGGAGCGCTTCCCCGGAATCGCGTCGTTCCCGCCCGAGCGCGTCCTGACCCTTGGCGGGCGTACCTACGTGCGTGGCCCTCAGGATGTGGGTTCCGTCGGCGACGCGAACCGCGGAGCGGGAGAGCTGCCGCCGGGCGACTGGGAGGTCGTCGCGTGGGTCGCCGCTCGTCAGACGGACGACTACACGGTGGAGGCACACACCGTCGCCGACTCGACCGCGGACGGTGTCCATTGGTCCGTCTTCCTCACCACCGCGCACACGACGACGCCCTCGATCTGGTTCGCGTGCGAACCCGACAGCGGATACTCGATCGACGACATCGCTCCGGGAGTTCCCGAGGGCTTCCACGCGTTACCGGGCATGGGCGGCACGGCTCTCAGCTGGCAGTCGAGCGCTGACGAAGACTTCGCCTACTTCCGCGTCTATCGTGGAGAGGACTCGGACTTCCCGCTCGACCCGTCGCATCTGGTCTACGAGACTGCCGACCTGAACTGGTTCGACGGATCGGGAGCCCCGCTCCACCACTACAAGCTCACCGCTCTGGACCTCGCCGGGAACGAGAGCGAGCCGGCCGTCCCCGAAGAGACGGCCGCGCTGGGAGAGGTCGAGCCGATCGGTGGCGACAGCTTTGCCTTCCCGAATCCGTTCGCTTCTGCGACGGAGATCACGTTCGCCGCACCCGAAGAGGACCACGTGTCTCTCGTCGTCTACGACAGCAGCGGCCGAATCGTGCGAAGGCTGCTCGACGAGCGGATGTCGGCCGGGCGGCATCAGGTGCAATGGACCGGCACGGACGACTCGGGCCGTCGCCTCGCGACGGGTGTGTACTTCTATCGCCTGGAGGTCGGAACGGCGACGAGGAGCGCGAGGATCCACATCCTGAGGTGAGACATGGCAGAGAGAGCTCACCGTCGATCGTGTCGGGTCGATGGTGGGCGATTCGCTGCACGGTCCTCGTCTCGTTTCGGACGTCATCCGACCTCGGACGCGGGAGTGTCGCTGATCCGAGTGGGCGGCTGGGCGCCGGCCTCAGGCTCGAAAGTTCAGCCTTCGGCCCGGGTAGACCGAAATCTCGCTCCCCAGTGCGAGGAAGGCCGAACGGGGCCTGTCGGCCAGCACCTCTCCCAGTGCGGGGCCGTAGAGCTCGGACGCATCGCCGATGAAGGAGACGTCTTCCGCGTCCCAGACCCTCCACCGTGGATGGGCGACCTCGTACTCGACCGTGCCGCCGTCCCGTTGTCGGGTGTAGCCCCAGTAGTGTTCCGTGATGAACTCGCCTTCGGAACCGGGTAGAAGCTCGGAGGCCGGACCTCGAGCCGCACCCTTCATGGAGAACCGCGACGGTCCGAGCTTCCAGCCGTACTCGACATTCCCCCCGGACTCGGGGTCGATCCGGCCGCGATTCCACATCGACACCGCGAGGTAGGGCTCGTTGTACAGGCGCCTGGCGACCTCCGCGATCATCCGGCGTGGCACGAGTTCGCGCACGAAGACGACTCCTCTCCGGGGCACTTCGCCCGGAACTTCCCGTCGGACGTAGAAGCGGAGAGTGACCTCTTCGAAAGTCCGGTGCCCTGGCACCGCGACGAGTCGAACGCGCGTGCCACGGAACATGAATCCGACGAGACTGACGAGGGTCCGACCCTGCCACGGGTCGAGAGAGGTTCCCCGCGGGACCATGGGTTCCAGGATCTCGGGCGGGCACTCGTAGTTCAGGAGGAGTAGATTCTCCCAGCGAGCGGTGAGAAACGGTCGCCCCACCGTCACGCGTTCCATGGATCGTGTCCTCCTCACGGCGCTCCGGCACGCGCACCAGTCATCGGGTCTGCTCGCAGAGTAGACGACGGAACGCCGTCACGGAAGGCGATCGAGCCCGTTCCCGTCATCTACTCGATCGTCATCGCCCGGTCGTCTTCCGCCGCGAAGTGATCTGGACCCGTTCTCTGGATTCTCGACGATCCCGGTCTCACTCACCGGACATATCCGAAGATCGCCTCCCGGATCGCCACCTGGTCCGGCCGTGCGTTCGGCGCGTCGCTGACATAGAACTCGTCAGCGAAGCTGTCGAGTTGCAGGCCGGCCGACTCGAAGTAGGGAGCCGCGTCGAGGAATCCGGATCCGTCCACGAACTCGCCGAGGAACGCGGACTGATCGACACCGCTCACCTCGGAGACGGTCCGGACGATGTCCGCGAACTCGTAGGTGCGTCCGGCGAGAGCGAACTCCCGGTAGAGGCGCTTCATGGCGTCTTCGAGGCCCCGCCGGTTCTCGGTCGCTTCGCGGATCCTCACGTCGAGCGTGAATGCGACGAGAGTTCCGCCGCCGTAGACGAACATCCGGTTTCGGTGTTTGTCCCGTCCCGCTTCGCGAAGGGATCCATCGACTCCCAGCAGCATCTTGGACAGGACATAGCGACGGAGGGATCCTTCCATCTTCCGGAACGTCGTTTCGCGCGGTTCCATTCCGAGGCGGCTGCGGAGGAGGATCGTGTAGTAGTCGGTGAACCCTTCCTTGAACCACTCCTCGTCCGTTGGAGTCGACGGAACGAGGGTGTGGCCGTTCCAGAAGTGCAGCAGTTCATGCGCGATTCCGTGGGCCCAGACGACCGAACTCCCTTCGTTGACTGTTCCTTGGAGGAGCATCGAGTAGCTGTCGGCAAACGCGCCTCCGTCCGCTCGCTCGCTCGGGCTGAGGACGACGAGGTACCGGTTCGCCCGGGGCATGCCACCGAAGATCGCCTTCGCTCCTGGAAGGATCGGCCGCATCGCTTCGACGAACAGGTCGCTCTTGTCCTTGAGACTCTCGGTGAGGACGAGGACGAACCGGAACTCTCCGAGAGTCACTTCCTCCACGCGCGGGGTTCCGAGGAAGAAGCAGTTTCGCCGGAGACCGTTTCCATCTCGAACGACGGCGTCGCCACTGGATGGATCGCTCGGCCAGGGCACGGTGGCGTCCCATCCTCTCGGGAGTTCGAATCGCACGTGTGCGCCGCCGGGCAGGTCCGCACTCGGCAGCACGAAGAGGGCGCCTCCGGTGAAGAAGATTCCGTCGTCGTTCCGATAGGCGATCTCGTCGATTCCCGGGCCCCAGGGGTATCGGTCGTGTTCGAGACGGATCCGGTAGCTGATCCGGACCGGCATGCCGGGCGACCCATCCACGACCCGCCAGTCACCGACGCCGAGCGACTCGATCGTCAGGGCCTGCCCGTCTGCGTCGCGCACTTCGAGTTGCTCCAGTAGATCGGCCTCCCCGTTCGGGAGCTCCGCCGATGGATGCACGACCATTCCGATCACATCCGATTCGAGGACGAAGGCCGCCTGAACTTCCACGACGTCGGAGTCGGGGCCAGGAACCCGTACTTGGTAGCGCGCCGGGTTGCTCGGATCAGGGACTCGATCGGCATCCCCCGCCACATCGAGGGGTGTCGCAACGGTAACGATCGTCGCCGACAGAGAGAGTGCGAGGAGCAGGCTGCAGAACCGTCGGCAGGGCTCGCGACGTCCGGTAGAGGGTACGCGTGGCTGGATCAAGGGCAGCTCCGTTTCCATCGGTTCGATTGGGGGTTCTTCCAACAACTACGAATGGGGAGCCGTAGGGTTGCCTACTTTCTCGTCGGGTTTCGCTGCAGGGACGGTCGTCGCTCCGGTCGGGTTGGCGTGCGAACCCGGCCGGCGGTCGTCGCCGGTCCGTTCCACGGTTCTCGGGAACCGGATACGCCGGATCGAGGCATGCGAAACACCCCTTACTGGCCCGCCCCGTCCGGGGAGCGTATCCTGCCCCCCGAACGTCTGCTCCCTCCGGGACGGCGTGGACCGATTCGTCGACAGCTCTCGTCCTCCCGAAGGGAGCGGGGGCCTGCCCCAAGGGACTCCAGGAGGCCTGCATGCCCGCCAATATCGATTTCGCGAAGCTAGACCTGATGGACGCCTTGGACCTCGCGATTCTCATCGAGGTCGAGGCCTATCAGCGGTACAAGATGTTCACCGCACAACTCGGACACCGGGCGCCGGGAGATGCTTCCAGCGTCTTCGCTTCGATGGCAGAGAACGAGGCCAAGCACGGCCAGGAGCTCGCGGAACGTCGGAAGGCCCTCTTCGGCGACGCTCCGGTGCGCGTCTCCCGCGACGATATCTTCGACGTCGAGGCCCCGGACCAGGGTGCGCCCCACGCTACGATGTCTGCCCTCCAGGCCTACCAGGTCGCACTCTCGTCCGAGCAGAAGGCGCACGACTTCTACGACCAGGCGCTTCCCTACGTCACGAACCCCGAGATCCGGGAACTCTTCACGGAGCTGCGTGAGGAGGAGGTCGAGCACGTCGAACTGGTCCAGAAGTGCATCGCGAACCTGCCTCCGGGTTCCGACGTCGAGTGGGAAGACGACGACGACGAGCTTCCCGCTCTCTGAGGCAGCCGGGGATCTTCCCGGACCGGGGCCGTCCTCGAAGCATCTCGGCCAAGGAAGATCGTTAGCTCCGAGTACGTAAGAGTCGACAATGCGAGGGCTCTGGATGCGAGGGTTGAGACACCTTCTGTGCGGCATTTTGGTGGCCGTCTTTCTTGGCCTGGTACACGACGCGCCACGAGGCGACTCGTTGCTCGACTTGAAGCGGGCGGCCGAACAGGGGGACGTCGAATCTCAAACGGAGTTGGGGGAGCTCCTTCTTGAGCAGGGTGACTTTGGTGGCGCTGAGAGGTGGCTTCACAAGGCTGCTCTCCAGGGCGATGCTTCCGCGCAGAAGAGCCTGGGGCTCTTGTACTATAAGGGAGAGGGCGTAGAGCAGGACTACCGGCAGGCGAGGTTGTGGCTCTTGAGGGCGGCTCGCCAAGGGCATGCGGTGGCGCAGTACGATCTTGGAGTGATGTCAAATCATGGAGAGGAGTTGCACAAGACTTCGAGGAAGCTAGGCGCTGGTACATGATGTCTGCTGCCCAGGGCAATGCTCGTGCCCAATGTGCGTTGGGATACCTCTTCTACGAAGGTCAAGGCACTCCTCGCAATCCCTCGGAAGCTGCACGGTGGTTCAGGGAAGCTGCCGAACAAGGCGAGAGTCATGCGCAGTATTCTCTCGGCTTCCTCTACTACAACGGGGAAGGGGTTCCGCAGGACTGGAGGGAGTCTAGCCGCTGGTTCCGAAAGGCAGCTCAGCAGGGAGAGCCTGAGGCGTGTTTGCGCCTCGGTTTGCTCTACCACGACGGGTTGGGTGTTCCCCTGGACTACGATGTCGCCAGGAGTTGGTTTCTTCGCGCGGCAGAGGCGGGAGTCATTGCGGCTCAGTATAACTTGGCCATGGACTACTACCACGGAAATGGCATCCAAGTAGATTACGTAGCTGCTGGATCGTGGTTTCTCAAAGCAGCCGAACAGGGACATGCCGGGTCGCAGTACTGCTTCGGGCATTTGTGTTACTGGGGACAAGGCGTTGCCCAGGATCGCCTGGCGGCTCGGCGTTGGTATCTGAAGGCGGCCCGGCAGGGTGAGGCGACAGCCCAGTATGCTTTGGGAGCCATCTACGATGGCGGCGACGGAGTTCCTCGAGATCCCGCGGAGGCTAGGCGGTGGTATGCCGAAGCCGCCGCGCAGGGACACCTTGAGGCCCAACGTAGTCTAGGCATCCTCAATGACGAGTTGCGCCAAGATCGTAGACGCAATCAGGTTGACGAGAAGAACAGGGGTCGCAAGGCGGCAGATCGACCCAACTACAGGGAACTCGGTGAGGAGCTCGGGACGCTGCTCAGATTGTTTGTCGGGAGCGGCCCGGAGTCGAGCAAGAGTGCCGAGCCCCGCGCGTCGCAACGGAGGTCACGTCGGACGAATGCTACGAGGAAGTGAGCAAGCGCATCGCGACGTGTCGGGTCTATCTGGGCGAATGCGACGTAGTCGGATGCCCAACCCTGGCGGATTGTGACAAGGGATTCAGTGGCGGCCGTTGCGAAGGGGTCCTAAGTTCTCCATCGACTCAGTGGGGTGTTCCGGAGGGTACGTACTACTGCGACCCGAAGAACCCCTACGAGTATGGGACCGATCGAGACGCCGTGATTCGAAGCGTCTGTTCGCGCTAAGGCGGGAGCGTTGTCCAGCCCTGAGCGGTGGTAGTGCCGCCGATGGCACAGTGTGCCGAGTTCGCACCCTCCCAGTCAGGGCATGTCTCGGTCTCATCGAGAATCCAGCAACTAGCTGACAACGCGTCTCTTATCGAACTTCTCCCGCGGCGGCACGGCCGTTGCTTCGTCTGCTCTCGAAGGCCGCGACCCGAGTTCCGGGTCTCCATGGTCAACGGGACGGATGAAGGGAGAAGCCGCAGATGACACGCCACGCAGCACTCAGGGCCACCACGATCGCCGCCGCTCTCTGTGCGACGGCAGCATGGAGCACGCCGAGCGACGCCGAGTCGAACTTCCTCGGCGGGATCCACTTCACGACCGGTCTTCCGCAGGGTGCGCTCGAGGATCAGCTCGACCGTGACGCCTACGGAATCGACGGTCAGATCTTCTTCGCGCCTTCCTCGAGCCCGTTCTCGATCGGGCTCGACGTGAGTTGGGCGAACTACGGGACGGAGAGCCGCAAGGAGCCGTTCTCGACCACCATTCCCGACGTCACCGTCGACGTCGAGACCATGAACAACTTCGTACAGACGCTGATGGTGTTCCGCGGTCAGTACCCGAGCGGTCCGATCCAGCCCTACGCCGACGCGGTCGTCGGATTCAACTATCTCTACACCGAGACGACGATCAACGACGACGGTTGGGACTTCGATAGCGTTGCCAGCACGACCAACCAGGACGACATCGCCTTCGCGTACGGCTTTGGTGGTGGAGTGATGGTGCCGGTCTGGAACGGAACGGGAACGGAGTCGGTGCAGTCGGTGCTGATCGATGCCGGAGCCCGCTACGTCCGCGGCGGAGAAGCGGAGTACCTCAAGGACGGGTCGATCCGGCGCACGAACGGACGCGTCAAGTTCGACACGACCGAGTCGAGGACGGACATGGTGCGGATGCAGATCGGTGTGGTCTGCCGGTTCTAGACGACGAGCGCAGACTACGCAGGACTGACTACGCGGCACTGACAGGTTGGCAACGACTTCACGTCGAGACCATCGGTCACCGAGCACGAACCCAAGGTATCGAACGTTGCACTGCGACGACGAGAACGGATCAGGAGAACCAAGATGAAGACCAACTCGAACTTCGGATGGCGGGTTCACCCCTTCGCGCCGGCTCTCGGTGCGCTGATCTTCCTGGGAGGCTGTGCGTCCGCCAAGTACATCCCGACTGGCGAGGAGTATCCGGCCCGTGGAGACGACTGCTCGATCGAAGTCTACAGCTCGAGAGTTCCGGACCGGGCCTACGAGGAGCTCGGGATCGTCGAGGGGGAAGGATCGATGGGAAAGGACTCGCTCGAGCACGTGCTCCCGAAGATGAAGGTCGCGGCGTGTCAGGCCGGTGGGGATGCGATCATCCTCACGTCGAACCACAAGTCCGTCGACGTCTTCAGCGACGGGAGCGACGATCAGCTCAACGTCACGGCGACGGTGATCCGGTGGCGGGACTGAAGTCCCGCCATTCGGCGCAACGCCGCCTTGCCTTCGATCAGCGAATCCGCAAGACCCTCTGCGAGACGCTCGAGTCCCCGACGGTCAGCCGCAAGAAGAGCACGCCCACGGTGTCGAGACTCGGAGTCCAGTCCAAGGTCGCGGTCGCCCGTGTCGGTGACCAGTCCTTGCTCGCAAGTCGACGTCCACTCGTATCGAAGAGTTCCGTCCGGACGGGGCGGGTGTCATCGAGGCGGAGCTGGATCGCAAGCGACTCGCGGAACGGGTTGGGACCGATGGATGCAGTGAACCCGTGGCCGGCGAGTGTCTTCACCCCAGGGACCGTCCCCTCGCCATTGCCACCCGCGCCACCGGCCTCCCCGCCTTCGCCGATCCCCGAGGTCGCGAGATCGACCCGTGCGTACTCACCCGCTCCGAGCAGTTCACCATCGCCGTTCCCGAGCGGAGCCTGCGCGAGCAGCGCCCCACCATCCGCCGATCCGTACGCGCCGACGGCGATGTAGAGCGCAGTCGCCATCCCGGACGGATCGAGTGCACCAAGTGGTGCCGTTCCTTCCACGACCGAGCCGCTCGCTACCTCGAACCCGCCCCCCGAGACGACCGTCTCCGCTGCGTCGAACCACCCGGTCCACCCGTTCGATCCTTCGCGCGCAAGGAACGCCGCCCACTCGGACACCTGGCCGGACTTCGCCCAGGGCGCGGGAACGGCCTGGTCTGGTTCGAGACATGCGAAGAGGAAGCGGTCCGCGGTGGCGAGTGCGCTCGACGCAGTCGATGCGACGTAGAGCACGCCGTCGCGTACCTCTCCCCAGAGCGAGAGGTCATCCGTCTCCGCGAGAAGCGGCACGCCGGCGTCGAGCGTTCCGTCCATCACGAACGGCGGATCGGATGCGCCGCTGACGGGCACAGTCCAGTCCTGTCCGTTGTTGTTGTCCCAGACGGAACCGTCGCCGTTCCGGAAGACGAACTCGACGCTCGTCGCACTCTCGGGAATCGCGACCCCGAACGTCCAAAGGGAGAGCTGCGCGTCCCACGTCATCGCTGCATCAGTGACGCCGGTCCATCCGCTGAATCCGTAGTGGATCCAGATGGGGGACTCGCCTTCGAGTACGCGTCCGACCGGATCGTAGAAGACGGTGAGGTCACCGCCGGCCTCCGGCTCGAGTGGTTCCCAGCTCACGCCTTCTCCGCCGCTCGACCCTCCGCTGCCCGTCCCGACGTAGACGTGCTGGATCGGCGAGCGCTTGACGTTGCCGTGCCCGTCCTCGGCTTCGACGTAGTAGTCGAGGAGGACGTCGGAGTAGCCGTCGAGCTGGATCCAGTACTGGTCGGCGATGTGATCGGGGAGGACGAAGAAGTCGATTTCGGAGAGTTCCCAGGGCTCGCCGATCGGGAAGTCGCGGAAGTTCATCGGTAGTGTGGACCAGGACTCGACGTCCGGCCCGCCCGCGTAGACTTCGTTGTCCGTGGTGGCGGGGTCGTTCCGCCCGTCCAGGTCCGCGCGCACCTTGATCTCGACACGCGAGAGTCCCGAGACGTCGTGGACGAACGTCCAGACGTGGAAGGTCGAGTCCATCGGCGCGCCGTCTCCACCGGGATAGCCCCAGAGACTGCCGCCACCGTGTCCGCCCGGATTCCAGGGGAGACGTTGAGGGAGCCAGATCGTCGGCGCGACGTCGTCGAACCCCTTCTCCGCGATCGGATCGGCGAGAGCGACGGCCTGGTTGCAGGCTAGCGTTGCCTTCACTTCCATGTCGAGTGACACACCGTAGTACATGTAGCCGCTCTCGTACCCGGCGAGAAGGAAGTGCCAGGCGCGCTCGGCGTCGTTCGTCCCCACCTGGAGTGGGAAGGCGACGTGATCGGCCCGTACCGTGCCGACGATCGACGCGGCCGTCTCGACGCGGTTCTGCGCGGCGGTGAGGACGGCCCAGTTGCGTTCGTCCTCGGCCCAGCCGCCTGGGATGTCGAACGATCCGTCGGGCGCAACGAGCGGCCAGTTCCAGTTGATGTACTGCGGGCTGCCGAAGTCCCCGTCCGCGTTGACCCAGCCGCCGTCCTCCACATGGACGACATCGTTCACGGGAACGGGGTGATGCTCGAGGTAGGTTGCGATCGTCGACGGCGTGTAGCCCGCGGTCGCGGCCTGGTGCGAGAACTGCGTCACGTTCTCGTGGTAGTAGCTGTACCCACCGCTCCACGCGTTGTCGCCGTCGTGTGCGAAGACGACGAGCATCGGCCGTGACGGATCGTTCGCGGGCGCGATCGCGTCGATGTCGCCCTTGCCGTAGAGGCCGTAACCTTCGTCCCAACCCATCGCATTCGCCGCGGGGACCACCTCGAGTCGGTCGACCGCGCCCGTCTCCGGATCGACGTGCTCGGCCCAGTGCGGAGTGAAGCCGTACGGGTAGGGAACCTTCAGCGTCACGCCACGGGAGATGAAGTGGTTCGTGTACGTTCCCTGCGCGGGGTTGGTCTGGTCCGCAGGGTTGGGAGGATCGCAGTTGTCGAGGTGCGCGGCGTACGGATAGTCCTCGCACGCGCGCGCGATGTGGAGGTCCGGCACGATCGACCAGTCGACTCCGGCGTCCACGAGTGCGGGAATGAGTCGTTCGCTGAAGCACATCTCGGCGGGGAAGAAGCCGCGGGAGTAGTTCGGGTCTCCCCAGGCGTCGTCGTAGATCGCCTTCGCGCAGGCCAGCTCCATCCGGAATGCGTTGTCGTCCATGAGCGGCCCGATCGCGTGGTGGAACCCGACCAGCACCGGCTCGAGGCGCGGCTTCCCGGCACTGTTCGTCCAGGAGCGAGCGGTCCGGTAGGGCGCGTACCAATCGGCAGCGTAGCGGCCCCCGTTCCAGCCGTTGTCGCCGAGGCTCAAGAGGTTCTCGATCAACGCTCCCGCGAACGAAACCTGCGCGCCCGCCTCCGGCAGATCCAGGATCGAACCGACGGCGTCGCGCGGCGCACTCTGGTACGCGGCGACCCGGTCGTCCGAGTTGAAGATCGTGAAGACGTCGTTCTGGCTGTGGCCGAGCGTGATCGTCTCGTAGGCCGTCTCGTAGCGACCGGGGCTCCAGGTGCTCGCGTCCGGCCAGTAGATCGGCTGGTGCATGTGCCAGAGGTAGGTCGTGTGGACGGAGCTGCTGGCGAACGCCGTCGGGACGGTCAGGGCGGAGAGGAGCCGCGAGGGGATGTGGGAGAACGAGGGCACTAGGAACCGGGGTACTAGGGAGAACGAGGAGATGAGGGAGAGGAGTACCAGTGCCCGGGTGGAGCGAGCGATGCGGTCGAGCAGCCGGTGTCGTTTCATCCAACGAGTGTGCGACGAGCCCTTGCGATCAAGCAAGCGGTCCGCACTTGCCGAAGGACCCCGTTGGGTGCCTCCGCCGAACGTCGCAGCCGGATGCCGTGGCCGCGTTGGATGCCTCCGCCAGTGGATCGGGTCCTCGTTTGCTGTCATGCTTCCCAGGTTCAGAATCGCGTCAACAACCTGGAGGTAACTCTGACCCAGCCGCCCACACGAGCTCCCCTCGCAGACATTCCCAAGTACGGCAGTTGGGCCTTCCTCGGCTTCGGAGCACTGGCCACCGTGTGTGGCGTATTCCTCACGTTCCAGGACCCGCGGGCCTCGTCTTGATCGCATTTGGGCTCGTGTTCGTCGGAGCCGGATACCTCATCCGGCACCTGTTCGGGACGCCCGCCGGGAAGAAGGCGGTCGTTGCCGAGTCACACAGTCGGACTGTCTCACGCCTCGACGGTGCCGGGACTCGATCTCGCGCCACGTTACTCCACGTCGATGCGGACGCGACCGACGACGAGGTTGCCGCCGCTCGGGACGCGTGGGCCTCCGCGCAGCTGCGTCAGCGGCCCGATTGGGTGAGTGGCAGAGTGGAGGAGAAGGGGAGACGGTCACGCGGTATCGTCCGGGCCGCGGCCGTCCTCTGGGTTGCCCTCGCGATCGTCTTGGGACTGCTCGGAGCCACAGTCGACCAGTTCTTCCTGTTTGCGGCGGCTTTGGTTGGAGTTGCCGCCGTAGCGCTCGTGTTCGCCGCCATCCGTCAGGCTCTCCGCGAGCGGGCGTTCGGAGCTAGTATCTTCGTCATGGAACGGACCCCGGCTCACTTGGGCGAGACCTTGAGGGGACGCGTGATCACGGGGGTAGGGGTGAAGCAGCGCGCGGACGTCGACTTCGACGTCCGGCTCCGCTGCGTCGACCGGTGGGAGGAGACGAGGCACGCGGGTAGCGATGACCGAACCAGTCGGCCGCGGCGCGACGTCCTTTGGGAAGCACAGCGGAGAGCACGAGGGGGGCCCGACCCGTCCGAACCCCGACTCGTCGTCGAGGTCGGGTTCGACCTCCCGATGGACGTGCCCGCCACCACGCTCGGTGGGTCCAACGAGGGCGTCGTCTGGGAGCTGGAGGTGTCGGCTTCCTTGCCCGGCCTCGACTACGTCGCGGAGTTCGACTTCCCCGTGGTGGCACCTCCGGAGTCGTGGCGTTCGCGTCTTCCGGCACCGTCGGAGCGGCGGGTAGCGGGCGGGGTCCCCCTTGAGTGAGACGGGGCGGGATGTCGGAATGCGGAGGTCGGACTCGGGCAGGGGCTGGACGGAGCACCCCGGGGCGGAGCCTTACTCCGGGAGCGCGCTCGGTGCAGGAGGATGTGGGAAACAGGAGACAAGAAGGAGCCGGACTAAGGATTGGTGGACGAGCGGCAGGATTCAGGGGGCCTGGATCCGGTACGCTCAGGGGGTATCCAAGGCAAAGGCGCAGTTTGTCCTTCCTACGCTCCCGAGGTTCTGGATGCGGCCATCCGGTTGTTCGGACCGGGCGCCTCTCCGGTCCAGGACATGGAGCCGGAGCAAATCGCGGTGTCGAACGACTCCCAGACCGCTTGGGTCACAGCCGGAACTCCACGTATCCGAGAAGGCGGTCGACAGGGTCGGGCCGTTGGCGGTATGGCGCTGCCGCGACGCGAAGATCCGTTCCGCCATCTCGCCAAAGTGATCGGCCGCGGCGATCGCGAGGTCCTCCTTCCCTTGAAGTGGTGGAAGAAGCTGCCTTTCGTCAGGTTCGCTTCGTGGCAGATGTCTTCGATCCGGGTCGAGGAGTACCCGCGCGCACGCAGCACATGCAGCGACGCGTCCAGCAGCTTCATGCGGGGACGGATGTGCTCCAGGAGGTGTGTCGTTCGCGTTTACGAAACTCTACCATACCCACTAGTTGGTATGGTATCAAGTTACTCCATGAGTGGGATTTCGGTGGGACTGAATCGGACTTGTCCGGTGATACGCTTGGATTCATGAACCCCGAACCCGGCGACATCACCGAAATGCTGGCCCGCTCCCGCCAGGGTGACCCCGCGGCGCTCGACCAGGTCTTTGCCCGAGTGCATGCGGAAGTCCACCGGATTGCCCACCTTCAGCTGCTTCGTGTGAAGGGAGGGAACACTCTGACCACGACCGCGGTCGTGAACGAGGCGTATCTCAAGCTCGCGCGTGCTCCGGAACTCGCCGTGGAGGACAGGGAGCACTTCTTCGCGATCGCCGCACTCGCAATGCGCCAGATACTCCTCAACCACGCTCGTTCTCGACGCGCGCAGAAACGTGGAGGCGGCGTCTCTCCGGTCTGGCGCACCGAGGACGGTACGGTCGAGTCGAAGATCGACCAGGTGATCGAGCTGGATGCTGCCCTGGAGCGACTCCGGGAGAAAGACGAACGGATGGCCCGGATCGTCGACCTCCGTTACTTCGCGGGCCTGACCGTCGAGGAGACGGCCACGCTGTTGGGACTCGCGGATCGTACGGTGAGGCGAGATTGGCGGGTGGCTCGCGCCTTCCTCTACCGTGAGCTGATGTCAGCTACTAGCCCCGAATGAGCGACGACTCGCACTGGACCCGCGTGCGGGAGATCCTGGGAAACGCATTGGATCTGCCGCCCGAAGTACGTGAGGACTTCGTTCACTCGGAGTGTGGCGGAGACCCTCGGCTCTTGGCGGAGGTTCGGTCGCTCCTCGAAGCAGACGCCGATCAACCGGAAGCGTTCCTCACCGTGCCGGCGCCCGTACTCGCGGGGGCGCTAGATCCGAAGGGCCCGAGTCCCGGCGTCGAGGCGGATCGGACGTGGCTCGGCGAGAAGGTGGGGGCTTACACGATCCAACGGATCCTAGGGGAGGGAGGGATGGGCGTCGTCTTCGAGGCCCTCCAGGAGAGCCCACGAAGGCTCGTTGCCCTCAAGCTGGTTCGGCGCGGCCATGCGTGTGATGACGGTGCCGTTCGCCTGTTCCAAAGAGAGGTCGAAGCGCTGGCCCGGCTCCACCACCCGTCGATCGCGGCCATCTACGAGTCGGGCAGCACCGACGACGGCCGGCACTTCTTCGCGATGGAGAAGGTGGGTGGAGTGCCCCTCGACGAGTACCTCGCGGGCCAGTCCTCCCCGCGTTCGAAAGGAGAGCGTCGACGCCGGCTCTCCCTGTTCCTCGGGATCGCCGAGGCAATGGCCTACGCCCACAGACGTGGAGTGATCCACCGGGATCTCAAACCATCGAACATCCACGTGACCGAGGACGGACCGAGGATCCTCGATTTCGGTCTCGCCCGCATCGTGGACGGAGATGTCGCCCTCCAAACCGTCGGACTACAGACCGGTGCACTCTACGGGACCTTGCCGTACATGAGTCCCGAGCAGCTGCGGGGCAACGTCGCCGAGATCGACGTTCGCAGCGACGTCTACGCACTGGGAGTGCTTCTCTACGAGATGACGACGGGGGCACTCCCGATCGACGTGCGGGGTGACAGCCTCCCGAGCGCTCTGAGGAAGATCGAAGAGGTCGCACCGACCGCGCCCCGATCGATCGACGCCTCGCTGGAGAAGGACCTCGTCACGATCCTCCTCAAGTCGCTGGAGAAGAGTCCCGCATCGCGCTACCAAACGGTCGACGCCATGGCGGACGACGTCCGCCGGTTCATCGATGACCTCCCGATCCTCGCGCGTCCGGCGGGAGTGGGGGAGCAGTTGATGCGGTTTGCCCGGAGGCACCGCGTCTCTTTCGTCCTCGGTGTGGCGGCCGCCGCTCTGGTGGTCGCTGGCGCGATCGGGACGACGGTCGGAATGCTACGAGCGCTGAGGGCCGAGCAGAGCGCGCGGGAGGAGGCCAAGACGGCACGAGCCGTGTCGGACTTCCTCGAGGAGATCTTCGTCGTGAACGATCCGAGTGCGCCAGGTGCGAGTGCCGTGACCGCGCGCGATCTCCTGGAGGTGGCGGCCTCTCGCATCGACACTTCGTTCGTCGGAGAGCCGACAGTCCGAGGGCGGCTACTCGGCGTTCTCGGGACGGTGTACCGGAACCTCGGACTCTATCGAGAAGCTGGACCGTTGCTCGAACAGTCACTCGCAGTGCGGGTGGACAATCCGGACGAGGATCCCCTCGAGCTCGCCCGTTCCCACCACAGCCTGGCCTCCCTCCTCCGTCGCCTCCACGAGTTCGATCGAGCGAGAGTTCACTACGAGGCCGCGCTCGACATTCGGGAAGCCAACGTCGACCCTCCGAATGCCGAGCTGGCCGCGACCTACCTCGCCCTGGCGAACCTCGCCTACGACGAGGGCAGGCCGGAAGAGGGACTGCCGCTCGCCGAGAGCGCGGTGGAAATGGCACGGTCCGCACTCGGTGAGGGACACTATGACTTCCCCTCCTTTCTCTCGAGCCTGGGGTTCATGCTCGATGGTGTCGGTCGAAAGGAAGATGCGCTCGCCGTGCTCACCGAGACCGTCGCTCTGAGGGAGAGCGTGCTGGGGCCCGACCATCCAAACGTCGGGTTCGATCTCTACGTGGAGGCATCCGTGCTCGAGGATCTGGGACGCTACGACGAAGCAGTGGTGCTGGCGAGGCGCGCGGTCCAGATCACCGAGGCGGGACTCGGGCCGGATCATGTGAGTCTCGCGGACTCGATGCTGGGTCTCTCCAGCCTGGAGCTTCGTATCGGCGATGCCACGAGCGCCGAGGGCCACTCCCGGCGGGCATTGGCGATCCTCGAGGCCGCCCTCGGGCCGGACCACGTGTCGTTGGGGGAGGCGTACGATCTCCTGGCCGAGTCCTTGCTCGCTCTGGGAAGGAACTGGAGGCACGTGCGGTCTTCGAGCGCGCCGAACAACTCGTTTCCGTAGGTGGAGTCGAGTCACCGCGGCATGTTGCGCTGAGTGCCCGACTGCGTTAGGAAGACGACTAGTGCGGGCTACGCGGCCGCGTGGCGAGAGGGCGCGGTCTGCGAATCCACTCCTCGCGACTGGCCTTCGCGGAGCACGGCTCTGACCAGCTGCCCGTAGTCCTGCGCGCCTTGGCTCTTCGGGGCGAAGAGTTGAATCGGCTGCTTCGCCTTGGGCGCTTCGGCCAGCCGCACGTTCTCGCGAATGATGTGGGCCGGCGGCAGGTGAGGGAACGATGCATTCGTCGTATCGAACGCCATCTGACTGAGCTTCCGCCGGGACTGCACCCGGCAGAAGACGATGCGTGCGAGATGGAGATCGCTGTTCAGGTCGGCTCGGATCCTCCCACCAACCGGATGATTCCCCGAATGCCGGCGAGAGCCAGCGGTGTCGGTTCGGAAGTGACGAAGATCTCGTGCGCGGCGGTCAGTGCCATGGTGAGGAGCGCGCCGGATCCAGGAGGACAGTCGAAGACGATCGCGTCGTACGAACTGGTCAGGGTCTCCAGGCCGCGGTGCGCTCCGCCCCGGAATGTGGGAGCGGAAGACTCCGCCCCGCAGCCCGGCTGTTCGTACGGCCGCTCGGCCCGTCGGTCGGGACTACCGAACCACCATCACCCTGACCGACTCGGCCATCTCACCGTTCCCCACCCGCGCGAAGTAGACCCCCGGCGAGACTCGCACTCCCTGCTCGTTCCTCAGGTCCCACGTGACCGACCCTGTCGACGCGGAAACATCCCGGCTCCAAACAGCCCGACCATCGACGGTGAAGATCTGCACCTCGGTGGCCTCTCGGAGCAGTCTTCCGCTCTCCGGCAACTGCCAACTCAACGTCATCGATCCACTCGACGGATTCGGGTGCGCACTGATCCCAGCCCTCGGGGTCGACGGGATCGTCTCCGGAGCATCACTCGCGGCGCAGTCCGTCTCGAACGCCCCGATCGCTCCCCCGCAGCCGAAACCGTCCGGGTGGTTCCCCGGTAGACACGGAGAGGTCGATTCGAGGGAGAAGTCCACTTCCGGAGTGCAGAACAGTGGGTTCGCCCGGATGTTGCCATCGGTCCCGGTCGGATCGGGGGTTCCGATCCAATCGACGGAGTTGTTCCAGACGCAGTTGCATATCGCTAGGAGGTTGCCGGTGAAGTCGAGATCGATTCCGGTTCCGAATCCATCGACGATGTTGCGTTCCAGGGTGACGTCGCCTGGGGTAGTGATTGCGATTCCCGTACCGAGGGCCCCGGGCGACGCGTAGAAGGTGTTGCGGATGAGTTCTGCCTCGCTGGAGGAAACGATGAGATCGAGGCCGCCCAGTACATTGCCGTCGAACCCCGCGCCCGACCCGGCCGTGGCGACGATACCCCTGGGTGCCCAACTGTCGGTGACGAGCAGGATCTCATCCGCGGCCACGTTCACCGTTTCCTCCAGCCTCGAACCCTCCACCTGGACCAGATCGCCGCCGGTGAGAGTGCAGTTGCCTCCACAGGTCGTATTGGTGAGGACGATCCGGTTGGCGGTCGATTCGATCGATCCGAGAACCTCACAGTCGGTGAACCTCGTCTCCTCGTCGCCGTTGTTGAAGATCACGCTTCCTCCCACGTCGCTACCTGTGACGATGATGGATCCGACGCGCGAATCCCAGGATGCGGCTCCTGCGATTGCGGCTGTCGCGTTCGCGACTTCCGCGTCATCACGGTGCGAGGGTCTCAGGTCCATTTCCGTCGGGCGTGGAGGTGAGAACAGTGCGTTTCTGGGAGCGAGGACTTCACCGATGAACAGGTTGTTGGCGATGTCACAGTTCGCGATGGAGCCGTCCTCGACCTGGTCGATCTGGATTCCGTTCGAGAACGTCGAGCGCTGCGCGCCGAAGATCTCGATGTTGGGAGAGAGCACGCTCTGGATCTGGCAATCTTCGATCGAGCAGAAGAAGACGCCGGCCTCGAAGAGTGTGATCGAGGAGTATCCTCCCACTATCGCGTCGAACATCCCCGAGAGGGTACCGATCTCACACTGACTGACCGAGATCGAGGGACCGAAGAGGCTGCCTCCGGAGATCGTTCCCACGCTCAATGCCGACAGCGCGTTGTTTGGGAATTCACCGTCCGAGGCCTCGAACTCGATCCGGGTGATGTGCGGGCGATCCTGTGGGTCGCCTTCGATGACCAGGCTCTTGTCGAGAACTGTCACGACCTCGTCGTAGGTGCCGGGGGCGATGACGATCCGGTCCCCGGGACATGCGGCGTCGACGGCGGCCTGCACGGTGGCGAACTCGGAGGGAACGTCCCGGGTGTCGTCGGGCTGGACGAAGACGGTTACCTCTTCGATCGTTCCCAGGTCTCCGCCGACGTAGTCGATGGCGTAGAGGTAGAAGCTTCCACCCATCGCAAACCCCTCGAGGTCGGCGAGCGAGTTAGCGAAGATCGGTTCGGGGAGATAGCAGCCGCTCGGGTGGGTTTCGAAACAGGTTCCGAAGAGGATCTCGCCGAGGGTCTCGGTCGCCGCATCACTGAACCCGTAGACGCCGGCGAGGTCGCCATCGCATCCGAAGACGCCAGTGGACGCGGAACAGTCGTCGACACCGGGGCGACAAAGGAGAGGGGCGAATGTTTCGTAAGAGCCGTTGTTGTCCTCGTCGTAGAGAATGTCGATCCGCAGGTCACCGATCCAGGTGTGTTCCATCTGGATCGAGACGATCACGTCCCCGATCGGTCGGCAGTTCGGGTTCATCGCGAACGGCCCGAGCAGGACTCCGCCCGGGTCACCATCGGGGATGGACTGGGAGATGAGGCCGGAGCCGTACACCTCGTAGCCCGTGGCAGAGCAGGGGCTTCCTCGGTAGGACTCGGGGGTCGGGACGCTCGTGGGCTCGGCCGTCTCCTTGCCCTCCGTCGATGTGAACGAGGGGTTGGTGTCGGTCCGCGGCTGGAGCTCGGGAGTTCCGAGTTCGGCACCGGCCTCGGCCGAGAGCGAAGGAGAGTCGGCGGTGAGCGGAGAGGTCAGCCGGGATAGGATCGAGTCCGCGAACGTCGCGCGGGGGACCATGAGAGTGAGTGCCAGGGTGGCGGTCGAGATGTGGGCGAGGGGGTTCACGGGTGTCCTCCAGGTGCGGTGACGATGCTCGTCGGCCGGGTCTCTGAGTCTGCCGAAGTAGATCCTCGGTCAACAAACTTCCATATAGGAGCCACCGCAAAATCAGGAAGTGGCCCGACAGGGAATCTCCATGTTTTCGGCGTGGGCAGCCCCGCCGACGGCCGGGTCGGGAGATCGTGGCGATCCTGTTTAACTGGAAATGTTGAGGAATAGATCCTGCCCCATCTGTCTGGGCCGTGGAAAGGGCGGGGTAGGTCATTGGTGTATAGGCTATTGACCTTGCGAGTCGGGGACCATGGAGTACGACATCGAGTCACCGGCCAGCTCTCCCCCGAACCTGAAGAACGGCTTCGACGGGTTCTGTCAGCGATCGCTGGTAATGAGGAATGTCACCGATCGGTGGCACGAATCCCGAGCCGTTGCCGATGCCCGTGGATCCAGCCACGGAGAGCGCACCTGGTGGCGAGCGCGCCGGCTTCCTGGGTCCCACGAGACTTCCCGGTGGCCTTGGCACCACGACACTCTCTGCCCGGGGTGGTCACCGAACCTCGTATCCCCCGGAGAGTTCGCCTGGGTGCCTGTGTCGGGATGCATTCCTTGCCGAGAATCTGCGAGACCGCATTCGAGCGGCTGCCGCATCGACCGAGACAGTTTCTGAGGCCTTTGCAGCGGCTTGGGCGAGGGCAGCACATTGTCTTTCTTGTAGTTGAGCGGTTTCGAGGCCTGGAAGGAACTCCTGCCGGCGTCCGGGGAGCCGTCCGCTCGGATCCAGCGATCGTCTCTCTGCATAGGTCCGCCGCTAAGCCCATTGTGCACGGACTCATCGGAAGCCGTCCCACCTTCGCGCTCTTCCCAACTCACTCCTTCCGGGCGAACTCGACCGCCTCCGCCCCGGAGAGCCGCTTCCCCATGGCCCTCGCGTCTTCGAACTCGAGGTCACCGAGCTCCGAACGGAGCTTCTCCTGTTCCGCAGCCACCTGCTGCTGACCTCCTGGAGAGAGCTGGGCGCCCATATCCTCCCAGAGACGATCTGCTGCGGAGAGCAGCGTCACGGCGCGTCGGCCCGCCCCCTCCGCCGACTCGAGAAGTCCGAGCGAGGAGAGGGTGAAGGCGATCCCGCGCTGGTTCCCGATCGCCGAGTACACGTGGAGGCTCTCCATCAGGTGCTTTCGCGCCGGGCCAGTCTCTCGCATGCCCAGGTACACGTTGCCGAGATTGCTACAGGTAGACGCAACCTGCCCCTGGTCCCCGAGCTCCCGACTGATCCGAAGGCTCTCCTCGAGACATGGAATCGCCTTCTCCGGTTCGTTCCGACCGTTGTGGACGAGGGAGAGATTGCAGAGGGAGACAGCCACCGCTCTGCGCTCCCCCAGCTCTCGCCGCAGCTCGAGGCTCTCTTCGATCAGGCGCTCGGCTTCCTCGTAGCTCCCCTCGTGGAGCGCGACCGCGCCGAGGTTCGAGAGCGAGATCGCGATGCCACGGGGGATCCCCTGCTTCCGCCCGATGGCGAGCGACTCCTCTCCGCACGTTCGGGCCTGCGCCAGATCTCCCTGCGCCATCGCAACCGTCCCGAGACCGTTGAGAACCCCGCCGAGCATCTCGTCGTCCCCACGCGCGCGACAGTCCACGGCGGCCTCCTCGAAGAGTGCACGCGCCCGATCGAGACTTCCCTGGTTCCAGAGGAGATTCCCCGCGTGGTGCTGCAGCCTCGCCCGTTCCTTGGGCGCGAGCGCCTCCTTGCCCTGCTCGAGGATGGCCTCGTAGTGCGCGAGCCCCTCTGACCAGAGCCCACGCACGAGCCAGAATTGCCAGAGTCTGGCCAACGTTTTCGCGGCGAGTCCGATCGGCCGGCCGGGTTCCAGCGCCACCTGGAGGGCCGCGCGGATGTTGTCGATCTCGGCGTCGATCCGCTTCAGCCAACGATCGGCTTCCGGCCCGGTGAACTTCGGTTGGGCCTCCTCGACGAGGGAGGAGACGAAGTCGAGATGGGCGGACTGGAGCGCCGGGAAGAGGGGATCGGTCTCGAGCAGTTCGCGACCGTAGTGCCGAACCGTCTCGAGCATCCGGTACCGGGTGAGGCCGAGCCCCTGCCCTCGGGCCGTGTCGACCTCGATGAGCGATTGGTCCACGAGCTGGGACACGAGCTCGAGGACGTCCTCGCTCTCGATCTCTCCTCCGGCGCAGACGGACTCCGCGGCGTCCAGGGTGAATCCGCCGACGAACACCGCGAGGCGGCGGAAGAGAGCCTGCTCGTCCTCTTCGAGCTGTTCGTAGCTCCAACCGATGAGCGCCCGGAGGGTCTGGTGGTGATCCTGTCCGACCTGCTTCGACTTCAGCAGCCGGAACCTTCGGTCGAGGCGGCTCGCAAGGTCACGGATCGAGAGGGACTGGAGTCGGGCCGCGGCCAGCTCGAGGGCCAGCGGGATCCCGTCGAGACTTGTACAGATCTCCACCACCGCGTCGAGATCCTCAGGGTCCACCTGGAAGGCAGGATTGGCGAGCTGGGCTCGGGAGACCAGGAGCTGAACGGAGCCCGTGGAGAGGATCTCCTCGGGGTCTGGCCCCCGGCCGCTCCGGGCGGAAGCTGGGACGTCGAGGGGCGGGATCCGTTGGACGAACTCCCGCGGAAGCGCAAACGGTTTGCGGCTCGTCGCGACAACGCGAAGATCGGGAGCTCCGTCGACCAACCGCTCGAGGATCGGACCACACGATTCGTCCAGTCGCTCGCAGCTGTCGAGAACGAGCAGGACTCGCTTCGCGTGGAGCTCGTCGAGGATCGCAGTGGCGAGCGGGACACCGCGGCGTTCCCGAACCCCGAGCCTCTTGGCGATCTCGCTGGTGAAGAGCTCGGGCTCCCGAACCGCGGCCAGATCGATCCACCAGACCCCGTCCGGATGGTCCGCGAGGGAGAGACGCGCGAGCTCGTTGGAGAGCCTGGTCTTTCCGCAGCCCCCCGCACCCACCAGCGTGAGCAGAGGGTGCGTTCGGATCGCATCGGCGCCGGCGGCGAGTTCGCGCTCCCGCGCCAGGAGTGGAAATCTGGGATGGGGAAGGTTGTTCGGAACCTCATCGGCTTCCCGGAGGGTCGGCCGCGTCAGGGTCCGCAGCCTACGGATCTCGATCTCCTGATCGAGACATCTCCTCACGTCGGTCATGCTCGGGACTCGGGCCGCGAGGTCGACGCGGAGACAGTTCCGGACCAGCGTCTCGATGCTCTCGGGGAGTTGGGGAAGAGCGGCCCACGCGGGTTCGGCCCCGAGTGTCGTATCGAGCAGCTCGGTCACCGAGGAGCCGATGAAGGCTGGTTCACCTGCAAGGCACTCGAAGAGCACGCACCCGAACCCCCACACGTCAGCCCGGGAGTCGATGGTCCCTCCCCGAATCTGCTCCGGGCTCATGTACCCGGGGGTGCCACCGGTTGGCTTTCGGCTCGCGGTTCCGGTTCGGCCCGGCGTCCCCCCTTCCTCGACGATCCGAGCGAGGCCGAAGTCGAGCACCTTGACCGATCCTCTCTCGGTCAGCTTGATGTTGCCCGGCTTGATGTCGAGGTGAACGACGCCCCGCCCATGGGCCGCTTCGAGGGCGATCGCAACCGCGCGTGCGATCTCGAGGGCCTCGTCGAGGGGGAGAGGGCCCTCCGCCAGCTTCTCCCGCAGATCCGGCCCGTTGATCAGCTCGAGGGTGAGGAACTTCGAGCCCTCGTGTTCCTCGAGACTGTAGATGGTGGCGATGTTCGGGTGGTTGATCGACGCGAGGAGCTGCGCCTCTCTCTCGAACCGTTCGATCCAATCGTGGTCCCTCGCCACCTCGGGAGGAAGCACCTTGATCGCCACGTTGCGGCGAAGCTTCGGATCTTCCGCGAGGTAGACCGCACCCATTCCTCCCTGGCCGAGCGCCCCCTTTACCGGGTAGTCGCCGATCCGATGCGGAACGGGACCGGGAGAGCGTACGGAGCGATCCGAGACCAGTGTCTCGTCGGCAGAGTGGGCAGCCCCTGGGTGTGCGCTGCGGTCGCGAATCGGCGCGATGCGGGACGCTCCATCCTCCGAGATTCCTTTGGGCGGTGCGGTCGGCGTGTCGGCCGAGGGTGCCGCCACTGGATCCGGCGAATCGTCGGGCCGGCTCGGGGATGCGGTCATCGCGCTGGTTTCTCCGGTTCCGGACCCCCACATCAGGGGAGTCCGGCTCCTGGTCTCGAGGGAGGCAACTGTCTTGGTGATGGGCAGGAGTCTAGCCGGGATCCCAGCCCTCAGGCGACCCGGAGTCTGCCTCGCGGTGATCGTGCTTCGTCAGCGAGGTTCCTCGAACACCACCGTCGTTCGTGCGGGGATGTGGAACGTGCCTGTCTTTCCGTCGAACGTGCTCGTCTTCACGACGCCGTCCGTTCCCGCCGCGAGCGCTGGGTGGAGCCGGAAGGTCCGTCCCCGAAGCATCGGATGTCCGTACGACTGCTCCTCGGGCCCGGCGTTGACGAGGACGATGACGCGCTTGCGATCGGGGTCGAGCGAAGTGAACGCGGTTCCGTCCGCCCGTTTCGCAGTGACGTCGTCCGAGATCGTCATCACGATGAGGCTCTCGCGCTGCATCGGGCCGGTGTTGTGGAAACGCACGCGTGCCTGGATCTCCTCGGCGTCGCGGAGGCGGAAGAGCGCGGAGCTCTTCCGAATGCGGAGGTAGCTCTCGAAGCGGCCGAGTGCATCTTCGATCACTTCCTTCCCGGGTTCTAGGTCGCCCCGACCCAGAATCGGCGCGATCAGGTTCCAACGGTCGCGGTTCTTTTCCGCGGGCGGAAGGCCGTTCCCGAAGTTGTTCGACGCGTAGGTGAGGTCGAGTCGGTTGAACCAGTCGCCCGAGTCGTAGCTGTCGGCATCGAAACACTTCGAGCGCAGGAGTTCGGAGCCGGCGTGGAAGAACGGGATTCCCTGCGACAGTGCGATGACGGACAGGCCGACCGTCTGCATCCGGGCGCGGTCTTCCAGGGAGAGCTCCTTCGGCGTGGAGAAGAGGATCTTGTCGAACAGGGTCTCGTTGTCGTGGGCCGATGCGTACTGGATCGCCTCCTGCGGATCGGACGCGTAGCCGGTGTTGGAGAGTGCGGCACCGGTCGTTTCGGTGCCGGCCCGCGAGACGAACCGGTAGGACGCGAGGTTCCCGGCCATTCCGACGCGGATCTTGTCCATCGACTCGAGAAGTCGGTTTCGTTCCGCCGCGGTGTTGCCGTTGAACGCGGGTTCGAGGAAGAGTCCGGTGACGAACCCCTGCTCGCGACGATCTCCGAACGGGTTGCCGCCACGGATCGAGTCGCGGATCCGGTCGTTGAACGTTCCGATCCCCGTTCCGGCCAGGTTCACCTGGGTCGCGTTCGGGCCGCGCTTCCCGCCCTGCACCTCGCCGAAGTCCCAACCTTCTCCATATAGATAGATCGCGCTTCCGTCGACTCCATCCACTTCGGGGGTCAATGCGCGGAGACGTGTCTGCCAGGTCTCGAGGTTGGACTTCATGTGGTGGCCCATGAGGTCGAATCGGAATCCATCGACGCGATAGTCCTTCGCCCAGTGAACGAGGTCGTCGCCGATGAACCGCTCCATCATCGCGTGCTCGCTCGCCGTGTTCGCGCAGCACGTGCTGGTGTGGACGTTTCCGTTCTCGTCGAGCCGGTGGTAGTAGCCGGGGACGATCTGGTCGAACACCGACTGCGGAGACTGGCCGCTCGCGTGCGTGTGGTTGTAGACCACGTCCATGATTACACGCAGGCCGATGCCCTGGAGGGACTGGACCATCTCGCGGAATTCGAGGATGCGGGTCGGCCCGTCCGGGTCCGTCGAATAGCTGCCTTCGGGGACGCCGAAGTGGTACGGGTCGTAGCCCCAGTTGTATCCGTCGTCGCCCCGCAGCGGAGTGAGCCTTGCCTGCTGCTCCTCGGAGTTCGGCGCGAGCGCTTCGAGTGCCGCGAGCGTGACGGGTGCCTTCTCGCTCTCGGGCACGGCGGCACCCGTGATGTCGTCGTCGGGAAGACGGAGCATCGGCCAGGTCGCGCGGTCCTCGTGGACGGTGGCGATGTCGAACGACGGTAGGAGATGCACGTGCGTGAGTCCTGCCGCGGCGAGCCGCTTGAGATGCCGGGTGGGCGGAGTGTCGACGGTGAAGGCGCGGAACGTTCCGCGCAGTTCCGGCGGCGTCCCCGCGTCGAGGGCGGAGAAGTCCCGGACGTGGAGTTCGTAGAGGACGATGTCTTCCGGCGCGGCCATCGTCGGCTTCGGCGATCGGCCCCAGCCATCGGGGACGAGGGTGGGGTCGTTCATGTCGATGATCTGGCTGCGTCGGCTGTCCATGGAGAGGGAGCGCGAGTAGGGATCGGTGACCCGGTTCGTCTCGATCCGGCCGGTGCTGGGGGCGAAGACCTCGACCTCGTAGAGGTAGAAGAGGCCGTTCCAAGTCGACGTGCCCTTCGCGCTCCAGGTGCCGCTCGCGTCGTCCCGCATCATCGGGATCGTTTCGATCGGCGAGGCGTCGGCGGAGTCTCGGAAGAGGAGCAGGCGCACGTCGAGCGCCGTCGGAGCCCATAGGTAGAGCGACGGCGTCGAGCCCTTCCATGCGATGCCGAGTGGACCGTCGTAGGTGTAGAGATCATCGAGTACGCCTGGGACCTGGACCCCCGCGACTTGGAGCGCGCGGCCGTCGCCGTCGTATGCGCAGACGGCGAGCTGTCCGCGGAGCATCGATGGCGCCTTCGCTGCGTCCGCGTCCGCGAGACGCCATGCGGAGATTCCGGCGAGATGGGGGAAGCGTACGCGGACTTCGGGATCGAGGGTGGTCGAGTGGAGGGTGACGGATTCCCCACGCACGCGTCCGTCCGAGTTGCCGTTCGTGGCCGAACCGCTGGGGCGGTCGCTCGACGTCTCGCCCGTGCCTTCACCCCCTTTTGCGCTCCCGCCTCCGCTCGACCCTGGGCGGTTCGCACTCCCCGCACCGTCGATCAACCCGGTTTCCGCTGCTTCGAGCGACGCCGTCGGAGACGACACGAGCCGCACCGTCTTCGCTCCCGGTACGTTCCAGAGCACCGTACGTCGGTCGACCCAGTGGGCGCGGAGCTGCGACATGTCCCCGAGCGCGAAGCGGGTGACATCCGGGGTTTCGAGGAAGAGTTTGTTCTGGCCGGAGACGATCCAGACCTCGGTCCTGCCGTCCTCGATCGCTAGGAACTGGTCGGGGCCGGGGTCCTTGTTGTCTCCGTTGTGGATGAGGAAGCCGAGGCGGGCGGCGTCCTTCGCGAGCGGAATGTCCCAGTAGACGCCCCACTCGGTCTGTCCGGTCGGAGTGAGGGGCGAAGTCCATTCGGTGGGGCTCGAAGCGTCCATCCAGGTGTGGAGCCCCCAACCACGATACGTTCCATCGGGGCGGTGGTAGTGGACGCGCGCGGTGTCCTTCGTGAGTGCAGGAGCCGGTGCGATCTCGAAGAGGGGAGGTGCCGGTGCGGAGGATCCCGAGATCTGCCGGACCGCGTTCTTCCCCCCGAAGCCGTCGTCGACGTAGCTCTCGGCGGCGTCGTCGATCGGTCCGCCGTCCCGCCCTGTCGACATGTCGCTCGGCCACTGGCCGTCGATGAAGAACTTGTAGACGACCTCGCCGGACGCCTCGACGGTCACGGACCAGGCTCCGTCCGCGCCCTTCTTCATCGCCGTCTCGCTCCAGTCGTTGAAGTTGCCCCGCACGGAGACGGACGTCGTCGCCTTGCCCTCTGCGGGCAGGTAGCGGAACTCGACGGGAGCCGCGAGCACGTCGATCGCGTGCGCGAACATCGCGGACAGGAGGAGGAACAGTGCGATCGCGCGGTATCCGACCGTTCGAGCGGTTCCGTGGTCATGGAGCCGTGGTTGGGTCTGACGTATGGGGAGAAGGCGGGGCATCGGGACCTCCAGGGAAACGTCGCAAGCGGCCGTCGCCCGAGGATTCTGCCCCCTTCATGGTGCCGGGTCGCGCTTTTTTCGTGGGCCGACGCGGCGGGGCGGTAGACTTCGGCCCCATGAGACATCGTTTCCCTTCACCCCTGTGGGTTCCGGCGCTCGTCGTCACGTTGCTGCTCGGTTTCGGCTTCGCGTGGTTCGGACGCGAGGACTCCCGAGCCGACGGGGCTCGCCTCACCGAAGACGTCGCGATCACGTTCGAGATCCACGTGCCCGACTCCACTCCGGACGAAGCCGAGATCTGGATCTCCGGAGACCGTGCCGAACTCGGCTCCTGGAACGGTCGGGGCGTCCGGGCTGAACACGGCGCTGACGGTCTCTACCGCGCGGTCGTGACGTTCACGAAGGGCACCGTCTTCCAGTTCAAGGTGACGCGCGGCGGCTGGGACACGGTGGAGAAGGGGCCGTCCGGCGAGGAGATTGCGAACCGTGCGTTTCGCGTCGACGGTCCGGACGAACTCTGTGCCGTCACCGTCGCGAACTGGCGCGATCAGGGAACCGAACCGAAGCTGCCCTCCACGATCACGGGGGACGTCCGCCCGCACGAGTCGTTCCCGAGCGCGTTCGTCGAGCCGCGTGACGTCCTCGTGCTACTGCCTCCCGGCTACGACGTGACCTCATCCCGGTATTCCGTCCTCTACATGCACGACGGACAGAACCTGTTCGACCGCGCGACGAGCTTCCTCGGCATCGAGTGGGGAGTCGACGAGACGGTGGGGCAGCTGTTGCAGGCCGGGCGACTCGACTCGATCATCGTCGTCGGCATCGACAACTCCGGAACGGGGCGGATCTTCGACTACACGCCCGTACCCGATGCGAGTCTCTCCGGTGGCGGGGCGGATGCCTACGAGCGGTTCCTCCTGGACGAGTTGAAGCCGTTCGTCGATCGGGAGTACAGAACCCTTCCGGACCGGGAGCACACGGGCCTCGCCGGCTCGTCGCTCGGTGGTCTCGTCTCGCTCTACATCGGCCTCGAGAATCCGGAGACGTTCTCGCGCGTTGGTGTGGTTTCACCCTCGGTCTGGTGGGCCGACCGATTCATCCTTCGGGAGGTCGCGGAGAAGGGGAAGCTGGACCTTCGGATCTGGCTCGACATGGGGTCCGCGGAGTCTCCCGGCGCGATCGGCGAAGCTCGAGCGCTGCGCGACGCCCTCGTCGAGGAAGGTTGGTCGCCCGAGGACGACCTTCACTACCTCGAGGTTCGGGGTGCGCCGCACAACGAGTCGGCCTGGGCGGACCGCGTCGACGAGATGCTCGAGTACCTGTTTCCGCCGGAATGAGCCCTGGGGATGAGGCCGAGAGGTGCGTTCGACGCGCGTGTGCCCTTCGCGGCCGACCTCAGCGAGGTTGCCGAGGTCGACGAGATCTCTCTCCTGCGCGATCCCTGCTAGTTCCAGTCCGAGGGCGGCACGTTGATCCCCTGGAACTCGAACCGCACGTAGTTCACGTGCAGGTCGGCGCCGCAGAAGCCCTGCTGGTCCGTTCCGATCCGGATCTCACGGGTGCCGGGCGTGATGGCGTAGGTTCTGCGGAAGGTGCGGCAGCCACTCTGGTCCTCCGTGCGGTGTTCGGTGCCGTCGATCTCGACCAGGACCTGCACGCAGTCGCTTTCTGCTTCCATTCCCATGATCACTTCCACGGCGCTGACGCCGTTCGGAACGTGGAACGTGTAGCCGACGGTGCTCTCGGCGATCGCGTTCCCGTTGAAGATCCACCCGCTCGAGTTGCACTCGAACCAGTTGGGACTGGAGCCGTGGGAGCGGCCGGTGCCGTAGCCGACGGTGACCCCGCTGTCGGCGAACGGCTTGTAGTTCGTCGTGACCGTGCCTTCGCTGAGGGCGGTTGGACTGAACCTGTAGTACGGCACGCCCGAACCGAAACCGCTGCACGGAAGGTCGCTCGCGCCCGCGCCGACCTCGACCGTGGCCGTGGACGAGACGCCGCCGGCCGTGGGCGCAAACCTTATGAGCACCGTCTGTGACTCTCCCGGAGCGAGCGAGTAGTCCCCGCCACCGGAGCTGATGGAGAAGACGGCATCCGACTCCGCGCCGAGGCGGACCGACCCTGAAACCTGGCCGGAGTTGGCGGCGTCCGCCGTGATGCGGAACGACCCGGTGGTCGCGGAGCCCGCGGTGACCGAGCCGAAGCTCAGCGAGGTTTCGGAGACCGTGACGGTTCCGGCCGGTTCCGGGGCGGTCGCGGAATCCCGCCCGCAGGCGGAGAGGAGGGCGGTGAAGGCGAGGCTCACCAGGATGAGGGTCGAGCGTCCCGAGATACGCAGCCCCCGGGCGGCACGATCTGTGTGGTAGTTCAATGCGTTGCGGCGGTTCATGATACGGATTCCTTTGGCTGGGGTGGTGTTGCGCGTCCGGCGCTCGTTTCGTCGGCCGACGTCCGCGGCCGTCTTCTATATGAGAGGAACGTGGGGTGACGTCCCGACACGCAAAGAAAACGGGAGAATCTGTTCGATCCTCCCGATTCGAGATGATGGTGTCCGGCAGACCGCTACGGGTTCACCGGTTCACCGGCCTTGTGGCGAGCGGGGTGCGGGCCGACCGGGGCGCCGACCTGGCGCTCGAGTCGACTGACGCCCCAGTCTACTTCGAGACCCGGTAGATCCCGCCCGAGTACGCCCCCAGGCTCAGCGAGCCGGACGACGCGAGCGTTGCGCCCGCCGCGCCTCCGTCGCCGAACAGCACGGTCGCGCTCTTGCCGTCCAGAACCCGTTCTGCCGGGAGTTCGACGGCCGACGGCGAGTTGTTGATCACGACGATCACCGTCTCGTCCGCGGCTTCGCGGGCGTACGCGTAGAGCGGTCCTTCCGCGACGATCGTCCGGAACGAGCCGCGACGAAGCGCTTCGGAGCCGTTTCGGATCGCGGTCAGCTTCTGGAACCACTCGAGCGTCTGCTTCCGCTCCGGTTCGTCCGCCTTCTTCCAGGGCAGAGGACGACGGCAGTCCGGATCGGCGCCGCCTTCCATGGCGATCTCGTTGCCGTAGTAGATGTGCGGTGCGCCGACGTAGGTCATCTGGAAGAGCGTGGCGAGTCGGAGCTTCCTCGCATCTCCACCGGCCTGGGTCCGGAACCGGACGGTGTCGTGGGAGTCGAGGAGGTTCATCATCGCCTGCTGCGCCTGCGGCGGATAGACGAACCGGCCCGGAGCCAGTTCGCGATCGAACTGCGCGGCAGAGCCGTTGCCCTGGGCGATCCACTTCGTCACCGGATCACGGAAGTAGCGATAGTTCATCGTCGCGTCGAACATGCCGGGGCCGATGGTGGTGGAGGCATCGCCCCAGAGTTCGGCGATGATGTAGGCGTCCGGCTTCGTCTTCTTCACGTCCTCCGCGAAGAGCTTCCAGAACCAGAGCGGCACCTCGTTCGGTACGTCGAGCCGGAGCCCGTCGACGTCGAGTTCGGTGAGCCAGAAGCGCGTCGAATCGAGGAGGTAGTCGACCACGGCCTGGTTCGGCTCGGCGTCCTCGATGTTCGTGATGCCGTTCTCGACCGTCTTCTTGTTCTCGAGGTCGAAGTTGACGTCGGGAAGATCCCCGAAGCCCCACCAGCACTCGTAGTAGTCCTCGGCCTTGAAGTCACCGGACTCGGGGAGCGGCCACTTCTTCCACTCGTACCAGTCCCAGTGCTCCGCCTTCGGCCCGTGGTCGACGCAGTCCTTGAAGGCCCAGTGCGCGTTCCCGGTGTGGTTGAAGACGGTGTCGATGATGACGCGGATCCCGAGCGCATGGGCCTCGTCGACGAACTTCCGGAACTCCTCGTTCGTCCCGAGCTTGGGGTCGATGTTCTCGTAGCTCGCGGCGTCGTAGCGGTGGTTGGACTTCGCTTCGAATACCGGGTTGAAGTAGATGATCGAGATGCCGAGGTCCTTCAGGTACCCGAGCTTCTGGCGGACGCCCTCGATGTCGCCGCCATAGAACGAGAAGTAGTCCGGACGGCCGTCGCTCCGGTACGGGCTCGTCTTGAGTCCGTCGATGTCGTACCAGTCCTTGACGAAGTGGTAGTACTCGCCGTTGAACTTCCCGACGCGCGGAAGCCGCGTCTTTCCCTCGTAGTACCACTGGTCGAACTTCGGATCGTTCGACTTGTCGGCGTTGAGGAAGCGGTCCGGGAAGATCTGGTAGAAGACTCCGTCGCGCACCCAGGCCGGCGTCTCGAAACGGGGAGCGGTGGCCGGGTCGAACGCGAAGTAGTGGAATCCCGCGGGAGCGGACTGGGCGAGGGCGTCGGCCGTCGTTCCGTCGGCTCCGCCTGTGCCAACGGCGCCGGTCGATCCCGCTGACTCCTCGAACCCCTGGGCGCCGAGCCAGAGGATGGTGCCGCCATCCTCGTAGACGATCCCGTACTCGACCGGGCCGAGCGGCGCGGCGGACTCGACGTTCGCCTCGAGGTGGTCCATGGAGACGTCGTCGGAGAACTTCGAGAACGGGACAGCCTGCCAGGAGCCGCCGTTCGTCCGCCAGACCAGCGTGACGCCGTCCACGTCGTCCTTGTAGGCCTTGGCCCGGATCGCGACGAGCCGGTCCGAGAGGATGTTCCGTTCGGCGAGGGAACCGGAGTGCGTGATCCCGTCCGTGAAGATCTCGCCGTCGCCCACCTTCAGGTCGACCGCGGCGAGCCGGGCATCGACGCGGATGACCGAGTTCTTCCCGCCGAATCCGTCGTCCACGAAGCTCTCTGCATTCATGTCCGTGGTCCAGTTGCCATCGACGACGAACTTGTATGGGTACTCGCCACCCGGAAGGATGAGCGTGACTTCGTAGGTGCCGTCCCCGTCGGCGTCCGTCATCGGGGTGGCGGCCGTCGACCAGTCGTTGAAGGATCCGGCGAGCACGATGGTGCCGGGCTTGCCGGCCGGCTTGTGCCGGAACGTGACGTTGAAGATGCCTTCCGCTTCGAACGGGCGCGCGGCATCACCGACGTAGACGAGCGAGTTCTGTCCGCCGAAGCCGTCGTCGACGAAGTCCTCGGCGTTCTCGTCGGTCATCCAGTTCCCCTGGACGACGAACTTGTAGGCGTACTTTCCGGGGGCGAGGGAGAGGGTGATCTCGAAGACACCGTCCCCATCGGGATCGGTCATCCGGTCGCTGTCGGCGGACCAGTTGTTGAAGTCGCCCGCGATGAAGACGTCGCGGTCACCCGAGATGACGGGCTGATAGCGGAAGGTGATGTCGACCGGAGCTCCGCCGGCGCTCCCTGCCGTTGCGCCGCCCGTCGCTCCTGCGGTACCCGCTGTGTTTGCCGCTCCAGCACCGCCCACCGCGGCACCGCTCGGTCCGCCGACGATCGCCCCGTCCTGGCTGATCTCGAGCACCGAGTTCTTTCCACCGAAGCCGTCGTCGACGAAGGATGCCGCCGCGGCGTCTTCCTTCCAGTTTCCATCGATGACGAACTTGTATTGGTAGGTACCGGGGGAGAGGGGGAGGCTGGTGGTCCAGACTCCATCGTGATCCTCATCGGACATGCGCTGTGAGTCGGCCGACCACGAGTTGAAGGATCCGGCGAGGAAGACGTCCTTCGCGCCGGGAGCGGCGACCTGGAAGAGCACTCCGCTCGCGCCGGTGCGGGGAGCGGTCGAGTTGCCTCCAGCCGTTCCTCCGATCGTCGCCGTGCCGGTGCCGCCGGGAGTCACGGCAGCTGCCGCGGCATTCGCCTGTCCGCCGCCCGCCCCCGCCGGAGGCTCGATCCCGACGTAGACGACCGAGTTCTTCCCGCCGAAGCCGTCGTCGTTGAAATCGACGGCTGCTTCGTCGGTGATCCAGTTGCCGTCGGCCACGAACTTGTACTCGTACCGTCCGTCGGCCAGGTCGAGGCTGACGGTGTAGACGCCGTCCCCGTCCGGGTCCGTGAGGAGTTCGCCACTCGCGTTCCAGTTGTTGAACGAGCCGGCGAGATGGATCTGGCCGGGCTTGTTCGCTGGTTGGTAGCGGAACTCGACGACGGTGGCGAGGGATGCGCCGGCGAGGCCGCAGACGGTGAGGAAGGCGACCATCGTTCCCAGGCTCCACGCCCGAAGACGAGGACCACCGCGCCCGATTCCCTCGCCAGGCTTCGAAGCGAAGCGCGCGAGATCCAGTCCCAACCGACCCGAGAATCCCAGCTTCATGGCCCATCTCCCTTCCGGCGGCAAAACCTCAGCGAATTCTCGCAGCATACCCTATACTACCGCCTCGGTGTCCGGGAGCGATTCCCGGTGCCGTGGGCCCCGTCCGCAAAGGAGCGTCACCGGACGCGATGCTGACCAGACCGACCAGCCGATGTCGTCGCGGGGAGCCCATGCGGTCCCTCACCTGTCTTCTTCCCGCCGACTCTCGCTCGCGCACGATCGGAGTGCTCGCGACATCGACGATCCTGCTGGCTCTGGGTTTCGCGGCCAGACCTTGCCACGCGACCACGGCAACTTCCCTGGTGGATCGGATCGTGATCGACGGCAGCTCCGCGGACTTCGAGGAGGGCGAGGCGATCTTCGGAGTGACGGCCGATGGCCAGAGCGAAGAACCCACGAACGATTCGGTGTGGGGGCCGAACAACGACATCAATCAGATCAAGATCACTTGGGATGCCCAGAACCTCTACGTAGCTTGCGATGGCTATATCTGGGACAACAACATGATCCTCCTCATGGACCTGACGGGAACGGGTGGCCCCGAGTTCGCGTCCGACGGGGAGGGGCTGACGGCGATGACGGAGCTCAACTCCTGGCGCCGCAACTTCGCGTTCTCGCAGGACTTCACTCCCGACCTGTTTCTCGCGACGTGGGACGGCAACTCTGCTCCCCAGATCTGGACGTTCATCCCGGACCAGGTCAATCAGGTCCAGCAAGCGCTTGCAGGGACGTTCCAGGGCGTGGCGACCTTCCTCCAGAACTCGCCCGATCGGGCCATGGAAGCTGCGATTCCGTGGAACCTGCTGTTCGGTGGCCGCTCCCAGGAGGTCCAGGATCCCGACTCCGGAGTCGACACCTGGCAGATCCCGGCGGACATGCGCTATCTCCGGTTCGCCGCGGTGGTGACGGCAGGCCCCGACGGCACGGGAGGCCCTGATTCGGCCCCCGACAATCTGACCGGCCATCAGCAGGACAGCTCCGTCCTCGTCGCGATCGACAACTTCGCGATCCTACCGATCGACGAGGACGAGGATGGCATCGCCGACTTCGGCATCGAGCCGCACGACCGAGTCGACTACAAGCTCCGCCCGCCGTTCCAGGGGATCCGGTTCGAGGTCGCTTCGGTGACGCTCGACCGGAAGATCGTGTCGCCCGAGGAGGGACGATCACTTGCCTTTCGTCCTCGCCTCACTCCGGAGCTCGATCCTGAGGACCACGTCCGGACCATCGTTCTGACGGCGAGGATCTATGACAGCCTCGGCCGTATCGTACGAACCCTCTACACCGACGATCGGCGGTTCGCCGCCGATCCGACGAACCCCGATCTCGATCAGTGGGATGGGTTCGACGAGAGCGGACGGATGGTCGAGGGAGGCATCTACGTGCTGAGCGTCGTGAGCGGTGAGTCTCCAGGACAGAGCCGGAGCAGCACTGTGTTCGGGGTCGTGCGATGAGGTTCCGGCCCCGCGACTCGTGGACGAGCGGTCCGCGTGTGCTCCTCGGCCTGCTCGTGCTCTCGCTCCTACCCGGGACGTCCTCAGCGTACTTCGAACGGCTCCAGGCCAGTGCGCGGGCCACGTCCTTCGGTGGAGCGTACTCCGCCGTGGCCGACGATGCGTCGGCTGCGTTCTACAACCCGGCCGCCATGGTGGCGATGAACCGGGCTGAGACCCTCGCGATGTATGCGAAGCCGTTCAACATCGACGGATACCAGGCGTCCTACATAGGCGCCGCGATTCCGCGCGAAGGGATCTCTCTCGGTGCGTACTGGCATCGGACCGGAGTCGCGGACGTGATGAGCGAGAATCTGATCGGCCTGTCCGCGGGTCGGGATCTCCTTCCGCCCGGTGGGAACATCGCTCTCGCGGTCGGGGGGACGCTCAAGATCGCCCAGGTCGGGTTCGCTCAGGACGGAGACGCGGACTACGGATCCCAGACCAAGGCCACCGCGGATCTGTCCGCCCTCCTCAACGTGACCGAGAGGGTCGCGTTCTCCTACACAGTGCGGAATCTCCTCGAGCCCGAGTTCGACTTCGTGTCGGGAAACGGTGGGACATCGCTGCTGCGCACGCACGACCTCGGGGTCTCCTATCGGTGGAACCCCGCGTCCACCGTCGCCGCCACGGTCTCGCAGAACGCGTATCAGGAGTGGCGGATCCAGCTCGGTGGCGAGGTATGGTTCCAGGAGGTCTTTGCGGTCAGGTCCGGCTTTGTCGAGGGCGACTTCGCGGGCGGGGTCGGGCTCAAGGCGACGAGCTTCCTCGTCGACATCTCCTTCCTGACGAACGCGGCGCTCGGCGTCTCTTACGAGGTCGCGCTTCGAGTGCCGTTCGGAGACCAACGGTGGTAGCAAAGAGAGCGAAGCGAAACGGAGCCTGCTGCTTCCCCGCGGTGCCGAACTTCCGACTGCGCGGCCCCATTCTACGGTCCCTCGTGGGCGGAGTCGTTGCCGCCGCGACCATGGTTGCCGGGCCGGCGAGTGCGCTGACCAAACTCGAAGGTGAGTACCAGGTCACGCTCGATGCCCGCAAGACCCAGCGCGCCTACGCTTGGGACTACGACTACAACAACAACGACACGTGGACCGGAGCGCAGTTCCGAGTCTTCACGGTGCCGCTTGCGAACACGGAAGCGTTCCTCCGCTTCGAAGCAGACTGGAACGACCGCAACAGCTACCGCCGTCCGATGTTCCAGTATCGGGAGAGCCACCTTCGCTACAACTGGGACAAACCCAACTGGGGAGCCGACGTCCGTCTGTTCCAACGTCAGGATCGCTACTGGGTGGAGCGGCATCTCGCCGAGATCATCTCCCCGGGGAATCTGACCGACGGCGGGAACTCCCAGGGCATTCGGGCCGACCTGCGTGGTCTCGGCAACACGCAGGCCATCCTCATTCTCAGCGACTACAGTGGTCAGTCCCAGCCGAACACGGGGCAGGAACTCGGCGCACCGGTCGGGACTGACGACGCGCAGGTCTTCCGCGCTCGTCGTCAGTTCCTGGATGACCGGTTCCGGCTCGGCTTCACCTACGGGAGGCGCAACGACCGCGAGCGAGTGGATCCCGGGCGGAAGTTCACCGAGGTTTGGGCGACGGACTTCCGCTACTCCTTTGGTTCCGAACTCGACCTGCTCCTGGAATACGCCGATACCCGGGCCCGCGGAGCCGAGCAGCACATCGAAGGGGAGTTCTTCGACGGCCCATTCGTCTTCGGACGCCCGGACCATTGGCTTCCCACCGACAGCGAGCTGCGCGCGGAGTTCCGGACCATTCGGCTCGGCAACCCGAAGACCGGTTACTACAACATCGTACCGAGTGTCTGGTACATCGGCCGAGGATACGTCAATCCGCTCGAGAACTTCGGCGCGAACAACCCGCTCGGCGGCGTCGGTGCCGACGACCAGGGATTCTTCCTCAACAGCTGGTACCTGATCCCCGGGCGAGCCATCACCCTCACGACGAACTACGCCGCCCGCGAACGCCTCTACGTGGAGCAGCGCCAGGTTCGTTCGTTCTACGCTGAGCTCTATACGGAATACGTCAACGGATTCACCTCGAAGTTCTCCTACTACGACCGCTGGGATCGCACTCGGACGGACCGGGGTTCGACCGTGTCCCAGAATCGGGACGTCTTTGCCGAAGTCCAGGTGGAGACCCAGCTCGCCTGGATGCGGGTGCAGGGGAAGATCAAGGACGTCGACACCGAGTTCCAGAAGGAGCTCGCGTCGCTCGAGACGTCGGTGAACCTGCGGAGCAATCTCAAACTCTACTCACGCTATACGTTCGGCAACGATCCCACGAGACTGCGCAAGGGGATCTTCTCGCAGCTCCAGTACCGTCCGAAGGGCAACATGGAGGTCTTCTTCGAGTACGGCCCGGGTTGGATCGGAGACACTCCGAATCCGGTCGACGACGGGGACCTCTCGGGAAGCGCCGAGCAGGAAGAGATGTTCAAGCTCACCATCAAGGGGACCTTCTGATGACCCACCGTGCGCCCTGTCCGAATGTCCGGACCGGCAAGCTGGTCGCGCCTCATGTCGTTCGCGACTTCGGGAGAGCGGCCTGGTCGCTGCTGTTCGCGCTCTGTGCATCTCTCCTCGCCTCCTCGTCGTGGGCCAAGGTCGAGGCGATGGAAGACGGCGTTCGGTTCACGTACTCGGATTCCCGCGCCCGCGAGGTGTTCCTCGCCGGCAACTTCAACAACTGGAACGCCACCAGCACGTCCATGGCCAACGTCGACGGGGTGTGGTCCGTCACGGTGCCGCTCGATCCGGGTGAGTACGAGTACAAGTTCGTAGTAGACGGTCAGTGGATGGCCGACCCCGACAACCCGACGACGGTGGGCGAATTCGGGAACTCCGCGGTCAACGTCGGTTCGGACAATGCTCTCGTGGCTCTCCAGGCGACTTCCAACACGACTCTCAGCCCCAAGATCTTCATGGGCGGTCGAGCGCTCGCTCTCTACAAGTATCGTCACGATGACGGAGAGGATCGTTACGAACTCGATCGCCCGAGCCTAGACTTCGATCTCGACTTCAATGTTCGCGTCAACTCGGACCTCGATGCTCACATCCTCACGAACATCAGCAACGACGCGGAGAACGTCGAGTTCTTCGAGACGCGCCTCAACTTCGACCGGGGGAGCCTCACCCTCGACAACTCCGACGTCTTCCTCCAGGCCTGGGACAACGAAGGGGTTGTCGAGTTCGACGATCCACTCGCTCTGGTCGGTCGTGTCGGCATCTACGACCATGCCTTCGGCTATGGGACGACGGGCGCCCAGGTGAAGAAGGAGTTCGCTGGGTTCGAGGCACAGCTCCTCTACACCGACGATGCCGATCCCGGCAGCGGTTTCCCCGCAGTGAGCGAGGTCGCCCTCGACGACGTACTCTCGAACGTACGCTTCACCGATGGTATGGCCCGTTTGGGGAATCCGTCGGAGTCTTCGTACAGCAGTATCAACACGAATGGCGCGGAAGACGTGGCCGCCGGCCGACTCTCCCGAGACCTCGAAGACGTGCTCGGACGCCCGTCCCGGGTGAGCCTCCTCGGCCGCCTCGACCGAGGGTACTCGCCCGGCGCTCTCGTGTTGGTCGAGCGGGACGCGGCAGACGCGAGCGCCACCAAGGCCACCGTTACGCGGATCACCGAGGGGTTCGAGGGGTGGGGTGCTTATGGGGCCGAGGCATCCATCGCCCCGACCCCGGGCCTGAATCTGCGGGGTGAGTTCCTCCGGGGCGAGTCTCGTATCTTCGTCAAGACGGGAACGACCAGTCCCGCCGTACTCGGAACGACCATCGCGGGCGCGGATACGACCGTTACCTTCACGGTCGACGAGGCGGCCGCTCATCCGGCCGAGGATGTCGACCTCGATACGAGCAACCGTGCATATCTCGGTGCGTCGCTCCCTGGGACGTTCTTCGGCCTGGACGCGAGTCTGTCCTGGGAGTACGAGGACCACGCTCTGACCGCCGTGGCGTCCGGTATCGGGCGCGAACTCGAGAGCGACGTTTCGACCTATCGCCTCCATCTGAGCCGGCGTTGGACGCCGTTCGCGGACTCCAAGGCCCCGCTCACAGCGGGATCCTCGTTCGAGTTCTTCGACTTCACCTACGATCGGGAAGCTCCCTGGACGACTCAGGTCTGGTTCGACGACCGGAACTTCTGGCTGGACCGTGGGGAGGACAAGGTTTCCTACGACCGGCTCGTTCTCCTCGGTGGAAACGACGCATTCGTCTGGAAGCCGGAGATCACGGTGCGGATGCCGAACTCGCGGGAGATCGACCTGTCCTACGCCGGGACGATCGGAGCCGACGCGATCGGCGGTGCGCCGAAGTACATGGAGTCGATCTTCAAGGTGACGGGCCGCTCGATGCGACTGGTCGCCACCTGGGGACAGCCGGCTCGTGAAGTACGACGTGCTGCACTGGAACTACCGAGCTATTTCTCCACCTTCTTCGAGATCGCGTACGAGCGCCGGTGGAGGAAGCGAGCTTCGCCATCAGCTGGGGGGTGGACCTGCATGCCGGTGATCGACGGGCCGGTCAACCAGTACGCTTATACCGGGCGGGACGAGTTCTCTCTTCGAGCAGGGGGCGGACGCCGCGTGGCGGCCCGCCACTTACGGATTGGCGGACAGGATCCGTGCGGCCGAAACCGCGCTCGAGGACGAGAATCGGGATCCAGCCCGAGGCGCGTCCAGTCTGATCGTGCCGCCGAGGGAACACGAAGACGACGGAGGAAGGCGTCGAGGCTCGGCGCGGGGTCCGTCGCGGAGGTGATCGGAAGGATGCGCAGAACCGGAGCTATCGCTCTTCCTCGTGGTCGGGTTTCTCCTTCTCGCCCTGCCAGGTTGCGCCGGAGGGCTCGACTTCATCAAGAAGAGGCTCCCTCCTCCCGAGCGGGTCGATGGTGGGTACCTCTTCCGTTTCTCCAGCCCATCCGCCCACGTCGTTCAGCTTTGCGGCAACTGGGAAGAGAACAACTGGTGCAATGGACAGGGCGAGACGGGTAGCTACCGGATCGGCGAGATGTCCGATCCGGACGGCGACGGAATCTGGGAGCTCGTCGTGGCTCTCGAGTCGGGACGCTACGAGTACAAGTTCATCATCGACGAGACGAACTGGAAGGAAGATCCGAACAATCCGCAGCGTACCGACGATGGTTACGGCGGGTTCAACTCTGTTCTGATCGTGGACTAGCGGGCCGGGGGTGACGCTTCCCTCGGCAACTGTTGGACCTTCTGGTTCCGCTCTGGAGAACACTAGGATGACCGAGACTACCTTGTTGGCCGAAGCTCGCAGCCGTCGAGCGATCTCGGCTCCCTTCCTCACCGCGCTTCTCGCGCTCATCGCCACACTGGTTGGCTGTAGCGATGCGGAGAAGGATCTCTTCCTCTCGCCACCGTCCAACGATGATGGCGTGATCGAGACCGGTGATGGGTCGATCCAGGGTGTCCTGACCTTCGACGGCGTTGCCGGCGGTACAGAGGCGACGGTCTATGCGCTTCGCGCCTACGACGGAAGTTGCGCGACGCAGTTCTCCTACATCCATCTCACGGGGACGCTCACCGATCCGCAGTGGAGCACGGAGCTCTGGGCAACGACACCTGGGATGCGGTCGCTCGGTGGATGCGTATGGGCAGAGAAGGTTCCCCTTCCGGCCGGCCAGATCGAATGGAAGTTCGTTACGAACCGCAGCTACGACAATCCCATGGACTACGTCGGGAGCGGCCAGGTCCAGGAACTCACGGGGACGACGACACCGGGGGCCGGCGGAAGCGCGAACCTCATCGTCGAGATCCCCACCGCGCAGGACTACTACGTCTTCCTGAGCGAGTCTTCGACGCCTGCGCAGTACTTCATCCTCGATCCGGCCACCGCCCCGGTAGCGTCGGTGAACTCGACCGACGGCTCGTTCGAGGTTGCGAACCTCGGCCCCGGGGTCTATGAGCTCGTCGTCGTGGCCGAAGGTTACCTCGACTACCACGTATCCGAGGTCACCGTGGCAGAGGACGCGGTCGACCTCGGAACTCAGAACGTCTCTTCGGCCGCCGGAGAGGTCCGAGGCACGGTTGCCTTTGCGGATTCGCCGGATCCGCGTCCGACGGCGACCGTCACGCTTCTCACGAGCAACGGAGTGACTGCCGACGAGGTGACGACCGACGCCACTGGTGGGTACGTCTTCACCGGAATCGCGGACGGGACCTACGACGTGACGGCCGAAGCGCCCGGCTACCTCCCGGGCACGATCGAGGACGTCGAGTTCACGAACGGCGATTTCGTCACGCTGGATCCGATCACGCTCCAGCCCGGTTGCGAGTCCGCGCACGAGATCGTCGAAGTCCTGGGCGACTTCAACAACTGGACGCCGGTCGGACAGATGAGCCAGGTCGAGTCCTGCATCTGGGAAGACACGCTCACGGTCGTCCTCACGGAGCCCGCACCTCAGAAGCTGTTCATGAAGTTCCGGACCGGTGGGGCCTGGGGCGTCTCCCCGGACTTCGCGAACTGCGGTACCGAGGCCGATACGCTCGAGCTCAGTGGGGACCTGTGCACCGGCGACGGCAACGCTCCTGCCCTCGGGATCTCCTTCCCCGCCACCGGCGACTACGCCTTCCGCGTCAACGAGAGCCTCCTCACCTACGAGATCACGCTCCTCGGCGAGGTCGAGGTCGGTGGCATCAGCGGCTCGGTTACGTTCGAGGGCAACCCCTCACCTATGCCGGCCGCGACGATCGAGGTGATCAAGCAGACCAACGGCGAGGTCGTCCGGAGCGGCTCGTCATCGACGACGGATGGGTCCTTCGATGTGAGTTCGATCCCTGTCGGGATCTACGACGTCACCATCTCCGCATTCGGCTTCGTCGACGAAACGATCGAGGATGTCGTCGTCTCGTCCGAAGAGCCGACGCTGCTCGGGACCGTCCAGCTCGCGGTTTCGGAGGAATGCGATCCGATCAGCGACATCGTGCAGATCGTGGGTGACTTCAATGACTGGAACACCAGCACGGCCCCGATGACCCAGCTGGATACCTGCCTCTTCGCCGACACGGTGCAGGTCGTCGTCGAAGGCGCCGGCCAGACTCACTTCATGAAGTTCCGGACCGGGAACACCTGGGACAACCCGCCGGACTTCGGGACGTGCACGTCCGAAGCGGACACGCTGTTCGGGGGCGGTTGCGTCAATCCCGCCGCGGGCGGACCCGCCCTCCGCGTCTGGTTCCCACAGACCGGCGACTACGAGTTCGTCCTCAACCAGGAGAACCGCACCTTCACGGTCACGCTCGTCACGGTCGTCGACCTGGGGAGTGTCTCGGGCACGGTCGCGTTCTCTGACGGTCCAGATCCGCTGCTGCAGGCCGACGTCGAACTCCAGACCTCCCAGGGTGCTGTCGTCGCTTCGACCAAGAGCTCGGCCACGGATGGTTCGTTCCTCTTCTCGAACCTGAACGCGGGCACCTATTCGGTCGTCGCGTCCCGCATCGGGTACGAGGGTACGAGCGTTTCGGGCGTGGTCGTTGCGGAAGGCGATGACGTTGCGGTCGGAACCCTCACGTTGCAGCTCCTCGCTGAGTGCCAGCCGCTGCACGAGATCGTCGAAGTGATGCGGAACGGTGTCTCCGAAGGGGAGATGACGCAGATCGAACCCTGCGTCTTCGTGGACACGATGACCGTGGCCGCGCCCGGCATCCTCCGTCTCCGCTTCCGGACCGGCGGCGCGACCGACAACACGCCCGACTATGGACCGTGTGTCGAGAATGGGCCTACGCTCGGTCTCGAAGGCGACGTCTGTCCGGTGACGAACCAGTCCGAACTCTCGATCCAGTTCCCGAACGCCGGCGACTACGAGGTGAAGCTCGATGAGTTCAACCAGCGCTACATCATCTCGCCGCTCGAAGTGATCCTGCCCGGTTCCCTCGAGGGCACGGTGGCGTGGGACGATGCGCCCCCGACTCCGCCGTCGACCACGGTGAAAGTCTTCGTCGCGAACACGAACCGCCTCGAGGGCCAGACGTCCGTCGCGGCCGGCGCGTACGCGGTGAGTGAGCTCGAGCCCGGGTTCTACGACGTCGAGGTCTCCGCTCCGGGGTACTTCACGCAGAAGGTCGAGGACATCGAGGTCCTGGAGAATGCGGCGACGACGGTGCCGCTCATCACACTCGCAGCGATTTCCGAGTGCACGCCGAGCGACAACGTCGAGATCGTCGGCAACTGGGACGGAAACCCCGGTGAAGGGCTGGCGCCTCACATGACGAACCTGGGCGGTTGCGTCTGGGGTGACACCCTCTCGATTGCGGCCTCGGCGCTGCCGGAGCAGAAGCTCAAGTTCTCCTTCCGACTCAACGAGACGAACTTCACCGGCCAGCGTGGTCGGTGTCCGGGCGACGGCACGCTCACACTCGAGTCGGGCGGAACGGTCAGTGCCTCCTTCTGTAGTTGGGCGTTCACGAACTCGATCGAGGTCGTCGTCCCCGGCGACGGGAACTACGAGTTCACGTTCGACGAGCAGGAAGAGACGTTCTCGGTGAAGCACCTGCCGTAGGTTCGTCGAGGCGCACGCGGACCAGTTGGGGCGTTACGACACGAGCAAAGGTGCCGTTCGATTCTCACCGGACGACCCGATCCCCGCGAAGCTGGTCAAAGCGATCGTGAAGTACCGGATTGCGGAGAACTCCGGCGCGTGACTTGCGCTATCGTATCGGTCGTGCGGTGACACAAACGCTGAACGGTCCCGGACTTGCCGGGGAGGGGATGTCCGAACGATGAGACCCAACCTATCGACCGCCTGGGCTGCTCCGGGGAGATTGACCACGATCGTCGCCGTCGGCGCGTCATGTGCCGCGCTGGCTGGTGCCGCCATGGTTGCCACGATCACGGCGACGGCCGGGGCCACAGCCACGACTCGAGGGACAATCACGGCTACGACCACGACTTCAACTACGCCAATGGCCGCCGAGGAGATCACGCTCCAGCCCACGCAGGACACCACGCTCTTCTTCGATCCGCTCGGCGAGACGGCCAGCGGATCCGGTCCGACTCTGTTCCTCGGGACGAACAGCCAAGGAAACACGCGACGCGCAGTGCTCTCCTTCGATCTCTCTTCGCTACCGTCCGACGTCGTCGTCGACGGAGTGGCCCTGACACTCACGGTGACGAATGCCCCGGCGACCGACTCCGTGGAGGTCGTCGTGTTTCCCCTGACCGCCTCCTGGGGCGAGGGCGCGTCCGTCTCGGGCGGCGGATCCGGTGCGCCGGCGTTGCCGGGCGATGCCACGTGGATCCACCGCTTCTATCCCGATTCGGCCTGGGCGGCGCCGGGTGGCGATTTCTCACCTCAGTCCAGTGGAACGTTCGTGCTCGGGCCTCCCGGCGTCTACGTCTTCGGAGGGGAAGGGCTCCTGTCCGACGTCCAGAGTTGGATCGATGGTAGTCGCTCGAACCACGGCTGGCTGCTCCAGGGTCCAGAGACGCAGGTGTCGACGGCACGCGGCGTCGCGTCGCGTGAAGCCACGGACGACGCTATCCGTCCGATGCTGACGGTGACCTATCACCCCGTGTCCCCGGTGAAGCGTACGGGGTGGGGCGCCATCAAGAGCCGATTCGGCCAGTAGTCGGAATCGTTCCTTCGGGGAACTCGAACGGGTCCCATCGCCATGGGGTATCCGACGCGTCGAGGTGGTAACTGCGTGAGGCCACTTGTGCTTGGATCCGGCAGTGACGCTCAGACCGCGCTCCAGGCCGTGCAGTAGCCTCGAGGGTGGATCGGGCCCGCGAGGATGTCGCAGCCACCGCAGGGCGCACCGTTCTCGGGGGCGATCCAGAGCTGGCAGTTGTCGCAGCGCTTCTCGGCGTCGGGCGTGACCGGCACGTACTCGACGGTCCGACGATCGGACAACTCGTCATCGGAGAGCGCGCTCAGATCGCCGCAGGGATCGCCCGCGCTCGCTCCAGCCTCGCCTCGTTCCGCATCCTCGCTGCCGGTGCGGCCCTCTGCATCGCTCTCGGCACGATCCGAGCCTCCGCATCCCAGCAGGGACGTCGCCAGGAGGGCGATCCCGCCGAGGGCGGAGTGGCGGGCCAGAATGTCCAGGAATGCACGTCTCTCCATGTCTCGATCGGCCACGGCTCCCTCCTGTCTGCAAACTCACGGTGAACCCGCGAGTGTAGCGCAGCTGACGCGATTCGTGGGCGCTTCGTGCCGATACTCAGCTTCGGCTCCGCGACTTCTCCTGCTTCCTGAGATGCGTCACCGACTCCTTGATCAGCCGCCGCAGCACCTTCTCGTCCACGTCTGAGAGCCGGTTCAGGTAGAGGCACGACTTCCCTGTCTTGTGCTTCCCGAGCCTCGCCATCAGTTCATCGTACTTCGAAAAGCCCGACATGATGTAGAGGACGAGGTTCGCCTTGCGCGGTGAGAATCCGACCAGCATCCAGTCACCTTCGCGGCCACTTTCGTACACGTAGTGGTAGCTGCCGAAGCCGATGATACTCTCTCCCCACATCTCCGGCTTCTCGCCGGTCACGTCCTCCATGATCGCCGCGACCTTCTTGGCGTCCTCGCGGCGACCCTGGTGCTCGACTGAGTCGAGGAACGACGAGACACTCTTCTCGGTTCGTTGAGTCTTGATCTCGGCCACAGATGCCTCCTCGAAGCAGTTTTCATCACGCGGAATTCGTTCCATGATACCCTAGGCACGGCTCAGGCTCCCCGTGTGCAATCGAGGTCGTTCTGGCGGTGATGCCGCCGGGATCACGAACACATCCCAGCTTGCCGTTCCAGGCGGAGGGATCGGTGCGCGTTCCGAACTACAAGATCCTCGAGTTGCTGTCTTCCGGTGGGATGGGGTCGGTCTACCTCGCGCAGGACGAGCGCCTGCCGAGAAAGGTCGCGATCAAGGTCGTCAAAGGGGACGGCTCCGAGGACGCGCACCGAAGGCTTGTGACCGAGGCCAGGATCGCCGCGGCGCTCAGTCATCCCAACATCTGCACCGTGTTCGAGGTTGGCGAGACCGACGACGGACGACCTTTCATCGTCATGGAGTATCTTCCCGAACCGACCCTCGCCGAGGTCCGACTGACCGCCGCCCAGGTCCTCGAGGTGGGGATCCAAGCAGCGGACGCGCTGGCGGAAGCGCACTCACATGGTGTGGTCCACCGGGACATCAAGCCAGGGAACCTCGTTCGGACGAAGCGGGGTCACCTCAAGGTGCTGGACTTCGGGATCGCCGCGATCCGGTCGAGTCACGGACTCGCGCTCCACGAAGCTTCGGATGATGTCGCAACGTCCAGTCGCGGGGCGGGGACCCTTGCCTTCATGAGTCCGGAACAGGTCCGACGGGACGCGATCGACTACCGAAGCGACATCTTCAGTCTCGGCGCGACCCTCTACATTCTGGCCACGGGAGTGCCACCCTTTGTTGGCTCGAGCGCCGGAGAGCTGTGCCGCGCGATCTGCGACGAGCTCCCGCTGCCCGTGTCGACTTCGAACCAGTCCTTCCCGAAGGCCTTCGACCGGATCATCGAAACCGCAATGGAGAAGAAGCCGGAGAGCAGGTTCTCCAGCGCGTCGGCGATGAAGGTCGCTCTGGAGCACGTCGCGCGTGCGTACCAGAGTCATGAGGTTTCCCAACCGTCGCCCGTTGCTGGCGGTTCGACTCGAATCCACAATGTGCTTCCCGAGCGGCCGAGGCTGGTCGTGCTTCCCCTCGTGGCATCTGGCCCAGATGACTCGGATCGTGCGCTTTGCCAGGGTATCGCAAATGCGATCGCATCCGCGATCGGACAGCCACGACTTGGAGTGTGGAGCCGATACTGCGTACTGCCGATGTCAGACGTCCAGTCACGTGATGTGCAAACCGTTCAGGCCGCCCAGTCGGAACTCGGGGCCTCGGTGGTGCTCACGGGAACCGTCACTCGGGGCGCCGGTCAGGTGTCAGTACTTCTTCAGTTGGTGGACGCCGCGGACTCACGGGTGTTGTCTGCGACCAGGGTAGAGCGGAGATCGGAAAGTGAGGGACTTCTAGAGGAGGAGATCCTGCATGAGGTCCTGAAGCTCCTGGAGATCGACGCTGTCGAGGTTGGAACCGACGATGAAACTCGATCGCTGGGCTCGACCAGAGATGCGTCCGCCTACTCGCTCTACCTGGCGGGGATCGGTCACCTCACCGACTTTCAGGACGTCGGTCGTGTTCGTGCGGCGATCGAAGTGCTCGAGCGGGCCGTCGAATCCGATCCACAGTTCGCGCTCGCCTACGCAAAGCTCGGAGAAGCCTGCTGGCGAATGTACGAGCGGACGAAGGGGATCCAGTGGACCGAGCGGGCGAAGATGCACTGCCGCCGAGCTGGAGAGCTGGAACGGTCTCTTCCTCAGATTCACGTGACGCTTGGACTCGTTGCTCACGGACTCGGCCGGTCACAGGAAGCGCTTCAAAGTCTTCTACTGGCCAAGTCGCTCGACGCGACCAACCCGGAGGTCCTTCTCCCACTAGGCCGTGTCTATGAAGCGCTTCGGGACTATGACAGCGCCGAACAGGCCCTCCGACTCGCGGTGCGAGTCAAACCGGACTACTGGGGGAGCCACAACGCACTTGGAGCTTTCCTCTACCGACGGAATCGTTTCGACGAGGCCGCAGACCAGTTTGCCGAAGTGGTCAGGCTGATACCGGACAGCGGATGGGGGCAGAGCAACCTGGGAAGTCTATACCATGCAATGGGGCGGCTCGACGAAGCCGAACAGATGCTCTCGAGTTCCTACGATCGGTGCCGGGATTATACAACGGCCTCGAATCTCGGAACTCTGTGCTGGAGTCGGGGTGAGTTCCGGAAGGCCCGCCAGTGGTTCTCGGAAGCGATCGGGATCAACGATCGCGATCACAGGATGTGGGCCTACCGTGGAGCATCCGGGTACCATGCTGATCGTTCTGACCTTTCGTGGCGTGACGATACGATCCGTGCGATCGAACTGGCGGAGGCCGAGCTCGCGGTGGATGGGAACGACGACAGGGCGAAGGCGAGCATCGTCTCCTACTTCGGGTACTTGGGGGACGAAGCGCGAGCACGGGCCTGGCTTGCCAGGATGGGCCCAGCGGAAGGGTGGCAACCCGATCTGCACCTGCTCATCGCGATAGCGTTCGAGATGCTCGGTCACCGCTCCGAAGCGGTGACCCACGTCAATGCGGCGAGAGCGCGGGGAGTACACCCAGCGATGATCGAAGGCGATCCCGTTCTCTCCAGGCTGACCGAAGGTGAGACGGACGTCTCGGGGAGGTAGCATGACGAAGGACGAGTTGCGAGAGGGGTGTGATGACAAGGACTCGAAGGTCGGGGCGTGGTGCATCGTTCGGCGCGGGTCCGCACCGCGTCCAGGTTTCATCGTGAGAGCCTCCCACGCCCGTCTGGAGAAGTCAGATCTGGTTCTGTCGTACGAGATCGCCGCTACACGGACTCTTGATGTCCGCTTCGGATGCAACGACCCCAAGTGTCTCGTCGCGATCGAGAAACAGCAGGTGCATCAGCACATGGCCGATTGGCGAGTCAGCTTTGAAGCTGGATTCGACCGAGGTATCTCGAAGTAAGGATGAACGAAGGTACCCTAGACGTGCCCCAGGCGCACACTCTTGCGCTCGAGTTCAGCCTCCGGGTCCTTGGAGTGCTGAAAGTCGTCTTCGAGTTCAAGGACTGCTGCTTGGAGGAAAGCAGCAAGTGCGATCCTCCCATCCATCCACAGATGATCATCAAGGAGTGATACTCAAGATCGTACTCTCGGCACTTGTTGACTTCATGCGACCTGTGCGCGGTCAGGACGTCCAGACCGCGCACCGCCATCGTTTCCGTTCCGCGTCGGCGTCGAACGCCTCTACCGGGCCGGACATCGGTGGAATCTCGCGCACCGTCGCGACGGCGCCGTACCCCGTGGCGTCGGGCGACGGCTCACCCACCCCGCCTCTCGACCCGCCCGACGCGAACCGGAGCCGTAGTGGGAACCGGCACCTAGGCCGCAGGACCACGGGTCGACCGCGACCGGAGGGTTCGCTGTCGTTCGTGGCGCTGTCCGCACCCAGCTGAAACACACCGAAGATCGCCCCTCGCGCATCCTCGCGAACGAACGCGATCACGTCGTCATGGTCGTGCTTAAGGAACCGGATCGGCGCTCCCTCGGAGCCACTTCGCAGGAGCGGAGATTCCCGTCGGATCGCCGCGAGTTCTCGGTACAGCCGGGAGAATGCGTGTTCCCGTGATTCTTCCGGCCACGGGATCTCGTCCTTCTCGAAGAACGCGAGTCGCCGTTTCGATCCCGCCTCCTGTCCGTTGTAGATGAGCGGGATGCCGGGGAAGACGAAGCTCAGCACCGCCCCGAGTTCGGCGCCGTCGCGGCCGAGCCGATGAAACACGCTCCCGGTCCAGGAGTTCGCGTCGTGGTTCGACGTCATCTGCATGCGGAGTGCGTCCGCGGGATAGGCGCGGAGGTCACGCCGCAGGAGTGCCTCGAGTTCGCGCGCACGGAACGGCTTCCTCTCCTGAGGGGTGTCGCCGAGTCCGTGCGGGATCCGGTGACCTCGTCTCACGTCCTCCAAGCCCCGTTGCAGCGTCCATCCGTACGTCGCGTCGAACGCGTCGTCGTGCATTCCGGGTCCATCCGCTTCGGCCAGGAGGAAGACTTCACGCAGACGACGCAGACGGATTCTCGTCTCCTGCCAGAAGCGGAGCGGTAGAAACGCGGCGACGTCGCATCGGAAGCCGGCGACGCCGTGATCACGCACCCAGAACTCCATGCACGACTGCATCTCGTCCCAGAGGGCGCGGGTGTGGGGTGGGACTTTCGGCCCACTCCCGCTCGTGCCGCGGGTAGCGGCGCTCGCTCCCCGTCCGCCGGTGCCCGTCTTCCTCGACGGAAGCGTCTCGCGAATGCCGGACTCCGTTCCGTAGTCGAGCTGCGCGACGTCCGTCCAGTCCGGCACCGGAGGCAGGATCCGGCCGTCCGGATCGCGTCGATACCATTCGGGGTGCTTCCGGATCCACGGGTGGTCCCACGCCGTGTGGTTCGGCACCCAATCGAGGATCACTTCCATCCCGTGCTCGTTCGCCGCGCGCACGGTGCGGTCGAAGTCCCTCATCGTGCCGTGCTCGGGGTTCACCTTCCGATAGTCACGAACCGCGTAGTAGCTCCCTAGGCTTCCCTTCCGGCCGACTTCGCCGATCGGATGGATCGGCATGAACCAGAGGATGCCGACACCGAGATCCCGAAGCCGGGGGAGATGTGCGCGGAACGCCCGCAGCGTCCCTTCCTGGGTGAACTGCCGGAGGTTGACCTGATAGAGGGTGCGGTCGAGACACCATCCGGGTGGTCGGGAGCGGCGTCGGTTCTTCATGGAAGAAGCTTGCCAGGAATGCGCATCGACGTCATCCAGGGACCTGCGGTGCGTGCGGCGATCGACCTCTCGCTGCGGTGAATCCCGCGTCGCCGCAGCCCGCAACCCGCGGCCCTGCAGCCCCGCGTCACCAGTCGACGGCCATCGCCTCCGCGACCGACTCGAGCCGCGCGACGAGCGAGCCATGGTGCTCGAGGTGTGAGGCTTCGATCTGTCGTCGGCCCCAGCGCGCTCCTCCGATGCTCCCGACCAGCACAGGGCAGTAGTTTGCGAATCCGGCGAAGGCCATGGACCGATTGACCGCCTCGGCAAAGGAGTCCGCCTGGCGGAGGTGATAGACCGCCGCCGCGAGCACGTCCGGAGCGAATCCGCCGGAGTTGATCTCGTTCTCAGAGCGGACTTGGAGCGCCTGACGGATCCTGGGCTCACTCGACTCGGCGATGAGTTGCAGTGCGTCCGGCCAAGCCGTGCCCCTGACGAGGAGGCGGCACAGGCGTACCACTGCCGCCGATGTCTGGCCGGCCAACGGGTGGAAGTGCGTCAGCCTCGCTTCCTTCATGGCGACCGAGCCGACCGTGGCGTCGGCGATGTGTGCGCTCATCGCGATCGGAGCCGCCCGGTGTGCGGAGTTGCACCCAGCGGTGAGACCACGGAGTTCCTGATCGACGCGCTGGGCCGCTACCTCGAAGGAGAGGTCCCGGTCGACCCACGAGAGGACCCCCGCGACGGTGGGGCCGGTGTCGAACGCGCCTTCCCGCCACCACTCGTGGTACCGCTTCCCGAGGTCGTGTCGATCGAACCCTTGGTTCTCCTGCAGGCTCTCTGCGACGAACAGAGCCATCCGGATCGGTCCACCGATCCGATCACCGGCGGCCAGACCGAGGAGGATGCCTCGCACTCGATCCTGGTTCGATTCCGATCCGTCGCTGTTCATTCCACTTCCAAGTCCGCTTCCAAGTCCGCTTTCTCGGGCCTCGTCACTCAGTTCGATGACGATCCGTGTGTGATCCTCACGACCGCCCCTCGATCCTCGGGTGTCCCGCCTGTTGCACCAAACGCAACGGCCCCGAGCATGCGCCCGAGGCCGTTACTCTATCTCGCAGCCGCCGATCGATCGACCGACGTCCTTACCTCACGACCGTCATGGTCTGCGTCGCCACGCCGTTCTCCAGCGCGACGCGGACGAAGTAGACGCCCGGAGAGAGGTTGCGGCCCGAGCCGTCCTTGCTGTCGAACTCGACCACCTGGACGCCCGCGTCGAACGCGCCGTGCGCGAGCACGCGGATCTGACGACCCGACGCGTCGAACACTGCGACGGTACCGTTCGTCGCCGTAGGCGCAACGAAGCGGATCGCGGTCCCGTTCGAGAACGGGTTCGGACTCACCGCGAGGTGAAGCGACGGAGCCGACGCGGCCGGATCCGGTGCCGAAGCTGGATCGAGGCAGAGGTCGTAGATCGCGAGCGGCATCACGAGCGGGTTACTCGTCGAGTACGTCGTGTCGTCGAGGACCAGGCCGCGGTTGCTACCACCCGAGCACTCGAAGTCGCGGTTGATCGCGAACTTGTACTCGAGGTTCTTGTGGGTTCCCGCGGGGAACGTGAAGCGACCGGAGTAGATCCCGTCGTCCGCCGTATCGTCCGGAGCGACACCATCGTCGAGCATGTTGATCTTCGGGAGGTCCCAGGTGAACGGCAGCTCGCTTCCGGCGACGCCGACGGAGTCGGCCGCGGTCGGAGGCGTCTCGAGTCCACTCGTGTCGACCGTCAGGATCACGTCCATCGCGTTGACCGTGAAGTCGCTCGGGGCCTCGTCCTGCCACCAGATGTCGAGCGTGTCTTCGCCGATCCCGTCGTCGAACGCGTAGTAGTGGTTGCTCGTCGACTCCCACGTCGTGCAGTTGTGGGTGAACTTGTATTCGAGCGCGGAGCCTTCCGGAATGAGGCCGGTCGTGCAGTCGACCCCGAGCGTGAACTGGTAGGTGCCGGTGTAGACGCTGTCCATGTCCGCATCGAAGAGGAGGTTGTCGCAGGTCGGATCCCACGTGAGCGGGGAGGTCGAGCCTTCGACGCCGACCGTGTCCGGCGGCACGGAGTTGTCACGCAGATAGAGGTTCATCCGCGCCTGGAAGGTGAGGCTGAAGACCTTGAAGCAGTCGACGTTCGTGACGTTGTTGTTCACGATCGTGTTTCCGGCGAGGTCCTTGATGTTGACCGCCTTGACCGTGTACGCCGTGCCGTAGCCGAGTGCGCTGCCCAGGGTGAGGATGACCTTGGTCGGGTCCGCCTGGAGGTCGGCGCCCGCGATCGTGATCGCGCCACCACCCGTGATCGAGTAGTTGCCCGGAACCTCGGCTGTGGCCGCCGTCACCGCCTCGGAGAACTCGACCAGGACCTCGTTGATCGGTTCCTGACCGATCGTGGTCGCCGATGTGACGACCGGAGGCGTCGTATCACTTCCCGAAGCGCGATCGACACGCGTCGAGTTGAAGAGCTGCGCCTGGGTCGACCAGTCGGTCGCGTTCCAGTCGTCTGCAGGATCGTTGATCGTGTCCTGCGCGTTGTCACCACCGCCGCCGCCCGTCGAGAAGACCTCGCACCAGATGGTGGCCGGGTCACCGAGAGCCGCACGCGACACCTTCCACTCGATCGCGCTCGGAGTGCCCGCGAGCAGTGCCGCATCCGCAGCCGTGCCCTGCTGGGTCCACGCCGCGCCGGTCCAGTGCCAGAGCTGGGTCTTGTTCTCGTCGTAGGTGCCGCCACCGTCGACCCACCCGTTGAGGCTGTACTCGGGAAGGCCGTTTGGGTTGACGACCGCGACGTTTCTTCCCCAAGCGTCGAACGTCGCGCCCGCGCCGTCACCGGTGGTGTCGATGTAGAGGAGGTACTTGCCCCAGTTCGTCGTGACTACGTTCTCGTCGATCGTGAAGTAGAAGTACCAGAAGTCGTTGTCATTGCAGACGTAGAGGTCGAGGAGGTCCATGGCGGCATTGCCCTGCGGGTCGTCGCTCGGATCGCTAGCTTCCGGCGCGTTGTAGACCGCGTCCAGGACTCCGTCGACGGTCGGGGTGCCGAATCCCGCGGCGAGGGACTGGGTGGCATACCCAGCGGCGAGAGCCGCGACCAGCCAAAGAGTCTTCTTCATCGTTCGGGTTCCTCTTCTGTCCAGCTCCCGGACCGACCGTCCGGGTGGCCTCCCCGATGTCCAGAGGCGAGGTCGAGGAGGGGTGGAGACGTATCTCGGTGTCGCATTGCGGACTACCAAGGATAGCACAGTGCATCCAGGAAAGATGATCTCACAAACGGGCCCCGTCAGCCTACTGCCGGAGTCGCCTCCGGCGTCGCCCTGACGTCGGCGTTTCCTTTCGCCGACGGGGATGTGCCGATGGTCGGCGTCGCCTCGGAGCCGGGGCCCCGCCGCTCTCGAATCGCCGTGCGGCGTTGGCGTGTTGGCAGCCGCGTTGGTGGCCGGCCTCATATGTTCGCTTCGGGGCCCCGGCTCCGAGGCTCGAGGGGGACATGGGCGCTTTCTGGGTGGTGACGGGTTCGGAAACACCGGTTCGGGCGGGCCCTTCGGCTTGAGGGTATGGGGCGGGGGGGCTTCGTGAGAACCGATTAAATTGTAGTGGAGGAGGCGTTTAGGTCGTGGATTGTCCGTGCCGTCTGTGTCGCCAGCTGCCCACGGACCGCTCGGCGGGGCGGGGGCCGGGTGGTCGCGCCGAGGCTGCGCGAGCAATCCGCAATCTCCCGACCACAGTCCCCGCCACCCAGTCGGCTCCGTTCGGGCGCCCATCATTTGGCCCCAAGCTCCGCGATCCCCTCCCACTCCACCGGCCCACTCCACCGGCCCCCAAACCCCCTCACGCCGCCAGTTCGCCCGACGGCCCGCCCAAACGTGCCTGTCCCGTCGCTGGGGCCCCGCAGCGAACCTATGAGTCCGGCCACCAACGCCCCTGCCAACACGCCCACGCCGCACGGCGATTCGAGAACGAAGGGGCCCCAGCGACGGGACACCGCCACCAACGCCCGGACAGCCGTCGGAACCGAATGTAGCAAGTGAAGTTGCGTCGACGCCCCGGTTGGGCGCAAACTGTCCGGGCTATGGCAGAAGTACGTCTCGAGCGCGTGGAGAAGACCTACGCCCGCGGCAAGCGGGTGCTCCACGAGTTGGACCTGAACATCCGGGACGAGGAGTTCCTCGTCCTGGTGGGACCGTCCGGCTGCGGTAAGTCGACCATTCTCCGGATCATCGCCGGGCTCGAGGACGTCACCTCGGGCAAGGTCTGGATCGGGGACCGGGACGTGACGCACGTTGCGCCCCGGGAGCGCGACATTGCGATGGTTTTCCAGAACTACGCGCTCTACCCCCATCTCACGGCGCGCGAGAACCTCGCCTTCGGCCTCAAGATCCGGCGTCGTCCCAAGGACGAGATCGACCGGAAGGTGGACGACGCGGCGAAGTTGCTCGGGATCGGGGAGCTGCTCGGGAAGCTGCCCAAGGCACTCTCCGGCGGGGAGCGGCAGCGCGTCGCGTTGGGGCGTGCCATCGTGCGTGACCCGCAGGTGTTCCTCTTCGACGAACCTCTGTCCAACCTCGACGCGAAGCTCCGGTCCGAGATGCGTGCGGAGATCTCCGCACTCCACCGGAGGCTCAAGGTCACGACCGTCTATGTCACGCACGATCAGGTCGAGGCGATGACGATGGGGCAGAGGATCGTCGTGTTGAACAAGGGCGTCGTCCAGCAGATCGGGGAGCCGCTCGAGGTCTATCACCGGCCGCGGAACAAGTTCGTCGCGGCGTTCATCGGCAATCCCGGGATGAACTTCTTCGCGGACGTCCGCGTCGACGGTGGACAGCTCCACGTCGCCGGAGCGGCGGCGGGTCGGCTCAACGGTCGAGCGGATGCGCTCTCTGGTCTCGGTGCGGGACGCGCGATCCTCGGAGTGCGTCCCGAGAACCTCACCCTCGATCCGTCCGGTCCGCTTCGGCTGCGTGTCACGCTGATCGAGCCGACGGGAGGGGAGTCATACGTCTACGGAGAGACGAACGGACAGCCGGTCATCGTGCGGGCGCATGGTGACGTGCGGGCGGACATCGGATCCGAGCTGGGCTACTCCTTCGATCTCGATCGCGCACATTTCTTCGACGCAAACACGGAAGAGAGGATCGGTCTTTGAAGAAGTCTCCGTTCGTTGGATGGGTCCGCGCGTGTGCGCTCTCGGCTCTGGTCATGGTCGCGTTTGGTTGCGGTGACGAGAAGGGTGGCGGCGAGAGCGGCACCGACGGGAAGGGTGGCGCGAAGACGTTCACCATCAAGCTCTGGGAGCAGATGGACCCGCAGGAGCGGGAAGTCCAGGCCGGCCAGATCGCGAAGTACGAAGAGTCCCACCCGGGGATGAAGATCGAGCTCTCCCACTACAGCACGGAAGACCTGCGCACGCAGTTCCAGACGGCGGCCCTCGCCGGGAGCGGACCGGATCTCGTCTACGGACCGTCGGACCAGGTGGGACCGTTCTCCGTGATGGGACTCATCCAGCCGATCGACGGGATCCTGAGTGAGGAAGAGCTCCACGAGTTCCGGAGCGAGGCGTTCGATCGTCTGGGCGGACACATCTACGCGCTGCCGGATCAGGTCGGGAACCATCTCACGCTCGTCTACAACAAAGCGCTCGTTCCCACTCCGCCCAAGACGATGAACGAACTCATCGAGATGGCGAAGGCGCAGACGATCGACCAGGATGGGGATGGCCGCCCGGAACGCTACGGGCTCGTCTTCCAGGTGATGGAACCGTTCTGGGCGGTTCCGTTCCTCACCGGCTACGGTGGTTGGGTCATGGACGACCAGTCTCGCCCGACCCTCAACTCCGAGGCGATGGTCAAGGCGCTCCAGCTCATCAAGTCCTTCCGCGACGACTCCAAGATCATGCCGACCGAGTGCGACTACGAGATCGCCGACACGATCTTCAAGGAAGGCCGCGCCGCGTTCATCATCAACGGTCCGTGGTCCTGGGAGGCGTATCGCAAGGCGGGTCTCGACATCGGCCTCGCCCGGATCCCGAAGATCGACGAGACCGGGCGCTGGCCCGCGCCGATGATCTCGTCCAAGGGGTACTCGGTGAGTGCGAAGTGCACGGGTGATCGTCTCGAAGGCGTGCTCGAGGCGCTCCGCTATCTCACGCAGACGGACTTCCAGGTCGAGTACGCGACCACGATCGGGACGCTGCCGGCCCGGACGGCGGCGTACGAGCTGCCGGAGATCCACGGGAACGAGATGCTCCTGTCCTCGAGCGAGCAGGTCGAGGTGGGGAAGCGGATGCCGGTCGTCCCCGAGATGCGCGCGATCTGGGATGCGATGCGTCCGTCGGTGCAGAGCGTCTGGAACGGAGCCAAGGAGCCGCGCGATGCCGCGCGCGAGATGCAGGACCTCGCGGTCAAGAAGATCCGCGAGATGAAGGGCTAGGCACGTGGGCGCGTTCCAAGCGCGCTACCGTCTGCCGTACGGGTTCCTTCTGCCCACGGCCCTGGTCATCGGGGTCGTGGTCCTCTATCCGTTCCTATACAACCTCTACATCAGCATCACGAACATGGGGCTCTATCACGCGACGGACTTCAGCGTGATCGGCCTCGGCAACTACCAGAACATCTTCAAAGAGTCGGAACTCTACTCCGTACTCGGGAAGACGGTGGTCTGGACCCTGGTCAACGTGTTCTTCCACGTGACGCTGGGGATCCTCTTCGCACTCCTCCTGGATGGGCCGGTCCGCGGGAAGCCGATCTTTCGCGCACTCCTCATCCTGCCGTGGGCCATGCCGCAGTACATCGTCGCGCTCACCTGGCGCGGCATGTTCAGCTACGAGTACGGTGCGATCAATCTGATCCTGACGCGCTGGCTCGGGATCGGCCCGGTTCCCTGGCTCTCGGACCCGTTCTGGGCCTTCACCGCCGCGACCATCACGAACATCTGGCTCGGCTTCCCGTTCATGATGGTGATCGCACTCGGTGGGCTCCAGTCGATCCCGAAGGAACTCTATGAGGCGGCGGAGATCGACGGCGCGAATGCGTGGCAGCGGTTCTGGCGGATCACGCTGCCGATGCTGAAACCGGTCATGGTTCCGGCCGTCTCGCTCGGCGCGATCTGGACGTTCAACAACCTCAACGTCATCTGGCTCGTGACCCGTGGGGGAGAGCCGGCCGACAGCTCGCACATCCTCGTGACGTACGTCTACAAGGCCGCGTTCACCTACTACCGGTACGGCTACGCCGCTGCGTTCAGCGTCGTCATCTTCCTCATCCTGCTCGGGTTCATCCTGGGCTACCTCAAGCAGACGAAGGCGCTCGACGAGGGGGTGGCGCGATGAGAACGTTCCGCTCCGTGCTCTTCCACCTCATCCTGGCCGGCGTGACGCTCGCGACGATCTACCCGATCCTGGTCGTGATCAGTGTTTCGCTCCGTCCCTCCGACGCGCTCTACTCGACTTCGCTGAGCCTCATTCCGGACGGCGCGACCCTCGCCGCCTACAGAACGATCCTGACCGAGAAGCCGTTCCTCCTCTGGATGCGGAACTCGCTCATCGTGTCGGTATCTGTGACCATCTTCGGTGTCGCGCTCGCCTCGACCGCGGGGTACGCGTTCTCGAGGTTCCGTTTCCCCGGACGGAAGGTCGGGATGATCGCGCTCCTCGTCACGCAGATGTTCCCGGCGACGATGCTGCTCCTGCCGCTCTACGTGCTCATGCGAAACCTCGGACTGATCGACTCACTCGTCGGATTGATCATCGCCTACACCGCGACAGTGCTTCCGTTCACGGTCTGGACCCTCAAGGGCTACTACGACACGATTCCGCGCGATCTGGAAGAGGCGGCGATGGTGGACGGGACGAATCAGATCGGCGCATTCATCCGCGTCGTCCTCCCGCTCGCCCGGCCGGCACTCATGATCACCGCACTCTTCTCGTTCATGTCGGGTTGGTCGGAGTTCATCGTGGCGCGGGTCATCCTGAGCAGCCAGACGCTCTACACGCTCCCGCTCGGACTCGAGGGACTGGCGGGAACGTTCCAGACCGAGTGGGCCAACTACTCGGCGGGAAGTCTGCTCGTGTGTCTGCCGGTGGTCGTGCTGTTCCTCACGCTGAACCGGTTCCTCGTCTCGGGGCTCACCTTGGGCGGAGTGAAGGGGTAGGGCGAAAGGCCGGAGCGAACGGCTAGAGCGAAGGCCAGTGCGACCGCCTGGGGGAGTGCCATGGAGTCTTCAGACCGGCCTCTCGAGCATCCGCTCGGCCGAGCCCGAGCCCGGATCCTCTTTCTCCACACCCATGACCTCGACGCAATGGTCGCGTTCTATCGCGACACGCTCGGTCTACGGATCACTGCCGAGTCCGAGGGCGAGTTCGCCTTCCTCGCCCTGCCGGATGGGTTTCAGATCGCTCTGTATCCGGGTCGCCGAGTCCCGCGCGAGGACGATCCGCACTGGTTCCTGATGATCGACGTCGACGATCTCGATCGTGTCGTCGGTTGGCTTGCAGAAGCAGGTGTAGCGATCGGGCCCGTGGAGGACGTTCCGTTTGGGCGAGCCGCCCAGCTCGTAGACCCGGAGGGGAATCGGATCGAGCTCCACGAGCCGTCCCGAGAGGCGGCCGGATAGTCTGACACTGATTCGGTTCGCGGACGCCATGTGCTCACCGAACGACGATCAACTCTCCGGCCCGTTCCTTCGCGCCGATCCTCGATCGATAGAAGTAGACACCCGGGCTGACGCGCCGTCCGCGGCCGTCCTCGAGGTTCCAGTGCAGGGAGTGCGTGCCGGAGCCGTACTCGCCTCGGACGAGTGTGCGGACTTCGCGTCCGGCCGCGTCGTAGATCCGGATGTCGACCGGAACGCGTCCGTTCCGTGCCTCCTCGGCATCGACGATGAGTTGGAACGTCGCGGAGGTGGTCACTGGGTTCGGCCACGACACCAGCGGACGATCGTCGTCCAAGCGCGAAGTGCCTGCCGCATCCCAGATCCCCGAGACGTCCACTCCACACTCGATCGTCACTTCGTGGAGCACCGGTGTGGTGGCGGGATCCGACGTCGAGAGAGCCGCGCGGTACTGGACGTAGCGGCCGCTCTGCCCGACGAGGCCGCCGTTGCCGATCGGAACGAACGACGTCCAGGAACCGTCCGGAACGGCCGTGTCTCCCGTGCGCACGGACATGAGGATGCTCGTCCCGGACGGCGTGTCCGCTCCCCACGCGAACGTGCCCCAGGCCGCAGTGCCGCCCGCGTCGACGACACGGGTCGTGAACGTGCCTGACGTCGCATAGGGTGTGAGGCGGATCCAGTCGACGGTGAGGCTGTCGACTCCCACCGTGAGGTCACTCATGACCGGCCGGAGGCTCGTGCCGACGGTGAACGGGATCGATGCGACGGGTGTTCCGTCGATGGAGAAGTCGAAGAACGTCGGCTGCCAGCGGATGACGAAGTCGTGAGGTGCGTCGAGCCAGCTTCCCGGGATGAGTTGTTCGGTGCCGTTGCTCGTGCGCGCATAGAGGGCGCCGCCGACCGGCCCTGTGCTGAAGAGTGCCCATGGCGCGTTTACGTCGCCATCGCCGCTGAGGCCGACGTGCTGGAACGCCTGCGCGCCGAACGTCGCGACGAACTCGAGAGTCCTACTCGGGCCGAAGCCGAGGTCGGAGCTGACGCGCGCACCGTCGACGGTGAGGATTCCGTTCCCGACCTCGAGGACGCCGGTGCCGCCCCAGAGTCCGCCCGACCAGCCGGTCGGGATCGTGTCGCCGAAGAACTCGGCGCCCGCGGCGGGGGCAAGGGTGACGGCACCATCGCCGAGATCCATGAGATACGCGCCGGAATCGAACGTTCCCTGAGCGAAGTCCTCCGTCGTCTGATCGACCGCGCACGGCGGCACCACCGCGAGCGTGTCGAAGACGACGTCGACCCAGTAGTTCGTGGACTGGAACGTATCGGTGGGGAATCCTCCCGTTCCGTAGACGTAGACGCCGTTCGCAAACCCCTCGGCACCGTCGGCGGGCGCGTGCAGCGGCGGGTTGTCGACCGGGTTCACGAAGTAGCCGTTCGTCGCCGCATAGTTACCCTGCGGCATGAAGACGGACGCGACGTAGAGCGTCCCGGGCGTGATCTCGATCTCGCTTCCCTCGGGGAAGAGCGCCTCCTGCCATCCCGAGTCGGTCTCATCCTGGAAGACGACGTTGCCGAGAAGGACGCCGTCGTTCGTCCAGAGGCGGCCGACGTGTGTCCCGCCGGTGGCGACGCCCGGCTTGAAGAAGCGGATCCCGTCGATCGTACCTTCGCGGTCCGAGCGGAAGCGGACGCCAACCTCGACGGATACAGGATCGTTCGCGCCGACGCCGCCACTGCCTTCGGCGAAGAGGTGACACGGACAGGTCTCGCCCGACCCGGAACCGTCGATCGTGATCGTTACTCCGGTTCCGGGCGTCTCGAGGTTGCCGGTGTCGTCGACGGCACGCGAGAGGATCGTCGTCGTACCGGGTGCGCCGGGGACCCAGGTGTAGCTCCAGGACTCGCGGCCGGTCGCCGGATGCCAGGTCGCACCGGAGTCCACCGAGACCTCGACTCCGCCGACCCGTCCGCCCACGTCGCTCGCCGTTCCCGTGACGACCGTCGTCACGCCGCTCGGCACATCCGCGCCCGGCGCCGGGGAGGTGATGACGGAGATGGGATCGGTCGCATCGGTGGACGCCGTTGCGGCGACCAGTTCCGCCTGGAGTGTCGTCGGCTGCACCCCGAGGTCGGCGAAGAGGTTCACGGTCGCCTGCTGGATCCGCGGATCCTCGGCGGGGCCGGGCTTGTCGTGGGTGGCGTCGAGTCCCCAGGACCACTGCACGGTGCCGGCACTGAAGACGTAGGTGCCGTCGTCGTACCGGCGCCACAGCACGTGATGCGTCGCGGTGCCGGAGGCGTAGTTGGAACCGTAGTCCTGGAGGAGCGGCACTCCGCTCACGGTCGTCGTCGAGAAGTGGACGATGCCCGCGGGACGGAAGCCGTTGTCGAGATCCTCGTCCCACTCGAACCCGAGCGTGCCCGCGCCGAACGTGACGACTTCTCCTGGAGCGAGGTCTGCGACGGACGTGTCGCGCCAGAGCCGGAGCTTGCCGTCGACTTCCGGAACCTGGAGCGCGTCGTTTCGGATGCCGTTGACCGTGAAGATCGTGCCCATGAGCTCGTTCTCGGGACGTCCGCCGTCCGCGGGCGGGCTGAAGCGCGGATCCCGCCATGTACCCGTCCACACGTCCGGTAGCGGATCGATCTTTGCGTTCGCGTGCGTCTCCTTGTAGCAGACGAGAGTGCGGTACGGAGTCGACGTTCCGTCGATGCTCGGTTCCCAGCGCGTCTTCCAGAACACCTCGTTGCCGCTGAAGAACGCGAGATGGACGCCCGCTTCACGGGCGGCTTCCACGTTCGCGCGCTGCCCGCCGGACCAGTACTCGTCGTGTCCCACGGAGAGGAAGACCTCGTGCTCCAGGATCTCGGCGCCGCTACGGTCCGAGTCGACACAGGTCGTGTAGGAGACGTCGTATCCGTTCCGCTCGAGCCAACGGACCATCGGATACTGCGCGCCGAAGAACCAGGAGACGATGGCGCCTCCCGGGAAGTCGCAGCAACGCGTGGTGAACGGCCGGTTATAGCTCACCTCGTAGGCGCGTCCGTCCGGGGATCCTGTGTAGAGACTGTTCCCACCGTATGTGTTGTAGGCCTGCCACGCTGCGTCGTTCGTCTGGAAGAGCAGCTCCGAACCTCCGTCGTCGTCACGCACGATGAAGATGACGTGGCTGGCGCGGCCGTCCTCCGGATCCTCGCGGACGAGCTTCGCGACGTAGACGCCGGAGACTGCGTTCGCCGGGACGTTCCAGGACGCGGAGACCGCCCAGTTGCCGCAGTCGACGAGCCCCGTCGTCGGATCCTCGAACGGCGCGGGCTGGACCTGGGGGAGTGACGCCGATGGCTCGACCGTTGCGACCTTGCGCGCGCCGAGGCCGCCGTAGTAGCCGAGGCGGTAGATGTCGAGGCGGTAGTCGGTCGCATCGGTGTCGACCTTGAAGTCGATGGTCTCGCCCTGGTCGACGCTGATCTCCGTCGCGAAGCCCTGGATGCTCGCGTCACCCGCGCCGACGATGTCCCACTCGGAAGCGGGACTACCGGGGAGCGCGTTCTCGTCCGCGATCTCGTTCTGGGCCTGGGCGATCGTGGCGAGGAGTGGCGCACCCAAGGCAAGTGCGTAGAGGAAGAGATGCCTGGTCGTCCTCCGGGCGAGATCCGTCCAGCTTTTCGGGTACAGTGATCCCTGCGCGGTCAGTCCTGACGCGATCATCGTTCGATCTCCCGGCCCCGTGGATGTGGATCTCGTGCGATGCGGCTGACGCACGACTTGATGCGGAAGAGAGTCGCAGATCGGGCCGGTCTGCCGCAACGCTTTCGGCTGCGATCGACGGAAGCCCCTGCAATGACTACGATGACCCTTTCTGGGGGGAGCATGGACAAACTCCGGAGTCTTGGTGGGACGACGGCCCTGCTCATGGTGCTCGCAGTGTCGTCCGTTCTCACGATGTCGTGCGCGGGTGCACGACACGGACTTCCCGCGGTGCGGCCTGAGGCTACCCGGCAGATCCTGGGTGGCGCCGACCTCTCCTCGGTGAATGAGCTGGAAGACTGCGGGGCCGTCTACCAGGTGGACGGTGAGGCCCGCGATCCGTTCGAGATCCTCGCGGCAGCCGGGATGAACGCCGTCAGGGTTCGGGTCTGGGTCGAACCGACGCGCACGAACTACTCCACGCTCGAGGATGCCGCGCGCACGCTCCGCCGGGCGAAGGCGCTCGGCCTCTCCACCATGCTCGACTTCCACTACTCGGACGACTGGGCCGATCCCGGGAAGCAGGTGATCCCCGCGGCCTGGGCTCCCGCACTCCACGATGTCGCCACGCTCGCGGAGAGGGTGCGGAGCTACACCGTGGAGTCGCTTTCCTACCTCGGAGCGCAGGGGCTCATGCCCGACGTCGTGCAGGTCGGGAACGAGATCAACACGGAGATCCTGCGTCCGGCCGGAACCCGTGGGTGGCCGATCGACTGGCTACGGAATGCCACGTTGCTGAACGCCGGAATCGGCGGAGTACGCGCCATGGCCGGGCGCTACGGAAGCGCGCCCCGCGTTCTGCTTCACATAGCACAGCCAGAAAACGTCGAGCCCTGGTTCGACGCGGCCCTGGCGCACGGCGTGGACGACTTCGACTACATCGGGATCTCGTACTACCCGTACTGGTCGGTGCAGTCGATCCCGGAGCTCGGCGAAACCGTTGCTCACGTGCGCAAGAAGTACGACGTCGACGTGATGGTGGTCGAGACCGGCTACGACTGGACGCACGAAGCCGACCTTGGCGCGCAGCTCGGCGCGGTGGGGGCCTCTCCGAGCGACCCGAAGGAGGTCTCATCGGGAGGCGTGGCGTCTCACTCCAGGTTGCCCGAGATGGAACCGGGCTACCCGCCGTCGACCGACGGCCAGAGACGATTCCTTCCTCGATGTCACGAAGGCGGTGCTGGACGCGGGCGGTGCCGGAGTCTTCTATTGGGAGCCGGCCGAAGTCCCAACGCCCTGCACGCCGAGAACGGATCCACGGAAGTGGACGCGTTCGTTCTTCGACATCGACAATGGGAACGAGCTCCTTCCGAGCGCCGAGTTCTTCCGTGTGATCGCGGAGCGAAACAAACCGCGGTCTGAGTCCGGCACCGGTCTCGAGGAGGGTGCGGGGGTTGGAGGCGTCGCTGGCGTCCGGCCTGACGAACACACGAGCCGTACCTCCCTCGATTGGGCGGGGACGTACGAAGGGATCGTCCCCTGTGCCGACTGCGAGGGGATCGAGACGACGATCCTGCTCACGTACGACGACGCCTACATCCTCCGCACGAAGTATCTCGGGAAGGACGAGCGTGTGTTCGAGCGCAGCGGCGCGGTCGTGTGGAGCGACGACGGGGGCTCGATCCGGCTCGGTGGCGTCACCCAGGGACCCGACCGCTATCTGGTGGGCGAGAACGTGCTCATCCAGCTGGACCGTGAAGGGAATCGGATCACCGGCGACCTCGCGCAGAGCTACCGGCTCGCAAAGGTCAGGTAGCGTTCCGGAGTACCACGGCATCCAGCGAGCAGCAGGAGGGCGGAGAGCCTACCGCTCTGCTTTCCGTGGGCCGCGGCGCTCCTTGGCCCGACAGGCCTCGCACCGCGTCCATCCGCGCGCTGCGGCCGAAGGTGTGAGGTGGTTGTCGCACTCCTCGCACTTGGGCCCCATCGGTTTCGTGTCCTTCGAGGAACCAGGTCGCTTGGGTCGTTTCGGCTCGCTCACGAATCCTCCCGCAGGGGCCGCGCCTGACTGTACTATCTCGGTCGCCGCGAAACAGCGGCCGAGTAGGAGTGACGCGGTCGCAGGGCCCGCTTCCCGGCGTGCCGGCGCCGAGATTCAGGCGACAGGAGACTCGGATTGCATTCCCTGCGGAACGACCTCGGTGAGGAAGTCGCCCGGCTCGATTCGGTCGCGCTCGGCGATGCGCTCTTCGCACTCCTCCTGGACTGGAAGGGGGATCGCGCGCTTCCCCCCACGAGTGACGGCTCGTCCGCTCTCCAGGGGCTGATCGACGAGCTGAAAGGCCGCGGTGGGCGGACCTTCGTGACGCGGATCATCACCGCGCAGTCGAACCGTGACTCCACGCTCACGGACCGCCGGTCCTCGTGGCATCGGACGGTCCTCCAGGAACTGGGCTTTCAGGAGGGGGAGGAACGGGTCGAGTACCGACTCCCGCTGGCGCACGCGATCGAGGCGCTGGGGCGTCCTCCTGCGCCGGAAGCTCCCGTCGAGCCGGAACACTCCGGCGATCGGGGACGTCCCGTCGAGCCGAGACGTCCCATCGCGTCCACGCTGACCTGGATTCCGGTGGCGACGGAACCCGGACCCGAACTGGAACGCGCGGCGGGGATCCTGAGCGGGGTTGCGCCGAAGGACCCCGACCTCAACACGGTCGACGCCGCCCGCGGCTTCCTGCTCGCGCGGAAGGAGGACTCGAGCCTCGTCCTCACGCCGGAATGCATCCAGATCGGCCAGGTCGACGGGGCCGACGCGGCCATCGTCATTCCGAGCGTCGCGCCCGGGACCGGTTGGTGCAGCCTCTACTACATGGGCGTCCTGCCCGCGTTTCGGGGGCGGGGGCTCGGCACCGAAGTGATGCAGCGAGGCTTCGAGATCATGGAGTCTCTCGGAGGGAAGACCTACCACGATGGAACAGGCGCCGAGAACGCGGCCGCACTCGCGCTCTTCGCTCGTTTCGGCGTTCCGCCATACCGCCGCATGGAGGAGTGGTCGCTCGGGACGTGACAGCGAACCCAGGCGTTGCAACCCGCGCGAGGGGACGTTGCGCGGTCACTCGCCGCCCGCCGAACGGGTCGAACACACCTTTACTCGCCCCTGACCTTCCCTGAGACTCCCGGCATGGAGGGGTTGAGACACCGGATCCACGAGATCATCTTCGAGGCGGATACGACAGCCGGAAAGCTGTTCGACCTCGTCCTGATCTTCAGCATCCTGGTCAGTGTGCTCGCGGTGCTTCTCGACAGTGTCGCCTGGATCCGTGCGGATCATGGGACCACGCTCTACGCGATCGAGTGGTTCTTCACGATCCTCTTCACCATCGAGTACCTCCTCAGAGTCTACAGCGTCGAGCGGCCGTCCGCGTACGTGCGCAGCTTCTTCGGGGTGATCGACCTCCTCGCCATCCTGCCGACGTACCTGAGTGTCGTCCTTCCGGGCACGCAGTACCTCCTCGTGATCCGGGTTCTACGGGTCCTGCGGGTGTTTCGGGTGCTCAAGCTCGCGGCTTACGTCGGGGCGACGCAGGATCTGATGGAGGCGATCGGCGCGGCCCGATCCAAGATCACGGTGTTCTTCTTCTTCGTGATCACGCTCGTCACGGTCCTGGGATCCTTGATGTACCTGGTCGAAGGTGCAGGGTCCGGGTTCACGAGCATCCCGAAGGCGATCTACTGGTCGATCGTGACACTCACGACGGTGGGCTATGGAGACATCTCTCCACAGACCACGCTGGGCCAGTTCCTCGCCGCCGTCGTGATGGTGCTGGGCTACGCCATCATCGCCGTCCCCACCGGCATCGTGACGGCGGAGCTCGCGAGCGTCCGGAACCGAACGGTGACCACGCAGACGTGCAGGCACTGCAACCGCGAGGACCACGACGCGGATGCGGTGTTCTGCAAGCACTGTGGAGCCAGGCTCAATCCCTAGGGCGTGGTGACTAGTCGATCAACGTGATCGGAAGTGCCCTGCCTCCGGACGTCGTGGAGAGTCTGACGTAGTAGACGCCGCTCGGGACCTTCCGCCCCGATCCGTCCCGACGGTCCCATTCCCAGGTTGCCAGTCCTTCGGCGACCTCACCGTTCCAGACGGACCGAACCACACGTCCACTCACGTCGAAGACGTCGAGAGTCGCCGCTCCGAGCGCCGGACCTCGGTACCGGATCCGGGTGCCGTTACGCACCGGATTCGGGATCGCGCGGAGGTCGTCGAGCGCGAGGTCCGCGGACGGTACTTCAGAAGCGTCGCGCAGGTTGAAGTGGATGAGGTTGCCGATCGACGAGTCCCACGTCGTGATGCCGAGGTCGAGGTCGACGGAGTAGGAGTACTCGATCTGCACTTCGTCCCCCGGAGCCGGCGGGTTGGCGAACGAGATCCAGCCGTTCGAGAGATGCTCGCAGTACGCATCGGGTCCGACGGGGGAGCCTCCGACGGAGACGGCGTCGATCGAGCGGACCGGTGTCTGGCCGGTTCGGAAGAACGTGCGGAGTCCGTCACCGGTGCCGTGGGCGACCCCGTCGTGACGCAGGCCGTCGTTGTCGACGTCACCCCAGAACATGTTCTCGGTGACGACGTTGAGGTCCGACAGCCAGACCGGCGTCGTCGTGAGCGTGCCGCCGAGGTTCTCGAAGATCCGGGCCTGCCCGAACCAGATGCCGGCCGCGAGGTCGAGGTCCCCATCCGTGTCGATGTCGACCCAGGAGACGTGCGAGCCGTAACCGCCGGTGGCAGACGTCCAGGTCGGCGTCGTGGGTAGCGTTCCGCCCGCGTTCTCGTAGACCTTGAACTTGCCCGCGCCTCCGAGCTGGTTGTTGTCCGCAACTGCGAGCTCGGGGAAGCCGTCTCCGTTCCAGTCACCCATCGCGGCGGTGTTCCCCAACTCGGGCAGATCGGTGTTCTGCCACGTCGCGCTCGTGGAGATGCCACCACCTTCGGTCTGGTGATTCTCGTAGATGCGGAGTGGGCTCGAGCTGCCGCAGAAGACGACGTCGAGATCACCGTCGAGGTCGACGTCCTCCCAGACCACGTCGAGCGCGTACGCGACGTCGTCGGACTGCCACGGCGTGACCGCGGCGAAGCTCCCGTCGACGTTGAAGAAGATCCGCTGCCTTTCGGCATTGTTCTCGTAGTCGTCACCGCAGGCGACCGCGAGGTCGAGATCGCCATCGCCATCCGCGTCCCCCAGGGCGCAGGAGAACGTGTAGAACGGATCCGAGACCCAGACGGGCGAGGACGTGAACGTTCCATCTCCCGCACCGAGGTAGAGCTTCACGTTGCCGGGCTGGGAAAAGCCGGCCGGTCCGATGTAGACCGAAACGACGAGGTCCGAGATTCCGTCGCCGTCGACATCTCCGACATCGAGGTGTCCGTTGTAGTCGATGTCGGTCGACTGCCAGGTGGGCGTGGTCGGGATGGACGTCCCGTCGTGGCGGTAGACGGTGACCTTCTGCCTGCCGATGTCGTTTCCGTTCGCGGTGACCATGTCGATCCAGCCGTCCGCGTCGAGATCGACGAAGAGGCCGCCGGTCGCGTAATGGCTGAGCGGGAGCGACTCGTAGCCTGCGTGGGGGTCGAGCGGGATGCTCCCGAGCGACGAGGACGCCGCAGTGCAGAGGGCCCCGGTGATCAGAGCCGCCGCGGTGCGAGCCGAGGCGATCCGAATCGAGGCGGTGCGTGCCGCGCGGGTGCGAGCCGAGGGGATCCAGGCCGGAACGGACCGAGCCGTAGGGAGGGAAACGGCGAGAGGCGTGGCGGGTGCGTGTCGACGATGCATGAAGACCTCCTGCGCTCGACCCGCGTCGAGGCCGAGCGTTCCCAGCAACGAGCACAAAGACGATAGCACATCCGTGCCCGGGGCTATGCGTCCTCGACGCGCCCCAACGTCTCCTGCAACCGCTCGAACTCCTTCGGTCCGCCCATGGCCGCGATCCGGTCGCCGGCCGCGAGCCGGAAGTCCCCGTCCGGGTTCGGACGGACGGAACTCTCGCCCGGACGGAGTACGGCCACGACCGAGACTCCGGTGCGGGCGCGCAGATTCAGTTCTCGGAGGGTCCTGCCGGCCAGTCCACACTCTGCCGTGACCTCTACCCAGGTCATGTCCAGAACGCGTGAAGCCGCATCGAGTGTCGCGACGGCGCTGTAGTCGGGGTGTTCCTGGTAGAGCACGGAGTACAGCTCCCTCCGGATCTCGTCCGAGAAGCGTTGGACTTCGGTGGCCGGGTACTCGAGCCGGAGGAGTGCCTGCCTCGTCATCTCGATGCCGGCCTCGAACTCCGGTTGGACCACTTCGTAGACGCCGATTTCGTGGAGGTGGCGCATCGACTCGACGTCGGCCGACCTCGCGACGACGACGAGGTTGGGGTTGAGCCTCCGCGCGGCCTCGATCACGTGAACGGCCACCGCGACCGACGGCACCGTGACGAGGAGAAGGCGCGCCGTCCGGATGTGGGCGGCCTCGAGGACCGTCGACTGCTCTGCGTCCCCGAACACGACCGCGAGACCGGCCGCGCGGGCCTGGTCGAAGCGCCGCTGCTCCGATTCGATCAGGACGAACGGCCGCTCCAGGCGCTGGAGAACCGATGAGACGTGGCGACCGACGCGCCCGGCGCCGGCGATCACTACGTGGTCATCGAGCCCACCCTGGGGAACCGGCGCGGCTTCGACCGTTTCGAGCGGGAGCCACCGACGGCGGATGCCATGGACAGGCTCGGCCAGCCGGACGAGTGCGGGCGTCGCCACCATGGTGAGGATGGCGGCGGAGAGGATCAGCGAGTACTGCTCGTTGTCGAGGACGCCGATCTTCGTTCCCTGCCTCGCGAGGAGGAACGAGAACTCGCCGATCTGTGCGAGACCGAGTCCCACCGCGATTGGCGTCACACCACGGTAGCGGAAGAGGCGGACGAGGAGGGTGATGACGAACGCCTTCGCCACGATGACGGTGACGACGACCGGGAAGACGGTGGTCGCGTGCGAAACGAGGAATCTCGGGTCGAAGAGCATGCCGACCGAGACGAAGAAGAGCAGTCCGAAGATGTCCCGAAGAGGGATGATGTCCCCCAGCGCCTGGTGGGCGTGATCGGACTCGCTGAGGACCATTCCCGTGACGAAAGCACCGAGCGCGAACGAGAGACCGGTGAGATAGGTCAGGTAACCGACCCCGAGTCCGAGTGCCGTCACCGTGAGGAGGAACATCTCCCGGGAGTTGGCCAGTGCCACGCGGCGGAGGAGCGGGGGAAAGAGGCGCGTTCCCGCGAACACGAGTCCGGCGAGGACGGCCGCCGCCCGCAGGGCCGCGAGCAGAACCCGGGCGGCGTCCGCCTCGGGGGCGGCGAGTTCGGGAAGGAGGATCATGAGTGGGACGACCGCGAGGTCCTGGACGATCAGCATCCCGATCATGACGCGCGCCGAGACGGTGCCCATCAGGCCGAGAGACATGAGCGTCCGCAGGATGACCATCGTGCTGGAAAGGGACACGACGGCGCCGAGCCAGAGAGACGGCTGCAGTCCCCAGCCGAGCTTCGTCCCGAGCAGTACGCCGACGAGTCCGGTGATCGCGATCTGGATCGGGGTTCCGACCAGGGCAATGCCCCGCACCGCCCGCAGCTCCCGGAAGGAGAACTCGATCCCGAGCGCGAAGAGGAGGAGCGCAACGCCGATCTCTGCCAGCGTTTCGATGTCGTGGATGTCGGCGACCGTGGGGCCGGCGGTGTAGGGCCCGACCAGGACCCCGGCGAGGATGTAGCCCAGGATGAGCGGCTGACGGAGTTGGTGCGCGACGAGGCCGCCGATCAGAGCAGCGACGACGATCAACGCGATGTCCGCGGCGATTCCCATGGCCCTCCCTTACCGGACGCTTGGACTTCGCCGCATACTAACCGATCTCGCCGGTCGGTGGTCTCGGACGTGACGGCCCGCAGGAGGGCGTTCGCAGACTCACGCGGCGACCTCGACCGGCGTGGGCGTGTGAGTTCCCCTGGTCGTGGGCCGCGAACCCGAAGCGCCGAACGCGGGCGGTCGACTACTTCACGTACACCTCGCACACCTTGCGGAAGTGGTGTCCATAGATCGCGAGTGTCACCGCCACGGGCAGCAGCCGTGGCCGACGGAACTGGGTCCAGAGGAGGAGCTTCCAGAACTCGTGCCGCTCCTCACCCAGGATGCCGAGCCTGTAGAGCGAGCGGAAGAACGCACGGAGCTGCGTGCCGTCGACTCGGTGTCGATCTCTTCCCGGCCGGTACTCCCGGAGGAAGGTGCGGACACGACGGTAGTAGTTCCGTGGGCTGTAGATCTTGGTGAGGATCTCGCGATATCCGTTCCGCAGCACCTCCGGATCCATCACCGGGACGACGTTCGTGGTCCCGTCGACATTGTCGCCCGTGGAGTCACCCCGGATCCGTCCTTCGCTCACGAGGCGCTTGTAGAGTTTCGTGCCGCGTGGTGCCTGGAGTAAGCCGACCATCGCGGTCGTGATGCCGCTCTTCTGGATGAACTCGATCTGTCTCCGGAAGATCGACGGTGGGTCGTGATCGAAGCCGACGATGAACCCGCCCTGTACTTCGAGGCCGGACCTCTGGATCCTGTGCACACTGTCGACGAGGTCCCGGTTCAGGTTGCGCTTCTTCCCGCACTCGAAGAGCGACTCCTCGTCGGGCGTCTCGATGCCGATGAAGACGGTGTCGAAACCTGCCTCGACCATCATGGCCATGAGCTCGGGATCGTCGGAGAGATCGATCGAGGCTTCGGTGTGGAACGACATCCGGAGACCGTCGCGACGCATTGCGATCAGTTCGGGGAGGAGTTCCTTCCGGAGGTTCCGACGGTTCCCGATCAGGTTGTCGTCGACGAAGAAGACCCGGCCGTTCCAGCCGAGGGAACGCATCCGCTCCAGTTCGGACGCGATCTGCGCCGCCGATTTCGTCCTCGGCCGGTGGCCGAAGAGGCTCGTGACGCTGCAGAACTCGCAGTCGTACGGACATCCGCGCGAGTACTGGATCGGAAGCGATGCGTAGTCGCGGAACCGCACCAGCTCCCAGGCCGGGACCGGGGAGTTCGTCATCTCCGCGAACGAGTTCGCCTCGTAGAGAGGGTTGGGGCATCCGTTCGCGAGATCACGCAGGAACGGCTCCAGAATCACCTCCGCCTCTCCGAGGACGAAGTGATCGACTTCCGGAAACGACTCCCGGTCCTCCGTGAAGAGCGGACCACCGGCAACGACGGTCCGGCCCGCTTCGTGGCATCGCCGGATCACGTCCCTGGCGGACGA
>JAWKQE010000003.1:0-289456 GCA_041390305.1 Candidatus Eiseniibacteriota bacterium
CGTCTTCGGCAATCTGCCTCGGCAGGTCGGCTTCGGCGATCCATCCATCGAGGCGGTCCTGTTCAACGCGGCGCGGACGCAGTTCGAGATCCTGAGGGACGTCGACCTCTCGGCCGACGGCACGATCCGGATCGACATCCCGCGCTTCTCGCTCCTCGATGCGGCGGAGTTCCGGTTCCAGCTCGTGGCGGGTCCGCAGGTCGATCGCCCGGCCTCCGACTTCGTACCGGACCTTCCCGCGGCGGCCGCGTGGTTCCGGCGCACGCCCAAGCACAGCCAGGCGGCCGGGAGCTCGCCGAGCCGGATCGACGTGACGTTCGACGCGCCGCACGCGCCGGCCGGCACGTACCACGCGGATCTCCTCGTCCTCTCGAACGACCGGACGACACCGGAGCTCCGGGTTCCCGTGACGGTGCAGGTGAGCCGGACGACGGCCCCGCCGATTCCTCTCTCCCAGTCGATCCGGCCCGACGTGCGCGGCATGGAGATCCGGTTCGCGCCGAGCCCCGCGCTCGCGGTCGAGAGCGTCGGGATCGAACGACTGGAGGGAGATGGGGAGTGGGTCCGCGTGGATCGCACGCCGCTCCTTCCGAACGAGGACGGGCTCTACGTCTTCCGCGACCGGTTCGTTCACGAAGGGACGACGTACCGCTACCGGATCCCCGTCACGTTCGAAGGCGGACTGAGCTACGCGTATGGCCCGTTGGAGGCGATCTTCGCTCCGAGCGGTCCGCCGCAGACGTTCCCGCTCGAGCTTCCGGCCCTGGCCATCGGTTCGAGCGCGGAAGGCCTCGAACTCAGCTTCGAGGTGCCGACCGTGTTCGATCCGGTCGACGGCGTCTGGATCGATCGACGCTCCGTCGGCGAAGAAGAGTTCTCGTCCCTACTCGAGGACCCGCTCCTCCCGCCCGAGGACCGAACGCTGCAGTTCCGGGATCCCTGGGCGACGCCGTTCAACGACGGAGTCGATCCCGACGAGGAGTACGAGTACCGGATCCGGATCGTGATGCCGGACGACACCGTGGAGTACTTCCAGTCCGGCAGGTTCGAGCTGCCGCTTCCGACCGAACTCCGTCTCCTCGCCCCACGGCCGAACCCGTTCCGCGATCAGGTCGTGCTGCGCTTCGATCTACCCACGGCACGGAACGTGAAACTCGAAGTGTTCGACGTGAGCGGAAGGCGACGTGCCGTGGTGGACGACGGTCCTCGTGCCGCCGGAACGCATCAGGTCGTCTGGAACGGACTCGACGAAGACGGCGGAATGGTCGCGTCCGGTGTGTACTGGATGCGGCTCGTCGCGGACGGCGATGCGAGAACGGTGCGGATCCTGCGGATGAAGTGACGAGAACGTCGTGGACCCTCTCGTCGGGTCCTGGGGAACGACGAGAGGGCTGCGGTCATCGATCCGGCGGGGGCCGGTGACTTCGTCCCGGGCGAGAGTGCTGCACCGTGTGCTGTCGCGCTCAGTGCCGAACCGCCTCCGCCATCTTCGGCACCTTCTCTCCCGCCTCGATCGGGAACTCGACTTCGTTCTGCTTCGGGGGAAGCGGACAGGTCGTGAACGGGTTGTAGGCGCAGGGAGGGTTGTACGCGCGGTTGAAGTCGAGCTTCACCGTCCCGTCTTCCTCCGCCGTCGCGACGAGGAAGCGGCCGCCTCCGTAGGTGGCCGTCCCCGAGGTTCCGTCCGAGAAGACGAGGAAGAGATCCGGATCATCGGCGCTGCCCGACATCGGCCAGAACGCGTGACGTATGCCGTCACGCTCGAAGACGACCTTGCCGTAGCACGAGGTCGTGTCGATGTAACCGAGAACGCTCGGCACCTCCATTTGGACTGGTTCCGCGAACCGTTCGAACTTCGCGTTCACGACCCACGAGGGGTCGATCGGGAAGAAGTCGAGCCCCTGGAGCTGATCGAAGAGCGGGGACTCCGGGTCCTTGAGGCGAAGGGCCGGGTTGCCGCCGCGCTCGAGTACCCACGCCGTGACGCGGCCGAGGGTGAACTTGGTCGCGGATCCGGAGGCATCGGAGAGAAGCGGTACGGACTCCCCCGCCGCCAGCGTCTGGTCCCCGACGTGCACGACGCCTGAGGCGTCCGCGCGGAGGGTGTACGTCAGGCTGTCGTTCCGGGACACCGTGATCGTGGCCGCGATCGGCGGGAGGCTCTCGTCGGGAAGGGGAAGCCTCGGTTCGGATCCACTTCCGAGCGTGGTCTCGCCGGGATCCAGCCACGCGAACCCCGCGATGCTGAGCCAACCGTCCCGGGAACGAAGCGACGCTTCCCGCTCCTCCTGCCAGGTACGTGTCTCGGCCGCGAAGTCTTCCATGGTGCTGTTCTCCGTCGTTTCCGCGGTGCTCGTCGTGACGACCGTGGCGAGCGCGGCCAGGATCGTGCCGGTCGCTCCCAAGCCGATCGCCGCCGACGCGGCGACACAGACCACCCACGTGGCCGGCGATGCGAAGTTGCGCTTCCGTTCTCTCATCGGATCTGGACTCCTATGGGGTCGGGCCCGGATCGGCCCAGTGCGGTCCACTCGTCATGGAAGTCTACTGCCTGCCGCACCGTTTCGAGATGAATCGCGACGATGTCTTCGATCTCTTTGGCGTACCCGCCCGCCATGCTGACCGCGACCGGCACGTGGGACCGGAGGCAGCTCTCGAAGACGAGCGCGTCCCGTCGGGCGAGGCCCTCGTGGGAGAGGTCGAGCTTGCCGAGGCGATCTCCGGCGTACGGGTCTGCGCCGGAGACGTAGAAGGCGAGGCCAAATGGGCCCGATGCGAACACCGTTCGAAGGGCCGTTTCGAGTTCAGCGAGGTAGCGATCGTCGCCCGTCCCGTCCGGGAGGGCGACGTCGAGGTCGCTCGCTTCTTTCTCGAACGGAAAGTTCGAGGCGCCGTGGATCGAGAACGTGAAGACGGACGGGTCGTCCCTGAAGATCGCCGCGGTCCCGTTGCCCTGATGGACGTCGCAGTCGATGACCACGATCCGGCCCACCGCTTCCTCTCGCTGCGCGACCCGCGCGGCGACCGCGACGTCGTTGAACACGCAGTAACCCTGGCCGCGATCGGTGAACGCGTGGTGGGTACCACCCGCGAGATTGACCGCGACGCCGTCGGAGAGAGCGGCCCTCGCCGCCGCGACCGTGCTCCCGACCGAACGTCTCGACCGTTCCACCATCTCCGTGGACCAGGGAAACCCGATCCGACGGATCTCGAGCGACGTCAGCTCGCCTTGGGCCACGCGGGCGACGTACTCGGGGTCGTGGGCCAGGACGAGTTCGTGATCCGTACTCGGCGGCCCGACTTCGAGCGTCCCGCGGGCACATCGCGGGTCGGCCGCGACCCGCTCGCGCAGGCGCGAATACTTGGCCATCGGGAACCGGTGGCCCTCGGGGAGAGGCAGGACGAACTGGTCGTGGTAGAAGATGCGCACAGGCGGAGGATACTCCGTCTCCCGCCCGGCCGTACCCTACTCCGGGAGCTTGATCACGACGCGGGAATGCCAGCGCCCCTCGTAGTGGGCTGTCGCCCAGTACGGTCCCGGCGGCAACGGCGTGTTCGCCTGGTCCGTACCGATCCAGTGGATGTGCTGGAATCCCGCGGGGGCGTCGTAGGCGTAGCTCCAGACGAGGTGGCCGGTCATCGCGAAGATCCGGATCTCGACGGACTCCGGCGCGGCGAGATCCCACTCGACACCGGTTCCGTGCGAGTACTCGAACGGGTTCGGCGGATTCCGGAGCGCACCGATCGGCCGGACGTGGATCGTCCCCGCATCTCCGTCCTCCTTGGTGAGGAGGTGTGTCGTGACTTCGGAGCGCGCTTCCTCCGGACCGCAGTACATGGCGTAGGTGCCTTCGGCGAGCCCGTGGAACTGGAACACGCCCCGGTCCGTGAGCGTCGAGTCGACCACCTGTCCGGCCGACTCGAGGAAGACGCGGATCCCGGACTCATCCGGGTAGGACTCCGAGCCGGTGGAGTCGCCGGATTCCGCCTGGTACGTGACCGCGAGGTCGACACGACCCGAGAGCGTCAGCCCCTCGGTGGGCGCGCCCGATACCGTGATCGGGATCGGGAGCGTCGAGATATGGGAGTGTCCCTCGTGCATCCCCCGCAGCACCAGCGTCGTGCTTCCCGCCTCGAGACCACGAGACGGAAGGTCCACTGACGCCGGTCTCCGAACCAGTTCGACGACGGCTGGGTCTGCGAGGTCGATGCCGAGCGCGCTGTTCTTCGCAGTTGTCGGCGACCCCGGCCGCGACGCTGTCGGCCGAGATGAAGTTCATGTGGAACGCCGGTCCCAGTTCGCCGACCCGCCGAGAGTTCTCCGCTCTGTTCGCCGTTCACAACCGAACACAGCGATGGTTCCGTCCGACTCGAGGAAGTAGCCGTCGCCTTCCAGGTGTCCGCAGTTTCCGTCGGCGGGATCGTGGGTGTGTTCGTGTTCGTCCTCGGGGCTCCGTCCCGCTGTCCGAGCACGCGAGGAGCGCGACGGAGAGCGCCAGGGCGACGAGTGGCCACCGAAGAAGTGGGAGGTCATGGAGAGCGTTTCGGCGCATGCGGCGGACTGGGAAGATGAGACATGGCGACGGAGTCCTCCTTCCCCAGAAGTCGGGAGCCGGGCCCCATTTGATACGACGGAATCGCGTGTCGGCCCCGTGCGCACGGTCCGGCGATCGACTACTCTGTGAGCCTCGGAATGGCCGCCGGGCCGGCCCCGAACCCTCGACCTGGTGGGGCCGAACTGTAACGGTCGCCTGGCGGCAGCATCGAGTGAGCATCGCCCCGAGAGGGCATGGTCCGACTTGGGCAACGCGCGGCGTGAGTGGCGTCCCCATGGGCACGACCCGAGTGAGTACCTCCGAGTGATCGACAACCGCGTTGGGCGACTTCCGAACGAGCAACGTCCGAACCAAGGAAATCGACTCATGAATGCTCCCCAGCTTCTCTCCGAAGCCGACTTCGAGAAGGCGATCGCCCAGCCGGCGTTCCTCCTTTTCAAGCACTCCTTCCGCTGCGGCACGAGCGCGGAGGCCGCGCTCCAGTTCGATCGGTTCGTCGGTGCCTCTTCGGAGCTGCCCGTCGGGTGGGTCGACGTCGTGGAACAGCGCGCCCTGGCCCGCTGGATCGCGGAGACGGTCGGCGTCGTGCACCAGTCGCCGCAGGTGATCCTCTTCCGGGGCGGCAAGCCGGTCTGGAACGCGAGCCACAACGCGGTCACCTATGACAAGCTCATGGAGGCGACGGGGGCGACCCCCAAGGCTTGAGCGATTCTCCGAGTTCGATGGACCCCACGTTCGGCGTAGCGAAGCTTCGCGGCAACTACGGGAAGATCCAGTGGATCAACTTCTTCTGGATGTTCCTGGTCGTGATCCCCGTGGTCGTGCCGATCTGGCAGAGCCACGGGCTCGACATGCACCAGGTCTACCTCCTCCAGACCGTGTTCGCTCTTGCCGTGGTGATCCTCGAGGTGCCGTCCGGATACGTCGCGGATCACATCGGCAGGAAGACCTCGCTCGTCCTGGGCGGCGCGCTCGCGGGCTGTGCCTTCACCTGGTTCGCCTTCGCCGACGAGTTCTGGAAGTTCGTCGTGTTCGAGATCATGGCGGCTGTCGGCGCGAGCCTCTACTCCGGGTCGGACGTCGCGCTCATCTACGACACCGACGAGGCGATCCGGAGGTCCGCGTCGAGCCTGTCCGCGGCGACCGGCGACATCCCCGCCGCAGCCGAGTCCTCCCGTGCGGAGCCGCTCCCCATTGCGAGTACCGACCGCGCCGCCATTGCATCGCTCGGCCGTCGCCTCTTCTACGCGCAGTCCGGTGAGACGCTCGCGTCGATCCTCGGCGGCCTCCTCGTCCTCGTCTCGCTCGACCTTCCGGCGCGGGTGAACGCGGTCACCGCCTGGGGCGCGTTCCTCATCGCACTCACACTCGTCGAACCGCCGCGGGAGCGCGCGAGCGCGCACCGCTCTCACTTCGAGCAGGTGAAGGAGATCGCGCAGCTGCTCTTCGTGCGTTCAGCGCTGCTTCGCCTCGTGCTTCTCAACCTCATCGTCTACGGACTCGCGACGCTCACCGCGGTCTGGGCCTTCCAGGGCTACTGGAAGGCCGGCGACATCTCGCTCGCGTTCTTCGGCTGGCTCTGGGCGGGATACAACCTCACCGTCGCTCTCGTGGGGCGCGTGGCTCACGCGATCGAAGACAGGATCGGGTCCGCGGCCGTGGTCGTCTCGATCGGACTCCTGCCGGTCCTCGGTTTCTTCGGGATGGCCGCGAGCGGTGCATGGCTCGGCACGTTGTTCGGCCTCGCGTTCCAAGTGGCCCGAGGACTGACGCAGGTCGTACTGAAGGACGCACTCAACTCACGCGTGCCGACCGACTACCGCGCCACCGCGAACTCGATCTCGACACTCGGCGTGCGGTTCGGGTTCGCGCTCGTCGGGCCGGCCATGGGATGGATGATCGACGGTCGCGGATACTCGTACGCGCTCGGCGCGTTCGGTGCGCTCTACGTCGTGCTGTTCGTGATCGTGTGCGTTCCGCTGCTTCGGATGCGGTCCGTGTTCCGAAATGCGTCGTGCTGACGGGACCGGATCCTCGCCTCCGCGCCTCGCCCGACCCCAACTAAGCGGTGTCCCGGTTCCGCGGTAGTTCGAGGGTGAGCCCAGGATGTTCCCTCGCTTGTGGCAGGACGTTCAGCTCCTCAAACGCGCGGACGATGGTCTGTCCGGAGCGCCTGGGTACGAGATAGGGCAGATAGCGGAAGAACCAAGTGGGGACGGTGAGTTGGAAGATCGGCCACTCGGGTTCTTCGTCCACTGTCGCCTGCGCCGCATAGGAGAGTTTGGCGCGCCAGTCGTGTCCGTAAGGGCCGCGAAGGAGGTTTGTGTATCTGGACGAGAGAGCCGCATGCCTTCCGACCTTCGTCCCGACCTCCAGCCGCTCCTCTCGCGAAAGGGAATCGCACAATCCCGCGAGAGCGATCGCAACGCGCCGGGAGTCGGTCGAGATCATCTCGCCAAACAGGAGGGCTTTACACCGCGCGCGCATCGTCGGGTCGGTAGGTAGTGGTCCCAGGCAGAGGAGTGCGTACTCGCCGGCCACCGAACGAGGCTGGGCCTGCTCGTACAACCGGATCCGTTGGGCGACGGCGCGTTCTGACTCGAGCCCTTGGAGAACCAGGGGAAGGAATGTCTGCGCCGAAAGATCGCCGCGTTCGATCCGCTCGATCGAAGCGAGGGCCTCGACCTCGGACTGCGGGTCCGCCGCCATGAGTTCGCGCCAAACCAAGAGGGCCGAGAGTCGCGTCGACTCACGGTCCGAGAGTCGATGCAGGTCTACGAGCCAGATTCCGGGGCCGGCGGAGCGAGCGACGATGTGCCGGAACCGAGAGTTCAGGTCCTCCGGAAGCGGTTCAGAATCGTCCGGCGCCCCGGTCACGATCACTCGAGAGAATAGGATCCCAGCCCTCTCCGGCTGGTAGCCGGGAGGGCGGATCAGCCCATCCTCATGCTCCGCGAGAAGTCCGCCCAGGCGCTGGTGCAAGGACCGCAGTGCCTCCAGGCGGGAAGGCCTCTCGAGCGTACGGATCCTTTCGAAGTACTCACGGAGGCTCGAGAACTTGGAGTCGACCTGGCCCGGCCATTCCGCGTGGAAGCAGGAGTCTCCGGCCAGGGATTCGATCAGCTCGTCCGTGGGGAGGGCCCGGACACAGTCCAAGTGCGCGCTTCCGGCGGGACCGTGAGGTGTGTTCGCAGATTCGATCGTCATGGAGCCACCTAACGGCGGACGGTCCATTGCCCGCCTCGACACACGCCGACCTTCGAAGTGGAGAGGTCAGCCATTCTTTGGGGCGAGAGGGGATGCTTATACAGTCCGGAGTCTAGTCGACACACGCTCGTGAGTCCATCTCCGTCGACGCTGTGACGAAGGCGGTCTGTTCGTGCGTCCCGCGGCTTTCCCTCGGAGTCATCGCAGCGTCTCGCCGCAGCCCTATCCGGTCGCCTTCATCCAGCGGACGACGAGCTTCTTCAGCTTCGCCTTCTTCGAGCGGATGTCCGCCCCGCTCTCGAACGTGACGACGGCGCGGTCCTCCGCGAGCCACTCGAGGAGACCGGTCTCGTCCTCGAACTCGAAGGCATCCGTCCGCTTCTTCGCGCCGCGATGGAAGATGAGCTGGACGATGTCCTTCGGCTGGAGCCGGAACGTGACTCGATCGTCGTCGTATCCGTAGCTCGGAGCGTTCCACTTGATCCTCTCGACCAGCTTCCCGTCGGCTCCACGGATGATGGCACGCAGTGCCTCGACGTCCTCTTTGCGCGCGTGCTTCAGCGCGTGCATGTAGGCATCCACGTCGACTGTCCTGCCTGACTTCGCTGCCATCGCCGATTTCCCTTCGTCGCCCGTTGCCGTGACGGGCCCGGTGTCCCTGTGCGGGCGCGGATCCGCTGTCCGCGTCATCGTTGGGGAGGCAGCGGAAGGAGTCGCTCGGGGTGTCCGACGATCCGTGGACGCAGATCCTCCAGGAACCTCTCGTTGGCGAGTTCGGTCTCGGTCAGCTGCGAGTGATCATAGGTCGCTTCCGGCGCGTACCAGAACTGGCTTTCGAAGAAGTAGGCGACTTCCTCTTCCGCTTCGTCGAAGGTCGCCCCATGCCGCGCCTGCATCTCCAGCCGAAGCGCCAGGAGGTAAGCCTGCGCGAACGCTTCGTAGTTCGAGGCGATCGGATAGACCCACCCCTGCTCGATGAATCCGTCGCGGATTCCTTCGAGGACCGAGGCCTCCGTGTAGTGATCGGTATCGCCGACATAGGGGGGGAGTTGCAGGAGGATGCCGCAGTCGGCGGAGGAGAGGCGCGCGCATTTGAGAAAGTCCTGCCACCGCACCAGGTTCACCTCGAAGAGGCCGATCCGGATGTCTTCGGTGGGCTCCCAGTTCTCGAACTTCCAGTACAGGGCGTGTCCGTTCCACCAGTAGCCCGGGGGGGCGATCTCCGCTGCGACGTACGGTGGCACGGTAGGGTCCGTGCACTGAAGGAAGCGCCACAGATCTCCGAAGAGCTCGATCTCGAACTCCGCCCGTTCGATGACCCCCGCCCAGAGGGCCGCCGCCTTCGTGTGGTAGGTCAGACCGGTCGAGTAGCTGCCGATATCACCGTCTCCGTCCCACGCAACCGGATACACGCAACGTACGCCGACCGTGTCGTCTCCCGGGATCTGTACGTCCCAGACGGGGAGTGAGTCGAGGTCGCCGCCGGCGAACGGCTCCCAACGATCGAGGTCCGTCCGCAGCCATCGAACGGACGCCGGATCCGCTTCCACCCAGGCTTTGAAGTCACGGCCCCTCCCTTCGGTCAGCCCCTGTCCTCGCACGAAGCCGATCGAGAGATCGATGTCGTTCGAGGTGAGGTTCCGGAGCACGTAGTTGCACGTCACCCAACCCGTCGAGCCGCACGTGATCCGTACCGACTCCCGGACCAGCTGCACCTCCGTGCTGGTGAGCGGAACGATCTGATTGCCGCTGGAATCGTCGATCGGCCCGCCGTTCCCGAATACAGGGCACACGGCTGTGCAAACCAGCGCGAGGGACGCGAAGGCGAAGAGGCGGGGGGGCCATGCGGGCCGTGCGGGCCGTGCGGCAGGCGGGAGCCGTTTCATTCGCACACCTCCAGGACTGTGAGGAGTCTCGACCGGACTCCCACTCCGAGTCTTCGGCGCGAGGTGGCGGTTGCCCGACGAGATACGTCCGTCGGCCGAAAGGCGAGGGTCCAGTTTCTGCCTGATGGAATGGCCGAACGCGGCATGAGCGACGAGCGCGGTTCCCGAGTACGTCGGTTGGCGGGTGCCGGGAAGGGCGGAGTCCCCGCCGCGTCGATCGTTCCGGACAGGCCTCTGATCCACAACGGGTCGGCCGCTCCTATCTGACTGCCGGTCAGGAGGTTGTAGCCTCACAGGATGTCGTCCGCACGAGCGGATACGCGATTTTCCCGCGTGAAGACGGTGTCTGCATCCGTGCAGCGTGCTCCGGTACGGGGGAAGACGCGCCATGCACGCGTGCAGATCGCTTCGTTACGTCGGAGGGAGCCGTCTGCACGCATGCAACGGCCGTCGACAGGGCGACGGGAGCGCGCTGCACGCGTGCACAGCGCTTCCGCCGCGCGGAAGGTGCGTCCTGCAGGGATGCAGGGCGTGCCGTCACCCGTACGGGAGCGTGGGGCATCCGTGCACCGCACGTCCCGCACCGGGACGGTCAGCGCTGCATCCGTGCGGAGTGCTCCGCTACGCAGAAGGGAGCGCAGTGCAGACGTGCAGGCCCCACCGGTACGCGTGAGGATGGCGGATGCAGGCGTGCAGGTCTCACCGGTACGCATGAAGACGGCGGTTGGAGGCGTGCGGCTCGCGTCCTCACGTGTGAAGGAGCCCCATGCACGGCTGCAGGCGGCATCCGTACGGCGGACGGAGCTTCCTGCAGGTCTGCAGGGACCATCCTCACGCGGGAAAATGGTGGGAGCGGTCGTGCAGAGGCGGCCGGCGCCGCGGCCGGCGAGGGCCGGACATCCCTGCCATCGGTGGCGTTACGCGGCGAATCGCTCTCAATGGGTTGTGGCCGGGAGATTGCGGACAGCTCATCCTCAAACGGCTCCAGTCCGGGCACCTGGAACGGCGGGACGGGACACCGGGGACGCGTCGCGTCGAGACCTGCGTAGTGTGTTGACTAACAGGCAGTTGTAACCGGTCCGCCCGCAACCTTCCGACCACAACCCTCCGGCCCCGATCCAGCTACGACCGGTCCGGGCCCTCCCGGCGAGCCCGGCCACCACGTTCCCGTATTCGCCCTCATCCTCAGGAAGTCACCCGAATCCGTCGATGTTGATTCGAGGGGAGTCCCGCGGGAGGTGTCGCGTTCGCGACACCGCCTGGCCGCGAGTGCGGGACACCCGACCAAGGAAAGGCGATGGCGTTTCGATGGACCGGCACTCTGAGCTCTCCGACCTGGTAGCGAAACATCTCGGAGCGGACCCCGCGACGATGAAGGGTCTGGATCCGTTCCTGACCGAGCTGGAGCACGTCTTCAGTGAGCGTGAACGATTGCGCCAAGCGGTCCAGGACCTCGAGGCGCGAAGCGCCCGCTCGGAGAAGAGTGAGGCGCGGCTTCTCGACGCGATCCACGTCGCGCGGATCGGCTTCTTCGAACACGACCATCTGACCGATCGCATCTACTGGTCACCGGAACTCCTCGACATGTGGAAGTGGGACCCGGCGAAGCCGCTCGGGTTCCGCGAGGTCGTCCAGATCCTCCACCCGGACGATCGTGGTCGAGTCATGGCGGCCGTCGAACGGGCCCATGACCCCAATGGGGAAGGTCTCTACGAGATCGAGCACCGGTACCTCCTGGCCGAGGGCGAGGTGCGGTGGGTGCGGGCCGGGTCGAGGACCTTCTTCGAAGGGGAAGGCGCCGAGCGTCACCCGGTGCGAACCGTGGGCGCGATCATCGACTTCACGAAGCAGAAGTTGGCCGAGCTGGAGTTGGAGCGGGCGCGGGATCAGATGGAAGACCGTGTCCGAGAGCGTACCCGCGAACTCGAGATGGCCAAGCTCGCGGCGGAGGCTGCGAACGAAGCCAAGTCTCGTTTCCTCGCCGTCACGACCCATGAACTCCGGACGCCTCTCAACGGCGTGATCGGGATGCTGCACCTGCTGCCTCGAGACCCGCTGAGTTCGAAGCAGAGGGACTGGGTCCGGATGGCGCATGCGTCGGCGGAGACCTTGCTTCGTGTCATCAACGACATCCTGGACTTCTCCAAGGTGGAAGCGGGCAAGATGGAACTCGGGACGAGGACTTCGATCTGGTCGAGTCCGTGCGGAGTTTGGGCTCGCCGGCGCGGAGAGGGCCCAGGCGGTCGGCCTGGCCTGGAGTCTCGAGATCGATTCTCGCGTGACGAGGCTCGTGCGGGGGGACCGCGGCCGCATCGCTCAGGTGCTCGGGAACCTCCTCAACAACGCGATCAAGTTCACGGAGCGTGGAGCCGTCTGCCTCGATCTCCGCCAGATGGACGCCGGAGGCGCGGACCGCGGTCCTACGATCCGGTTCGAGGTCGCCGACACCGGGATCGGAATCAACCCCGCCTTCCACGCGCAGCTCTTCAAGCCGTTCTCGCAGGTCGACGCATCGATGACGCGTGAGCACGGCGGTACCGGCCTCGGGCTCGGGATCTGCAAGAACCTCGTCGAACTCATGGGTGGGACGATCGGATTCGAGAGCGCGGCCGGCAACGGTTCGCTCTTCTGGTTCGAGATCCCGTTCGCCCGAGCGAGCGGTTGCGGCGAGAATCCCGACGCCGCGGGAGGACGAGCCGAGCGGACTGGCGACTTGGGAGGGCGTGTCCTCATCGTGGAGGACTCCGACATGAACCGTGAACTGCTCTACGAAGTGGTCACGGCCGCCGGTTGTGACTGTGACCTGGTGAACAACGGTGCCGAGGCGGTCGAGGCAGTTCAGAAGACCGCATACCACGTCGTCCTCATGGATTGCATGATGCCGGTCCTCGACGGCTACGAAGCGACCCGCCGGATCCGTGCACTCGAAGCAGAGGGGGCCCTGGCTTCACGCGGTCGACTCCCGATCGTCGCGATCACGGCGAACGCGATGAAGGGGGACCGGGAGCGGAGTCTCGCCGCGGGCATGGACGACTACATCGCCAAGCCATTCGATCCCGAACGGGTGCTGCGGACGATCCGGGACGCCGTCGACAGGTCGAACCGAAGCGAGGTCGCGTAGAGTCTGGTAGTCCGGACTTCGGACGAGTGCGAGGGGCGCGGTGTGTCACGCCTTGGTGCGCATCGACTAGAGTTGGCTAGTAGCTCTTCTTCCCCAGCGTCGCCGCCCGCCGGAGCACGATCATCGTGAGGTCGTCGAGCTTGGAAGGCTGTTCGGGCTCGGGCGACGTCATCCGTTGGTAGGCGGCGGACGCCACCTGCGTCACCGAGTAGCGGAACCGGCCGCGGCAGAGGAAGCGCGCGATCTCGTCGGCGTGGAGATTGTCGATCAGTCCGTCGCTCGCGAGCACGATCGTGTCACGTGGCGCGAGCGGGATCGGGGATCCGATCTCGATCCGCATCTCGGCTTCGCCGACGACGTTGTTCACGATGTGCCGGTCCTCGTGGTGCATCGCGTCCGCGGCGTCGATCAGTCCCGCCTCGACGCCGTAGCCGACCGGAGAATGCGAGACGGTCCGGAGTTTCACCTTTCCGTGACCACCCAGGACGATGATCTCGGAGTCGCCGATGTGATAGGTCCGGATGTTCTCCTGATCGATCTCGGCGACCGCGAGCGTCGTCATCGCGCCGATGCCGAGACCTTGGATGCCGGCGTTCGCGTTTTCGATTCCGGTGAGGATGGCGGAGCGGAGCGGCTCACCGGTGTCGCGTGCGTGCGCGACCGAGCGTTGGAGTTCCTCGAGCGCCATGGCGGACGCGCGCTCACCGGCGGAGCTGCCGCCGAGTCCGTCGGCCACGACTGCGATCCCGGAGTGATCGTCGTAGGGGATGAGTGCGGCGCCGTCCTCGTTCGCGGTCGGGCTATCGGGGCGCCTGTGTGTATAGACGGCGGCATGGTATCCCGCGAAGGAGACGAACTCCGGAGCGTCCATGTCGAGAGTCGAGTAGATCCGATCCGTCCCGGACACGAGACGTCCTCCTTGCGGCGCGAAACAGAGTGCGATAGCTGGCGCACCAGAAGTGGCAGCGCGTCGAGACGCCCCCCGGGAACCGCCCCGACCAACCGCTTCGCAAACCCTTGGCATTGTGTCTTCGCACCGAGTGCGCGACAATGCCCGTTCGGTCGAGCGGGCCGAGCCCTCCAGCGTCCGGGGTAGCGGTCCGCGTTCCCCGATACCTGTAACTATAAGGCGTGCCTCACGATCCGGGCGCGATCGTCCGCCACCTGGAGGTAGGTCCATGACCGCAGATCCCTTCTCCGCACGAAAGACCCTGACCACCCCACTCGGGGACCGCGCCATCTGGCGCCTCGATTCCGTGGACGGGGGCGGCCGAAGCCTGCCGTACTGCATCCAGGTGCTGCTCGAGGCCGCACTCCGGAACCTCGACGGTCACGTCGTGCGGGAAGAGGACGTTCGGGCTATCGCCGCGTACGACGCCCAGAAGGTCGGGGAGACCGAGATTCCGTTCATGCCGGGACGCGTCGTCCTCCAGGACTTCACCGGCGTGCCCGCGGTCGTCGACCTCGCCGCGATGCGGAGCGCGATGAAGCGGATGGGGGGCGATCCGACCCGCGTCAATCCGCTCGTGCCGTGTGATCTCGTCATCGACCACTCCGTGCAGGTCGACTACTTCGGTTCGGCCGAAGCCCTCATGCGGAACAGCGAGCGCGAGTTCGAGCGGAACCGCGAGCGCTACGAGTTCCTCAAGTGGGGCCAGAACGCGTTCGACAACTTCCGCGTCGTTCCGCCGGCCACCGGCATCGTCCACCAGGTCAACCTCGAGTACCTGGCCAAGGTCGTCTGGGAAGCGGAGAAGAACGGTGCGACCGCCCTCTATCCGGACTCGCTCGTCGGGACCGACTCCCACACGACCATGATCAACGGACTGGGTGTCGTCGGTTGGGGAGGTCAAGGGATCGAGGCCGAGGCGGTCATGCTCGGTCAAAGATCTTACATGCCCTTCCGGAAGTCGTCGGCTTCGAGCTCACTGGGAAGCTGTTCAGCGACGACGGCGACCGACCTCGTCCTCTGCGTCACGCAGATGCTGCGGAAGCAATATGGTCGGGAAGTTCGTCGAGCTCGCTCCTACGGCGCCGGTCTGCGCGGCATGCTGCCGCCGGCAACCGGGCGACCAATATCGCGAACATGGCGCCCGAGTACGGCGCGACGATCGGGTTCTTCCCGGTCGACGAGACACGATGGAGATTCACCTGACGCCCGGACGAGCTCGTGCGCACGGTCGAGCAGTACTACAAGGAGCAGGGGATGTGGCGGGACGACTCCCGCAAGATCAAGTACAGCTCCACGCTCTCGCTCGGATCTCGGCACGGTCGAAGCGGCTATGGCGGGGCCCAAGCGTCCTCAGGACCGGGTCACGCTCTCCACGATGAAGTCCGCCTGGGAGACCGAACCCCGAACCTTCCAAGCGCGCCGATGCCGGTGGCGGTGCGTCGGGCGGTGGCGCTGGCGACCGCGATTCAATTCCCCAAGGTTGCCGTGTCTCAGGACGGAGAGAACTTCGAGATCACCGACGGCTCCGTCGTCATCGCGGCGATCACGAGCTGCACGGAACACGTCGAATCCGAGCGCGAAGGTCGCGGCCGGGCTCGTCGCGCGGAACGCCCGGAAGAAGGGGCTGGGGCGGAAGCCCTGGGTCAAGACGTCGCTCGCCTGGCTCCAAGGTCGTCACCGAGTACCTCGACAAGGCGGGACTCACGGATGACCTGAATGCGCTCGGCTTCAATACGGTGGGTTACGGCTGCACGACCTGCATCGGCAACCTGGCCGCTTCCGGACGCGATCCAGGCCGCGGTCAAGTCGAACGAACTCGTCGTCGCCTCCGTGCTCTCCGGGCAACCGGAACTTCGAGGGACGTCCACGCTTCCGTGCGTGCGAACCACCGTCGCCTCCGCTCGTCGTCGCGCATGCCGTCGCGGGAACGGTCGACATCGACCTGGACGAAGGATCCGGATCGGGAAGGGCGCCGACGGGAAGGACGTCTACCTCAAGGACATCTGGCCGACCCAGGCCGAGATCGGCTCCGCTGTGAAGAGTTCGGTGACGCAGCGAACAGTTCGTCGAGCAGTACTCGAACGTCTTCGAGGGTGCGGCCGAGTGGCAGGCGATCGAGACCGGCGGTGGACAGCTCTTCGATGGTCGGACAAGAGCACCTACATTCAGGAGCTGCCGTTCTTCGTCGACATGGCGAAGGACGCGTCGCCGATCGGCCCGATCCACGGGGCGCGTTGCCTTGCGATGCCGTCGACCCGGTTACGACGGACCACATCAGCCCCGCCGGTTCCATCATGCCGGAGTCGCCCGCCGGGAAGCACCTCATCGAACACGGTGTCGAGCCGCGGATGTTCAACAGCTTAGTTCGCGTCGCGGCAACGACCGGGTCATGACCCGCGGCACGTTCGCGAACATCCGGATCCGCAACCGTCTCGCTCCGGGCACCGAGGGTGGATGGACGACGGACTTCACCGACGGTCAGGTCAAGTCGATGTACGACGCGAGCCTCTCGTACCAGAAGTCGGGGACTCCGCTCGTCGTCATCGCGGGCAAGGACTACGGCATGGGTTCGTCCCGTGACTGGGCGGCCAAGGGGACCTATCTCCTCGGCGTCCGCGCCGTCATCGCCGACAGCTTCGAGCGGATCCACCGCTCCAACCTCGTCGGCATGGGCGTCCTCCCGCTCACGTTCGCGCCGGGAACGAACGCCGAGACCTACGGCCTCGACGGCACGGAGACGTTCTCGATCGACATCGACGACACGCTCCAGCCGCGTCAGCAGATCACCGTCAAGGCGACGTCCAAGGACGGCAAGGTGACGGAGATCCAGACGCTCTGCCGGATCGACACGCCGGTCGAGGTGGACTACTACCGAAACGGCGGGATCCTGCACACGGTGCTCCGCCACATGGCGAAGGCGTAGCGCGGCACGCGTGCTGCGTGCCCTACGGTGGGGAGCGCGCGCGTCGCGTGAGTGTCACATCCTCCTCATCGAACCCCGCGGCGTCGTCAACACCGGCGACGCCGGGGGAGAGCTGCAGGCGCCGAACGACGTCTGGGTGTGAAGCCAGCTCTGATCCATCGAGGTGGGGGTGATCCCGGTGAGCCCGGTCCAGCGCTACAGCTGGGGTGGCATCCGGTCCCGCTTCCGCGAGTAGACCGGCAGCAGGCCGGCGGAGCTCCACGTATGAGGTCAGGCCCCGCTCTCCGATGGTGGTGGGCCGGAGCCCTGCGAGGCTGATAGTCTCGCGGCTCCAAACCGCCACCGTTCGGTTCGAGGTGTCTCCGTCATTCCCAGACGGACGCGAACTCGTTTGCGAGGAGCCCGATGGCCGACCACACGCACGACCCGGATCTCGAGCGCATCGTCGCGCGCCTGGCCGACGGGGAGGACCTCGACTGGGACGAACTCGTCCGCGTCTCTCCGGAGCTTGCGCCGCTTCTCAGTCGACTCGCGGACGTGGCGGAGATCTCGCACCGCCACCTTCGAGAGATCCATACGACCTACGGGAGCCACTCCGGTCCGCTCGGCCCGCTCGAGCTTCTCGGTCCACGCGGAACGCCTCGCCCGCCCTACCTTCTCGGACCGCGCGGAACATCTGACCCGTTGACCACGCCGGGTACCGCGGCCGCTCCGGTGCCCGCGCCGCCCGGGACCGGGGCGACACGTCCGCCATCGTCGGCCGATGTCGCGGTCGAGCCTCCGCCGACGCACTGGGGTGCACTCGAAGTCCGCGAACGGATCGGGCAGGGATCGTTCGGCGAAGTGTTCCGTGCCTACGATCCCGCACTCCAGCGGGACGTCGCCCTCAAGCTCCAGCGCCGACCACGTAGGGCCGACGGCGACGCTGACGGCGACGCTGATGGCGGCGCTGATGGCGGAGCCCAGGCCCGGATGCACCTGGAGGAGGCCCGGAGGCTCGCTCGCGTGCGCCATCCGAACGTCCTCGCCGTCCACGGCGTGGAGACGCACGACGGACGGGTCGGTCTCTGGACCGATCTGCTGCGCGGGGCGACCTTGGCGGAGGTGCTCCAGCGCGAGGAGCCGATGGAGGAGGTGCGTCTGGTCCGGATCGGTGTGCAACTCTGCAGTGCTCTCACCGCGATCCACGACGCAGGCGTGCTCCACGGCGACGTGAAGCCCGCCAACGTGCTGCTCGAGGAGAACGGGCAGGCCGTGCTGATGGACTTCGGTGCGGGAAGACGACTCGAACCGAGTGCTTCGGGGGCAGCGGCACCTGTCTTCGGTACACCGATCATGCTGGCGCCGGAGCTGCTCGAAGGGGGAGAGCCGACGGAAGCGGGGGATCTCTACTCGCTGGGGGTACTCCTCTATCGCGTGGCCAGTGGTCGCTACCCGGTGGAGGCGCCGTCCATCTGGGAGCTGCTCGCCGCCCACGAAAGGGGGGAGCGGATCCCCCTCCACGAGTTGCGGCCGGACTTCTCGCCACGCCTCACGCGCGCGATCGACCGCGCCATTGCGCCCGACCCGGGAGCACGGTTCGAGACGGCCGCGCAGTTCGAGAGCGCCCTTGGCATCGAGGCTTTCGACGACCCGTCCCTCTTCCCTTCGCCGCTCGCCGAGACAGACGAAGAGCTTCCCGACGGCGCGCCGAGAGATCAGGGACGCTTCCTCGGCCGCGAACGGGAGTTGCGTGCCGTCTGGGAGCTGCTGGAGGAACACCGTTGCGTCACCCTCATCGGCACGGGTGGTGCCGGGAAGACGCGCCTCGCGCTGGAAGCCGTGCGTCGACTTCGCGGGCGTTATCCCGGCGGCATCAGGTGGGTCGATCTCTCCGTGGTCGTGGAGCCGTCCGAACTCGACGCGGAGATCGCGGAGCAGCTGTCCATCCGGCCGAGAGGGCAGGAGTCTGCACGCGAGGCCGTGCTGCGCGGGCTGCCGTCGACGTCGAGTCTGCTCGTACTCGACAACGCCGAGCACGTGCGGGGCGGAGTGAGGGAGTTCGCCACCGCTCTCCTGAATGCGTGTCCTCGTGTCGACGTGCTGCTGACGTCTCGGGAGGCGCTCCGCATCGAGGGGGAGTCTCTACTCGCCGTGGGGCCGATGGGGCTTCCGCCCCTGGACGACGAGTCCGGAATGCGGGAAGCCACGCCGGCGCCGGCGAACCCCGCCGTCGCCGAATCCGTGCGTCTCTTCCTCGACCGGGCGAACCGGGCGAATCCGTCGTTTCGCGCCACGCCCGCGACGCTCGCCGCGATCTCGCGGATCGTGCACCACCTGGACGGACTTCCGCTCGCGATCGAGCTGGCGGCGGCCCGCGTCGTCTCCATGGACGTCGACGAACTCGCGACCAGGCTCACCCGCACGATGACCGTGCTCGCGCAGTCGGACCGTGCGCGCCCCCGCCACCAGACGATGCGCGAGGCTCTCTCCTGGAGTTGGTCGCTCCTCAGCGAGGCCGAGCAGACCCTGCTCCGGCGACTGAGCGTGTTCCGCGGTGGAGCGACGCTCGTTGCGATCGAACACGTCGCCGCGGATCCGAACACGTCGATCTCCGCGGTCACGCACGAGGCGCAGGGCGTTTCAGCACCTGCGTCACCACACGAGGCGCGGAGCACGGCGGGACCTGCGTCACCGCACCAGAGTCCGGGCGCTCCTTCTGACGACCTCGTTCCGTCACCCGAGTCGCTGTCTCCGAGAGACGAGACGCCCGGCGTCGTGCTGTCGCCCGAGTTTGCGGCGATTGGGGGCGAGGAAGTCTTTCTCGTGCTCGATGGGCTCGTGCGGAAGTCGCTCGTGCGGATCGAACGCGGCCGCTACCGGCTCTACGAAGTCGTCTCCCAGTTCGCACGGGAGAAGTCGACCGAGGCGGGGGAGTGGGATGCACAGGAAGCACGGTTCCTGCGTTTCTTCCTTCGTCTCGCGGTCGAGGCGGAACGTCGACTCTTCGGGACAGGGCAGGACCGTTGGTACGGAGTCTTCCACGAGGAGAGAGTCAACTTCGAGACGGCGCTCGCGCTCCTTCTTCGTCCGACGTACCCGTGTGAGGCCGGACTCCGGCTCGTCGCTTCGCTCGGCCGCCACTGGGCCCATCAGGGGCTGCTCGGTCTCGGCGTCCATCACATCGAGAGACAGCTGCAGCGGTCGGATGCGGCGGAACCGTCGGCGCATCTGGCCGACGCGCTCAACTGGGGCGGGAATCTCGCCACGAGTCTCGCGGACTATCCGCGCGCCATCCGCCACCACGAGCGAGGTCTGGCCGTGCAACGTGCCCGGAACTTCGTATCGGGGGTCGGGACTGCGCTCGGAGGACTGGGCGACGTTCTCGTCCGCGTGGGGGACTTCACGCGCGCGCGCGAGTGCCTGGAAGAGAACGTCGCGATTCAGCGCGAGGCCGGACTTTCGATCCAGCTCAGCATGGCGCTGACCAAGCTGGCGGTTCTCTCGGAGTACGAGGGGAAGCTCGAGTCGGCGAGGTCACTTCACGAGGAAGCCCTGGAACTTCGGAGAACGGCGGGAGACGAGGCCGGCGCCGCGCTCTCCCTCAGCGGCATCGGGCGGATCCTGCTCCTCATGGAACAGGACGATGCCGCACTCGCGTGCCTCCTCGAAGCGCTCGCGATGCGGCGCAAACTGAACGATCGGGACCGTGTGTCCACGACACTGAACCTCCTCGCGGAAGCATGCCTCGTGCGTGGCCGTTCGCGGGAGGCGATTCCGTATCTCCGGGAGTCGCTCCAGATCCAGCTGCGCGCGCGGCGCCCGACTGGAGTGTTCCAGTGCCTGTTCGTCCTCGGTACACACGCAGAGTCGACAGGTCGAACGGAAGACTGCCTGACTCTTCTCGCCGCCGCGTACGCGGTTCGGGAGTCCGTCGGCGAGACGCTCACGGAGTCGGAGGCAGGCCAACTCCGTGAACGCAAAGCCGCCCTGACGGCGGCTCTGACGAGCAAACGTGCTCACGAAGCCTGGGTCGCCGGAACCGTGATGTCGCTCGAGGACACGCTCGCTCACGGCGTCGCCTACCTCGATCGGGTCGACGCCGAAGGCTGAGCTGGCCGGGTGCCGCGGCCGTCCGGGCTCTCCGCGGCCTGCTCCCCTCGTCGAACGCCCCGCTAGAAGATCTCCGCGAAGAAGTCCTTCATCGCCTGCCAGCTCCGATGGTCTGCCTTCTCGTTGTAGGCAGCGCCCCTCGACTTGTCGTCGCCGGCTTCCTTCTGCGTGAACGCGTGGACTGCGCCGCTGTACGCGACGAACTGGAAGTCGACGTTTGCCGCCTTCATCTCGTCGAGGAAAGCGAGCACCTGGTCCTGCGGTACGTACGGGTCCTCGGCTCCGTGGAGTACGAGAAGCGGACACTTGATGCTCTTCGCGTCGTCGGGCTCTCCACCACCCAGGCTCCCGTGGAAGCTGACGACGCCGGCGATGTCCGATCCGCTCTTCGCGAGCTGGAGGACGGCGCCGCCGCCGAAGCAGTAGCCGATCGCGCCCACTCTGGAGTCGTCGACGGACTGGAAGATCTTGTCGTCGCCGCCAATCAGGTGGGCGTCTCCCTTGATGACGTCGACGGCGGCCTGGGCGCGCTGGCGGAGGAGCGCGAGGTTCCCGTAGTGCTTGCCCGCTTCGGCCGCCGCCTCCTGCTGGTTCTTGGGACGGATCCCCTTTCCGTAGATGTCCGCCGCGAATGCGACGTAGCCCATCTCGGCCAGCATCCGTGCGCGCATCCGCTCGTTGTCGGTGAGCCCCATCCACTGATGGACGATCACGACGCCGGGCCGGGATCCGGTGACCGCGTCGTCGTAGGCCAGGAAGCCTTCCAGCGTCGTTCCTTCGTGTTCGTACTCGATCGTGCGGGTGACGACGGCGGCTTCGGCGGAGTCGACGGCGCTCGAGGCGAGGAGCGCAGCGGATGCTGCGAGCGCGCCGAGGACGAAGCGGGCCATCCGGGTCACGTGCGATGTCTGGGGCGTCGAGCGCCAATCTCTCTTTGTCATCGTTCCATCCTCCTGACGGTTCGGGACGTCGCGTCTCAGGTTGAGCGAACCCGGTCCCGAACGAAGTGGGGCGCTGGTCGCTTCCGTCTGCTTGGGATACTCAGGTGCGTGAGGCCTGAGTATCGCGTTCCGGGGCGTCGCTGAGAAGTCCAGAACCTACGGGTTTCCGGCGAACTCGATGAGGTTCCCGTCCGGGTCCAGCACGCGGAACATGGCGAAGGTCGGCGCGAACTCCTGGTAGCCACCGCTCATCCGAACTCCCGCCCGCGCCAGGGACTCGTAGGAGTCTTTGACGCTGTCGGTCGCGAAGCAGGGACTGAACTCGGCCCTCCGCGGCTCTTCCTCGCGCGACCTCCCCCGACCGGCTTCGAGATACAACGTGACGGCGCCGGCCCTCATCAGGACGCCAGGCTCCATGTCCTCGGCCTTCTCGAAGCCGAGGTGGTCCCGATAGAACGCCACGGACCGTTCCAGGTCGCTGACGTAGACCGCGATGACGTTCAGGTCCCTTACGATGGTAGTGGGCATACTCTCCTCGTCTCTCCTGAGTTCTTCGCTCGTGCGTGCCCGGTGAGATGATGGCGTTCCCACGGGACGGTCGGGAAGTCCGACCTCATGCGGTCGTGCAGCGTCTGGCCGATGAAGAGACCTCCGGGCAGGACTGGTGCGCGTGGCCGGACCCCGTCGGACTCTAGCGGGTTCCCCTCAGGCGCGCCGAGGGTTTCGTCGATCCGCTACAATCGCCGCGTGACCCGAACACTCCCCATCCTCTATCAGGACGACGACTGCGTGGCGGTCGCGAAGCCGGCCGGGCTCCTCGTCCACCGGACCCATCTCGATCCGGAAGAGGAGGCGTTCGCGCTCCAGATCGTGCGGGACCAGTTGGGCCGTTGGGTCCACCCGGTGCACCGGCTCGACAAGCCGACTTCCGGGGTCCTCCTTTTCGCTTTCAGCTCCGATATGGCGCGGGAGTTCGGCGCGGCATTCCAGGATGGTCGCGTGCGGAAGACCTACGTGGCCGTAGTTCGTGGCTTCTGTCCCGAGTCGGGTGTCATCGAGCACGTGGTCGTCGTCGACCGGGAGTCGCAATCGGGAGGCCGCGGCTTCGGCGCCGGCGCCGACACGGCTGCACCGCAAGCTCCGGCAGTGACCGAATTCGTCCGGCTCGGCACAGTGGAGCTGCCCGTCGAAGTAGAGACCTATCCGACGAGCCGGTACTCCCTGGTGCAGCTCCATCCTCGAACTGGGAAGAGGCACCAGCTTCGGAAGCATCTCAAGCACCTCGGCCACCCGATCATCGGAGACGTGCGCTACGGCCGGGGTGCACACAACCGGTACTTCCGCGACGTCCTCGGGGTGGGGAGGCTGCTCCTCGCGGCGACCGAGTTGGAGTTCGTCCACCCGCGCACCGGGATCACGGTTCGTGTCGTCGCGCCTCTCGACCGGTCCATGTCGAGGCTGCTCGAACGGTTCGGTTGGATCGACCTCGTCCCGGAAACCTGGCGGAGTGCAGGCGGGGAAAGCTGAAACGGGCATCGGCCGATCACGTGTGATACTCTCTTTGCGGTCCGATCCAGCCGCGTGCCCCATTCAGCGCCCCATCCATTCGGGAGGCTCGTCATGACCCGGGATCCCCACCCTGCAACCGTTCCGCCAGCGCACTCCTCGTCCCTTCGAGTTCGTCGATCGATCGTTCTCGCGTGCGCCGTGTTTCTCGGCGCTGGCCTGGCCCACCCGACGACGTCCTCCGCGGAGTGTGAGGACTGGGGCGATCAGCTCCGTTTCGTCGACTTCGTCTTCCCTTCGGGCCTCTTCGACGGTTTCGTCTCGGTGGCGAAGGAGGGGGATCTGCTCTACACGTTCGGCGAGTGGTTCGAGGTGGGGAACTACCTCGAGATCGCGGACGTTACCGATCCCGAGTCTCCGATCACGTTGGCTCAGGTTCCGATGGTGGTTCCCGAGGACACGATCATCCTGGAGGGCGATCATCTCTACTACCACGACACGGCCAACATCCGGGTCCTCGACGTCTCTGATCCCACGGACCCGCACATCGTCGGGTTCTTCACTCCCGGTGGACGCGTGGAGAACCTCGCGTTGGATCTTCCGCTCGCCTACGTGGCAAACCTGACCAACGGGGCCCGCGTTCTGGACATGTCCGATCCGACGGCGCCGACCCAGCTCGGCGTGGCGGCCGGGATCACGTCCGAGCACGTGGCGGGAAACCAGCAGTACCTCTACAGCGGGAACCGGGGGAGTTCGGCCGCGCTCGGCGTCTACGACATCTCCGATCCGAGCGCTCCGACGCTCGTATTCTCCGAACCTGGACTGAAGGTGGGCTGTCTCGCTCTCGATGGTGACATTCTCCTCGTGGGCGATCGCGACTACGGACTCCGCGTCTACGACGTAACCGTGGGCGCTTCCCCGGCGGAACTCGGAAGCCTCGCGACGACGGCGCTCCGGAAGATCCAGATCGAAGGTGGACTTGCGTTCATCGAGGCCGACGGAGTCGGCGTGATCGTGGTCGACTACGCGAGTGATCCCTCCCAGCCCGTGATCGTCGGTGCCGAGAACATCGATGCGTACGAGGACTTCTATGTCGGCGAAGGTGAACTCTGGATCGGGAACAACTACGGCACCGCGTTCCGCTTCGACGCGACGGTCCCGACGAGTCCGCAGCCGGTGGGGAATCTCCCGTTCACGGCGACCGCGCTCGGTGCGGTGATCGACGGCAGCCTCGCCTACGTCGCCGCCGGCACCGCGGGCCTAGAGATCGTGGACGTCAGCGATCCCACGTCGATGACGGTCGTGGGCAGCTGGACGGGTACGTCGGTGAACAGCGTCGATGTCCTGGGCGGCCTCGCGTACGTCGCGGACGAGTCACTCGGACTCGTCATTCTCGACGTCAGCAATCCCGCGGCCCCGACCCTCGTCGGTTCCGAGCCGTTCGCGCCGTTCGGCACGCACGTCGAGGTGGAGCTGCCCTACGCCTACGTTGCCATGGCGAACGACGGCCTCGTCATCCTCGACGTGTCCGATCCTTCGAACCCGGACTGGACGGGGTACATCGAGTTGGCAATCGACCAGTTCACGCTGAAGGATGGATACGTGTTCGGGATCGGTGGGCACTGGCTCCGGGTCATCGACGTCTCCGTTCCACCGTTCCCTTCGCTCGAGGGCTCCTACTCGATTGCACAGACCGCCGATGGAATCGCGATCGTTGGAGACCACGCCTATGTTGGCAGCGGCATCCTGCGGGTCTACGACATCTCCGATCCGCTCGCCGTGTCTTCGCTCGGGTATCTCTATGGTCCAGGTTGGGTCGACCGAGTCTGGGCGGACGGATCGACGCTCTACGCGGACGCGAGCGAGAGCGGAGTGCAGGTTCTCGACCTCGCGAGTCCGGCGTTTCCCGCGCTCGCCGGTACCTCCCGTTTGGCCGAGGACGTCGACTGGGTCGTCGCGGGCGACGAATGGCTCTTCGCCGGCGCGGGTGCGATGGGACTCGTCGCACTGCCTCTGGACTGCGACGCGCCGTCCGCGGTGGATGGCACCGAGGACGTCTTCGCCGGGCTCCCGGGAACATCGCCCGTTGCGATCCAGCAGACGGGTGGGTGGGGCCCCAGCGGCGAGATCCGACTGTCGCTCGACCTCGACGTCGCGACGGACGTGACTCTCTGCATCTCCGACGTCCAGGGACGACGGGTCTGGTCACGTCCCGCCGAAGCGTACGACGCCGGTTCCCACACGATCGTCTGGGACGGTCGCGATCGCTACGGGGACCGCGTTCCCTCGGGTGTGTTCTTCGCTCGTGCGGCGACGGACGGGGCCTTGGCCCGGGAGCGCATCGTCATCGTTCACTGACGCCGAAGGCGGGGAGATTGGGGACGCTCGTTTCGCCGCTGCGTTCTGTGGAGATGGCCGTCGACGTGGTGCATCGACACGCTCGGAGTCGGGGCACGGCGGCGATCTGTCGCCGCCTTCACCAGCGGGCGCGTGTGCCTCTCGTGTCGACGTGGACGAACGGTCCGTGTGACTCGTTTGCCCGGTAGACGCCGAGCCCTCCGATGAACCGGGCGAAGAACGACTGCTGACTCAGCCCTTCCACGATGTTCGCGAGGTGCCGCGAGTCTTCCATGTCGACGACTCCGTCTCCGTTCACGTCGTCCATCACCCCGTCGGCCGGTGCGAAGTCGACGAAGACGTCGGCGGCGTCGCCGTAGACGTGGCGGCTGTACTTCACGTTCCCGATCGCGTGGTTGTAGTGCGGGGTCCGGTATCCGCTCATCAAGTGGAAGGTGGGGGCGGGGATGCCCTGCGCATTCACGTGCTCCAGGATCCGTTCGAGCTTCTGGAGCAGCTTCGGACGGACGAGGAGGAACTTGGGGAACCCGCCGTCCTGCTTGCAGACGAACTGTCCGAGTTCAGAAGTGGGAGAGACCTTTCGGTGCACGTCCTCGGGCGTCATGCGGATGAGCCCCTTCGGAGTCTGGTAGGTCGCGAGCCCACGGAGCGGAGTGTCGGGGTAGTGGCCGACTTCGTATCCATCGAGCTTCGTGCCCGACATCCGATCCAGCGGTACCGTGATCATGAGGAGGAGCGAGATCGAGTCCGCCGGTGCGTTCCGGTAGACGGTGATCTCCGCGAACCAGCTTCTTGGGCGCCGTCCAGACGAGCCGGCCGAGGTCATCCCTCACCGTGCCCTCCGAAGCCCGGGTCCGGTAGCCGTTCCGGGCGTCGCGCCGCTGTCCCGACTCGCGCACTTCGAACTCGAACGTCTCGCCGGGCAGCACCGGGATCGCGAGCCGCCGGAGCGAGGTCGTGATGTCGCCCGTACGGATCTCGAACGAAGCGCGGTCCGGGTCGAACGAGGTGAGGACGCCAGGCGACACCGTTGCCGTCGCGGTTCGGTCCATCGGGGCCAGTTGCGATCTCGGCGTCTCCATCGCCGGAGCCGCCGAGGTGGGACTGGGCATCACGAACCCGACCGCCGCCGTCCCGAGCCAGACCGGAAGGAGCCCGATCCAGAGGCGGCGGAAGAGCGAATGGGTCACTCACCCTCCACGGGAGGTGGGGCGTCCAAGGCGCGGAGCACGGCGCCATCCCGTTCGTAGATGTCCTTCCGGAAGTGCACCACTCCGTCCTCGTCCGTCCACGCCGTCCAGTAGAGCAGGTGGACGGGGATCGAATGACTCAAGTTCACGGTCCGTTCCTTCGCGGAAGCGAGTACCGTCTCGATCTGGTCCCGGTTCCAACCCGACTGATCGCGAAGGAGGTATTCGGCGAGACCGACCGGATCCTGAACCCGAATGCATCCGGAACTGAAGGCACGTTCGCTCTTCGCGAAGAGCTCCCGGGAGGGGGTGTCGTGGAGGTAGACATCGTAGTCGTTCGGGAACATGAACTTGATCCGGCCGAGTGCGTTCTTGGCGCCGGGCTTCTGCCGGATCCGGTAGGGGTTGTTTCCCGGGCTCACCTGGTTCCAGTCGACGGTGGTCGGGTCGATCGGAGTCGCGTCCTGTCCCCATCCCGCGAACACTTCGAAGCCGTTGCTCGTCAGGTAGCTCGGATCCTTCCGGATCACGGGGAGCTTGTCCTGGAAGAAGATCCGCGGCGGGACGGTCCAGGTCGGGTTGAGGACGAGGTAGGTCATCTTTCCGCTGAAGACCGGCGACTTCCGGGCGGTCTTTCCGACGATGCAGTCGATGGATCGGACTTCTTCACGGTTCTCGAAGATCCGGACCCGGAACTCCGCGATGTTGACCCGGATGTGGTCGGGGCCGAGGTCCTCCGGGAGCCAGCGCCAGCGTTCGAGGTTGACGCGGATCCGGTCGACCGAGTCGATCCGGGTGCGGGCGAGGGCCGCCAAGGTGGCGGGTCCGATCACGCCGTCCGCGTCGAGGCCGTTTCGCTTCTGGAACTCGATGACCGCGGCAGCGAGGGCGTCGTCGTACAACTCGGGATCGGCGGGGAGGTCCGAGGCGAGTGCGTCCGGACGGCCCCACGACCCGTCGTCCTCATGCGTTGCGGCCACCGAGAAGCCTTCGGCGACGAGACGCGCCCGGAGGAGCGGAACCCGGCTGTCCCGGTTCCCGGGCTCGAGCTTCCCTCCCGTGGCGATCCCCTGCCAGGCTTCCTGGACAGCGCGGTCGGCTTCCGGGAGGTTGGGCGTGGCGGACTCGTCTGCGCCGTTCTCCTCGGAGTAGGAGCGGAGGGCTGCCTGGAGCCGGCGGTACTCCGGATAGTGGGGGGCCAAGGACGCCAGCGATTCCGGAATCGTGTCGTTCTCCAGCGCGGACTCGAGCAGCGGGACCAGTTCGCTCGTCCGGCGGGACGACTTCCAATCGGCGTAGAGCTGGGCGGGATCGGTCTTGCCGCGGGTGAGGTGGGCGGCGTAGACGAAGAACGCATCCGTGAGGAGTAGGTCCAGCTCGACGACCTGTTCATCGGATCCACCGAGGCGCTGCGCGATCGCGGACGCGTGGTAGTCCTCCGGCACGAGGCCGTGTTCGGTGGCCCGTCCGATCGCGGTGAGAAGGGCGAACGCGTCGGCGGTCGGCCGCCCGTCCGCCGTCCACGCCGGCCCGAAGCCTCGCTTCGTGTAGAAGCGCGGCAGAAGGACGACGGAGTGGAGCTTCTCCTCGCCGACATGCGCTTCCATCGGGAATCGGGAGATCCTCGCCTCCATGTCCTCCCGGAAACTCCACGCCGCCAGTGCGCGGCCGGAGGAGGAGCCCACTCAGCATGAGCTGCGCGAGCAGGAGCGCCGTGAACACAGTGGGCGTCGTCAGGGTTCGCCTCATGAGTGCCTCCCTAGTCGTGTTCGCTCGTTCCCGGCGTCTCGAACTCCTCGCGGGAGATCCACCAGCGCCGTCCACAACGCGGACAGCTCGTCTCGATCTTGGGGTCGCCCTGGAAAATCTCCTCGGGATCGTCCGCGAACATCCGCCGGAGCGCGGTGAGCATACGTTGTGGGTTGCAGCCGCACTGGAAGAAGAAAGGACGGGATTCGAGGAGCTGAATCGCATCGTTCTCGAACAGTGCGGCGCCGGCTTCCCGGGTGAGGGCGGGGAAGAACTCAGGGTCGGCTCCGGGGAGCGACGCCACCTGGATGAACTCGCCGTTCTCGAGGTCGAAGAGCCGGATCGGCCGCTGCTCGGACTCGAGGTAGTAGCGCTCGAAGATGTCGAGGAGGTCGAGCCCCTCGATCTCGAGCACCGAGAGCGACGGCTCCTGTTTCGGTCTCTGGCTCTGCATGTAGAGCCGGCTCGATCCCAGGTCCTTCACGCCCTCGACATAGACGCGACCCGTCACCGACGACTCCAGCGAGTCTCCGGTGATGAACACGTTCGTCGGCGGGTGGGAGAGGTGGATCGTGAGGCCGTAGGAGAGGTCGCGCGGGGCGTTCGAGAGGTGGATCACGCCCGCGGCGAGTCCTTGCCGCATGAAGGTCTGCGACAGCCCGTCCTTCACTTCGCCCCACACCTCGACGTGCGTGTGGTACGCCTCGAGGAAATCCGAGAAGTCACCCTTCGAGAGGATGATCCGGTTCTCCGGGTCGAGGAACCGGTGGAGCAGGACGTGGCTGGGCGTGGGTACGGTCGTCACGGCGTGTACTTCTCCTCGATGTCTTTCCGCAGGCGTTCGAGCCAGTCACTGGCCTGGGAGTTCTGTGGATCGCGCCGAAGCAGCTCCTCGAGAACGGGTTCGGCGTCTTCGAGCGCGCCCCGGCGGATGAGCAGGCTCGCGAGCTCGAAGTAGGGGGTCCGCATCGACGGGTCCGCCGAGATCGCCTTGCGCATCTCGAGCTCGGCACCCTCTGGCTCACCCTTCGAGCGGAGAATGGCCCCGATCTTGAGATGGAGCCCCGCGGTGGAGACGAGTCCGAAGCGGTCCGCGGTCCGGAGGTGTCCCAGACTCTGATCGACGAGGGCGCTCCTCTTCGTCCCGTCCTCGGTCTGCTCTGCCGAGACGAGCAGACGCTCCCCCTCCCGCGCGTGGAACTGGACGAAACCGCTGTGTCCGGTCAGGAATACGTACGCGAGGAGGAGGGGGATCAGCACGAGGCCGGCGCGGGTCGGCCTTCCCGCGTCCCGAAGGCGGTACTGCTGGAGCGTGAAGTCGCGGGAGCGGAGGACACGCCAGAGCGCCAGCGCCGCGAACGAGGAGAGCACGGAGAGCCCGAGGGCGAGCAGGAACGGCACCTCTTCGTAGAGCCCCCGCCAGCAGTAGAACGAAGCGAAGAAGAGGGCGAGGAGCCCGATCTCCTCGGGCCAGGTGAAGTCGTAGACTCTGCGCTTCTTCTTCGAGGTCTGCCCGAACCGGAACGCGCTCGGACGGGACACGCCGAAATAGAGCGCCTTCTTTGGACACGCGGACACGCAGTCCATCGTCTTCATGCAACCGGTATCGACGACCGCGCCGAACTTCGCCACTTCTTCGTGGACGCGGACGTTGCTCGTGCAGGTCTCGGTGCAGATCCCGCACTGTTCGCAGGCATCGGTCACCTTGATCTTGCCCGGCGTGAGCGCATCCGCGACGCCGAAGAACGCGCCGTACGGACATCCGTAGGAGCAGAACGCCTTCGCCCCCAGGAAGTAGACGAGGATCGGGCCGCAGACGAGGATCGTGATCACCGAGACGATCGGTCCGGGGAACGTCTGCCAGAAGTCCGCGGTGGAGAAGTGCGCCTCGAGGACGGGGAACGGGTGCCCCTTGATGAGGCGGGAGACTTGGGGCCAGAGGAACATGTAGAACCCGGCGCCGAACGGGACGAGGAAGAGGAGCCGGGAGCGGACCGGCTTCGGGACGATCCCGACGCGGCGGAGGAGCCAGGACGCACCGTCCTGATAGGCCATCACGTGGCAGGCCCATCCACAGAAGAACCGGCCGAAGACGAGCGTCGACAGGATGAGGAGAACGAAGACGACGAAACCGGCGTTGACGTAGCCGAGCTCCAACGTCTGCATCGCTTCGGAAGGTTCGAGCGGGGTGAACGTCGACCCGGTCAGCTTCCAATGCGCGACATGCACGAGGACGAGGACGTGGACGAGGACGAGGGAGAGCGTACGCGCGAGCCCCCGTCTCGAAGGACGGGCCTCTCCGCGCGTGCGGTGCTTGTCCGGGAAGGGAAGTCGTGTCAGGCGCTCGGCGCGAACGGACCGGTTCATCGCTGAGAGAGTACCTGATTCCGGCTTGGGAGTGAGTGCATTCGGGGCCGCAAGACGGCGATCGGCGGGCGTGGTACCCTCGTCATCCCCGACGGGCCACGGTTCGGCCCGGCCCGGACAGCGTCTCCATGGGAAGGGGACCTTTGATGCTAGGAGGAGTCCATGCCCGCGTCCCGCACTCGATCCCGTCAACGCAAGCGTCCCATGAACGTCCAGGATCTCTGGTCGCTTCCGCGGGTGGGGAGCCCCGCCCCGTCGCCGGATGGAACGCAGTTCCTCGTCCCCGTGACCCGGTACACGCTCGAGGCGAACAGGTCCGAGACGCGCCTCTGGCTCGTTCCCACCGATGCGGTGCGGGCGGGACGTGGGGGCAAGGACGACCCGGCCCGGCCCGTCACGGCGGAGAACACCGCCTCGACGTCGCCGGCCTGGAGCCCGGATGGCGTCCGCTTCGCGTTCATCCGGAGGCCCGGGGGCGACAAGGGTGAGGGAGACGGCTCGTCCAGGAAGCCCGGCCCGCGGTTTCCGGATCAGGGCCAACTCTACGTCCAGTCGCTCGAGGGAGGCGAAGCAGAGCGGCTCACCGACCTCCCGTTCGGGATCTCCGCTCCCCGCTGGTTCCCGGACGGACGACGGGTCGCGTTCTTCTCGCCCGTCTACGAGGCAGCCCCCGGTCTCGAGGAGACCGCCGTCCGGAAGAAGGAGCAGGAGGATTCTCCTGTTTCCGCCCGCACCACGGAACGCCGCTTCTTCCGCTACTGGGACACCTGGCTCACGGACGAGCGCGCGCTCCACGTCTTCGTGCTCGACACGGAGACCGGGGATCTCGTCGACCTGACGCCGCGCTTCCATCAGATCCCGCACGGGACCGATTGGTGCGAGTTCGCGGTGTCGCCGGACGGCGCGGAGATCACGATGAGTGCGCTCCGGAAACCGACCGACGAACTCGTCGGCGGTCTCTTCGTCACGAGCGTTCCCGCGCGGCTGGCCGACGTCGCCGAAGCGCAGGGAACCACCGGGTTCGCCCGCGGCGTCGGGTCCGCCGATCGTCTCCACGCGACGGGAGCGGAACCCAAGAAGGCGCGGAGAGGAAAGCGCCGCGCGGCCCAACTCTCCGATCCGTATGACATCGCACCGGACTTCGCCACGTCGGCGGAGCGCCCCGTCTATTCGCCGGACGGTCGTTGGATCGTCTTCGGCATCCAGAAGGAACGGGACTTCTACGCCGACCGGGTGCGGCTCGTTGCGCACGATCGCGAAACCGGGAAGCAGACCGTGATGACGGAGGACTGGGACTTCTCCGCCTCCGGCTGGAGCTTCGCTCCCGATGGCCGCACCCTCTACCTCAATGCCGAGATCCGTGCGCGTAACGCGATCTGGGCACTCGACGTCGTGCGCGCCGCGCGGAGCCCCAAGGGAAGTCCGCCCGTCGAGCTCGTCCGCGGCGGGACGTTTGGCGCTCCGAAGCTCGCGGGCGACCGGATCCTCGCCGACATCTCCTACATCAACCGTCCCTCCGAAGTCGTGTCGGTCGACCTCGAGGGGGGTGATCTCGTCCGCACCACGGCGTTCACGGAACCGGGGCTGGCCGACATCCAGATCTGCGAGCACGAAGAGGTCTATTTCGAGGGGGCCGAGGGCGACAAGGTCCACATGATCATCGTCTACCCTCCGGGAGTGAAGAAGCCGGCGCGCGGTGGGCGTCTCCGCCGAAAGCTGCCTCTCGTCCACATGATCCACGGCGGACCGCACGGCGTGTTCGGCGATCAGTGGCACTGGCGCTGGTGTGCGCAGGTCTTCGCGTCGCCCGGGTATGTGTGCGCGCTCGTCAACTTCCACGGCTCCACGTCCTGGGGACAGGACTTCGCCGCCTCGATCCTCGGCCGGTGGGGGGATCAGCCGTACATCGACGTGATGAATGCGACCGACTACCTGATCGATCGGGGCATCGTGGATCCGAAGCGGATGGCGGTGACCGGTGGGTCTTACGGCGGCTACCTCGTTTCGTGGATCGCGTCGCAGACGAAGCGGTTCCGCTGTGCGATCAACCACGCCGGAGTTGCGGACCTCCAGACGCAGTACGCGTCGGACGTGACACACGGCCGGCGTCGTGCCATCGGTGGCGAGGCCTGGGACGACCTGGAAGGGCTCGATCGGTACAACCCGATGCGTCACGCCAAGGGGTTCCACACTCCGATGCTGATTCTCCACGGCGAGAAGGACTACCGGGTTCCCTACGCCCACGCGATCGAGACGTACAACGTCTACAAGGCGATGGGGAAGAAGGCCCGCCTCGTCGTCTACTCTGACGAGAACCACTGGATCCTCAAGCCGCGGAACAACGAGTTCTGGTACGGCGAGGTGCTCGGCTGGCTGGAGAAGCACCTGAAGAAGTAGGTCGATGTGCAGAGGCGACGCACCCGATGCGTCGCCTCTGTCGGGGTGACAGTCCGAATCCAGAGAGATCGCCGCATATCTGGATCCGACGGGGGGACCCTGTGCTTCACGACAACTCCACGTGGCGACGTGCCTTCCGCATCGCGCCCAGTCCCTCTCTTGCGGTCGTCGTCCTCCTCCCTGTTGCATTGGCACTCTCGGTCTTCGTTTCCAATGTCCTGGCGGAACGGAGTGCCTTCGTTACCGGACGCGTCACCGACAGGTTCGACACGCCGCTCCCTGGTGTGACGGTTCGACTCACGGGAACTCCGTTCACGACGCGGACGAACGAAGACGGCGGTTTCCGGATCGATCAGGTGACTCCCGGCGCGTACGTACTCCACGTGGTCGGAGCGGACTTCCTGCCTTGGAGCGAACGAGTGCAGCTTCCCCTGGACGACGCCGGAGGGCTCGAGATCGCGCTCGTCCCCAGAGTGGCGCCCGAGGCGCTGTGGAAGGAGTCGTTCTCGGGGCGCGATCGGTTCGGTGAGGATGGGATCCGCTACGTGCCCGTGCGGCTGCGGTCTCCGGAGATCGGTGGTTCGGTCGGGCTCCGGGTGGGGCTCGAGTCCGACGGCTCCGCGGAACGCGACGACCCGTACGACGCCGGGGACGAGTCGTTCGTTCGCGGCTCGGTCGAAGCAGGAGGGAGAACGCCGGACTCCCGGCTCCAGGGCTCCGTCCAGTCGAGCCGGACCTCCGCGGACATCGTTCCCCGCGAGGACGGTTTGCTCGGGCCGTCCGCACTCCGTTTCTTTCCGACCTGGACCGACGAGGCGGACGTCCGCCGCATCCGTGGTCGTGGGCAACTCGTCGGACTTCCGCGGACGCTCCTCACCGTGGACGTCGACTACGCGAAGGCGGAAGGGCGTGCGTTCGCGAACATGTGGAGCCGGCCCGGGTACGTCCAGACGTTCTTCGACACGACGCAGTCGGGATCGGTCGTCCTACGCCACGGACACTACAGCGAGACGCCTCTCGACGAGACGTACGTCGCGTTCGATCCGCGGGCCCATCTCCCCACCGAAACGGAAGAAGAGCTCTCGCTTCGCGCGACGTTCGATCAGGAGCTCTCCGAAACCGTACGCTACACCGGCTATCTCTCGTACGACCGCGCGAGCCTGGACAGTCGTGTCGGCGGGAAGGAACCGTCGGAGTACGAGGGCGACCGCCTGGGCGATCTCTGGTTCGACTACACGGACCGCGAGTCCGGCGAGTACTGGGTGATCGCGGGTGACTTCCCACGATTCGCGGAGGGCGAGGACTCGAGATCGGCGGCGGGCCTCGACGTGTCCGTCGGGACGCCGGCCGGGGAGTTCGCCCTGGGGGGTGAGGCTGCGTACCGCGACTTCCGTGTCTTCGAGGTTCTTCACCCGTACTGGACCAACGCGGAGGGCGAGATCGGAGCGATCAGGACCCGCCACCACGAGTACTCGCCGTCCTTCCGCGGCTTTGCCCGCCAGACGTTCCGGGTCGGCGAACTCGAACTCGGTCTCGGCGTCACGTACGAGTCGTTCCATCTCCTGGAGGCGTTTCCGGTCCCGGACGACCGGGACGAGCTGGAGCACGAGTTCCTCCCCCGGATCGAGGTGAGCTACCCATTGTCGGAGCAAACCGAGTTCGCGTTCCTCCGCTCGACATCGATCAGACGGCCTAGCGCGACCTACCCGCGCGGCATGACGGACGTGATGCGAGGGGAGTATCGTGCGGCCTCTGATCTCACGCCCGAATCAGTGGTGCTCCTGAGGGCTTCTCTCCGAAGTCGCCTGCAGGATGATATGCACCTGGACGTATCGGCCTATTACGAGGACGGCTCGAACGGCTACGGCATCGACTACCGCACGCCACCCGGGCAGGTCTCGGACGCACCGTACCTCGTGAACCTCGATGCGGTGGAGGAGCGTGGAATCGAGATCGAGCTCGCGCGGACATTCCGGGAGGGACTCGGCGGCACCCTGCGTTACGCATGGGGGCAGCAGGAACTGGTTTGGGGACGGCCGCACAGGCTGACGTACGAAGCCGAAGGTTCCGCACCGGGTCCGGACGACGTCCGCCACCGGTTCGACCTCTCGGTCGATGTCGGCACTCCAGGCGGGTTGTTCGGGACGACCCGGTTCCGATACGAGAGCGGACGTCCCTACACGCCGAACTTCCTGGCCTGGTTCGTGGACGAGTCGTACAACTCGGAACGTCTGCCCGGCCGTGTCATGCTGGACATCGACTTCGAGCAACCGCTCGAGCTGTTCGGCAGGACTGCATCGATCTTCCTGCGCGGCAGGAACGTCCTCGATGCCGTGAACATCGTCGATCTCGATCCCTTGAACTGGCCGACGCCACCGGAACCGTTCGAGAACGAGTACCTGATCTACTACACCGAGACCGGCCGGACCGGCGGTGCCTATCTGACGGGACAGACCCCGGAGGAGGGCTCGGGCGAGTGGGTGCCGGTGCACGATCCGCGTGTCACCGGCGCGCCCCGTTCGATCCGTGTCGGCATATCGCTCTCGTTGTAGTCGACCGGTCGTACGTGCAGAACGAGGAGAGCGGCCCGATGGGACAGACCGCTCTCTCGAAAGGCGCCGGATCGCACGATAACTGATGAGACGAGTTGCGAGTTCTACTTACCGCACGATCCGGCAGTTCAGAGTGGCGTTGGTGCCGTCTTCCAGCGTTGTCCTGACGAAGTACGCGCCGCCGGGCAGTTCCGCCATCGCCGGGCCGAGCGGGATGGTCTGCTCTCCGGCCGTACCACCTTGCCAGGAGAAGCCGCCGCACCTGCGTCCCGCGATGTCGAAGAGTGCGACTTCGACCGTTCCCGGTGCCGCCATGCGAAGCCGCAGTGTAGACGTGGCGCTGACGGGATTCGGCCCCAGACGGAGCTGGAGGGCGCTCGCCTGGTCGAGTGCGTCACCGGTGTTGCCGCCGAGGACGACGTCCGATACCGCCGCACTCGTCCAGAGCATGGCTTCGTCACGCGTGAGCACGTCGTTGTGGGCCCAGCCCACGATCCGGATCGTGCCGTCCTCCTCGATGTCGATCGCCTCGGCGCGAGCCGTGGAGTATTCCGGGCCGAGCGCGTCGTTCAGGTCGACCCAGTCGTTCGGGTTGGTCGCCATGATGATCGCGTGGGTTCCTCCGGCGAACCGACTCCCCACCTGCAGCCCGCCGCGGGCGTCGGCGAGCGACGGAATCACACCGTCCGTGCCGGTGAGGTCGATCGCGCTGAGCCGGTGACCGGACCAGAGGACCGCGCGCTGGATGCCGTTGAACTCCGCGGTCCCTACCTGCTGCCCGTCTCCCGCACCGCTGATCCAGCTGCGGGACGCGCCCGCGGGGTGCATGTCTTCGTAGCTCGCGGGTGTGCCCGTCCACTTCGCTGCCTTCCGGATCGGTCCGGGATAGGGCGTCAGGATCGAACCGTACTGATGGTCGCCATCGAGTGCGTTCGCGGAGCTGTTGCTGACGCCCGAAGTCGGATGGAGTGGCGCGAAGTTTCCCGTGGCGTCGGACCATATGGCCGCACGCGTGTAGACGTTGCCGACCTCGTCGTCTCTCGACACGGCGCCGACATGATGCACACCGTCGGAGTCGTAGACGGCGCTGTACTCCCATCCGGACGTGGAGAGTGCGTGGAAGCTTCCGGCCGTTCCGGACCAGGCACAGGCCCTCGGGTAGTAGACGATGTACCACTGGCCGTTCTGGAAGATCTCGAACGGCTGCCACCAGTTCCCGCCCTGCACTCCGCCGGCCGTCGCGACCGCACCGGTCTTGATCGTGGTCGTGTTGTGCAGGTCGATCGCGCTTCCGGCGCTGCCGGACCAGAGCATCGCGTGGTCCTCGGTCCCGTCCGTTCCGGGATAGACGGCGGTTCCGGTTTCCTGCCCATCGCCGACTCCGTACGCGTGCGAGGAGAGCGCTCCGTTCGGGTGAAGGGAGGTTGCGGTCCACGTCACGTGGATGTCCGCCGGAGTGTCGACCGTGACGTTCATCGGGTCGCTCACGCTCGTTCCGCATTCGTTCGTCGCGGAGAGCGTGTAGGCACCGTCATCGGCCGCCGCAAGCTCCCTGATGACGAGTATCGAGGTCGCGGCTCCGCTGATCGTGCCGCCGCCGTCGGATGGGCCGTCGGACAGGTCGATTCCGTTCTTCTGCCAGCGGTACGTGATCGGTGTGCCGCCCGCGACCGTGGGGGCGAGGACCAAGGTCTCGCCCGCCCAGCGCGTCTGGGTCGCGGAGAAGTTCGAGAACTCGGGGCACGGTGACGTGTAGAGGGTTTCCACCGTGTCGGTGTCGTCTCCGCCGAGGACGTAGATCGTGTCCCCGGATCCCATCACGGCGCCGAAGTGACGGTGAGGCGCGACCATGGACGGGCCTTCGCTCCAAGTGCCCGTCGGCAGATGCAGTACCCAGACGCGGGACTCCGGGGTGGGTGATCCGATTGCGCCGGACTCTCCGCCGATGACGTAGATCCGGTCGTCGGAACCGAGCACGGCCTTGTGCCCACTCAGCGCGACCGGCATCGGCGCGATCACTCCCGTCGACCAGGACTCGCTCGCCAGATCGTACTGGGCAACGGTCGTGAGCCGCGCCGATGCGGTGGCATCGATTCCCCCGAAGAGAAGCAGGTGGCCGAGACCGTCGTCGACGAGTGCCGCTTCAGCCACGCCATAGGGCACCGGATCGAGGACTTCCCACGTATCGCCCGCCGCGAGGTAGCGCTCGGAGTGGCCCACGTTCGGGTCACCGGCCGTCGCGTTCGGCCCAGGGCCCCCACCGACGGTGTAGACGCGACCGACGTCATCGGTGGCGTAGCCGAATCGTCCGAGAGGCGCGTCGCCCGAGCGGTTCTCGAGGCCGTCCTCCGGCCCGCCGTCGGGGTTGTAGACGTAGTTGTTTCCTTCCTGCGTTCCGGTCGCGTCGACGCCGCCGACGACGATGATCCGGCCGAGCGCGTCGATCGCGGCGCCGTGCCAGAGGATCGGTCCCTCCTGGGGCGGAGCCGCAGTCCAACTGTTCGCTCCCGAGGCGAGGTAGTGGGTGATCCCGTTGTCGGCGCCGTCGAACGGAGTGCCCCCGAGGGCCCAGATCGTGCCGCCGATCTCGATGGCGGCCACATGGGCGCGTGGCACGCCGCCGGTGGGGAAGGTCGGTCCCGGAACCCACTCGGAGGCGAGTGCGCTCGACGCACCGATCGGGAGGACGACGCTCGTGGCAACCACGACGCCGGCGGCGGCGCGAAGCAGGACGCTGCTTCGTGTGGGCGCCGAGCCCGGTGTGGTCAGGTGGCGGAAGCGTGTCGATCGGGACCTGCGCACAGTCGTTCCTCCCTGGGGGGTGAATCGCCCGCGCCTGAGCTGCCGCGGGGAACTCTCTGGAAGGTCGATGCGGGGGACACCGGTCTGATACAGCAAGAGAGCGGCGCCCCCGGTCTGTCGGGATCGCCGCTGCTGTCCGCCACGGCCCCTCGGGCCCGGCAAAATGTCTGTCCGGAGCTACCGGCGATAGTTCGCCTTGATCTTGCCCCAGGAGGCGGCCTCTACCGGGCTCCCGAAGTCACACGGATTCGGCTCACACGGGAGGTCATCTCCCAGGTAGATCCCGCCCTGATCGAGGCACTCCAGTTCGGTCAGGAGCGTGCACTCAGGGATGTCGATGCAGCAGGCACCCATGGCCGGGCACGAGCACGGATTGGGATCACAGCTCGTTCCCTCTCCGTAGAACTCGCCCGGGCATTCGTTCCTCGTCGTCACGATGCAGCTGCAGTCAGGCAGACAGCACGCTCCGTCCATGGGAATCGCCGGACACGGGAGGTAGCCGGGATTGTTACCGAAGCCGAGAACGCCGTAGTCGACGATCGGATCGAGGTTCGAGGGAACGTCGTCGTCGGCGAAGAAGCCACCCTGCGACGGGTGAGGAATGAGATCGAACGACTGGTCCGCGCCGTAGAAGGAGTAGGAGTAGCCGGAAAAGGCGTACACGTGTGTGAGCGTCGACGTTTGTGCGCTGGTCCAAGTCACGGCTGTTCCTGCCCCGGGATTCGGCCAGTCGCCGGTGGGGAGTTCGAAGTCGGCGCACGACTCGTAGGCGAGGACGAACACAGGCTCTGGATAGTCGATGCCGAACGTGATCCCCGAAACCCTGGGCCCATCCGTTTCGGGGAACGCCGCGTAGACGCTAAAGAGCGCGGGTGTGTCTTCCGGCACGTTCGTCAGGCCATCGGCGCAGGACAGGAGCGGGTCCATGTTCTCGGCAAGGACACACGGAGGGTCGTCGACACAGAAGATCCCTCCCGCGAAGTAGTGGACGATCAGGGTTCCGTTCGCGTTGGGGCCTGCGATGCTCGTGCTGGTGAGCACGGTCGCGCATCCCAGGGAAACGGCGAGAGCGATGGCGGCTCGGGAAAGGAGTCTCGGTCGTGACATTGTCGGCTCCGATCTTTCGAGGTTCCGGAAGGCACGGACTTTGGTTGGCGTCGACCGGAGGGGGGCTGTCGAAGCACGAACTCAGTGTAACCGAATCGGCACGTACCTGGGACCGCCTCGAGTGGTCCGGCGCTGATACGACGGAGTGATCGTTCGGCGCACCTCATATCAGTTCTACTCAAGTTCGTATCAGAGTCCCCGCCCCACCGGTCTACCTCCGCCAAGCCCCATGCCGGCCTGGCGTTTTCCGCCGTCGAGTCGTCGGCTGCGGCCACCGAGGACGCCTGCGTCCGATACCTTGGGGGGAACGAGAATGAAGCGATGGTTGGTGTTGGGGCTCCTGGTGACGTGTGCGGCGGGCGCCCGGGCCGCGAATGAGGACGCGACGAGTGACCTCTACCACGCGACGTACATCGGTGGCGACGGCGTCCTCACGAGTGGGCCCCGTTGCGGCACCCTGGCCCCCGATCTGGCCGGGCAGGAGTTCGTTCAGGGGCAGATCGATGCTTGGATCGACCTCTACGGATCGGGAAACCCTCTCGCCGCAATCACGACGATTCCGGTGGCCTTCCACGTCGTACACGCTGCGAACGGCTCCTACAACGTGCCGGACTCCCAGATCTTCGCGCAGATCGACGTCCTCAACGCAGCCTATGCCGGGACGAACTTCCAGTTCTCGCTCGCGAGCATCGACCGGACGGCGAACAACAAGTGGACGCGCCACAGCCCGGGCTCGGGAGCCGAAGCAGAGATGAAGTCGGCCCTCGCGATCGATCCGGCCACGACGCTCAACTTCTATACGGGCAACCTGGGTGGCGGACTCCTCGGGTACGCGACGTTCCCGTGGTCCTACGCCGAGGACAGCTTCATGCACGGAGTCGTCGTGCTCTACTCGTCGCTCCCCGGCGGAACGGCGGCGCCCTACAACGAAGGTGACACCGGAACGCACGAAGTCGGCCACTTCGTCGGCCTCTATCACACGTTCCAGGGTGGCTGCACCGGCGGTGACTTCGTCGCCGATACGGCGCCCGAGTCGAGCCCTGCCTACGGATGTCCGGTCGGGCGCGACACCTGTTCCGGAGACGGCCCGGACCCGATCCACAACTTCATGGACTACACGGACGACGACTGCATGTTCGAGTTCACGACCGGCCAGTCGGATCGGATGGACGCGGCCATGGCCGCCTATCGTCCGGCGATGCTGGCGGGCGGCGGATGCACGGAGACGGTTCCGGCCGCGCCGTCCGGCCTCAGCGCCGCCTCGGTCTCCGACTCGCAGATCGACCTCGGCTGGTCGGACAACAGTGGGAACGAAGACGGATTCATCATCGCCCGGAACGGGTCCGACGTCGCGACGGTCGGTGCGAACGTCACGTCCTACTCCGACACCGGCCTCGCCTGCGAGACTGCCTACAGCTACACCGTGCGCGCCGAGAACTGTGCCGGTGAGTCCGGCGTCTCGAGCGCGGGCGCTACGACCGGGACCTGCCCGCCCGGTCCGACCGTCCATGTCGCGTCGATCGATCTCACCGTCAACTCCCGTGGCCCGTGGTCGAACGGAGAAGGATACGTCACGGTCGTCGACGCCGGTGGCGCGCCCATCGGTGGCGTGACGGTGAGTGGCGACTGGTCGGGTTCCACCTCCGGCAGTCAGGACGTCGTCACCGGTTCGGATGGCCGAGCTTTCTTCGAGGCTCCGCGCTGCCGGTGCAACAGCAACTGCTTCACCCTTACGGTCACGAGCATCTCCGGCGCGAACTCGACCTATGATTCCGGTTCCAACGTCGAGACCAGTGACCAGGCGGGCAACTCGTGCGCGATCGCACGCACGATTCCACACACCGGGCTGGCGCTCCGGAACACGCCGGATCCGTTCGTCGTCGGCACGGCCATCGAGTTCTCGATCCCCGAGCCGACGGTCGCCCGTCTCGCCATCTACGACGTGAACGGTCGGGAGGTGCGGGTGCTGCTGCACTCGCAGACCGGCGCTGGTCATCACTCGATTCGTTGGGATGGACGTGATGCCCGCGGGGCGGAGGTCTCCGCCGGCGTCTACTTCTACTCCCTCAGTACAGGTTCCGAGGCCGAGGTTCGCCGGATGCTTCGCGTCCGGTAGCTCGCCAGCACCTCCCTCCGTCAGGCAGCTTCGGAGGGATGGGGTACACCTCGCCGAGGAACAGAGGCCGTCCCGGGGCGCCGGGACGGCCTTTCGCTATGTCGGACGACCTTCAACAGCGGACAACGGGCGCAGATCGCTATCGAAAACAGACGTGTTGCCTGTACTGTAGAGATCCGCGCAGCTTGGGATCCACACCGATTGGCCCGCCTTGGAGTTCGAAAGACCAATAGGGGGAGGACGTGATCCTGAACACGCCCCGAAATGCGTTCCAGCTTCCCGCACCCCAACTCCGTACCGCTCCCCGTACCGCGCCCAGACTCTGCGTTGCACTCTCTCTCCTCGCCGCACTGTGTCTCTGTCTGGTTCTGCCCGCGCCTTCCGCCGCTGGGAGGAAGAAAGAGGAACTTCCGTGGACTCGGGTGGAGACGAACCACTTCGTGTTCGTTAGTGACGCTGGCCCACGTACCGTCTCGAAGCTGGCCGTGCGTCTCGAGAAGTTCGTCGATGTCCTCGAAGCGACCACCGGCGCGGTCAACGTCCGTACGTCGGTGCCGAGTCGTGTCTACATATTCGAGGATCCCGAGAAGTATCGCGAGTATGCCGCGGCCGAGATGGAAGAACAGGTCGTCGGGTACTTTCGGGGACATCCTGAACTCAACGTGATTGCGATGCGTTCGACGGCCGGAGAGCACGAGCTGGCGGTGCTCTTCCACGAGTATGTTCACTACTTTCTCCACAACTCCATCGGCGACTTCCCCGTCTGGCTCGATGAAGGCCTCGCGGAGTACTACTCCACCTTCGAGAGCAAGGGGGACGAGGCGGCGGTCGGGCACCCGATCGACTACCATCTCGCCCTGCTTCGCGGCAGCGGGCCGCTCGACTGGGATCGCATTCTGGTGGTGAACCGTTCGTCTCGCGAGTATCACGAGGCCGCTGCGGCGAAGTTCTACGCTCAGTCCTGGTTTCTCACCCACTACCTGATGCTGGGGGCGAGACGAGACTCCGAAGTGATGAACGACCTCGTGCAGCGTGTCATCCAGGGAGAGGATTCGAGAGACGTCTTGTACGACGTGCTGGGGACGGACACCGCCGGACTGCAGAAGTCGATGGCGCGCTACTTGGTTCGTGGGACGCTTCCCTACCGGTCGTGGGAGTTCTCCCAGGAGCTCGAGGCGAGAGTGCGGTCCCGGGCGGAGCTGTCGCCCGCCGAGGTGGAGTACTACCTCGGTGAGCTCGTCGCCTACGGGAACAATCGGGATCGGGCGAGCGGGATGGCCCATCTGGAGAAGGCCAGGTCTCTCGACCGTCAGCTGCATGCCGCCACACTCTCGCTCTCCCACCTTCGATTGGCCGAAGGCGACGTCGTGGACGCGAAGCTGCTCGTGGAGGAGGTGCTCGACGCAGACTCGACCGTTGCGGCCGCGCACCTGGAGCTGGGCCGGGTGTTCGTGGCGCAGGAGAAACGGAGTGAGGCAAGGGATGCCTTTCGCTCGGCCGTGCGCCTCGATCCTCACGATCCCCGTCCGGTGCTCGAGTTCGCCGATACCTACCAGGACGACCAACAAGGGATCTGGGAAGCGCTCGCTCTCTTGACCCAGGCCCAACAGCGCGAGCCTCGGAACATCGACTACTTCGAAGCGCTGACGCGCTTGACGGCGTGGCAGGGAAACATCGACGGGGCGGCGCGGCTCCTCGCCTCCCGTTCGATGCCCCGCGACACCCGCCGAGACCTCGAACGGTCGATGGTGCCTGCCTTCGAGAGCCGGATGCGTGCAGCCGTGTCGAAGGACGACCCGGAGGCCGCGCTCTCCGTGATCCGGACGCTGCGTCCGATCATCAGTGCCCCGGATGTCATCGTGTGGCTCAATGAGACCGAGGCAAGGATCGCCGAACGGGTTGCGTCGAACTGAGCGGCGCGCACGGCTGATGCGGAGCGGGACGCATCCGGATCGGATGCGCCCCACTGGTGCTCCCGCTCGTTCGCTCTCGCCCGGGCCCGGGGGCGTCAGCGAGTGACGACGATCCGCTCCATCCGATCCCCCTGCGTGCTCTGCATGCGCACGAAGTAAATGCCGCCCGCGACATCGACACCGCGCTCATCGCGTCCGTCCCACTGGAGAAGGTGAGATCCGGCGTTCAGCACTTCCGACCGCAGCAGGTTCCGGATGAGACGACCCTGGACGTCGAAGAGTGCTACGTCCGTAGCGCCCGACTCCGCGAGTCCGAGGCGGATCTCGCTCGCTCCGTGGGTCGGATTCGGGAAGGCTGCGACGCTCGTCTCGGTCGGCGTGCCCGGAGTTCCGTGCACGTTTCCGTCGACATCGTCGCCGATGCCGGAGGTCGGTTCCTCGACCCGGATGAAGCCGCCACCGAAGGGGACTTCCGTCTCACCCGCGCCGAAGAGGTCGTGGAGGTTCGTGCTGACTCCCGAGATCACTGCGTAGACGTTCATGTCCGGCGCAATGATCAGAGTCGAGCCGTTCTCGATGACGAGGCCGTCCTCGCTTCCGATCCCGAAGAGATAGGGCGCTTCGGGGCCGCCGTTCCGATTGCCGTTGTCCTTCCAGTCGACGAGCTCCACTTCGACGGTCTCGCTCGCGGAGCCGAGAACGAACTGGCCGACGCCGAAGCTCCCCGCGGTGAGTCCGCCCGCGCCGAGGTCCGGCGAACCGATCTCGATCACTGCCCGGCCCGGATAATCTCCCGCGTCGAAGACGATCCGGCCTTCTTCCATCGTGACGTCCGCTTCGGTCGTGTGATCGAAGACGAACCCTTCGCCGACGTGGAGCGCGCCTCCGTTCTCGAGGAGCAGTGTGCCGTCGTCCTCGACGAGAGCGAGGTTGCCGACGTGGATCGCCGATCCCGCGTCGACGGAGTGGAACGCGACGTTGCCGCTCACTCCACCGCTGCGCGTGATTCCTCCGAGCATGCGGAGATCGATCGAGCCGCCGGTCGTCGTCTCGAAGAGGACGGTGTCGTCGAGGACTCCACCGAGGACGGTCTTCACGGACGAGAGGTCGATGAGACCGCCGTCTGTCGCGCTGACCGTGCGCACTGCCTGTCCGCCGAGGTTCCGATCGTCGTCGAACGTGACGAGGGACGAGAGGTCGAGTACGGATCCCGCGCCCGTGGCGCTGAGATACGTGGTCGAGGACGGGAGGTTCGGTCCGACGTACGAGTAGGTCTCTGCGACTACGTCTGAGTAGACGAGTCCGCCGCTCACCGCGATCCGCGAACCGTCGATGCTCGTGAGGGAGCCGGTCGTGAGCGGCACGCTCGGCTCGAGCGCGAGGTCGGTCGCGGTGATCGAGACGAGGTTCGGGGCGTCGAAGTTCGAGGCGGGGTCGAGGTCGAAGAACCCTTCGGACACGGAGGTCAGGAGCGGCAGCGAAACGGAGACGCCGGCGGGGAGGGTGAACCGCGTCCGGCCCGTCACCGTGGTCAGGTTGCCGATGAGAAGCGAGCTACCGGCTTCGAAGTCGAAGGAGAGGATGTCGTCGATGACTCCACCGACCACGCTCGTGAGGTTCGAGAGGTCGAGGGTTCCGCCGTTGGTCGCGGTGAGGCTCCGGACGGCGGCGCCGCCGAGGTTGCGGTCGTCGATCCACTCGGTGACCGAGGTCAGGTCGAGACGGGAGCTGGCGCCGTCCGCGGACATGATCGTTCCGGCGGAGGGGATGCCGGTCCCTGTGTACGTGTACTGCGTGTCGACGATCGAGGTGTAGTCGATCCCGCCCGAGATGAAGAAGCGTGACCCGTCGACTTCGGAGAGCGGAGCCGTCGAGAGCGGAAGAGTGGTGTCCACGGCGAGCTCGGACGAGGTCAGCGTCGTGAGGACTGGGAGGTCGAGTGTCGACGTCGGGTCGAGGTCGAAGAAGGCTTCGTCCATGGAGACGAGGTTGGGAAGCGTGACCGAGACTCCAGGCTCGAGAGAGAGCCGAGTCCGTCCCGTCGTCGAGGTGAGGTGGCCCATGAGGAGCGAGCCCGTGGCGGTGAAGTCGTAGGACAGCATGTCGTCGAACACTCCGCCCACCGAAGTGGTGAGGTTCGAGAGATCGACGGTGCCTCCGTTCGTCGCCGTGATGGTCCGGACCGCCGCGCCGCCGAGGTTCCGGTCGTCCGAGAGCAGGTCGAGCGACGAGAGGTCGAGCACGGAGCCGGCCCCGTCCGCGGTGAAGACCTCCGCGCTGCTCGGGATGCCGGGGCCGACGTAGTGATACTCGGTAGCGACGATGTCGGCGTAGTCGAAGCCGCCCGAGACGGAGATGCGGGAGCCGTCGATGTTCGTGATGCCACCCGTCGTGAGACTCCACGATGGGTCCAGATCGATCTGCGAGGCCTGGTACGAGGTGAGGCTCGGGGCCACGAAGGACGCTCCCGCGCCCAGGTCGAAGAATGTCTCCGAGACCGACGTCAGGAGCGGGAACGTGACGGAGACTCCCGGATCGAGCTTGAAGCGCGTGCGGCCCGACACGGTGGAGAGGTTCCCGAGCAGCAGCGAACCGGTCGAGGTGAAGTCCAATGAGACGATGTCGTCGAAGGTGCCTCCCACCACGCTGTTGACGCCGCTCAGGTCGACCGTGCCGCCGTTCGTGGCCACGATGTTCCGGACGGGTGAACCGCCGAAGTTCCGGTCGTCCTGGAACGTTTGGAGGGACGAGAGGTCGAGGACGGAACCTGCTCCGTCAGCCGCGAACAACGTGGCCGCGTTGGGGAGGTTGTCCCCTGTGTAGTTGTAGCTGGTCGCGGAGACGGGCCAGAAGCTCGCGCCGCCGCTGACCGAGATCCGCGATCCGTCGATGTTCGTGAGCGATCCCGTCGTGGCGGTGGCGTCCGGAGTCACGTGGACATCGCTCGCGTTCACCGTGACGAGGCTCGGGGCGACGAAGGACGAGCCCGTGCCGAGGTCGAGGACCATGCGGGACACCGCCGTGAGGGCAGGGAGGGAGAGTGTCTCCCCCGGATCGGCCGTGAAACGGTGGAGTCCGGTCACGCTCGTGAGGTTGGGGAGGAGGAGCGAACCCCCGGAGCGCTGCTCGAGCGCGACCGTGTCATCGAAGACCCCGCCGACGATCGTCTGGAGGCTCGAGAGGTCGAGGGTTCCGCCGTTCGATGCGACCAGAGTACGTACGCCCTGCCCGCCCAGGTTTCTGTTGTCGGTGTAGGTCGTGAGAGCGGACACGTCGAGAATGGTTCCCGCTCCGTCCGCCGACAGCACGGTCCAGTTGGTTGGAGCGCTGTTGTCGTTGTGGTTGTAGGAGGTCGCGCCGTGGATGAGCAGTGCACCCCCGGATGCAACGAGGCTCCCCTTCGCTCCGAGGAGGGAGCTCGGACTCGATGCCGTGAACTTGGTCCCGACCCCGTCCGCGCTGACCCCGCCCTTGATGTCGGCGACGCCGAGGACCGAGAGTGTCCGGCCGCTGTCCACGTCGAGAGTCGCGGTCTTGGCGAGGTCCAGCGCATCGATCGACGCCGCCGCGCCGAGGTCGAAGAGGACGCTGGGGCTCCCGGGGATGACGACCGAGTAGCTGGTTCCGCCGTTGACGGGAACAGCTCCCACATCCCAGTTCGCCGGGTTGGAGTAGAGGAGATCGCCGCCCGCGCCGGTCCAGGTGGCCGTGTCCTGCGCTGCGGCGATCGAGGTGAGGAGGGCCAACATGCCGAGGCCGGATACGTGGGCAGCTGCGGGACGGATTCGATGAGTCATTGCCACTCAACCCCTTAGGTTTGATCCACTTCTGCTGTTCGAGGCGGCGGGATTCGGGTGCGAGTGGAACGCACACGAAGCCATGGCCCTTCTGAGCAGGTACGCGGAAGACCGGGTCGAATGTGGACATCTCATCGCCTGGGGAGCCCAGAGCGGTTCCCCAGGACGGCGGCCTTGTGCGTCAGGAGATCACGACGAGCTTCCTCCGCACTTCTGCCTCACCGACTCGGATCCGTAGGAAGTAGAGACCCCGCAGGAGTCCGGTCGCCGGCACTTCGATGGTGTGTTGACCTGCTTGCAGCGTTCCGTGGGCCACACCGCGGACGAGTCTTCCGGTGGCGTCGTGGAGCGTGGCCGTCACCGCTTCGGAACGGGCCAGCTCGAGCTGAACGAACGAGCGTTCCCTTGCCGGCTGCGGCATGAGAGGTCCGAGTCGGAAGTCCAGTGCGGGAGCACCGTCGTCGTTCCCCGGCGGCACGGCGGAAGGCGTGTTCGGCGCAGGAACCGCCGCGATGCACTGCTGGATCACATCGCCGAGGGACGAAAACCTTCCCCCCACGTACACCATGCCCCCGTCGACGGTGAAGCTGTAGACGTCGTCGGCGCCGAGGGCGGAGAGGTCGTAGTTCCAGGGGTCCAGCTCACCCGTGACGACGTCGAACGCGGAGATGCAGCCGCGCTCCTCGCCCGCGATCGTCCGGTATCCGCCACCGACGTAGACGAGTCCGGCGTCGACGTGGAGCTCCGTGATCAGCCAGCTGGGCTGAGGGTCCCAGGACGTGACCGCGCCGGTCGTCCTCTCCACCGAGGCGAGGTTGGTGCGCGGCGCGCCCTGCACCGTCTGGAAGGAGCCACCGAGGAAGACGTGGTCATCCGAGACGGCGAGCGCGTCGACGCTGTGGCTGACATCTACGTTCCAGTCTGTCGGCGCACCCGTCACGAGGTCGAGTTCCGCGACGTGGTTGCGCGCGATTCCGCCGATGGTCGTGAACTGCCCGGTCGTGTAGAGGGAAGAACCGCTCGCGGCGATCGCCCGGACTGTGTTGTTCGCGTTCGGATCCCAGGCCGTAGCGATGCCCGTCACGGGGTCGATTGCTGCGAGACGTTTGCGCGAGACGCCGCCGATGGTGAGGAAGCCGCCTCCTGCATAGAGGAGCCCATCGTGCATGATGAGCTCGTAGACGACCGAACTCGCGTTGGGGTTCCACGGGAGGAGGGATCCGCTCGCTATGTCGAAGGCCGCAAGCCGGTTCCGTGCCGTACCCTCGACCTGGGTGAACCCTCCGCCGATGTACATGGTGGGTCCGTCCAGGACGATGGATCGAACCGTTCCCGTAACGTTCGGCGCCCAATCGAATGGACGACCGGTCGTGAGGTCGAGCGCCGCCAGGCGGCTCCGACTCACGCCTCCCGCATTCTCGAACGACCCACCGATGTAGACGACCGTGCCGTCTGTCGCGAGCGATGCGATGTAGCCGTTGGGCGAGGGATCCCACGGCAGCACCTCTCCCGTCGTCGCGTCCACGGCCGCGATCGCCTTCCGAGGTTGCCCTCCCACGTTGAAGAACCCACCGCCGAAGTAGACGGCGGATCCCAGCTTCTCGATCGCGTTGACTCCGAAGTCCGGCTGCGGATTCCAGCTGTTCGGCTGGCCGGTCGCGAGATCGATCGCGGCGACGAAGTCCCGGCTCTGCCCGGCGATCGTGCGGAACGCTCCGGAGACATAGGCGAGCGACCCACTCAGGACGATGTCCGTCACCTGGCTGTCCACATCGGGGTCCCATCCGAGCACGGCGCCGGTCGCGGCGTCGATCGATGCGAGGCGGTTCCGGGGGAGGCCGTCGAGCGTGGTGAACACGCCACCCGCATAGATGGTGTTCGCGCCGTCCGCAGTCAGTACGACGACGCCGCTGTTCGCATCCGGGTTCCATCCGTTCGGATCGTCGGAAGGAAGGTCGAAGGCGGCGACCCGGTTGCGCGTCACTCCATTGATGCTGGTGAAGACGCCGCCGATGTAGAGCTGGTTCCCGATCGACGTCATCGTCGTGACCTGGCCGCTGGCGATCGGGTTCCAACCCGTCACGGCTGCCGTCGGGATGTCGATCGCCGCGAGGTTGTTCCGGATCTGTCCGCCGACTTCTCCGAACTTCCCACCGATGTAGAGCGTGTCGCCCACGCGCCAGGCGGCGGTGACGGCGGCAGGAAAGCGGTTTCCGTGACTGTCGACTTCGTAGATCCCGCCCGGTGTCCACGGGGTGACCTCTCCGTTCTCGTCGAGACGCGCGAGCGCAGTCCGCGGAAGCTGTCCCACCTCCTGGAAGTAGCCGACGAGGAACCATCCTCCGTCTCCGTCGGGGAGGATCTCCATCACGTCGTCGTTCGCGGTCGTGACGGACCGGACCGCCGACGGGGATCCCACCGTGATCCCGGTGACCGGATCGATCGGCGCCGCCGAGCCGGTGTAGGGGAGGAGCCGGTTGAAGTCTCCGCCGATGAAGAGCGTGTCTCCCCGAACCGCGGTGGCCTGGACCCCGCCGACGTAGTTGGTCATCCAGAGGCCGGCGACCGCCTCTCGTGTTGGAAGGAGGTGGAGACACAGCGACGCGAGAGTGAGAAGAACGATCCAATGGACGCCACCGGTCCAAACGTCTGATACCCGAGTACGATGCACGACGAACTCCTTTCGGGGATACGATCCTCGCCCCGTGGATCGAGCTGCTTCCAACGTCGGGATGGCGACGGAACCGATCGGAAGTGGACATGGGGGAGTGAGAATCTCTCGTGGGCGGCGAGGGCGAGGGCGAGGGCGAGGGCGAGGGTGCGAGGGCGGGCGTGGGTTCGGGTGCAGTTGGGGACGCGCCGTTGCGGATGCGAGCAGGCGCGGGGTCGGCGTCCGGGTTCAGTCTCCGGCGGTGCCGCGGGTCGCGAGGATCTTCCGTCCACGTCTCGCGAGCTCCGGATCGGCGAGTCCCCAGCCGCTCGACAGCGCCAAGGACTGCTCGAGCTCGTCGTGGTCGAAAGGTAGTCCTGCCTCCGCCCTCGACACTTCGGCGCCGCAGCGGACGGAAGCAAAAAGTGGATGGCGCTCGAACACACGCCCTTCCAGGAGTCGCGCCGCTTGCGTGAAGGACGCGTCCGCTTCGCCCGGTCGTGCGCTCTCCGGGTTGCGTAGGGCCGCCGCACCGAGGGTTCGGAAGGCCCGGGCCCGGTCGATCAGGTCGCCATCGATGACACCCAGCTCCGCGACCCACGAGCGCAGACTGTCGAGCGAGACCGAGCGGCCGGCGTCGAGCTCGAGGCCGGCGCGCCGTATCGCAATGTCGAGACGAACCGCCGCGGAGGGGGCGGACTGTTCGATCCACACCGCCGAACGCTCGAACGTTTCGAACCCTTCCTCGATCCGCCCGGCGCGAACGAGCGCGACCGACAGATCGAGTGCACTGCGTGACGTCGTTTCGTTCTCGGGGCCGAGCAGCCGCGTGGCGAGGTCGACGGACTCCTGTAGGAAGAGGATCGCCTCGTCGAATCGGCCCGCGTGGGCGAGGCAGTGTCCGACGTTGAGAAGGCTCGCCGCGACCGGCGCGGCCTCTTCGCCGAACACTCGGCGACGGGCCAGAAGCAGCTCCCTGTGCACGGCCTGCGCTTCCTCGAACTCGCCCATCGCCTCCAGGCCGACGGCGACGTTCGATCGTACGGAGAGAAGATGTGGGTGGTCGAGAGGCAGGAGCTCTTCGAGCAGTTCGTACGTCTCCTCGAAAGTGCGGACGGCGAGCTCCTGCTCTCCCTGCTGCCAGTAGACCGTGCCGAGCCCGTTGAGCGCCGAGGCGAGGCCCAGGGAGTCTGTGTGTTCCCCGCGCTTCAGGCTGCGGCGCGCGATCGCGAGCGCTCGCTCGAGGAGCTGCCTCTGCTCCGCCGGATCGTGGGCGCAGCTCGCGAGATCCTGTGCCGCGATCGCGACATCAGGAGCGTCGGGCCCGTATCGCGCTTCGTGTCTCGCGAGCGAAGCGCGAAAGAGCGGCTCGGCGTCGTTCGGCCCGTCTTCGAGGAGGACGAGCCTCGCCACTTCGTGCTGCAGGGTCAGGATCTCGTCGCTCATGCCCGCGCGCTCGGCAGCTTCGAGTGCGCGGGCGAGTGCGGCCTTCTGCTCCGGATAGCGACTCCTGACTCCATGCACCGCCGCAAGCGTCTTCCAGAGCGTTGCCTGCACTCGGGGCGTCTCCTCCGTGTTCTCGAGCTGCTGCTCGGCGAGGGAGATGAGGTCCGCCACCCGGAGAGTGTCCCCACCAGGCACCACCTGGGGGTTCGCGACACGGAAGAGATCCACCAGCATGGAAACGGCCTGGTCGGCATCCTCCCGCGCGACGAGAGCGGCGTCGCGCTCGACGCGGGTCCGCTCCGCCTGCCAGACGGCGGTTGCCGCGAACGAGACGAGGAGGAGGAGGGCGCCCGAGACCATGACGACAGCCGTGCGATGACGACGAACCATCGTCCGGAGTCGGTACGTGGGTGTATCCGGCGCGGCCTGGACTGCGTCCCCACGTCGGAACCGATCCACGTCTTCCGCCAGTGCTTCGGCCGAGTGATATCGCCGTTCCGGCTCCTTGCGGAGTGCCATGAGAACGATCCGGTCGAGGTCCCCGCGAATCCCGCGCGCACGTTCGGAAGACGGCGTCGCTCGGCTCGGTGGGGGCGGCTCGTCGAACTGCACCCGCTCCTGGATGGAACGGGTGGAAGGCGTCTCGGACCGGAACGGGAGCTGGTCCGTGAGGAGCTCGTACAGCAGAACGCCGAGGGACCAGACGTCGGCCGCCGTCGTCGTCGTCTCTCCCCGTATCTGCTCGGGGGCCGAATGCTCCGGAGTGAGCAGGCGCTCCTCGGCGCGGGTGAGGCCGTCGTCTCCTTCCGCGTCGAGCAGTTTCGCGATGCCGAAGTCGAGGAGCACCGGCCTTCCATCACGCGTGACGAAGATGTTCTGCGGCTTGAGATCGCGATGGACGACGAGGTTCGAGTGTGCGAACTGGACGGCTTCGCATACCGTGCGGAAGAGGTCGAGTCGCTCCTCGAGCCCGAGTGCCTTCCGGCGGCACCACGTCGTGATCGGCTCCCCTTCCACGAACTCCATCACGAGATAGGGGAGACCTTCGTGCGTCACACCGCCGTCGAGGAGGGTCGCGATGTTCGGGTGACGAAGTCGGGCGAGCACCTGCCGCTCCCGCACGAACCGGGGAACGAGCTGAGCGGCGCGGAACCCGGGCCGGACGATCTTGAGTGCCGCCACCGCCTCATAGGCGCCGTCCGCGCGCGTCGCGAACCACACCTCGCCCATTCCGCCGGAGCCGAGGAGGGACTCCAGGCGCCAGGCGCCGAACACTGTTCCGGGCCGTCCCATCGAACCGTGCGTCATCGGTGCGCCGGGATGCGGCGGCCCTGGCCCTGTTCCGCCGGGATTCGGCGGAGCCCCTTCCTTTCCGCCAGGTGTGACTCCCAGTCCGTCGTCGGGAATCAGGACGCGTTCCACCCGAAGTCGAGACTCGTCCGAAGTCGCCGCCAGCATGTCTTCGACTTCCCGACGGAGCTCGGGTTCGTCGCGGCAGGCCTCAACCAGGAACGCCCCGCGCTCGTCTTCGGGCCGGTCCAGGGCCTGGAAGAAGACGGTTTCGATGCGTTGCCAAGTCTCGGGATCCATAGGTCTCCTCGTCGGCATTGGCGACGTATCGCTACCGGGATGGACACGGCCGCGTCAGCTCTCCGCGTCGGCGGTGTCTCCGAGGCCGTTCTGAAGGGAAGAGTCGGGATGGAGGTCGAGGTCTCGGGCCACCTCCTTGCGCAGCCAGGCCCGCGCCGCGATCCAATCGCGTTGGATGGTCTTGGTCGAGACGCCGAGGAGCTCACCGGTCTCCTCCAACGAGAGCCCCGCGAAGAATCGATGCTCGACCACCTTGGCGGCGCGCTCGTTCACCTCTCCGAGCCGGGTCAGCGCGTCTTCCAGGGCGAGGAGTTCGTCCGCCTCGTCCTCGCTGAGAAGGAAGTCGTCCTCACCGATCGCGCCTGATTCGAGCGGGACGTGGATGGCGCCGCCCCCGCGCTTCTTTCGTCCGCGGGTCCGCGCGTAGTCGACGAGGATCCGTCTCATCGTGGTGGCGGCCACGGCCAGGAACTGCGACCGGCTCTCGGCGCCGATCCTGTGCTCGCGGGAGAGACGAAGGTAGGCTTCGTTCACGAGTGCGGTCGCCTGGAGCGTGTGTCCGCCGCGCTCGCCGCGAAGGTGGGCGCGGGCCAGGGCGCGGAGCTCGTCGTAGAGGCAACGAACGACGCGGTCGAGGGCCGCGGAGTCGCCTTTCGCGAGTTCCCGAAGATCTGTGGAAAGGTCCTGGGACATGCCGGCAGTGTACCTCGCGCGCGGCCGGGTTCGGGGTCCGCCTATGGATCCTTCCGCGTCTCGCCCGGGGCGGTGTCGAAGAAGATCCCGTACCCATCCGGGTCCCGGAGAAGGGCGGAGCCGCCGCCGCTGGGGCCCGCCTTGGCCGGTTCCTCGAACTGGTAGCCGCGTCCCTCCAGCTCCTCTGCGATGGCGAGGACGTCTCCGCCCCGGAAGTTGATCGTCACCGGGTGGTCTCCGACGTGCTTGGGCTCATAGAGACCGAGCCGCACGGCTTCCTGGGCGACGACGGCCCAGCCCTCCGAGTCCTTGCCTTCGACCCGACGGAATCCCAGGCCTTCGTAGAACTCCCGGGACCGGCGAACGTCCGTCACGCGCAGGCAGATGTCACACCATCCGAAGTCCATCGGCGCCTTCCTTTCGAGACGTTCGGTCCAGGGCTGCGCCCAAGCGCTGGGCGACCTCCCATGACTCCCGAATCGTTTCTCCTCCTACCCTCGTTGTGTCGCACCTGGAGACGGCCATTCTATACTAGGGGTCTCCAGTCCCCATAGTTCGCCGGCCCCGCGAGACTCAATCGTTCATTGGAGGAAACTTGGACTCGAACCAGACGCTGCCCGGCTCCGCGGGAGGGGGCGGTGCATTCCCAGTGCTCCGCGTGGAGCGTGCCGGCATGTGCATCACGAACGATCCCGCGTCCCTCGATCTCACCGCCATCCACGCGTACCTGACGCGCTCGTACTGGGCGACCGGGATCGCACTCGACGTCGTCGAGCAGTCGGTGCGCAACTCTCTCTGCTTCGGGCTCTTCGGTACCGAGGGGCAACAGATCGGGTGCGCACGGTTTGTCACCGACTACGCGACGTTTGCGTATCTCTGTGACGTCTACGTTCTCGAGGCGTACCGGGGCCAGGGGCTCGGGAAGTGGCTCATGGAGGTCGTGCTCACGTATCCGCCGCTCCTCGGGATGCGGAGGATCCTCCTCGCGACGCGGGACGCTCACGGGCTCTATGCGCAGTACGGATTCGAGCCCCACCCGCGGCCGGAAAACCTGATGCAGATCCACCGGCCGGACGTCTACCGGGTCGACCGGTGATCGCGGGTCCCACCTGGAAGAACTCGTAGAAGACGAACCGGCTCGCGGGCCGATCCCTGCGAGCCGGCGGTTCCTGCGCACGGGCCGATCCCTGCGAGCCGACGAGCGTCGCGTTCGCTCAGCGCGGGTCGAGTGCGCCGAGCAGCGCATCTCGATAGGTACGGCTCACCGGGAGTTCCTCCCCGGACCGGAGCAGGACGGAGCCGTCGCCGTTCGCGGCGCCGTGGACTTCGGCCACGTCGTCGATCCTCACCACGTGGGACCTGTGGATGCGGACGAACCGTCGGGGGTCCAGTCGATCGACCAACGACTGCAGGGTGGAACGCATGAGCTCCGTCCCATGCGTTCCATGGATCTCGACGTAGTCCCCATCCGAAGAGAGGTGCCGGACGTCTGAAACCGGGATCACACGGATCCCGTTCGACCCACGAACGAGCAGGCGTTCCAGATAGGGACCGTCTGTCGTGCTCTTGGAGTGTTCGCCGAGCTGCCGTAGCTCCTCGGTGGAGAGCGCAATGCGCTGCGCGTCCGAGGACAGCCCGGCCCGGGCCCGAAGGAGTGCGTCCCGAAGCCTATCCTCACGGATCGGCTTGAGCACGTAGTCGAGTGCGTGCACCTCGAACGCCTGCAGGGCGTGGGCATCGTAGGCCGTGACGAAGATGGCCGGTGGACGCTCCTCCGGAGCGAGCCCTTCCAGGACTCCGAAACCATCGCGCCCCGGCATCGAGATATCGAGGAGCACGAGATCCGGGCGATGCCGCAGGATCGCGAGCAGAGCCTGGTCCCCGTCGGGACACTCTGCGACGATTTCGAACCCCGGAAGCGACTCGATCACTTTGCGGATCCCGCGCAACGCGAGCGGTTCGTCGTCCGCCATCACGATCCGAATCGGACTCAGTCCGAGTGTGTCTCGATCCATATCCGTACCTCACTGCCGACGAGGCCGTCTCGTTCGAGCGGCGCCAAGGTGAGCCGTTGACCGCTTCCATACAGCTGCTCGAGGCGGGCCCGAGTGTTGCGGAGCCCGATTCCCAGTCCGCCGCCCGTTGACACCGCCTGTCGTGCTTTGCCTGCCTCACCCTTCCCTTCCGGGACGACCCGGGAGAAGCGTTCGATGCTCCCATCCTGAGGACTCGGCGCTGCGAGGTCCCGGATTGCGAGTTCCAGAGACCCGTTGCTCCGGTATGCCCCGATCTCCAGCCGGCCCGGTCCCGGCCGCTGGGAGAGCCCGTGACGGATCGCATTCTCGGCGATCGGTTGGAGGATCAGTGCGGGGACCGGAACGTCCTTCGCACCCTCGTCCACGTCGAACCGTACGGTGAGCCGCTCCCCGAAGCGGACCTGTTCGATCTCCAGATACCGCTCCAATAGCTCGAGCTCCTTCGACAGGGGGATCTCGCGGCGCGCGCCATCGGTCAACGAGGCCCGCAGGAACTCACTCAGGTTCGCGATCATGCCGCGGGCGGCGTCCGGATCGTCGTCCACGAGTACGGAAACCGCGTTGAGAGTGTTGAAGAGGAAGTGCGGTTGGACCTGCATGCGGAGCGTTTCGAGCTGTGCGCTCGTGAGGTCGGAGCGGAGCTGTGCCGCCCGCACGGTCTCCTCGTGGTAGCGGCGGTAGTAGTCGTGCAGTTGCGCGGCGATGAGCACGATGAGATACACGAAGACACCACTCTCGAAGGTCGCGACGGTCGACTGCCAGGCCAGTGTCAGATCGAACGGCATCTCCTCGGACGAACGAAGGGCCCGGGCGATGACCTCGAAGCCGAACCGGTGCAACATCCCGAAGCAGATCGCGAAGCCGAGGTGGAGGATCCGGTGCCGGACCGCTCCGTCCCCGGTGAGGGGGAAACGACTCGCGAGCGCGAGCGTGAACGGTGTTTGGAGCGCGAGGAGTCCGACGAAGAGAACCTCGCCCCAGAGAAACTGTGACCAGACGACCGGCCGACCCACGGTGAGGTGGAAGGCGTACGACTGCATCGTGTAGAGCGCGGCGAAGACCAACCAGGCTGCGATGGCGACCCTGGCCCTCGACGTTCCGAACCGTGCGGCTGTAGCAGACTCGGGCATGCGCAGTGCGGCCTCCGGATGGGACTCTCCGCGTCTACGGGGGCCGCTACGTGAGCACGTCGTCCTCGAACATCGTCACTCCGAAGCGCGGAGCGGCCCCTCTCGTCGATTCAGCGTACCGCATCGAGCCGCCGGCATGTCCAGTCGCTGGTGGAGTGGGAGTGTGGCGAAGTGCCCGTGGCGACGGTTCGCCCCGCTCCGGAGTCGTTTCGTCGCGGCGATCGCTCGGTCCGTCGAGACCATGAAGGATGTACTTTTTTCGGGGATCTCCGGGCCGTGGTCGTCTGGCTCACTCCCACCTTCCGGGATTCCAGCGGAACCGCCGCGGACGTCTCGCATCCGCGGCGGTCAGGCCCACCCAGGGGCGTGGTCGTTACGAATCCCGACCGACCCCTCGATCGGGGGGCTCTTTCGCTACTGGTTCATCAGGGACTGTGCGAGCATCATCGCGTTTCCGTCCGGGTCGAAGAAGGTGGCGAGCTTGACCATTCCAGGGATCTCCTGCGTGTCGCCATCGAACTGGACCTTCTTGGACTCGAGGAAGCTGCGCGTCGCCGCGATGTCCTTGACACCCCAGACCGGAACGCAGCCTCCGCCCTTCTGGACATCCTCGCGCTGACCGAGGCCGACCGTGATGTTCGCGCCCGGGCCCTGCATCTCGCACCAGCCCATGTCGTCCAAACGGTAGAGGACCTCGAAGCCGAGGGTGTCCTGGTACCACTCGATCGAGGCTCCCATGTCCTTGACGCCGAAGCTGAGGGTGACGTCGCCCTGGTATTCGAAGGGATGGCTCATCGTTGTCTCTTCTCCGCTTTCTGTCGTTGAACCCCGTGGGAGTGCTCCCGCGGGACACAGTGCCGTTTCTCTTGCCGGCAGGTCATGAGGATGATAGTATAGTAGGTATAAAAACAAGTCAACGACAAGGAGTGTCCGAGCATCGAGTCGTCCAGTGCGGGTCTGGCGAGGCTGACACATCACAGATGGGGACTGTCTGTGATGGCGGCCTTCTCGGGTAGGTCGGGGATACGCTTCGCCGAACTCCAGTCGGCCATTCCGGCGAGCCGACAACCATTGAGAGACGCGTTGACCGCCCTCGTCTCGATGGGCTGGATCGCACGGCACGGCGGACACGGACATCCTCTCCGTCCGGAGTATCTGCTCACCCGGCAAGGGGAGGCGCTCGCGCTCGCGGCGAAGAATCTCCAGGCCGTGCTGGACCGTTCCGCGTCGGCGGACCTCCTTCTCCGGAAGTGGAGTCTTCCCGTCCTGGCGGCACTGCTCGGGGGAGCGGACCGGTTCAACGCGATCCGAGCCGACCTCACGGATGGCGAGGTGCGGCCGACTCCTCGCGCCCTGGCCCTCGCCTTGGCCGATCTCGAAGAGGCGGGACTCGTTCAGAGGGAGGTCGAGCCCGGGAAGCCTCCGTCTACCCGGTACAAGCCCATGGTGCCGGCGGGTCTCCGCAGGGCTTTGGAGGCGTTGCTGGCAGCGCTCGAGTCGTGACCCGCTCGAGACAGCCGATACTGACTAGGCAGACTCGCCCGGCTTCGGCAGAATTGGTTCCGAGCAGTCATGGCTTCCATCTGCCGCCGAGACCGTGTCGAACCGGGCCGTTTGCTGGACTACCTACTTGCGATTCATCATCGCTGCCGTCTCGATGATGGTTTTCGGTGTGTCGGGGGCCCAGGGGGCGTCCGTCTCGGGCCGCGTCTTCGAACACCTCGACTATGGAGGTGGCGCCGGAGTCGATTGGGACTCGATCGCGAGCTCCGGCCGATCCGGCCGCCCTTCTGCTCGAGTCGAACTCTTCGACGGGACAGGTTCGTATCTCTCCGCGGCCACGAGTGCTGCCGATGGGACCTACTCCTTCAGTGGTCTCTCCTTGGGCGACTACGCCGTGCGGGTCGTGAGCTCGAGCGTGACCTCCTCGCGAACCGGATATCTCTCGACACTCCGGGCGGTACTCACGTTCAAGACCGAAGCTGTCACCGGGTCGGTCAACGGTGTGACGGACTTCGTCGGCGGCCAGGATCCTTCCGTGGCAGACGCCGGCAACGCCGGCTCCGGATGGATCCTCGACACGGGCACGGGCGCGTTTTCGGGCGCGGGGTCGGGGACTGCGCACGCCTACGCGTTGGTCAGCGTCGGCATCACCGAGCCGACAGGAGTCGACTTCGGCTTCAACTTCGACACCGTGGTGAACGTGAATGCCTCGGGCCAGGGTTCTCTGCGCCAGGCGATCACGAATGCGAACACCTTGGGAGGCGATACCACGCTCGCACAGGACGGCCGAACCTCGGGCGTCGAGAACGTCGTCTTCATGATCGGCAACGGAACGTCCGGGGACGGCCTGCGGTCGGACAACGACGAGTTCGGAGGCGACGGCGTGGCGACGATCGCACCGACATCGGCACTTCCGACGATTACGAACGACCTCGTGATCGACGCGCAGAGTCAGCCGGGATGGGTCGACGTCCCGGTCATCGAACTGAACGGTACGAGTGCGGGAGCATCGTCGTCGGGGTTCACGATCACGGGTGGTGGGTGCGAGATCCGTGGGTTCGTCATCAACCGGTTCGGTGACGCGGGAATCAACGTAACGACGAACGGAGACAACACGATCGCCGGCAACTACATCGGGATCGACGCGGTGGGCGATACGGGAGCCTCGAACGGCAACGACGGCGTCATCCTCGACGGAGTGACGGGGAACACCGTGGGAGGGACCGAGAGCCGCGACCGAAACGTGATCTCCGGGAACATGGACGCGGGAAACACTGCAGACGCCATCTGGATCAACAACGGCTCGGGTAACTTCGTGATCGGAAACTACCTCGGCACCAATGCGGAAGGAACGGCCGCGATCCCGAACTATAAGGGCGGCGTGACCATCACTGGATCTTCGGACAACACGATCGGAGGCACGTCCACGGGCGCGGGCAATCTGATCTCCGGGAACGGCAAGTCGGGGATCATCGTGGCCACCGGTCTCAGGAACGCGGTGCTGGGGAACTCGATCTACGCCAATGACGTGCTCGGAATCGATCTCGGGGACAACGGAGTCAGCGCGAACAACGGTAGCAAGAACTCGGGCTCCCCGAATCTCGGCATGGATCATCCGGTCCTGACCTCCGCCACTCTCTCCGGAACCACGCTCGCCCTCGACGGCTACGTGGGCAGCGCGCCCAATCAGTCGACCTTTGCGAACGCCAGGGTAGAGTTCTTCGAGTCCGACGACGATCCCACCGGATTCGGCGAAGGGAAGACGTACCTCGGCTATCTCACGAGCGATGGCAGCGGCAACTTCAGTGGCTCTCTGGCCGGGGTGACTCTCTCCTATGGCGCGACGGTGACCGGAACGGCGACCGACTCGAACGGAAACACGTCGGAGTTCGGCGCGAACTTCGAGGTCGACTACATTCCGGCGATCATCAAGCGGGCGTTCGAACTCGACGGGACTCCGGTGACGAGTGGAACGATCCGCCCAAAGGGATCTGTCTTCTCGTTCCTTCTCTACGTGAGCAATCCCGGAGGGGCGCTTTCGGACGTCAGTCTCAGCGACGTGCTGGATCCAGCCTTCGAGTACCAGAGCGGTACCATCCGGTACGACGCTTCCCTCTCCTCCTGTTCGGCATCTCCCTGTGGAACTGCCGAAGAGGCCGCCATCTTCGCCGCGGTGGCGTCGGGCACTTCCGCTACGGACGCAATCGATGGTGACCCCGTGGGTGTGAGCGGCACCTCGATCTACGTCGGCAATCAGACGGTGGGAAACGGACAACTCGACATTGCGGCGGATGCGGTCTGGGCACTCCTGTTCGACGTCCGCATGCGATGACCCATGCCGGGTGATCGGCGCGACCGTCAGCGATGCCGTACCCAGGAAACCGACGCGTCGCCGTCTGGGGTGTGGAGACGAGCGAGATAGACTCCGGCGGGAAGCGTGTCGTCCGGAGTCCACTCGATCTCATCGGGTCCGACTTCCAGCGAACGACGGAAGATTGCGAGCCGCCGTCCGGCGCTGTCGAAGACGCTGAGTTCGAAGGCGAGCGGCCGCGCGGCGCCTACCGCGAATCGAACGGATCCCTGCGACGGGTTCGGAGAGAGCAGTCGCAGCGTCGGGTGGGCAACGAGGCCCGACCCCGAGTCCGACCCAAAGCCTGGTCCTGTCCCGGTTCCCGTATCTTCACCCAGTCCTGAGGTCTCCGGTGTCGTCGAGACGCCCAGATAGATGTGTGACCCTGTCCCACCCTGATCCCGGCTCGCGCTGTTCTGGATTCCGGTGAACTCGACCTCGAATCGGGAAACGAACGTCCCGGCCGGTGCCCGAAGGATGGAGTACGACCTGTTGTAGTTCGTCGCGTCGACCGCCTGAACGCGGATCGCGTCGACCGCGAAGACGACGAACGGGGGCGGCGCCACGATGTCGCTGTATCCCGTCCCCGTGTTCTTGTAGAGGGAGAGGTCTCCTTCCGCGGCCAGGGACCAGGTGGTCATGTCGAGCGCGATGTCTCCCGGGCCGAACGCGCGCACGAAGAGGTCGTCGGAAGTGTCGACGTCGGTGACGAAGACGTCGAACCCGGTGGCGATCGGTTCGCCGAACTCGTACGTGAGTGTGCTCGTTCCGTTCGCGGACATCTGCTGGAGCAAGGGGAGTCGGGTGCCGTACACCGCGACCAGGGCGAGGTCGTCGTAGTCCTGGGGATTGCTCGGGTCGGACGGCGGAGTGTGGTTGAGCGTGTTCCGGGCTGTTCGTTGGCTCTGCCCGTTTCCGTCGCCGTGGAGGATGGATTCGTCCGAATCGAAGACGAGGTGCACGGTCGTCGGTCCGTCTGTCCAGGTCGCGTCGATCGTGTGGTCACCGTACGTGGCGGGGTGCCCAGGGTACTCGACGAAGGCCCGCGCAAAGGCGGGGGAGCCGAGCGCGGTGAGGAGAAGCCAGCCCGCGGCGCCGATTCCGGACGCGGAGCCGATCGATCCCAGCAGGGAGGCGCGAGGAGTGCGACGCATGGATGTGCCTCTCGGTTGTCGCCCACCGAACGCGGGTGTACGGTACGACGCGGTTGATCCCCCAAGGACTCTCTGGCGTGGTTGCGGCGCTGTCCCTCGCGCAGAGGATACGGACGCTGGTGACCACGAACAAGTCGACGCTCGGCTCGACAGGCGGAATCTCGATGGATCCTCACATCCTGAACGCGATCGGCAACACGTCCCTGATCCGTCTCCGACACGTCGTCCCCTCGGACTGCGCCGAGATCTACGCGAAGCTCGAATGGGAGAACCCCACGGGAAGCGTCAAGGACCGGATGGCCCTCGCCGTGATCTCCCAGGCGGAGGAGGACGGACGGCTTCGGCCCGGCTTCGCCGTGGTCGAGTACACCGGAGGTAGCACCGGTACGTCGCTGGCGTTCGTATGCGGAACAAAGGGGTATCGACTCCGGATCGTGACTTCCGACGCATTCAGCTGGGAGAAGCTGAACCACATGCGGGCTCTGGGTGCGGAACTCACGCTCGTCCCCAGTGAAGGCGGGCGTACGACGGAGGAGAGCCGGGTCCGCACAAGATCGAGGGAGTCGGCATCGGATACACGCCTCCCCTCTGGGAACCGTCGTTGATGGACCGGATCGTTCCCGTGGCGACGGAAGACGCAAAGGAGATGGCGCGACGGCTCGCGCGCGAGGAAGGACTCTTTGCCGGTACGTCGTCTGGAGCGAACGTGGTTGCGGCCATCGAGGTGGGAAAGCGGCTCGGCCCGGGAGCGAAGGTCGTCACGTTGATGGCCGACTCGGGGCTCAAGTACCTCAGCACCGATGTCTTCGGCGGGAACGAACGAACGAGCCCGTCAACGTCTCGCTGACGGGCTCGCCGCAACTCGCGGGATCGAGTTCTCTCCATGCTTGGTTCGCGGCGACCTTCGTGCTTCATCGGCGGTCGGATCCACGTCGGGTGGCGGACTACTGCACGTCTTCGTACTCGTAGTACTCTCCGCCCGTGAGGATCTCGTTGAAGGCGGTCGACTCACCCGACATCGGAATCGGTTCGACGACGGTGAGGAGCACCTGGCGCATCTCCGCACCGGTGCCGATCGTCGACTGCTCGGATTCCGGCACGGACTCTCCGAAGCTGAGGCTGTGATAGCGACCCAGCTGTCCGGCCGATACGGAGCCGAGGTAGCGGCGGACGGTTTCGGCCCGGCGTGCACCGAGGGCGTAGTTGTACTCTTCCGATCCGGACGGGTCCGCGAAACCGTAGACCTCGACGATGTACCCGGGGTTCTGTTCGACGCGTTCGGCCACCTGGTCGAGCGTCTCGCGGTCGTCCTCGTCGAGCATCGCACTGTCGACATCGAAGTAGACCCGGAACCGTTCGACCTCGCGATAGTCGACGTTACCGAGCGCCAGAGCCCGCGCCGCGTCGGCGGTCTGGGACGCCTGCATGCTGACGAGCGTCGCTTCGTGAACGTCATCGCGGACGACCTGGAGCTTCGACTCGAGCACTTCGTGCTCCTGAGTCATCTCGGCGCGCAGGCCTTCCATCTCGGAGCGGACGAATCCTTTGCTGGCGCATCCGGTGGTCGAGAGTCCGAGGACCGCGGCGGTTCCGGCCAGGATGCAGAGTCTCGAGGTCGACATTGGTTTCACCCTCCTTACCTGATGAGAATCGTGATCGGTTTGGGCGATTCCTGCCCACTCGGAGGGAGAGGGAGTCAGATCCGTGCCAAACCGGAAGACGAGGAGGCCTCGACGGGGGCGAGGGTGGGGCCGAGGCCTGGGGCGGTTGTCGTCTTTGGACGCCCGAAGACTCGAACCTGGCGTGCGCAAGTTACGGTGCCGCAACGTCGACGCACGTCAGGGGCCGCGCAGTCTGCGCCTTGCTTGGAGTCTGGATGAGGCCTCGCGATCAGAATGCGAGAGGACATGCAAACGGCAGGCGGAGGGCCATGTCTCCGGCCCGACCCACCTCCGTTTGTAGTGTTTGCTCGCGCTTTGAAGGAAAGAGAGGCGGTCAGCGGCCGCGGAACGGGTCCAGATAGGGCGGCATCTCCGACGCGGAAGGGACGTACTCGTCGCTCACCGGCTCTCCGAAGGCCGTCGTCATGGGAACCACACCGGCCCAATGAGGGAGCGACAGGTCTTCCGGTTCGTCCACGGGATCTCCGGTCCGGATCTTCGCGGACGCGGTCTCGATGTCGATGGCGAGGATCGCGGTCGCCTTGAGTTCCTGGTCGTTGGGGAGACGGCAGTCGGCCGCGCGTCCCGGGACGACCTTGTCGGTGATCACGCGGACGGCGTCCGCGATCTCCTCTGCATCGGTGATCCGCCGTCCCCTCCCGTGGAGGACGACGGATCGGTAGTTCATCGAGTGGTGGAAGGCAGACCGCGCGAGGACGAGTCCGTCGAGCAGGGTCACCGCAATCGAGACCGGCGCGCCCGACTCCAGCACCCGCGTGATCCTTCCCTTGTTCGCGCCGTGAACGAGGAGTTCGTTCCCCTTCCGGGCGTAGAACATCGGGATGACGAGCGCTGAGCCGGAGTCGGCGAATGCGACGTGACAGACCCACCCTTCGTCGAGGATCGCGTGGATGGTCGCCTCGTCGTACCGGGCTCGGCCCGGCGCACGGACGACCCGGTTTCGCTCTGTGATCGGGAACTCGGTCAACGCGGTGTCCTACATCGGGGTGTTCGTCAGCTTCATGTGCGCGACACCGTCGGCGTCGTAGCTCACCACACCGGCGACCTCGACTTTGGCGCCGTCCATCCGGTTCTGGAACATCTCCGAGTCCTCGGCGACACCGTCGAAGATGACGATCTGTCCGTCCGCGGTCTGCATTGCGGCGGTGCAGTGGTTGCCGATCTGGAAGTTGCAGTGCCCACAGCCCATGTTTCCGGTGAGGGTGATCTCGGAGCCGGTCGTGAGCTTCGGCGCGTCACCACCTTCGGGGCTTCCGCCGGCTTGACCCGGGTGCTCCGTGGCCATCTGCTGAGCCGCGGACTCCGTCTTCTTCGCCATGTCGTCGTGCTGGGCCGTGTCGGTCTTGCCGGATTCGCCGCCTCCACAGGCGACGAGGGCGAAGGCGATCGTCGCCACGCCGAGCGTGAGCAGTCGCTTCATGGTTTCCATCCTCCGTTCTGGTATCTGTCCCCGGGTGACTGACTTGCCGGGGCGCCGCTCCCCGCGAGTATCGGACGCTCGGATTTGTTAGGCAAATGGAGAGTTTTGGTTCCAACTTTCCGCCCGAGTGTCCGACGAGGAATGTAGCCGACCCGCACTATGGTGGTAACTTCCCTCGGGTGACCGGTTTCCAGTACCTGCAAGGAGGCGGCGTGACGACCACGACATTCTCGATCGGCGGAGCGGACGGATTCGGCATCCGAGGACACGTCCATCGCCCCGCCCGAGCTGACGGTGCGGTGCCCGTGCTCGTCTTCATGCACGGATTCAAAGGGTTCCAGGGATGGGGACCGTGGGCCGCGGTGTGCGATCGGTTCGCGGAGAACGGGGTCGCGGCCATCCGTTTCGACCTCAGTCACAACGGGGTGGGGGACGACGGGGTCGCTTTCTCGGCGCTCGACCGGTTCGAGCGGAACACGATCGACGCCGAACTCTTCGACCTCGAAGCCGTGCTCGACTGGATCGGGTCGGACGAGGCCCAGGTGGACCCCGCGAACGGCGAGTCGCTCCGTCCCAGGCTCGATCCGAGGCGCGTCGTCCTCCTCGGTCACTCCCGTGGCGGGGGAGGTGTCCTCCTGGGCGCGGCCGAACGGTTCGGACTCACTCCGGAGGCTCCCGCGGGAAAGAGTCGGGCGGGTGCGGACACGGTCACCGTCCGCGGACTCATCACCTGGAGTGCGATCGCCACGTACGAACGCGGATGGGCGGTGGAGGCGATCGAGCGTTGGGAGCGTGGCGAGAGCGTTCCGGTGTGGAACAAGCGGACCGAGCAGATGATGCCGCTTGGCCCCCAGCTCTATCGTGACTACCTGGCGCGGCCGAATCGCTATGACATCCAGGCAGCGACGAGGCGCCTCGGAAAGGCCGGAGTGCCGGTCCTCTTCGTCCACGGAGCGGAGGACGAGACGGTCCCGGTCGCCGAGGTGAGTCTGCTCGAGAAGGCCTACTCCGAGGGCGCGGCGACCGGCGGCGGGTCGCCCGGCGGCCAGGATGCGAATATCGCGAACGCGAACATGGACGCGAGCACCCACGGAGCCGTCGCGGTGGTGCCCGGGGGGGACCACACATATGGGACGAAGCACCCGTTCGAGGCCTGGACGGCTCCGCTCGAAGCTGCGTTCGACCATGCGCTCCGCTTCGCACTCGGCGTGACAGAGGAGAAGGCGTGAACGTTGGCAGAGATGTAGACGGGTCCCAGACGGGACTGCGGAGAACGCGCGAGGACGCGGAACGGATCCGGTGTCGGCTGGAGGAACTCTGCCGGGAGAGGATTCTCATCCTGGACGGCGCGATGGGGACGCTCATCCAGTCCCATCGACTGACGGACGAGCAGTTCCGTGGGGAACGCTTTCGGGATCACGAGAAGGACGTCAGCGGCTGTCTCGACCTCGCGTCCGTGACGCAGCCCGGGATCCTCGAGAAGATCCACGAGACGTACTTCGAGGCGGGCGCGGACATCGTCTCCACGAACTCGTTCACCGCGACCTCCGTGTCGCTGCGTGACTACGGGCTCGAGAGCTACGCCTACGACATCAACCGCGCCGCGGCCGAGTGCGCGCGGCGAGCCACCGACCGTTTCCTCGCGGCGAACCCGGGACGAGTCGGATTCGTCGCGGGGTCGATCGGCCCCACGAACCGGACGGCTTCGATCTCTCCGGACGTCGCGAGCGCGTCGCTCCGGAACGTGACGTACGACGAACTGCGGATCTCGTACGGAGAAGCCGCGCGCGCTCTCGTCGACGGTGGCGCGGACCTCCTTCTCGTCGAGACGATCTTCGACACCCTCAACGCCAAAGCCGCCCTCTACGCGATCGAGGAAGTGTTCGACGAGGTCGGCTTCCGTCTCCCCGTGATCGCGTCGATCACGATCACCGATGCGAGTGGCCGTACCCTGAGCGGACAGACGACCGAGGCCGCCTGGATCTCCCTGCGCCACGCCGGGCTCTTCGCCGTGGGGCTGAACTGCGCCCTCGGCCCGGATCTCATGCGTCCTTATATAGAAGAGCTGGCGGAGATCTCGACCTGTCTCGTCTCCTGCCACCCCAATGCCGGGCTTCCGAACGAGTTCGGTGCCTACGACGAGACCCCGGAGCAGATGGCGTCGACGATGAGCGAGTTCGCGCGGTCCGGGTGGCTCAACCTCGCCGGTGGTTGCTGCGGCACGCGTCCGGAACACATCCGCGCGATTGCCGAAGCGCTTCGCGGCGTTCGGCCGAGACCGTTTGCTCTGGGCTCCGGGCCCGCGGAGGAGGTCGGGGACGTCCCGCAGGCGGCGGCTGCTGGTGAGTCCGACTTCGAGCGTCGGGCGCCGCGCCCCCGGTTCAGCGGACTCGAGCCGTACACGATCCAACCGGACGGGACGTTCACGGTCGTCGGGGAGCGTACCAACGTGACCGGGTCCCGTCGCTTCGCCCGCCTGATCCGTGATGGCGACTACGAGACCGCGCTCGAGGTCGCGCGCCAGCAGGTCGAGGGCGGGGCGAACCTCCTCGACGTCAACATGGACGAAGGGCTGCTCGATTCGGTCGAGGCGATGCGCACGTTCCTCAACCTCGTCGCGGGCGAACCGGACATCGCGCGTCTCCCGATCATGCTCGACAGCTCCGAGTTCCGAGTCCTCGATGCCGGCATGCAGTGCGTGCAGGGAAAAGGAATCGTCAACTCGATCAGCCTCAAGGAAGGGGAAGAAGAGTTCCTCAGGCAGGCGCGCATCATCCGCCGCCGAGGGTTTGCCGTCGTGGTCATGGCCTTCGACGAGGAGGGACAGGCCGTCACGACCGAGCGGCGGGTCGAGATCCTCTCGCGTGCCTACCGGCTTCTCACCGAGGAAGTCGGCTTCGAGCCCGAGGACCTGGTGTTCGACCCCAACGTCCTCACGGTCGCGACGGGGATGGAGGAGCACAACCGGTACGCTCTCTCGTTCCTCGAGGCGACCCGAGAGCTCAAGGCGAGATTCCCCGGCGTCTCGATCAGCGGCGGGATCAGCAACCTCTCGTTCTCGTTCCGAGGGAACGAACCGGTGCGGAAGGCGATCAACTCCGTCTTCCTCTACCACGCGATCCAGGCCGGTCTCGACATGGGGATCGTGAATGCAGGGCAGCTCGCTCTCTATGAGGACGTGCCCCCCGAACTCCGGACGCTGATCGAGGATGTCCTCTTCGACCGGCGCCCCGACGCGACGGAGCGTCTCATCGAGCACGCGAAGACGGTGACGGACGATGAGGACGCGGGTACTACGGCGCTCGAGTGGAGAGAGGCTCCGGTCGCGGAGCGTCTCCAGTATGCGCTCGTCCACGGGCTCGACGCGCACATCGTCCAGGACACGAAGAGGCCCGGTCGCGCTGGCCCGCCCACTCGCGGTCATCGAAGGTCCGCTCATGGACGGCATGAACGTCGTGGGCGATCTCTTCGGGGCTGGGAAGATGTTCCTTCCGCAGGTGGTCAAGAGCGCCCGCGTGATGAAGAAGGCGGTCGCCCATCTCGAACCGTTCATGGAAGCGGAGCGTCGAGAGGCAGCGCAGGCGGCAGGGGCGGAGCGGGCGGCCGCGACGGCCCAGCCAGAGGTGAGAGCGCAGGCGGTCCGACGCGCGGGTTCCAAGGGCAAGATCGTCCTCGCGACGGTGAAGGGCGACGTGCACGACATCGGGAAGAACATCGTCGGCGTGGTGCTCCGGTGCAACGGCTACGACGTGGTCGACCTCGGCGTCATGGTGCCCGCGGACAGGATCCTGGACGCAGCGGTAGCGGAGGAAGCCGATCTCGTCGGCCTCTCCGGGCTGATCACCCCATCGCTCCACGAGATGGTGCACGTGGCGGAGGAGATGGAACGCCGCGGGTTCGAGACGCCGCTCCTCATCGGCGGCGCGACGACGAGTCTCAAACACACCGCGATCAAGATCGCGCCCGTCTACCGAAACGCAACCGTCCATGTCGCCGACGCCTCCCGCGCGGTCGGGGTGGCGCAGGAACTGCTCGGGGACTCGACGCGGGACGTCTACTCCCATCGGATCCGGGCGGAGTACGAAGCGCTGCGCGAGTCGTTCCCGGAACACGCTCCGCGGATCGTTCCCTTCGCCGAGGCGGAGGCCGCGCGTCTCGCGATCGAATGGCGCCGGGAGGACATCGTTCGTCCGGAGTTCACCGGAACCCGTGTGCTCGACCTACCTCTCGCGGAGCTCGTGCCCTACATCGACTGGACGCCGTTCTTCCACGTATGGGAGCTGAAGGGCTCGTACCCCGACATCCTCGACAAGCCGGACGTCGGTCCGGCCGCGCGGGATGTCTTCGAGAACGCGGAGCGGATGCTCTCCCAGATCGTCGACGAAGGATGGCTCACCGCGCGGGGTGTCTTCGGGCACTTCCCGGCCAACGCCGAGGACGGAGAGCTCGTCGTCTGGACCGATGAGACGAGGCGCGAGGAACGGATGCGGTTCCCGATGCTCCGTCAGCAGCGGGAGAAGCAGCGGGCCGGAGGCTACCTGTCCCTCGCGGACTTCGTCGCGCCGGCCGGAGCGCAGGAGGACTACGTCGGAGCGTTCGTCGTCACGGCCGGGCTCGGCATCGAGGAGCCGTTGGCGAAGCTCCGCGCGGATCACGACGACTACGGAGTGATCCTGCTCCAGGCGCTGGCGGACCGTCTGGCCGAGGCGGCGGCGGAACGGGTCCACCAACTCGCGCGGGAGGCGTGTGGCTTCGGTCGCGAGGAGAATCTCACGGCGCGCGATCTCATCCGCGAGAACTACCGAGGCATCCGGCCGGCACCCGGCTATCCCGCGTGTCCCGACCACTCCGAGAAGGCGAAGCTGTGGCAGCTCCTCGCGGCAGAGGAGAGCACGGGCGTGACGCTGACCGAGTCCTTCGCGATGCTGCCGGCCGCTTCGGTGAGCGGGTTCTACTTCCACCATCCGAAGGCGCGCTACTTCAGCGTCGGCAGGGTGGGGCGCGATCAAGTGGAGAGCTACGCCCGGAAGAAGGGCGTCTCGCCCGAGGAGGCGGAGCGCTGGCTCGCGCCCTATCTCGGCTACGACCCTTCGGCCTGAGTAGTGGGCGTTTCGACATCCATGGGTCCCCGGCCGGTATGATAGACTCGCACCGGTCCGACCCACTCGCTGCAGTGCCGCGGCTGCCACGGGGCCGCAACTCCGGAGGGGTTATGTCGAGACGACTTCTTGCCTTCGCGACCCTCTCTCTCACCGTTTCCTTCCTCGGCCTCGGTGACGCGAGCGCCGGACCGAACGAGGACGGCGTCGTCATTCTCCATGCGGTTCCGTACCAGAGTCGGAATGCGCCTGATCCGTGCACTCTGGACGCCACGCTGAACTCCTGCTCGGAAGCGAACTACCACATCGATGACGCCAATCTATGGGACTGGTTCGTACTCGCGGTCTTTCCTTCCGGCCGGACACCACGGGTGATGGGGGCGACGTTCGGTATCGATTACGACGACTCGAAGGTCTTCGTTCTCACGTACCAGGCATGTGCCGATTTCGAGCTGCCGACACCGAACTGGCCGGGCCCCGGTGAAGGCGTCGCGGTCACCTGGGCGACTCCGCAGACCGACACGTTCGTCAAGATGTATGCGTTCGTGGGGTACGAGTACTACGGGACGGGCCAGAGTTTCTGTCTGACTCCGCATCCGAATCACGGAGGGACCTTCGCGGACGACTCGATTCCGTCTGTTCTCGACCCGATCGCGGACTACGGATGCCTCGGGTTCAACTCCGACCCCGGCTACCTGCCGTGTCCGATCGGGATGCTGGGGGCCTGCTGTCTCCCTGGTGGTGGATGTGTCGTGCTCTCGGAGGAGGAGTGTGCGGCCGGTCAGGGTGACTGGATCGGTGCCGACGTGCCCTGCGATCCGGACCCGTGCGCGGTTCCGACGGTGGAATCGTCATGGGGAACGGTGAAGCGGAACTTCCGCTAGGCAGATCCACCAAGGCCGGCGTTTCTGGCGGCTGCGGACCGGCGTCGCTACACCCGCACGGAGGTATCGGACACGGGTTCGCGAGCTTGGGTTCTTGGGGCGATGGCCCTCGTCCTCGCACTGGGTGCGGCACTGCGCTTCGCCGCGTTGGGTGGTGAAGGGCTCTGGTGCGACGAAGGCTACACGGCATTCGCGGTGGGTGAGCCCGTGCCCGAGTTGGTTTCCCGCCCCCTCACGGTCGATGATGCGCCACCTCTCTACTACCTGGTGGAGAAAGCGGCGGTCGCGATCGGCGGGAGGAGTGAGGCGGGGCTCCGCTTCGTTTCGGCCCTGGCCGGAGTCCTTGCGGTTGCGGTACTCGTCTGGCCCCTGCTGCGTCCCGCGCGGGTGCAGTTCCCTGAGTCCCGGGTCGCCTTCCGGGCGGCGGATCTCTGGTCCGCGGCCGTGCTCGCCCTCCTCACGACCGGGATCTTCCACGCGCGTCAGGCCCGTTCCTATTCGTTGCTGCTCCTCTTCGCGACGTGCTTCGTCCTGGCGGCACGATCCCTCCTGGTTCGGTCTGGAGTGGACGCGGACGATTCACCGAGAAGCTCGATGTCGACCGAAGCAAAAGGTCCGACAGCCGCGGATCTGCGGAATGGGCAGTGGAGTGTTCGTGGCGCCTCCGTCGCCTTCGCCGTGTTCGGCGTCCTTCTCTGCCTCACCCACAACGTGGGGATTCTCCTCGTACTCGTGAGTCTCATCCTCTGGCCGCTTGGGACCCGCGATCGGGTCACGCTTCCTGCGTGGTTCCTTCTCCACCTTCCGGCGCTCGTCGTGTGGGGTTCCTGGATTCTTCTCGGTTCCCAGCTGGACGTGCACAATGAACTCAATCTCTGGACCCAGCACTACTGGGAGTCGCATCGCTTCTCCATGGCACCACTCTACTCCGTGGGGCTCTTCCTGCCTGGTGGATTGCCCGCGACCGACCTCGCTGTCGGCTTTGCCGTTCCTGCGAATCTGTCGCGTTTCTGGGGCGGACTCTCCATCCTCAGCGGAATCGTCTGTCTGGCGGCGGGTGTTGGAGTCGGGCGGCGTGGTCATCGTGAGCGCGAGGGTTTGGGCCGCACCGCACAGGGTGGCTCCGAGGCTGCGATGTTCCGAGTAGAGTTCGGCTTCCTCGTCCTTCCGCTTGCGCTTCTCACCCTCGTGTCGCTCGCCGTCGCTCCTGTCTACGTGCTCGGCCGGACCGACGTGCTCGCGTATCCCGCCTTCGTCCTCCTGATGGGGAGAGGGCTCTCGCGCCTGCCGAAGTGGTGGAGCCTCGGGATTCTCGTGTTCTGGGGAGGGCTCTCGTTCCTCTCACTCGCACCGAGCTACGGCGTCCAGGGTGTCGGGTACGCGAAGGGTGCCGATCGAACATTGGCCGAGCAGCTCGGACCGGAGCTCGGTGGCACGGACTGGGTGGTGCACACGTTCATGACGTCGCCGAGCATCGAGTACTACTTGGAGCGCGATGGAGTTCGTCACGAGACAGCGTGGTTTCCACTCTCCGCGGGCCAGAACACCGCCTCGGACTACCCGACGCCAGCCGACTCGCTCGAGTCGTATGTTGCGCAGGCGCGACGTCTCCGCGACGAGATCGAGGCGGCGCTGCCGGAGTCGGGGGATGTCTGGATCTTCGGTCTCATCGCACCGGGAGCGGAGGGGAGTGCTACTCAGGTGGGCGAGTCCCGGGTCATCGACGTCGGACAGCTCGGGTACCCGGTGAGCGTGTTCCTCTATCAACTCGTCGGCACGAAGCCGGTCCCCGTGGCTTTCATGTACCGGCAGGACTGGGTGGCGGGGGACCGGGTCGTCCTGCGCGTGCCGAAGCGGATCTGGACACCGCTGTCGGAGCTCCCCCCCGTGCGATTCGAGGTCCGGTCGTGACCGGGGAGGGGCCGTGTCCCGACCCGCATTCCTGATCGGACTGCTCGCGGCCGTCCTGTTGCGCCTCGCGCTCGGTTTCCTTCCCGGATACGGTCCGGACATCGTCCAGATGAAGAGCTGGGCCTTGATGTCGGCGCGGGAAGGTGTGTCGTCCGTCTTCGAGACGACGACCTACGACTATCCGCCACTCTTCATCCTCCTCATCCGTCCGATCGGAGAGGCCTACCTGAGCCTCCATCCGGAGTTCGAGACCGCCGACGTTCGGCGGGGAGATGGCGACATCCTCGCCTTCCGGACGAAGGACGACGTGATCTATCGTCACGGGGCGCTGCGCCCCGGTGTTCGCGCTGCTCACCCGATGCTTCCGCTGCCAGGTGATCGACTCTTCACGTTCCTGATCAAACTCCCCGGCCTGCTCTTCGACCTCGTCATCGCTGCGCTGCTCCATTCACTGGTGGGGAATCGGAGTGCAGGGGGGACGGCACGAAGATCGGTGGAGAGCGGGCGGGTAGTGGCGCTCCTCTGGCTCCTCAACCCCGCAGTGCTCTGGGACACCGCGTACTGGGGGCTTCCCGACTCGATCCACTCCGCGTTCGCCTTCGTTGCCGTCGCGCTCGCGGGAACGTCCCGGCCCGCGGGATCGTCCCGGCCCGCGGGGACGTCCCGGCCCGCGGGATCGGCTCCGATCGTGGGATCGCTTCCGCCCGCGGCAAACGAAGACGGCCGGATTCGCATCGGGCGCCCGGTGCTTCCGCCAACGTGGCGGTCCTCGGGACGCTGGTTCCTCGCGGGTGCCGCGCTCGCGGCGGGCGTCCTGATGAAGCCGCTGGCCGCGCCCCTCGTGCCCTTGCTCATTTGGGCTGCCGTTCGTGGCGCGCGTGTTCGTGGGCTTCTTGCCCTCGCCTTCGGGGCGGGGTTGGTCGTCGTTGCGCTCTACTCACCGTTTCTCGCTTCCGGGAACGGAGTCGTGGCGGTGCAGCGGTTGTTCGCGGATCTCGACGCCATGCCCTATACGTCGATCAACGCCCACAACCTCTGGTGGTGGTTGGGCTCGTGGCGGAACGCGAACGATCCGTTCCTCCTGGGGATGAGCGCCCGTACCGTTGGGCTCCTGGCGTTCCTGCTTCTCTACGCGGTGCTGTTGGCCACGCGCACGACCGTCGCCACCCCGCGCCGGACGGCCGACCTCGCCTTGGTCGCTGCTTCGGTTCTGGGCGTGTTCTTCCTCCTCTCGACTCACATGCACGAGAACCATCTCTTCACCGTGCTCCCGTTCCTCACCTTGCTCTCGGGCCGCAGGACCTTTCTCTGGCTCCTCGTTGCCGCCAGTCTCGGTCTTCTCTCGAATCTCGTCCTCCACGACCCCAACCTCGGCATGCCGACCTCGGCGGATGCCGCCCTGACGCCGTGGGAGTCGGCAGCGTCTCATGTGAGCACTGTCTGGATCGCGGTCACGGTGGGTTGGCTGTTCGTCGTCTCGTTGCGGCCGATCCGGGATCCGGATACGGAAACCTCCTGATTGGCGGCCGATCTTGGCGGTAGGGATTCGTTCCCTCTATAGTGACGGGTTCCCCAATGATCTCGGCGCTCCGGTCCTCCGTCTCGAGTGCGACCGCCCGACGAACCAGGAGATGAAATGTCCCACGTACCTCCAGGCTTCTCCGCCGTCACTCCCTACCTCTGTCTCCCCGACGCTCGGGGCTTCCTCGACTTCGCGGTGAAGGCGCTCGGCGCGACGATCCGGATGGATCACCGCGACGAGTCTGGGGCTCTGATCCACGCGGAGATCGAGATCGAAGGCGCCGTCCTCGAGGTCTCCGAAGCCCGTCCGGACGTGCCGGCCACCCGCACGTGCCTCCATCTGTATGTCTCCGATTGCGACGCGGTCCACGCGCGCGTCGTTGCTGCCGGCGGGGAGGCGAGCTATCCGCTGGCGGACCATCCGTATGGCGAGCGCTCGGGCGGCGTGCAGGATGCCTGGGGCAATCACTGGTTCATTGCGACGATGACGGATCTCGTCAAGCGGACGACGACGCCGAACGACTGAGCGACGAACGGTCAGGTCGTGCTGAGCGAGGTTCCCGTGAGAAACCCCTCGATGCGCCGCCGGATCCCCGACGTGTCGAGCCCGTGAGCGGTGTCGTGTTCCTCTCCCGAACCATAGTGGCGATGCTCCGCACGTGGCACACCTAGGCCGAGGACTCTCGTGCCGGATCGGGTGACATCGGCGTGCATTCTCTGGATCGGGTCGGTACGGCCTGGGCCGGAGTGTCCGACGTTCGCCACAGCCTGCGTTACTTCCCGCGACGACGTGCCCTCCAGGTACGGCTCGACGAGTACGACGTCTCGCCGGTTGCGGGCGATGTAGGCAAGCGCGTCCACGTCGAGCGGCCGCACCGTGGTTGCATAGAAGAGATCGACGTGCAGATCTCGAACCGCCTCGATCGTGCGGTCGAGCATAGGGCCGACCGCGATGATCGTTGCGTCGGCGTCGCTGTAGCTGCGGAGCGGGACGATCCGTCCCGGTTCGATGAGATGGGCCCGTTCGTTCTGCCGTGTGCTGAGGCGAAGGTAGGCGGGGAGGATCCGCTTCGCCTCGTGACGGAGCAGCATCTCCACTTCGTCCGGATGGCCGGGGACATGCAGGCTCCAATCGGGCAGGGAATCGAGAATCGCGATGTCACCGGGTGCCTGATGGGTTCTTCCTCCCTCGGGCCAGTCGTAGCTCGCGCCCACGGAGGCGAGGATCGCCCCGACGCCCTGGTACGAGAGGTCGAGCTTGAGTTGCTCGAACGCCCGCTCGACCAGGAACGGCGCGTAGGAGTGGAGGATCGGACGGAACCCCTCCATCGCGAGCCCCGCCGCGACTCCGACCATGGCCTGCTCGCGGATTCCTACGTTGATGGCCCGATCGGGGAACCGTTCCAGCGTCGTCCTCATGCGGGAGGCACCGACGTCTGCGAGGACGAGGGCCGTGCGCGGATCGGAGGCGAGGAGTTCCGAGGTCACCGCGTAGAATCGATCTCTCATCGTCGGCATGATCAGTGGTCTCCTTTCTGTCTCACCCGGGCGACGACAGCGAGGGGGGCTCCGAGTGTCGGAGGTGGGGTCGCCTTCGGAAGCGGTCCGAGTGATGCGCGCGCGGATCCGAGCCGCGCATCGTGCTTGGCGCGAGTCTGCCCGGCGCCGCGTTGCGTAGGGGGCACCGAGAGAGCTCGTTCCAGCTCGTCGTGATCGTGGCCGTCGACGGTGCGACCGACCCAGCCTTCCGTCTCGAATCTGCGCGCGATTCCTCCGGGCCAGCCGTGCGAGGCGGAGCCGTTGTCTATGGCGACGACGGTGAGGTTGTCGAGGCCGAGACGACCCGCGACGGCGATGGCCTCGTGGTTGCTTCCCTCGTCGAGTTCGGCGTCCCCGATCAGGACGACGACCCGCGCAGCGGATCCGAGAGCGCGGAGCGCGAGCGCGCGACCGACGGCAATGGGGAGCCCGTGCCCCAAGGATCCGCTCGAGATCTCGACACCCGGAATGAGGAGTCGATCGGGGTGGTGACCGAGCGGGGACTCGTAGCTTCCGAAGTCGTCCAGCCAGTCCGGAGGGATGAACCCCTTGGCCGCGAGGACGGCGTAGTAGGCCGTTGGACCGTGCCCTTTGGAGAGGAGGAAACTGGTCCCGGTCGTGGCGATCGGGTTCCTCCGGGAAGGTCCGGAGGATCCGGTCGTGGAGCACCCAGAGAACGTCGAGTGCGGAGGTTGCGGCATCGTCGTGCTTCTCGTCCCCCGTCATCCGGCTCATGAGGGGGAGGAGGCTTTCGTACCCGTAGTGGGTGTATGTGGTCGTGTTCATGTCTCAGATCATGCAACTTCAAGTGCACTTGAAGTAAAGTCACAAATGACACGGCTGTCACAAGTCCGGGACGAGAGATGCGAGGAGGAATCCATGCCGGAGAAAGAGGGTGCGCGTGCGCTCCTCACGGTGGGGCAGTTGGCGGAAAGATGCGGAGTCCGCACGTCCGCGCTCCGCTTCTACGAGTCGATCGGACTCATCGAGTCCGTCCGTACGAGTGGGAATCAGAGGCGATACGCGAGATCCACGATCCGTCTCGTCGCCGTGATCCGGGCCGCGCAGAGCGTTGGCCTGTCCCTCGAGGAGATCAAGGAGGCCACGTCCGTGATCCCGGAGGGGCGGACTCCCACGAAGAAGGATTGGACCCGGATCTCTGCCAGGTGGCGGGCGAGACTCGACGAAAGGGTCCAGTTCCTGGAGCGGCTCCGCGACGATCTCGACCAGTGCATCGGCTGCGGATGCCTGTCGCTCCAGTCCTGTAGCCTCCTCAACCGCGGGGACAAAGCGGCCGAGAGGGGGACGGGGCCGAGGCACCTCATCGAAGGGAAACCGAACTGAACGATGGGGCCGGTCACACCGGGGCAGAGGCAGGATACACGGTGCCGGATGGTCGGGGGAGGCCTGGGAAGCTCGGTACCGAGGTCCAAGGGGACTACGGACGAATCGGGGTGCGATCGAGCTTCCTTTCCGCATGTCGTGCGCTCCGAACGGTTTCTGTCTGGAGGTATCTCAATGAATCGCCTTGCGATCGCGCTCGGTCTCACGGGTCTCGCATTCGCTGGTGCGGCTTCGGCTGCCACCTACACGATCACGGTAGAGGATCTGGTTCCCGGCGGTCCCGCCACCGGCCAGCCTCTGTCTCCCCCTGTTGCCGCCGTCCATGACGGGTCCTACTCGCTCTTCGCCGAGGGTGCGGCGGCGTCCCCGGGCCTCGAGATCGTCGCCCGGGATGGCACGCCGACGACGCTCCTGATGGAGGCAGAAGCTGCCAGTGGAGTGAGCTACGCAACCATCGGCAGTGCTGGTCCCTTCTTCGACTCGGTGCAGTTCACGGTCGAAGGGGAAGCCGGCGATCTGTTCTCCGTCGCCATGATGCTCGGTCGAACCAACGATCTGATCACGGGCGTGCACGACATCGTGCTTCCCTCGTCCGATACGGTCGTTCTCATGACGAATGCGTACGACGCGGGCGTCGAGGTGAACACGGGAATGATCGAACACATTCCGTTCTACGGGAACTCCGGTGTCGGTCCCGACGAGGATGGAGTCATCACGATGATCGGCTCCTACACCATCTTCAACGACCCCGACTTCGGTAAGCTCGACTTCACGTTCCCGCCCGCGGCGCGGATCACCATCGAGCCCGGCAACACGACTCCGGTCGAGACGACGACCTGGGGTGCGATCAAGGGGCTCTACGCCCGCTAGGGTGGGAGCTGGCCGCGTGCTTTCGCGGGCCGCAAGAGGCGAGATCATGGACGAACATGGTTACGCACTCGGCGGGATGGTACGGAGACTCATCAACGGGATGGCCCACTGGGCCATCCCGGATGGTGATCAGGCGTGGTTCCCGATCAGCCGATCGAGCAGATCATGTCCTCGCCACAGCACATGGGGGACTTGACCTTGCCGTGCCCGTCAGGACAGCTCGAGATGTGGACGGTCGAGCCGTCGTCCTTCTTCAGGGTGCTGTGGACGAGCTCCTTGCCACACTTGCCACAGGTCATGCTTCCGATGCTCATTCCGCACTTCGGGCACTCGTAGATCGGCATTTCCAACTCCTCGTTGTCGCTGGTCCTGGGTGGCGGTCTCCACGTCGAGCCCGGCACCGGCGTCTCCGCTCGGTTTCGGGACGGAGAGCACCGGGCATCCTACTACGTTTCCCGGCCCCACGGAAATCTCGCTTGGAGCCGCTTCAGCGAACGATGACGAGGCGCCCCAACGCCCGTCCACCGCTGGCCGTCCGCGCGTGGAGGTAGTAGGTGCCGGCCTCGAGTGCGCGCCCGTTCCGCGTCCTCGGTACCAGGGAGAGCTCTGTGCGGCCCGCCTCGAGAGTCCACGGCCCACCGACGCGCCGGCCGTCCGTGGAGACGAGTTCCAGTCGGGCCGGCTCACGGAGTGCCCGCGAGAGCGCGATCTCGACCCTACCAGCTGAGGACGAGGCGGGGTTCGGTGTGATGAGGAGACGCGCGCCGAGGTCGGATCCGCCTGCCCTCGAATCCGGACCCGTACCGAGGTCCGGGCCGTGCTCCTCACCGGATCCGCCCGCGGCATCTGCGATACCTGACGATGTGGGGTCGTTGATGAAGAAGTGAGTTTCGCCGTCGTTCAGGAAGACGACCTGACGGGGGAACGTCGCGTGCTCGGGAAAGACCCAGAGACCGGCGTCGACGAAGAGGCTGTCCGGGTGGGATACGATCTCGATCTTCGTCTCTCCCTGGCTCTCCGCGATCGCCATGAACTTCATCGAGCAGAGACGGCCCGGTCCGTCGATCGAGACGCCGTTGCAGAACAGCACGTGGGTGTACGCAACCGTCGAGTCGGTGAACGTGACGTTCTGGAAGCGGGTGATGCAGGCCTCCGTCATGAGGGGGCCTTCCGTGATGGCGACGAAGTCGAGCAGGTTTGGGTCGTACTGCAGCTTCAGCTCGTAGCCGTTGAACTGAACAGCCGTCGAATCGACTTCGAAGTGCACCATCACCATGTCGCCGATGAAGACGTCGCAGAGCTCACTGGGATCGAGGAAGCAGTGGAACTCCGGGACATCGTCTGCGTCTGCGCACGTCGCGAGAAGTGCCGAGAACACGAGCCCGGCCGGGATGGCGAGCAGGTGCCGAAGTGTCCGTGCCGAGGCCCACGGACGCCAGCGGTGCGCATGTCTCGTGATGGAGCCGATACCGGATGTCGATCGCGTGCGGGACATGCCTTCTCATCCCTTCTCGGCGGAGGGCCGAGCCCTCCGCCCCTCGGCGCTTTGCTAGCGGGTGAAGAAGATCCTTCCCCGCGCTGATTGGGCTCCGGACCGCAGTTCGAAGAAGTAGAGGCCGGACGAAACCGCCCTGCCCGAGGCATCGGTGCCATCCCACGTGATCGAGTGCTCGCCAGGGGAGGCCAGATCGAGCAACGAGTCACGCACGAGGCGTCCGCGCACGTCCACGAGACGTAGACGAACGGGAGTCGCATCTGCGGTCCGGAAGCGAATCGTGGTCAGGTGCTGGAACGGATTCGGCTCGGGAGGCCCGAGAAGCGCGAGTCCGATTCCGGAGCTCGGCTCGTCGTGGACGCTGGTCCCGGCACCCCAGCTACCGTCGGAGGTGTCGATGCCGTTCGGAACGGAACGGTCGGCTGCGCCGCGGCCGGCCGCGCCATCATCGGCCGCGCCGTTCTCCACCGAGTTGCCACGATGATCCGCGGTGAGCCCACTCGCATCGCCCGCGGACGACGGTTGCCCCTGGTCGTGCCCGGATCCCCCGAGGACGCTGTTTCGCGTGTCACGGAGAGACGTCTCGACGAGGAGCGGACGGAACATCGATTCCGTGGAGCTAGCCTCGCGGGAGGTTCGAATCCGCGCGACTGTGCCGGGTTCCGCGAACGTGCGTCCGGAGCCGAGTGCGGCGGCGTCGACGACGAGCCTGCCATACGCGTCCCAGTACGAGGCGAAGAAGACGCTGCCGGGAGTCACGAGTTCTCCGGATTCGATGCTGACTCGGTCGGGCTGAGCCGAGACCTTCCCCGAGTTCAGTACCCGCGCCCCCAGGTCGAGGACGGCGTGGACACCTTGGACGGCCGACGCGTCTCCGATGAGCCGGAGTTCGTAGGCGAGCACGGCCCCGTTCCCGTCGAGTTCGGGAGCGAGTTCGAGCGACGGCGGCGCGGTGAAATCACCGGGCGTGTCGGCCGGACTCTGCGTGTTGAGGCTGACCTGGCCGTAGTTGATGGCGAAGAGGATGGCATCCTCGAAGTTCACCAGGTTGTCCGTGAGGGGGAGGCCGTTCACGGATCCGTTGTCGGTCGGGCCGACGTCCAGGTAGTTCACCGGATCGTTCGGAATCAGGACCTTTCCGTAGTTGGCGCCGATCAGTGAGATGTCCGGAATCAGGACGATGTTGTTCCCCTGCCCCGCGACGAGTCCGTTCGAGACGTCACCGAGGTGATAGTCGAGTCGACCCCGAGGAATGTTGGAGACGGGGGAGGCGTTCCCGCACTCGTCCTTGGCGAAGACCGCGTAGTACCAGTAGCCGCGGACGGGGGGCTTGTCCAGTTCGCCGGAGGCGGTGACCGCGGTGAGGGTCCACGGCGCGGGTGGAGGATAGTTAGGGATCGCGGGCGGAGTGCCTCCGACGTCGTCGTACTCGGGATACGCGCTGCCTGACGCATCTCCGAACGGTGCGCGGTACACTTCGTAGCCCGCCGCGCCGACGTCCGTGAACGAAACCTGGATGGAGGTGCGTCCGTCCGGCCCGTTCCCCGTCTTGATCTGCACGGTCGAGAGGTCGGCGACGGGAGGCGGAGCGTCCGTGTCGATGTCGATCGTCGCGACATCGCCCGCGAGGCCGGGGACCGGCATGTTCACGCAGTCGCGAACGATTACCTGCGTGATCTCGATGGTCCCACTCCCCGAAGGCACGGTGGCGCCGACTTCGATCTGGAAGAGAGTCCCGCTCGAGTCGGGGCCGCAGCCGGCCCCCAGGATCGCGCAGTCGACCGTGTAGGAGCCATCCATGTTGTCGATCACGTGGAAGGCCGTGCAGGAACCGCCGCAGTGGCCGCTGAGGTAGGAGCCTTCCGTGATGCTCCCGACTCCCGCGCAGAGGGCGAGGTCCGTGAGTTCGAACGTCACGCTGACGCCGCGGACCGGGGTGGTGTTGATCCGCTCGAAGTCCACGTCGACCGTGCGGCAGGGCTCGGTGGCGTTGATGCAGCCCGGCTCCGGGTCGAGGCTCACGAGGTCCGGGGCTCCACCGCCCACGACCTGGAGGCCGAAGTCGAGGTCGTCGTAGCAGGGGGAGAGCGTCGGGTAGGAAGCCCATCCGGAGGTCGTGCCGTTGATCGGATTGAAGTAGTTCTCGTAGTCGATGTACGCGTCGGGAGCGGCGCAGGTGAACCAAAGGAGCGTCGCGCCGTAGCCGGATTCCGCCGTCTCGCCGCGGAGCGACACGTAGTAGTCGGTTCCGGTGAACACGTACGGGTCGTCGAGCAGGAACTCCTTGTAGTACGTGCCGGCGTCGAGCGTCGTCCATGTGCCGGTGAGGTTCGCGAGAAGCGCGCCAGGGGCGCCGCCCGGTCCGGACGTGTCGTAGAGGTCGAGGGTGATGCTGGAGAAGTCGGCCGGCCCGCCGCCGAGGTTCGTCGGATTCGGATGCGGCCCCTCTTCGCCATAGGCCCACCAGAGCCGGAAGGCACTCGCAAAGGAACCTGTGGGAACACTGAACCGCCGCCCCGTCAGGTCGAAGTCCGTTCCGGACTCGAAGTAGGTGCTGCTCCACGCGAAGCAACTTCCGCAAACGAGATTCGGGTCGGTGACCGGGGTCCCGGAGTCGAACAGAAGGCCGAGCGGAATGGCTCCGGAGCCTTCATACAAATCCCTGATCGGTTCGGGGGCCTGGGTCGCTCCTTCGGTACTCGCCTGAGTGGCGGCATGGGAAGCGGCGGCGGCGCCGAACGCAAGAGCAAGGAATGGGACGCAATACTGCAGCACGCGTGTCATCGGTTCTCCTCGAGTCGACGTCCCGGCCGGCATTGCCGACCGGGACTCGACGCCTGGCCTCGGGAGGCTGGGACCCGACCAGATCCATGGCTCTTCATACGCATAGACGGACGGAAACTGCCTCCTGAGACTGGGAATCACGAACGTCAGGGCTGTGCATGTCCGACGGACGTGTCCCATCGGATGGAGACGGCGAGGATGGACTCCGGAAACCGGCGAGCTCACCAGGAACCCACCTCACCGCCTCCAAACATGGCTACGACACTTCACTCCTCGCCAACTTCTGGGATGGCAGGAAGTGGGGAATGCTGGGATGCGGATCCGGGCATGGAGGTAGCTGAGGTGCCGGATCTGTGACTGAGTCGAGTTCGAACCCGATGCGCGGAAGATCCGGGATGCGGATTGGCCCCTCGCGCTGAGGTCGTGGCACTGGCAGCAGTGACGCTGCGGCCTCCGAACTTCAACACCAAGACCGTAGCATGCGCGTCTCTCGGCGTGCAATTGGGGGATCCCCCCGGTTTTGTGAGTTCTGGGGTGACGGGATCTCAGAAGGGCGCGGCCGGAACAGCTCCGAATACCTGGGTCGCTCGCCACCCGAACACCGCGTGGCTTCCACCGGTCGCGGTCCATTAGGACCGTCCAACCAGTACTTTCACAGAGCCAATGGACGACTCGGCGACGAGTTTCCTCGTTCTCACTGCGGTCTCATCTGGCCCGGATAGCCTCTTGTCTGGGAGGATGCGGGACCGAGGCGATCGGATGGAGGAACCCGAGTGGATAGCTCAGAGCCGCTGCTTCGGAAAGTCGAACCCAACACTGCCTGCACTTCTTCGGCCGTGTTCGCCGTGTTTGTCCTCGTCACCCTGACGAATCCACATGCCGCCTTCGGCAGCCTGGCGCGCAATGCAGCCGGTGCGAGAAACATGGGGGAGTCGGGGACGTACGTTCTCGACTCCGCCGTGCAGTTCGAGAAGGGCGACGAGGAACGCGCGTGGGCGGCGGAGCTGGGATTGCAGATCCAGCTCACGGACCGTTTCCAGCTCCTGGTCGAGGCGGTTCCCTTCCTCAGTGAAGACCCGGACGGGGAGAGCGCAGTGCGAGGGTTGGGTGACACGGAGCTCACTGCGTCGTTTCTGGTTCTGCCGGACGACGAAGAGACGTACGCGCCGTCCCTCGTCCTCGGCGCGAAGGCGAAGCTCCCTACCGCGGGCTCGGACCTCGGAACGGGGAAGCCTGACTACTCGGGGCTGCTCATCCTGGGGAAGGAGTTCGAGTTGCTCGATCTCGAGGCGGAGTTCGAGTACGCCACCTTCGGGTCGCCGTCGGGTGTCTCTCTCGACGACCAGTTCCTCTACTCGCTCTCTGCCGACTACAGCGTGTCCGACCTGCTCTCCGTCTTCGCCGAAGTGAGTGGAAACAGCGCGCCGACGGCCGACGAGTCCCGAAGTGACGTCGGCACCTTCGGCTTCGAGCTGGACGTCGCGCAGACCGAATCCGCCACGACCTACGTCACGCTCGAGTTCGATACCGAGTCCACCGCGACCGCCCGCGTCGGCTTCGAACTCGCCTGGTAGTTGGTTGGCTGGCGACCGGCCGGCGACCGCCTGGCAGGTGCCGCCAACCACGAGCAAACTGCTTCGGACCTGCCTGACAATCGCCAATCAGCCGCCCGCGGCCATCCGGTGGCCGCCCGTCCACCCCTTCGGGAATCCCTACCTCCTCTCCGCTTCACCCGAGCGAAGGCGCCACCTATGCTGTCTCTTCTGCGATAGACGTAGCCTTAGGAGAGAGCCATGCCGATGACCAACCAGCCGATTCATGAGCCGCATAAAATCAAGACAGTCCGTCCGATAGCGTTCCCCAGCCTCGAGGAACGGAAGCGGAACCTGTCCGCGGCCCGGTTCAATGTCCACCAGCTCACCCCGTCCCAGGTGACGTTCGACATGGTCTCCCTGGGGACGAGTGCGATGACCCAGGAGCAGCTGGCCGGACAGCTGATCGGTGACGAAGCCTATGCCGGGGCGCGGAACTTCGAGACGCTGAACGAAGTCATCACGCGGGTCCTCGGGCACACGTACGTCTGCCCGACCCACAACACTCTCGGCGCGGTGAAGCTGCTCCTGCGGGCCTTCGCCAAGGACGGTGGGAAGACGCTGCCGTCGAATGCGCGTGGACGGGTCGACGTGCACGCTCCGCGCGGGATCGAGATCAAGGACGCACGGGACCGGCAGGAGCCGGTCTTCACGGGCAACTTCGATCTGGACCGTCTGCGCTCGCTGATCGAAGAGTCCCGCCCGCCCTTCATCGGCGGACAGGCCTTCGCCGATGGGCAGCATCCGTTCAGCCTCGCCAACCTCCGTGCGGTGCGGAAGCTCGCGGACTCGTTCGGCCTTCGGATCGTCCTCGACGTCTCCCGCGTGATCGAGAACGCGTGGTACATCCAGAAGCACGAGGCCGGGCTGTCGGACCGGAGCATCGCGGACCTCGTCCTCGCGATCTCGAAGACGGCGCACGTCATCCTCATGGACGGCGCGCAGGATCCCCGCTCCAACACCGGCGGGTTCCTCGCCACGGACAACCCCGCGGACCACGAGCACTTCATGAACGACGTCGTCGTGTTCGAAGGGCTCCATACGTATGGCGGAATGGCCGGGCGCACGATGGAAGTCCTCGCGCGCGGCCTCTCCGAGATGTGCGACGAGGTCGAAGTCCAGTGGGTCATGCACCAGACCGAGCGGTTCTGCACCCGCCTCGCGGATGGTGGCGTGCCGGTGGAGCGCGGTTGCGACGGTGCCTACATCCAGGCCGACGAGTTCCTCGCACAGAAGGCCGAGCACTCGGCCCACGCGGTGGCGGCGGCTCTCTACGAGACGTCCGGAGTTCGGGCGATGGCGCAGGGTCTGGTCGGACGGGATGCCTACCTTCCGGTCCAGATCCCGCGCCTCGCCATGACGAACACGCAGCTGGACCAGGTGGCGGACGCGATCATCGCGCTGCACGGGCAGCGGGACCGGATCCCCAGCCTCGACACCGAGACGAACGGGGAGTGGCACGATCAACTCCGCTTCCGTTCCGTCTTCGCGGACCTCGCGTCGTTCGAGTTCGACTGTGACCCCTACATCATCCACACGCTCGAGCCGATCGCCCGGACGACGCGCGAGCAACGCCTCCGGGCCGTGCGGGAGGCCGGGTACAACACGTTCCTCCTCCGCTCCGCCGATGTCACGATCGACCTCCTCACGGACTCGGGTACGACCGCGATGTCGACCAGGCAGTGGGCGGCCTACGACGCGGCCATCCCGACTCCGGGGACGAGCGACGCCTATCTCGACTTCGTTGCCGTGGTGAAGGAGACCTACGGCTACGACTTCATCCTGCCGACCCACCAGGGCCGTGCCGCCGAGCAGATCCTCTCCGAAGTCATGATCCGTCCCGGGCAGCTCGTCCCGGGCAACATGTACTTCACGACGACGAAGCTCCATCAGGAACTCGCGGGCGGCGTGTTCGCGGACGTGATCGTCGACGAGGCGCACCAGCCGAGCTCGGACTTCCGTTGGAAGGGGAACATCGACCTCGGGAAGCTCGAGGCGCTCGTGAAGGAGAAGGGGGCGGACGGAATCGCCTACATCTCGTTCGAGCTCTCGGTGAACATGGCGGGCGGCCAGCCGGTCTCGATGGACAACCTGCGGGAGGTCTACGCCTACTGCAGCAAGCTGGGCATCCCGGTCATGTTCGACGCGACCCGCGCGGTCGAGAACGCGTACATGATCCAGAAGCACGACCCGCGCTTCCACGACGCCTCGGTCCGCGACATCCTCCGCGAGATGATGCTCTACGGTGATGGCTGCACCGTCTCCGGGAAGAAGGACTACCTTATCAACATCGGTGGTCTCCTCGCGTTCAAGGACAACCCGGAGTGGGCGAAGGCGTCCGAGGCCAAGATCCGCGTCTATGAAGGAGGCGTCCGTGACGGCGGTCTTCCTTCCGCCGACCTCGCCGCCATGGCGCAGGGCATGCGCGAGATGGTCGACGACCACTACATCAAGTCCCGCGTCGAGCAGGCGGTGCGTCTCGCCTCCTGGCTCGAGGAAGCCGGAGTGCCGATCGTCCGTCCGACCGGAAGCCACGCCGTCTTCCTCGACGCGCGCCGGTTCCTCTCGCACCTGGACCAGGACGAGTACCCGGCCCAGCGTCTCGCCGCCGAGATCTACGTCGAGACCGGCGTGCGCGCGATGGAGCGGGGCAACGTCTCCAAGGGCCGGAAGCCGGACGGCGACAACTACCGTCCGCAGCTCGAGCTCGTCCGTCTCACCCTGCCGCGGCGCGTCTACAGCGACGATCACCTCAAGGCAGTGGCCGACGGCATCGTGCGGCTCTACGAGCGGCGCGAGTCGATTACCGGGCTTCGCTTTACCTACGAGCCGGCGGAGCTCCGGTTCTTCCAGGGACGGTTCGAGCCGATCAGCTGACCCCAGGAGGGGACTCGCGCGGGACGGAGTTCGTGAGGTGTGCCCGATGAACTGGATCCAGCGATGGGTCCAGTGGCGGGGAGATTGCGGATCCATCGGGTCTTGGGGCGGTGGGGAAACGGTCCGCAATCTCCCGTCCACACGGGTGCTAGAATGAAGGTCCTCGGGATCTCGTATGGAGGTCCCTGAACGAGGGAGGGCCTGGCCAATGCTCCACGCATCCGGATCCGCGCTTCGTTTCCCTGTCACCCGTACCGCCTCCGCCCTGTCGATCGCTGTGGCCGTCGCGCTCGTTGTCGCTCCCGCGTCCGCCGCGGACGAAGCCGCGCAGATGCCTGCCGCCGAGTCCACGACACTGACTTCCGCCGATGACCGTGGGGACGGCTGCTTCGACCTGCCGCTCGTCCTCGGGTTCGACGGCACCGTCGAGAACGGAGTCCAGTGGCGCGGCACCGGCGTCCAGGAGGACTACGTCGGCGCGTTCGGGCAGGCGTTCGACCTCGGCCCGGGCATCATTCGATGCGCTGCCTACTGGCTCACCGAGATCGGCTCCTACACCGGGCAGACCTCGGATCTGTATGTATGGGCCGGTGGAGTCGACGGCGAGCCTGACGCCGTGCTCGCCCTCGTGCCGGACGTCGTCTTCTCCAACGTGCCGCTCTGGCCCGAAGTGGGCGAGAACCGGGTCGCGATCGATCTCGCGGTGGACGGTCCGTTCACGGTCGGATGCTGGGGACGTTGGCCCGGCGAGTCGCCTGGCGGGTACTACGTCGGCGTCGATCAGGACGGGGCGCTTGGGCCGGCGTGGACGAACGTCGCCCTCGACATCGGCTACCCGCCCGGTTGGCAGCATCCTTCCGTCGCCTGGGCGGACGTAACGAACATGGCGATCGGAGTCGTGTTCGACGATGCGCCGGTTCCGGTTACGGAGACGAGTTGGGGGCAGATCAAGGCGCTGCTTCGTAGGTAGGTGTGCGGGCGGCGCGGGCGACGTGCCGTCTTTCGGTCGAGTCGTCGCCGCGTGCGGAGGGCGTCGCGCCGGGTGCGGGGTAGCCCTCTCAGGCTCGCACGTCATGGTCAGCCGTTTCGTCCGTCCATACAGCTGTCCTGCCTTTGGCCGTGCTGGATGTCTCAACGCAGGAGCAGCGTGACGTACCCGACGTAGGTGGCCAGGAGCAGGCCACCTTCCCACCGTTCCAGTCGGAATCCGGTCCGCATGAGCGGGAGGATGGCAACGGACGTCAGAATGAGCGCGCCGAGATCGAGGCGGGTGAGACCGCCGGCCGGGATCGGATGGAGCAGCGCGGTCGGGCCGAGGATGCCCAGGATGTTGAACAGGTTCGATCCGACGACGTTGCCGACCGCGATGTCGGACTCCTTCCGAAACGCGGCGACCACCGACGTCGCGAGTTCGGGGAGGCTCGTTCCCACCGCGACGATCGTGAGGCCGATCACGGTCTGACTGAGTCCGAGTGACTCGGCGATCGCGACGGCTCCGTCGACGAGCGCGCGTGCTCCCAGGACGAGGAACCCCAGACCGACCACGATCCAGATCGCGTCGAAGAGGAAGGCGCGGGGCCCTCGCGGCAGTGCCTCCTCGAACTCCGCCTGCACCGAGTCCGTTTCCCTCCGCGAGCCGACGATGGTGAACCCGATATAGGCGACGATTCCCAACGTGAGGAGTGCGCCTTCCAGTCTCCCGATCCGGTCGTCGAGAAAGCAGGCGCAGAGCGCTCCCGTGGCGACGAGCAGGAGAGGGAGGTCGATCCGGAGGATCTTCGCGTCGATCCGCATCGGCTGGATGAGTGCAGCGAGTCCCAGGATCAAGGCGATGTTGCCGATGTTCGATCCGACCACGTTGCCGATCGCGATGGCACCGTTGTCCGCGAACGCCGCCTGGAGGCTCACGATGAGCTCCGGGGCACTCGTGCCGAACGCGACGATCGTGAGCCCGATCACGAGCGGACTCATCCCGAGGCGGCGCGCGAGTGCCGCGCTTCCCCGAACGAGCGCTTCGGCACCGAGAGTGAGGCCCACGAGACCGAGAGCGATGAACAGCCAGGGCACCGGAAGTTCTCCCCCCGCGGAGCGCGGTCACCTACAGATCACACCGGGCGCGGACGGTTGTCAAGTCGGGCTACGAATCCCGGACTCGTCGTTGCGATCCTGGCCGTCGTCGGCGCCATGGCGATCCGTCACATCGTGCCGGAGAGCGAGATCGTGGACCTCGCCTTCTCGCTGACCCTGGGCGCACTCGCCGTGGCCGCCGCGATCGCCTTCGGCTGGGGTGGGCGGGACGTTGTCCGGGAACTCGTCATGGAGTGGAAGGCGAAGCTGGAGGAGCCCGACACTACGCAGCGCTGACGCCGAAAATGTCACGCCGCGCGGACTCCGCGATCGCGACGACCGCCGGATGCTTGACGCGGCGTTCGACCGAGATCGCGTAGAACCGTTCGCGCACCTCTTCCGTCCGGCCGACGACGTGGACGCCGTACTGTTGCTTCACGGTCGCCTCGATCGCGGTCGCGGCGAGGAAGACCCCCTGCCCCTTCTGTCCGAATACCTTGAGAAGAGCACTGTCCTCGAACTCGCCGACGATGTCGGGACGGATGCCGAGAATCTCGAACCACGCGTCGACCGACCGCCTAAGCATCGTGTTCGCGGTGGGGAGGAGGAGGGGAGCGTCGGCCAGTGACTCCGGGAACCGGGGCCGGTACTTTTTCGCCAGGCGCGGCGCGGCCAGGAACGTCACTCCGCACTCTCCCAGGAGGTGGCTGAACGCGCGGACGTTCACGTCGGACGGGATCGGGCCATCCGAAAGTACGACGTCGAGTTCGTGGATGGCGAGTTGGCCGAGGAGCTGGTGGGCCTTGCCCTCGAAGCAGGCGATCCGGACCGGCTCCTCGAGCTTCGTGATCGGTTCGAGCAGCTTCTGGACGATCAACTTCGGCATCACGTCGACCACGCCCACGCGGAGTCCGAGCGCGTGCCCCGGCGCGCGGCCCGCGATCGCGTCGGTGAGTTCGCGGCCGAGGTGGAAGATCTCGTCCGCATAGCGGAACACGAGCTGGCCGAGTTCGGTGAGGACGAGTCCACGACCGGACCGCTCGAAGAGTCTTCCACCGATCGACTCCTCCAGTGTCTTGATCTGTCCGGAGATGGTCGGTTGGGAGAGGTGGAGTCGCTCGGCGGCCTTCGCGACCGTGCCCTCGCGCGCGACCATCCAGAAGTAGAGGAGGTGGTGGTAGTTGATCCAGTCCATGCATCCAATACTACGAGAAAGCCGATGGGTTCATGCGAAACATCCAATTTGTCGAATCGGCGGATCCTGTCGATACTGCCCTTGTCGCTTGAAGTCGACACATGGAAACGAACCCGGTCCCCCGAACCTGGGACCTCCCCCCTCTGGACGCGAGCGGGCGCAGCCAAGCCCGCTCGCGCGGGGGCCGGGCTTCCAGAACCAAACATTCGTATATGATGGAGGTACCGCCATGAAGATCGAGATGCAGAGCCGCGGCATCGAACTGACGGAGCACCTCAAGGCGTATGTGGATCGGCGCGTCCGGTTCGCTCTGTCTCGCCACGGACAACACGTCCGCCGGATCCAGGTCCGGCTCGCGGACCTCAACGGTCCCCGGGGCGGGCTCGACACGCGCTGCCAGATGGAAGTCTTCGTGAACCAGGGTGACCCGATCGTCGTCGACGTGCAGGACATGGACGCGAAGCTCGCCGTCGGAAGAGCGGCCCGTACTGCGGGCCGCCGCCTCCGGGAGAGACTGGGCCGGCGTCTGTCACTGCGTCGCCCGCGCGGTCTACGGGAGACGGACTCCGAGGCGGCTGCAGCAGTCGAAGCTGAGTTTGATGGCGCCGAAGGAACGCTCGCGGACCGCGCCTGGGCGTGAGTCGACCCTGATGTCCCGCCACTCCACGATCCTCCACGTCGGCTGACGAGTTCCGTCGCGTCCGGGGCGAGGAAGAGCAGCGCTCGATCGCCCTGGACTAGGTAGATGACCGGATCGGTGGGCTCGGCCGGGTTCGTCGCTTCGACTTCCAGGTGGGTCGAGGTGAGGAGCACCTTCCGCCAGGTGTCCTCTGCCCGGTCTGAGTCGTCCGCTTCCAGCTCCTGGACCGGTCCCTTCGAGAACTCGAAGCCGACGCTCAGCACGTCGGGAGACTCGAAGCAGTTCTCCGCCCAATCCAGTTCGCCGGCGTGGAGACAGAACTCGGGAAACCCGGAACCCTCGACCTCGAGAGGGTCGAAAACGAAGATGTAGTCGTCCTCGTCGAACAGCTCGGTGTATCCGGCGACGTCGCGGAGGTTGATCGCGGTCGCAAGGTTGTCGATCACGTTGAGCGGTGAGGTCGGAGCCAGATACGGGGACGGCTCGGGATCGGGCGTAGTCGCCTCGTCGCCGCAGCCGGCGAGCATGCCGACAACGAGCGCAGCGGAGAGGATCGCCAGCGCCGGGAACGGGATTGTTCGCTGATGGACGACGCGAAGGATGGCATGGTAGCTCATCGGTTCTCGCTCCTCATCTGCTCTCAATTGGGCTGGATCAGAGTGGTTGGAAGACGGTCTTGATCGCCCCGAACGTGCTCCTGATGGTGGGTAGTGGTGATCCCTCCACCTGGATGTCCTGCCACTCCACGATCTTCCATGTAGGCTGTCCGTCGATCAGGCGGCTCGGATCCGGCTCGAAGTAGAAGCGTCCGCGGTCGCCCTGGACGAGGAAGATGACGTGATCCGTTGGATCGACCGGGTTCTCGATCTCGATCTCCAGATGGATGCTCGTGACGAGCATCTTCTTCATGGCGGGGTCTGTGTAGAGGTCCGGATCATCCTCGTCGAGGTCCTGGAGAGGTCCCTGGTTCCACTCGAGCGAAAGTCGAAAGACATCTGCTGAGGCGAAACAGGCGTTCGACCAGGCCAGTTCCTCAGCATAGCCCCAGGACAGGGGATACCCATCCCCGACGTCGATGGGATCGAATCGGAAGATGAACTGGTCCGCGTCGAAGAGTGCCGCGTAGCCCTCCGCGTCTCTCAGTTCCGTGGCGATGATCAGATTGTCGAGGAGGTTCGCTGGGGAGGTCGGGTCCAGGTAGGGCGACTCCTCGGGTTCCGGCTGGACTGTGTCGTCGTCGCAGCCGGCCAGGGTCGAGGCGCCGGCGAGGATCGCGAGCGGGAGGAGAAAGGCCGCACTCACGAGCTTGCGGGGAACGGCGGACTGGTAGGCGAACACGCTTTGGCTCCTTGCTGGTCCAGCCTGGCCACTAGGGGGGAGGGCTTTGGCTGGAATCGCCGGTCGAGTCCCGAGTGGATCGACTGCGCGAGTGTACAACAAGGAATCTCCCCGGAACGCGGAAAGATGACGCTTCGAGGCTCGGGTGCCGCGGATCAGCGGTGATTGTACGGGAGCGGTGTCGGTGAGTGAACGGTGAGGCCGGAAACCGGGGGGATCCCCTCGGTTTCCGGTATGTGCCGGATCCGTTCGGAGCGTCGCCTCGGTGCGCCGCTTTGGTGCGCCACGGTGGTCGACTCTGTCCGGCGACTTCGCGTGTCGCCGCGACATCGGCCCGCCGGCCTCGTTCAGTTCGTCGCCGTACCGACCAACGTCACGAACCCGCACTGGATATGTCCGTCGACGAGCGGGAGTAGGTGGCACACCGTGCTGCCGACCTCGGTGGGTGTGTACCGGATCCGCACGCGGAGCTCATACCCCGGGTCGAGCCGGGTCTCTCCACCGCCACTCAGGAACTCGAACGCGGCGCAGCCGTCCGGTTCGCGGAACTGGAGGTTCAAGTAGAGCGACACGTTTCCCGTGTTCGAGATCGTGAAGTCCTTGGTCTTGGACTCTCCGACCGCCGTCTCGAAGGTCAGGCCGGACGTGGAGAGGAAGCAGTCCGGATCCTCGAGCTCACCGGTCCAGGAGATCGGGATCCGGTCGCAGTCCTCGTCCGAGAGGACGATCTCGTAGTTCGCGGCGCCGAGCGTCGGCGTGAGGTCGAAGTGGAACGCATGGGAGTCCCCGGGGTCGATCGTGTAGGTCCGGTCCTCGTCCCGCACGAGCCCGATCTCCCGCGCGCAGGTCGCCTTGATCACGCCGGACTTCGTCTCGTCCGTGTTGTTGTAGACGTAGAACCGTTGCGAATAGGACTGGCCGACGATCACGTTCCCGAAGCCGTACGCGGTCGGAGCGACGGAGCAGGGGACCGGTTCGGTCTTGGCCACGATCTGGACTTCGCTACAGGCGTCTGCACCGAACTCGACGGTGCACGCGTAGTCCCGACCGGGATCGTCCGACTCGAACCGGATCTGGATGTCGGCGCTCTGGCTCGGCGCCAGCGTCTGTGTGCCGCCGCCCGTGACGATGACGAACTCGTTCGTACGGCAATCCGTCGGAATCGTCGGCGTGATCACGAGATCCGACGTTCCCGAGTTCGCTACCGTGAGCGTTTGCGTGACGGGCGTGCCTGCGGGAACTTCTCCGAAGTCGAGGCCGGCCGGCGTCGTGAGGCAGGCCGTGACACCGCCCACGCCGCGGATGAGAAGCGGCGTACATTCCGCGCCCGAGATCAGGTCCACGCGGAGGTCGCAGGTGGCTTCGCCGGCGGCCGTCGGCTCGAACGTGATGTACCCGACGTAGGTCTGCCCGGGCTCGATGTGGAACGAACTCAGGTTCGCGATCTGGAACGGACCGGGGCAGTCGATCGCGATTCCGTCGAGCGGAGCCGAGCCCACGTTGCGGAGGAACCAACGTCGGGACGACGACGAGCCGACCTCGACCGTCCCGAAGTCGATCTCGTCGGTTCCCCAATCACACACGCCGGACTGTTCGGTCGCGCCGACCAGCGGCACCGTACCGCAGGCAGACGTGCCTCGAGTGGGCGTGTCGCCGCCGCTTTCGCGTTCCGTTGCAGGACTACTCGCGCCGAAGTGGAGCGTGGCCTGGTGGGTGCCGGAAGCAGTCGCCTCGAATCGGACGATGACTTCGTGGCTCCCGTTCGGCCCGAGGTCGACGGGGTAGTCATTGGCGCCGACGATGCTGAACACGCCCGCGGAATCGTCCAGGATGCTGGGAAGCACACGGAGGACTCCACCCCCGACGTTCTCCACGACGAAAGAGCGCGTCGTGAACCCGCCCGGCGGAAGCGTGCCGAAGTCGTTGTCGTCACCGGTCACACGACACTCGGCACTCGCCTCTCCGACGCCGAAGGCGACGACGTCGCCACAGCCGCCCGGCACGCCGAGGAAACAGACCTTCTCGCCCGAACTGGTCGGACGGAAGACGAGTTCGCGCGCCGTCGTCTCGTTGGGACCCAGGTCGAACGGAGTCGTCTCGACGAGGAAGTCCGGGCACTCGGAGACGAACGCTCCCTGCAGACGTCCACCGCCCACGTTCGTGATGATCACGACGTCGCTGCGCTGGGAACCGACTGCCACCGTCCCGAACTCGATGCCGTTCGTGCGGATCTCGCACTCCGGCGCCGACTCGCCGGTCGTCACCGACACTTCGTTCGTCGCCGCATCCTGAAGACCGGCGCGGGAACGCACCCGGTAGCGATACGTCGTACCCGGCTCGACCGTCTCGTCGAGCCAGTCGCGTTCCGTTCCCGGCACGTTCACGTCGCGATCGAAGTCACCGGTGCCGGTCGCGCGCTGCACGATGAACTCGTCCGTATCCCGCCCCTGCGACCATCGGACCCGCACGGCGCTTCCCTCGAGCGTCGCGCTCGGATTGTTCGGCGCGGCCAGGGGAGTGGTTGCGGTGGCTTCGTTCGAGTACGCGGACGGGCCACCCGGACTGAAAGCGCGGAGCCGGTACGTGTACTCGGTGCGTTCGATGAGGCCTTCGTTGACGACCTGGATGTCGTCACCCGAAGCGGTCCGGCGGGAAGCGGAAGCGGCGAGGTTCGAGGAATCGCCGACGCGGAGTGTGGTGGTTTCGGGCGCGGCCGTGCGGTTCGAGGAAGCCGGTGCTCCGCCGGCAGAGATCGAGACGGGCGCGTTGGCGATGATGCGACGCGCGACGTCGCGGGAAGTGCCGGGGCTACTCTCAATGTGGTCGTGATTCGCGATGGCATCGCTGCCGACCCTGCCGCGGGGGCTACTCTCAATGTCGTAGTGGCCCGCGGTTCCATCTCTACCGAGGTTGCCGTGGTCGCCACTCTCAATGTGGTAGTGGCTGGCGATGGCAGCGCCGTCGGTATCGCCATCAACGCCCGCGAACCCATTCCGGTCGACGACGCCGATCCGGCGGAACGTGTCGTCGGTGTCGCTCTTCCGCTCGACCTCGAAGTAGTCCTCCCCTCCCGGGTGGGACCACTGGAGGCGGATCCGATCGGGACCGATGGCGACGGCCTGGACGTTCGTCGGCGCATCTGGTTGGTCGTCACCGAAACGGACGAAGACGACGTTGGAGAGGGGAGAGGTGCGTCCGGCTTCATCCTCCGTCCGGAGCGCCAGATAGACTTCGACTTCCTGGGATGCGACCAGGGTCACTTCTTCGTTCGTCCCGCCCGCGGATGGGGCCGGCATGTTGCCGACGGCGCTCTGGGACGAGAAGTTCTCCTCGGTGATCGGTTCCAGGCTGAACCGCATGTCGTAGCGGGCCGCGGTGCCGTCGGCGCCGTTGTCGCCGGGTGCGGTCCAGAAGAGGCGGGCGCGCGTGCCGGTCACTTCCTCGGCCACGATGTCCGTGACGGCGTTCGGTGCCTCGAAGTCGGGTGTCGTCACTTCCGCCACGTTGGAGAGACGTGATTGGTTCTCTGCTTCGTCGTACGTGACGAGAGCGAACCAGTACTGGGTCTCGGCGCGGAATCCGGAGAGCTCGCGCGACTCGCGGGTTCCCGGCTCGCCGGGCGGGGTCGAGTCCGGGACGAGGTCTGCGTTGCCGAAGTTCGAGTCGTCGATCGCGCTGGTGGCGTAGCGCAGTTCGTGCCGAAGGGCGCGCCCGGTCCGTCCGTTGTCGCCCGACGCACTCCACTCGAGCGCGATCCGCCCGTCGCCGAGAGAGCTCGCGGCGAGGTCCGTCACTTCGTCCGGTGGGGAGGTGTCCCGGAGGTCCAGGGTCGCGATGTTGGATACGGCCGAGATGTTGCCGGCTTCGTCCCGGCTGCGGAGGGCGAACGAGTACTCGGCCGGAGCGAGTTCGTCCAGGGTGATCTGCTCCGCCTGACCCGCGGAGCTCGGGGTCGGCACCGTGGTCCACTCCGTGCCGGTGGGGAACGACGTCTCCGTCATCGGGCCTGCGGTGTAGCGGAGCTCGTACGATGCTGCACCTCCGTCGCGTTCGTCATCGGGTGCGGTGAAGGTGAGGACGGCCGTACCTTCCGCCGGAGAACTCGCAGTGAGATCCGCGACCGTGGTCGGTCCGTCGAAGTCCGGTGCCTCGGGGAGGGTCACTTCGAGAGCGTTGGAGAGACCGGATGTGTTCTCCGCTTCGTCGAAGGCCAGGATCGCGAAGTAGTAGGTGGACTCCGCCACGAGATTGCTCACGAGGGCGAACTCGTCTTGTCCCGCGAGTCCCGGCGCTGGGAGTGGGACTTCGGTGGCGCTGCCGAAGTTCGATGCATCGATCGACGTCTCGGAGTACCGAAGTTCGTAGCGTGTCGCCTGGCCGGTGGCGCCGTCGTCGCCCGGGGCCGTCCAGCGGAGGACGACCTGCGTGCTCGTGACCGAGAACGCCGCGAGGTCGGTGATGTCGGCGGGCGGAACCGGTCCGGGATCGTTCGCCGTGCGACCTTCCGAATAGGCGGACCGGGATCCATCCGTGAGGACCGCCTGGACCGTGTAGCCGATGCTCGTCCCGCCCTGGAATCCGGGCGGGAGGGTGAAGGTCGTGTCGAGAGACGCGGTCGAGAACGTGGTCGGAATGGAACCGTCCGGACTCCTCCGCACGGTGTAGGACGTGGCGGCCTCCACCGGCGACCAGAACAGCTCGTGGCGTTCTCCGGGCACTTCGTGCAGCCAGAGCTGTGGGACGAGGTCGGGCAGGGTGAGCGCCCGCGACGTCGTCGCATCGGTCTCGATTGGGAACGGCTCGGTCGATCCGACGTGGAGGAGCCCCGTCTCGGTGATCCCGGTCGGTCGCGAACGCGCGCCTTCGACCCGCACCTGCGCCACGTAGTCCGCGTTTGCCGGAAGGTCGAGCGAGAGGAGAGCGGACGTCGCCGTCTCTTCGATCGTCTGCGAGACCGTGTCGACGATCTCGTCGTCGGCCGCGGAGAGGATCTCGGCGGTCAGGGTGAGCGTGCCGGAGCCGGGGACGCGGTTGGCGGCGCCCGAGCCTGCGGTGCCAGGTCCGGCAGGGGCGCGATCCGCGACAGCGAACCCATCGGTCCCGAGAGCGGCCGCCGATTCGATCTCTCCGAGCTGCGAGATCTCGAGCTCCACCGCGAGCTCGAACGTGCCCGACTCGGCGGCCGGGTTCGGGTCCGGCTTCACCGAGTCGCGGTCGGAACACGACCAGAGCAGGCAGGTGCTCGCGAGGACCGCAGCAAGGGGGGCGTCGATCCGGCCGAACCGCTCGAAGCGGAGGAATCGGTCGCTGGAGGCGAGGCGGACCTGGCGCAGAATGAGTTCCTCGAGCCGGGCGAGCCGACGGCGACGGATCGGGCGGCCGGTGGTCTGCGAACGGGTGGCGCGCCCGCTGGAACGGGGATTCGGGAACATCTCTCCTCCTGGATGGCTGGGGCGCCGTCTGCCGGGCGCGTGGGTCCATGGGAAGAGGCGCGATCCGTCCGGGTGCCGCGACAGGAGACATCGCCGGTGAGGTGGCCGGCTCGAGGTCGGGATCGGGTAGGCTTCGGCCTCGCATGGCATGGCAGGGCAAGGCCGCGGCCGACCCCGAACTCGAGCTCTGAGCCGGAGCCGCTGCCGAACCTCGAGTTGGCGCCGCCGCCGAGTCTCGAGTCGGCGCCGGATCCGGCCCAAACCGTGGTCCGCAGTCGCTCCTGCACGACGGAGAGGTGACGATGAGTTCCAGTCCCGAGATCCGGAAGATGCGCGCCGAGGAGTGGGAGGCCTACCGGGTGCTTCGTCTCCGCGCGCTCGCGGAAGATCCACAGGCGTTCGGGAGCACGTTCGAGCGCGAGAACGCGATGACGGATCAGTTCTGGCGGACGCGGCTCGCGTCCGGGACGGAGTCCGCCGATTCGCATCCCGTGGTTGCGACGCTGGACGGGGCCTGGGTCGGGCTGGCATGGGGACGTATGGACCCGGACGATCCGTCCGTCGCCCACCTCTACCAGATGTGGGTCGCGCCGGAAGCCCGTGGGCGGGGAGTCGCTCGGGGCCTCCTGGACTCGGTCATCGAGTGGGCGCACTCGCGCCGCGCGACGAAGCTGCTGCTCGAAGTCACCTGTGGCGACACTCCGGCGCGTCGACTCTACGAGCGGGCCGGCTTCGTTCCGGACGGAGATCCGATCCCACTCCGCCCGGGGGAGGATGCGCTCGAGCAGCCGATGGTGTTGTCGCTGGACGGGTGAGCGTAGACCGCGGATCTTGCAGACTACGACGAGTGTTGCGCGACGACGATGTTGCCGTTCACGGAGCGGAGTACGACGGTGTGGTCCGATCCGTCGCCGATCCGGCCGGTGACGTGTTTCGTCGTGATCTGGGCGTCCCCCAATGAGAGGACTGCGCTCACGACCCCGTTCTCGACTTCCGCGTCGAGCGTGCCATCGTAGGAATGTGGCAGGCGAACGTCGATCGATCCGTTGACACTGGTCGCGAACACCGACGTGTCTCCGACGAGAAAGCCGATCTCCTGGTTGCCGTTGACCAGAGTCGACGTGAGCGGGCCTTCGAGTACGTCGAGGGAGATGTCGACCGCCGCGTTCACGCCGGAGGAGACGATTGGCCCGGCGTCTCCGGACACGTCGATGGCGCCGTTCTGGATCGACAAGTCCAGCGCACCGAAGCTGCCGCTCACCTCGAACGCTCCGTTCACCGCATCCAGTTCGGCGTCCATGCCGTCCGGGACCTCGACGGTCCAGTGCAGCGTGACCGTCATGTGCGCGGGGACGGTCGGGTACTCGAACCACCAGCTACGATGTGCGCCATCTGTTTCGGCCTGCATCTGGATCGAGTCCGCGAACTCCTCGGCATCGTCCTGACGCGGGGCGTCGACCTCCACACGCACGTGGACGTCGATCTGATCGGTCTCAGCGCTGTGGAGATGGATCTCCGAGTTCACGCCCTCGAAGGACGCGAGGCCCAACTCCGTGGCGTCGACCATGTCGGAGAAGTCACGGATGGCAGTGTGCTCGTCCGGTGACGTTGGATCGTCGTCCGAACAGGCGGTGATGGTGAACGGCGCGACGCAGGCGATCGCGAGGAGTAGGAAGGGGACGGTGAAGCCTTCCGCCGTGACAGGTCTCGCCGGGAGTTCCCTTGCCACACCTCCTCTCGGCTCGAGAGTTCTCACTGCGGCTCTTCCTACTGCGAGGCCCCCTGCTGCGAATCTCCCTACTGCGGTGCTCCCTACTGCGGTTTTCCCTACTGCGGTGCTCCCTACTGCGAATCCCCTCACCTTGGTTCCTCCGGGATGAATCGTCGCTTGACCCCGCCCCACGAGTCCATCGCGACCGGGGACTCGACGATCATCGGATTGTCCCCGTAATGGCCACCGAGGCCCATCGCGCCGAGGTGGTGCCAGGGCACTTCGTCGATGAGTGCTGGCGCACCGTCGTCTGCGAACTCGGGCGCAGCAGCGGAACCGCGAGACGTCACTTCGACCTTGGCGCCGTAGTAGGCATAGGCGGCGAACCAGTAGACCGGGAAGATGTGTTCGGTGTGCGGCCACGCGAAGTAGACCGAGACTCCAGAGTTCCGTTCGCTGGGCCACCCAGGTTCCGCGATCGAAACTCCTTCGCAGTTGCCATCTCCTACGAACACCGGCGAGAAGGACGGGTCCCAGTCCAGCCCGAAGGAGACGCCGCGGACCCGGGGGCAGTCCGTCCAGGGGAACGCGGCCAGGAGCCAGAATACGGCTGGTTCCGTGCGGCTGCCGATCGACGCGGTCGGGTCGATGCTGAATGCAAACCCCAAGCACTCCTCCGCACGCGAGCAGTCATCCCGAGGGCATTCTTCGATCGCGAAGTCGGCATACGACGCGACGTCTTCCCAGGTGTAGGACACATGATCGTCCGTGTGGAAGACCAGGAACCCGTCGGCATTCGGTCCAGCGTATGCGGAAGGAGCGAGGGCGAAGATCGTGGCGACGGCGACCGAAGCGGCGACGCGGATGGAGTCGGTGCTGGAAGTGGAGTCAGCCGGCACGGAGGCGGGTCGATGAGACCAGGAAGCGGAAGCAGGTAACCGGAACGCGGAGAGACGGTGACCCATCGGACACCTCCCATGAAAGACACCCCGGCGAGGCGCGCAAGCTGCGCATCGTCAGTATCGTCGAGCGGTGCGAGTCCTGTCAAATCAGCTACGGCGGGCCACTCTGTGCGATACTTGCGCGAACTCATGCCGTCCCACGTCCGGGAATCGTGGGGAGCTGCGGTCCGTTCCCACGCGCAGAAGAGAGGAGATCGATCCCGATGCACGTTGCGCGTCTCTCCGCTGCAGATGTCGAGAGGTATCGGGAGCTCATGCTCCTGGCCTACACGGTGTCTCCGGACGCGTTCACATCCACGCCGGAGGAGCGGGCGGCGGAGCCGGAATCCTGGTGGCTCGCCCGACTGGCCGATCCAACGGGCCTCAGCGATACCTACGGCGCATTCGACGGGGACGAACTCGTCGGCTCCGTCACCGTGCAGTACTCCGCCAAGCCGAAGACACGCCACAAGGCGCACCTCGTGGGCATGTTCGTGCGCGAGTCCTGTCGGGGCCGGGGGGCCGGTGCGAAACTCCTTCGCGCCGCGTTGGCCGCCGCGCGTTCGCGGCCGGACGTGCGGACGGTGACGCTCACCGTGACCGAGGGGAACAGGCCCGCGATCGGACTCTACGAGCGCCATGGCTTCCGCACATTCGGCGTCGAACCGATGGCCATCGCCACTCCGGACGGGTTCAAAGGCAAGGTCCACATGTGGACGCCGATCGGAGTGGCGGTAGAATCCGCGGAGTGAGTGGGAAAGGAATCTCGGCAGGGGCTCTCGGTGGAGAATCTGGGTACGGTATCTAGGTACGGAGCTAGGTAGGGAATCTAGGTGGGGAAGCAGGGGAGTGAGGGTTAGGGAGGAGAGCAGGGAGGAGTCATGACGCCTGACCGTGAGGCCGATCCGCAGGGACCGCCGCCTCCGCTGCCGCCGGCCGCTGAACCAATCGGCGAGTCGCCCGATCTATCGCCTGCCGCCCTATCCAACGAATCGCCGAGGCTTCCGCCCGCTACCCCATCGGGCGAATCGCCGAGCCTTCCGCCCAGTCTTCCGCCCGATCACTCCTTCGACCTTCCACCGAATCTCCCGCCGGACGCTCGATTCGGCCCGGGCGCCGCGCATCCCGCCTGGACTCCGACGTATCGGGGCTTCGCCGAACTCCATCGTGACACCTGGGCGGTCGTGCGGCGCGCGCCGTTCGTGATCGTCGTCCTGCCGGCGCTCATCTGGTTCCCGGCGGACCTGCTCGTCGAGCTCGGTACGTCCGCGCTCGCATCGGACGGGTGGTTCGAGCAGCTGCGGATGAGCACGCGTCTGAGTGGGTTCATGGAGTTCCTCGTCGGCACCTTCCTGTACGGGCTCGTGCTCTCGGCGACGCGTCGCGTCGGGATGACGGGGAAGGCGGAAACCCAGGAATGTGTGTCGGATGCGTTTGCGGTCTATGGAAGACTGCTCGGCACGACCTTCCTCACGAACCTCAGGATCGTGCTCGGAACTCTCCTTCTTCTCGTACCCGGGCTCTGGCTGGCGGTGAAGTACGTCCTCGTCTGTCCTGCCGTCGTCTACGAGGACGAGTCCGGTGGCAGTGCGATTGGACGGAGTGGTGACCTGACGCGCGGCGTGTGGTGGCAGACCTTCGGGTGGGTGCTGCTCGCGATGCTCATCTACCTGCCGCTCGCGAGTATCCCGACGATGTTCCTTCCCGAGACGGCGCCGCCCTGGCTCGGGTCGCTGAGTTCGGTTCCGTTCAACATCGTCTCGTCCATCGGCATGGTTGCGCTCGGCCTCTACTTCGTGGACCGGACCCGGCCGGCAGACTATCGAGCACCGGTGGCACCGGTGCAGTTCGATGGGATGGGGCGTCGGGATCGCCCGCCCGCCGGCTTCAAGTTCCCGGTGACCGTCGCGGTGGTCGCCTGGGTTGGCTTGTTCGCGGCGCTCATGACGTCGATCTTCACCGGCACCGACCTCGTGGATTCCGGCGACGACGCGTACTACCAGGGTGACTACGAGAGCGCGATCGAACTCTACGAGGAAGCGCTGGAGAACGACCCGGGCGACGCCTACACGCAGTACAGCCTCGCCGCGACGCTCTGGCAGATCGACCGAACGGCGGAGGCACTCGTCCACGCGGAGTTGGCCTCCGACCTCGAACCGGACGTGCTTCACTACCTCCTGCTCGAAGCGCAGATTCTCGTGGAGCTGGAGCGGTACCAGGAGGCGCACACCATCGTCGACCGACTCAAGGCGTCGCCTGATCTCATCGGTTCGGAACTCGAGTCGGTCGTCGAGGACCTGGAGATCACCCTGCGGCAGGCCGGCGTCCGGCGGATCTGAACGTCGCGCCGGGTTGGCGCGGTGGTCTGCCATCGGGCAACGAGCCTCCACTCGGGTCAACTTCCCTCACTCCACCCATTGCCTTGCCCTTGACCGACATCGAGCACACCGCGCATATTGATCAGCGCATCTCTGGTGCCCACCCTCTGGAGGTCTCCCATGCACTCCCACTCCCGCCGGATTCCCTGCACTCCCACGATCATCACGAGTTCTGTCGTCGCCGCTCTCGCCATCACGACGGCTCTACTCACGATCCCGAGTTCCGCGTCCGCCCAACGTCTCTTCGTCGGGCTCGAAGGATCGGCGCCTCCCACCAAGTCGTCGGACCTCTCCGGATTCCCGAACGTCACGTGGACGACGCACGCATCCGTCGACGTGAGCGGTGCGGCCGCGGCGCCGGATGGAACGCTCTACATCTGCAGCGGCGCGTTCACGACGGAGCTCTTCGCGTTCCCGCTCTCCGGAACGCCGATCCATCTCAGCACGCTCGGCGTCGACATCCACGGCATGGGCTACGGCAACGGCACACTCTACGGCTACTCGAACTTCACGTCCCCGCGCGGGATCTACACACTCGTGCCCGAGACCGGAGCCGCAGAGCTCCTCGTCGACCTCGACGCCTCCGGCTACCGGTTCTTCGCGCTCGACTTCAACCCCGGGGACGGACTCCTCTACGGCTACACCGAGTACGGCAGCCCGACCGGTCTCTACTCGATCGATCCCGAGACAGGTACCACCACGTTCCTCGCCGCACCGATCCCCGCCTCCAACAGTTCCGCGCGCGCGCTCGCCGTCGGGAACGGAACGGTGTACCTCGCCGCCACCCGTGGTGACGACGGCGTTCCGCTCTACGCCTGGGACATCTCGGCCGCCGGCCCCTGGGTCGAGTTCGACAACCCCTACCCGGAGTACCACTCCACCGGCGGCGCGGCATGGATCCCCGACCCCACGAGCGACGTTCAGCCGAACTGGGGCCACGGTGCACTCGTCCCACGGATCGACGGCGTGTCCCCCCATCCGGTCCGCGGATCCGCGCGGGTTTCGTGGAGCGTTCCCTCCGGCGCGAGCGTCGCACTCGATCTCGTCGACGTGAACGGACGACGGGTCGTCTCCCTCGTGGACGGCGGCGCCCAGGCAGGCACACACGTCACGAACTGGGATGGCCGAGGTGAGGACGGACGGCTGGTGCCGAGCGGGATGTACTTCCTCCGGCTCACGGGGACGGAAGGGGAGACGACGCGGTCGGTGCTCGTGGTGAGGTGACGGGAGGCGGGGCGGCGCTCCGGCGCCGGCGGCGTTACGCTGCGAATCGCTCTCAACGTGGTAGTAGCCCGGCGCAGAGCCCCGACGGCTCGAGTCCGGGTCCTCCGCTCCTCATCGCCTCGGGATCAAAGGCCCCTGACGGCCGCCCGGTGCGGTACCTTCTGCGCGTCCCGTCCGTCGCGGACGAAAGGGGGACCGATGGCGAGGACCACGCAGCCCGAGCGGGGCGCCCGCATGCTCGACCGTTGGTTCCGGCTCTCCGAGCGCGGGACCTCGCTTGCCACTGAGCTAAGGGCCGGCGTCGCGACGTTCCTCGTGATGGCGTACATCGTGTTCCTGAACCCGATCATCCTGAGCCCACTCGGTTTCGACCCCGTCGCGGTGGCGGCTGGGACCGCCCTGGCCGCCGGGCTCCTCAGCATCGTCATGGGTGTGTACGCCAACTACCCGGTCGCGATGGCGACCGGTCTCGGGATCAACGCGGCGGTCGCCTCACAGCTCGTCGTGGGTTCCGGGCTGACCCCCGAGGGCGCGATGGGCGTGATCGTGCTCGAGGGCGCCCTCGTGACGATTCTCGTGCTCGCCGGATTTCGCGAGGCGGTGATGAAGGCGGTGCCCAACAGCCTCAAGCTCGCGATCGCCGTCGGTATCGGTCTCTTCATCCTCTTCATCGGCTTCGTCAACGGGGGGCTCATCGCACCCGGTGTCGGGACTCCGGTCCAGTTCGTGTTCCCCGAGACGGCGTCCTCCGGAGTCACACTCCTCGGACTGCTGATCGCCATCGTCCTCTACGCCCGAGGAGTTCCCGGAGCGCTCGTGCTCACGATTCTGGCCACCGCGGCACTGGCCCTCCTCTTCGGAGTCAACGAGTGGCCGACGAGTTTTCCCGGCCCCAAGTTCGATACCCTGGGCAAGTTCGACCTGGGCAACGTATGGGATCTCGGCGCCCTCAGCGCCGTCCTCATCATCTTCACGTTCATGCTCACCGACTTCTTCGACACCATGGGGACGGCCACGGCCATCGTCGAACAGGCGGGACTCGTGCGCGAGGACGGTGAGATTCCCGGAGTCGGCAGGCTGCTGCTCGTCGACTCGGTCGGCGCCGTCGTTGGGGGCCTCTTCGGTGTGAGCTCGAACACGAGCTACATCGAGAGCTCGGCCGGTGTGGCGGAGGGAGGGCGGACCGGTCTCACCGCCGTCGTGACCGGCCTCCTGTTCCCCGCCACGATCTTCCTCTCGCCGGTGGCCATCCTCGTACAAGGTCCGGTCACGGCCGCGGTCCTGATCCTCATCGGCTTCCTCATGGTGGGCTTCATCCGCGACATCGACTTTCGTGATCTCGAGGAAGGGTTCCCCGCGCTGCTCGCGATCATCCTGATGCCCCTCACCTACTCGATCACCGTCGGCATCGGAGCCGGCTTCGTGATGCATACGGTCGTCAAGGTCGTCCGAGGGAAAGCAGCCCAGGTGCCGATGCTGATGTGGATCGTTTCCATCGCGTTCGTGATCTACTTCATGCAGGATCTCATCGAGAGCTGGACCTGATCGAGAATGGAGCGACGCATGCGGGAGTTCATCCGGCGGCTGCCGAAGGCCGAACTACATCTTCATATCGAGGGCTCGCTCGAGCCGGAGCTGATGTTCGAGCTCGCCGGGCGGAACAGGATCGATCTGCCCTACCGGAGCACGGAGGAGGTACGGGAAGCGTACGACTTCCGGGACCTCCAGTCGTTTCTCGACGTCTACTACCAGGCGATGAACGTGTTGCGCACGGAGCGGGACTTCGCCGACCTCATGACGGCCTACCTCGATCGGGCCGCGGAGGACGGGGTGAAGCACGCCGAGATCTTCTTCGACCCCCAGGCGCATACCGCGCGGGGGATCAGCCTCGGGGCCGTGATCGACGGTCTCACCGCGGGCCAGACGGCGAAGGAGAGCAAGATCTCGTCGAAGCTGATCCTCAGCTTCCTGAGACACCTTCCGGCCCAGGCGGCGCTCGAGACGCTGGACGCAGCCGTTCCGTTCCTCGACCGGATCGACGGCGTCGGCCTGGACTCTTCCGAAGCCGGGTTTCCGCCCTCGCTGTTCACCCAAGTCTTCGAACGCGCCGCGAAGCTGGGACTCCGTCGGGTCGTGCACGCCGGCGAGGAAGGCCCGGCGGAGTACGTCCGCTCTGCTCTCGACGACCTCGGCGCGGAACGGATCGACCACGGAGTCCGGGCCATCGATGCTCCTGACCTCGTCGCCCGACTCGCGGCCGAACGCGTGCCGTTGACGATGTGTCCGCTCTCGAATCAGCGCCTCCAGGTGACCCCGGACCTCCGCGACCATCCGCTGAAGGAACTACTCGACGCGGGAGTACGGGTCACGGTCAACTCCGACGATCCCGCCTACTTCGGCGGCTACGTCGCCGAGAACTACCTCGCCATCGCGGAAGCTCTCGAGCTGACCCAGTACGACCTCGTGACTCTGGCCCAGAACTCGATCCTCGGCAGCTTCCTGGAGGAACCGAAACAGCGAGATCTACTCGCCGAGCTCGAGCGAGTTCGCGAGAGCTGAGATCCCGACTCCCCAGTGGGGAGAAGCCGCCGAGCTGCCCCCATCTGGCCGCTGCCGATTGGGTCTTTCCCCGTTTCGTGGGCCCTTGCACGATTCCTCGACCGTCAGTGGATCGTCCAGCTCCGACGACACGGCGCGACTGTCCGGCGCATATCTCCGCCGTCGGCGGCGTTACGCTGCTAATCACTCTCAACGTGGGAGTGGCCCGACGAGTAACTCCGCCGTCGTCGGCGTTACGCTGCGAATCACTCTCAACGTGGGAGTGCCCGTTGCATAACTCTACCGCCGGCCCCGTTACGCTGCGAATCACTCTCAACGTGGTAGTGGCCAGACCCGTCGAGAGGTTCCTCCGCATGTGCCGCCGCTGACACACTGCGACATCGATACCGGGGCCAGTTCCACGGCCCCCCCGTGACTCGTGGAGGCGAGGTCTCGAGACTGCGTGAGTTCGACCTGGACATGCCTCCGGCGCCCAAGGACCGACGGGCGAGGTTCGGCAAGGAGACCCGGTTCGTCACGTCGCTGTTCGAGAGGCTGACCCCGGTGATCGTCGTTCCCAGAGGCTGGAAGGTCCTCGTCGAGTGCGTGGCGGACATCGAACTCTGCACTCCGGACCACTTCGTCGTGGGGGCACGAGGCGCTCCGACTCCTTGTTCGGGGTGATTGGCGGGCGCGCCGCTGTCGGGCTCCCTCCCGCGTAGGGCAGGACACACCCAGGAAGGCCAAGGCAGTCATGCGTACCGCCGATTCCGCCCCAATCTGGCCTCCGCACCCCGCGAAGTGGGAATCCTCCCCACGCGGTGCGTTCTCGGAAGTCGCCGAAGCCCGCCGCACCGAAGCAGAGACGTTTTGTGGAGGGGACGAAACCGGCCGCACGGAGGAAGCACGGTGTCGGCCCGTTTCCGAGAGCGCCCGGCCCCGATGGAGAGCGCTCTCCCAGCACAACCGAACACGAGCGACGGATGCAGGCGGCTCGGCCCGCGCGAGGGCGAACGCGCGCGCACCGGCGCAGTGCGCACTACGGCAATGCCTTGGAGCGTCGGACTCGCGACGAGAACGTTCCGAGTTCCCGCCGGCTGCGTTCGCACGGATTCCGGCGGCAATCCGGCGACCGCCGGACTCGTTCGCACCGATTCCGCTCGATCTCGATCCGTGCACTAAACCGGCCGTCACGGTGGGGAGCCTGCCCATTTCCAGACGAAAGCCCGCTCAGAGCGCGTGCGGCGGGGCTCGGCGACTCCAGAAGGTTGCACTGCGCTGAAGCGGACGGTTTCGGCTCGTTCGGTACATCGCACTGCGCCGATGCGGTCGGCTCTCTGTCACGTCAGGTACGGCACCGCGCCGAGGCAGTGGCGTCCGGCTCCTCTCGACCCGCACACTTCGCCCGCCCGGACAGCTTCGGCTCGGCTCGATTGCAGAACTCCATGGATGCGGACGGTTTCGTCCAACCTCTTAGACCGCACTGCGTCGATGCGGGTGCTTCCCGCGCGGTCGGGACGTAACGCTCCGTCGATGCGTCGGGCTTCGTCGCGGCCGAGAGGCGGCACTCCACCCGCGCGGCGGACTTCGGAGGCTCTGGTGTTCGGCACTCCGACGATGCGGCTGGCTCTGGCGGGTTCGGCACCGTGCACTTCTTCGATGCATCGCGTTTCGATGGCTTCGGTACGCAGTATTCTGTCGGCGCATCTGCTTCCGATCCATCAGGTACGCGGCACTTCGTCAGTGCATCCGACCTCGTCCCGTGGTGCGTGACACCGCACTGACCCGTCCGGTGTCGGCGTGGCCCGAGTGTGACACTCCGTCGGCACACCCGGTGTCCGCGTGTCCCGAACGTGACATTCCGCCGACACGTCTGGTGCCGGATCGTCCAACACGAATCGCAACTCCGTGCGCAACGAGGGGTATGGGATCTCCCGATTCCCGCGATCCATCCAATGGGAACTTTCCTCGTTTTTTGTGCAACCCCCACCGATTCGAATTCGTACTTGAGGGAAACCGCCGGCGTCGATCTCAGGAACCTGGCGGAGCAACGAGGGCGACACAACGAGACGATCCAGAGAACTGGAAGACGGAAACGACGTCGGCCGGCACGCCGTAGGACGACGTCCCGAAGGAGATCGAGAACGAAGAGACGTGGAGGACCCTATGACTGTTGATGCGTTGACTGTGAGTGTCGACTACCTGATCACGGAAGTCGCGGGCTACACCGAAGCCCAACTGTCTATCGAACCCGAACACGTAACGATCCTCGGATACTGCAAGGAAGAGAACGGACTCCTCGCCGAAGCGGCACAGGACGTGAAGGATCGCAAGGTCGACCTCGTCGTCGCACGCGCGCACCGAGACCGTCAGCAGCACAAGGTGCGGATCGCGGCGGGCGCGTTCGCGAACCAGATCGTCCGGATCGCGGGCGGAAACCGGAAGTCCGACATCTACATCGGCTACTTCCCCAACGGCTATGGCGTCTACGGCAAGCTCTCCTTGGAATCCCAACTCGAAGCCTGTCGCGCTCTGACCGTCCGTCTCGATCGTGAGACGAACGAGGACGTGAAGGCCGCGGGCCAAGAGTTCCGCGCCGTGGCCCTCGCCGCGGAAGCGGCACTCGCGGACTGGAAGGCGAAAGCCCAAGCCCTGAGCGACGCGAAGTCTCGACTCTACGCGGCACGGATCCGCTGGCGGGCGTCGAACCGGAAGGTGGCGGCCGACCTCCGATCGCTCCACACGGACGATCCCCGCTACGTCGCGTCGTTCTTCTATGCGCCGGCGCGGAAGAGGAAGAACGGTTTGGGGTTGGACGGAGAGGATGGGGAAGGAGCGGAGGGCGTCGATGCGGGCGCGGATTCGAATGGGAACGGGACGCTGCCGTCATCGACGAACGGCAATGGCTCGGTGGCGAACGGAGCCGGCTCCGACGGTGCGGTCGCGACCGACGGCGGGCAACACGGGACGTTTGGGGATGGTGCCGTGGTCCTGTAGGTCGTCTGGCTGACGATCGTCAGTCGTGGAGAAAGTGCCGACGGTGCGTTGGCTCGGGCGGAAGTGGCGCGGGGGTCGGCGGGGGAATGAGACCCCGGGAGGTTTGGAGGCGATGGCGGAAGGAGGACAACGGCTGAGATGACACTCGTGGAGACGGTGGAAGAACGCGAGAGCGGTCCGGCGGGAGTCGGGCCGCTCTCCTCGTGTTGTGGAGTCCCATGGGACTCTTGGGGGGCACACGCTCCAGGATTCCCGGAGCTCCCTCGAACCGAAGAAGCCACTGTTGGAGGTGCCGATTGATGAAGTCGTCGGGGAGGAAGACACGGCGGTCCAGGACCAGGATCGGTCGGATGTCCGCGAAACAATGATTCTCCAGCCAGTCCACCCCGCGTCCAGCCGAGTGCCGCTGAAGGTTTCTGGTCACGCTGGCTCTGAAGGCACGGTTGCGATCATCTCAGAACCACCTTTGTGGTGCATTCCCGGCTTCCCGCGGTGACCCGCACGTAGTAGACGCCTCGCGGGAGGTCACGGGGGAGTTCGACCACCAACCCTCCGGACTCTGGCAAGCCCTGCCACAATTCTGTTCCTCTCCGCCCGCTCGCGTCGAAGAGGGTCACGCTGGCATTCAGGCGAACGGGACCGTCTCCCAGGGAGATGGTGAGCACCCGATCGGTCGGGTTCGGTGCAACGAAACCGAATGGGAGTGCCGGCGCCTCCGTGATGTCGGGCAGGCCGCTGATGTCCGGACAGGGGTTCGGTCCCCCTACATACAGCCACCCGTCGTGTTGTCGCGCCACATTGACTCTCTCATCCGTTCCGTCCGAGAGGCCGCCGAACGTCGTCCAGGTCCTGCCGTCCCATCGGCCGAGATGGCCTGCGGGAGTTCCGCCAGCAGTGGAGAAGTCTCCACCCACCACGAGCGTCTGACGGTAGGGGACGAGTGCGAACACTTCTCCGTCGGTCCCGTCGGCGAGGGAGGACCAGCCCACACCGTCCCAAGTGGCGACGTTGGCTGCCGGGTTCCCGCCGGCGCTCGCGAACCATCCGCCGACGACGAGCTGTCCCCCGTAGACCGTCATGGAACGGACTCGTCCATCGGTTCCGTCGCCGAGTGGTGACCAGAAGGCGCCGCCAAACATCGCGACGTTGTGGGTGACGGCTCCATCGACGGAGTCGAAGAGGCCTCCAGCATAGAGGTTGCCGCCGAACGAGACGAGGCTCTCCACTCTCGAATCGAAATCACCCGCGGGTTCCCAGTCGCCACCGTCCCACTTCGCGAGGTGCGGCGCGGGGGCCGTGCCCGCGGTAGAGAACTTGCCTCCGGCGTACAGCCTGTCTTCGTGGACGCAGAGGGCCTTGACGTAGTCGTCGACTCCCGCGCCGAGTGGTTGCCATGCTGAGCCGTCCCATCGTGCGACGTGGGAGACCTCAGTAGTTCCGGAATGGGTGAAGTAGCCGGCGGCGATGAGGTCGCCGCGGAACACCGCGAAGCAGGTGGGGGCCGCGTCCAGTCCGTCGCCAAGGCTGTGCCAAGCGGCCCCATCCCAACGCGCAACGTTGGCGGCTGCGATGGCACCGCATGATGAGAAGTCGCCTCCTACGATGAGATCGTTCTCGAAGCTGATGAACGCGATCACCTGCGAGAAAGTGGGATCTCCAACTCCGTTCCCGCCCGGAGGCGGAGCAAACTCACTCGACCACTGTCCACTCTGGGAGACGGCCTCTCGTGGGACGAGCAGCGCAAGGGCAACGCCAAACAAGTTACACACGAGGACGAGGGAGGCACGCGAACGAGTCATGGCTCCTCCGAGGCTGGACGGCGAGGGTTGACCGCGAAGGAACCGTACCGGACCCCGGACCCGCGGCCAATTGGGGATTTCCCCCGTTTCGTGGGCCTCTGCACGATTCCTCAACTGAGGAGCCCTGGCTGATCGTTGGTACTCCTGGCGCGCGGGCACAATGACGACCGAGCTACCTGCGTCGCTGCCAGTCTTCACTGATCGAATGCGCGTACACGACGTCAGCTGGTCCGATGCCTTCTCGACGAAGGGCGCGAGGGCGGTCGGCTGGGAATGTCACGGCCTCGCCACTCCCTCAGTGCACCGCCAGCCCAAAGCCATCCCCTCGGTCCCTCAGCCGGCTACGGATCGTATTCGCCGCGACGTCGGCCTGCCGGGCCATCGCCTCTGCGTTCCCTCCGTGTACGCGGAACAGGTACTCGAAGTACGCGTCGTTCACCTCGCGGCGGGTGAGACCTTCGAACACTCGGTCCCAATTCTGGGCGGCTCGAGCCTGCCCTTCTGCCCGGACCGCGCCTTGGGCTGCGCCCGTCGACACGGCCTTCAGTGGATCGTCCAGCTCCGACGACACGGCGCGACTGCCCGGCGCGCAACTCCGTCGCCAGCGGCGTTCCGCCGCGAATCACTCTCAACGTGGTAGTGGCCAGACCCGTTGATAGGTCCCTAGGCATGTGACCCGGCTGATACACTGAGACATCGATACCGGGGCCAGTTCCACGGCCCCCCCGTGACTCGTGGAGGCGAGATCTCGAGACTACGTGATTTCGACCTGGACATGCCTCGGGCGCCCAAGGACCGACGGTCGAGGTTCGGCAAAGAGACCCGGTCCGTCACGGCGCTGGCAGGAGGTATACGGCGGAGCGCCTCTGCGAGCGCGGAATGACCCCGCTTCGAAGCCTGGATTCACGTGAGAGACAAACAAGGCGAGCAGATAGGAGCCGTCAAGGCGTTCGAAGCCGAGCCGACCGAGTTCCTCTTTGCACCGATGCTGGGCAATCTGAAGTGGAAGTCAGAGGGTGAGGTCGTCCTCACAGCGAAGGACGGACGAGAAGTGGTCGCTTGGAAGTCCGTGGTGTCGTGACGGATCTCGCAGGGGCTGGGTTCCGCCAGGTCTGGTCGTCTGACGAGTAGCGCCCCCTTCCCCTACTCCTCTTCCTCCTCGTCCAACCCTCGATTCGGCGGCATCTCCGCGTTCTGCGGATGCGGTTCGTCGGAGTAGTTCATCCAGTCGACGGGTTGGATGACGGCGGTCGCGATGTTGCCGAGGTGGCGGGCGATCCGCTTGATATGCCGGGCGGAGAGCGCCCGGGCCACCGCTTCCTTCGAGGAGAGTTCGTCGCGCGCGGCGACGGCCCATACGTGGATCTCGGCGTCGCGGGACAGGGTCATGGCTGCCTCGAGTGTCTTCTCGGCGAGCGGACGGTCGGACGTCATGAACGCCTGACGGACGGATGCGAAGAGGGGGAGGCAGCGGAGACGGAGGGCGCGGCCTCTCTCGTCGAGGTCCAGCACCTCCCTCTTCAGGTCTTCCATCTCGAGGCAGATGTCGTACATGTTCTTGATGTAGTCGCCGACTCGTTCCGCGTCCTTCGAGACGCTCATGAGGATGAGACACGACGAGACGTCAGGCTTCTCGCTGATCGACAGGTATTCGACGAGCCGGCGCCGGATCTCCCGCTCCTTGGCGTTGATCTGACGATCCCGCGCGAAGAGTTCGGCCTCGATCGAAGAGGGAAGAATCTGTGACCCGTGGATGTCGAGCACCTTCTGATACATCCACTCTCCGTCGTCGATCATGGAGCCGAACATCTCGAGGGTTTCCCGGAGCGGGTCCGTGCCCTTGAAGAGCTGGAGTATCTGGCGGAACATGGTTCTCATCCTCGGTTGTCTTTCTTCAGGCTCGTCCCCCGCACCACTCTGAACTCTCCATACCGGATCGGGCCTCGAGAGTTCCTTCGTAGGGACGTACCTCGGTTCATAGGAAATGGTCGATCAGGATCACGAGCCCCGGCAACACGAAGAACACGCCCAGAATGAAGATGAGTACGAGCCGGCGTGACTTCGTGGCGGCGATCGCGAACCTCCGTGCCGCCTTGGGGATGAGTGGCCTGATGGGTGGTGGAACGTAGAGCACCAGGATTCCGAGTAGGTTGAAGAGCAGGTGAGCGAACGCGATGGCGAGTCCATCGATGCTGCCGACTGTCGCGGCGAGGAGGGCCGTCACGGTGGTGCCGACGTTCGCCCCGAGCGTCACGGGATAGACCTGGTTCAGACGAAGCACTCCAGCCGCCGCCATCGGGACGAGGAGTGACGTCGTGATCGAACTCGATTGGGCAATGGCCGTGATCACGAGTCCGAACACGATCGCGAGCGGAGCATTTCGCGCGAACGACGAAGAGAGGACGGGCTGGAGCCGCGAGAGCAGGATACCCTTCATCGTCTTCGTCAGCATGACGAGCGCGAAGAAGAGGAGCAGGAGGCTCAGCAGGAGTTCGACGATCGCGATGCCGTTGTCGGGGAGTCCGGTCGTTTCGATCACGCTCTGGATGAGGTGGATCACCGGTTTCGTGATCGCCTTGGTTGGGCTCGTGAACGACATGCCGTCACCCACCACGACCACGTTGGCCAGGAGCGTCGCGAGTTTGGAGAGGAATCCGGTCGCGACCTGGAGCGGCAGGAAGATGAGGACGGCGGCCCAGTTGAAGAAGTCGTGCACCGTGGCCGCGGCTAGCGCCCTCCGGAACTCGTTGCTCCGCCGGAGATGACCGAGCGTCACGATCAGGTTCGTGATGCTGGTCCCGACGTTCGCTCCCATGATGACGGGAACGGCGAGCTCCGTCGTGAGCGTGCCCGAGGCGACGAGCCCCACGACCACCGACGTCGTGAGGGACGAACTCTGCGCGATGCTCGTCGCGAGAACGCCGATGAAGAGCCCGGCGAAAGGGTTGGAGGTGCCGGCGACGAGCGCCTTGGCGAAGCCCCCTCCGAGGAGCTTGAACGCGCCCCCCATCATCGCGACGGCGAGGAGGAAGACGTACAGGAAGATCGCGGCGCGGATCAGCGCCCACCAGACGGACTCGGGCCGCTCCCGAGTCGAAGTCGCGATCGGACTCATTTCGGGCCGGACCCTATCCGCCTGGGGGCGGCCGGTCAAAGCGAATGTTGGGGAATCGTGAGGTGAAGGTTAGCTCTCCTGCTCGACCGGCGGCGTGCTCTGGAGGTACTTCCAGATCGCCTCGATCTCGGTCTCGTTCATGAACCGACCCCACCGTGGCATCGCTTCGTCGATCTCGCTTCCGTCCGGGCGTTTGCCGTCGCGGAGGGCGACGATGAAGTCGTCGTGCGTCCATGTGCCGATGCCGCTCGCCTTCGCCGGCGTGATGTTGGCGGACGGGGGAGAGCCCGGAGGGCCGACGTGGAGACCGCCGGCCAGGTTCGGGCCGTGGCAGCCGCGGCACGTGTTTGCGAGGTATTCGCCGTACTCCGCGGTCTCGGCGGGCCGCACCGCGTCCGGCGCGGCACGGTCGTGATCGATCCGTCGGGCGGCGAGGAGGTCGTCCGAGAACGCCGAGATGAGCTTGGGCAACGGTCCGAGTTCCCGCGAGGGGAGTACGTTGTCGATCGGCGGGAGTTGGTCGAGATACGAGATCAACGCGCCGAGGTCTTGGTCGCTGAGTTCGGCGTAGAACTCCGACGGCATGATGACCATCGCCTCACCGCTTTGCTTCACTCCGTGCCGGATCGCCCGCACCCAGTCTTCGGTGCGGTAGTTCGAGGTGGCGCTACCGGCTCCTCGCGTCAGGTTCGGTGCGGCGACGGTCCCGAAGGCCGGGCTCTCCGCGAGGAGATGTCCCGAGAGGTCCGCGCCGTGGCACTCCGCACAGCCCTGGAGCTGCGCGATCCTGGCGCCGTGCTCGATCGCCGCCGGATCGTTGGACGGTGTGAGCGGGCGCGGGTCGATCTCGAAGTGCTGGCCCAGCTTCGACGCGCCGACGGCGTAGGTCACGGCCACACCGATCAGGACGATCCCCAGGACTCCACCCAGCCCCCACGCCAGTCGCTTCATGATGTTTCGAGACATCGGAACTCCCCTTCTCGCTGCGGTTTGCGACCGGATGCCGGTCTTGCCGAGGATCTGTCCGCCGGTCGGGAAGTGCGGCCCGTCGACGTCCTCCATCCCAGTTCCACCGAGGCCGCTGTCTGAGCGGGCCGGCTTTCCTTCGTCTACTGGAGGACGCGCGAGGGGGGAGGCGATCCCATCACGGAATCGGCGACGGGGAGTGATCTATCGTGGGGATCGAAGCCTGCGCCGCCACTCGGCCGAGTTCAGCCTCTGGCCAGAGCCTCGCGAAGACTCGCGATCTTCGCTGCGAGGTCCGACTCCGGCCCGAGCACCAACTCCGTCCGAATCGCTTCTGCCTCAGCCATCGCCGCACGGGCCGCCGGCACGTCGCCGGCCCGAACCTCGAACTCTCCGAGGTCGCACAGTGCCTTCGCCAGAAGGAGTCGGTCGGTCAGTTCGCGGTGGATGGCGATGCTCTCTTCTAGGCACTTTCGGGCCTCTTCCATCCGTCCCTCGCGAAAGTGGAGGTTGCCGAAACTCCCGAGGGCGATCCCTTCGTAGCCCCGGTTTCCGATCTCGCGGTGGATCTCGAGCGCAGACTCGAGACAGGCGCGTGCGAGGTCGAACCGTTCCTCCGACAGGTGCAGCGCGCCGAGGAATCCGAGAACGATCCCCTCGAAGCGACGGTTGGAGACGGCGCGGTGGATGGCGAGTGCGGCTTCGTACTGTTCGAGTGCCGCGTCGGGTCGGCCGTGGTCCGCATAGAGGAGTCCGAGATTCCCGCGGACCACCGCAAGGGAGGCGCGCTCTCCCAGGTCACGATAGATGGAGAGAGCCGCTTCGTAGGACTCCTCTCCCGTTTCGAGGTCGCCTTGGTCGGTATACAGATTGGCCAGGTTGCCGAGCACGAGCGCTTCGCTTCTTCGGTTGCCGACCTCACGATGGATGGCGAGGGCTTCCTCGTAGTACTCACGACTCATCTCGAGTCGGCCTTCGGACTGATGGACGAGCCCGAGATTGTTGAGTGCCATCGCTTCCGCGACCCGGTCCCCGATCTCGCGGTTGATCGCGAGGGCCGTCGAGTAGAACTCGAGCGCGGTGTCGGTTCGGCCCTGCTCGTTCTCGAAGTTCCCGAGGTTCGCGAGCACGATCGCCTCGCCGTGGCGGTCCCCGATCTCCCGGTGGATGGCCAACGACTCCTCGTAGAGTCGGCGTGCGTCGTCGAGCTGGCTCTGCACGCGGAGCAGCGTGGCGAGGTTGCCGATGACCCTGCCTTCGTGATGTCGATCGCCCTGCGTGCGATGGATCGCGAGGGCTGCATCAAAATGATCGCGGGCCTCCTCCATCTCTCCGCAGTAGAGGCAGATGGTCGCGAGGGCGGTGAGAACGCGTGCGCGACGGTCGGGATCCTGGGTCGCGGACAGCACCCGTCGTCCAAGCTCCAAGGAGAGGTGAAAGGGACCTGTGTTGCGGAGCACGCTGGCCGCGGCCAGGTACGTTCCGACCGCCGCGGATTCGTCATCTCGCGCCAGCGCGCGACGGCAGGCGGCGACGCAGTTGTCCAGCTCGAGGTTGAGGGCGGTCTGCTTCCTGGCCCCACCATGAAGGCTGAGGCTCTCGATCGCGTCGGCCGTGCCCATCCGGGCGTACCGGGCGCCGTGGCGGATCTCGACCTCGGACACTTCCGTTCCGGGAACTCGCTCGCTATCGGGCGCGCCTGCTCCGTTCGAACGAGCAGCCAGCTTTGCCGACGCGTACTCCTGCACCGTCGCATACATCTCGAACCGCGGCGCGCCGAGAACGGCCTTCGTCCGGAGCCAGCTCTTGTCGACCAGGGACTGGAGGACGTCGAGAACGAGGACGGCATCGGCGTGGGAGTTGGCGTTGGAGCTGGAGCCGGAGTTGGCGTTGGTGTCGGAGTCGGGTGCGGAGTCTGAGACGGAGTTGGAGTTGGCGTTGAAGTTGGAGTCGGAGTCGGAGGCGGAGTCGGAGTCGGCGCCGGTGGGGAGTTCGGCGACGGCTTCGGCGGCTTCCAGATCGAACCCGCCCTCGAAGACGGAGAGCTGAGTGACCACCGACTGCTCCAGGGGGCTGAGCAGGTCCCAGGACCAGTCGAGCGTGGCCTGCATCGTGGCGTGCCGGCCTTCCTTCGCGCCCGCGAGAATGCGGAAGCGGTCGGCGAGACCCGCCTCCAGCTGGGCCGGATTCATCCCGCGCAGCCGGGACGCGGCCATTTCGATGGCGAGAGGCAGGCCGTCGAGTCTCCGCACGATCTCCTGGATCTGCTTCTGATTCGACGGATCCACCATGAATCCGGGCCGGTGTCCCCAGGCACGCACTTCGAAGAGCTCGACTCCTCTGGTCATCGGATCCAGCGGCGCCAGCTCGTGCACGGTCTCGCCCGCGAGCTGGAGACGGCGTTGGGAAGTGACGAGAAACCGCGCGTCCGGCGCCTGCGCGAGCCATCGGCCGACGGTAGCGCCGGCGGTGTCCACCACCTGCTCGAAGTTGTCCAGGATGAGGAGACAGCGTCCACGCCCTGCAATTGCATTCCCGAGCTGAGGGATCGGATCCTGCCGGCCGAGGGGAACGTTCAGCGACGCGGCCACGGCCCGCGCCACGCCGACCTCGGTCCGCGCCTCGCTGACTTCGCAGAACCACACGCCGCCCGGCCAACGCAGAAGGCTGTCCCATCCGTACTTCTGTGCAAGCCGCGTCTTGCCGGTTCCGCCCGTTCCGAGGAGGGTGAGGAGGCGGGAGGGGGGCGCAGCACCGCCGGCATCCGAGACCGCACCTGTACCCGCATCTGCGCTTCCGTCCGCATCGCGGGGTGAGAAGTGTTCGTCGATGCTTCGCAGTTCGTCGCTGCGGCCCACGAAGGCGTCGCGTTCGGCCGGAAGTGAATGGGGAACCGCTCGACCTTCCTCGCTTCGGCCCTCGAGCGCGAGGATGGCGTCGTGACCCGTGGCGAAACGTTCGGCGGGCAGTTTGGCGAGCAGACGCAGGATCGCCGCTCCCCAGGTCTCGTCGATCGTGGTGGCCAAGGTACGCGGATCGGGTGGCGTGAGTTCGACGTGTGCGCGTGCGGTCTCGAAGGCACTCTTCCCTTGGAAGGGAAGTCGCCCGGTGCACATCTCGAAGAGGACGACGCCGAGCGCGTAGAGGTCGCTGGCCGGACCGACCGAGCCGCCGCTCACCTGCTCTGGGGACATGTAGGCAGGAGTGCCCACGATGGCACCGGAGCCGGGGGAAGAGTTTCGAGACGCCGAGGTTCGTGCCGTCTCTCCGGCCTCCACCGTGACCGCCAGCCCGAAGTCGGTGATGACCGCCCGGCCGCCCCCATCGTGGGTCACGACCATCACGTTCGGGCTCTTGAAGTCCCGATGGACGATCCCCGCGCGATGCGCCGCGTCGAGTGCTTCCGCCATCTGGCGCGCGAGGGGGAGGGAGGCCCCGGTCGAAAGCGCCCCTGTTTCCCGGATCTGTTTGGCCAGAGTCCCTCCTGCGAGAAACTCCATCGTCAGAAACCAGACCCCGCTACTCTCGTCACGCCAGAGGTCGAAGATGCGGCAGACATTGGGGTGAGAGATCGAACGGGCGAGCAGGACTTCCTGCTTGAACAGGCGGAGGAACGCTGCGTTCGACGCAGTCCGCGGGTGGATCGTCTTGAGAGCGAGCGGTACGTCGAGTTCGAGATCGTGCGCTCGGTAGACCTGCCCCATCCCGCCTTCCGCGAGGTAGGCGTCGATGCGAAAGCGCCGGGAGATCACCTGCCCCGTCGCGAAAGTCCGCGTGTTGCCGGCCGTGGCGCCAGCGTCGGCGCGGCCGTCTCTGTCGTCGACGTTGCCGGTCACGAGATGTGTCTCGTCGACGTCGCCGGTTACGAGATGCGTTTCGTCGACGTCACCGGTCATCCCGTGTGTGTCGTCCCCGGGATCTGGGCTGTCCGGGTGCCCGTGCACGTCGTCGCCGGGCCCTGGGTCGTCCGTGTGCTCGTATGAATCGGCCATGAAGCTGGAGTGTCGGCTATATCGGCCGCACGGGAAAGGGGCGCGGATCAGCTCGCGCGGAGCAGGAGCCAGAGGAGGAGCACGCTCCGGGCGGACCAGAGCACGGTGCGGATCCAGTTCGTCGTGACCAGTCGGCGGTGGGCGGATCGGTCGAAGCCCCGGGCGAGGATGCCGTGCGCCGGTACCTGGAGGAGGAACGTCGACGTCCAGATCGCGATGAGGAGCCCGAACGCGGCCCACGAGAGGACACGAAGCTGGGGCTCACCGAGGGTGAGAAATCCCGCAGGTCCACCGATCGAGCCTGTGAACGCGAGGTAGACTCCCGTCGCCAGCTCGACGAGCATCGGAAGCACGACGACCCAGCTCGTCCGCCTCGAGTGCTCTCGCTCGTAGTCCGCGAAGCCGCTCGCTCCCACTCCGGTGAAGAGCGGATAGTGGACGAGTTGGACGAACCAAATCACGCCGGTCATGAACAGCGTCGCGGCGAGATGGAGGATCCAGATCGCGGGCATCCGCTCTCCTTCGTTGTCTGGGGAGGTGCGTGAGTGTTACGTGATTTCTGTGGGATTCGGCGGGCGGCCGGATTCGGATGCGGGTCCGGAGTTCGGGGACGGCAGGGACGGACGTCCGGTCGTCGGCGAGGTGAACCGCCGGCGCCGCTTGGCTATCGGAGCCGTTGAGCAGGGACTCGCCGCAAGGCAGTCCGTTGCCATTCATCACTCGGGGAGGGCACGTGAATCTCTCGCTCGTCTTCGACGACGTGACCTATGCCTATCCCTCGTCTCCCGGACTCGCGATCGAGGGGCTCGGCTTCGGCCTGCACTCCGGTTGGACTGGTGTGGTTGGGCCGAACGGCGCGGGGAAGACGACCGTGCTGAGGCTGGCGACCGGGCTACTCGTCCCGACTGCAGGCTCTGTTCGGTTGAGTGGCACGGCGATCTACTGCGAGCAACGAACCGACGACCCTCCCCACCGTTGGCGCGCGTTCCTCGAGAGTCCGGATCCCTACGGATGGGAGCTGCGGGGTCGGCTTGGGATCGACGACGATTGGATCGAGCGCTGGCCAACTCTGAGTCATGGGGAGAGGAAGCGCGTGCAGATCGCAGTCGCGCTCTGGCAGAGTCCCGCTCTCCTCGCGGTCGACGAACCGACGAACCATCTCGACCACGCGGCCGCGCGCATGCTGATCGATGCGCTGGAGCGCCATCAGGGTCTCGGATTGATCGTGAGCCACGACCGCGAACTGCTCGACCGACTCTGCGAACGCTGTCTCTTCCTCGGCGAACACCGGCCCGTGCTTCGTCCCGGCGGCTACACGGAGGGACGGGAGCAGGCGGAGCGGGAGCAGGAGGCCGCGGCCCGCGAGCAGGGTCTGGCGCGGAAGGAGCGACGTCGTCTGGAGCAGGAGGCATCGAAGCGACGGGACCTCGCGTCGCGCGCGGATCGCCTCCGTTCCAAGCGCGGAATCGCGAAGAAGGATCACGACGCCAAGGCGAAGATCGACCAGGCACGCGTGACCGGGAAGGACGCCACGGCCGGACGTCTCCTCAACCAGATGCAGGGACGGATCGCGCAGGCGCGGCGGCGAGAGGAGTCGATCGAGGTCACGAAGAACCGCGAGCTCGGGATCTGGATGCCGGGAGGCGTGAGCCCACGGGACCTGATCGTTCACGTGGAAGCGGGGGAGATCGGCGTGGCGGGTGGTACGCCGCCCGCGTGGCGGCTCCGCTTTCCGGAACTCGCGATGCGGCCGACGGATCGGGTGGCGCTCGTCGGGCCGAACGGTGCGGGGAAGAGCACGCTTCTCTCACACGTCCTCGGCGGGCTGACGCTTCCCGAGGACAAGCTAGTCTACATTCCGCAGGAGATCGACCGCGACGAGTCGCGCGCGGTGATCGAACGGGTGCGCGCGTCGGGGCGCGAGGAGCTCGGACGGATCCTCACCGTCGTGAGTCATCTCGGTTCCGATCCACGCAGGCTCCTCGACACCGTATTGCCGAGTCCCGGCGAAGTGCGGAAGCTGCTCCTCGCCGAGGGAGTCGCGCGCGTGCCACATCTGATCGTGCTCGACGAGCCGACGAACCATCTCGACCTTCCTTCGATCGAGTCGCTCGAAGCAGCCCTGCGGGAGTGTCCGTGCGGGCTGCTCCTCGTGAGCCACGACGAACGGTTCCTGGAACGGACGACGAGTGTCCGTTGGACGATCGAAGGGACGGACGGGGAGTATGTCGTGGTGCCGTCGGCTGTCGGCTAGGGGTGGGGAGTCCGGCGGCATCAGCCGAGTCATGCGGCGCGTGGAACGAGGACGATCTGTCCTGAGTGGGAGCGGCTCCGGAGTGTCACGCAGTCGAGGAAACAGCCCACATATTGTTTTTTTTGTGTGTGATACTCTCCGCTCGAGCTTCCCCCTGAGCATGTTGTGTCACTCTCGATAGCTCCGATCGACATGGCGCCGATGTAGAGGTACTCGCCGCCAGGACGACTTCAGTACAAGAGGAGTCCTGATGACTAGGAATCACGCTTCGTGTTGGTCATGCCTGGGCGCCGGTCTGTTCCTCCTGCTCGCCGTCGGATGCGATGACTCGTCGACGAACCCTGGTGATACGGAAGCGCCGTCGGTGTCTACGACGATGCCATCACCCAAGGGGATCTCTTCATCCTGAGCCTGGAGTAGGACGCGGTTCCCGAAGCCGCGGTACTTCCGGATCAACGCAGCACAGACGGGGTCACACGACATCGCCGCCAATAGACTCCCTGGCCCGGTTGTGTCGTCCGCAACGGATCCTCAGGTTCTCCTCGTCATGCCGTCCGCCGGCTGCGTACGGAACCACGTGGTCGAGCTGCAGGAACACACGAGCCGCACAGCGAACGCCGGCCGGACTGACGTAGGTGCACTGACCACCGTCCCGTTGGAAGACGTTGTCCCGCACTTCGGCCGGGACGTGCCGTGTTCGAGGAGCCGGTTTCCGACGCGTCGCGGCACGGTGACGGGCCACGTCGTTTGGGGAGACGGCGGCGGGGCATGGAACTGCAGTCGATGTCCGCGAGAGTTCCGCGGAGCGTTCAGGTGGATGCACGGCCCCGGCGGTGGGCGCCGGCGGACGCGTCGGCACGGCCCTTGCCGAGGGGTTGTATACGGGAGAACTTTCTGTCCGCCGGTTCGAAGACCGATGCAGCCGCCGCTTCGATCGCCGGTCCAACCGCCTCTTCGACCGCCGTTCGGGATCGCGGCGGTCGAGGAGATCGTCGAGTGCTCGTTCCAGAACGGACTCGAGGTCTGCCTTGTTCGAGCAGACGGACTTCGCGCGTTCGAGCTTCTCGACGAACGCTCGTCTTGCAGCGAAGCGGATCTCGTACCGGAGTTCGCGAGGAGAGCGCGGTGCGAAGGGATCCGTACTACCACGTTGATAGTCGGCGCTGTGGCTGGCTTGGTCCGCGGCCGAGTCGTCGGGGCGGTTGGCGCCGGAGTTGACGCCGCGGTTGAAGACGCGGTCAGGGGCCCTTTGGTTGAGGGCGCAGCGTTTGGCTGTTTCGGCTCGGGAAGCGCGTTGGGCGACATCGCGACCGGCCTGATTGTCCGTGGGCTCTTCGGCTGACGAGGTTGGTTCCGCTAGGTCCGCCCCCGAGTTCGCGCCAAGTGAGATCGCGAGATTGGCGCCGGCACGTGCGGTCCCCCTAGTGGGCGCCGTACCAACGATCCGGACTCGATCCGGGATGTGCGGCGCCGATCGCCTCGTCTGGACGAGTGATTCCACTTCGGCGAAGGTCTTTCCGGCGGCGCATGAAGCGAGTTCGTCGCAGTTCGCTTCGGTGAGTGTGCCGGCCAAGCGCGAGACTGTGCAGATCGTGAGACGCCGTTCCTCGAGGAGTTTCCGCACGCGGGGGAATCGCGCTGCCGTGCGGGCCGCGGCGATGTAGCGACCGGCGGTGGCGGGGGAGTAGCCCCACCGACGGGTGCAGTAGTCGAAGAGCGATGAGTAGCCCTGGCCGAGGTAGAGCGAACGCCGATCGATCTCGGCCAGCGATTCGAGCAGCGCGATGACGGATGCCTGCTCCCGCTTCACGGCGAGATCGGCGCGCTCGACGAGTTGTGCGTTCGTCAGCTTCCGGATCGGAAGAGCGGACGGGGGCGGGGTGTGGTTCATTCGTTACCTCCGTAGTCTTCATGCAACGTACCATGCGCGGTTTTGGGACCGTTGAGAGGCCGCCAGAGAAGCGATCGCGGAGATGTCGGCGTCGAGCGAGCGTTCGAGGTCGAACGTGCGGCACGCGAACGTGTGGGTGCGTTGGCGGGGTGGTCTGGTGAAGTCGGTCGACTCGAATCGAACGGAGGCCGAGAATCCGTCAAGAAGTATAGTTGCGCGGAGTGGAGTTTCTTCTCGTGGTGTGGGCACGCTTCGTGTCCGACTGGTAGTCGGGCGGCGACTTCCAGCGGCACGCAAAGCAGGACGGCGAACACTCTCAACGTGAGAGTGCTCCGCCCGGCATCGGGCTCGGCGAACACTCTCAACGTGAGAGCGCTCCGCCCGGCATCGGGCTCGGCGATCACTCTCGACGTGAGAGTGCTCCGCCCGGCATCGGGGTCGGCGATCACTCTCAACGTGGGAGTGCTCCGCCCGGCATCGGGCTCGGGGCCTGCTCCCTGTGTCAGAGTGCGCCACGCGGCATCGGACTCGTGGGTTACTCTCCACGTGTGAGTCATGCACGCGAGAGCCGCGGACGAAGGCCCTCGATCTCGCAACCCGGAGAAAGTGAGGCCCTGACGATGCCGAAGACCCTGATGTGCGACCCGCGCCTCCTGGCCAAGGATCTCTCCGGCCACGTCTACGTTGTCACTGGCGCGAACTCTGGCGCCGGACTCGCTACCATGCGGCAGCTGGTGCGGCAGGGCGCGCATGTCGTGGCCGGATGTCGTCGGGTTGCGGCGGGCGAAGAGGCGATCCGGTCCCTGGGCGTTGGGAGCGGACCGACAAGTACACACGGATCTGCCAACCCGCGGGTTCCGGTCGGCGGGAGTGGACCGACAGGTATGCACGCATCTGCCGGTCCTCGGGTTCCGGGCGGCGAGCGTGGACCAACGGATTCGCGTGGATCGTCCGGCCAGCGAGGCTCGGCGGGTGCGCACGCGCTATCTGATCCGCGTGGCTCTGCCGAAGTGATCGAACTGGATCTCGGGAGCCTTGCCTCGGTACGCCGATTCGCGGACGCGTTCCTCGAACGGCACTCGCGACTCGACGGCCTCGTCAACAATGCCGGCGTCATGAGTACGCCGCAGGGTAGGACCACGGACGGGTTCGAGACGCAGTTTGGGACCAATCACCTCGGGCACTTCCTCCTCACGGAACTGCTCCTTCCAACGCTGAAGGCGAGCGCTCCGTCCAGGATCGTTGCGTCTCGAGCGTGGCGCACGTCGGGCGGAGAGGTGGGGCGAGATCTACTGGGACGACCTCCACTTCGAGAAGCGCCCGTACAATCCGACGCTCGCCTACTCACAGTCGAAACTCGCGAACGTGCTCCATGCACTCCATATCTCGAGGCGGCTCGAAGGGACGGGTGTCACCGCGGTCTCGCTCCATCCGGGGTGGATCCGGTCGAACCTCGTGAAGCACATGGCGCCGACCTGGGTGCAGAACGTCGTCATGCGTCCGCTGAGCGGGCCGCTCGGGATGTTGTCGATCGAAGAGGGGGCGCAGACGACCCTGCATTGCCTTCTCGACGACGATGTGCCGAACCACAGCGGCGAGTACTACAGCCAGAACAGCATTCTCTACCCGAGGAAGTCTGACCGCGCGGGCGCGTGGCCGATGGTGTCCCCGAATCCGAACGCGCGGGATGCGGCGCAGGCGGAGCGGCTGCACGAGATCAGCATGCGGCTCGTCGGGCTGGGGGGCTGAGAAGCCAATCGGCTGTTGGGTTGGTCCGGCTGTCGGACCGTTCGGGTTGCTGGGTTGGTTGGAGTGCTCTGTTGGTCAGGCCGCTGGGCTGGTCGTGTTGTTGGACTGGTCGGGCCGCTCCTTCTTCCCGCCCTGGCCCGATCCTCACCAGAGGAGCTGGGCTGGTCGTGTTATTGGACTGGTCGGGCCGTTGGCCCGATCGGGCTGTCGGACGGAGGGGCGGAGACGGGTCGACCGATCTGGGCGCCGCCGCCGGAGGTATCCGTGGCTCGGCGGGAACTGTCTACGGTACGATTCCGTGAGTCGAGCAGACTCGATCCCAATGAACGGAACATCGCCAGTGCGGCTCCCGGCGACTAGACGTCGATCCGGCGCGCGGCTCCTTGGCATGTCGTCCATCCGGAAGGTGAGCACCCGCATGAACGAACCTCGCGTGTCGACCGCACGTACTGCTTCGCGATTCATCTGCCGATGCGGACTCGTCGCTCTCGTTGCAGCTCTCGCGAGCGTGATCGCTCCGGTCGTGCCGGCGTCTACTGCATCCGCCCGGGCAGCTTCGATCGAACCGGTGCCTACCGGCGTCGCTGCCTTCGTCGGCATGGCCACCGACGGACCCTTGGACGTGCCGGTGCTCGTCTCGAGCTTCACGGAGTTCAAGGAGATCTTCGGCGAGTCGGGGCAGGGGCTCCCCAATCCGTACCTTCCACCTTCGGCGGCGGCCTTCTTCCTCAACGGAGGCGAGCAGCTCTGGGTGGTGCGGGTCGCGGACGATCATGACGGTACGGTCATCGGGGTCGACGGGGGCTGGCCGGGGGCGCGCACCGGACTCCAGGCGGTGCGGGACATCGACGAAGTATCCGTGGTCGCGGCGCCTGGGGTGACGTCGTTCGCCGTGCAGTCCGCGATGATCGACCTCTGCGAGGAACTCGGGGATCGGATGGCGCTGCTCGATCCGTCATCGACCGACGACGTCAACGCCGTGCTCGCGCAGCGCGCGATGCTCGACGCGCCGATGGGAGACGCGACGTTCTACTTCCCCTGGGTGGAAGCCGCGCCCATGGGGACGAGCATGGTGCTTCCTCCGAGTGCCTTCGCCGCCGGTGCGTTTGCCAGTGTGGCTCCGCCGGTGGCTCCGGTCGGAACGATCGTGAGCGCGACGGACGTGAGCTATCGACTCACGACCCAGCAGACGGATGTGCTGACACAGGCCGGTATCAACGCGATCCGTTACTTCACGGGTCCGGACGTACGGATCTGGGGTGCGCGGACGCTGTCTTCGGATCCCGAGTGGAAGTATGTGGCCATCCGTCGGGTCGGCCTCTTTCTGCTCGAGTCGATCTACGAGGGCACGGAGTGGGCGGTCTTCGAGGACAACGACGAGACGCTCTGGAACGAGTTACGGGCGGCGACGGAAGACTTCCTCTTCGGGCTGTTTCAGCAGGGATGGTTCCAGGGCAGCTCTCCGTCCGAGGCGTTCTTCGTCCGCTGTGACCGGACCACGATGACGCAGCAGGACATCGACGAAGGTCGTACGATCCTGACTCTCGGCTTCGCCCCGGTTCGCCCGGCGGAGTTCCTCATTCTGCAAGTCGTGCACGAACGCGCCACGTCTTCAGTGCCGACGGATCTCGTTCGCCTGCCGGGCGGGATCGTGGCGACTCCGAATCCGTCGCATGGCGAGGTCGTGCTTCGGCTCGAAGGGCAATCGTCCGCCCAAGGCGTCGACACGGAACCGGGCCGCTTCCGTGTCTTCGATGCAGCCGGGAGGCAGGTGCGGGACCTCTCGACGGACGGACCCTCGGCGGGAGGACCCGCGATCACGAGCGGACTCGAGTGGGATGGTCGGGACGCCTTCGGGCGGCGAGTTCCGTCGGGCACGTACTACGTCCGGTTCGACGCTCCGTACGCGAGCTACGGAGCCAAGCTACTAATGGTGCGGTGATGGCCGGGAGAGGTCCGCGCGGGGATGACTTGCCCCTAGATCGGAGCGCGCTGAGGAAAACCACGCTCCCGCAGACCACGCTCCCAGTCCCATGAAGGCGCGCACTAGACGAACGACGCACGCGTGGCGTCAGACTCACAGGCGCCCGCCCCGCAAACGGGCAGTGAAGGAAAGGAGATCCTCGTGACCGAACGCAGCCAGATCTGGCCGGCACTTCCTGCCGGCGAGTGGTTGGATACGTTGGAGACACTGCACCGGTACGTCCAGATCGTCGGAAAGATCCGGATGACGCAGTCTCCATGGCTGAACCATTCCTGGAGCGTCCCGCTCTACGTCACGTCGAGTGGCTTGGGCACGTCGCTGGTCCCACATGGGAACGAGGGGTTCGAGCTCTGCTTCGACTTCATCCGCCACGAGGTCGCGCTCTCGACGACGACGGGGGAGCGGCGTGCGCTTGGGTTGACCGGCGAAGGTGCGTCTGGGTCCGGGCGAACGGCGGGGCCATACAGTGTCGCGGCATTCTATCGGGAGGTGATGTCGATGCTGGATTCGGTGGGCATGCCTGTCCGGATCCACACGACCCCGAGTGAGATCCCGAACGCGACACCGTTTCCGAAGGACGACGAGCACGCGTCCTACGACGGAGATCAGGTGCATGCGCTCTGGCGGGCACTGGTCCAGTCCGGACGCGTGTTCTCGCGCTTTCGCTCCGGGTTCCGTGGGAAGGCGAGTCCAGTGCACTTCTTCTGGGGGAGCTTCGATCTCGCCGTGACGCGTTTTTCGGGACGGCCGGCCCCGCCGCATCCCGGAGGGATTCCGAACTTCCCCGACGAGGTGGCGCGCGAAGCGTACTCTCACGAAGTCACGAGTTGCGGATTCTGGCCGGGCAATCGCGAGGCGCCGGATCCGATCTTCTATGCCTACGCGTATCCGACGCCCGAGGGGTTCGCGGGTGCGGAGGTCGAACCCGAGGGGGCGTTCTGGCTCGAGCAGTTGGGGGAGTTCGCGCTGCCCTACGAGTCCGTGCGGAACGCAGACGATCCGGACACGCACCTCATGTCCTTCCTCGAGAGTTCGCATCGCATCGCAGCGGATCTCGCGAACTGGGACCGTGACGGCCTCGAATGCACGCATCCGGACGGGCCCGATTGGTGGCGGATCCGAGTGCAGGAGTCACGATGACCGAAACGAACCCACAGTTCGACGGCACAGATCTCCGCGCGGTGCTCCTCAACACCTCGCTCAAGAAGTACTCTTCGGAGAGCCACACTCGGCTTCTGCTCGACGCGGTGGCGGGAATCATGGAGAAGAACGGCGTTTCGGTGGAGCAGATCCACATGCTCGATCACGAGGTTCCGCCGGGGATCTACCCGGACATGGCGGACCACGGGTGGGATCGTGATGATTGGCCGATGCTCTGGAAGACGATCGAGGCCGCACAGATCGTCGTCGTTGGAACTCCGCTCTGGCTGGGGGAGGAGTCCTCCGTTTGCCGGATCCTGATCGAGCGACTCTACGGCATGTCCGGAATTCTCAATGACAAGGGGCAGTCGCTCTTCTACGGGAAGGTCGGAGGATGCGTCGTTACCGGGAACGAGGACGGAATCAAGCACGCGGCCATGACGATCTGCTATGCGCTCTCTCATCTCGGGTTCGTCATCCCACCGCAGGCGGACTGCGGCTGGATCGGAGAGGCGGGGCCGGGGCCGTCGTACGGCGACGCGAAGGAGGATGGGAGTCGGGTCGGGTTCGACAACGACTTCACCCAGCGGAACGCGACGATTATGACGTGGAATCTGATGCACCTGGCGCGCATGCTGACAGACGCTGGCGGGATCCCGAGCCACGGCAACGATCGTAGGCTGTGGAAGGCGGGATGCCGATTCGACTTCGAGAATCCGGAGCATCGCGCCTAGCAGGCTGCGAACAGGCCGTGAGACTGGAGCCCCAGACCGTGACCACGTTGGACCCGAGACGATCGTCGCCATCATGCTCGAGCTGAGCGGCGTATCCAAGTCCTTCGGGCGTCTCATCGCGATCCGCCCTCTCGACCTCGTCACTCCGCCGCACCGAACCACGGTGCTGATCGGTCCGAGTGGCTCGGGCAAGTCGACTCTGTTGCGGCTCATGATCGGCCTTGCCGTTCCGGATACGGGCTCGGTGTCGATCGACGGGACGCTCGTGATGCGGGAGAACGTACGCGAACTGCGCCGGCGGCTCGGGTACGTCATCCAGGACGGCGGGCTCTTCCCCCACCTGACCGCGCGCGCCAACGTCACGCTCCTCGCCCGCACTCTCGGCCGCGAATCCGGGTGGATGGACGAGCGGCTCTCCGAGCTGTGTCGCCTCACGCACTTTCCGGAGGACGCGATGGATCGCTTTCCGCTCGAACTCTCGGGCGGGCAGCGTCAGCGGGTGAGCCTGATGCGGGCCCTGATGCTCGATCCGGATGTGCTCCTCCTCGACGAGCCGCTCGGCGCTCTCGATCCGATGATCCGCGCGGAGCTCCAGAGCGAGCTGCGCGAGATCTTTCACAGCCTCGGAAAGACGGTGGTGCTCGTGACCCACGACATGGGGGAAGCCGCCCTTCTCGGAGACGACATCGTCCTGCTGCGGGACGGTGGCATCGTGCAGCGCGGGTCGATCGAGGATCTCCTCGGCCGTCCGACCGATCCGTTCGTCACCGAGTTCATTCGGGCGCAACGGAGTCCACTCGACGAACTCGAGCGGGGGGCGACGAGATGACTTGGAGGGAGCTCCTGGCCTGCGAGAGTGGGCGAACTGGCGGCGACGAAGGAGGGACTGGCGGCGACGAAGGACGGACTGGTGGCGACGAGGGACTTGGCGATGCCGTGGAAACGTCATTGCGACCCGTTTCGGTGATCGGCCCGGGTCCATCGTCCATTGTGGCCAGGTGGGTCGTCCTCTGGGCGTCGCTTCTCGTCCTTGGAATCGGCACGTTGTTCAGGCCCGGCGCGTCACGGGCGGAGGCGGATCTGGTCGTGGTCGGTTCCAAGAAGTTCACGGAGTCGGTCGTGCTCGGTGAGATCGCGGTCCGTGTCCTGAGCGAAAGCGGGATCCGTGCGGAGCACCGCCGTGAACTCGGGGGAACCCGGATCCTCTGGGGTGCGCTTCTCGCCGGTGACATACAGGTCTACCCCGAGTACACCGGGACGCTCGAGCAGGAGATCCTGGCCGACGAGAACGTGCGTGGTGAGGAGGCGCTTCGTTCCGCGCTCCGGACGCGCGGCATCGGGATGAGTCGGCCGCTCGGTTTCAACAACACCTACGCGATCGGGATGCGGAAGGATCGTGCCGGGAGCCTGGGCATTCACACGATCTCCGATCTGGTCGCCCATCCGGAGCTGAAGTTCGGGTTCGGGAACGAGTTCATGGACCGCGGTGACGGTTGGCCCGCGTTGGCCCGCGTCTACGGGCTGCCTCAGCAGGACGTGCGCGGGTTGGACCACGACCTCGGTTACCGCGGGCTCGAGAGCGGAGCGATCGACGCGATCGACCTCTACTCCACCGACGCGGAGATCCGACACTACGATCTTGCGGTGCTGGCGGACGACCGAGGCCACTTCCCCCGCTACGACGCGGTCTGGCTCTATCGACTCGATGCGCCCGCCAGCGTCGCCGCGGCGTTGGCCGAGACGGAAGGCGCGATCGACGAAGGGGCGATGGTGGCGCTCAACAGCCGTGTCAAACTCGATCGGGTGCCCGAGTCTCAGGTGGCGGCCGACTTCCTGGCCGATCTGCGTGGGACAGATGGCTCGGGCGGGACAGTGGCGGCTCCTGGATTCTGGGCACGCCTCTGGGCCCGAACCTACGAGCATCTGGGACTGGTTCTCGTATCGCTCCTCGGCGCGATCATCGTCGCCGTGCCTCTCGGCGTCCTCGCTGCATTGCGCCCACGATTCGGACAGCTCGTGCTCGGCGTGGTCGGCGTGGTGCAGACCGTTCCTTCGCTCGCCCTTCTCGTCTTCATGATCCCGTGGCTGGGGATCGGCGCGAAGCCTGCCGTTGCCGCACTCTTCCTCTACAGCCTCCTGCCGATCGTGCGGAACACCCACTCGGGGCTCCACGACATCCCGGCGCAGATACGCGAGTCCGCCCAGGCACTGGGGCTTCCCGGACGGGTCAGTCTCTTCCAGGTCGAGCTACCGATGGCGTCGCGCTCTATCCTCGCGGGAATCAAGACGTCCGCCGTGATCAACATCGGGACGGCGACGCTCGGCGCGCTGATCGGAGCCGGCGGGTACGGTCAGCCGATCCTCACCGGCATCCGACTCGACGACATGGCGCTGATTCTCGAAGGGGCCGTTCCCGCCGCCCTCCTTGCGCTCTTCGCGCAGGCGGCGTTCGAGATGCTGGATCGACTCGTGGTGCCGAGAGGGCTCCGGCTTCGGCCGGAGCGTTGAGCCGGATCGCGGCCCCGTCCCGACATCACCGCCGGTCTCACGACTCCAACGGCCCACGCCCGGATGGACCGAGTCGTCGCTTTCAGACGCGGTTCGCTCAGTCCGGGTTCGTCGCGAAGACCGTGAGGTCCGTGACGAAGCCACGGTCGTCCATCTCCAGCATGGCGCGGATCGCGTGCGCGATCTCGAGGGGACGGAGCTTCTTCTCACTCTGTTTCTGCTCGTAGCCGGCGGTCTTTCCGAAGTCGGTGAGGACCTCGCTCGGATTCACCTGCATGACGCGGACTTCGTGCTTCCGGAGTTCGGCGCGCCAGCACTCGGTCATCGCGCCGAGAGCGAACTTGCTCGCGGTGTAGGCGGTGCCACCGGCGAAGCCGCGGGAGCCGGCGGTCGATGAGACGTTGATGATGTTTCCGCCGCCGTGCTGGACGAAGTGGCGGGCAGCCTCCCGGGCCATGAGCATCGCGCCGAACACGTTCGTCTCCATTACGGCGCGGAAGTCGTCGACGTCGAGTTCGAGGAGGGGACCGAAGTTTCCGAATCCGGCGTTGTTCACGAGGACGTTGAGTCCGCCCAGTTCCTGGACGGCCTTCGCGACTCCGGCCTGGACGTCGGACTCGCTCCGGACGTCGAGTACGATCGGCACGGCTCCGACCTCGCGGGCGGCTTCCTCGAGGAGGTCCTTCCGACGTCCTGCGATCGCGACCTTGGCGCCACCGTCGATCAAGAGCCGGGCTGTCTCCTTGCCGATTCCGGTTCCGCCGCCAGTGATGAGTGCGCGTACGTCTGCGAGCTTCACGTGTTCTCCTTTGTGGTTCGTCGAGTTACCTGGGCTGATTCGGGGAGCGCCGCATGGGCGTTGGTTTCGGGGGCGTCGACACGAACGTTTCGATGCGGCTCTGTCGGGACGCCTCAGCCGATACCAATGGGTCGTGCCGAAGCCTCCGCGCCGAACGGTGCACGGCTATGGATGCCGGTCGATCGCGCGAGGATACGCTCAGCCCTTCCGTGTCGACGGAATCTCGGACCTCGGGAGAAGCACGGTCATCGTGGTCCCTTCGTCGATCGACGACTCGACCTGGATGGCCCCACCGGCACGCTGGGCGCTCCGGAGGGCCCCCCAAAGGCCGAGCCCGGCGCCGCTGCCCTTCTTCGTGGTGAAGAGGGGTTCGAAGATCCGGTCGCGGATGTCGGCGGGGATGCCGTGGCCGCTGTCCCTCACCGCGATCTCCACGTAGCTGTGGTCGGGACGGACGAAGCGGTCTGAATCCCTGGTGGTGATCGTGAGCTCGCCGGGGCCTTCGATGGCGTCGCGGCCGTTCAGGATGAGGTTGATCAGCACGCGTTCCAGCTCGTTCGGGTTCCCCTCGATGAACGCGTTGGTCTCGTTCTCGACCTGGAAGCGGATTCTCGAGGGGACGAGCGCACGGGCGTGGACCGTGACCTTCGCGATCAGGTCGCGCACGTCGATCCCATCGCCTCGATCGGCCGGGGTCTCCACCGCGAAGTCGAGGATGCCGCGCGTGGTCGCGACTCCGTGTTCGGCCGCGTGGATGAGGCAGTCGAGCGCCTTCTTCGGCGCTCCTTCTAGCTCCGCGTTTCGTAGCGTGTGTGCGGAAGCGAGGATGGCGAGGAGGGTGTTCTGAACGTCGTGGGCGATCGTGGCGGCCGACTGGCCGACGGCGCGTAGCCGCTCGCTTTCGCTCAGGAAACCCATGAGCTTGGAGGAGCGCTGCTCCGCCTTGGTTCGCTGGTCGGCCTCACGGCGAAGGGCCAGGTTCGCCTCCGAGAGACTTCGGGTCCGCTCCTCGACCATCTTCTCGAGCTGCTCCTGCGCGTCGAGGAGAACTTGTTCCTTCGCTTTCGCGATCTCCGATTCCGTCCGGAATCGAGCGGCCTGTGTCGAGGAGTTGAGAACACGATGGATCATGAGACGCTCGAAGCGCATGGCTTCGGTCATCGTTTCCCGAGCTTCACGACCGCGTCCGAGATAGGTCAGGATCTCGGCTCTCGTGAGGAGCACCGCGGCGAGCGTCTCCTCGAGGGCGGTCGACTTCACCAGCTCGACGGCGCGATCGATCTCCTCGAGAGCTTCCTCGGCCTTCCCGAGCGCGACGAACGCCCGAGCGCGGAAGTGATGGATCGCCTGGCCTTCCTGAGGGGACCAGTCGGCGGGATCGGGGATGATCGAGACGGCGGAATCGATGGCGCGGAGTGACTCTTCCGAACGACCTTGTTCGCCGAGGATGCCGGCGAGGGTGCAGAGGCTCGAAGCGCGCATCCGATCGAAGCCATCGCCCAAGTCCGCGAGCAGGGCACGAGCCTCGGACTCGGCTTCTTCGAGCCGTTCCAACTCGAACAGCACATCGACGAGGAGCGAGCGGGAACGATGGCGAAGGGGGGAGGATTCGGGCTCGAACGGGACGGCGAGGGACTCTCGGGCCAGTGCCACCGCCCCCTCGTAGTCCTCTCCCGTCGCTACGGCACAGGCGAGGTTGTGGAGCGCCGTGGCCAGTTCCCGCTTGGAGTCGATGGAGCGCGCGATCTCGACGCAGCTTCCGAGATGGTCGATGGCGGCGGAGACGTTTCCCATCCGGCCGAGCGCACGGGCCATGGCACTGTGGACGCGGCTCGTGTAGACCGTCGTCGGGAAGGGCTGAAGACGCGTGAGCGCGATGTTGGCGAAATCCAGCACTTCATCCGTGCCGCCCGTTTGCACCAGCAGGCTGGCCCGAGCGAGTGCGAGGAGTCCTTCGAGCTCCTGGCTTCCGGGTCCCAGAGTCTTCACGAGTTCGTCGGCAGAGTCGAGAGCCGCACGGCTCGTTTCGTTCTCGCCCGCATGCTTGGCGAGGTCTGCTTCGAGCCAGAGCGCACGAACCCGAAAGACAGCGTCGAGATCAGCGGGGAGGCCGTGGAGGAGTTCCTTCGTCGCGGGCACGTTTTGACGCTCGTACTCGCAGGCGGCCGCGGCGACCCGGACGCGCGGGTCGTTGCAGCCCTGGGCCAGCGTCAGGCCACGATCGGGATCCCACGCCTTGAGTTCCCAGATCAGCTCCGCGCGCACGCGAGGCTCGTCCTCCGGGGGCGCCGCTTTCCATTCCGATTCCAGTCTGTCGAGTACGTCAGCTTGGGCAGAGCCGAGTTTCACTACTCCTCACGATCTTGCGGCAGATCTTCTCCGGACATGGGTGAGAAACCACCTATTGTGGTTCGAGACGCCGGCATTGGGCAAGTGCTGAGGTCCTGTCACCAAATCGGCCAGGATCGGCCGTCCCATTTCCCGCATCCGTGGCCCCGTGTCTGACATCGAGTTGCAAATTCCCATCTACTGCCGTTCAAAAAGCGACGACAACCGCGGTATCCCTGGAGACCTATCCGGGGATTCGTGGGCCAAATGCACCAATCGGGGAGAACATCATGCTGGGCAACGAATCCGTACCTCATTGGTTCCGTCGAACCCTTTCCCTCCTCAACTCCGAGATCCCAACCGGACGGTCCCGCTCTTCGAGCGGGCTGGATCGGGCGCGGCGATCCGCGGAGGAACGTCGTCGCGCCGCGCTTCGGAGCGCGGATCGACATCGTTCGGGGAGGAAGGGACCTGCGGAACTGGAGGAGATCGTAGCGAGCTGGGAGGACATGCAGGCGAAGAAGGCGCGTGCACGAGTTCAGAGCAAGCCGCGCATCTGGTAGAGACGATTGCGGATGGGGCGGTCCGGGCTTGGGCGGGAATCCCGCCCTGGCTCGGCGCCCCGATCCGGATCGCAGATCGGTATCCTCGACCCGGCCCCACTCCGTCCCTCGTCCTTCCTGACCGCTACTCCGGATCTCCATCCGATCTCCAATCTCCCCGCCACGACTCTCAACATGAATGCGACTTCCCCCGATACCTAAGTGGATGTGATGACGACAACTGCTCGACCTTGGGGGATGTGATGACTGAGTCACGGCGACGCGCGTTCGGATTCGGCCTCGGGGCCTGCCTGCTTCTCTCGGCGGCGGTGGGATGTTCCTCGGACGATGGGGCGACGGATCCGGATCTCCCGAAGGCCGATACTATATGGATACGGGTGTCGACCGATGGGGTCGCTCCGATCATCACGGCCCACGCGACCCAGGCGGATGCGGAGACGGGCGATCGACCCGCCGGCGTCGCCTCGAGCCCGGTCGACGACAGCGATCCATCCCTCTACTTCTTCCGCAACGTCGACGCGTTCGAGCCGGACGTCACCGGCTGGCTCATCCGCCTGGAGTCGAACCCGGCCATCTCGGGCATCTGCGAGCAGACGGAGCCGGCCGCAGACGTGACGATGACGCTCTGTTCCGAGCTCGAGCCGATCGCGAACCCGTAGCCGGAAACCACGATGAGCCGGACGCGAACCGCATCTGCTAGGATCGATGCGTGCTCGTCCATGTGCTCCGGAACGGTTCTGTCGGCCGTTCGTGCCGACGTCTAGCGGACCTCGTCGCCCGACAGGCGACGCTGCACGCGATCCTGATCCTCCTCCTCGGCGTTGCGACTCCCACGTTGAGTGCAACACTGGCCGTCCCGACCGACTACGCGACGATCACCGAAGCGCTCACCGCTGCCGTGCCGGGCGACACCGTTCTCGTTTCGCCCGGGGTCTACGCGGAGTCGATGAAGCCCACACCTCACGGCCTCTCGATGATCCTCATGGCATCCGATGTCGTGCTCCTCAGCACGGACGGGCCTGACGTAACTTTCCTCGACGGGATGGGTGGGGGCCGGTGCGTCTACTTCGGGGAGGTGGGAATGTCGACGCGCCTCGAAGGGTTCACGATCCGGAACGGTGTCGCGCTCGGAACGGAGCTGTACGAAGACCATGGAGGCGGTGTCTTCTGCTTCCACTCCTCGCCGACGCTCTCGGGCTGCATCTTCACCGAGAACGCCGCCGGGATCGGTGGAGGAATGGCCTGCGATCACCCATCGACGCCGACGGTGCGCGGCTGCACGTTCGAGCGGAACGAAGCTCTGGACGGAGGAGGTTTCGCGTTCCTCGGATCGTCCGCGGCGCGTCTCGAGTCCTGTGTGTTCCGGGAGAACGAGGCGGTGCGTGGTGGCGCGGTCGAGTGTTACGTCTCGACGCCGACGATCGAGGCGTGCGTGTTCGAGGAGAACCACGCGAGTTCCGTCGGCGGTGCGGTCCATGTGTTCCTGGGTGGTCCGCGCATCCTGGAGTCGACGTTCTGGATGGACGATGCGGCGACCGGCGGGACGATTCGCGCCGAGACGGGAAGTCTGGTCGAGGTCCTGAACTCTTCCATCGCCGGATCCGAGGTCACTGGATCGATCTCGAGCGGCGCGATCTCGCTGCTGGACTCCTTCGCTTCGATCGATCACTCGATCGTTGCGTTCACGACCATGGGAAGTGCGGTGCAGTGCGAAGGTGCCTCGTCGGGAGCGGACGTCTACTGCTCGGACTTCTTCGGCAACGAGGGCGGGGATTGGATCGACTGCGTCGCAGGAGCGTTTGGGGACGGGAACATCGCGGACGATCCTCTCTTCTGCGCGTTCGATTCGGGAGTCCTGACTCTCGACGTGACGTCGCCCTGTACCGGACCCAACGCCGGAGACTGCGGACAGATCGGGGCGCTCCCGGCGGGATGCGAGGTGTCCGGACTTCCGTCGGGAGAGCTCCCCGGTGGGAACGGCGACTCGAACGAGGGCGGGGACGGTGGCGCCAAGGGATGGGCGGGCCTTTCGATCCGCCTGGAGGAGAACCCCGTTCGGGGTCGCCTCCAGGTCGAGCTCGTTCTCACCGCGCCGGCCGAGCTCCGCATCGAAGTCATCGACGTGAGTGGGCGGTGTCTCTCCACCGTGGCGGCGCGGCCCTTCCCGTCCGGACGTTCGTCGATCGGTTGGGATGTTCGTTACAACGAGCATTCGTCGCTTCCGCGTGGAACCTACTTCCTGCGGGCCGTGTCGCCCTTCGGGGTGACGGTCCGACCGTTCGTCGTCGTGGGTTGATCGACTCGGGTCGCGAAGCGCGCGAGAGCGTCGATCGCTCCGGGATCTGGGCCACCCACGTCGGGGGCGAGTGCCGTTTGGGCGGGGCGATTCGGACCTCTTGTGGGGGCGAGGTTCGCCGTGGCTGATCCGGGGACGGGTCGATAGGGGGAACCATCTATAGACCCGATGGACCCTGCCCGTAACAATCGGTTTCCGGCCGAACAACATGTTCGGCACATTCGGAGCTATTCGGTTACAGGTCCACCGCATGCACGAATCCATTTCGAGGGGTCGGCTCCTCGCTTCGCTCTCTTCGCTCGCGGTCGTAGCTCTCATCTGGGGCTGCAGTGCGTTCGACGACTACCTGGACAAGGACCCGGACGCCTTCCTCGGTCCGCCCCCGGATCTGACGCCGCCGGAAGTCTCCGTGCAGGCGCCCGCTGGGGCCGACAGCCTCCATGCGACGCCGGTCGGGGGGCGTGACGCCGTCGTCGAAGTGACCGCCTCGGACGATGTCGAGCTGAGGGAGGTCGCGATCCACATCGACGACCGTCTGGAAGCGCTCCTCACGGACCCTCCCTTCTCCTTCACCTGGGACACGACCGTGCTCGACGAGGGGAGCGTCCACCGGATCTGGGCACGCGCCACCGACTCGTCGGAGAACAGCGCCGAGAGCGACACGGTGTTCGCCGTGGTCTTCAACGCCGGGCCGAAGATCCGGATCACCGCGCCCGAGCGGAGCGCGTTCGTCCAGGGTGACATCGAGGTCGTGGTCGAGGCGGACGACCCCCGCGTTCCGATCCAGCGGGTCGACTTCCTCATCGACGGTCTGCCGATCGGAAGCGACTCCAACGCGCCGTTCTCCTACACGTGGAGTTCCCAGGACTATCCGCCGGGGAGCCACTTCCTCACCGCGATGGCGACGGGAGAGAACGGTTCCCTCGGCATCAGTCCGTTCGTCTCGATCCTGCTCAACAACTCGCCGCCGCGCGTCCGTCTCGAGTTCCCCGAGACCGGGCGGGCCGTCGCTCAGTTCGGTACCGTGCCGTTCAGCGCGTCCGCGGTGGATACGGTGCACGGGGCGATTCCGGACAGCCTCTCCTGGACGTCCAGCATCGACGGAGAGATCGGTCGAGGCGGCTACTTCTGGAAGTCGGAGCTGACCCCGGGTGTGCACGACATCGTGGTGACGGCGCGGAACGCGTGGGGACTCGAGTCCAGCGACGAGATCCAACTCGTCGTTCGCGAGACGCCGACCATCTCGCTCTGCTGGGACCTCTTCTTCCCGTTCCTCCTCACGGAGTGCTACGTCTGCCACAACCCCGGTGCTCCCGAGATCCCGGACAGCGAGTTCGACATGTCGAACTGGATCAAGATGCTCGAGGGTGGCAAGAGCCAGAGAGAGCTCGGCCTCCGCGCGCTCGTTCCCTGCAAGCCGGACTCGAGCCTCCTCTGGATCAAGATCACCGACGAGACGCCGCCGGTGGGCGACCCGATGCCGCCTCCGGACAGTCGCGAGCCGCTCACGCCCGAACAGAAAGAGATGATCCGGATCTGGATCGAAGAAGGCGCACCGCCGGATGAGGGGCTGCAAGGTGGTTGTTGATCTGCTCCGGATGAAACGGTGTGTTCTCTCGGTCTCGCTGCTCATCTGCGTGATCGCGACCTCCGCGAACGCGGCCCGCTGGGACTGGTCGGGATCGGTTTCGGTCGACCAGAAGCTCCTCGATCTCGGCAATCCCGAGGAGAACACGAACAGCGGGGAGATCGTCGAGTGGGCCCTCAAGACGACGGTCGAGGTGTCGGACAAGGTGACCGCGAACGTCAAGCTCTGCACGACGTGTCATGGACTCACCGTCGATCAGGCCTACGCCGAGGTTCGTTTCCATCCGCTCCTCGGCATGGAGGCCGGGCGGATCAACGTTCCGTTCGGTGATTACTACCTCCGACACGATCCCGCGAACGACAAGCTCGGCTCGAAGCCTCTGCCCTATGCGATGGGGCACATGGTCCGTTTCCGGTCCGACCAGTTCAACCTGGGCGTCGTGCCGATGCCGTACAGCGACCAGGGCGTGTCCTTCTTCGGAGACGTCTGGTTCAAGGACAGCGTCCAGCTCTGGTACGCAGCCTACGCGGTGAACGGATTCCGGGCCGCGACCCCGCGTGACTTCAACTTCAAGAACCAGGTGGCGGACGGCGCTTTCATCGACAACAACGGGGAGCCGGCGCTGGGCGGCCGGATCGGGATCGCGCAGGAACACGTCTCTCTCGGCGCCTCATACATGAATGGGGCCTACGACGCGGACAGCGACTACGACTACGACGTCTGGGGCGTGGACCTCGGAGCGACGCTTGGCTCAATTCATTTCCGTTCCGAGTATCTGGAACGCAGTACCGATGTCTTGGCGGAAGACACGACGAGCGAACTCACGAAACGCGGCTTCTACATGCAGGCCGAAGTCCCCGTGGGGCGGTATCTCGAGTTCGTGGGGCGGTTCGATGGACTCCTTCGGGAAGGTCCGGTGCTCGGAACGTCCAACGACGAGTCGTCGGGAATCGGCCGCTGGACGGCCGGGCTCAACATAGCTCCGGCGATCGACTACACGTTCCGGATGAGCTACGAGTACTGGCGGTTCACGGACTTCTCCGATGTGCGACTCGTGCATCTGGGAGTCGTCGTCTCGTACTAGGCGTCGTCGCGGGGCGTCGTCACGGCCGTCGTCTCGGATCGGCGGGCGTCGCCGTGTCGGTCACCAATGGTCGTCGTCTCGGTGGTGGTCCGGACGATGAAACGAGTGCAGGGGAGGGTTGGATGAGGCGGGGGTTTCCTCTGATTGCGGACGACAGGCCCGAGTCCAGACTCGTCCGGGGCGCGCTCGTCGTGTCCGGGGTGTTCGCGATCGCGCTCGTCGGGATACCGCTCGTTGGGGCCGCGTTCCTCGGGAGTCCTTCCTTCTCGAGTGTCGGGGCGCGGTCTCTCGGGAGCGCCGTTCTCGATGCCGCGTTCGTCGACGCGATGTCCTTCGGTGCCGGTGTTGCCTTCGCCCAGGACGGGGCCGACGAAGAGGTCAAGTCGTTCGATGCCGACCTCGGCGTCGCCTACATCGACGTCTCGTCGTATCCGCCCGAGCAGCAGGCGCTCTATCCGGTCTTCGCGCAGAAGTGCAGCAAGTGCCATACGCTCGCCCGTCCGATCAACTCCTCGATGACGGGCGATGAGTGGTACGGCTACGTCAATCGGATGAGTCGGAAGCCGGGCTCCGGGATCAGTCCCAAGGTGGCCGAGGACATCTTCGCGTTCCTCTCCTACGACTCCCAGGTTCGGGCCCGGAGTGCGAGTGCAGTCGATCCGGCGCTCGTCCCGGTGCTCGCGGTGAGCAAAGAGTTGGGTGGTGTGCAGCGGATCGCGGCTGCCACGCGAAACGTGGACCCCGAGTCCGCGGAGCTCCGCATCCGCGTGGACGGGGATCGTCGGCTCGACGTGAAGAAGCTCTTCCAGGCGGACGACGGCCAGAAGATCGCCCGTTGGACGCAGCGGGAACCGAACAAGGCAGAGCTCCAAGTCGTTCCGGTGGACAATCTCGGCGGATCCGCCCCCAAGGCAACGGCGGGAGCGGGTGGAGCGGTGGCCGATGCCGCCGCCGAAGCGACCGGCAACGAAACGGATCCCGAGGAGAAGGTGGAACTGCTGCTCGACTGGCTCGACGAGTCGCTCGAGAAGAGCTCCTGGCCCGGAGACCAGGATGCGGCGACGGCGATCGCGGCGGGGAAGGGGGACGCGACCGAGTTCACGCGCGTCTTCTGCGCGATGGCTGCGGCCGCGGGGATCCCGGCCCGGAGTCGGGTCGGACTCGTCGCCCAGCGTACGTCGTTCCACTTCCACCCCTGGGCCGAGGTCTGGTTGGACGGTTGGGTTCCGGTCGATCCGTACTTCGGACAGTTCCCCGCGGACGTGACCCATCTCCGTCTCGTCGTCGATGGGGATGACGAACTCAGCAAGTGGGACGCGGGTCGCTATCCCGGCCTCGATCGACTCCGTCTCGCCGTCGAGATCGACGAAGAAGAGGATGAGGCACCGAAATGACCCCGGAAGCGGGCAGAACGCGGGCCATGGGGAGTCCGGCCGTTCCGGACCTCTCTCCGCCCTGCCGTGCCGCCTGTCCGCTCGACAAAGACGTCCCCGGATTCCTCCGCGCCATCGCTTCCAAGGACACCGTCCGTGCGTGGCGGATCGCGCTCCGCGACAATCTGTTTCCCGGCGTGCTCGGCTGGATCTGTCCGCGCCCGTGTGAGTCGGTCTGTCGGCGCAGCCAGATGGAGGCGCCCGTCGCGATCTGCTCGCTCAAGAAGTGGGTGGGGAGCGAGGAAGGGAACGGCAAGCACAAGCCACCGAGGTTCATTCCCGACGGTCCCAAGGTCGCGATCATCGGCGCCGGTCCGGCCGGACTCGCGGCCGCGCACGACCTCACCGTGCTCGGTGCGGACGTGACCCTGTACGACGAACGCGAGCAGGCCGGCGGGCTCCTCACGTCGTGCATTCCCGACTTCCGCCTTCCGAGGGACGTGGCCGAGAGCGACGTCGACCGGATCCTCTCGATGGGGCTGACGTTCCGTCCCGGAGTCCGGTTCGGCGGGTTGGACGATGCGCGCGCTCTTCTCGACGAAGGGTTCGCCGCGGTCGTCCTCGCCATCGGAGGTGGCGTGGATCTCGTCCCTCCGTTCTTCGGATGGCACGAGTCGCCGCAGCTCGTGACCGCGATCGATTTCCTCTCCCGTCCGGCGGACGGAAGGGCGCTCGGACACACGCTGGTGGTCGGGGGAGGGAACGCCGCGCTCGACGTCGCCCGCGCCGCGACGCGCCGGGGCGCCACGGACGTCGAGATCGTCTACCGGAGGCGCGGCTCTGACATGCGCGCGCTGCCGCGGGAGATCGACGAGGCCCGCGAAGAGGGGATCCGGTTCCGGTTCACGACCGTCGTCGACGAGATCGTCGCCGAGAACGGCACGGTCGTCGGTGTCCGCATCGCGCGTACCGACTCGAGCGAAACGGGGTTCCTGCCCGCCGACACCATCGTCTCTGCGATCGGTCAGAGTTCGAGTTTCACTTGGGACGCGTCTCCTGTCCCGACCGAATCGTCGCGCGACTCGGCGGCCGCGACTGCGTCCGGATCGGCGTCCGACGCTCCGGGGACCGACCCGGCGGCCGACGTCACGGCGGGCGGGCCTGCGCACGTCCCGGGCGCCGACCGACGTGAACAGATGCTCTCGATGCGAGCGTCGGAGAGCGAGACCTGCCTCTTCGTCTGCGGCGACTTCGAAACCGGGCCATCGACCGTGGCCGATGCGATCGCGTCCGGGCGGAGAGCCGCGGCACGGGTCACGGCTGTGCTCGAAGCGAGCGGTGTCTGGGAGAGCCCGGAGGAGAGGCTGACGCGGCTCCTGGGTGACCCGCTCTTCGATCCGTGGACGGGGCGGTCCGTGGATGCGCGCGCGGCGGCCGCGAGTTCGCGTGCAGCGGCCGCGAGTTCGCGTGCAGCGGCGGTCGGTTCGCATACCGAGGACGTTCACGCCGTCGCCGGTTCGCAAGTACGACGCGACTATGCGACGTGGGTCGGCTCGTGTGGGGCAGACGCGCTCGCCGCCGCGTCGGAGTCCGCGAGTCTCTGTCTCAGCTGCGATCAGACGCTCCGCCTCCACGCGGATCGCTGTGTGCTCTGCGGCCAATGTGCCGCGCGTTGTCCCGAAGACAGCCTCAGGTGGATCCAGAACCCGAGAACCCGTGGCTTCACCCTCTCCGTCGACGATACGACCTGCATCCGGTGCGGGGAGTGTGTGGCGGCGTGTCCGGTGGGGGCCATTCATTGGACGAGATGGACGAGTCCGAATCGAAACGTGATCCAGCCGGAACCGATGCTGGTCTGAACCAGGGACCGAGGACGGTACCGCTCGCGCGCCGCCAGTTCTTCGAGAAGCTGGGCTGGGTCGGTGTGGCCCTGCTCGCGATCTTCACCGTTCCGTCGACGCTTCGCTTCCTCATGCCTCGGCGGGCTGGCGCGGGACGCACCGAGTTCGACGCAGGCCTGGTCCAGGACTACAGTGCCGCCACCGTCTCCACCCGATGGATCCGCCGTCACGGCTTGTGGGTCGTCCGCGATCACAGCGGACTCTTCGCGCTCCAGGCCGACTGCCCTCACCTCGGGTGCACGCCGCGGTGGGAGCCGCAGTCGTCGCGGTTTCGCTGTCCCTGCCACGGCAGCCTCTTCTCGCTCGAAGGAATCGCCCTGCGCGGGCCGGCCCGGGAGCCGCTCAAGCGCGTTGCCATCCGTCGTCAGGGGGAACGGATCCTCATCGATCCGGCGGACTACGTGAGTTTGGAGGACGCGGAGTCCCGGGGCGGATATCACGTGATGATCTGATCCGGCCCTCGGCCTGGGAGAGTTGCGACGTGCGTTCCAAGAGTCCACTGGCCTGGATGCGGCGGACCCGCCTCTGGACCTCGGTGTTCCGGACCGGGATTCCGCAGGACACGCGCGAGCAGCACGCGGTCGTTCTCTCGAACGTCTTCCTCCATCTCCATCCGACGCGTGTTCCGGCGGCATCGATCCGGTTCATCCGCACCTTCTGTCTCGGCGGCATCTCGCTCCTGCTCTTCTGCGTGCTCCTCGTCACCGGTGTGCTGCTCATGATCTACTACCGTCCCACGCCGGAGCTGGCCTACACCGACATCCAGGAGCTGGAAGCGGTGGTTCCCTTTGGGCAGCTGCTCCGGAACCTCCATCGCTGGTCGGGACACGCGATGGTGCTCGCGGTCATCGCCCACATGGCGCGCGTCTTCTATGCGGGCGCGTACCGGCCGCCGCGTGAGTTCAATTGGGTCATCGGTGTGTTTCTGCTCGTGCTGACGCTCTTCCTAAGCTTCACCGGTTACCTGCTTCCCTGGGACCAGCTCGCGTACTGGGCCGTGACCGTCGGAACGAACATGGCCGCGTCCGCGCCGTTCCTCGGGCATCTGGGACCCTTCTCCGTCGTGGACGCGGGGGGAGATGCGCGCGCGATTCTTCTCGGTGGTGAGGTCGTCGGCGCGGACGCGCTCATCCGGTTCTACGTACTCCACTGTGTCGTGATTCCGGTCGTGATGCCGCTGCTCATGGCCATCCACTTCTACCGCGTACGAAAGGACGGTGGCGTGCTCGCACGCTACTAGGTTCGGACCGTGAGTCGCGTCGGAGACAAAGGGAACCACGCCCAACGGCCCTCGCCGGAGGAGAGGCCGTGGCGGGAGCTGGGAGAGGTGCAGCCCGTCGGGTCGATGCCCGACCTTCCTGCGCTCGGTCCCACCGTGCCCGTTTGGCCGAACCTCCTCTTCCGCGAACTGCTCGCGGTGCTCGCCTGCGTCCTCGTGCTCCTTGTGGTGAGCCTTCTCTTCGACGCGCCGCTCGAGTCCCCCGCCGATCCGATGACGACACCGAATCCGGCCAAGGCTCCCTGGTACTTCGTTGGTCTGCAGGAGCTCCTCGTCTACTTCGATCCGTGGATCGCGGGCGTTGCAATTCCTGCGATCATCGTCTTCGGGCTCGCCGCGATCCCGTATCTCGATCCCTCCCGGAAGGGCGAGGGCGTGTACTCGTTCCGGGAGCGTCCTGTCGCGGTCGGCATCTTCACGGCAGGCCTCGTCGGATGGTTCGTGCTCATCTTCGTCGGGCTCGTGTTTCGTGGTCCCGGGTGGACCTGGGTCTGGCCGTGGACCAAGGGAGTGATCCATCCGGCGACGGAGGCGAGTGGCTCCCTTCCCAACCTGGTCGGGGTTCCGCTCCTCCTCGCGTACTTCCTCGGCGGCGGCTACCTACTCCTTCGTTGGATTCGGGACTGGCCCGCGCTGGGAGCACCGGCGCGCGTCGTCTTCGTCTTTCTCGTGCTGGCGTTCGCCGGCGTCGTCCTCAAGATCGTTCTCCACCTCGCGCTCGGGCTCCGCTACTTCGTCAGTTTCCCGGGCGTGGGCTTCAGCGTGTGAGGGGGTGACGTGCGGCTCGCATTCTTCCTCCTCACGTGTGCGCTGCTCCTCGTCACCGTTTGGATGGCGTGGGACGAGACGCACCCGGAGTGGATGCGGTACCAGGCACAGCTCACGTCTGGAGCCGAGGCGTACTTTCTCGAGGAGATCGCTCTCGCCGAAAGGGACCTGGCGAGTCCGGAGACCGGGAGACGGATCGCGTCCATCGAGGCACGCCTGGCTGCCTTCGAGGCGGACACGACGTGGGTGCGGGCTCGCGCGGACCTCCGCGACCGTCGGCTCCCCGCGCTGCGCGACGAGGTCCGGAGACTTCGGACCGAGCTTCGGAGTGAGGAAGCGAGGATGACGGGTGCCGACGTATCCGCCGAGCATCGGGCGCGACTGGCGCTCCTCGAAGTGGCAGAGCTCGCGTTTGCGGAGGAGAGCGGGAAGTGGCCGCCGAACGAGTCGCGCCTCGAGCGATCGCGTGCGGTGAGGGACTCGCTGCTCCGGGCGCGTGACGAGGCACTCGCTCCGATCGACCGTCTCGTCCAGGCGATCGACAGTCTTCGCGTGCTCGAAGTGGATCTGTATGGCGAACTGACCGCGCTCGACGCGGAGCGCGTCCGACTCACGGGTGAACGGACCGCACTTCGCGGGCGCCTCGAGGCGGCGGCGTCCGGCCTCGATCGGGTGCGTGCGTCCCGGCCGGCCGTGCGTGAGATCCTTTCGCCTGACGGCCGCACCGTTTCGCGTTGTCCGACCTGCCACGGCTCGCTGGGAGACGTCCCCTCCACCCATCCGACCCTCCCGAACGGCGCGGAGTTCGTCGACGTCGGATGCGTCGTCTGTCATCGGGGCAACGGACGAGCGCTCGACGTGAAGCGCGCGCACGCGGGGCTGATCGCCGGCGATGGCCGGAGTGGCGGGGATCGCTCCATCCGCGCGCGGATCGAAGCGCTCACCAGCACCGACGTGACGGTTCGTGCCCGCGCCATGGAGGAACTCCGCGAGATCACCGGGATCGACCCCGGGACGATCCCGGTCGAGACGGCGGACCCGGATCTGGCCGAGGCGTTGGCCTGGATCGAGTGGTGGAAGGTCGCGCAGCGCTACTTCGAAGGCGTCGATCCCGTGGTGACCGGCGGGACGCGGATCGCAGGCGGAGCGAACTCGTTCGCGCCCGCGGGCGTTGCGGCGGGCGGGAGCGTGGGGGCTGGGTGGTCCCGGCGGGATGGTGGGCTCCGGTGGCGGGGCCGGCGTGAGTGGGGCCGGACCGTCGCTCGGCGGGCCGAACCTCGTCGCGTCCGAGAGCGGTTTCGATCCGTTCACGCTCACGACGGCGGGTCGACGGCTCCGCTACGTGGGATCACGCGAGTGCATCGGCTGCCACCGGACGACTCATCGTGAACACACCGAGCGCTGGCTCGATACGAAGTTCCGGAGCGGGGAGCGACTGAAGGACGTGGTCGATCCACGCCCCTGCTATGCCTGTCATGCGACGGGATACGACTCTGACACCGGACGCTTCGCGGAAGGCGGTGTGACATGCGAGGCGTGCCACGGCCCGGGTGAGGTCTACAGCCAACTGATGTTCGCCGGCGCCGAGCTGAACGGAAGGGGTGAGACGGGCAGAGGTCGCGAGCTGCTCGATGCATCGGCCCGGATGGCGCGCGAAGGGATCAGCGCGCGCCTCGTCGCGGGAGATGCCGGCCCCATGAACCTGTGTGTCGCGTGCCATCACCCACGACGCCATGCCGAGGGCGGGCCGAGTCGGCTCGAGACGCAGGTGGGACTGCGCGGAGCCGACTCGTCTCAGGCGGAAGTCGGAAGTACGGGAGAGGATGGAGGAGGAGCGCAGTGAGGATCCATGACTCGGGACGGCTGCGAGGGAAGCCGGGCAGTGCAGGGGAGCGCGGCTTTGCGCGGTCGTGGTCGTTCGCGTGTACTGTTGCGCTCGTTTGCGTAGCCGGCGTGATCTCCTGTTCGGGAGACGCGCGTGTGCCCGGCACTGGTGGCACGGGCGGTACCGGTTCCGGTGCGGGCTCGGGCGGCGGCGCGGGACTGCGCCCGGGAGCGTCGTCGGGCGCGCCCGACCAGAACGGCTTCGGCGCCGGAACGTCCGCAGCGATCGCGCCTCCCGCGATTCCGGGGCAGAGCGACGAGTTCAAGTCGATGGAACTCCCGCCCGGACAGATCCTCCGCGTCACCCCGGTGGGCGGCGCGTACGAGAAGGAAGAGGCGCCGGTCTTCCGCAGCCTCTGTCTCCACTGTCACGCCGTCAGCCAGACGTCGTTCGCGGCGCAGTCGTGGACGGAGAGTGCGCACTCGCGTGTCGGCGTGACATGCAGCGGGTGCCATGGTTCACATGAAGGTGTGTTCGTGACGAAGCCGGGTCCCGACCGTTGTGGAACGTGCCACGCGGTTCAGTACGAAGCCGCCACGAGCTCGGCACACGGTCCCGAACGCGCTCCGGGCATGGGGTGCGCACCTTGTCACGAGATCCACGCGACCGATCGACGTGCGGCGGCCCATGTAGAGACGTGCACCGGCTGTCATCTCGACTCCGAGCACGTGCAGGGGTACGCGACGTCCCGGATGGGACTCGTCTTCCTCCGGGAAGGGTACGGGCCGGACGGAGATCTCCGGGCTCCTGACTGTGTCTACTGCCACATGCCTCCGGTCACGCCGACCGGCCCCGGCTTCGACTACCGGAACGACAAGGTGTCGCTCCACGATCCGTCCGCGACCGTGCGGAAGCAGGCCGACGATCCGAACGTCCTCGCGGCGGAAGCGATCGAGACGCTCGTTCCTCTCTGCGTGAAGTGCCACAGTGAGCGGAACGCGCGCTACCGGCTCGAGAACTCGGCGTCCCTCATCCGCACCTGGACTCCGGTCGGGATGACGGAGGACGTGCGAAGGCGACCCGTGCCCGCGGCGACAGGAGGGACGCGCTGATGGAACGTCGACGTTTTCTCGAATGCCTCGGCGTCGCCTGTGCCTCCGGCCTGACCGGCGGATACGGCCGCCCGCCCCTTGCTCTGGCCGCTGACGGTGCGGGTACGGACCCTACGCTCCAGGAAGCGCTCGTCTCGACGACGGCGCCGGCGACGGTGGTCGATGGATGGGCGCGAGCGGTCTGCGACCTTTGCGGTCTCGGCGACCCTGTCTTTCTCGGCACTTCCGGAGGAACGGTGGTTGCCGCCAAAGGGATCGCGCAGTCGCCCGTCGGCTTCGGGCGGCTCTGTCCGCGGGCCGCCGCGCTCTTCCGCGGGGACCCTACGCGTCGTCTCCTCACGCCTCTCGTCCGTCGTGATCCGAACACGAAGGGGACGGCGGCGGGGCTCGAACCTGCCACCTGGGGTGACGCTCTCGCAGTGATCGGACCACGCCTCGCGGAGACGCGGACTCGCCTCGGCGATGCCGGCGTCGCTTTCTTCGCGTCCGACGGCGAGACGAACGAGGACGCGTACCTCCTCTCACGCATCGCGCGGACCGTTTTTCGCACCGACAACGTCGACACGATGGCGAGGCTCGATGCACTCCATGCCTATGGCGCCTGCCTCGATGCGTTCGGACTCCCGGGCAATCCGAGTGCGCTCGAAGACATCGATGCCGCCGACCTCATCGTGCTCTTCGGTGCCGACTGCGCCGAGAGTCATCCGGGCGTCTACTACCGGGTGCACGATGCGCGTCGGTCCGGACGGACGAAGGTCGTCGTCATCGATTCGCGGAAGACGCTTGCCGTCGGCGCGGCCGATCTCCATCTGCGCGCGGAGCCGGGCCGCGAGCTCGACGTCTGGAACGCAGTCTCCGGACGCCTTGCGGTGCTCGGCGCCCGGAGTGGGGCCGGTGGGGATCGGGAGGACGTGTCGACCAGAAGGAGATTGGACCGGGGATTCACTGCTGTTGACGGAGTGAGCCCCGAGGAGATCGATAGCTTCGCCGCGTGGTGGCGGGACGCCCGAGGAGTGATGACGCTCGTTTCTCCGGCCATGCTCTCCGGCCCGAGGGGGAGTGCTCTCGCCCGTGACGTCGCGCAGCAGCACCGAGGCACCGGACGCTGGGGGACGCCGGGGAACGGCGTCTTCTTCCTCCCGCGTGGCGCGAATGCCTCCGGCGTTCTCCTCGCCGGACTCGCGCCGGGACGTTTCCCGATGGCGAGGTCGCTCACGAACCCACTCGATCGCGACGTCGTCGGCGGGGCCTGGGGAGTCGACCCCACCGCACTGCCGGAACGATCAGGGCTCCCGGCGCCTGCCTGGCCCGCCGCGATCGCGTCCGGCGAGATCGGCGCGCTCGTCCTCCTGCGGACGAATCCCGCCGTCGAGATGCCCGCCGCCCCCAAGTGGCGTGCGGCGATGAAGGAGGCGTTCGTCGTTTCGGTGGCGAGTCATGCCGCGACGGAGACGGAAGCGTTCGCCGACGTGGTTCTCCCGGTCGCGCTCGTGGCCGGAGAATCCCGCGGGACGATGACGTCACTCGGACGGCAGGTCCAGTTGCTCGAGTTGGCGGTGGAACCACCGGCGGACGTGCGCACGATGGGGCGAGTCCTCGTGGACCTCGCCGAGACGCAGGAGAGCGGCGCGGCCCAGACGGACACCCTTCGCCTCTTCGCGGAGGATCCGCATCGCGTGGGAGATGAGCTGCGGGCGCTCTCCGTCGGCACCGTGATGGACGTGAGCGGAGTCACACCGGACCGCCTCCGCACGGAGCTCGGCCCGACCTGGCCCTGCACGTCTCCACTCGATCCAGGACTTCACCGACTCGAACCGAGCAGCGGGACGCGTCCCCGGTTCGACGGCGAGGGCAATGAACTCCCGCCCTTCGTCCTTCGCGAGACGTCCGCACCCGAAGCGCTCGCGAGCGCCGCGGGAGGGGCCTCGCGGTCGTTCGTTCCGTCGCCGGGCGTCCCGGCGCGAACGCCAGAGTGGCCGTTCCTTCTCGTGGGCGGCCCGGCGCGGGAGCACTTCCGCTCCCGGGTACGGACCGGGAACACACCGGACCTCCACTACGACGCACCGGTCGCACGACTCGAGATGCATCCGTTGGACGGAAGCCGGCTCGGGATCGGGGACGGCGAGTGGGTCACGGTGGCGTCGCCGCATGGCGAACTCACGACTCGGATCTGGCTCGTCGATCGTGTGTCTCCGGGGAATCTCTTCCTGCCCGAGCACTACGGGTTCCGTTCGGACGTGCAGGGTGGTAGTGATGGAATGAAGGAACCGGAAGCCTGCTTCCATCTCGTGACGAGTGACGCCTTCGATCGGACCACGGGTACGCCGGCAGGCAACCTGGTGGCCGTGAACGTGGCCCGGGCGCGCAGGAAGGACATGCGCGGCCGGGGACTGGAGGACTAAGCAATGTCTGGTCGATACGAGACGATCGTCGAGATCGGAGAGAAGAAGCTCAGCGCGATCATCCGGACGGAGGATGAGGACCAGGCACGCCGAGCGATGGACGCGGCAGTCGCGGGTGGATTCCGGATGGTCGAGTTCACGCTCACGACGCCTGGGGCGCTCGTACTCATCGAAGAGTTTTCGAGGAAGACACTCGCCGACGGGGAACGGCTTCTCGTCGGAGCGGGCACGGTGATGTCTCGGAAGGATGCGCGGCAGGCAGTGACGGCGGGGGCCAGGTTCCTCGTCTCGCCGGTCACGGACGACGAGGTGATCGACGAAGCCGCGGACCTCGACGTCCCATCCATCCCCGGCACGTACACGCCGACCGAGATGTTCATCGCGACCGAGCTCGGCGCGGACCTCGTCAAGATCTTCCCGGCCCCACACGACATCCCGACCTTCGTCCGGCAGGTCCGAGGGCCACTGCCCGATCTCCGGATCTTTCCGACCGCGGGCGTCGACGAGGAGAACTTCGTCGCGATCCTGGAGGCGGGTGCGTTCGGCGTCGGCTTCGTCAGCAGCCTCTTCCGTGCAGCCGAAATCGCGGGTGGGGACTACGCGGCGATCGAAGCCCGCGCGGCGTCGATCCACGCACGCTTTGCGAAGTGGATGACCGCTCGCTGACGGAGAGGACGCGGGCGGCTCGAGGCCGGTTCGGTCGTGTTCGCGTCCGGGGATGCTCGTCTCAGGCAATCAGGACCCGGCCGTGGCCCGAGGTCCGTGAGGTTTGCGCTCTCGCTCCTGCCCCCGCCTCTCAGTCGGCTTCGTCGTCGATCCGGTACTGCTGGAGCTTCCGGTAGAGCGTCTTCCGATCGAAACCGAGGATGCGGGCCGCGGCCGCCTTGTTGCCGCGGACGGCGCGGAGCGTCTTGACGATGTGCTCCTGTTCCACCTCTGCGATCGGGCGGCTGCTGTGACCGACCTCCGTCCGCACGGGCGCGGAGTCGCGCACGGACTCGGGAAGGTCGTCGGGAGTGATCCGTTGGTCCCTTCCCAGGATCAGGCCGCGTTCGATCACGTTCTCCAGCTCCCGGACGTTCCCCGGCCACGAGTGTCGCTTGAACTGCTCGAGTGCCTCGGGTGCGACGGTCCAGCCCGGTCTGTCGAGGCGCCGTCCGTGTTTGTCGAGAAAATGGGCGATGAGCGGGACGAGATCCTCCGGCCGGTCGCGGAGCGGAGGAATCTTCACCGTGATCACGTTGAGGCGGTAGAAGAGATCGCTGCGGAACTTCCCTTCCTTGACCCACTGATCGAGGTCCTGATGCGTCGCGGCGAGGATCCGTACGTTGACGCGGATCGGTGCAGGCGCTCCGATCGGGCGCACCTCCCGCTCCTGGAGCGCACGAAGGAGCTTCGACTGGAGCGGGAGTGCCATGTCCCCGATCTCGTCGAGAAAGAGTGTGCCGCCCTCCGCTTCCTGGAAGAGCCCGCGGTGGTCCTCCCGCGCGTCCGTGAACGCGCCCTTCCTGTGGCCGAAGAGCTGGCTCTCCAGAAGCGTCTCGGGGATCGCGGAGCAGTTGATCGCGACGAACGGACCGTTGGTGCGCGGGCTCTCCGCGTGGAAGGCGCGCGCGATCAGTTCCTTGCCAGTACCACTCTCGCCCTGGATGAGGATAGGGGAGTCCGACGCGGCTGCGCGTGAGACGAGGTCGAGCACGCGCCGCATCGAGACGGACTCCGCGACGATACCCCAACGTCCCTTCCCCATGATCGACTTGAGGTCCTGGAGTTCCTGGCGCAGGCGGCGTTCACGCAGTGCGTTCCCTACCGTGACCAGCAGCTGGTTCATCCGGAACGGCTTCGCCACGTAGTGGTACGCGCCGGCTTTCATCGTCTCGACGGCCGACTCGATGCTGCCGAACGCCGTGATGACGACGACGGGAAGCTCGGGATCCCGCGAGCGGATCGCTTCGAGGAGTTCGTCTCCCTTCATGCCGGGCATCTTCAGGTCGGTCACGACGACGTCGACGGAGTGGCGGACCACCTGCTCGAGGCCCTCCGCGCCTTCCACCGCCGTGAAGACACGGTATCCGGCCTCGGTGAGCTGCTCGTCGAGGAGCGTCCGCATCGCGTCGTCGTCCTCGACGACCAGGACCGTTCCGCTCGGGCGTTTCATCCGTTCGCTCCCATGCCGATCGCCTCGTGGCTCCGCCGGCCCGCTCCGCGCCCTCCACCGTTCGTCTGTCGAGGTCCCGTTGCGGACGTCGGACCTTGGACGGGGAGATGGATCCGAACGGCCGTACCCCGACCAACCTCGCTCTCGATCTCCATCCAGCCTCCGTGCTCCTTGACGATTCCGTAGGAGATCGAGAGCCCCAACCCGGTTCCCCGACCCACTTCCTTGGTCGTGAAGAACGGGTCGAAGACCCGCTCGATGTGGTGCTCCGCGATTCCCGTCCCCGTGTCCCGGAACTCGAGCCGGATCGTGTCCATGGTTCCGCCGCGCTCGGGGTGGGGCTCGGTGCCTGCCGAGAGGGCCGCGTCGATCGTACCGCCTTCGGGCATTGCGTCCGATGCGTTCATGATGACGTTGAGGAACACCTCTTGGAGGTGTTCGGCGTCCGCGCGTACGGTCGGGAGGGCGGATGTCTCGCGCACATGGCTCGCGATGCCGCGTTCCTCGAGGCGGTGCGACACGAACTCGAAGGTGCGGGCGAGTACGGACGGGATCGACACATCGGCGAGATGGAGCTCCCGAACCCGCGCGAAGTCGAGCATGCTGCGGACGATCCTCGAGATCCGGTCGATCTGTTCGAGGACGATCTCGAGGGACTGCCCCGCCTGCTCGTTACCGGCGAGCCGTCGCTGCAGGACCTCCGCCCGCCCCGCGATCACGCCGAGTGGGGTCCCGATCTCGTGGGCCAGGCCTGCCGCCAGCTCACCCAGGCTGGCGAGGCGTGCCGTGTTCCTGAGATCCGCTTCGATCTTCTGCCGTTCCTCCTGCTCTTCGAGAAGGGACGCCTGCGCGGCATCGAGCCGGACGCACATCGCGGAGAACTCCGCCGCGAGCCGGTCGAACTCGTCCGAGGAGGTGCGCGGTATCTGCGGCCGCTTGCCGCGTCCCAGTTCGCGGAAGCCCGAGGCGAGCGTGTCGATCGGTCTCGTCACGACGAAGCGCGTGACGAGCGAGATGACGAGTGCGGTCGCGAGGATCATGGCTCCGGTGAGGAGTGCGATCCGAGTCCAGGAGGCGCGCAGGTCTTCTTCGATGAACGACTCGAGTTGGATCACCTGCACGGCTCCGAGGAGGCTTCCGTCCGGCCCCAGGAGCGGGTTGAGGAACGACACGACGGGCTCTTCGTCGAACCGGCGACGGACCTCGAGCGGGTCCCGGGTGGCGAGGACGGCTTCGAGTTGCGCCTGGTGGGCGAAGGCGTGGGACTCGAGCTCCGCCGATTGGTAGCGGATCCGTCCGTTCCCGTCGAAGAGACGGACGCCGAAGATCCGCTCGTAGCCGGTGATCGCATCGACGAGTTCTCGGACGTCCTCGAACTGACGGTCTCGAAGAGCGTCCTCGATCGAGTGCTGTACCGTCCTCGAGATCGCGCGCCCTTCCCGGGAGAGTTCGTCCCGGAGCCGGTGGCTGCTCGAGCGGCCGTCGAGGTATCCGAAGAGCGCGAAGAGAGACACCATCGGGACGGCGAGGGAGAGGAATAGCTTGGTTCCGACCTTCATCTCCGCCGTCCTCTCGCGGTTCTCTCACGTGTTCCCCCAGAATCTTCGAGGGGGGAAAGCGGCGGACGAACGCGGTCCTCGTCGGCGCGTGCCTCCGGCTCTCCTCTAGTCTGACCTGGACGGCGGACGGGGTCACGCATCGTATGCCGGCGCCGGGCGCGCCGACCGGGAGTCCGACTGCTTCCGCCCCTAGCGGCGAGCTAGACTAGGTTGCGAGCCGGACTCCGGCGGCGATGCGTCAACGGCTCGCTTGTCCCTGCGCCTTCCGGGCGAAGTGGACGCGTCGGTTCTCCGCCCAGGCGGACTCGTCGTGTCCCATCACGGCCGGACGCTCCTCGCCGTACGAGATCGTCGAGATACGGGACGACTCGACTCCGTAGCTGACGAGGTAGTCCTTCACGGCGCGGGCCCGACGATCGCCGAGTGCGAGGTTGTACTCGACCGTGCCCCGTTCGTCGCAGTGCCCCTCGAGGGTCACCTGGGTTCCGATCTCACCCCTCAGCGCCTTGCCGTTCGCGTTCAGGACCGTCATCGCGTCGGTCCGGATCCTCGACTGGTCGTAGTCGAAGTAGATGTCGGCCAGTTCCGCCGGACGGGCTGGCTCCGGAGTAGCCGGAGTGGTCTCGTGGCTGGGCGTGCTGCTCGCGGTGGAGGTCGGTTCGGGGTCCGGAATCTGGACGGTCTTCTTGCTGCAGGCGCTCGTTCCGAGGAGCACGAGTGCGGCGAGGGTGAGCGCGGACTTCTGCTGAGAACCGAAGAACATGAGATCCTCCCATCCTGGGGGTTCGAAACCTGACGTGAACGGCGATCGGGCAACGGGCTCCGGCGGGATGTCTCGCCGCGCACGGGAGCGGATCGGGCCGCCCTTCGACCGGCTCCACATGGAACCGGGGTGCCAATCCCGTTCTCGCGGCGGCGAATGTCCCCGACTCCCTGCTGAACGACCAGTAAGTTGCTGAAAACAAGGTAGTTGACGCTGCGTTCGGGGCCGGTGGAGCTTTCTCGGACGTCCCGCCGTGCGCTCCGGCGGGGTGTCCGGAGGCGGGGCGAAATGCCCCAGTCGGGGCAACAAGGGGCGACGCTCCAAGCGGAGTGTGGCGTTCCTCCCCGGCGCAGAGAGCGTGCGTATCTCCCTCCCGTCTCCGCCCTCAGGAATGGGCGTCACCCGGACGATACGTCGAGAGGAGACATTCGACTGGGAGACCCTCATGCCCATTTGGTCCGCTTGCTTTGGCCTCGTCCTCCTCGCGTGCGTGGTCGTGTCGTTCACCATCTGGCAATCCGTACTCCAGCTGAGTTCGCCCGACCTGCGGCTCGATCGCGTGGCGAGGCACGAGCGCCCGGACGAGTGGGACGTGGCGGAACAGGTCGCGCCGTGGGCGGTCCGGAAGGGGTTCGACTTCCTCGGGGCGTTCCAGCTCCGGATGCAGTCCGAGCCGCTCGCCTTCGCCTGGCGCCGCGGAGACTCCGCCGAGTACCTGTGTCAGTACCAGGTGGGCGGGCAGGTGCAGTACGACATCGTCTCCCTCTTCGCCCCGCGCATCGGACTGACGACGGCCTCGACCAAGGATTCGTTCGCGCTTCCCCAACCACCGGGCGCCTGCGTCCAGGCGTTCCCTGGGGAAGATCTCGAACAGCTCTGGGAGCGCCACGCGCTCGCGCGTCTCGAGTTCACCCGTGTGTTCGGAGAACCTTCCACGGCGGAGGAGAGCTTCGAGAGTCTCGTCCTCGGTGCACTGAGGCGTCAGGCCGAGTACGTGCAGTCGATTCCGTTCTGGCAGCTGCGTGGGCCGTGGTGGTTCTTCGTGGAGCGGGATCGGAAGAAGAACCGACTCGCGTCCGAAGCGTACGACCTCGAGTGGATCGCGAAGAACGTGGGGACCGATGGCGTGCCGTCCGAGAACGGGATCGTTGCGCCCCAGTCGCACCGTCCGGCCTCTTCAGCGGACCAGCCTGGTTCCGCGGGGACGTCGGAACACGACGTGTCCGAGGCCGCGCAGCGCCGACACGCCTAGTCGACGCGCCCGGCAGACACGCTCATTGGACGCGGTCATCGGACACGTCTCACAGACACGTTCGGTGACTACGGCAGAGAGACACGCGCAGAGGACGCTCCGGATCAGCCGAGCCTCTGCTCTCGCTCGCGGAAGACTCCGGTGACGCCGAGCAGTACCAGCACTGCGCCCGCGATGGTCCAACGCGTGATCGATTCGTGGAGGATCCACCAGCCGAGGAACGCGGCCACCACCGGGTTGACGTAGGCGTACGTCATCACCACCCTCGCTTCGAGGATCCGGAGCGCCTTCACGAACGAAGTGAACGCGAGAAGTGATCCGAAGAGGACGAGATAGGCCCACGCGATCCACGCGCTGCCCTGGGGCGTGGGTGCGGCCTCTCTCGTCATCAGCGCGACCACGACGAAGAGCACGCCCCCGATGAGCTGCTGATAGCTGCTCGACATCTCGGGCGAGAGCCTGACGGGCCGTCGCTGCTGGAGGATCGATCCGATTCCCCAACTGCAGGACGCGAAGAGGAGCGCGAGGATCGGGAGGAGCGCCGCGCCCTCCGCGTGCATCAGGCTCGGCCCGCTGATGACGGCGATTCCCGAGAACCCCACGACGAGGGAGAGCGCGAGGAGGGGAGAGGGTGCACGTCGATCGAGCACCGCCTCGAAGACGGAGACCCAGAGGGGGAGCGCCCCGACGAGCAGTGCCGCGTAGACGGAGTCGACGCGCTGCGAGGCCCAGACGACCGCCCCGTTTCCGCCGACCCAGAGGAGTGCCGCGGACGGGATCAAGGTCTGCCACTCCGCCCGGGTCGGGCGGAGGCGCATCCTGCGGGCGGCGCCCCAGATCCAGAGCAGTCCGCCGCCGAGCAGCACACGACTCGCCGCCATCGAGAACGGAGGGAATCCCGAACCGTCGCGGACTGCGACGCGGATGGCGAGGTACGTGCTCCCCCAAACGATGTAGACGACGAGGAGGTGGAGGACGCCCGCGAGTGGAAGCTGGGTGCCTGGAAGGGTCCGGGCCGAGGACGACGGGGAGACCTCGCTCATGTGCTTCTGCTCCTTGGGTGAAGCGAGGAGCCTAGCAGAGGCGGGGAGTTCCCGGTTCGGGAGAGTCGATACGGCGTCCGATTGCGGCGACCGAGGATGGTGGCCCCAGGAGGGCAGCGCATCTGCGTGCCCTCCCGGAAGCGGTCAGTCCTACGATCAGGCGACCGTGACGTCCTTCGAGAGGTAGACGTCCTGGATCGCGTTCAGGAGTTCGACGCCTTCCTTCATCGGGCGCTGGAACGCCTTCCGGCCGCTGATGAGTCCCATCCCGCCGGCGCGCTTGTTGATGACGGCGGTCGTCACGGCCTCGGCCATGTCTCCCTGTCCGGACGAGGCGCCACCCGAGTTGATGAGGCCGGAGCGCCCCATGTAGCAGTTCGCGACCTGCCAGCGCGTCCACTCGATCGGATGGTCCGGGCAGAGCTCGCCGTAGACGCGGTCGTGCGTCTTGCCGAACGCGATCGCTTTGTACCCGCCGTTCGACTCGGGCAGCTTCTGCTTGATGATGTCCGCCTGGATCGTGACGCCGATGTGGTTCGCCTGCGCCGTCAGGTCCGCGGCCGTGTGGTAGTCCACACCGTTCTTCTTGAAGTCCGGGTTCCGGAGGTAGCACCAGAGCACGGTGAAGAGACCGAGCTCGTGGGCCTGCTGGAACGCTTCGGAGATCTCCTCGATCTGACGACGGGATTCGTCGGACCCGAAGTAGATCGTCGCTCCGACGCCGGCCGCGCCCATGTCGAACGCCTGCTCCACGCTCGAGTAGAGCGTTTGATCGTGCTGGGCCGGATAGGAGAGAAGCTCGTTGTGGTTGATCTTGACGATGAACGGAATGCGATGCGCGTAGCGGCGCGACATCGAACCGAGCACGCCGAGGGTGGACGCGACGGCGTTGCATCCGCCTTCGACGGCGAGCTTGATGATGTTCTCGGGATCGAAGTAGATCGGGTTCGGCGCGAACGACGCGGCGCCCGAGTGCTCGATACCCTGGTCGACCGGAAGGATCGAGAGGTAGCCGGTGCCGCCGAGGCGTCCTCGGTCGAACATCGACTGGAGGCTCCGGAGGACCGTGTTCGGGCGGTCCGAGTGGATCCAGACTCGCTCGATGAAGTCCGGCCCCGGGAGGTGGAGGTCCTGACTGGAGATTCCCTTCGCCTTGTACTCGAGGAGGGAGGAGTTCTCCCCCAGGAGTTCGCGGATTCGCTCGATCATCTGCCGGCTCCTTCTCTTTGCTTCGACACGATCATCCCTATCCAATCGTCCTGATCCGAAGCATCACGTTCGCTAGGGCTTGGTCGACTCCTGCTCCGTTTCGGTCCCGTCACCCGAAGGGACGACGTTGACCGTTCGGCTCGGTGCCTCCGGGAGTTCCACCTCAGCCCCCAGCTCCTTCAGTTTGAGTCCGTACTTCAGCTCTCTCGGGGCGTCCTTGAATGCCAGGAAGAGCTGGTCGATCGCTTCCTTCTTCTTTCCTCGAAGGAGGAGGATGTCCGCCAGCGTGTCCCGTGCATTCGCCCTGTCCCCGGGCTCGGTGTATCCGTCCACCGACTTCCGCGCCCAGTCCTCGGCCCGGTCCAGTTCGATCTGATGAGTGCGGCACCACCAGGCGACGTTGTTGAGGGCGTCGGGGTCGTTCGGCCAGCCCGGATAGCGCCGCTGGTACGCGTCCACAGCGGCGGCCGGATCGTGCGCCAGATAGAGGAGGCGATACGGCTCGAGCCGAACCGCAGCCTGCTGGATGTTGGGCGCCGAGGACGACTTCGCCTTCTCGAGAGCGGTGGCCAGGAACGGAGCGGCGCGCTCCGCGTCCGGCGTGCCCTCGGTAACGGCGACGAGGATCGAAGCGACGTTCACGTGCTCTTCGTCGGAGTCGTTCTGGGCGAGTACGTCCGTCGCCGCGCGTTCCAGTTTCGCGATCGGGATCTGGCCCGTCCCGTAGCCGCTCGCGGCGGCGTCGAACGACTCCGCGCGGAAGTCGAACGACGAGTTCAGCTCCACGGCCTTCTGGAACGCGTCATAGGCACCGCCGAAGTTTCCGGACGAGGCCCAGAAGAACCCGAGAAGGGCCGCGTCTTCTGCCGTCGGCGTCGTCTCGTAACGATTCAGTCGCTCGACGACCGGCGTATTGGACCGGAGGCCACCGCTGAGATTCTGGATGAAGGCGACCGGGGCCCAGCCCTTCCACTGGTGGAGCGGCCCGCGGTCCGGGTCGTAGAGCACGAAGGTGGGCGTCGCCTTCACCTCGTGCATCTGACCGATGAACTTGCCCTTGCCCTTCTCCACGTCGATCGACGTGAAGACGAGGCCCGCGAGTGCCTCCTGGACGGCAGTGTCGGGCACCGTCTGTTCGTAGAAGAGCTTCGTGAAGGCGCACTCCGGGGTCCGGAAGAGCACGAGAAGCGGCTTTCCGGCGGTCCGGGCGGCGTTCTTGCCTTCCTCCAGGTCGGTGTAGGGATGAGCCGGGGTTCCGTCGGGGCTCTGTGCGGTGGAGATTCCCGCGAGAACGGCGGACAGGGCGAGCGCGGCGAGGGCCACGACGACGAACGAACGTGCTGGTCGAGTGAGGTGTTGCATCAAGGGAGTATACACGAGAAAAGGCGCCCCCCGGAGAGGGACGCCTTTCTCTGTCGGAGCCGAGCCTGGCCCGGTGGGGTGGCGAAGCCCTCGCCTCGGCGAGGACCCGGCGCCGTCCACCGGACCGCTCGTGTGGCCGCGGACTACTGCTTGGCGGCGAGGAGTTCCTGGAAGCGCGCGAGCTGCTTCTTATAGAACTCGCTGTCCGGATCCTGGGCGATGGCGAGCTTGGTCAGCTCCACCGCCTCCGCGCAGTTCTCGAGGCTGTTGCAGATCTCGGCCAGAGTGTCGAGGATCTGCGCCTTTTCCTTGCCCTCGGGAGCGAGCTCGACGCCCTTCTCCGCCAGCACCTTCGCGTTCTCCAGATCGACCTGGTTCTCGAAAGCCCACCAGGCGTAGCTGTTGAGCTGACCCGCGTCGTCCATCCAGCCCTCGGGCATGGAAGCCTTCTTCAGGTCGACGGCCTTCTGCGGGTTCTTCTCCACGTGCAGCGCGTAGGTCGGGAGGAGTCCTCCCCTGGACTTCTGGACGGATTCGTCCGAGGAGTCGGCCGTCCGCTCGACCGCGGTCTTGATGTACGGGACCGCCAGGGTCTCGTCGCCCGCCTGCTTCGCGGCGTAGGACATCATCTGTCCGACCTGGATGATCTCCATCCCGTCCTGAGACGAGGCGAGGACCATGTCCGCGGCCTTCTTCGTCCGGTCGATGCCGAAGCCCTCGGCCTTGCGCCGACCCGCGGAGAACGTAGCGTCGAAGATCTCGAACGCGTAGGTCTTCTCCGGGTCGAGGGAGCCGGCCTTCTCGTAGAACTCGACGGCCGAACCGTACTCACCCATCGACTCGTCGTAACGGGCGAGCTTGACGGCGACTGGCGCGGACGGGCTCTTCGAGAACCGCTCGCGCTTCTCGGAGACGGTGGAGAGATCCGCGAGGGACTCGTCCAGCATCTCGCCGAGGAGGCTCTTGGAGTAGCCCATCCACCGGTCGATCGGCTGGACTTCGGCGTTCGCCATCACGAACGTCGGGTAGCCCTGCACCTTGTAGGACTTGGCAAGTTCGATCCCTTCGCCCTTCTCCGCGTCCACCTTGTGGAGCACGACCGAGGAGAGCATCTTCTGAACGTCGGCATCTTCGTTCACCGCACGGGTGAACTGCTTACAGGCGCTTCACCACTCGGTATAGAAATCGAGGAGAAGTGGCTTGTTCTGCTCGGCAGCGGCCGCGCGCGCGGCTTCGAGCGACTCGTACCCGGCCTGGGCCGCCGTCGCAGCGAATACCGCTGCGATAGCGCCGAGAAGGACCGGCTTCGTCAGCATCTTCATAGTGCGCAGGTTCCTTTCGCGTCCGATCCCGGCGGCTCCCCGGCATGAGCCGTGTCGACAGGGTAGGGATCGGTTTGGTTCCACCCCGGAGTCACTCTCCGAGACGCATGTGCGGCCGCATTCGTTCGAGCGACCGTTCCTCCGGGACGCTCTCCCTCCCCGGCGGACTGCTGGGGAGAATACAGCAAAGACGGCCCGAACGTGACGGGGAGGCGAAGATCCTTGTTGCAACAAACGAATATTCGTTCGGCAGACGACGCCCAGATCGGTGACGTGCCGGACCGATGGCCGTGGGTTCGGTGGCGCCGGATCGGTGGCCGCCAGACCGATGACGTGCCGGCCAGGTGACGCGCCGGCACGATGACGCACCAGGCTCTGGCGCTCCCGGCACGGAAACGTGGGGAGGACGCCCATCCTGGCGATGTGCACCGATTCGTGGAACACTGCGGCGAGACCGTTTGGGCCCAGGGCTTCGGCAGGACGAAGCTCCGGTACGTCTCGGAGATGCCGTGAACCTCTTCGACCGACTTCTCGAATCCCACCGATCCGACCCGGATCGACTCCTCCTCCGCACCGCCGACGGCGCCGAGCTGTCGTACCGGGACGTCGATCGGATCTCGGCCCGCTTCGCCTGGGTCCTTCGGGATCGCGGAGTCCGGGCGGGCGATCGGGTCGCGGTTCAGGTGGAGAAGTCGCCCGAGGTGCTGGCGCTCTACCTCGCCGTCCTTCGTCTCGGTGCGGTGCATCTGCCGCTCAACACGGGCTACACCGCACGTGAGGTCGCGTACTTCCTGGAGGATGCGACGCCGGCCGTGTTCGTCTGCTCTCCCGCGTCGGCGGGGCCGCCGAGCCAGCAGGGGAGTCTTCCGCAGATCCTCACCCTCGGCGGCGCCGGTGGCGGAGGCGGCGAAGACGGTGATCTCGTGGCCGAGTCGGAAGCGCACCCGGATGAGTTTCCGACCGTCGATCGGTCTCCTTCCGATCTCGCGGCGATCGTCTACACCTCCGGGACGACGGGGCGTCCCAAGGGAGCGATGTTGTCGCACGGGAACCTCCTCTCGAACGGGGAGGTTCTGCGTGCGGCGTGGCGGTTCACGGAGCAGGACGTCCTGCTCCGCGCGCTTCCGATCTATCACGTGCACGGTCTTTCGTCGCGATCCATACCGTGATGCTGGCGGGAGCGTCCCTGCTCTGGCTTCCCAGGTTCGAGGTGGACGTCGTTCTCGATCTGCTACCGCACGCGACCTCGTTCATGGGCGTGCCGACCTACTACTCCGGCTTCTCTCCGGTCCGGAACTGGATGGAAAGCTGGTGGAAGGCGTTCGTCTCTTCACGTCCGGGTCGGCGCCGTTGTCTCCCGAGACTCACCGGGAGTTCTCCCGGCGGACCGGACACGCCATCCTCGAACGCTACGGGATGACGGAGACGGGAATGATCGCCTCGAATCCGTACGAGGGCGACCGGATCCCTGGAAGCGTCGGACCACCGCTGCCGGGAGTGAGCGTACGCATCGCCGATCCCGAGAGCGGCGAACCGCTGCCCATCGGTGAGGTCGGAGTGATCGAGGTCAGGGGCGAGAACGTCTTCTCCGGCTACTGGAACCTGCCCGAGAAGACGCGCGAGGAGTTTCGAGCGGACGGCTTCTTCGTCACGGGCGACGTGGGGCGGATCGACGAGCGCGGCTACGTCTCCATCCTGGGAAGAGGCAAGGACCTCGTGATCAGCGGCGGACTGAACGTCTATCCGAAGGAGATCGAGGACGAGATCGACGCACTGCCCGGAGTGGCCGAGAGCGCGGTCATCGGCGTACCGCATCCGGACTTCGGTGAGGCGGTCGTCGCCGTGGTCGTTCCGAAGGCGACGGAGAGCGCATCCGAGCGCGCGGAGGGCCGCTCACCTCGCCTACCGAAGCACGGCTCAGCGGAGACGAGATCGTAGCGCGCTTCGGGAGAACCTGGCCGCGTTCAAGCTCCCGAAGGCGGTGGTCTTCGTCGACGAACTCCCGCGCAACACGATGGGCAAGGTCCAGAAGAACGTGCTGCGGGAGTCGCACCGCGGACTTTTTGCAGAGTAGAAACCCACCGTGGCGCTTCGCCGAGCCGACATCGCTGCTACGTTCCGAGCAGACGCCGTGCCAGGACGACACGGTGTCTCGACGACTCTGCGTCTCGGCTAGTTCGCTCCCCGGCTACTTCGCGCCCCGGCTACTCCGCTCCCCGGCTACTCCGCGTAGAGCGTGAGGTCGGTTCCGACTCGATCCGCCATCTGGAGGCAGGTGTGGAAGTCGGGGTGACGAACGACCAGGTAGCCATCACTCGTGAGTGACCGGCGGAAGCTCTTCTTCGCCGCGCCGATGGGGGAGAGCTGGACGGCCGCGACATGTGACCCGAACTCGCTCATCAAGTGGTCGAGTCCCTCGATGCGCGCGATGCTCCCCTCGCCGATCGCCCGCTTGAAGATGATCGCCGCGTTCCACTTCCGATCGATCGGCTGACTGAACCGGCCGTGGCAGACGGCTTCGGCCCAACCACGGAAGAGGTCGATGTCGCACGTGTAGTTCATGAGGTCCACGGTCCGTCCACCCGGGGGACGCGCGCCGATCTCGCCGAACACCGCTTCGCCGTCCGGCTTCCGGTACCACTCCATGTGCGTGAACCCGGTCCGGAATCCGAGCGCCTTCAGCACGGCCTTGCCCATCCGAACGCCGTCCGCGATCGACTCGTGCTCCAGGTTGCGGAGCGCGATCGTCTGCGGAGAGATCCACTCGATCGTCTGGATCTGGAGGGCGCGCGGCCGATAGAGGAAGACGTTCGAGAACGCGATCTCACCGTTGATGCAGACGGTGTCGAACGTCATGTCGTCGCCTTCGATGAACTCCTCGACGCTCACCTCCGGCACGTGGCCGAGCGCGGGGAAGATGTTCTCGAGCTCTTCGCGGTTGTTGATCCGGTAGGTGTCCTTCGCGCCCGCCCCCGCGATCGGCTTGACCACGAGCGGGTAGCCGACGATCTCTTCGGCGGCGTGGCGGACGCCGTCCGCGGTCGTCGCGCGTGCGTGACGCGGAGTCCGGATGCCGTGCTGGTCCAGCACCTGCTTCATCGTCTCCTTGTCACGGAACGGCATCGTCTCCTGCACCGTCATTCCGGGGAGGCGGAGCATCTCGCGGACCTTTGCGGCCAGGATCATCCCGGGCTCCCAGAGGCACTCGACGACGTGGATCTCGGTCTGGCTCGCGATCTTCCGAACCTCGTCGATCACCGGCCCTTCGTCCCACAGACTCCCGACCCGAACGTAGGCGGAGAGCGCCTTCTGTGCGCGTTCCGGGAGCGCACCCAGCGGCTGGTCGCCGATCCCGATGACGCGCGCACCGACCGAAGCGAGCCCCTCGGTGAAGAACGGCATCTCCGCGGGGAAACCGGGGGAGATCATGAGGACGTTCACTCTGCTGGACTCCTTTGATGGTGCGACTCTGGTGGTGCGACTCGGACGGCGCGACCGCATGTCTACAGCTTCTTGGACGGTGTGGATTCTAGCGCAAGTTCGGCGGGGCGGGGAGGGAGGGTGGGCCGATGGGTGACGCGGCCGATTCCGAGCAGCTGACAGCGGTCACCGTCGGCTGCTCTCCGATACGCGGCGTTTCCGTCGATGCGGCGGCCCGGCTGGCGGCGCGTCCGGCCGAGCCGCTCGATCCCACGAGGGCGAGGCTGCCCGAGGAGCGGACGGCCTCAGCGCGAGGCCGCGGGGACCGCGACCTTGGCCAGAGCCTGCTCGAGATCGTCCCTCAGATCCTCGAACGCCTCGCATCCGACCGACAGGCGGATCAGGTCGTCGCTGATGCCCGCCTCCATCCGCTCCTCCCGGGGAAGCGAGGCGTGGGTCATCGACGCGGGGTGCTCGATGAGCGACTCGATCCCACCGAGGGAGACGGCGAGCACCATGAGTTCGACCGAGTCGATCATGGTCTTCGCGCCTTCGAATCCTCCGGCGACGCCGAATGAGATCATCGCGCCCGGGCCCACCATCTGTGCCTTGGCCAGCTCGTGTTGCGGGTGGGAGGGAAGCCCTGGATACGAAACCCACTCGACCTTGGGATGCGCGTCGAGCCACGTGGCGAGCTTCGCGGCGGTCGCCATGGCCGTGTTCACCCGCATCGAGAGCGTCCGGATCCCGCGGAGAACGAGCCAGGCCTGGTGCGGATCCATGGTCCCTCCGAGCGAGCGGAGGACGGTCTCGATCCGGGAATGCACCTCACGATTCGCGGAGACGATGATGCCGGCCACGACGTCGCTGTGACCGTTGAGGTACTTCGTCATGCTGTGGAGAACCACGTCGGCGCCGAGGCGGAGCGGCTTCTGGAGCACGGGCGAGGAGAACGTGTTGTCGACGACGAGCAGGGCTCCGCAGTCGCTCGCGAGGTGGCTGCATGCGGCGATGTCCGTGATCTTGATCGTCGGGTTGGCGGGGCTCTCGATGTAGATCATCTTCGTGTTCGGACGGATCGCTCTCCTTACTGCGTCGATGTTCTCGGTGGGGACGAACGTCGACTCGATTCCGAACCGCGAGAGATGCTTCTCCGCGAGTCCGCGGGTGGGGCCGTAGACGGCGTCCGTACCGACCACGTGGTCACCGGCGCTGAGAAGGCTGAGGAACACGGTGGAGACGGCCGCCATTCCGCTCGCCGTCGCGAGCCCGCCGTACCCATCTTCGAGTTCGGCCACGCACTGCTCGAGTGCATGGGTCGTCGGGTTGCCGAGCCGCGTGTACATGTAGCCCGGATCACGCCCGGCGAAGCGGGCGGCCCCCTCGTCCGTGTTCTGGAAGGAGAAGGTGGAACTCTGGTAGATGGGGACGGAAACACCGCCATGCAGCGGGTCGGGTGCGGGGCCCGCGTGGACTACCTTGGTTTCCGGACGCATCTTGGGGTTCGAAGTCATGGCTCCCTCCTCTACGGTTGAGGCTCCTACGGAACAACCGTACCTGATACCTGACCGGCTGGCCGCCCAACTCTCCTTATGTTGCCACCGTCCCTGGGTTGTGGTTCGGCACGGAGAACTGACTCATAAGTAGTTGACAGGGAGGTGATTACGCGCCTCGTGCGCGTCTGTTCGCCGGAGTTTCGTCGCGTCGCGCACGGAGGACTTGGAGGCGCGTTGGCACGCGGTCTCCGTCGGACGGTGCACAATGTCCAGGCAGCCGCGCGGTAGGAGGAACCCCCTACGGATGAACTCCTTGCCAATGCGCTCCGGCCCGACGACTATTGGGTAAGTGAACGCTTACTTAGAGGACCTGCCGTGACCCGATCCCTACCCACTGGCGCCGATGTCTCCCGGAACGGAGCGAAGAAGCGTCTCTCCGCGGACGAGCGACGGGCTCAGATTCTCGAAGTCGCCGGGACCGTGTTCGCGGAAGAGGGGTTTGCCGGCGCCAAGATCCGCCAGATCGCGAAGGCCTGCGGGGTCACGGAGGCGCTTCTCTACAAGTTCTTCCCGAGCAAAGAAGTTCTCTTCCAGGAGACGCTGGGCGCGAAGGTCGCTGCTGCAGATGTTCAGTCCTTCCTCGACACCCTCCCCAACGACCTGACACTCGAGGAAGTGTTCGGCCGGGTCGCCCGGCGGATCCTGGAGGTCGGCATCGGAGACGAGATTCTCCACCGGCTGCTTCTGGCCGCCTCGCTCTCCGGCGTGCCCGAGACACGCAGCCTCTACGTGACCTGGAGGCTTCCCTACATCGAGTTCCTGAGCCGGATCGTCGCCGAAGGCGTCGAGCGCGGGGAACTCCGATCGGTCGACCCGGTCCTCACGGCACGCGCGTTCGTCGGCCTCGTCATGGACTGCGTCATCAGTTGCCAACTGTGGAACGACGCGGGAGAGGCCGTCCGCGAACCGGATGCTCTCATCCGCAACAACGTTCCCACCTTCGTTCGCGGGCTACTTTAGAGAAGACGCCGCGGAGTAGGTCCACGTCGCTCGTCGCAGTCGCTCGCGCAGCCAACTCGACCTGCGCTCACGCTCGGTGGTCGGCCGTCGACGACGCTGCTCGCGATCTACCGCCGGTGATCAGCTGCCGGCCGTTCGACTGCCGGGCCATCGGGCGACGGGGCTCGGGCTACTTCATCTTCCCGACCGCGGTGCGCCGGAAGCAGCCGACCGTGTGGTCGTTCACCATTCCCGTCGCCTGCATGTGGGCATAGACGATCGTCGGGCCGACGAACTTGAAGCCGCGTTTCTTGAGGTCCTTGGAGAGAGTCTCCGCGAGTTCTGTCTTCGCGGGGATCTCTCGGAGCGACGTCCAGCGGTTCTGGATCGGCATTCCGCTCGGCAGGAAGCCCCAGATGTAGCGATCGAAGCTACCGAACTCCTTCTGCACCGCGAGGAATGCCTTGGCGTTCGTCACCGCGGACTCGACTTTGAGTCGGTTGCGGACGATTCCGGGATCCTCGAGTAGCTTCGCCACCTTCTTCGCGTCGAAGCGGGCCACGCGGGCCGGATCGAAGTCGGCGAACGCCTTCCGGTAGGCCTCGCGCTTGCGGAGGATCGTGATCCAGGAGAGTCCGGCCTGCGCACCCTCGAGAAGGATGAACTCGAACAGCTTCCGGTCGTCGTGGACGGGGACGCCCCACTCCTCGTCGTGATAGGCCACGTAGAGAGGATCCGTTCCACACCACTCGCAGCGCTTCTTCGCTCCAGCCATGGGTCCCTTCCATTCCGGCTCGCGCCACCGCCTTCGTACCGTGCAGACGTCGGCTCACGCCGCAGTGCCGGCCAGCGTCACGTCCGGGGCACGTTGCCGTGCGTGTCGAGGTCGTCATTCCGTGGCGACCTCGCACGACGGGGCAATCCACTACCCGATCCGGTCCATCATCCACCCGAGGACCTGGTCGTACCAGACCTGAGAGTTCGCGGGCTGCATGACCCAGTGACCTTCGTCCGGGAAGAAGAGGAAGCGGGATTCTACTCCCATCACCTGGAGTGCGGTGTACATTCCGATCCCTTCGGACTCGGGGCAGCGGTAGTCCCGTCCGCCCTGGACGACGAGGGTCGGAGTCTTGAAGTTCGAGACATGGAGGTGCGGGCTGAACTTCTGGAACGCCTTCCGGTTCTCATGGGGCAGGCCACCGTGCTCGTGTTCGTCGAACCAGAGCTCCTCGGTCGTGTAGGCCATCGTCTCTGCGTTGAAGATGCCGTCATGCGAGACGAGGGCGCGGAAGCGATCGGTGTGCCCGCAGATCCAGTTGACCATGAACCCGCCGAAGCTGGCACCCGCTGCGGCCACCCTCTTCGGGTCGAGGTAGCGGTTCGCGGCGAGGAGGGCATCGAGCCAGTTCATGATGTCGTCGTAGCAGCGTCCGCCCCAGTCACCCGAGATCTGGTCCGTGAACTTCTGACCGTAGCCGGTCGAGCCGCGGGGGTTGACGAACGCGACGCAAGCGCCCTGGGAAGCGAAGTGCTGCGCGTTCCAGCGATAGTGGAAGTCGTCGCCGAATGCGCTCTGTGGGCCGCCGTGAATGAGGAAGATGAGCGGGTACTTCTTCTTCGGATCGAACCCAGCGGGATGGATGAGGTATCCGTGGATCGGCGTGCCGCCGGCTCCCGGCGCCCAGAAGTCGATGGCATCGTTCAGTGACGTCTTCGCGAGCGCGCGCTTCGACTCGGTGAGGACCTCGAGTCCAGGCGCGACCCTCTCGGGTGCACCGGAGCACCACCCCTTCTTCGCGAGCTCCGCCTTCACGGGCGCGGGCGTGTCGAGCGACGGAGCGAATCCGTCCGTCAGCGCGATGCGGGCGATCTCGGACGGAAGGTTCGTGCTCTGCACCGTGACGAGAAGCTCCTCGCGCCCGGGGATCGGCGCGACGGAACCGACCATCACTCCGGCCGTCAGCTGGCGGACGGTGCGCGTGTGGGCGTCGTATCGATAGACCGACTGACGCCCGAGATCCTGGGCGACGAATACGATCTCGCCGTCCGAGAGGAACTCGAATCCGTGCGGGCTACGGTCGAACGACTCGAGATGGACTGTCGTCTCCCGCGAGCCGCGGTCGTAGACCTTGAGCCGGTTCCTGTCCGCTTCGTATACCGGCACGTCCATTGCGAGGTAGAAGATGTGCTTTCCGTCCGCCGAGTACCTGGGATGCGTGTCGCAGGCGTCCGAAGTGGAGATGCACTGCGGTTCGCCCTTCGTCTTGATTCCGCCGAGCTTCTGCACGAACACGCAGTTGTTCGTCGAACGCGCCACGACCTCGTCCGGGTTCATCACGTAGGCGATTTCGTCGGACCTGGGGCTCCACGCGATGTCCCTGCCCGAGTCGAGCGAGAGGGGTGGGGCATCACAGTCGAACGGGGTGAGATCGACCATCCGTCCCGACTTGAGGTCGACGACGAAGACGTGCTTGCGGTGACGGTTCCGCCACTCGTCCCAATGACGGAAGAGGAGTCCGTCCGCGATCTTCCCGGACGACTTGGGATGGGCGAGCCCGTGGATCTCCGCGTTCGTCGGTGCCTTGGACGGATCGTCCTTGCCCTTCTTCCCCGCATAGTCGGACGAGACGACGACGGAACGAACGAAGGCGATCCGGGATCCGTCCGGCGCCCAGACAGGGCTGCTCACGCCGCCGTATCCCGTCGTGATCTGTCGTGCTTCGCCGCCGTCCAGCCTCAGTGTCCAGAGCTGGGGGCCGTCGTTGCCTCGCGTACTGACGAACGCGATCTCCGCGCCGTCGGGAGACCAGGCCGGGTCCGAGTGTTCCCCTGGACCGGGAGTGAGTTCGTCGACCTCATCCGTGGCGAGGTCGAGGCGGTAGAGGGTTCGGTGCATCCTGTTGTCGGCCAGCTTGGGCTGACTGAGGACATACACCGCGTACCGACCGTCGGGAGACACGGCCGGAGATCCGACGCGTTCCACCGACATCAACGTTTCGAAACTCAGACCGCGCGTTGCACGCTTCTTCACGATCACTCCTGTTCGCTCGCCCGAGAATCTAGTGGGCCCCGGATTCCGATGGGTTGAGATGGTGTCGTCCAGCTGGGTGCGGCCCGCTTGCCACCGAAGGCGGAAACGAAGAGCCGCACTCTATCACACGTGGCGATTTCCGGGACCTGGGAGGCAGTGCCTGGGATGAAATGTGGGATACCGGCCAGCGCCCGCGAAGTGGCCAGAACTCCTCTTGTGGCGTAAGCACATGTCTCCCAGCCGTTTGTGGCTCGGTGGTCGTCATCCGCCGGGGAAGGGGTGGGGAACCTTCCCCATTCCTCCCACCCAGCAGACGCTCCAAACCCTTGTCTGAATACATGTTGACGTCTTTGGCACGGAAGTCGCTCTCCTACGAGTGGAAGGGGAGCGAAGTTCATGGCCCACGCGATGATCGACAACTTGCGACGCAGCTCGGACGGCCCAGCCGCCGCCCGCGCGTGGTTCGACTTCCCTTCCGCGATTTCGGCTCTCAGCCTGCTCGTTCTCTCGCTGAATCCCGGGGGTGTCCGCGCGGCCGTGACCGTGCCGGGTGCCCCGGGGGTTCAGGTGATCCCCGCCGACGAGGTCCTCAAGGACCACACGGTTACCGCGCCGGACGGGACGTTGCTGTTCACGGATTGGGAAGGGGTGACCTGGAGGCTCATCACCGACCCGAGCGATCCCGAGATCACGAACCCGAGCGCGGATGGGTTCTACCCGGCAGACTGGAACGCGGTCGTTTCGACCTTGGATGCACTTCCGGACGACTTCCTCTGGACGACGGCCTGCGTGGTCTACGTCCTGCCCTATCCGCGCTCGGGGGCACTCTCGAGCTCGGCAACGGATCGGGCGATCTACTTGAGTCCGGGGGTGCAGCCCCTCGAGGACGGGCCCGTGCTCCGTTCCACCGTCGCTCACGAGTATGGGCACGTCGTCCACTACACACTCCTACCTGACGGTGACGTCCGGTGGGACGTGTACCGGAAGCTGCGGGGGATCGAGGACGAGTCGACTTTCTACGCCAACGCCGCACATGCATACCGCCCGCACGAGATCTTCGCCGAGGACTTCCGGGTCCTGTTCGGAGATCCAGTGGCAGCCGGCGATGGAAGCGTGGAAAACCCGGAGCTGGATTCACCTCAGTACGATGCCGATCTGATCGAGTTCTTCGAGTCGCTGCCGGGCCTTGGCGCGACCGCGGACGTCGCAGAGGCACGTGTGCCCCAGGCGAGCTGGCAGGTGTTTCCGAATCCGGCCCCTCTCGGGGGGCAGGTCGTACTCCAACGAACCGGAGGCGAGGCCGCAGTCGATGGGGAAGGCGAGCTCGGTGCCATTCTCGTCGACGCCTCCGGTCGCCGCGCGGGCGAACTCCAGCTGGCCCCCGACGGGGCGGGCCGCTGGAGTGCGTCCCTGGCGGATGTGGCAGGCCTTCGGGCCGGTGCCTACTGGCTGGTGCTCCGGAACGCGGACGGGACGGCTCGGTCGGTCTCGCTCCGCGTGATCCGGTAGCCGTTAGGCGGCTGCTTCGTCCTAACTCCAGCGGCCGGCCGCCGCCCCAGGCCGGCCGCTGCCGTCACCGTCTCCGCGCGTCAGTGTGGCCGCGTCTGGCCGCGGAGGCCGCTTTCGAGGTGCTCACGGTCCGGGTCCGGGTGGTTGCACCCGGATCCGGGCCCAGGCAACCGGTGACGATGAGTTCTCCGGAGTCGGGTGGGCCGTCCGCCCGGCTCCGGTCCAAGTCCAGGGTTCCGTACGAGAATCCGCGCCCCCTATACTGCGCGGATCATGAATACCTACGATTTCTCCGCGATCGAAGCGAAGTGGCAGGCGTACTGGGCAGAGAACCGGACCTTCCGGGCCCTCGGTCCCGGCGATGATGGGTTCGACCCCAAGAAGCCGAAGAAGTACGTCCTCGACATGTTCCCCTATCCCTCGGGGAAGGGGCTCCACGTCGGGCATCCGGTCGGGTACATCGGGACCGACATCGTCTCCCGGTATGCGCGGATGCGTGGATACAACGTGCTCCATCCGATGGGATTCGACGCCTTCGGTCTTCCCGCGGAGCAGTATGCGATCGAGACGGGAACGCATCCCCGTGTCTCGACCGAAGCGAATGTCGCGAACATGCTCCGGCAGCTCAAGGCCTGTGCGCTGAGCTACGACTGGGACCGCGAGGTCCGCACGATCGATCCGGAGTACTACAAGTGGACGCAGTGGATCTTCCTCCAGCTCTTCGACAGCTGGTTCGATCCGTCCGTGAAGAAGGCGCGTCCGATCGCCGAGCTGCTCGCACGCCTCGAGAAGGACGAGGCCAGGCTCGACGAGAGCCGCGTCGTCTCCAAGGGAGAGGACGGGTTCGGCGCACTGCGTGCGTGGGCCGAGTTCTCGACGCCCGAGCGGCACGCGGCGCTGGGCCGATTCCGCCTCGCCTACATCGACGACGTTCCCGTGAACTGGTGCCCGGCGCTCGGGACCGTGCTCGCGAACGAAGAGGTCACGAACGAGGGACGTTCCGAGCGCGGTAACCATCCGGTCTACCGGCGTCCGCTCAAGCAGTGGATGCTCCGGATCACGGCCTATGCCGAACGTCTCCTGGAAGACCTGAACGACGTCGATTGGTCCGACGCGCTGAAGCTGATGCAGCGGAACTGGATCGGCCGGAGTGAGGGTGCGCGTGTGCGCTTCCCGGTCGTCGGTAGGGAGCGCGAGGTCGAGGTCTACACGACCCGTCCCGATACCCTCTTCGGTGCGACCTACATGGTGCTCGCCCCCGAGCATCCGTGGGTCGATGAACTGACGACCGCGGACCGGAAGGCCGAGGTCGATGCGTACCGCAAGACGGCGGCGCACCGTTCCGAACTCGATCGACAGGCCGACACGAAGGAGAAGACGGGCGTCTTCACCGGCGGCCACGCGACGAATCCGGTCAACGGGAAGCAGATCCCGATCTGGATCGCGGACTACGTCCTCATGGGATACGGCACCGGCGCGATCATGGCCGTCCCGTGTCACGACACGAGGGACTTCGAGTTCGCGCAGAAGTTCGCGCTCCCGATCGTCCCCGTGGTCGTCCCGACCGACGAGTGGCTCCTGGAACAAGCCGCCGCGGGCGCCGCGCCTGAGGGGGTCGCCGCCGAGGCGGCCGCGCTCCGTGCCGCGTACCTCGATGCGCCGACGTCGTTCCAGGTCGCGTTCACCGGACACGGGGAAGGGATCCACTCGAAGAACGACGAAGTCTCGCTCGACGGGAAGGTGACGCCGGAAGCGAAGCGCACGATCGTCGCCTGGCTCGAGGGCAAGGGGATCGGCCGGGGCGAAGTGCAGTTCAAGTTGCGCGACTGGCTCTTCAGCCGTCAGCGCTTCTGGGGCGAGCCGTTCCCGGTCCTGCACGGTCCGGACGGAGAGATCCGTGGCGTCGACGAACGGGATCTCCCGGTCGTGCTGCCCGAGATCGAGGACTATAGGCCGATCCCGAACGACGATCCGGAGCAGCCCCCGCAGCCGTCGCTCTCACGGGCGAAAGACTCCTGGAAGTTCGTCGAGCTGGACGGCAAGCAGTACGTGCGCGAGCTCAACACGATGCCGCAGTGGGCGGGGTCGTGCTGGTACTACCTCCGCTATCTGGATCCGAAGAACGACGACGTGTTCGTTTCGCCGGAAGCCGAGCGGTACTGGATGTCACCGAACGGAGTCGATCTCTACGTGGGCGGCGCGGAGCACGCCGTGCTCCATCTGCTCTACGCCCGTTTCTGGCACAAGGTGCTCTTCGATCTGGGACACGTCTCGACGAAGGAACCGTTCGGACGGCTCTACAACCAGGGCTACATCCAGGCCTACAGCTACCAGGATGCCCGCGGTATCTACGTCGACGCGGAGAAGATCGAGGAGAAGGACGGGAAGTTCTTCTACGAGGGTGAAGCGGTCACTCGCTCGCTCGGCAAGATGGGCAAGTCGCTCAAGAACTCGGTCACGCCCGATGACGTGATGGAGCAGTACGGCTGCGACACGTTCCGTCTCTACGAGATGTATCTCGGCCCCCTCGACCAGTCGAAGACCTGGAACACCCAGGCGATCGTCGGCATCCAGCGGTTCCTCCAGCGCCTGTGGCGGAACTTCGTCGACGAGGAGACCGGATCGCTGCGCGTCGTGGACGAGACGCCGAGCGAGGAGATGCTGAAGCTCCTCCACAAGACGATCCACGGCGCGACCGACGACATGGACGGGTTCCGGTTCAACACGACGATCGCGAAGCTCATCGAACTCAACAACGCCTGGGTGGGGCAGCCGCATCTGCCGCGCGTCGTCGCCGACGCGATGGTTCGGATGCTCGCGCCGCTCGCGCCGCATGTCGCAGAGGAGCTGTGGGCGCGTCTCGGGAACGAGCACTCGGTGAGCCACGCGGACTGGCCCGTGGCCGATGAGCGCTATCTCGTCGACGACGAGATCGAGGTCGTCGTCCAGGTGCTGGGCAAGAAGCGGGGCACGGTCCGCGTGCCGGCCGATGCGTCCCAGGAGGCGATCCAGTCTGCTGCGATGGAGGTCGACACCGTGAAGCCGCACCTCGAAGGGAAGACGGTGCGGAAGGTCATCTACGTGCCTGGGAAGCTCCTCAACATCGTCGCGAACTGACGGACGTGGCCGTCGCGATTCACGAGGTGGGCTCTTGATCTGGGTCCTCGTGCAGACCGTTCTGTTGGGCGGACTCCTGGCCGCGTTCCTCACCTCGGCCGGGACGCCGGCCGTGATGGGGACGACGGGGAGGTTCCTCGGCATGACCGGCGTCTTCCTCGGGATCGGCATCGCGTTTCGCGCGTTCCGTGATCTCGGGGCGTCGTTTCGTGTCTCGCCCGAACCGAAGGGGGATGCCGTCCTCGTGCGGCACGGCATCTACGGCGTGCTGCGCCATCCGATGTACACGTCCGCGGTGATCGCGTCGGCGGGGATGCTCTGGATCCGTCCCTCGCCGAGGGTTCTCCTCGCGAGCGCGCTCGTCGTCGTCTTCTATCTGATCAAGGCGAAGTACGAGGAGGGACGCCTGCGGCGCCGCTACCCGAACTACACGGAGCACGCCGGGCTGACGTTCGGAGTGATTCCGTGGCGCCGGGGCTGAGGTACACTCCGGCATCATGATCCGGGTGTTCGAGTCCACCTACGGTGTCGATCGTCTCCACGAAGCCGAGCGATTCGTCGCCTCCCACCCCGTGGGGACCGAGGTCCGCATCGTCGCGGCGACGCGTGGCGCGGCCGACGACTTCGTCCGTCGGCTTTCCCTCACGCGCGGAGGGACGTTCGGCCTCCATCGGTTCAGCTGGGGAGAACTCGTCTCCCACCACGCCACGAACGAACTGAGCGGCTCCGGCCGGGCGATCGCGTCGCGGCTCGGGATCGAAGCCGTTGCCGCCCGCGCCGTCTTCCAGTGTCGTGACGAAGGAACCCTGGGACGGTACGGCGAGGTGTCGGCCCACCCGGGGTTCGCACGCGCGGTCGCATCTACCTTGCTCGAACTCCGCCTCTCCGGGCTCCCACGGGACGCCGCGCCCGCGGAACTGACCGTGCTGCGGGATGTGTACGAGGCGAGGCTCGAAGAAGCCAGTCTCGTCGACTGGGCCGACCTAGTCGGGATCGCGCGCGACGCGCTGGATGTGCCGGGAGCGGTTCCTCTCGCCGGTACACCGCTGGTTCTTCTCGACGTCCCGATTGCCTCGACCGCGGAACGGGACCTCCTTGCGGCCCTCTTGGGCCGAGCGACGTCTGCGCTCGTCACGCTTCCGACGGGCGATGACCGGAGCTGGGAGCGGATGCGCGAGCTCGGGACGAAGAAGACGATTCACGCCGACGACAAGGCCTCCGGGGATCTGGCCAGACTGCGTCGTCACCTGTTTGGAGACACGTCCTTCCCAAGCCGAGTGGGAGACGGATCGATCGAACTCTTTTCCGCGCCGGGCGAGGGGCGCGAGTGCGTCGAGATCGCGCGGAAGATGCGCGACCTCGCGCGGGACGGCGTCGCGTTCGACCAGATGGCGGTGTTCCTCCGATCGCCTGAACTCTATTCGTCGCATCTCGAGACGGCCTTCCGCCGTGCCGGGATTCCCGCGTACTTCGCGCGAAACACGAAGCGCCCCGATCCGGCGGGACGTGCGTTCCTCGCCCTCCTCGCCTGCAAAGTGGAACGGCTCTCGGCGCGCCGTTTCGCCGAGTACCTCTCCTTCGGAGAGGTCCCGGAACTCGATCCTTCGGGTGCTCCTCCCTCCGGCCCCACGCCCTGGGTCGGTCCGGACGACGAGACGTTCGGACCGGCGAGCCAGGTCGCGCGCGAAACGGCCGAAGAGCGGGTGCAGCAGCTCGAGCTCTTCGCGGCGAGTCCGGGCGGCGCGGGGGCGTCGTACGAGGAGGATCCCGCGCGTCCACTCCTCGGCGGAACACTCCGCGCGCCCTGGAAGTGGGAGGAGTATCTGGTCGAGGCGGCGGTGATCAAGGGACGCGATCGCTGGGCCCGGCGGCTTCGAGGTTTCGAGAAGGAGATCCGGCTCAAGCTCGTCGCGCTGCGGAACGAAGAAGCGGAGTCGCCCCGCATCCTTCGCCTCGAGACCGACCTCGTCCGTCTCCAGCACTTCGAGCGGTTCGCGCTCCCCGTGATCGACGATCTCGATCGTCTGGGCACGGGGACGGTGGCGCGCCCGGACGCGGAACCCGAGCGTGACGTCCCGTGGGGAACGTGGCTCGAGGACCTCGAAGCGCTCGCGCCGCGTGTGCTCCGCGATCCCACCCACGTGCTCGAGATCCTCGCGGAGATGCGGCCGATGGCGGAGATCGGTCCCGTCACGATGGAAGAAGTACGCGCCGTGCTCTCGGACCGGCTCGCGAACCTCGAGCGTCGTCCGGGGCCGGACCGATACGGGAAGGTCTTCGTGGGGACGCCGGAGTCTGCCCGTGGCCGGACGTTCCGGGTCGTCTTCGTTCCGGGACTCGCCGAGCGACTCTTCCCGCAGCGCCCCAAGGAGGATCCGCTCCTTCTCGACACCGAGCGACGGCGGATGGGCCGGGACCTCGACACGCGCGAGACGCGTGCGATGGAGGAACGGCTCCGCCTTCGCTCGTGCGTGGGGGCCGCGAGTGAACGACTGGTCGTGTCTTGGCCACGTCTCGACGTCACGCAGGCTCGCCCACGCGTACCGTCCTTCTATGCACTCGACATCGTCCGTGCGGTGAAGGGTGTTCTCCCGAGCTACGAAGAACTCGAACGCGCCGCGGTGCGCGCGCGGCTCGCCTGGCCCGCGCCGAGGCACCCTCACGACGCGATCGACGCGGTCGAACACGACCTCGCGGTGCTGGGCGCGCTTCTCGAGACGCCGGAGGGTGGGAAGGCGACCGGTCGGGCCCGGTATCTGCTCGAGCTGAATCCGCACCTCGCGCGCTCCCTTCGTACCCGCTACGCCCGCTGGGCGCGCGGCAAGTGGACGCACTGGGACGGGATGGTTCGCGCGACCGAACGAACCGCGCCTCATCTCGCGCGGCAGAGTCTGGCGGAGCGTCCTTACTCGGTGACCGCGCTCCAGAAGTTCGCGGTCTGTCCGTACCGCTTCTTCCTCTCGGCCGTTCACCGTCTCGAACCTCGCGAGGAAGTGTCGCAACCTATCCAGATGGATCCCCTCACGCGCGGGTCGCTCATCCACGAGACGCAGGCCCGGACTCTGCGCGAACTCCGCGGTCAGGGTGAGCTTCCGATCCGTGATCTCGTGGGCGCGACCGAAGTTCTCGGCCGCGTGCTGACCGAAGTCGCGGGTCGCTACGAGGACGACCTCGCTCCTGCCATCGACCGCGTCTGGGAAGACGAAGTCGGGGGGATTCGCGCCGATCTCAAGATCTGGCTCGGGAAGCTCGCGGAGAGCGCCCGCGACTGGGTGCCGGAACTATTCGAACTCGCATTCGGGCTCCCCACGGGAGACGACTTCGACGACGCGAGCGTACGCCAACCGGCCGAACTCGACCGGAAGTGGAAGCTCCACGGCGCGATCGACCTGATCGAACGGAGCCGTGATGGGAAGCGTCTCCGCGTCACCGACCACAAGACCGGTCGGGACCTGAGCCGCGAGGTCGTCTACCTGGGTGGGGGGGAGATCCTCCAGCCCGTCCTCTACAGCCTCGCGGCCGAAACGGTCCTCGACGCCGAGGTGGAGCGGGCGCGGCTTTCCTTCTGTACGTCGCGTGGGGGATTCCGGGACCACGAGGTTCCGATCGACGACTTCGCCCGTCTCTATGCGAAGCAGCTCCTCGAGACGATCGACGGCTCGATCCGGGACGGCGCGCTCCCTCCCGCGCCGCGCGAGGATGCGTGTGCGTGGTGTGACTTCCGTCCTGTCTGCGGGCAGCTCGAAGAGACCCGTCAGCGGAGGAAGGACGACGCCCTGCTCGAACGACTCCGTCTCGTGAGGCAGCAGCCATGACGAAGAAGAGCGGAACGCCGGGAGACGGCAAGGAGAAGACGCCGCGGAAGCGCACGAAGGCTGCTGGCGGGGCGGGGCGTTCGCCCCGCAAGCGTGCGGCGGAGGGCTCCGGCGGAACACCGCGTCCGGGTGCGTCGCGCGGTTCGGTTGACGCGGCCACAGGCAACGAGCCCGGAGCGAGCACCGGCGACCTCCTCGCCGCACTGCCGCCCCGTCCGAGTCGCGTCCCCGCGGATCAGGCGGCGCGCGATCAGATCCGGACGCGACTGGACGAGACCATCGTGGTCGAGGCCGCCGCGGGTACGGGCAAGACGACGATGCTGGTCGAGCGGATCGTCGCCCTTCTCTCGAGCGGACGCGGAGAGGTCGACCGGATCGTTGCGGTCACGTTCACGGAGAAGGCCGCGGGCGAACTCAAGCTGCGGATTCGTGAACGGCTCGAGTCCGCGCGACAGGATGCGCCCGCCGAGTCCGCGGAGAAACTGAACCTGGAGCGGGCACTGGCGAGGTTGGAGGAAGCGTGGGTCGGGACGATCCACGGGTTCTGCGCCGATCTCCTTCGCGAACGGTCCGTGGCCGCGAACGTCGATCCGGACTACCGCACGCTCACCGAGCCGGAAGCGATAAAGCTGTTCCGCGAGACGTTCGACCTCTGGCTCCAGCAGACGCTGGAGTCGCCGCCCGAGGGAGTGCGGAGATCCCTGCGCCGTACCGCGTCGGGGCAGAGGGAGGACGGTCCGGTCGGTCGTCTCCATCGCGCCGCCTGGTCGCTCGCGGAGTGGCGCGACTTCCCACATGCCTGGCGGCGGGACCCGTTCCCGCGCGAAGCACGGATCGACGAGATCGTCGCAGTTCTCCACTCCTTCGCGGAGCGGAGCGAGCAGTGCGCGAAGAAGGCGAACGACAACCTCTACCTCGACACCGAGAAGTACCGTCGCCTGAGTCGCGAGCTCGCGGAGGCGGAACCGGTTCGCGGCCGCGACTACGATGGGCTCGAGGGCACGCTCATCGAACTCCTGCGGGGTTGGGCGCCGCGCAAGGGGTATGGGAAGGAATACGGGGCGGGGATCACGAGGGAAGAGATCCACGCCGAACTCACCGATCTCATCGACCGGATCCGCGAGTTCGAGTGCGACGCGGACGCGGACCTCGCGGCGCTCCTCCAGGGCGAACTCCAGCAGGTGATCGAGAGCTACGAGGAGCGGAAGGCGAAGCTCGGCCTGCTCGACTTCGTCGACCTCCTCGTGCGCGCGCGCGATCTCATCCGCGGGGACTCCGAGGTGCGTGCCGAGTTCCAGACGCGCTTCACCCACGTGTTCGTCGACGAGTTCCAGGACACGGATCCGATCCAGGCCGAGATTCTGATGCTGCTCGCGTCCGACGATCCCGAAGTGTGGAACTGGCAGTTCGTGCGCCCCCAGCCGGGGAAGCTGTTCGTGGTCGGCGATCCGAAGCAGTCGATCTACCGGTTCCGCCGCGCGGACGTCAGCATCTACTCGCAGGTGAAGTCGATCCTCGAGCGATCGGGCGCGACCTGCCTCCAGCTCACGACGAACTTCCGCACCGTCGAGAACCTGCAGCGTGCGGTCAACACCGCGTTCGCGCCCTGGATGCGGGGAGACACCGGCACGCTCCAGGCGGACTACGTTCCGCTCACACCCTGGCGTCAGGATCGGGAGGGTCGCCCCAGTCTCATCGCGCTCCCCGTGCCGCAACCGTTCGGCGCGCGGGGCGTCACGAAGACTGCGATCGACGGGTCCCTGCCCGGCGCGGTCGCGTCCTTCGTGAACTGGATGCTCACGGAAAGCGGCTGGACCGTGAAGGAGACGGTTCGCGTTCCTCTGGACGCATCTGCCGAAGGGGAGGACGAGGCCAAGCGGGGCGGAGGGTCTCCCTCCCGCAAAGCACGCGACGGTGCGCGCGGTGGTGCCGACGCGAACGTCGGAGCTACCACTGGAGCCAACGCCGAAACGGCGGAGGCACGACGCACCGTCCAGATGGAACGAGAGCGGCCGCTCCAACCGCGGGACGTCTGCCTTCTCTTCCGACGCTTCGACAACTTCTTCCTCGGTGACATCACGCGCGGCTACGTGCGCGCGCTCGAGGCACACGGGATCCGTCACCTCCTCGTCGGAGGGCGGTCGTTCCATGAGCGCGAGGAAGTGGAAACCGTACGGACTGCGCTCAACGCGATCGAGTGGCCGGACGACGAACTCTCCGTGTTCGCGACCCTGCGCGGCGCGTTCTTCGCGATCGGGGACGAGGAGTTGTTCGAGTTCCGGCAGGGCGGGCGCAAGCTCCATCCGTTCCGGAAGAGGGACGGCGACGAACTGCCGGAGCATCTTCGTCCGATCGACGATGCGCTCCAGGTGCTCGGGCAACTCCATCGCGCCCGAAACCAGCGGCCGATCGCCGACACCGTCTCCACGTTGCTCGACGCGACGAGAGCCCACGCGACGTTCGTGCTGAGGCCGTCGGGCGATCAGGTACTCGCGAACGTCCTCCACGTCGCCGAACAGGCGCGGAGCTACGAGAGTTCGGGCGGAATCAGCTTCCGCGGTTTCGTCGAGGAGCTGCTCGCGGACGCCGATCGCCGAACCGCGCCCGAGGCCCCGATCCTGGAGGAGGGGAGTGACGGCGTGCGGATCATGACGGTGCATCGCGCCAAGGGGCTCGAGTTCCCGGTCGTCATCCTCTGTGACATGACCGCGAACCTCTCGGGTGCGAAGGCGAGCCGATACCTCGATTCGGACCGTCGGCTCTGTGTCTCCCGTCTCGCCGGCTGGTCTCCGGTCGAGTTGTTGGAGAACGAGGACAGCGAACTCGGACGCGACCGCGCCGAGGGGATCCGGGTCGCGTACGTGGCCGCCACCCGCGCGCGTGATCTGCTCGTCGTTCCCGCCATCGGCTCGACCCGCTACGGCGAACCGAAGGACGATGCGCTCACTGGTTCGACGTGGCTCTTCCCCCTGAACGGCGCTCTCTACGACGAACAGTCCAACTGGAGTCTCTCCACCCCGGCGCTCGGATGCCCCACGTTCGGCCCGTTCAGCGTGATCGGGAAGGGCGAAGGAGTGCAGTTCGACTTCGAGACGGTGCGCCCCGGATTCCGTCGGGTCGGGAGCGAGGACAGCCGACACGATGTCGTTTGGTGGGACGCCACGCTCCTCGCCCGGGAGGAGGAGCCGCGGTTCGGCGTGCGGCGCGACGATCTCATGAAGCGCGACGTCGACCCCGAGGTCGTGGGACGGGACCTCACCCGCTTCCAGGACTGGGAGCAGGAACGGCAGCGGACTCTGCAGGACGCATCACACCCGGGACTTCGCCTCTCGACGGTGACGGAGCGCGCCCGTCTCCTCGCCGAGGAGAAGAAGAAGCTCGACGTGCAGGTGGAGACGATCGAGCTGGAAATCGACCCGTCCCGGCCGGGTGGCGCGCGCTTCGGAGCGCTCGTCCACGCGATGCTCGCGACCGTTCCGATGGATGGTGGCGAAGTCGAGATCGAACGGGCCGCGGCTCTCCAAGGGCGTCTTCTCGGCGCGACGGACCGAGAGACCGTTGCGGCGGAGAAGGTAGTGTCGTCCGTTCTCCGGCATCCGCTGCTAGGTGCGGCCTTCGAAGCGTCGGGGCGGGACGGGGAGTGCCTCCGCGAAGTCCCGGTGACGTCGAGAGAGGCGGACGGAACGATCCTCGACGGCGTCATCGACCTGGCCTTCCGGCAGGGCGAGACCTGGGTCGTGGTCGACTTCAAGACGGACCAGGAACTCGAGGAGTCGCTCCAGGTCTACAAGCGGCAGGTCGGTCTCTACGCGACCATGCTCTCCCGCGCCACGAAGCGTCCGGCTCGGGGAGTCATCCTCCGGGTCTAGAAGGCCGCGGTACGCCGTGTATCGCTCGGCGTTGTTCGAGATCGCGTCGTCGCCGGCGCCATCGCCCGCGTCGCCGCCGGCGCTATCACCGTCGACTCCGCGACCGATCGGGTGTATCTCCTCGCGCTCCCGGCGCCCCTTGGGGACGTGGGTTCTCTTCGTGTGGAGGTCCCCCCCCTTCGAACCGCACGGGGTGCCGCCCCAAGAGGGGACCCACCGGGCCGCCAACTCCCGTCGGCGGCTTCGGCCGGGCGTACACCGTGCAACGTCGTCCGGTGGAGCGGGCTCCCGACCGGTGGTAAAACGCCGGTCGGGGTCCTCTCCGACCCAGGCTACGGCTGGTGCCGGAGAAGCACGGCCAGTACAATCGCCCTACGTGTCCACGCATCCATCTGCTCTTCCCCGAACCTCCGGCCCAGGAGAGCGACGAACAGATCCTCTCCCGTTGTGCTCAGGGGGAACGAGAGGCCTGGGGTGAACTGGTCCAGAAGTACAAGGACCTGGTCTACTCCACTGCGCTTCGAACCGGACTCGATCCGGCGGACGCCGAGGATGTGTTCCAGGAGGTCTTCCTCGAACTCCATCGGTCCGCCGCCAGGATCCGGAACCCGCAGGCCTTGCCGCGGTGGCTCATGGTCGCGACGCGCCGCCTGTGTTACAAGACAGCCGTCCGCCGTCGTCGTCTCCTCCCGGAACTCACGATCGATCTCGTGGACCCGAGTCGCCTTCCGGAAGAAGAAGTGATCGCGGCGCAGGCCCGGCTCGGCCTGGAGAGGGCGCTCGCGTCGATCGACGAGCGATGCCGGAGGCTCCTCCACACACTGTTCTTCGAGCCCGAGCCTCCGTCCTACGACGAGTTGTCCGAGACCTTGGGGCTGGCGCGTGGGTCGATCGGGCCGATCCGGATCCGGTGCCTCGAACGGCTCAGGCGCGTGGTCGAAGGAGACGCCACATGAGCCACTCCGATCGTGACCTTCCCCGCGACCTTCGCGAGCGGGCGGAACTGGCGAGGGCGGCGGGGCCCTGGAAGTCGCCGAGCGACGACCTCGTGCGGCGGCTCCTCCAGCGCGAGGTGGACATGGCGTGGGCGGCTTCGGGAGACGCCGAGGAGCTGACCCTCGATCCGTCCGACGTCCGCTCTCCTGCGTTGTCGGCGGATCCGCAGTCCGGTCTCGTGTCCAAGATATTCTCGGAAGGTGAGTTAGCCATCCAGGTCCAGCCCGGGGCCGACGGAGCGGAAACCGAACTTCGCGGCCGGGTCTGGCTCCGGGACGGGGGAGCGGCCGACCTGCTCCTGCTGCAGGATGACCACGTCTTGGCCTCCGCGCGTTGTGAGAGCGGAGCGGAGTTCCGGTTCGAGGAGATCCTGCTTCCCGGCTGGGAGTTCGAGGTTCGGCCGGAACGTGGACGAGTGCTCCGGGTCCGGAGCTCCTGAAAAAAGTCAGAGGGGGGTGTATCCGAGGCCGTCCTGTCCGCCCATGAAGGGGCACGGACGGTTTCGGCGGCCACCTCCCTCTGGGACGTGGATACGGGAGGAAGGGGCCTGTTGCCAACTCCCGGGGGAGGCGGTCCGCCGGATTGTGAATCGGACCACGATCAGGTCGACGGGAGGCATCTATGAGAGCGCGTCACTTCTTGGGGGCAGTCATCGTCTTGGGTTCGCTTCCTCTGGGGCTTGGCTGCGGAGGGGCGGAGGAGAATCCGGCCGGCCCGTCGCCCGATGCCGTGGGTGGGGACGCGGTCGTCACCACGATGCCGGGCATGATGGAGGCCCAGCCGTTGGTTCTGCCGGATCCCACCGAGGCGGTCGTCACGTTCGATGCGGGCACGAGCCTCGCGGACATCGAGGCCATCGCCGCAGAACTCGAGTTCGACGTTCTCGACGTGATCCTCCGGCCGGGCGGTGCCGTCGTTCGTTTCGGTGGCGTGGCGGAGGAGGATTACGAGCCGCTCCGTGACTCCGATGGCGTCTCGGGTGCCGACCCCAACGTGCGCGTCCAGATCGCCGAGTCGCAGACGCTGATTCTCGGCTTCCTCGAAGGAGACTGGAGCCAGACGCGCGTCCAGGAACAGACTTGGATCTCTGACCTCGGACTGAACGAGCTCCATGAGCAAGGCAAGACCGGCGCGGGTGTCGTCGTCGCCATGCTCGATACCGGTGCGGAGCTCGACCATCCCGCGCTCGTCGGACAGGTCCAGTCCGTCCCTTCTTCCAGTGGGTTCAGTAGTGACGAGATCCAGGACGGAATCGACAACGACGAGGACGGGTTGATCGACGAGTGCTTCGGCCATGGCACCCACGTCGCCGGTTGCATCTCGACGGTCGCGCCGGGTGCGACGCTGCTCCCCATTCGCGTGATGAACGACGACGGTACGGGGAGCCTGTGGGACATCGTTCGCGGAATCGATTGGGCCCGTGAGTATGGGGTGGACATCATCAACCTGAGCCTCTCCATGGCCGCGCCGCACGAGGCGATGGATGTCGCGCTGGGGAAGTGTCAGTCCGCCGGCGTCGCGGTGCTCGCGGCGGCTGGGAACAGTGGCAACCGCGATCCGAAGTACCCGGCCACGTCCGCCTGGGTTGCAGGCGTGGCGTCGGTGGATGCGGCGAACAACCTCTCGGGCTTCTCCGGCGCCGGACAGAACATCGTGATCGCCGCGCCGGGAGAAACGATCCTGAGCGCATACCCGGGTGGACAGATGTGTCAGGGAACAGGTACGTCCATGGCGACACCGATCGCCTCGGGTTGCGTCGCGCTCGTGATGGGGGCGACCGATGCGTCGCCCGGCGCGGCCCTCGGAATGGTCGTCTCGAACACCGTCGACATCAGGCCGACCGTGGGCGTGAGCAGCGGGCGCGTCGCGCCCACGCTCGTGTTCGGCCAATAGGCCTCGTCGCGCGGGGAATCCCGCTCGATCCGGAACGGAGTAGACATGAACCATGCGGACCGCATCTCCGAACTCGCGAGACGAGCCCGATCGATCGGGACGTGGGTTTCGGCGGACGACGCCCTGGCCCGTCGAGTCGAGGATGCGGTTTCGCACCTGCCGGTTGTGCCCGAACGCGCCGAGTTCGTTTCTCTGCGTCCCGCCGACGGCGAGGAGCGGCTCGGCGTCCGCTCCTGCTCGGCGGTGTCGGACGGCGCCTCTCGAAGCATGTACGGTTCTTTCGAGGCCGGAGAGATCGCCTGCGTCGCCGAGGCGGGGCTGGTGCTGGGCGAGTGGATCGTCCGCGGAACGGTGTGGCTGCGTGATGAGGTGGAGGCCGGTCGGATCGAATGGGTTACCCAGGACCACGTGATCGCTTCGTGTGAGATTCGCGATGGCGAACCGTTCCGACTCGAGGAGGTGTCTGCCTCTCCCTGGCATCTCGAACTGACTTGTGGAGCGCGCACCTATCGCCTCGAAGATCTCGGGCGGTAGAGGAATGCCACCGCGAAGCGGCTCGATCCGGCCGGATGACCTCCGTGCGTCGATCGATCGACTGATGCAGGTGGGAGCCACTCCGAGTCTCCTCACGGAATGGTCGGGGAACGATTCCGAGGAGAACTTCACACAGCTCTATCAGGCATTGATGAGCTACTGCCGCGTCGATCCCCTGCGGGCGGTGGAAGCGGTCCGGCACGCGAGGAGCGCGCTCGAGGGGACGTCCGTCCCGCGAGACGCGGCGCTCTCCCGACTCCAGGGCCATGCTCTCGTTTCCGCGGGACAGCCCGCTCTGGCGACGACTCACTATGAACGCGCCGCGGACCTCTACCATGCGGCGGGCTCCCAGAGCGAAGAGGCGCGGACGACGATCGGTTGGTCCTACGCCCTCTCTCTCGCCGGACGTCCGAGCGAGGTCGAGAAGGTCGCGAGACGAGGGAGACGTCTGCTCGGTTCCGCCGACTGGGTCTCCCGGGCACGTTTGGACTTCAACGTCGCCGGCGCCTGGCAGCTGGTCGGCAAGCTCGAGCGCGCGAGCGTTGCGTTCGAAACGGCCCGCCGCGAGTTCCTCGAGGCGGGACTCTCCGCCGACGCCGGGCTCGCCGCCCACAATCTCGGTGTCCTCGCACTCATGTCCGGCCATAGTGAGGACGCGATCCGGCACTGTCGGAACGCGGTGGAGCTCTTCACCGATCTCGCGGGCACCGTCTATCCGCTCTACAGCCGCACGATCGTGGCTGCGGCCGAACTCACGCAGGGACGGTGGAACGAGGCGATCGAGTCGATCGAGGCGCTCCGCACGGGAGTTCGAGGCGCGAGGGGACGCATGGGTGGCTCCACCAGAGGTCAGCGACCGCGTGTTCGCATCCTCGGCGCGGTGGAGGCAGCGACGCCGGAGGCGGAGGAGGCCGTCCGCGTCTTCGGGGAGGCCTTCACCGAGGTCGACGCAGCCCACGCGGCGCTCCTCCACGGTCGACTTCTCGCGATCCAAGGGCGTCCGCAAGCCGCATTCCAGAGGATCGAGCTTGCGCGGCGTCACTTCGAGGCCCGGGGGAACCGTTGGCAGTCGAGTCTGACCGAACTGAGAGCGGCCAAGGTGCTCCTCGGTCGGGGATACGAACGAGGCGGCGGAGCGCGTGGGAGAACTGTGCAGCCCTATCTCGTGCGGAGGGACCCGAACGGCGGCGGGGCGATCGCCCGCGCCGTGTTGGCGGAAGTCCATCTCGAGTCCAGACGCTGGAACCGCGCTTCGACTCGCCCTGCGCGCACACGCCGACGCGAAGAAGTATCCGGCGAAGCTCGAGCGTCCTTCCTCGCGCTGATCAGCCCGCGCGCACGAAGCCCGGAAGGAGACGGCGGATGCCGTCCGCTGGGCGCGGCGCGCCGTGCGGGAACTCGAGCAGGTGCTCCTCCGGTTCGGGAACGCGGCAAGCCCGGATCCTGGTCGGCGGCGCGCGAGAGCCTGTTCGATGGGGGCGCCATCGACATCGTCCCCCGTTCCGGTGTACGGAACGCGAGCGTATCGCGGTCGATCTGCTCTCACGGCGCGGTCACCGAATCTGATCGAGGATCTTCTCCAGGACAGAGTCCGACTCCCTCCAGCCGGACACGCGCGCGGCCATCGTGGCGGCTCCGGCGACGAGATCCTGAATGCGGCGACGTCGGACGACACTTTGGACACCTGATCGCGTGCCCTCCAGAACGAGATGTCCCGGCTCGACCGAGACTCGGCAAAACTGTCGTCGGCCGCCGTCTTTGGTCCGGCGCGCCATGAAGGACGTTCCCTCGTGGACTGGAGCCGAAAGCTCCGGGACGCGACGTCGTCCTCTACGACCGTGACGCCCTGGGACAGTGGCGCGCGTTTCTCGTGCAGCAGGACGCGAAGGTGCGCCACGTTCCCCTTCCCGATGGCTGCGAACGCGATCCAGAACCGTGGTTCTTCCTCGCCTCCTCTTCGAGACGGCGAGCCGGGCCCTGCGGGAGGCCGACAGGACTTCCTCGCCCGTACGTTGGACGAGAGCCTCACTCACATGGAGCGGCTCAGGGTCCGCGCTCTGGGATCCGATTCCGTGGACGAGCGAGCGCGTCGTCGTCGTTCCGTCTCAGGAACTCCACGCCGTGCCGCTGGAGAGCCTCGCCTCGGGGTCCGAGAGGGAGGTGTCACGCCTGCCTGGCCCTTCTCGATCCGGGTAGCCGCGACGCGCTTCGCAGGTGAAGTGCTCTCCTCCTCGCGGGCCCCGAGGAAGACATGGTGCGGGAAACGCGCGACATCGCGCGAAGATACTCGCGAAGGGGTGGATTCGACGAGACGTGGCAAAACGCCTGCCGGATGTCCAGGGGTGCCGCCGGGGGCGATGCGCGTACTCCACATTGCGGCCCACGGAGTCTTTCACCCGTTGGGTTGGCCTTCCGGCATTCAGCTCTCTGACGGCTGGTTCGGGTTCGAGCAGCCGAAAGCGAACACCTGACCCTGGAGCGCCTATACATCTGACCAGCTGTGAGTCCGGGAGTGGGGCGGATGCCCGGTTCGGAGATCGAAGGCTGGACCACAGCAGCCCTGCCGCGGGTGCGCGAGGTCGTGCTCGCGGCATGGCGGATCGATGGCGACGCCGCCCGCCGTTTCGCGACCCGCTTCTACGAGGAAGTGGTGTCAGGGCGACTCCGCTGCTGCGGCCGCGTGCAGGGCGCGCGAAGCCTACGGGCGGAACTCCCTCAATTCGTACTACTGGTCTCCGTTCCTCGTCGTCGGCTAGTTGCGGACCTTTGGCGCGAGCGAGATCCGACCACGTTCCCATTCGTGAACCGTATGCGGTCCGATGCGCTGATCGGGTCCAGCTGCGCGCTACGCGACGGTCTCTTCCACTCTCAACGCGAGGCGGTGATCCGAGAACGGCTTCTCGAAGTAGTCGATCGCGCCGTGCCGCATGGCGGCCACCGCGAGGGTGACGTCGTACCCTTCGCCGAGTGCGATCACGGGCAGCTCCGGGTCCGCCCTCCTGGAGGCGATCGAGGAGGTCGAGACCGCTCATGCCCGGGAGGTTGAGGTCGAGGATGAGACAGGCCTGGGGCCGGAGCCGGTGCTGGCCGAGGAATGACTCCGCATCCGGGAACGACTTCGCGGCATATCCCAGTCCGGACACGAGCCCTTGCAGACTCGACCGCATCGAGCGACTCCCGCTCACGATGTACACCGTCGGCAGTGCCGAAACGGAGTCGGAGGGCTGTCTACCCGGCCCGGGGCCGAGTTCCCGGATGGTCATTGCATGCCCGAATGGAGTTGTGGCGTTGTCATAGTCCCTGGAGTCGGGGAAACTTTCGCCTCCGGTACACCTTGATGTGCTGAAGAGTACGGCCCGCTCCGCAGCCGTCGCCATTAGGACAAACCCGTACCGATACTCACGATAGCTACTGGGAAGCGGAGGGGGAGCGCCGCAAGGCGTTGTCGGCCAAGGCCTGATGGGGCCGGCGAGCCTGACCCGGTGATCGGGTTTGCGCATCCTCACCGCGACTGTGGATTGTACGGATGCGAGGGGGTGCGGTCCCCAGGTGCAGTGGGCGGGGACCCATGACTTGGCGGAGGCGATGAAGCGAACGGTCGCCGCCCCTGCCTACCCTCCTCCTTCGCCCGGAGAGACATGCGGACAGGTGGGGAAGGGAGGTGGCGCCGAGCTTCTTCATGACGCGGGATCGCAGGATCTCGATGGTCCGCTCACTGATGCCGAGACGGTGGGCGACCACCTTGTTCGGGTGCCCTCGACGATCAGCTCCACCGCTTCGCTCGCGCGGGGTGAGGGCGAGGATCCGGTCCGAGATCTTCCTGCTGCTGCGCCAACGCCTGGCCGGTTGTCCTCGTCCAGCTTGAGCGAATGCTGGATCCGGTCGAGGAGGGTCTGGTCGCTGAACGGCTTCTGGATGAAGTCGACCGCGCCGTCCTTCATCGCCTGGACGGCCATGCTCACGTCACCGTGGCCGGTGATGAAGATCACCGGGGTGATCGCGTGCTTGGCCAGGAGCTCCTTGTGGAGGTCGATCCCGCTCATCCCGGACATCCGGATGTCGAGCACGAGGCAACCGGCGCGATCGGGGTCGTATGCGTCCAGGTACTCGCGGGCGGACGCATAGTTCTGACCGCCAGTCCGACGGACTTCATCAGCAGCTGGAGGGCCTTACGAATAGCTTCGTCGTCATCGACCACGAAGACCGTGGGGTCCATCTTGCTCATTCCTCGTCTCCGATCGTCGCAGGGAGGGTGAAAAAGAATGTCAGTCCCTTGTCAGGGTTTCGCTCGAACCAGAGTGTACCGCCGTGGGCGGTGATGATCGAGCGGCTGATCGAGAGTCCCATTCCCATTCCCGATTTCTTCGTCGTGAAGAACGGGTCGAAGAGGGTGTTCGCGTCGTTCTCGGAAATGCCCGTGCCGCAATCTCTTACGCTGACTTCGAGCTGACCGGCCGCGTTCCGCCGGGTCCGGACCCGGATCACGTCGTCCGGCGAGGCGGTGTCGCGCATGGCGTCCTTGCCGTTCTGGATCAGGTTGAGGACGACCTGCTGGATCTGGACAGGATCGACTTTCGTTCGGGGAAGGTCCGAGGCGAGGTCCAGCTCGATCGCGAACTCCACGACGTTCGAGTCCGTGTTCGCGAGCGTCACGATCTCCCGGATGACGTCGTTGAGATGGACCAGCTGACGGTCGCTCTCCCGCTTCCTGACGAAGCTCCCTCAGGCGCCGGATCACCCTCACCGGCGCGGAGGGCCTGCTGATCTGCTCGAGCGCGTCGCACATGTCTTCCCGCTCGATCCGGTCGTCCTGCATGAGTCGTCGGCAGGCCTGGGAGTAGGTCGCGATGGCGGTGAGAGGCTGGTTCACTGTGGGCGATGCCCGTCGCCATCTCCGCCATCGTCCTGATCCGGGTGACGTGCGAGTCTTCCCGGTGCTCGCCGGCCTCTTCGCCGAGACCCGCGGTGCGGTCCACGATCTGAGCATGATCTCGACGGGGATGTCTTTCTGTTCCGGACCGTGGTGCAGTGCACCTGGCCGATCGACCAGTCGTCGCGTGACTTCCGGAAACCCGGATCTGGAGCATCCGCCGATCCCGCCGTCTCCGCCAGCTCGGCGGATCGCGAGGAGGCACTGCTCGGTGTCTTCGGGGTGGGTCAGTTGGTCGACCGTGGTGCCGACGAGCCGATGGCGATCGATCCCCCAGAAGTCGACGGCCGCCTCGTTGACCCGGATGATCCGGCCCGTGAGGTCGCACACCGCCTTGGCGATCGGCGCGTTCTTCCCACCACACGGAGAGCTGTTTCCGGCTCTCCTCGAGCGACGGGATGCTTCGGACCTGCCTCCGTGATGTCGCGGCAGATCCTGACGAAGTTGATCTCGTTTCCGAGGGTGATCTCGTTGACCGCGAGATCGAGCGGGAACACCGATCCGTCCTTTCGCCGTCCTGCGACCTCACGACCGATGCCGATGATGCGGGGAGACTTCGACTCGATGCTGGTCGATGTACTGGTCGTGGTCGGTCTGATACGGATCGGGCATTGAGTATCGGTGAGATCGCCCTGACCGATCGCTTCCGCCCGCGTGAATCCGAAGATCGACTCCGCTGCGTGGTTGAACTCGAGCATGATGCCCTGACGATCGATGACGACGATGCCGTCGACTGCGGCGTCGAGGATCGCCGACAAGGCGAGCGCTGGTCCTCCCGATATCGGTCCTTCATCCCACCTCCGTACCTGACCTGAGCGGAACCTGGGACTATAGGACAATCGGCACCCGAAGGCATCTCCTGTGGGCTATCCGGTCTCGAAACGGTGGGGACCGTGTCGCGGTGTCGCCTCGGCGGGCCGACTCGGCGGGCCGACTCTCCTCGCCAGTCATGAGAATGGAGAACGCCCCACGATGTCGCGGGTTCTCGGTCGGGGGCAGGGCTCGGGCCGCGCTCTTCAGTGGAGGTCGGCGGTCAGCCGATGGCTTCGGTGTCTTCCTCGTCGACCTTCTCCCCTGATCGGAGAGGAGGGCGATCAGGATCTCGAGCATGTCGTTGGTCGTGATGATCCTGAGCAGCTTCCTCGTCTTCACCCCGACGACGGGGAGGCAGCCGGAACTTCCGGTTGTGGAGAAGGAGTGCGGCTTTCGACATCTGCTCGTCCGCGTGGATGCAGATCACGTTCCGGGTCATGACCGCCCGACGGTTCCGAGATCCCGGCGGCCCCTCGTTCCGAAGCGCTGGAAGAGGAGAGTATCCGATGTCGTGGTCCGAGACCAGCCCACGAGTCGCCCGTGATTGTCCACGACCGGAAGGTGACGGATCTCGTACTCCCGGAAGATCCGGTAGGCCTCTTGGACCGGCGTATCCGGCCCGATCGTGACCGGGTTCCGCGTCATCCAGTCTCGCACCAGCATCGAAAACCTCCTAGCATCGACTTACGCCGCGACCTGTGGCCCGCAGAGAAGGGCTACGCGGTCTACGCTCAGGATCCGGTGGCCGCCGCGTGACCCGAACAGCTGCGAGATCCTGCCATGTCCGAATGCGCCCATTGCGAGGATGCGGGCGTCCCAGCGAGTCGCCTCTTCGAGGATGATCTCGGCGGGCGAGCCCATCCGTCGCTCCAACTCCGCGGTCAGCTCGTGGGACTCCAGATAGGAGTTCGCCTTTCCGAGCAGGTCGTACCCTTCCCTTCTCTTCCGCGACGACCACGACTCGAATCGCCGCGTCGTGGACTTTCGCCAGTCAAAGCGGCGGTGGTCAGCGCGCGGTGCGAGACGACGCTCCCGTCGTACGCGACCAGGATCCGATTGCCGACCTCGCCGCCCGGCGGTACGACCAGGACGGGGCAGCAGGCCTGGCGCGTCACCGACTCGACGTGGTCGCCGAGAGGCGCCTCCTGCTCACCATCCGAGGCGCCTGACTTGCCCAGGACGAGCAGGTCGTGCGCTCTGATTCTTCCACCAAGACATCCGTCACACTACCGCGCTCTACCTGAAAACTTCGCGGATGCGGAAGTCGGAGATGAGCTTCAGGAAGCGGCGCCCAGTTCGCGCTCCTCGTGGAACTTCGCTTCCAGCTCGCGGCTCGCATTCGGGTCCATCGGAATCGGGCCCTCGGGCGGCAGGGAAACGGCGCCGATGAGGAGGCGCGGAGCAGATCCGTGTCTTCGACATAGACGGCACGCAGCGGAGTGTCATGGACGATGGCGAGTTGCAGTGCGATCTCGGTGACGTCGTCGAGGAGTGACCCGGGTTCCATTCCGACAGCGATGCTCTCGATCATCGGGGTCCTCCTTTCGATGGCCGGTTGGTGCTGCTATGGCTGGGAGCCTGGTCATTGAACTCACCGGCCCTATGGAGAGAATAGTTCGCGGATGTCGCGACCGGAGTTGCGGAATCCCCCTACCTGTTGCCTCGCCGGCCAAGCCGGCGTCTTTCCCCCCGGATAGAACCAAGCGCCGATCCGGTGGGAGGGCAAATACGGGGTTTCCGAAGCGGACGTCCGGCGCGCCGAACTATTAGTCTCGCGGGTGATTCGCTTAGACACTTTCTGAACGTCGGGGCGGCGACGGGGAGTCTTGGACTTCCTCGTCGTGACAACTAGTGGTCATTGGGCGGTCCGACAGCTTCCGACTCCCGACTGGGAGCGGGGCCTGTTCGGTGGATCGTTTGGTGGTGTATCCCACTCCAACGGGTGGTAGGTTCACGCCGTCTTGGGCCGGTACGCGAGCAGGCTGGCCAGGCGTCCCCGCTTGGGGTGATACGAGGGCGCGAGAGACCTTCATGCTACTTGAGTCTTGTTGCGGTTCGATGACCACGGCCCAGAGCTCGGTCGAGCTCGCCGTCGTGTTCTCGACTGGGCTGATGATCTCGGTCGGGCATTGCGTCGGCATGTGCGGACCGATCGCGGCTGCCTATTCCGCGGCCCAGAACGGCCTCGGCCGGATCGGATTCGGTGGCGCGCTCCTCACCTACCATCTCGGGCGGGTCGTGACGTACACCGGGCTCGGTGCCGCCTTCGGACTCCTCGGTTCGACCTTGGGCTGGAGCCGGTTCGGAACGGCCGCACAGGGCGGGATCTCCCTCTTTGCCGGTGCCCTCATGGTCGCGCTCGCTCTCGGACTACTCGGCTGGATTCCCACGGACCGACTGCTCGAACGGGGCGGTCTCGGCGGAAAGGTCGTGTGTGGTGCGAGCCGGCTCCTCCGTACCCGATCCCACGCGGGACGATTCGGCCTCGGACTCCTCAACGGACTGTTGCCTTGTGGCCCCGTCTACGCCATGGCCCTCGCGGCCGCCGGGACCGGCAGCGTCAGCCGGGGTGCGCTCGTGATGTTCCTGTTCGGGGTCGCCACGATTCCCGCGCTCTTCGCGGTCGGCCTCGGATCCTCGTGGTTCGCTCCGAGAGTCCGGCAGCGGCTCTACCACGCCGGCGCCGTCCTCGTCATGTTCCTCGGTGTCCAGCTCGCACTACGCGGTACGGCCGCGATCGGCCTTCTTCCCCACCTTCGCTTCGGCGAACTGGTGATCTTCTAGGGGCCCGGGTGGCGCGCGCGGATCGTATCGACCTCCTTGCCTCGACCGGGCTCGCGGACTCCGCTCCGAACGAGTCGTCGGTGACGTCGTGTCTCCACTGTGGGCTCGACGTACCGAGAAGTCGGCTCGCGCGCGGCAATCAGTTCTGCTGCTCGGGATGCGACCACGTCTACAAGCTGATCCACGATTCGAACCTCGAGCGGTACTACGAGCTGCGTCCGGAGCGCGGGGTTCCGGTCTCCGGTTTTCGCGAGGATGCGTTCGGGTGGCTCGAGCCGTTGCTCGCCGCGGAGAGGTCCGGTGATGGGCTGCTGAGGCTCGCCCTCGACATCCAGGGCGTTCATTGCGCCGCCTGTGTCTGGCTCCTCCAGCAGCTCTACGAACGGTACCCGGGTGCCGTGCAACTGCGGATCAATCCTGGTCGTGGGTCCGCCGACGTCGTCTGGGATCCCGCGGCTGGAGATGTCCGCGAGTACCTGGCCGGCGCGATGCGGTTCGGCTACCGGTTCGGCCTGGCGGACGGGGCGTCCGCCCGCGAAGTCCAACGGCATCCTCATCCGGCTCGGAATCTCGCCGCGGCCGCGATGAACGTGATGATCTTCAGCCTCTGTTACTACTTCGGTCTGTCCTCGAGCGACGGATGGATCTATACGGTGCTCGGTCAGGTCAGCATCCTCCTCACCGCGGTCGCCGCGTTCGTCGGAGCGAAGTCTTCTTCCGTTCCACCTGAACGGTCCGAAGAAGGCTCGTCCACCTCGACCTTCCGATCGCGCTCGGGATCCTGCTCGCGTTCTCCGGATCCGTGGCCGCGTACTTCCTCTGGGGACCCGAGAACGCCTACTTCGACACCGTCACCGTGTTCGTCACCCTCATGCTGGTCGGGCGTTGGCTCCAGGAGCGCGTGATCGAACGGAACCGCCTCTCGGTGCTCGCCTCCGATGGACTCGACTCGATCTACGTGCGCAGAGTCGTCCGGCTGGGGGAGGCCGATGCCGACGTGTTCCAGGAGCGGATCGAGGTCGTGCCCGGAGCCTCGGTGAGGTCCGGCGACATGCTTCTCGTCGTGCCGGGCGACATGGTTCCGGTTGCCGGCGTTCTCCAGGACGGGAGCGCGCTCCTCTCGCTCGAGTGGATCACGGGCGAGTCCGAGGCCATCGACGGACTCTCCATGGCGACGATTCCCGCCGGCGCCTTCAACGCCGGTACGTCTGCTTTCCGTCTCGTCGCGAAGGAGACGTTTGCGGAGTCCCGCGTGCACGACCTGTTGTCGACGCCCACTTCGCGGAGCGGGAGAGCGGCCAGGATCGTTGGTGGTCCCGTGCCAGCACGATCTACGTCGCATCCGTGCTCGTCCTCGCGATCGCGGGGTTCTCCGTCTGGGCGACGCGTGACCTGACCAAGGCGCTCGAAGTGACGATCGCGACGCTCGTCGTCACCTGTCCGTGCGCGATCGGGCTCGCCGTGCCGCTGGCCAAGGAACTCAGCCTGCTCGCGCTCAAGCGTCGCGGCGTCTTCGTGCGGAGCCAGGGACTCCTCGACCGCGCAGTCGCGGTGCGGAGGGTCTTCTTCGACAAGACGGGAACGCTCACGCTCGGTCGGATGACGCTCGACGCGGCTTTCCGGGAGCGGCTCGCGGAGCTTCCCGCCGAGGAGCGGACCATCCTCTATGAGATGTCGATCCGCAGCAACCATCCGAGAAGCCGGGCGATCGTAGCTGCCCTCGCCGACCTCGACACGACGGACGCAGACATGGGCTCCATCGCGCTCGCTTCGGACTCGATCTCCGAACACCCCGGGCTCGGCCTCGAATGTCGTCACGACCAGGTCTATCGGCTCGGCCGGCCCAGCTTCGTCCTCGGAGAGGACGGCGCCCGGGGTGACGCGACCATGTTCGGACGGGACGGAGTCGTCCTCCTCTCTCTGACATTCGACGAGGAGCTCCGAGGTGATGCCTCCGACGAGGTCGCTCGCCTCCAAGACGCGGGCCTCGAGATCGAGCTCCTCAGCGGGGACTCTCCGGACCGGACCCGGAAGGTCGCCGAACAGCTCGGGATCGCCCCGGAGCATGCGTACGGTGGACTCACTCCCGAGGAGAAGTCCGAGCGCGTCCGTGCCCTCGATCGGCACGACAGCCTCATGGTCGGCGATGGGCTCAACGACGCCGCCGGGCTCGAGGTCGCTTTCGTCGCCGGGACCCCGGCCATCGATCACCCGAGCCTCCCCGCTCGGGCCGACTTCTACTTCCTGGGCGAAGGGATCGCCGCGGTGCGCCTCGTACTCGCGGCGGCGTCGCAACTCCATCGGGTGGTTCGGACGAACCTGACGGTGGCGGTCGCCTACAACGCATTCGCGCTCGCGCTCTGCTTCACGGGACACGTGAGTCCCGTCAGCGCGGCCATCCTGATGCCGATCAGCTCGATCGGCCTCGTTCTGCTCACGGTGTATCGGATGAAGGGGAAGGAGGGCGTGTGGACGTCCTGATCATCCTCCTCTTCATCAGTCTGGTGTTCGTAACCGGTGCCGTTCTCCTCTTTCTTCGGGGAGTGATGTCCGGGGACTTCGAGCAAGGGGACAGAGTGTCGCTCCTGCCCCTCGAACCCGATGCCCCGAGCCCGCCCAAGGAGACAGCGGAGAACGCGATGCCACCTACGGGGAGCACGCCCTGACCGAGGCGTGACGGGAAGAGGAGAAGCAAACGATGGCAACCGCGGAAACCGGCCGGACCGTGCGAGTCGAATACAATGACTCGGTGGTACGTGCCTTCTTGATCGCCACACTGGTGTGGGGCGTCGTCGGACTGAGCCTGGGAGTGCTGGTCGCGACCCAGCTCTCGTTCTGGCAGGCGAACTTCGGGATCGAATGGCTGACCTTCGGTCGCCTTCGGCCGCTCCACACGAACGCGGCGATCTTCGCGTTCGTCGGAAACTCGATGTTCGCTGGGATCTACCACTCCAGCCAGCGATTGCTGAAGACCAGGTTGGGATCCGACGGCCTGAGTTGGATCCACTTCTGGGGATGGCAGATCATCATCGTCTGCGCGGCGCTCACGATTCCGCTCGGCTTCACCCAGTCGAAGGAGTACGCGGAGCTGATCTGGCCGATCGACCTCATGGTCGCTCTCATCTGGGTCGTCTTCGCAATCAACTTCTTCATGACGGTGGCGAAGCGGAACGAGCCGAACCTCTACGTGGCACTCTGGTTCTACATCGCGACGATCGTGACCATCCCGGTCCTCTACATCGTCAACAACCTCCAGCTCCCGACCGGTGCGCTCCACAGCTACTCGATCTTCGGTGGAGTCCAGGACGCACTCGTTCAGTGGTGGTACGGTCACAACGCGGTAGGGTTCTTCCTCACGACCCCGATCCTGGGTCTGATGTACTACTACCTTCCGAAGGCGGCCGGACGACCGGTCTACTCCTACCGCCTCTCGATCGTCCACTTCTGGGCGCTCATCTTCGTCTACATCTGGGCGGGGCCGCACCACCTGCTCTACACGGCGCTTCCCGACTGGGCACAGTCCCTGGGTATGGTCTTCGGCCTGATGCTCTGGGCCCCCTCCTGGGGTGGAATGCTGAACGGACTCCTGACGCTCCGCGGCGCCTGGGACAAGCTCCGGACGGACCCGGTCATCAAGTTCTTCATCGCCGCCGTCACGTTCTACGGGATGTCCACGTTCGAGGGGCCGCTGCTCTCGATCAAGACCGTGAGCTCGCTCGGTCACTACACGGACTGGATCATCGGACACGTACACGGCGGGACACTCGGCTGGAACGGTTTCATGGCCGCCGGCGTGGCCTACTGGCTGGTCCCGAGGCTCTGGAACACGAAGCTCTACAACGAGAAGTGGGCAGACGCGCACTTCTGGATCGGCCTCTTCGGGATCCTGCTCTACGTCGGCTCCATGTGGATCAGCGGCGTGAACATGGGCCTCTACTGGCGCGCGCTCGACGCGGACGGATTCCTCCAGTACCCGGACTTCGTCGAGGGGCTCATCTCGGCCGGCGTCCTCTGGAAGATGCGTCTCGTGGGCGGATCCTTCTATCTCGTCGGATTCCTGATCATGGTTGCGAACCTCACGCTGACCATGCAGAAGGGTCAGTTCCAGACGACGGTGGTCGAGGTCCCGGCCATGCCGAAGCTCCAGACGGTTTCGTCCTGGGCGCTCATCAAGGGCAAGCCGGTCATGTTCTCCCTCGGCGTGATCGTGGCGGCTGCTCTCTTCGCGATCTCGAGCCCGGTGACGTTCGCGCTTCCGATCACCTTCGGCGCGGTGCTCACCGTGGCGGCGATCCTCTATTCGGGTGCCGAGAAGCGGGAAGGCGGGAGCTGGCACCAGCTCCTCGAGGGGAAGCCGCTCGCGTTCACCATTCTGTCGCTCGTTGCGATCCTCATCGGCGGCATCGCGGAGCTGGTGCCCGCGATCGTCATCGACAAGCAGGCCCCGGCCGTGGCCATGGCCGATTCCACCGGCGTCGTTCCGGCCGCGGATGTCCAGGTCGTGGAGAGCCGGTTCGTCCAGCAGCCGTACAGCCCGCTCGAGCTCGAGGGACGTGACGTCTACATCGCGGAGGGCTGCTACAACTGCCACTCTCAGATGATCCGGCCGTTCCGCCACGAGACGCTCCGCTACGGCGAGTACTCGCGCGCGACCGAGTTCCGCTACGACCACCCGTTCCAGTGGGGCTCCAAGCGGACCGGTCCGGACCTCCACCGGGTCGGCGGCAAGTACCCGAACCTCTGGCACTACCAGCACCTGATGGACCCGCGCTCGACGTCGCAGGGCTCGAACATGCCGGTCTACGCGTGGCTCAAGACCAGGAAGGTCGACTTCACGAAGACCCGTGGCAAGATGCTCGCGATGAAGAAGCTCGGCGTGCCCTACACCGACGAGGAGATCGCGGATTGCCAGGACGTTGCGAAGAGCCAGGGAACTCTCATCGCCAGCGACCTGCAGGCGAACGCCGTCAACATCGATCCCGACTGCAAGATGGTCGCCGTGATCGCCTATCTGCAGAGGCTCGGCCGCGGGCCGCAGCCGGTCGAGCTCAAGCAGGCCGTCGTTCCCGTGACGATTCCCGAGACTCCGGCGGCGCCGGTTGCGGCGACCGCTCCGGACGGACTGCCCCGCCAATGGCGAGGCCGGCGGGCCGCAGAACGGGCCGGTGATCTCGGCCAGCTCGTGGGAGGAGGTAGCCATGTTCCAGGAGTTCTTCGCCCGGAGTGAGCTGCTCATCCTGCCGCTCGTATCTCTCGGGATCTTCTTCGTGACGTTCATGCTCGTGCTCACCCACGTGGTGTTTGGTCTGCGGAAGAAGGAACTATTGACTCATGTTTCCATGTTGCCTCTCGATGACGAGGAAGAGGGGCACTATCGCGTCGACGGGGAGGGTGTGGCGTCATGAGTGAGTACCAGGCAGATCGACTACTCGATCACGACTACGACGGCATCCAGGAGTACGACAACCGACTCCCGAACTGGTGGCTCTACACCCTCTACGGAGCCATCGTGTTTGCGGTCGCGTACTGGATCGTGTTCCACACGCTCGGGGTGGTGCCGCTTCCGCGCGGGCGCTACGAGCTCGAGATGGCGGCGGCGGCCGAGGCCCAGCTCAAGAAGATGGAGGGCCAGGAGCTCACCGACGAGACCCTGGCGCTCATGTCCACGGTTCCGGCGCGGGTCGAGGCGGGACACCAGGTCTTCAACCAGTTCTGTGTGGTCTGCCACGCGGACAAGGGACAGGGGAACGTCGGACCGAACCTGACCGACGACTATTGGCTCCATGGCAGCCGTCCGCTCCAGATCCTGAACACCGTGACGCATGGTGTTCCGGAGAAGGGGATGGCGGCCTGGGGTGGTCAGCTCGGTCCCCGGCGCGTGCAGGACGTGGTGTCTTTCGTCCTCACCATCAAGAACACGCACGTTCCCGGCAAGGCTCCGCAGGGAGATCTCGTGGTTCCGGGGGAGGAAGCGCCCGCCGAGACGCCGGGCGCGCCCGGCGACGTACCGGGCGAGATTCCGTCCGAGACCCCAGCCGGTACGCCGGCCGAGGGTGAAGGCGCGAGTCCCGTGGGCGAGCCCCCCACCGACACCGGGTCTCTCGGGGACGCGGTCAGTACTGGGCCGGCTGACACCGAGTAGTCGGATCCGAATCGAAAGGGCGGGCTCCCAAGATGGGGGCCCGCCTCTCACATGGGTAGAAACGACCGCTCAGGGGAAGGGATGGCCCGGCCGAATGCCTTATAGGGGGCGGGCTTCAGAACTTCCGTTGCGGCCTCCCGGTCCCACGCGTCTCCACGTGGAGATTGGGGGAGGAGCACGATGACCGCCGAGACCAAGCCGACCAAGGCCGCGAGGCCGCAGCAGCGGCGCCCGGACCTGGACACCGTCTTTTCCGTGAACGACGACGGTTCGCGCAACTTCATCCATACGGCCGACGTGAAAGGGCCGTGGCAGACGCGGAAGACCGCGATCCACCTTCTCCTTCTCGCCATCTACTTCATCGTTCCGTGGCTGAAGTTCGGCGGACACCCGCTGATCCACATCGACCTCCCCGGCCGCCAGGCCTTCCTCCTCGGGCAGACTTTCACGAACCAGGACTTCTACCTGATGTTCTTCCTCGTGACCGGAGCCGGATTCGGGCTCTTCGTGGTCACGGCGCTCTGGGGACGGATCTGGTGTGGCTATGCCTGCCCCCAGACGGTGATGGTCGACGGCGTCTTCCGGAAGATCGAGCGTTGGTTCGAGGGGCCGCGGGAAAAGCGGCTCAAGCGGAACGCAGGTCCATGGACGTTCGACAAGTTCTGGCGCAAGGCCGGCAAGCACGCGATCTACCTGGTCCTCGCCACCGTCTCCGCGCACACGTTCATGTCGTACTTCTTCCCGATCCGGGACCTCATTCCCGCCGTTCTCTCCGGCCCGACGGGGCACACGACCGCGTTCGTCTGGGCACTCTTCTGGACGGGGATGCTCTACTTCGACTACGCCTGGTTCCGCGAGCAGACCTGCATCGTCATCTGTCCCTATGGCCGTCTCCAGTCGACCCTGACCGACGCGGACACGGTCGTCATCGGGTACGACGAGAATCGCGGAGAGCCGCGCGGCAAGAAGGGTGCGGACGGCGTCGGCGACTGCGTCGACTGCTTCCGGTGCGTTCAGGTCTGTCCGACCGGTATCGACATCCGGAACGGGCTCCAGCTCGAGTGTATCGGCTGCACGAACTGCATCGACGCGTGTGACGCCGTCATGCAGAAGCTGGAACGCCCCAAGGGCCTCATCCGCTACGACTCCCTCCGTGGCTTCAACGGTGAGAAGAAGCGGAGCATCTTCCGTCCGCGGGTCGGTCTCTACGCGTTCCTCGGCCTCCTCGGGCTCACGGTGTTCTCGTTCACCGCGCTCAGCCGGTCGCCGTTCGAGGTACGGATCCTCCGTCCCAAGGGGATGCCGTACACGCTCCAGGAGACTGCGATCCAGAACCTCTACAACATCCGGATCCAGAACAAGACGGGCACCGACCGCACCTACTTCGTGGAGGCGGGCGAGAGCGAGAAGGGGGACGCCCTCCGCTTCGTGATCTCGCAGACGACCGTCCACATCCCGACGCTCGAGGACGCGACCGTTCCGGTCTTCGTCGACCTGGACCGGAGCGACTACACCGCGAACTTCCCGATCCACTTCGTCGTCCGGGACTCTCTCGGCGGAGCGGCGAAGACGATCGAAGCGACGTTCCGGGGGCCGTAGCCGCCGCTTCTCGCGGTTCTTGCTTCCCGCATGCCGAATCGCGAGAATGGAGACGAGCAGAACACGTACCTACTGGCGTGGGAGGATCCCACGCCAGACTCATTCCGGCAGGAGCTTCCGTCATGAAGAAGTGGCTCTACGACCGACCCTGGATCTGGATCGTCGTCTTCCTGGGCGTGGTCATGGCGTCTTCCGTGGCGCTCATCGTCATCGCCCAACTCAACCGCCCCGAGATCCTTCCGCACTGAGCGGGGCCGCCACTCGTCCGGCCCGCGCCACTTGGCGGAACGTACGGGCCTTCGCCACCGAGAACCCGCCGCGCTACTGCAGGATGATGATCTTCTGCCAGATCTTCCGCGTCAGTCCCGTGACGAGCGCTTCGATCTCATTGATGACCGAGAGCACGACCGGATCCTGCGTGTGCGTGAGGTGGAGCGCCGCGAGCTTGCTCGTCAGGGCGAGCATCTCGGAGCAGTAGTCGAGGTAGCGCTCGAGCTGGAAGCGGTCGAGGGGCGGCTTCTCCGTCTCGGAGGCCGAGTTGTCCGGACGGAGCGAGAACTCCGGGTCCTTCGTCAGCTGATGCATGTCCACGACGTGGGCCAGGCCGCGCAGACGGTGGAGGATCGAGAGCGAACGCCGCCGCTTGAATCGCGTCTCCATCGACGTCATGAAGACGAGGGCGAGCCCGAGCAGGATGATCTCGTTGACGGCGGCGTCGATCGCTTGGAGGAGATCCGCGATCGATGGGCTCTCGCCGGTCGCGATCCGGAACATCTGGATCGCCGCCCAGGTCGCGGTCACGAGAAGTGCGAGCACGCCGCACGCGATGAGTGAGCGCAGCCACCAGATCGGTTGCCTGGCCTTTGCGATCACCTGGTCGTTGACCTCGGCGAGGTTGAGGAGCGTCTGACCGACCTCGCCGAGACCGGAACCCGGAAAGCGGGCTTCGATCCGCGCGTTCAGTTTGACGATCGTCTCGCGGATCGGCTCGGACTTCAGCTCGCCACGCGGCATTCCGATTCCTCTCCGGATCTTCGGTCCTGTGTCTCTACGTGCGCTGATCCTGCGTCGTCGCCGGATCCTTCGCCTGCGCTGATCCTTCGCCCGCGCTGGCTCCGGGCGGGAGCATCCCTACTCGGCTCCGGCGGCGCTACCCACTTCTTCGGCGGTTCGGCCGCCGGGGTGGAGCGTGATCGCCACTCCGAGGCCGATTCCCTTGGGGAGGGAGACGTCGACCCCCTCGAGGACCTGATAGGCGAGATCGAGATCGCAGCGCCAGAAGCTCGCCCTCGCTCCGAGGCCGAGCACGGGGCCGTCGACGCCGCCCAACGCGAGGCCGGCGTTCGCCGACCAGTGTGTGCGTCGGTAGAGAACGGCCCCGAGCGCGACGCGTGGACGGGTCGAGGTGGCGGGGCTGTCCTCCAACCCCTGGGTCCAGGCCAGTTCGAGTCTCACGTCCGAGATCCAGAGAGCGCCGGAGACCTCGAACTCGAAGGGAAGTCTCGTGGAGTACGCGCCGATCCGAGTGGTCGTGGTCTCCGTGTCGATCGGGTCCTCCTCGTCGCCGTCGGAGAGGCTGAGACTGTCGGCGACCGCCGTATCCCTCCGGAACCGGGGTTCGTCACTCCAGCGGACGGAGCCCAGTGCATTGCGGAGGACGATCCCGAACTCGTAGGGGCCGTGGACGCCTGCCTGGCTACCGACGGACGACTCCGCGAGAGGCGAGGGGACTGCGGAGACAGTCGGGGCTGCGGACACGGTTGGGGCCGCGGGCCCCAGCGGCCCGGCGTGATCCGATCCGCTTCGCGCCGCGAGCGCGACGTCGACGGCGTACCCCCATCCGCCCTTCGCTTCCCGGCTCTCCGCGACGAGGCTTCCATCGATCGCGTCCGATGTCGTCGTCACGGTTCCACTCGCTCCGAGTAGTTCCGCGTGCCGAAGCCCTCTCAGCAGGTGGAGCGAGCCACCGAGTGAGACGTCGAATTCACCGAGACGGCGGACTCCTCTTCCGCCGGACCCGATGAAATCGAGATACCAAACGCCCTCACCGTAGGATCTCGGCAGCTCGACCTGCTGCCCGATCTCGTTGCCGAAGAGGGCGAGCTCCGCGTACTCCCGGGGAACCCTGACGGCGCCGAGAAGGACGTTCCGTGCGGTGAGCGCCCACCCGGAGCCTGCCACTCCCGGGCCGAGAACGGCGGTGTCGAACCGGGCGTCGAGCCCGTCGGGCCCGATACGGGATAGGATCTCTTCCTTGTCTTCCTCGCTCCAGGTGGCGCCGTTCCAGCGCGAGTAGTCGTGCAACGTGTAGGTGTCGTTCTGGACGATGCCGGTGCTCGAGACCAGTCGCACGGCCGGCGCGCGGTCCCATGAGAGCGTGGCGGGGTTTCCGAACGGTGCGTCGACGCCGCGCAGAAGCAGCGAGCCCGAGCCGGCGAGCCCCATCTGGAGCGGCGTGTCGAGAGGTCGCCCGAGCGCGGAAGACGAGACGAGGAAGGCCGTGAACGAGACGACCCACGCGATCCGCGCAATCGACGAGGCCCATGCGATCGATGCGGCCCATACGATCGATCCGGCCCGGGTGATCGATGCAGTCCGTGCGATCGAAGCGACGGCCCGGTTGATCGACGACACGCGGCCCGCGTCGATCCACGCTCTCCATCGCCCACAGCCCCTCACGGCCGACGTTCCCCGACGCCGATCCGGAACTCGAGTGCGCCGTTGGCTTCCGCGTAGTCGTCCGGAGACAGCGTCACGACCGTGCTCGAGTCTCCGCGCAGTCGGAACACCATCCGTCCGAAGATCCGGTCGCGTGCGAAGAAGGTGATGTCGTTTTCCGGGAGCGTGATCTCGAACGAGGTCTCCCTTGGTTCGGTGACCCGGCCCGATCCGTCGACGAGACCGGCCTCTGCATGGACCGAAGCCAGTGTGACCTCCGGCGCCTCCAGCAGCTCTGCCGAGGACGAGAACGAGATCTCCGTTTCCGCGGCGAATGGGAAGTGGTTCACGATCCGCCCACGGGCGACGACACCGACCACGTCGCTCCCGATCCTGTCCTGCAGGTCCCGGGACACCGTGAAGTCGAAGTCGTCCGCCGTCCTCTCGAGGAGCCCGAGTCGGACGCGAAGGGGAGCCGACACTTCGTAGCGTCCGCGGACGTAGTCGTCTCGTCCGACGGTTCCCGTGACGACCCCGTCGCCGATCCGGACTTCTCCGTCGATCGAGATCGCCTCGGGCCTGGCCCGGATGAGGCCGAGGAGTTCGGAGTTCGACTCGTCGATCCGTGCGCTCGACTCGGTGGGGGAAGCCGGAGTGCCCGGAGCGATCGCGATCTCGAAGGGGAGCTCGATCGGATCGGGGAGGCCCACCGTACGGACCGTCACCGTTCCGGACGCGGGGAACGGGATCGCGTTTGCGATGACGAGACGGAGCGACGCCGCGGCCAGGTCGATGTCCTCGAGTTCCTCGGGCAGGTCGAGAGACGTTTCGGTGCGCGGAATCTCGATCCGCGCATCCGTGGGACGTGCGTCGACCGACGCGAACCGGATCGTCGCCCGGTCGAACCCGGCGGAAATCGACTGGTGGCGTCCGAGGGAAACGAAGCCGTCGCTCGGATCCGTCGCCACGTCGAACTCGAACGCCAGGTTCGCGAGTGGATCGCCGTCCGGAGAGCGGACCTGAACGTTGGCGAGGTCGATCACTTCCGAGGACGATCCGGGGATGCCACCGGATGCGGGAGGGACCGATACGTCCAGGGCGATCGGTTCGCCGTTCTCCAGCAGTTCGGGGAACCGAAGGGATCCGTTGGCACCGAGCGGCAGGCGGTTGTCGAACGCGATCGAGATGGTCCCGTCGAGGATCACGCCGCCGACGATTCCGAGGCTGTCGTTCAGCGCGACCGCTACCGAGTCCTCGATCTTCAACTGCTGTGCGGGCACGACGGCGATCGCCGAGTCGGGCTCGAGCGAGACGAAGTGGGCGGTGAGGTCGAACCCGCTGGACGGCGTGATGAAGACGGTACGTCCCGAACTGCCGGGGCTCTCGCCGGAGATCTCGAGCTCGAGCGCGCTCGGAAGGGCGACTCCGGTGAGGTCGATCGTCGCCGTCCCGAACGCGCCGGTCCGGACGACGGAGGAGAGCGCGGTTTCCACGAGCATCTCTCCTCGGGCCCGGTCGAACAGCCGGACGCGGAGCGACGGGGAAGGCGTGTCGTCGTCGCCGAGCGGAATCGGCAGGAGATTGTGAATCCGGACGTCGATCCGGCCCGAGGAGAAGCGGACCCAGGAGAGATCGTCCCGGGCCGGAAGCTCCCGGCGGATAGGTGGGATGACGAAGGCGGGAACGACGAGCGAGATCCCACCGTCGGGGAGATCGAGGTCGGTCAGCTCTCCGATCCGGAACCTCTCGTCCACCGGATCGGGCGTGGGGATCTCGATCTGATCGAGACGCTCCGTGTGCGCCGTCTCGGGGAGGACGAAGTCCATCTTCTCGCCGAGCCTGAATGTGTCGACGACGCCTTCGAAGAAGAGCCGGAGCGGCGCACCCGCCGTGCTGTCCACGAGCACGTACTCGCTCTCGTCGGCCAGGTCACTTCCGGTGAACCTCTCCGAGCCGAACGGAAGTGTGAGGAGGGTCTCGAAGTAGGGCTGCTCCGGGAGTTCGAGACCGCATGCCGTGGCGACGAGCACGAGCGTGCACGTGAGAACGAGCTGCCGAAGGACGGAAGCGTTTCGGTTGGTCCGGGGCATTCTCCCGGAGTGTACCAGCTACGGAGTGGTCGGCTTTCGTGTGCTCTCGAGCTGGAGATCGAGGCGTGGGGACTCTCCCGGCGCGAGAACGAAGACTTCCGTCCGAGGGAGGACGTCCGCGAGCTTCTCCTGGAGGAGATCCTCCCGCGTCTGCTCGGGAGAACGCCGGTACTCGGTGAGGAGTGCACCGAACCTCTCGGCCGCGCCGCGTGCGCCGTGCACCCGTCCCTCCGACTCCGCCTGGGCCTCTTCGACCATCCGGGACGCTTCCGCGCGGGTGAGGCTCAGCATGTGGTCGGACAGCATCCGACCATCGCTGATCGTACGCGCCGATTCACTCCGCGAGTCCTGCACGCTGCGGAAGGCCGCGGCGGCCTCGGTAGGAGGTTCGATCGACTGCAGGGTGACGGTGAGAAGGGAGATCCCACTCCCGTAGTCGCGGAGCAGTTCCTGCGCCCGCGAACGGACGTCGTTCTGGATCCTCGCTTTGCCCGTGGTGAGGAGGTCGTCGACCAGCATCGCGCCCGCGGTCTCGAGCACGGCGGCCCGCACACTCTGGAGGACGAGTTCCTCCGGCAGGTCACACCCGAAGAGGTAGCGCGCCGCGTCGGTCACGCGGTACTGCACGACGAGACTGGTCGCGACGATGTTCTCGTCACCCGTGATCACGTCGAGCTTGACGCCGTTGTCTCCGCTCACCTCGAGGCGGTGGACTTCACCGGTCGGGAAGATCATCTCCCGTTCGATGCCGTTCGGCATCCGGAAGTGGAGGCCAGGCGGCGCGGCAGGTTCCGAGATCGCCCCGAAACGGCGGACGACCGCGATGCTGCCGTTTTCGACGGTGTAGAACCCCGTGGCGAGCCAGACGACCACGACGATTCCTGCGATCGCTCCCAGGATCCATCGTCCCCTGCGAACGATGAACGAGGCGAGATCCTGGAGGAACCGTTCGCTCGGTGCGCGCGTGTCGCGCATGTCGTCCCCGGGGCTGGTCAACGTTACTTCCCTTCGAGGTGCCGGAGCAGCTTCGAGTCGCTCTCGAGGAACACGGTGGTTTCCTCACCCAGGATCTTCTCGTAGCTCTCGAGGCTCCTCACGAACCGGTAGAACTCCGGGTCCTGGGAGTAGGCCTGCCCGAGGATCCGGAGCGCTTCGGCCTCGCCGACGCCCTTGAGCGACTCTGCCTGCGCGCGTGCGAACGCGAGGATCCGTTCGCGCTCCGCCGCCGTCTCGGCTTCGATCTTGAGCGCCGCTTCCTCGCCTTCGCTCCGGTAGCGGGTGGCCTGACGGGAGCGCTCCGCACGCATCCGGTCGATCACGCTGCCCCGGTTCTGGGCGGGGAGGTTGAAACCGTTGATCCGGAAGTCGACCACCTCGATGCCGAAGCTGCCCTGCGTGATCCTGTTCATCTCCTCGGCGACCTTGGCGGAGACTGCGGAGTAGCGGACCTCACCTCCGTTGGGATCGAGGAACGATTCCATCGGCTCGGCGCCGATCGTGGCGCCGAGTTCGGACGAGGAGAGGTCGAGGAGGCGGGCCTCCGCTTCGGCGCGGTTCTGCACCGTCTGTGCGAAACGGAGCGGATCGATGATCCGCCAGCAGACGAAGCTGTCGACGAGCACGTTCTTCTTGTCCTGGGTGAGCATCTCGGTCGGCTCGTTGTCGAAGACGAGGAGGCGACCGTCGAGACGTACGACCTGGTCGATCGGCCACGGCGCCTTGAGATGGATGCCCGGACCCTTCGTGCCGTCGAGAGGGCGGCCGAAGCGGGTCACGAGTGCCGTCTCCGCTGCGTCGACGGTGAAGAGTGCGGACGTCGCCCAGGCAACGCCGAGGACGATCGCGATCGCGATGAGGATGCGACGGATCATGGCTGGTTCGGGTCCTCCTTCGTCTCCACGGCCTGGCTCTGTGTGGGAAGCGGAGGTTCCAGCTTCCAGAGCGTCACGTTTCCGAGGCGCGTGTTCGGCGGGACGATGATCTTGGGACGGTTCGCCAGTACTTCCTCGGCCGTCTCGAACCAGAGAAGGTCGTGGAGGACGGACGGGGCGGTTCGGTAGGCGGTGGAGCGTGCGCGGTATCCAACACTCCGTCCGCGGGCATCGGACACGCGGGCGATCGCATCGGCGCGCTCCCGCGCCATGTCGAGTTCGCCCGCGCCGCGAGCCAAGGGGAGCTCCCGCTCCTGGACCTCGTAGGCCTTGTGGATCCGGGTCTGACGTTCCTCGCGCGCGGTCGAGACGTCGCGGAAGGCGGTGACGGCACCCTGCGGGGGGTGGAGGTCGACGACGTGCACGCTGTTCACGCGTACACCGATCGCGAGCGCGTCGAGCCGTTCCTGCACCATCTGGGCGAGCGAGGACTCGAGCCAGGCACGCTCCGCAGTCAGGAGCTGATCCAGGTCACGGGTCGCCACGAGTTCGCGGGCAGCGGACTCCGCATAGAGCCCGACCCAGTCCCGGTCCTTCGTGGCCGAGTAGAAGAACGCGTACGGATCGGAGAGGAAGTAGTGAACGGTGAAGCTCAGCTCGACCAGGTTCTCGTCACCCGTGAGGTAGCTCGTGACCGAGGTGTTCGCGTTCATGGCCGTCACCGGGCTGTGCCATTCGTTCGGGGCCGCCTGACGGCGCAGCTCCTTCCGTCGCTCGATGAGGTCGAGGCTCGTCTGGAATCCGATGTCCGACTTGCGCGGGTACTGCACCCGCCAGACGTCGACGGTGCCGAGCGGGGAGGGCCAGTTCCAGTGGAGCCCCGGCGCCAGGTCCCTGCCCACGATCCTCCCGAAGACCTTCGCGTACCCGAACGAATCGGGAGGGACGACCACGAATCCACGGCCGATCTGCACGAGCAGGAGCGCGACGACGAGAACGGCGGTGACGCGGCCGGAGACCCGGAACGCGCTCGTGTGTGCGGACGGCCCCTTGCGGGAGGATCTGAGGATCTGAACGAGCGCATCCCAGTTCTCGCGCGCTTCGCCGATGCCGACCCGCGCTCCGCCCGCCCAGAGTCGCCACGCGATGAGTCCCGTCAGAAAGACGACGAAGATGAGCTGGAGGAAGGCGACGAACCCTTCCGTCTGGCTGCTCAGCTGCGGAATGATCTTCCATCCGGTCCGTGCGAGCAGGAAGTCGAGGGCGAGGCCGCTGATCACGCTGCCGACGACGACCGCGCTCAGGTAGACGCGGAGGAACTTCGCGCCGAAGTGGCGCGTGATGAGGAGCATGCTCGCCGTGCTCGCGGCCGGTCCCGCGAGGAGGAAGACGAGGGCCGCACCCGGTGACAGTCCCTTCGCGATGAGGGCGGCCGCGACCGGCGTGCTCGAGGATGCACACGTGTACATCGGAACCGCGATGACCACGATCAGCAGCATCGGCAGGATGCCGGAACCGAGCCCGCGTGCGATCAGGTCCGGCGGCAGAAGGACTTCGATTGCGCCGGCCAGGACCAGCCCGATCGTGAGCCAGAATACGATGTCGTCCATCGAGCGGATGAACGCCTGGCGTCCGATCCGCGAGAGGATCTCGGAGAGACTCGGACCTTCTGCAGAGTTGCCTCGCGCGGCTTCTCCCTCTGCGACGATTCCGACCGCGATACCATCGTCCGCCAGACCGCCCCCCGCGACGTTTCCCTTCCCGCGCGCATCGTCTCGCCCGATGTGCAGCGCGCGGAGCAGAGCCCTTCCGGTGGCACGGAATCCGACGAAGTCGCTTCCGTCGATGTCGTGGCTGTGATCGTGGCCGTCGTGATCGTCGTGCGCGCCGCCGTCTGCGAGTCCGGGATCACAGCAGGCGCTCGTGTCACCGGACCCGCTTCCCGCACTCGGCCTGCATCCACAGCTGACGGGAGTGCTGTCATCCGCCAGCGCCAAAGGTGGCGGGAAGGCGATGGCCAGCGCGCCGGCCAGGCCTCCCGTGAAGAACGCGGCGATCGGACGGAAGACGGCCATGATCGGGCCGAGGAGCGCCCAGGTGAGCACGATCGCGTCGGCACTCGTCTCGGGTGTCGTGACGAGGAACGACATCGTTGCGGGCGGAGTCGCGCCCTTGCGTCTCAGCGAGATCGAGACGGGGAAGACGCCGCAGCTGCAGAGAGGGAGCGGAATGCCGAGGAGAGCCGCCCGCACCACGGCGAGCATCCCCGGCTTTCCCATCCACTCGACCACGCGTCGGGGTGAGAGCAGAACCTGGAGGCTTCCGGCCATCACGACTCCGAAGAGGATGAAGGGTGCCGCCAGGTAGTAGAGAGTCCACGACTCTCTCAGGATGTCGACGAGCCAACTCACAGAGGATCAGCGTAGCAGACGCAAGCGGGTGAGTTGAGGTCTCTCGATGCGGAAAATGAAGTAGTGAGAACCGTTTCGCAGTATCAGGAGCGCGCGTCCGAGGACGGATACATGGGGAGATGTCGAGGCACCGGGCGAGACGGGCTGTCGTCGGGGAAGAGGGCGGCGGCTCGGTCGAGCGCGTTGCGCTCCCGATCCTCGAACCCGAGTTCGGAGTAGATGCCGGCCGCCTGGTAGAAGCAGCGGATCGCCTCCCTCCGGTCGTGCTGGATCTCGAGGTTCCCGCGGGCGATGAGGATCTGGGCACGCTCGAGCGGATCGCGACTGCGTCCGTGCGACTTCTGCGCGGTCGCGAACGCGGCCCGTGCCGCGGCCGGGCGTCCCGCTGCGGCTTCCACCTCCCCGAGTGTCGTGTAGAGGTTGGAGTCGATCAGTGGCATCTGCTGTACGTGACAGACACGGATCGCTTCTTCCACGAGCTCCCGCGCCTTCTGCACGTTTCCGCTCGACAGCTCACACCGGCTGAGGCTCCAGAGCACGCAGGCGTGTCCCATGATGTTCTCGAGTTCGATGCAGGTCTGGAGGAGAGGCGCGAACATCGCGCGGGCCTGGTCGATTTCGCCCTTCCGTCGGCGGCACTCTCCCACGCCCCATTCGGCGTTCGATTTTCCGGAGCGATGCCCCAGTCCGTCGTAGATCCGGGCCGCCTCGGCGTACAGCTGTTCCGCACGATCGAGTTCGTCGAGATCCAGTTCGAGGTTTGCGCTCGCCACCGCGGCGATCGCCCTACCCTGCGGGGCGCCCGCCTCGTCGTAGAGCGCGCGTGCGCGCGCCGCGAGTTTGCGTGCGCCTTCGTAGTCACCTTGGGTCGAGAGGAGCGTGATCTGCGGAACGAGTGCCGAGGCGACTCCGGCCACGTCGTTCTGCGTCCGGAACAGGTACTCGGAACGCTCGAGGGACCGGCGTGCCGCATGGATGTCGCCGATTCGGATGAAGAAGTTCCCGAGTCGGGCTTCGGCCCGTCCCTCGAGTACGGGTCGACCGAGGTCACGGAACAGCAGCGACGCGTGTTCGAGGTGGCCCCGCGCCGCGGACAGGTTCATCTCGAACTGTTCGAGCGTAGCGAGTGCGAGGAGGGTCGTCGCCTCTCCTTCGCGATCGCCGGAGAGGCGGGCCGCCTCGATCGCGCGCTCCAGCCAGCGTCGGGCTTCGGCCGGCGGGACGCGCGTGAGTGCGATCTCGCCGATGGATCGGAGACAGATCGATTCCTCTGAGTGTCGGTGCTCCAGGCGCGCCAACTCCGCGGCGCGGTGGAACGTCTCGAGCGCCTCGTGCCACTGACCGGACTTCTTGAGGTCGGTCGCGAGTCGGACGAGTGCCTCGACGCGGTCCGAGCGAGGACCGCGGTCGACCGAGGGCACCGGCACGCCGATCGAGGTGAGCCATGTGCCGATCTCGGACCGTGAGAGCTGCGACTTCCCCGCATGGAAGCGGATGTCCTCGGGCTGGAGGTACTCCGTGTTGAGTGTTGCGACGAGAACGCTCTTTCCGCTGATCTCCACGAGCGCCGAGAGAGCGTTGTGGGCCTCCCAGCCACTCTCACCGAGGAGGTGGAGCGGGTGCGGTCCGAAGAGCTGACGGATCCACTTGTTTCGGCCACGAGTCGGTGTCGCGTCGAGCAGGAGCTGCTGCACGCGCCTGAGGACGCGGCCGGTCTCGGAGTCGACCGGCGCTGTGAGGCCGGGCGGGTTCCCCGGTGGATTCGAGGCGTGACGGAAGAGCGCGAAAAGGGTGACGAGGGGGCCCGGATCCCCACGATGAGACAGTGGAGTGGAGGGGCTGCTGCCCTCGCTCCAGCTCAGCTCGACGACGAGAGGTTCTCCTCCCGCAACGCTCGACAGCTCGATGTCGAGGCGGGCACGCACGGTGGTTGGCCCCTTTCTCACCGGTGGCGTTCGCTCTTCGAGAGGGCGCGCTGGTGCGAGAGAGACTCGTCCCGCGCCCGCGGATGGTGCGCTCCCCATCTCGGACCTCGAATTCTATCACGCCGCGGGACTGGGCCGCGTCGTCGTTCGGGCAGACGACGTCATAACAGAATACGACACAAGTGGATGGCGCGCCGGAATCAGTCGATTTGGCTGCCCGGGTTTCACTGCGCGCGGTCCGTGTCGCGAATCGGCGGGAGAGGACCTCTTCCACGCACGTGTAAAGCAGGCTGGATCGAAGTCAACAGAACGGTAATTCCGTTTTGGCAGGAAGTCCGCTGGAGAAACTCTGGATCTAGGCTGGTATCCGATTGCCGGTCCGACGTGGAAATCTAGGACTCGGCCGCAGAACCGGGGGTCTCGAGAGAGCTCCCGGTTCTTGGCCCCCTCTTCGAGAAGAGGTCCCCCCTCTCCACTCAGTCCGCCGTCATTCGCGGACACCGGCCTAGGCGCTGCGGTATCGGTTCCGCAGCGCCCCGGTCAGGCTGCTGATTCCGTAGACCGCGATCGCAATCAGGATGACCAACGGCCCGGACGGGACGTCCACCTTCGAAGCGACGGAGAAGCCGTAGGACGCGAGCAGCCCTCCCGTCGTGCACACCGTTCCGATGGCCGCGGCACCGATCATCATGCGCGGCAAACTCTCCGCCCACTGTCTCGCGACGATTGCCGGGACGGTGAGGAGCGCGATGACGAGGACGATGCCGACCACCCGGATCAGAACGACGATGACGAGCGCGCTCGCCGCCAGGATGAGCTGGAAGAGCCATCGGGTCGGCACGCCGAGCGACGCCGCGAATGCCTCGTCGAACACGGATGCCTGGAACTCCTTGAAGAGCAGCCCGAGACCGAGCAGGAGGGCGAGATCGAGGGCCGTCACGAGCCAGAGGTAATCCCGGGGGACGAAGAGGATCGAACCGAACAGGTACCCGATGAGGTCGGGCTTCGGCCCGGCCGCGAGACTCACGAGGAGGATGCCGAGTGCCATGCCTCCCGCCCACAGGGTCGAGATCGTCGGTTCGAGCGCGTCCGGGCGTTTGTGGTAGACCGCGCCGAGCACGAGGGCGCACGCGAGCGTGAACCCGACCGCGCCGAGCCAGGGCGAGAACCCGAGCGCCAAGCCGAGCCCGACCCCTCCGAACGCGGCGTGCGCGAGCCCGCCGGACATCGACGTGATCCGCTTCACGACTACGAAGCTCCCGACGATCCCACACGCGATGCTGGCGAGAAGGCCCGCGATGAGCGCGCGCTGGAAGAACGGGTAGCTGAGAGCTTCGGCCAGCGTGTTCACGAGAGCCCTCCGGTCATGTCTCGATCCCCTCGTGATGGTGGGAGATCTCTTCGACGGAGTGTCCGTAGGTGAGGTGGAGCGCTTCGGACGTGAGTTCAGGCGGCCCGTGATGGATGAGCCGTCGGTTGAGACAGGCGAGATTCCGCACGTGCTTGCTCATGACGCCGATGTCGTGCGAGACGAGGACGAACGTGTGCGACGCCGAGAGCTCCCGAAGCAGCTCGTAGAGCCGACCCGCCACGCGCGTGTCGAGGCTCGCCGACGGTTCGTCGAGGAGCAGAATCTCGGAGCCGACGGCGAGTGCGCGTGCGATGAGAACACGCTGGAGTTCGCCGCCCGAGAGCTTTCCGATCTGGCGTTCTCCGAGGTGGGCGAGATCGACCTTGGCGAGCGCGTTGTACGCGACCTCCCGATCCCCACGCGTCCACCGCCGGAACACACCGCGATGTTTCAGGAGCCCCATCAACACGACTTCGCAGACACGGATCGGGAACGAGCGGTCGAATTCCGCGAACTGCGGGACGTACGAGACGACACTGCGGGCATCTTCGAGCTTCTGTCCGAAGATCCTGACCTCACCCCGATCCGGTTGGATCTGACCGAGGATCGTCCGAAGGAGAACGCCTGTGCCGGCGCCGTTCGGTCCGATCAGTCCGAGGAAGTCCCGCGAGGGATGTCGAGGGAAATGCCCTGGAGGACGTCTTCACCCGCGAGCCGGACGTGGAGATCCCGGATCGCGATCGCGGGAGCGTCTGGCTCTCTCGTAAGCGTCACTTCGGCTCCGTGCCCGCGTCCGAGAACGCGCGGGCGGCGGCGCGGAGGTTGTCTGCCCAGTGGCGGGCCAACGGATCGACGCGTACGACCCGGCCGCCGATCTCGTTGGCGAAAGACTCCGCCTGCTGCGCACCGACCTGCGGCTGCACGAAGACGACGCGGATCCCCTCTGCACGTGCGCGATCGAGCATCGAGGCGATGTGAGACGGCCCAGGGTGGACGTGTCCCCGTTCGATCGCGATCTGCGTCAGGCCGTAGTCCGCGGCGAACCAACCCCAGGCCGCGTGATAGACGAGGAACGTCTCGAGAGGCGCCTGATCGAGCGTGCTCCTGATCTCGGCATCGAGCGCCTGCTCCTCAGCAAGGAACGCGGCGAGCCCTGCCCGGATGCTCTCCCTGTCTTCCGGGAGCAGTTCCTCGAGCGCGTGCGCGAGATTCGTCGCGAGGGTGCGCGTCGCGCGCGGCGAGAGCCAGACGTGGGGATCGTCCGGAATCAGCGACAGGCCTTCCGATCCGTTCACGAATCGCAGGTTCGTTCCTTCGCGGGCGAGTCGGTCCCGCCAGATCGCTTCGAACTCGAGCGCGGGATGCCCGATCAGGAAGTAGAGAGACGCGCGGCTCACGGCGCGCATCTGTTCGATCGTCGGCTCGAACGTGTGGGGGTCGGCATCCGGCGGCACCAGCACTTCGACCTCGACGAGGTCTCCGGCGATCTTCTCGACCAGCTCCGCCTGCGGGGGGACGGTGACGAGGACGAGTGGCTTCCCAGTCAGTTCGGATTCGGGGGCGCCGCCGCAGGCGGAGATGGCGAGGGCCATGGGCAGCGCGATGAGCAAGGCGACGAACGCTCGCGGGAGGAGCGCGATGAGCCCGGTCACGAGTGACGACGCGAGCGGTGCCATGAGCGGCGCGACGACCGGTGTCACGAGCGAGTCGCCCGGAAAGCGGCGACCGATCGGTCGCCCTGAGTCCCCCAGCTGCATCGACTCTCCTCCTTGGAGGCCTATTATCGGGCGACTTACCCGCCTTAATGAAAGCCCATTCTCAAAGATTCCGACTTCCGGCCGGGGTGTCGCCTGCCGTATATTTCGATGTATGGCGAAATATGAGTGGTCAGGGAGTTGGCCGAGTCCGACCATAGAGATCGGGAAGGCGATCGCGGACGAGAGCCGTCTGCGGATTCTGAACGCGCTCCGGGGCGGTGAGCTGTGCGTCTGCCAGATCGTGGAGCTCCTGGGGCTCGCACCTTCGACGACGTCGAAGCACCTCAACCAGCTCCGGCGCGCCGGGCTCCTTCAGGCCCGGAAGAAGGGGACCTGGGTCTGGTACCGGCTCGCGCACGGGGCGGAGCGCGAACAGGTCGAGCCGAGCGATCGGAGCGATCCGGGCGGGGCGCGCGAGGAGCACGACACGGCCAGCGTCTCGGATCCGCGGATCGTCGCCGTTCTGGATTGGATCCTCGCATCCCTCGCGAACGAAGAGCCGTTCGTGCGCGATCTGGCAACGCTCCGGGACATCCTGACCGTGGAGCGAGAGGAGATTGCACAGCGGCAACGTGGCTGCTGTGAGCCGGGAGAGTGTTGACGCGACATCGGACAGGCGACGAGTGCGTCGCGGGAGGAACATCGAGATGAGTGACAGCGAACTGAAGACACAGGAGCAGGTGCGCGACGCCGTTCGTCGTGGCTACGCGGACATCGCGGTGAAGGGCACGGAGCGAAGGGCCGACGAGGACGAGTCGTCGTCCTGTTGTGGTGATGGCGGTTGCTGCGGTGGGAGCCCGATCGCAGTGGACGAGCTGGCGTCGAAGCTCGGCTACGCCCGGGAAGAGATCGAAGCCCTTCCGGGCGGCGCGAATCTCGGGCTCTCCTGCGGCAACCCGACCGCGATCGCGATGCTCGCGCCAGGTGAGGTCGTGCTCGACCTGGGTTCGGGCGCCGGTTTCGACTGCTTCCTCGCCGGCCCCAAGGTCGGGCCGATGGGACGCGTGATCGGGGTCGACATGACCGCCGAGATGCTGTCCCGCGCGCGGGGCAACCTCGCCTCCTACCGGGAGCGGACCGGATTCGACAACGTGGAGTTCCGGCTCGGTGAGATCGAGAACCTTCCGGTCGCGGACGGAACCGTGGACGTCGTCCTGTCGAACTGCGTCCTCAACCTCTCGCCGGACAAGGGGCGGGTCTGGAAGGAGATCGCGCGCGTCCTGAAGCCGGGAGGCCGGGTCGCGATCTCGGACCTCGCACTTCTTCAGCCGCTACCGAAGGAAGTGACGGAGATGGTCGAGGCGCTGGTCGGCTGCGTCGCCGGCGCGACGCTCGTCGAAACGACGCGAAAGATGATGGAAGACGCGGGGCTCGTGGAGATCGAACTCCGCGCGAAGCCCGAGTACATCGACGCGATGACGTCCTGGGAAGACCCGCTCTACCGCGACATCATCGCTCACCTTCCCGAGGGCGCGAAGGTGAGCGAGTACGTCACGAGCCTCGACATCGCGGGGCGGAAGGCTAACGGATGACGACGAGCTTCCTTCGGTCCGAGTCTCCCGAGAGGCTGTACAGGTAGAGTCCGCTCGGCACCGGGCGGCCGTGATCGTCGCGGCCGTCCCAGTGCACGGTTCCGCCTGCCGTCGAGAGTGTCCGCACCTGGCGTCCGGCTGCGTCCACCACTAGGAGCTCGAGCATCTCGTCGCGCCTCGTCTGCGTGAACCAGACGGATCCGCGCGTCGGGTTGGGCGACGCCACGAGCATTGGGACCGACGGTGAGCCCGTCACGGAACTCGTCATCAGACCTTCGACCGCGAGGCGAGCGTTGATCCGTCCCGAACCGAGTTTGTCGAGGTACGGAAGGTTACTGGGTATCCCGTAGATCGGGTCCACGGCCCACTCGATCTGGTCTTCGATGTTGCTCCCGGTCCACTCCGGTCTCACGGCTCGGATGAGTGCCGCGACACCCGCGACCAGAGGAGTCGCGAAAGAGCAACCCGAGGCGAGGCCCCACCCGTTGCCGGGGTAGGCGCTCCTCACCCGTCCCCGGGAGCGGAGACTAGGACCTTCTGGTTCCAGTCGGCAAACGACGCCTTCACGTCGACCGAGTCGAGGGCGGTGACCATGACCGTCTTGCTGCTCTCGCCCGGGTAGTAGGGCGGATCCTCGCGATTCTCGTTCCCGGCGCCGGCGACGATCACGATGCCGAGGTCCGTGGCCAGTCCCAGCTTTCCGACTGCATGGTCGAGGAGCTGCCGGGGAGACCCGAAGCTAGGTTCATCACGTCGGCGCCCTGTTGCCGCGCATAGCGGATCGCGCGCGTGATCGGTAGATGTCCGACCGTCCCTCGTCATCTGGGACACGAATTGGAAGGATCGTGGCGTCCGGCGCGACGAGGAGGACGAGGCCCGCGACCATCGTGCCGTGTCGAACCCTTCGTCGGTCGTGTCATCGCCGTCGTCGTTGATGCCGTTCGACTCCTCCCAAGGTTCGGAGTCCTCGTCGACGAAGTCGTATCCGTCGGCGGCGATGTGACCTTGGAAGAGATCGTGGTTCGGGTCGATGCCGGAATCGAGGACGGCTACCTTCACGCCAAGTCCGCGTGTGTGCTGATGTGCCGCGGCGAGTTCTATCCGATCCGTGAGCGACTGATCCTCGTAGTCGACGAGCCACCGCCGATGGCGACGACCAGCATGTACCGGATGCCTTCGGGGTATCCTCCCTGAAGTTGGGTTCGGCTTCTGAATACGTCTGGATCTCCGGTCATCTGTTGGGCGAGGGTCGGGATGTCCCCGAGTCCGGCGGCATTCAGCAGATGGACGAGGCCATCGTCGAACGAATCGATGGTCGTGGTTCCCCAGCGCTGGTTGACGTCTTCGATGTTCGCGCCTGGGTTCAGGTTGACGACGACCTGGTCCGGTACGTAATCCTGGGCGAGACACATTCGGGCCGTGGTGGCGGTAAGGGTGATCAGCAGACCCAGAAGGAGGCTGAGGACCCGTATTCGTCGGAGTACCGGCGCTGCGCCGCTCGCCCCGGAGTCGGCGCGGGACGATCCGTTCAAATGTTTCAACTCATTGCTCTGATATGCGTTACAGTGATCGTGCACGGTGCTCTCCGGCGGGTGAAATCATGTATCAGTCGATACCGGCCCGTTCTCCCATCTGATACGTGGTGATCTCTTTGCTCTATGATACGACTTTGTGAACGAACTCGGGCGTTGCATCTAGCGACACGATGGCTTCAGTGAGCGCAAGCGCCTCGAGCTTCGACGGGACGCCAGGAATCGAGTGGGGAAGTGAAGGGACAGTTGCAAGCCAACGAAGGGGTTACCGACGAGACCATCGCACGCCTGGCCCGGGGTGACGAGGGGGAGTGGGCGAGATTCGTTCGGACCCAAGGTCGCATCATCAACGCGGCCGGACACAAGGTGGGGCTCACCGCAGACGAGCGGGACGACCTCGTCCAAAACACCTGTGTGGTCTGCTACCACTCCATCGACAGTCTCCGGGACCCTTCCAGGCTCGGTGCCTGGGTCTACAGGATTGCGTACCGGCAGGCCCTCGAGATCGTCCGCAAGCGTCCACCCAACGCGCCGAGCGAAGATCGCGAGGGGCGTTCCATTCTCGATTTGATGCCGAGCGGAGATCTCTCCGAGCAGGCGGTCCTGGAGCGGAACGAGCAGTCGGAACAGCTGCTCCAGGCCGTTTCCGAGATAGGCGATCGGTGTCGTACATTGTTGGAGCTGCTCTATTTGGAGGTGGAAGTCCCACCCTATGAAGAGGTGTCCCAGCGTCTGTCCATGCCGATCGGAAGCATCGGCCCGACGAGGGCCCGGTGTCTCGACCGTTTGAGAAGGAAATGGAAACAGGTATCAGGGGGCTGACCAGATCACACTGTGAGGCAGTGGAAGTCGGTTCAGACCAACTGAGCGTGAGGCATGAAGTCCAACTCGGAGCATTTGACCTGGCGGCAGTCCCTGGATTCCGTCGAGGGAAGGACGACCTGGGCGAGGCGGCTACACCTGGAGTCGTGCGCGTCGTGCCGGGCCATGGTGGAAGGGGCCCGTGAGCTCGCGTCGACGTTCCGATTCGCGGCCAGCCTCCAGCCATCGGAAGCGTTGATTTCCGAAGTGGTTGGGCGTCTGGACCACTACGGTCCTGGAGTTGGTCGAGGAAATCGCCTGGGCGCGTGAGGAAGCAGCCCGGCTCTCCGGCGCGTCGCTCTCAGCCGCTCGGTTTGAGTCCCGCGTCCCGACCGGGGCCCGGCTCCGGACTCTTCGGTACTGCCCTTGTCGCCGACTCGTGGGCGACGGCGGCTGCGGGGTTCGTGGATCGAGCACGGCGTCGCCTCGCGTTCTCGTCTACGAGACTGCGGACTACACCGTTTCCATCTCCTCCACGCGGGACCCGATCCGAGCAGGTCGAACTCGGATTTGGTCGGTCAGATGGCGCCGAAGAAGGGGGCGGGACTTCGGCCGGACCGATTGCGTGCGGAGACCGCGGACGCACAGAGAACCGAAGTAACGGTCGAGCCTTTCGGCGAGTTCCGCTTCGAGAAACTCGATCTTCCCCGTTCGTCTCGAGCTCCAGATCGGCGACGACACCCTCGAAGTCGGCCCATTCCCCGCGCACGGAGCTTCCTGACTCTCTTTGCTCGGGGTAGAGTTGTGGGGTGATCGATCCCCGCACGAGTTCAGCCGACGAGGTTGCACGCCTGCTGCGAGACGCCCCGCATTCCGTGGATGCGGGGGTCGCATCCTCCGTTCGGGACTGGGTGGCGCAGCGCGTTCTCTCGGACCCACAGCGGGCCTTCGAGATCGCACGAACCCTTCGTGACGTCGCGAACCAGTCGACCGATCCGGAGGCCAAGGCCCACGGATGGCGGTGCTTCGGGGACGCCTCGCTCTATCAGGGTCGTTTCCACGAAGCCAGAGATGCCTACGACCTCGCGCGAGACCTCGCGCGAGAGGCTGGAACCGGTGGGCTTCTCGGGCAGATCCTCGTGGCCCAGATCGGCGTTCTTTCGACCCAAGGACGTGCCGATGCCGCGGCGTTGTTGGCTCCCGAGGCGGAGGCGCTGCTCGAAGGGGCCGGGGATCGTCCGTACCTCGCCCGACTCCACATGAATCTCGGCAACGCCGCGTTCCATCGGCATCAATACCGCGAGGCCTACGAGCATTTCTCTCGCGCGGACCGCGAGTTCACGGCTCTCCGGGCCACGGACGGAATGACGCTCGGCCTCAGGATCAACCTCGGTGTCGTAACGGACGCCGCGCTTTCCAGGGTGGAGGAGGCGCGGCGGATTTTTCTCTCCGTGGAGGAGGATTGTGCACGGCTCGGCCTTCACCACCTCGAAGCGCAAGCCAAGTTCAATCGGGCACGCCTCGAGTCCCTCTGGGGCAACTACCGCGAAGCGATCTCGCTTCTCGAAACGGCCGAAGCGATGTTCGCGAAAGAGGATGCACCGGACCTGATGGCGGGGACGCAGCTCACCCGGGCCGAGGCTTTCGTCGATCTCGGAATGCCGGACGAGGCGATCGATCTCGCGCACAAAGCAGGGGAGACGTATCGGGCGTGCGAACTCGAACTCGACGCGGCGGTGGCGGACGAGGTCCGGGCACGGGCACTTCGGAGTGAGGGGCGGACCACCGAAGCCAGGCGTCTGCTCGATGGAGTGCGTGACTTCTATGAGCGCTCAGAGCTTCCCGTCGGCGTCGCGCTGACCGATCTCGAAATCGCGCGCATGGTGCGGGCCCACGCGGACCTGGTCGACGCGGAGGGGCGCTCCGTACGGTCCCTCCAGGTTCTCGAGGCGCAGGGGCTCACCGAGCCCTGTGCTCGGGGCGAGATCGTGCTCGCCGAGACGTTCCGCCGAATGGGAAGCCAAGAGCGAGCCGAGGAGGTGGCGGCAAGGGCCATCGCAAGAACGTCACAGCTCAATACGCGCACGCGGATCGATCTCTGGACAGTGGCCGGACGGATCGCGCGTGACTCAGGTCGACGGTATTCCGCGCTCCGGAGGTATCGGCGGGCGATGGCGGAGGGTGGAGAGGGAACGGCACCTCACTCCCGGCGCGGAACTCAAGGCACGGGCGGCGGAACGGACAGACCGTGAAGGCTCATCGATCTCCTCGTCTCGAGGTGATCGTCTCAAGGCGGCGAACCTCTTCCGGCTCGTCGAGACCGTTCAGGGGAGACGGTGGAGGAGAGGACGAGCGCGTCGAACCGGAAGGGCGGAGTGGTCAGGCGACGCGCAGAGCTCGCGTCACTGGTGCGTCAGGTACAGAAGCGGAAGTCGACTCGATCCAGTCAGGAGCCCCCTCGACGTCGCCGGACTCTCCGGTTGCGCGAGCAGATCGCACGGCTCGAGTCGGAGATCTGAGCGGCGTGTACGCGTTCTTCCGCCCGGGGAGGCCGCCTCCGTGCGTGGACGAAGCTCCGAGGCCGCCAGGTCATGGCCGTCCTCAATCGACGGCATGCCATCGAGTCGTGAGCTGCAGAACCCTCCTGGCGACAGGTCAGGCAGTGATCGAGTACTTCCACACCGGCGACGGATCGTGGTGCTGGTGCTCCAGTCGGACGCGGCGCACTTCGCTGTGCTGGACGTCCATCCCGAGGCGATCCAGGCGATGCTCCGGGACTGGAACATGAGGCTCGAGTCGTTTGCGCTCCTCGCGCACGGGGCGTCCCGAACCTCGACTTCCAATCGTCCCGCCTCGGACCATCTCCTGGAGCGGTTTGCGGGGCGCTCCTCGCTCCGTCCTCGGGAAGACTCGACGGCGTAAGAACCGTGTTCCCCACGGCAATCTGCATCGAGTGCCGTTCGAGGTGCCTACGGATAGGCGGCGCGTATGTGGATGAACGCTTCCGGGTCCGTCGTCTACCTTCGGCCGGGCTTCTCGGCCGGGAAGCGGCGGCGCCCGGGTCGCGCCGCGACGTCGTACTCGTCGCCGTCCAGAATGGACCTCCGGGATCGAGCCGGAGGGCGCGCGATCGCCGAGCAATTCGGAGCCAGTCTTCCTCGATCCGACGTCGGAAGAGGTGATCGGGGTACTCGATAGCGCACGAACCGTGCATTGGACGACCCATGGAGTCCTTCGCGACGACAACCCGCTCTTCTCCCACCTCACCACGCGAGACGGAACTCTTTCTCGCCGACCTCAGGGGCAGGCGTCTCGCGGTCCGAACGCGTCGTGCTCTCCGCTTGCGAAACCGGCACCGTGATCTCCGGACGATCGGACGATGTGGCCGGAGTGGCACTCGCGTTCCTGGAATGGGAGTGCAGGAACTGGTGGCCGGACTCTGGAGGCTGTACGATCAGGCGACTGTCGACTACATGACACGGTTCTGTCACGAACTCGGAGACGGCTTTGTTACGGCCGCACCGCGCTCTCCAAAGAGCGAACCGTACGATGCGGGCGTCCTGGGACCACCCTTTCTACTGGGGTGGGATCGCTCTCTACGGCTAACTCGCTTGCGTTCTCGGGCGAACCGGCGTTCGTGAGTTGGGTAGCTGCACCTGCATCTGCGCGTGCCCCGCGCAGGGAACGGGCAGGGGCCGGGGGGCATCGCGTCCGATCGGTCCGTCGGCTGCCAGGACCAACCCACTTTCTCGGGATCCCCTGATAGCACCGCCCGGCGACGCACCAGTACTTTTCTGCCTGCGGTTTGCGGCGCCGACTCCGCCGTCTCCGTGGCGAGCAGACGTATCAAACGGAGCCCCACCTCCCACGTTACTTCCAGGTCGGGTACTCCCGAACGATCGAGCCATGGGTCCCAACGGACCCGCAACGTCACGAACGGAGTCGTCTCATGTCGCCTGTAGTCTCCAGGGCCATCCTTGCCGCCGTACCTCTCCTGGTCGCCGGGACCGTCGCCACCGCCGCCACGGTGACCGTGAACGTCGGTACCGATCCGATCGACATCGACTGGCAGACCGCCACGATCGCGGATCTTCCCGGCCCTGACGGCGTCGTCTCGTTCTCCGAGGCGATGATCGTCACGAACAACACCCCGGGACACGACACCATCGAGTTCGCGGTGCCCCAGAGCGACTGGCAGATGCAGTGGCTGCTTCCGGGACGCGCCGTCATCCAATCGAGCTACACCTTCTTCTGGCGGGCCAACGACGAGGTGACGGTCGACGGGCGGACGCAGACCTTGTTCACCGGGGACACGAACCCGGACGGCGCCGAGGTCGCGCTCTTCGGAGGAGAGCCGTTCTTCAACGTCGACAACTGCGAAGTGTACGGACTCGACTATGGCGCGTTCACGCTGAACGGATCGAACTCGGTCGCCGAGGGCAACACCGGCGGCATCAACATCACCGTCTTCGGAGGGAGCGGTTCCCTCATCAAGGACAACGTCGGCGGTACGCTCAAACTCGATCGGTCGAGCAACAACGTCGTGGTCGGCAATACGTTCCTCCGTGTGCGAAACCTCGGATGGGTCGGAGGCGGACAGGCGAACGTCAACAACCGGATCGGCGGGCCGAATCCGGAAGACCGCAACTACATCACGGGACTCGGAACCTACAACAGTGAGGGGTATCCGGGAGGATTCTCCATCCAGCAGTTCGACGCGGTCGACACGATCATCGAGAACAACTCGATCGGTTCGACTCCCGACGGGATGGAGAGCGGCACCCCGGCAGCGAGCGTGGGCATCCGGTTCGAGGGCGAGAACCACAACACAGTGATTCGGAACAACCGGATCGCGGGCGTGCTCGGTATTGGCATCGGGCCGCACCACGCGGGCCAGCTCTTCGGATGGGCCCTGCTCATCGGCGGGAGCGGCTCCGGGATCGAGATCACCGGGAACACGATCGGTCTCAATGCAGAAGGGAGCCTCTCCTCGGCAGGCGTGATCGGTATCGACGTCGGTGCGAGCACGAACTCGACCATTTCGGACATCACGATCGGCGGGCTCGGAGCCGGAGAGGCAATACGATCGCCGGACACCGGTTCAACGGCATCTCGGTCGCTGCGAACGTTCCGCAGGCTCGGATCGCTGGGAACTCGATCTACGCCAACAGCGCGCTCGGGATCGACCTTCTCTCGAGCGCCGGTGTCTACGGTGTCACCACGAACGATCCGGGTGACGGCGACACGGGCGGCAACGGCCTCCAGAACTTCCCCGAGATCGCGACAGCGACGGCCGTCGGCGGAAGCGTCGAGATCGAGGGCGCGCTCCACAGCCTCGCGTCCCGCGACTACACGCTCGACTTCTTCGCGTCGGAGGAGTGTGACGGCAACGGGTACGGCGAAGGGCGGCTCTACCTCGGCTCGTCGGTCGTCACGTCGAACGGGTCCGGTGATGCCGACTTCTCCGTCGTTCTTCCGGCGGTGGTCGGGGACGGTTGGGTCGTCACCGCGACCGCGACGCTGGAACCGATCGGAGCGACTTCGGAGTTCTCGCAGTGCGTGACGATCGAAGGTGGTAGTACGTCTTCCACGCCTCTCGACGTAGTGGTCTCGGGGATCCGGCTCGGCGCGAGCGTTCCGAGCCCGTTCCGGACGACGACGACGGTACGCTACGAGCTTCCTCCGCAGGCGAGGTGATCGACGTCTTCGACGCGGGTGGAAGGCTCGTGCGGAACCTCGAACGCGGCGAGCGCGCGGCGGGCGCGCATGAAGCCCAGTGGGACGGGCGGGATGGCCGTGGCGAGCTCGTCTCCGCGGGCGTCTACTTCTACCAGCTGGTTGCGGGCGGCGAGCGTCTCACGCAGAGGACTCTCCTCGTCAGGTAGTCGCGAGTTCGTCCGTGCGGTGGACGCGCGGCCCGCGCGTCCGGCAACGAGCCGGCAAGCGCGCGGGCCTCGACGGACACCGCAGGCGAATCCGCTGAGGTGCCGCGCGTCGGCAGCAGCGCGTGACCCGACACGCGACATGCGCTCCGGAGAAACGGGGCTCCGTCTGACCGGACGGGGCCCGATTCGTTCCCGCCGAGCCGCGATCCGATGTATCAGCGCCGCAGTCCCACCTCTCAAGGGAGGTGCGGGGGCGCGCTGGCGTGCGGAAGCCCCTCCCATCCACGAGGAAGGCTCGTGGCGAGCCGAGGAACACCGCAAAGCAGGAGGACAACATGCACCTTCCTCGTCGAGTCGATCGTTTTGTCAGGCAGGGGATTAGCGCTCCGGTGGGTACTCTCGTCCTGGCGGCCGGAGTCCTCACCGCGCTCGCAGTGGACAGCCCCGCGGCGGGTCTTCAGAACAGCGCATGGCCGATGCTCCAACGGAACGCGGAGCACGAAGGCCGCACCATGGCTCCGATCTCGAGCTCTCCCTCGATCGTTTGGAGTCAGGCCGTGACGGACTCGACGGAGTACTCGTCGCCCGCGATCGACCTCTCCGGGAACCTGTACATCGGAGACGTCGGGGATCGTCTCACCAAGGTCAGCCCTCAGGGTACGGTCATCTGGAACTACGACACCGGCGGCAATCTCCGGCGGTCGTCCCCGGCAATCGCCGACGATGGAACGGTCTACGTCGGCTCCTCGGATGGCGTGCTGCACGCGGTGAACTCCGATGGAACGCAGCGGTGGACGTTCACCGCAGGTGGACCGATCAAGACGTCGCCCACGGTCGGAGCCGATGGCTCGATCTACTTCGGTGCCGACGACGGGGTCCTCTACTCACTCGACACCGCCGGCGCGATGCGCTGGTCGTACGCCACGAGCGACACGATCCGTTCCTCGCCGGCCATCCTCTCGGACACGCTGGTCGTCGTCGGAAGCAACGACGGAGGGGTCTACGCGCTCCGCACGGACGGAACGTTCCGTTGGAACGGCTTCACGGGCGGTCCGGTCAAGGCGGGAATCACGGTGGGTCAGGGAGACGACATCTTCGTCGCGTCCCAGGATCGTTTCCTATACGCCCTGCGCAAGCACGGGGCCCTCAACTGGTCGATCTTCACGGACAATACACTGCGTACCGCTCCTTCGATCGGTATTCGGGGCGACATCTACCTGGCGCAGTCGAACGAACTCTTCTGCTATGCGGACGATGGCGACACGTCGTGGGTGGCTACGCTCCCGGCGGAGATCCTGGGCACCCCGATCGTGCACACGAATCCGCCGGATTCACTCGAGACGGTGATCGTCGGGGCGGAGGACGGCTCGCTCTATGGGCTCGTCGACGGCGACATCGTCTGGTCCGTCGCTCTCGGCGGGGCGATCCGCGGCGCCGCCGCGGTCGGTGCGGACGGCACCATCTACGTCGGGGCGAACGACGGCCGGATCTACGCGCTCGGGGATGCCCCGGCGGGGCTGGCGGACGGCACCGGGGCTGGGTGGAAGCTGCAGGTCGGCCCGAACCCGTCCGTGCCCGGTCAGTCGATCTCCTTCCGAAGCCCAGATGGGACGGACGGCCGTCTCCTCTTCCTGGACCCGGCCGGAAGGCGGGTCGGGGAGGCCCAGCTGAGAGACGGTGCCGGCGTCTGGGACGGCAAGGGGGCTGACGGTCGGGACGTGGCTCCGGGTGTCTACTTCTACCGCCTGGAAGCTGGCGGCTCGACCGGGTCGGGCCGGATCATCCGGGTACGGTGACGTTCGGTAACTGGTTCATACTGTGATGGTTATCGGCCCCCAGGAGGCTCGTCCTCCGGGGGCCGTCGAGTTTCGCTCGATCTCCTGCAATGCGCCCGCCCCCGCCCCGCCCCCGTCCCCGCCAGCACCTCACGCACGGCGAACAATTCCAACATCCTCGTATCAGGTCGGTTTGCGCACCGCTCTAGAAGTCGACACCGCGCCGGTGGGCGCCACGTGACTGAACTCCAGGGGAGATGACACATGCCGGAACCTCGCTCCATCAGCCGCCGGGTGCTCATGTACTCCCACGACACGTTCGGACTCGGTCACCTCACCCGCACGCTCCGCATCGCCGAGGCGATCCAGGCGCGCTACAGCAACGTTTCGATCCTCATCCTCTCCGGGCTTCCTGTGGCGCCGTACCTGCCACTTCCTCCGCGCACCGACCTGGTCAAGCTGCCGTCCGTCCTCAAGTCCGGACCCGAGCAGTACCAGTCGCGGGACCTGGACGTGGACTTCAAGCAGATCCGGGCCATCCGCAGGAGCGTGATCAAGAGCACGGCCGAGACCTTCCGGCCCCACGTCTTCCTCGTGGACAACGTGCCGCTCGGGATGAAGGGCGAGATCCTGCCCACGCTGGAGCTCCTACGCGGAAAGGCGAAGTGCGTCCTCAACCTGCGCGACATCCTGGACGAGCCGGACGCGATCCGGGAGCGGTGGAGTGACGATGGTGTCCACGCCGCCCTCGACCGGTTCTACGACGCGATCCACGTGTTCGGTGACGAGCGGATCTTCGACGCGATCGAGGCGTACGGCCTGCCCGTAGAGAAGACGCAGATGCTCGGGTACGTCACTCCGAACGACCGCGTGCCGTCCTCCGCGCTTCCGTTCGTCAACGGTACGGCGCGTCCGCGCAAGGTCCTCGTGACGGCGGGGGGCGGCGGTGATGGACTTCCTCTTCTCGAGTCGGCGATCTACGGCCTGGCCGAGGTCCACGAGCGCGGCGAGTACGAGATCGACATCGAGGTGGTGACGGGTCCTCTCATGGAGGACGAGGCACGCAAGACCCTGCTCGTGGCCGCCGCACAGGCAGGGGCGACGGTCCTCGAGTTCGTACCGGACATGCCGGGCCGCATGCGGTCATCGGACCTCGTCATCGCGATGGCCGGCTACAACACCTGCTCGGAGATTCTCTCCTGCGGCGCGGCCGCTCTTCTCCACCCGCGCACCCATCCTCGACTGGAGCAGAAGGTGCGGGCGGATGCGTTCGAGTCGCTCGGTCTGGCCCGTGCTCTGCCCGGTGGAGAGCCGTCTCCGTCCGCGATCGCCGATGCCGTGGACGCGATCTTCCGTGACGGTCACCGTCTCGACGAAAGCGCGCTGCCCATGCTCTCCGGCCAGCGCCGGTCGGCCGAGGCTCTCTCCGCTTGGCTGGAGCCGACCTCCGAGAGTGACCCGGCCCCCGCTGGTGGTGGTCGGATGCGCATCGAGGATGGTGGTACGGACGTGTCGGGCGGGCTCCTCGCTCAGGCGTTCTCCGTTCCCACGGGCCGGGTGGATGGAAAGGTCTCCAGAGCGTCTCGGCGCCGGATCGGCCTCCGGTCCACCTGGGTGCCGCCATGGCCCGGAGCGATCGCAGCCTCCGTCTGATCGGGCAGCGGCACGCGGACGGTCCGGACGTGCCTGGCCTCCACGATCTGACGCGATCGTCGGATCAACGAACCGAGCATTGGACACAAACATCGAGGGCGGAACCGCCCCGAGAGGAGACTACGCATCATGTGGGACGCGCGGGCGGAGCTTGGACGATTCGCAATCACTGGAACGGTGGCCTGCGTGCTTGCAGCAGCTGCGTTCGTCTGCGCCCAATCAATCGCGATGGCTGCCGGCCCGCAGGACAGCGCGTGGCCGATGTTCCACCGGAATGCGAAGCACGAGGCTCGTTCGACCCAGCCGATCGCGAACTCGCCCTCGATCCTCTGGTCCGCTCCACTCACCGGGGCCGCCGAGTTCTCTTCGCCGGCCATCGACATCGACGGCAACATCTACGTGGGCGACCTCGGCGAGCACCTCAACAAGTTCAGTCCGGACGGAACGCTCCTCTGGTCGTTCGACACCGGTGGCAACCTGCGTCGCTCGTCTCCCGCGATCGCCGATGACGGGACGGTCTACGTCGGGTCTGCCGATGGCCATCTCTACGCCCTCCATGCTGACGGATCGCTCGACTGGACCTTCCAGGCGGGAGCGGCCGTCAAGACGTCCGCGACGATCGACGGCGAGGGCAGCATCTACTTCGGCGCCGACGACGGGAAGGTCTACTCCGTATCCCCGGCCGGTGCACTGGAGTGGTCCTACGCGACGGGAGACACCGTTCGCTCCACGCCGGCGGTCCTCGACGATGCGTTGATCGCGTTCGGCAGCAACGACGGTGGCATCTACGCGCTCGACACCAGCGGCGCACTCGTTTGGAACGGATTCACCGGTGGCCCCGTGAAAGCGGGCTTCTCCTTCGGCCAAGGTGGGGACTTGATCGCTCCTTCGCAGGACGGATTCCTCTACGCGCTGAGCCCGTCCGGCTCCCTTCAGTGGTCCGTCCTGACCAACAACTCGCTCCGCTCGACGCCTGCGATCGGCATCACGGGCAAGATCTACGTGCCGGTCGACGACGAACTCCACTGCTACCACGACGACGGCAACCTCAGCTACTCGGTCGCACTCGGAGGCAAGATCTTCGCGTCGCCCGCCGTCTACACGGACCTGTCCGACTCGACGGAGACGGTCGTCATCGGCTGCGAAGACGGAAACGTCTACGGAATCCGTCTCGGCCAGATCCTCTGGACCGTCTCCGTGGGAGCACCTGTCTACTCGTCCGCGGCCATCGCGGACGACGGCACCATCTACTTCGGTGCGAACGACGGGAACCTCTATGCCATCGGTGGGGAGACCGCCGACGCGCCGGACTCGCCCGTCGTGCTCGAGGGGGGTGCGCCGCAGGTGCTGAGCCGGAACCCGGTCCGCTTCGGAAACTCCGTCTCCTTCCGGCTCCCGAGTGGGGCCGACGGGTTCGTCTCGATCTTCGACACCTCGGGCCGGCTCGTGCGCTCTCTCGCGGCGCGGGAGGGCGAGGTGAGCTGGGCCCCAGGCGCCGACGACGCCCTTGCGGGCGGCGTCTACTTCTTCCGCTGGGACGACGGCCGGCAGTCCGGTGACGGCCGCGTCGTCGTCGTTCGGTGAGGAAACCAGGGATGAACACGCATCGTCTGAGGACATCGAGAAGGAACCCACACCGTCTCTCGTTCCTCGCACTCGGTCTCGTCACTATGTTGCTGCTCGGGGCGCCGGCCTGTTCGCCCGACTACCACGAAACCGTGGGGCCGACGGTCCCCGTCCCGAACCTCTTTGGAAGAGTGACGCGGGAAGGGGCGGCCGCTCCGGACCTCAAACTCGCGATCGAGGACTCGGCGGAAGTGGAGCTGTCGGCGGCCCGGACGAACAGCGGCGGTTGGTTCGAGTTCGAGGAGGTTCCGGCCGGTGCGTGGACGGTACGGATCGACTCCCAGGAGCCCACGGACTTCGCCCGTCTCACCTATGAGTTCACATTCCTCGACCCGGAAGCCGGACTGACTCTCCCCGACCTGGAGATCGGGCTCGGCGAGTTCGACGTGAAGAAGCCGAACGAAGGCGCCCAGGAACCGGTCCCCGGCTTCTTTTCTCCCCTCGAGTTCCGGTGGAGCGGACTCGGTGGTGAGAAGCAGATCCGGTTCTATCGGGACTCCGACGGGGCTCCCGTTTGGTTCAGCGCGAAGACGACGGCTGACATCGTGCGTTGGAACGGCATCGGCAACCAGGGCGAGTTCCAGAACGTTTCCGTGCCGCCGGGTGACTACCGGTGGCGCATTCGAGTCGACGGAGCGGGCACGGTCCGTTACTACACGGCCTACCGGGCCCTGACTCTCGAGGAGTAGCCCCGTGCGACTTGCTTACATTGCGAAGATGTTCCCGCGTGTCTCCGAGACGTTCATCGCGAACGAGATCAGAGAACTCGGCAGGCACGGAATCGACGTCCACGTCCTTTCGCTTCTGCCCACGACGGTGAAGAAGCTCTGGCCGGAAGTCGAGGACCTCGCCAACGGTACGACAGTCGTTCCGGACCCGAGCGCCGACCGCTGGCATACGTTCTCCCTGCAGTTCCGTCTTCTCCGACGCCGGCCCGGTCGGTACGTGGCAGCATTCGCGCGATGCCTTGCCCGCCGTTCCTCCAGAGCCTGGAAGCGGTTCTTTCAGGCGGGCCATCTCCTCGACTACTGCGATGCGAACCAGATCGACCACATCCACGCGGCGTTCGCCCACACGCCGACCAGCGTTGCGTATTGGGTGAAGCGCCTCGGTGGTCCGGAGTTCAGCTTCACGGCCCACGCGAAGGACCTCTACCTGTCCGATCGGGATTCGATCCGGAACAAGATGGAGGCCGCCCGTTTCGTCTGGACGTGCACGGAAGCGAACGGTGTCTACCTGCGCGGCATCGGGAGCTCGACGCCGATCGAGGTCGGGTACCACGGAATCGATCTGACCCGGTTCGCGTGTACGTCGTGCGAAGCGGAGCGTGCGACGAGCGGATCACAGGCCTCGGCGACGCTTCGCATCCTCACCCTTTGCCGGCTCGTTCCGAAGAAGGGGCTTCCCCATCTCGTCGACGCGATCGGGGAACTCCGTCGTCGTGGCGTGTCCGGATTCGAGCTCGTCCTCGGTGGAGACGGTCCGGAGCGTCAGGGGCTGGAGGAGCAGGTCGAGCGGCTAGGTCTCGCCGGTACGGTCCGTTTCGTCGGTACGCTCCTCTCCGAACAGGTGCGCCAGGCCTACCGCGAAGCCGATCTCTTCGTCCTTCCGTGCGTCGTCCTCGAGAACGGCGATCGCGACGGGATTCCGAACGTCCTCGTGGAGGCGATGGCGACGGGCGTGCCTGTCGTGAGCACGCGCGTCTCCGGGATCCCCGAACTGATCGACGACGGCGTGTCGGGGCGACTGGTCGAGCCGGGCAACGCGCACGACCTGGCCGACGCCATCCTCGAGCTGCTCCGTTCGCCCTCGCTCCGGTCGAGCTTCTCCACGGCGGGGCTCGAGAAGGTGCGGGAACGGTTCGACCTCCACGGCAACAGCGGTCGACTCGCGGACAGGCTGCGGAGTCACCAGGCGGTTCGGCGCGTTCACTACGTGTCGCAGGATCTCGGCATCCCGGTCCGCGGACACAAGGGAGCGTCGGCTCACGTTCGGCAGATCGCCAATCAGCTCGCGAAGCGGAGCATCGCCGTCACCGTGATCTCCCCGGAGCCTGGGCCGGAGCCACCGGAAGGGAACGCGTTCGACCTCCCGATCGTGGAAGTGACTCCGCCTGCGTGGGCGACTACGTGGATGAAGCGGAGTGCCAAGGACACGTCGGAACGCCAGGTAAAGAAGGAAGCCCGTCGTCTTCTCCACAACCTGAACATGTTCGCCGCGCTCTGGCGGATGCCACGTCCGGACTTCGTGTATGAACGGTACGCGCTCTGCGCCGTTGCGACGGGGCTCTACTGCAAGCTGCGTGGGATTCCCTGGATCCTCGAGGTGAATGCACCTCTCGCCGACGAAGAGGCGCGGTTTCGTGGCCTGCGTTGGGGGACTCTGACCCGCACTCTCGAACGGTGGTGTCTCCGCAACGCAGGCGCCGTCTTCGTGGTCTCCCATGCCCTCCGCCGGTGGGCTCTCGAACTGGGCGTGCACCCCGATCGTGTCACCACGCTTCCCAACGGAGTCGACCGGGGAGGTTCCATCCCGACCTGTCGGGTAGCTCGGTACGTGCTCGTCTCGGATTCGATGCCAGCGACGTGGTCGTGGCGTTCTCCGGATCACCAAGCCTCTGGCACGGCGGCGACGTGCTGCTCGACGCGTTCCTCGAGGCACGCGAGACCATTCCGTCGCTCCGACTGCTCTTCGTGGGAGAGGGGCCGGAGAAGAAGGCGCTGGAGAAGCGGGCCCGGAAGAAGGGCGTGGACGCGTTCGTCACGTTCACCGGCGCCGTTCCTCACGAGCAGGTACCGGAGCTCCTCGCGGCTTCCGACGTCCTCACGGCGCCGTATCTTCCGCACGACGATTTCTACTTCTCGCCTCTCAAGGTGCTCGAATACCTCGCCGCGGGCCGTCCTGTCGTGGCTTCGGGTATCGGCGAGATCTGGGAGCTCGTCGACGACTCGTGTGGCCGTCTCGTCGAGCCCGGTAGTGTGAAGGAACTCGCCCGGACCCTGATCGAGCTGGGTGCCGACCCCGATCTCCGTCGTGCACTCGGTGAACGAGCGCGGGAACGCACTCGGGGAGCCGACTGGTTCGATCGCGCGTCGACCGTTCTGGACGCCGCGGAGACGTTGGCGGGAGTGCGCCCCGCGGCTCCGCGCGAGCGTGTCGGGTACGTCCTCAAGATGTTCCCCCGCTTCTCGGAGACCTTCGTTCTCCGCGAGGTCCTCGAGCTCGAACGCCAGGGGATGGAGGTGAGGACGTTCTCGATGAAGGTTCCTCATGGTCCGCAGCAGGTCGACGTGCACAAGGTGCATGCGCTCCAGAGCGTACTCCCGGACCCGAATCGGTTTCCGTCTGCCGGTACTCTGGGGGCGCACGGACGGTGCGTGCTCCGTTCTCCCTCGCGCTACTTCGGAGCACTGAAGTTCGCGGTGACCCGTCGGGATCGCAAGGCGATCGACAAGTTCGTCCAGGCCGGCGTCGTGGCGGACCGGTGCGCGAAGGAGAACATCGGTCACCTCCACGCCCACTTCGCGAGTGGTCCGACGCGGGTCGTGAAGCTGGCCTCGATGATCTCGGGCGTGCCGTTCTCCTTCACTGCCCACGCCAAGGACCTCTACTGGCACGGTCACCGGCATGGGACGAGCAAGAAGCTGAAGAAGCGGGTCCAGCTGGCCCGGTTCGTCGCGGTGATCAGTCAGGAGAATCAACGTTTCATCGAGAGCCAGGGATTCAAAGTGAAGGAAGGACGGATCCGTCCGCTCTACATCGGCCTCCGAATGGACGACTACCGGTTCGTGCTTCCGAGCAGCCGTCCCGGGAGCCCTCGGCCGGTCGTTCTCGCCGTGGGACGCCTCATCGAGAAGAAGGGGTTCGACGTTCTGCTCGACGCGGCGGCCCAGCTGGTCCGTCGCGGTGTGAGATTCCGTCTCGTGATCGCGGGTGAGGGACCTGAGGAGCAGCCACTCCGTGGCCGCATTCGCGAGTTGGGTCTCGAAGGAACGGCGTATCTCCTCGGCGCCGTGCCGCTCGAGAGGCTTCGGAAGCGCTACTACTCCCGTGCGCGCGTCCTCGCGCAGCCTTGTGTCGTCGCCAAGGACGGGGACCAGGACGGAATCCCCACGGTGTTGCTCGAGGCGATGGCGCTCGGCGTGCCCGTGATCTCCACCAAGGTCTCCGGCATTCCCGAGGCGATCACGGACGGTGACAACGGCTTCCTCACCGAACCCGGCGAAGTCGGCCTTCTCGCGGAGCGGATCGAGCAGCTCCTCTCGGACGTCGCGTTCGCGGACGAGATGGCCCGGAGGGGAAGGGCGCGGGCAGAAGAGCAGTTCGACCTCGTGCGGAACGTCGGGGCTCTCAGGAAGCTGTTCCGTCGCTCGATCGCGGGATGGCCCTCGCGCGAGGAATGGCAGAGCCTCCAGGCCTCCTGGGGTGACACCGACGACGAGATCCCCACCTTCGTCCGTGGGGCAGAGATCGCTGCTCCGGAGCCGGCTCCCGTGTGGGGCCGCGCGTCGGTCGAGGTCGAGGTCGCGGTCGTGGAAGGCGATTCCTTGGCTGTGGATGCCGAGACTCCGGGGAGTGCGAGTGTCGAGTCCCTCCTGCAGGGATCGACGTCGCTTCGGTCCGCAGCCCCGGGACCGAACTCCCCGGAGTCGACGGCGCATCTCTCCGCTCGTGGCGTTGGTGCGAGGCGGGATGTGCAGTGGGGTGACGCTGCGTGGTGACGCTTCCGAAGAGAGTGCGGGACCTCTCCCGCTTCCTGAGGTTCCGAGGACGGCTTGCGCCCTATCTGGCACCTCATCGTGGGGGATTCGCGGGGGCGATCGGACTCTCGCTTCTCTTCGCCGCCGTGCGTCTGCTCGAGCCCTGGCCGCTCCAGATCGTGCTCGACCAGGTCGTGCTCGGAAAACCGACGCAGCTTCCCTCCGGCATCGATCCGCTCCGTTGGGTGGGTGGGGATCCGATGCTCCTCCTCGGTCTCGCCGCTGCCGCGGTGCTCGTGTTCGCTCTCGTTTCGGGAGGGATCTACTACGCGCAGACGGTCCTGGTCGCACGGATCGGCCAGGTCATCATCCGGGACCTCCGCGAGGACGTGTTCCATCACCTCCTCCGTCACTCCCTCGCTTTCCATCGGAAGAACGACCCGGGTGACCTCCTCATGCGGCTCACCGGCGACATGATCTTCCTCCGCGAGATGATCCTCGCGACGGTCGTGACGATGACGGGCGAGCTGATCGTCCTCCTCTCGACCCTCGTTCTCATGTTCCTCGTCAGTCCCAAGCTCACCCTCGTGACGCTCGCCATTGCGCCCGCGCTCGCCCTTCTCTTCCGGGCCTTCCGTGGACGGATGCGTGACGCGGCCCGCAAGCAGCGGAAGCGCGAGGGACAGATCGCCCGCCGGATCGCGGAGACGCTTCTCGCCGTTCCGATGATCCAGTCGTTCACGGCCGAGACGCACGAGGACGACCGGTTCCGCAAGATGTGCAAGCGGAGCGAGCGGATCGGCCTCCGTGCCGCGCGCCTCGAAGCGGGGATGCAGCGGACGGTCGAGATCCTGATCGCACTCGGGACCTGCCTCGTTCTCTGGTTCGGGATTCGAGAGATCCTCGCCGAGTCGATCACCCCGGGTGTCTTCCTCGTGTTCCTCGCGTACCTGCGCGCGCTCTTCAAGCCCGTGCGCAAGCTCGCGAAGGTCGCGGAGCGGACGGCACGTGCGTCCGCGGCAGCCGAACGGATCCTCGAGGTCCTCGAGAGCTCGCGCGACGTCAAGGACTCGAAGAAAGCGCTCCCCGCACCGCCTCTCTGCGGCGCTATCCGGCTCGAAGACGTCGGGTTCACGTACGAAGACGGCACGGTTGCACTCGCCGGCATCACCGCGGACGTCGCGCCAGGAGAACAGATCGCGATCGCCGGGCGCTCGGGAGCCGGGAAGTCGACACTCTTCTCGATCCTCCTCGGATTCCATCGTCCGACGAGCGGACGGGTCTACCTCGACGGACAGAAGGCGAGGCATTTCACGCTCGAGAGCCTCAGGAAGCAGATCGCCTACCTTCCCCAGGACGCGTTCGTGGTCGCGGGAACCGTGCGGGAGAATCTCCACTACGGGAAGCCGACCGCCAACGACGAGGAACTCTGGAGCGCGCTCGAACTCGCGGAGATCGCGGACTACGTGCGCTCCCTGCCCGGAGGGCTCGACGCTCCGATCGCGTCCCGCGGTCAGTCACTGTCGGGTGGCCAGAAGCAGCGCCTCGCGATCGCGCGGGCCGTGCTGAAGGACGCGCCGATCCTGCTCCTCGATGAGCCGACGAGCGGCCTCGATCCCGAGACCGAAGCGGCCGTGCTCCGTAGTCTGGGGCGTCTCCGCTCCAGCCGCACCACGCTCGTCATCGCGCACCGTCCGGAGACGGTGCGGAGCGCAGACCGGGTCTGGATCCTCGATCGGGGACAACTGATCGAAGACGTCGCGCCGGACGCCGTCGGCGAGATTCTGCTGGATGACCTCGCGGACGATCGTGGCGCCGGCCACGCCGTTCCCGGAAACCGCGTCGCCGCTACCTCGGCGTCCAGCGCCGCCGCGGGTCCGCCCCTTCCGATTCCGAATCTGCAGTACGACGAAGGCGTGCGTGGAGTCGCGCGACTGGCCGAGCCCGAGGGGAAGAAGCGGTTTCTCGTGGAGTTGGACGCCGTTCTCGACGCGTCGTCCTCGCGCGACGCCGCGGAAGGTGCCACAGTTTCCTCGACTCCGCGCAAGCCGCTCGCAAAGGACCGTTCCGTCGAGCTCACGGGCGTCAAGCAGCGGATCGGGCAGCGTGCCCTCCTCCGCGTGAGCAACTCGGCCGAGACCTGGTACGTGAAGCTGTTCCGCGGACGCGGAGGGGATCGGCTCGCCGCCGCCCATGCCACGGAGGCGATCGCGAATGCGGCGGGGATCCGGATCCCGCGCACGCTCGGGTGGATCGATCGCTACCGCGCGCTCGTGATCGAGGACGCGCGAGGCACGGCGTGGTTCGACCTCGAACTCGAGGAGCGGATCCTGCTCGCACGGCGGCTCGGCGCGAGTCTCTCGAGCCTCCACGCGCGGGTGGCTCCCGAGGAGTGGAGCCGTGTCGAGGACGAGCGCGTTCGTCTGGACCGGGCGGTGGATCGTGCCCGCGAACACGGCGGCGAAGTCTGGACCACGATCTCGGCGTTCTGGGAGTCCTCGGTCCTTCGGCTCTTCGACGAGCGAACCGCGCCGGACGACCCGACGGCGCGAAGCGCCGAGCTGCTTCTCGTTCCGATCCACGGGGACGTACATCCGGATCAGGTGCGGAGCGGCTCGGGTGGCGCCTTGGTCCTTCTCGATTGGGATGCCGCGGGTCTCGGCGAGGCGACCCGCGACATCGGGAACGTGCTCGCCCACCTCGAACTCGACGCGGCCCGGGGCGTGCTCACGGAAGACGAGGCGCAGTCGTTGGCGGAGGCGTTCCTCGGCGGCGTTCGCTCTCCTGTCGGGCGGGACTCCGCAAGCGTCCTGCATCCGTCCGAGACAGGTTCGCGTGGTGGGGAGGGGCTCGAAGTTCGCGATGTCGACATCGACTGGCATCGGAGGAGCACTCTCCTCAGGCTCGCCGCTCTCTACTCGGATCCATCGTTCGGAACTCGTGCACCCAATCCGCCGACCTTGGCCCTCGATCTGCTCCGCCGAGCGGATCGGCGCACGCGGCTCGCGTCCACCGGGCCGACATACCGCCCGTCAGTCGTCGCACAAGAAGTGAGGTGATTCCGATGCGCTTCCTCGCATCCATCGTCATCCCCGTAGTCGCCCTCGCGGCGGGCACGGGGGCCGTGGTTGCGGCCTGGACTCCGGAACTCGTGGGAGGATCGGTCAGCGGAGGCTTCGAGTCTCGGCCGATCGAGGGGCTCGAGTCGGACATCGACCCGAGTACCGGCAGTGGCGACGGACGCTACTGGTACGCGCCGCCCGAAGACTGGGGTGGAACGTTCGAGGTCTGGTCTCGTTGGAAGATCCGGTCGTCTCTGGGGAAGAGCAAGGTGAAACTCTCGTACGCGCGGAACGACTGGGTCGACGGTGAGATCTTCGCCCGCAACATTCTCGGTTTCACCCTCGTTCACGATCTCGGTGGCGGCTACGAACTCGACCTCGACGCGGAGTACGTTCCGGAAGTCTACAAACGGCATCGGGCCGACAAGGACGCCGGGCCGGGAGAGCCTCGGTTCCGGCCCGAAACCTACAGCGACCTCGACGTCGAGCTCGCGTTCGCTCGGGATTGGGGGCACTTCTCCACATCGATCATCGGACTCGTCGAAAGGCGGAACGAGAACGAGTGGTTCGACGAGCGCGACCGCCTCGGCTTGGGCGTTGGTGCCGGGCTCGATTTCGCTGTCTGGGAAGGGAGCCGGTTCCGACCCTTCTACCTCCGCTCCTCCACGGAGTCGAGGAACGAGCCCGATCTCGGGTCCGATCTGTCTTTCGACGAGGACTCCTACGGACTGCGGTTCACGCAGGAGTTCCGCGACTTCCGCACCGAGCTCTACGGCAAGATCGATGTCCGTAGCTACACGACCACGGACCCGGAGGACGACAGTCGGTACGGGCGGGAGGATACGGGGAAGTTCTTCAGCGGAAAGCTGGCCTGGCGGCCGGGCGCGCTCCAGCCGTTCCTGTCCTACGAGAAGTCGCGGAGCTCGTCTCAACTACCCGGGGTCGTCGCGGAAGAACAGGATGACGGCGAGGACGAACGGAGCCTGGTGCGCCTCGGTGTCGACTTCCAGTGGAGTCTCGACTAGGAGGGCGGGATGAGGAGGGCGGGAAGCTCCCGGCCCTCCTCACCTCTCTCAACCAACAGGGTGCCAGAGGCACCGCCTCAGTGTGGAGTCTTGCGCATCGGGCAGGTGCTGAGGCCCAGTGGCTTGTAGAGCGGGCAGAAGCCGATCGCGGCGGTGAGCAGCGGAACGAGTCCGATGGCTCCCCACCACGCCTTGAAGTAGACCCCGGCGCCGATGAGCGCGAGGCCGAGGACGATCCGGATGATCCGATCGGTGTTGCCGACGTTACGCATGGGGATGCTCTCCTTCATTCTCTTTCGTAACAGGGATTCGAGTCTGCTCTTCTCGTACTCACGAAACCTGGAACGATCCTGCCTCGGGTGACTGCCGTGGTCGTCGCCGGTCCCGATCCATGGCAGGAGAGTAGAGGGTTCGGGAACGGACCGTCTGTGAACGAGTTCACAGTCGCCGATCTTCCTTCCGCGATTTCGCGCGCCATCGGCCTCCGGATGCAGATCGGAGCTGGGAGACGCGGTCGGACTTCCTCGGTACGCACGCACTCGGCTCAGGCGGGCCTAGGACTCTTCGGCCAGCTCCGCGAGCGTCGTCTGATCGGTCAGATCGATCCGCTTGCGACCCAGCGTGACGAGGCCGCGAGCCTGGAACGAGGTGAGGAGCCGACTGACGATCTCCCGCGTGCAGCCCAGGTCGTCCGCGAGTTGCTGATGGGTCACGAGCACGGACCCTCGGGTGCGGCCGTAGCGGAGGAGGAGCGCGGCGAGCCGTGAGTCGAGACGTGCGAACGCCACCTGCTCGACGAGCACCAGCATCTCGGCGAGTCGTGTTCCGAGCATCTTGAAGACGGCCTCGCGGAAGTCCGGATTGGAGGCGATCAGTCGCTCGAAGAGATCTCCGGGGATGAGGATGCCCGCGATCTCTTCCACCGCGTCTCCACGAGCGGGATAGAGCGAACGCCCGAGGAGGCAGTTGACGGTGAGGACACAGAACTCGCCCGGTTCGATCTCGTAGAGCAGGAGCTCCCGGCCATCGGGCGACTGCTTGCTCACCCGGGCGCGACCTTCCGTGACGACCAGGAGGCCGGCGCAGGCGTCACCGTCGTCGAACAACGTCGCACCTCGGTCGAACTCGACGAAGCGGCCGTAGCGCGTCAGCTCGGCAAGGAGTCGGGAGGAGAGGGTGGCGGAAGCGGGGAGCACCTTCCGCATCGCCTCCATCTGTTCGGTCGTCAACATGGCCCCAGTGTACCGGAACGAGTGCGGTCCTCTCGGTCGTTCGGAGTCGTCGGCACCGTGCACTTGCCGATGTTCCCGGGGTTGCGTAGCCGCGGAGTGTGCCGGTTCGACTTCGTCGAAAGCGGACCGACGGTACTCGCGAGGCAGGCGCGTAGTGCGGTAAGTGATTTGGTAACAATGATATAGGTTCATTTCCGGAGGTGGGGCTCCTGGATGAGTTTGCCTGTTCCAACAAGCAGTACGAAGAAGTACGGATTTGTATTGAGACTGAGTCTCACTCTAGTCTCCCATCTGTCTTCAACGAAGTCGTGGGTCGTATGAGGGCCACGAATGGACGACTTCTCGGCGGACAGGGCACGAAACGGCGGAGGTGTTCGAGATGGCGATCGGGTCGCAGCGGATGAGTCAGGGAAGGGTGGTTCTGAGTAGTGCGGTCGGCGTGGTGGCCGGAGCGATCGTGGCGACATGTGCGATGGGGGAGAGCGGGGGCTCGCCGGTGTACCGGAAGCCGTTTCTCGAAGCCGGGACCGCAAAGATCGGGGGCTACATCGACATGGAGTTCGTCGTCGACCCGACGACGAGTACGTTCGACCAACATCGCTTCGTGCCGTTCCTCTACGCCGAGGTGAGCGAGTGGGTGCACGTCGCGAGTGAGATCGAGTTCGAGCACGGGGGATCGGTTTCGGGAGACGGAGGGGACGGGGAGATCAAGCTCGAGTTCGCCACGATGGACCTGACCCTCGCGGAAGGGCTGAACTTCCGTGGCGGCGTGATCCTCTCTCCGCTCGGTCGCCTCAATGTCCACCACGACTCGCCGATGCTCGATCTCACGGACCGGCCGATCGTCACGCGTCGGGTCATCCCCACCACACTCAGCGAAGCGGGTCTGGGATTCTATGGGACCGTCTATCCGAGCGAGCTCACCGTTCTCGACTACGAGCTCTATCTCGTCAACGGATTCACGGAAGACGTCGTCTCCGCGGGACGGCTCGACAGAGGGGTGGGCGCGGGAGCCAAGGAGGAGACAACAACAACCACCGCTCCATCGTCGGACGGCTCGGCTTCAGTCCGCCCTCGGAGGAACCTCATGAGCGGACATGTCGGTGCATGACGAGCGAGGCAGAGCAGCTTCCGTCTTCGCGGTCGATGGGCAGTTGGCCCGTGGGGCTGTTCCGAACTCCTGGGTGAGGGCGCCAAGGCGGACCTCGCGACGACTGAGGGCGATCCCGTCCCAGGAAGTGCTCCGTCCGAGGCGGGGACGGCCGGATTCTATGCGGAAGCGCGCTATCACCTGCTTCCCGGCGCGATCCGCCGGTTCCCACAGAGCGTCTTCACTGCGGTGGCTCGACTCGACCACGTCGATCGGGACACGGAGACCGACGGTGTGCTCGAGCAGCGCATCACGCTGGGTCTCAACTTCCGGCCCACCGAGGACTCCGTCTTCAAGAACGACCTGCTCTTCGACCGGGCCAGCGGCGCGGCGAACGAGTGGGAGGATTTCGAGGTCGGCTACCATCCAGCATGGCGACCTACTCTAGCCACACCGGAGGCACACCCTGGACACGTCTCACAGACTACGTTCCGCTCGCCTGCTCGGCGCTGCCCTCGCCGCACCAGGAATGTCTGGCCGCGTCGCTTGGGCGGAGGATTCGGGCACGAACGAGGGGCGTCCGAGTGGACGCGGAGATCGGCGAAGCACACGTGTACGCGACGCTGACGAGGCGGCGGAGATCTTCCGTCGAAGATCTCGCGTCACCGGGTCGCCCTAGAGGAAGCGGAACTCTCGAGCGCTTGCGGTCAGAGGATCGGGGCGGGCGCTCCCAGGGACACCTTGGAGCTCCTCTGTCCCCGGGCCGAATCGGGAGCGCTCCTCGGCTACGCGCTGGTGGACGAAGAGGTCGGCAAGTACCGGCCGATCACGTTCCTGGTCGGGACCGACGCAGACCTCTCGGTGAAGGGCGTCGAAGTGCTCGTCTACCGCGAGAGTCGGGGCGGAGAGGTCCAGAAGGCGCGCTTCCTCCGTCAGTATCGCGGGAAGGTTGCCGACGACCCGATCCGGATCAACAAGGACATTCTCAACATCGCAGGTGCGACCCTGTCGGTGCGTGCGCTCAACCTGGGCGTTCGGCGAGTCCTCGTCTCGCTGGAGATGCTATCGGAGAGAGGAGCCTTGCCCACGCCATGACCCAGTACTACGCCTACAAACGGTTCCGCCTCGATCGTGCGCCAAAGAACACGCGGATCCTGATCACCTGTTTCTACTTCATGATCTCCCTCGCCGTCGCGGTGGGCGTGATCAACTACAAGGTGCGGACTCACCTCACTCCGGCCGGTACGGCGGCGTGGTATCTGGGGAACGAGGACGCGTCGGGCGAGGTCGACGAACTGCTCTTCCCGAAGACGGTGCACGAACTCCTCGACGTGACTCACCCCCACCTCTTCGAGCAGACACTGATCGTGTTCGTCCTCTGCCACTTCTTCGGGCTCACCAGAGTCCGTGATCGGTGGAAGCGGTTCGTGTACATCGCTTCCTTCTCGGCCGTCCTACTCGATATCGGGAGTCCGTGGCTCGTTCGGTTCGTTTCGGCATCGTTCGCGCCGCTCCATCTCCTGGGGACGACGCTCCTGTCGGTGATGTTCCTCACCCTCATCGCCGTGCCTCTCTACGAGATGTGGATCGGGTTCGAGAAGGAGGAGTCGTATGACTGGGTTCGCCCCTGATCGGCGCCGTTTCCTCCGTCGCCTCGGCCAGATCGGAGTCTGGTGTGCGGCCGCGGGTGTCGTCCCACGCGTCACGCCTCTCCTCTGCGCGGAGACGACGCGTGCCGCGGACCTGGGCACGATTGGATCGTCGACTCTGCCCGTGCCGCCCGAGCTTCCGGACTCGAAGCGCTTCGCACCGTGCGTTCGTTCCTCGCGATGGGGACGCTCTTCGAGATCGAGATCCAGGGAGTTCGAGGGACGATGCGATCGAGGTTGTCTGGAGTGTCCGTCGCGAGCTCCGACGGCTCGAAGAGGCACTCACCGTGTTCCATCCCGAATCTGGGCTCGCGCGACTCGCCAGGACGGCCGAGGGGCGGTGGGTCGACGTGTCGCCTGTGCTCGTGGACGTACTCGGTGTGGCGCGGAAGGCCGTCGTTCGCACGGGGGGAGCGTTCGATCCTACCGTGGCTCCGATGATGCGGAGCTGGGGACTCACCGGGCCAAGTCTCGTCGAGCCGAGCGCCCAGTCCTGGCGGAACTGGAGGAGCTGTCCCGGTTGGGATGCGCTCGAGGTCGACGCGGCAGGGAGCCGGGTGCGTCGGTTGGATCGACGGATCGAAGTCGACCTCGGTGGCATCGGCAGGGATCGCGCTCGACTCGTCGCTCGAGATTCTCGCGGCGCGCCGAGTGGAGAGCGGGATCCTCAACTTCGGCGGCAGCATCGGAATCGTGGGGCCGCCGAAGAACGCGGACGCGTGGTCCGTCGGGATCGCACATCCACGGGTCGATGGCGCACTCTGGACCACGGTGGGGGTGAGGTCGGGGTGTCTGACGACTTCCGCGGACTCGGAGCGCTTCCACACGGATCGGTCCGGCAGACGGATCCATCACATCCTCGATCCAAGGTCGGGAGCTCCCGTCTCCGGCGTCGCTTCCGTCACCGTCTGGACGGAGAGCGGTGTGGATGGTGACGTCGACTCGACCGCCTCGTTCGTGAGTGCCGGGGCGCCCGAGGGAACGTATCGAGTCGGTGCAGTCTCGCGCACCGATCTACGTCTCCTGGCCGACATCACTCCGGGACGTGGAGCGGATGGGGTGCTACGTGCCGAGACGAGCGGGGACTGGTCGAGTCCGCTCGGATAGCCGGAGTGGTGCGCTCTCACTCCAATGAAAGGTGATTCTCCGGTATCAACCGACGCGAGGCTTCCCACATGGAAGTGCTGTTGCGAAGAGCAGAGCGCTCCTCACGTCGCCGCGAACGCTTGCCCGAGAGGACTCCGGTCGGGGAGGACTCGAGGGACGAGGAGCCCGGGAGGGTGCCCCCACCCGGGCTTCTCGGCGGCGACGGGAGGTGCCGCTCGCTACGAAAGACGGCGCCCCCCTGGCAATGTCGTCGATCTGCCACGACGTAGCGGGCGAGGCCGAGCCCGATCAGCCCTTCGGTCGTCCACATCCCTCGGCCATGGGGAGAGCAGGGCCGAGGAATGCGACGAGCAGCGTCGCCCGACGCCGTACCGAGGCTGATGGGGACGACCGGGAAGCCCGTGTGCCTTCCGTCACTCCGCCAGAAAGAACCCACGGATCGATGGTGGAGGTTCCCGCGTTGCCTTCGGTACCCCTACAGGTGGTGCCGGGCTTCCCGGTCGCGTGTTCGCGGTGAGGCCTGCGCATCGGTACGGCAACATCGGGGCACGCTCCGTGCCATGACCGCGTCACGAACATGGGACGTCTTGCAAGGCGTTGTGATGTCTGTGGGTTTCGTCAGCGAAGGCGGTAGGAGTCGGCGGCGGTCCGCAATCTACATTGTGGGGAGTTCTGCCGCATCAGTGGCGGGATGGGGCGCCTTCCGGGGCGGCTGCGCACTCGGGGCAACGGCCGTAGAAGACCACCTCGTGATCTTCGACCACGAACCCCTTCGGCGGCAGGAGTCGGATGTCCTCCAGGCAGTCCTCGACTTCGAAGACCTTCCCACAAACGCGACAGTGGAAGTGGTGATGATGCCCCTTCCCGGCCTTTTCATACCGGTCGGGCATTCCTGGAAGTTCGACGCGTACGAGCCAACCCTCTTCCGCCAGACTCTTGATCGTGCGGTAGACGGTAGCCATCCCCATGCCCGGGCAATCGGACTGGGCGGCGTCCAGGACTTCTTCGGGAGCGAGAGGGCGGTCGGCATCGGCGAGCGCCTTGCGGATCGCTCGCCGTTGACGTGTGTTTCGCTGCACCGTGCCGGCCGGGCGGTTCCTAGCGGCGGTCGTCGCGGACGGCGAACGGCAGGAGGGCGAGCATCCGCGCGCGCTTGATCTCGCGGACCAGAGCCCGGTGATACTTTGCGCTCACGCCGGTGATCCGACGAGGGACGATCCGTCCGAAGGGGGACAGGAAACGGGCGAGAAAGTCCGGGTTCTTGTAGCTGATCTTCTCGACCAGCTCGGGATCCTTCAGGAACGGACAGACCTTCTTACGGGGCGGAAACTTGCGAGCCATTCATCCTCCTCGCCATCTTGGACTGACGGGCGGGACTTCACGCGCGCTCTCCCCAGAGCGAAACGCCTGTCCCACCGATCGCGAAACTGAGCCCCGGATAGTAGGGATCGGGGAGGGGGCGTGTCAATGGTGAGGGTGCCTCGACAGGGATCTGGTGCCGGGGGGCGTGGGGCGATAGGGTACGCGTTCTGCCGGTGTCGCGCGCGGTGTGCCGCCCCGCGTCACGCCCCGCGTCCCGCCGGTGCAACGGACTCGTCGGAATCGGAGGCATCGTGACTACGACTGTAGATATTCTCCTGCGTGGAGGCACCGCCGTCACCCCACAGGGCACCGAAGTCGTCCACATCGGAACGACAGGTGGCCGTATCACCTGGATCGGCAGTGACTTGACGGGTGCGCCGTCGGCGCGTGAGACAGTCGACGTCACCGGGCTCCACGTCCTGCCCGGCGTGATCGATCCGCAGGTCCACTTCCGGGAGCCCGGGGGAGAGCACAAGGAAGACCTCGAGACGGGGACGAGGGCGGCTGTCCTCGGGGGCGTCACGGCGATCCTGGAGATGCCGAACACCGAGCCGCCGACGACGACCGTGCCCGCGCTCCAGGAGAAGCTCCGACTCGCCGCGGGAAGGGCCTGGTGTGACCACGCGTTCTTCGTCGGCGCGCGTCCCGACAACCTCGAGACGCTCGGCGAACTCGAACTCCACGCCGGTTGCGCCGGCGTGAAGATCTTCATGGGCAAGTCGACGGGTGGACTCCTCGTCGACAGTGAGGAAGGGCTCCACCTGGCGCTCTCGTCCGGACGTCGCCGCGTTGCGGTCCATGCCGAGGACGAGGCCCGGATGCGGGAACGGAAGCCGATCGTCGAGGCTTCCCGTGACGTCCACGATCACCCCGTCTGGCGGGACGCGGAGAGCGCCCGTCTCGCAACCGATCGGCTCCTCCGGGTGGCGCGGAAGGTCGGGCGACGGGTGCACGTGCTTCACGTCACGACCGGCGACGAACTGCCCCTACTCGCCGCGAACCGCGACGTCGCGACGTTCGAGACGACGCCCCAGCACCTAACGCTCTCTGCGCCGGAGTGCTATGACCGGCTCGGGACCTTCGCCCAGATGAATCCACCGATCCGGACCGCGGAGCACCGGGAGGCGCTCTGGGAAGCCGTCCGGACGGGGCTCCTCGACGCGATCGGCTCGGACCACGCGCCGCACACCCGTGAGGAGAAGGCGCGTCCCTACCCGGAGAGCCCGTCGGGGATGACCGGGGTGCAGACGCTCGTCCCCGTCATGCTGAACCACGTCCACGAAGGACGGCTCAGCCTCGAGCGGTTCGTCGACCTGACCAGCACCGGCCCGGCCCGGGTCTACGGCCTCGTCCGGAAGGGACGGATCTCGCCCGGGTACGACGCGGACTTCACGATCGTCGATCTCGCGGCGACGCGGACGGTCGAGGAGAGCTGGATCGCGAGCCGCTGCGGGTGGAGTCCGTTCTCGGGGGTGTCGCTGACGGGATGGCCCCAGATGACGATCTTGCGGGGGGCGGTGGTGATGCGCGATCTCGAGACGGTCGGAACGCCGGTCGGCCGGCCGGTCGAGTTCTTCGATACGCTCCAGCCCGGGGCGTAGCCGCAGCAGGCGACCAACCGCAATCATCCGGCCACAGGGGTGGAAACGAGAAGAGCCGCTCCGGGGAGCGGCTCTCGGCGCCTGCAAATGCAGGAAAGACTTGTGCTTACCAGGCTACTTCGCGACGTCCTCGAGACGGAGGCCGGTCTCGCGCAGGTAGGCGAGGAGGCCCTTCTTGTCGATCGTCTTGATCGCCTTGGTGGAGACGCGGAGCCGCACCCAGCGACCCAGCTCGCGCACGTAGAGGCGCTTGTTCTGGAGATTCGGAAGCTGCCGCCTCTTCGTCTTGTTGTTGGCGTGCGAGACGTTGTTTCCGGTCATCGGGCGCTTGCCCGTGAGCTTGCAGAGCCTGGACATGAGGGAACCTCTACTGTCAGCTTCGTTTAGGCCGAACTTGCTGGCCGTGTCTGGTCAGAAGACGGGATCTTACGAAACTCTTGGGACGAAGTGCAAGCGGAATCCTCAGGCGGAGTGGCCCGGGTCTGGTACACTGCGCCCGTAACCCACTCACTCCCAGCTTTCGGCACACGAGGTGGCCCATGCCCAGCCATTCCCGTCTCTCCCTCTCCTTCGTCCTGTTCTCTGCTCTCCTCGGCTCTCTCGCCGTGGCGAATCCGTCGTCGGCGCTCGACCTCGAGTTCGTGGGGGAGCTCGCCTTCACGAACGATCCCGGCGGTTGTGGCGGTGGCCCGACCGGTGGCTCCGACGTCTGGGGCTATACGGCTCCGGACGGCACCGAGTACGCGATCATGGGGGTCTACGAAGGGGTCGCGGTGGTCAAAGTCCCGGACATGGAAGTCATCGACGTCATCCCGGGCCCGCAGGACTTCGACTGCTACTACCACCGGGACATCAAGACGTACGGGCACTACGCGTACGTCACGAACGAGATGGTCGGAACGAACGAGGGGCTGCTCATTCTCGACCTCCAGTTCCTTCCGGACCACGTCGAGTACGTGGGCTCCTATCCGGACTTCTCGATCACGTCGCACAACCTCACCATCGACACCGCCACAGGGTACGCCTACCTCCAGAACCCGGGCGGGGTCCGGATCGTCAGCCTCGCGAACCCGACCGCACCTGTGGACGTGAAGTTCATGTCGATCACCGGCGTGCACGACGTCTTCGCCCAGAACGACATGCTCTACGTTGCCGAGGGGTTCACCGGCAAGTTCTCGATCTGGGACGTGACCGACAAGCAGAACCCGGTGCGTCTCTGCCACCCGACCATCCAGAACGCCGGCTACTGCCACAACATCTGGGCCACGGAGGACGGGCGCTACTTCATGACGACGGAAGAGACGACGAACAAGACGACGAAGATGTGGGATGCGCTCGATCCCTCGAACCCGGTGCTCCTCGGCGAGTGGCTCGGTGCGAACGCTCTCGCGCACAACACGCAGCTGATGGGTGATCTGGCCTTCATCTCCCACTACTCCTACGGAATCAGCGTGGTCGACATCAGCGATCCAAACGCCCCGGTCGAAGTCGGGCACTACGACACCTATCCCGACCACGACAACTCGGCCTTCGTCGGTTGCTGGGGCGCCTATCCGTACACGCAGAGCGGCTACGTCTACGCGAGCGACATCGAGGGGGACTTGGTCGTGCTCCGCTACCTCGACCCGGCCGCGGTTCCGACGCCTTCGGCCACCACTGCTCAGTTCCAGGCCTTCCCGAATCCGTCACGCGACGAGACGACGCTACGCTACCGGATCGAGGACGCGAGCCGCGTTCGGCTCGAGGTGTTCTCGGCGGCGGGCGAACGCGTGCGCGAGATCCTGAACGCGGACGCTTCGGCCGGGGCGCACGAGGCATTTTGGGACGGCCGGGACGCGGCCGGAAGGTCGGTGCCCGGTGGGGCCTACTTCCTTCGTCTCGCGGTCGACGGTCCCCGGGGCTTCGAGGTCACGCGGAAGATCGTCCGCACCCGCTGAGTCGGCGAAGGCGATTCCGTGGGGCTGCGGCCCACGGTCAACGCGCCCGGGACCGGATCGCCCGACGACGTGTTGCGGATCGAAAGAGAGAGGCCGGGTCGGCGATACCGACCCGGCCTTCGCATGTTCGGTAGCGCTGAGAGCCGGCCGCGGGACGTCGGTCGACTACCGGACGACGCGGATCGAGAGGGCGGCGCGGTCGCTGCCCTCGGGACGGATGAAGTAGATCCCGGACGGAACCGGGTTCCCTCGGTCGTCCCGCGCGTCCCACCGCCACGAGTCTCCGGACGGGGCGATCGCCGCAACTCGGCGGCCGGTGCCGTCGTAGACTTGGAGATCCTGGGCCGGCAGACCGTCGACTTCGTCCGCCGCGCGGAAGACGACCTCGTTCGTCGCGGGATTGGGCCACGCCGTCCACTCGACGCGAGGACTCGCCTCGGCAACGTCCGCCGGCGTGAGGACGGCGCCCGGCAGGTAGACCCGCCCTTGCCCCAATAGCCCGAGGTAGGGCCCGTTGCCAACGAGGCCATCGACGGATCGGGTGCCCTTGCAGACGCGTCGACGCCAATCCTGGAGAGAAAGGGTGGGAGAGACGGCCCTCACAAGGGCGGCGGAACCGCTCGCGAACGGAGTCGCGAAGGAGCATCCGGCGCCCAGTGCCCACTGATCTCCGGGGTACGCGCTCCGGACGCCTGTTCCCGGGGCGCAGAGCGCGACATCGCGTCCCCAGTCGGCGAAGTCCGCCTTCGTGTCGAGCGAGTCGACCGCGGTCACCATCAGGACGCGTTCGTCCGCCGCGGGGAAGAAGGGCGCATCTCCACGGGACTCGTTCCCGGCGCCCGCGACGAGCAGGATGTCGTTCTGCTCGATGAACTCGATCTGATCCTCGATCGCCTCGATCTCGACCGGGATGCCGAGACTCATGTTGATGACGTCCGCGCCGTGCATGGCGGCGTAACGGATCGCCTTGCAGATGACAAAGGCATCCGCGCGGGCGTCGTCGTCGAGGACGCGGATCGGGAGGATCGTCGCTTCCGGAGCGACGAGGGCGACGATGCCGGCGACCATCGTGCCGTGGCCGTATCCTTCGTCGATCTGCGTGTCGCCGTCGTCGTCGACGCCGTTCGCCTCTTCCCAGGGTTCGCTGTCGTTTCCGACGAAGTCGTATCCGTCCGAGGCCAGATGTCCGACGAGTGCCTCGTGCGTCGGGTCGACGCCCGTGTCGAGGATGGCGACCGTCACGCCGGCGCCCCGCGTGACCTGGTGGGCCTCGTCGAGTCCGATTCGCTGCGTGAGGAGCTGATCCTCGTAGTCCACGTACTCACCGCCCACGGCGATGATCAGGAGCTGGCGGATGCCCTCGGGAGTGTCCTGGACGAAGTTCGGGTGGGCGGAGCGGATGTCCGGATCCGTCTCCATCTGCTCCGAGATCTCCGGGATCAGTCCGGGGACCTGAGGCGCGACGAGATAGAGGTCGGCCTCGGGGAATGCGTCGAGGGTATAGGTCCCCCAACGTTCGTTGATCGTCTCGATCCCCACGGTTCCCATGAGGTGGACGACGATTTCGCTATCGTCCCACTCGGGTTCGTAGTCCGCAAAGGCAGAAGAAGCCCCGAGCGTCGTTACGAACGCCCAAAGGGCAACCACGAGCCGCCCGCCGTTCCACGGTCTCATCGTTTCCTCCTAGAAGCGCCCCATCGATGAAGATGGTCGGATGCAAGGAATGATACACTCCGAAGCCACCGCGACGCACGCATCGTGAGGGGGATCATTCGTTCGTGTCGAAGAGATGGTCGGAGTCGGAGATCGTCTTGCGCCTGAAGGCCGGGGACGGGGCGGCCTGGACGGAGTTCCTCCGTCGCTACGGGCGGCTGATCCGGTACCTGGGTCGGCGGCTCCGTCTGGATCCGGAAGAGATCGACGATCTGCTCCAGTCTGTCTCGCTCCAGGTCCACCGGAAGATCGGCACGCTCGAGAACCCGAAGCGGCTCGTCTCGTGGACCTACTCGGTCGCGCTCAACGAAGGGCGCCAGATCCTGCGCAAACGCCGGCCCACCGAGTCGCTCGACCAGCCATCCGTGCTTCGCGAAGTGGAGGCGGAGACGCCGGATCTCCCGTCCGAAGACGAGCTCCGCGAGGCGCTCTCCGACGCGGACCAGCTCCGCACCGCCCTGGCCCAGATCGACGTGCGCTGCCGCCGACTCATCGAGGCGCTCTATTTCCGGGATCCCAGGCCGGCCTACAGCGAGATCTCCGAGGAGTTCGAGATCGCCGTCGGGAGCATCGGCCCGATTCGCGGCCGTTGTCTCGAGCGGCTGACGAAGAAGCTCGAGGACGTATCAAACGGCAGGGCTGGTGCATCCACATCGAGTGACGGGGACGAGCCGAGGGCTAGCGAAGGGTCTCATGAAGGGATCACGCCGCAGGGGCCGCGTTCTGCTCGCTCCGCGTCCCGGAGGGAACGATGACGCCGCCACATGAGACCGAGTTCGAGCGAGCCGTGCGCACATGGGAGGAGACGGGCCGTCTCCCCGAAGGAGAGGGCCCCGAGGCTGCGCTTCTTCGACGCACCCTCCTCGCGATCGAACTCCTCTCGGCCTCGCCGAGTGAGTCCGACATCGACGACGTCCTCTGTCAGCTGCCCGGCCTCGTGGCCCCCAAGACTACACTTGCCGATCGTGTCCAGGGCATGTTGGCGGGAGTGCTCGAAGAGGTTCGCGCCGTTCTGCGGACGGACCTGATCGCGCCGCAGCCCGCGTTCCGGAGCGGGAGCACGGTGGCTCCGTCGATCTATGAAACTCCCCGCTATACGGTTACCATCTCCGTCGGGCTGGAGAGCATCCGAGGGACGGTGCTTCCTCGCGAGAGCGACGAGATACCGGCGGGCGGACGTGCCGTTCTGGCCACTCGGGGAGAGCGGGTCGCCGTCGACCTCGATGCTCACGGCGGCTTCCATTTCGAGGAACTGGAGTTCGATCACGGGACCATCGAGATCGAGATTGGCGGGCAGCAGATCCTGCTTGGCGACGTGTCCGGTCCCACTCTCTGATTCGGCCTTCGCGCCGGTTTCTGCTCTCCTGCGGGGTCGGCGATGAGTTCCAAGCCATCGAGGCGCCGTCCCGCCCGGACGGAGGCGGACTGGATCGACTGGGTCGCCTCCGCGAGTTCCGACGCGATCATCGCGAGTAGAAGCGACTGGCAGGACCATCTCCGTCCTCCGCTCGCCTGGGCTCTGCGCAATCGTGCCGCGGCACTCCTCCTCACTTCGCCTCGAGAGTCCGCGGCGATGGCGGACGCGATGCTCGCGGCGATCGATGCGGCGGAAGGTCCTTCTGGTCGATCGAAACGTTCCCCTTCCTGTGCAGACCAACCGCGAACGGACCAGGCATCCGATTGCATCACCGTGCGTGCGTTGTCGTGGCGGACGATGGCGGAAGCCGACACCTACCTGGGTCGGCTCAAGGAAGCGCGCCGAAACTACGAGCGCGCGAGTACACACGCCGAACGAGTGGGAGACGACCGACTCCTCGGGGAGATCCTTGTCGGACGGATCGGGGTCCTGAATGCGCTCGGCGATCCCCGCGTCGGATCGCTCGTCGACGAAGCCAAGTCCCGACTCGAACGCGCGGGACACACCGGGTACCTCGCGCGACTCCACATGAACCTCGGATCCGCCGCGTTTCACCGGGAAGATCCGGGGACCGCATACAGGGAGTTCCGCGCTGCGCGCCGGATCTTCCAACAGTTGGGGACCCGAGATGCGACCTCGATGTCGCTCCTCGTGAATCTGGGGAGCGCATGTACGGAGCTCCTTCGCCTGAGCGAAGCGCGGGAGGTGCTCCGGGAGGCGGAGCGATTCGGTGACGAGGAAGGCCTCGCGCATCTCGCGGCGCACGCTCGCCTCGACCTGTCCTTCGTCGACAGGTTGGAAGGTCGATATCGGGAGGCGCTTTCGCTCCTGGAGCGCGCCGAGGGCGACTTCGAAGCCGTGGGTGCGACCGATCTCAAGGCCTCCACGCAGCTGACACGGGCCGAGATCAAACTCGAGCTCGGGCTCGCCACCGAGTCCTTCGCGCATGCGCGGGAAGCGGCGACGGCGTTCGAGGAACAGGAGAAGACCGTCGAGCGGGACCACGCGCTGATCGTGCAAGGCCGGAGCCTCGTCAAGTTGGGCCGGTACACTCCGGCCCGTCGGATCTTCGAGTCTCTCCTCGATGGCGCGATCGAGCAGGGCTGGAAGGAGCGGATCCGGACCTGCCTGCTCGACCTGGCGCAGATCGAGGTAGAGTCGCGACGGCCCGAGCGCGCTCTGGAGCGTCTGCGGAGCCCGGTCCTCAGGAGCCGGAGCATCCCGCTGTCTCTGCGGGGCGAAATCGTGCTCGGCCGGGCCGAGGCGCAACTCGCGCTGGGCTACCCGGCGCGGGCGGATCGTTCCCTCGAGCAGATGGCGGCGGAGATCCGCGGGCTTCCGCTCCGAACCCAGCGCCGCTACTTCGCCCTCTCCGGCCGAGTCGCTCGTGAGAATGGTGACTACGGCGCGAGTCGGCGCGCACTGGATCGGGCCGTCCTCGTGAGCGAGCAGATCCGCGAGACGATTCCGGGGGTGGAGCTGAGAGCGGCGGCCTTCCAGGAGGACGCGCGGATCCATCGCGAACGGGTCGAATCAGAGGTCACCGCCGTCCTCGAGCGGATGAGGATCGCAGAGCGGGAGCCCGGTTCGATCCGAGTCACCGGAAGGTCGGGTAGTGCGCTCGTAAACTGGACCCGGCGCGCGCGGGCCCGATCCCATCGGGAGCGGAGGGAGCGGTCCCATCTACCGAACGATCTCATCCGCCTTCGGGCGGAGATCGGGCAGCTCTCACGGCTTCGGGAGGAGAGCGAGTTCGACCCGAATCCGGACACCGACGCGGCTGAACTCAACCTTCGCATCGGTCGCCTCGAATCGCGTTTCCTACGCGAGTTCCGGCGCTGGGAAGCGAAGCTCCCGGCGCGCGGCGAGACCGGTGATGGGGAAGACGGATCGAGCGCGGCGCTCGAACACGATGGCGTGAAGGTCGTCGAGTACTACCTGGCCGCGCACACGGCCCTCGCCACGGTCGTGACGACGTCCCAGACGGAAGTGCACGTTCTGCCCGCACCCGCGGAGCAAATCGTCCGGGCCGTCGAGACGCTGCGCTTCCAGGTGGACTCGTTCATCGGGCTCACCCATCGGAACCTGGCGCACCCGGGTGCACTCCGCCGGACCGCTGACGCCGCGCTCCGGACGCTCCACGAGCTCCTGATCGCGCCGCTTCTTCCATCGCTCGGTGGAGCGTCCCGACTTCGCATCGTTCCGCACTCCGTCCTCCATCACGTTCCGTTCGGCCTTCTCTTCGATGGGAAGGCGTATCTCGGGGACGAGTTCGAGGTGGAGATCAGCGTGTCGGGTTCGCCCGTGGCGTTGTCACGCAGGAAGCGTCGCGCGCTCCTCGCCGCCAACCTCGCCGGCGGGCCCGCACAGGCGGAGGCGGAGGTGAGGGGCATCGAGAGACAGCTCGGAGAGAGAGCCACGGTGCAACTCGCGCCGACGGTCGACGAGTTCCTGAGTGGACTGCGACGCGGTTCCGTCGTTCACCTCGCCACGCACGGCACGTTTCGGGACGACAACCCACTCTTCACACGTTTGACACTCAGCGACCGATCGCTCTTCGTCTCCGACCTGGCGTCGTTCCATCTCGACACGGATCTCCTCGTTCTGAGCACGTGTGACTCCGGGAGGACGTTCGGGGGGCAGGGCGACGACCTCCAGGGGTTGGCCCACGCCTTCCTCTCCTCCGGGGTCCGGCGGCTGGTCGCGAGTCTCTGGCGCGTCGACGACCGAGCGACCCAACACCTCATGGAGTCGTTCTACCGCCACCTCTTCGGAGGCCCCCGGTTCGACCCCACGTCCGCACTCGGTGAGGCGGCGACGGAGGTCCGTGCGTCATGGCCGCATCCGTTCCTCTGGGGCGCGTTCGCGGTCTACGCGGAGTAGTCGTCCGCCTTACGTACCTGCGGACGTGTGCAAGTCGCCTTCCCTCCGCGGCCGCTGCGCGGTCGATAGGCACGGATTGCCCGTTGGGGCCGGATGTCGCGCTGCCTTCAGTCGGCGCGATGGAGCCAGAAGAGCTCGCCGACTCCCACCGGTGCGCTGCTGCCCGTGAAGTGGAGCCGGCGTGGAGTGAGTCGATCGTTGGCGGGCGCGTGGTCGAGCGCGGAGCGGGCATCGCCGACGACCGCGCCGCCGGAGACGTCGAACCCGAAGGTTCGGACGGTTCGTCCTTCGACCCGATACTCGATGACGTAATGGCCGTCACGAGCGGTGAGGTCTGAAGGGGAGAGCGGTGTGCGGTGATCGGTCCCCGCTTTGTCGAGCTGCCCGGATCCGTGCGCCCAGTCCTCGCCGCTGATGACGAAGTCCCGTGACTCCGCGACGAGTTCTCCGTTTCTCCGCAAGGCGACGCTCGCGTGCGCACTGCCCTTGGCGTTCGTCTCGGCGAGACTCGTCCACAGATGGACGAACACGTTCCGGTTGGCTGTCTCGACGGGAGGAACATAGAGGTAGGCCGACTCTTCCCAAGGGCCCTTCCTGAGGTGCGCGGTCTTGGGGGCGAAAGGGTCTCCGCTCGACTCGGCCGTCAGTTCGTACCGAAGGGATCCGAGCGATGCTCCGTCCGACCAGATCGAGACTTCGTACCGTCCCGGTCCCTTCCCCTGAACGGGCGGCGCCGATGCCGCGAGGCGGGCAAACGCGGGGAACCCGTCGTATCGCTCGATTCGAAGCGGGGTGCGGGTGAGTTCGGCGCCGTCCTTCGAGAAGACGAGCTCGATCGATGGCGCTCCGTCTGGTGGAAAGATCAGGTAGATCGGCTGCTCACCGAAGAAGTACCCACCTGTCGCCGGGTAATACCGTTGGTCCAGGAGCGAGGAGAAGTCGACGAACGGCTCGTAGGCGCCCGCCCGGGCGGGAGTCCCCAACGAGAGTGCGGCGCCGACGATGAGTGGCCAACCAAGTCGGGTGAAACCGAGTGACATCGATCCTCCTACGCATCCAGGCAGGGACCCGGTGCGATCGGCTCCTGATATAGTTCCGTGCACGCCACCCGACAGCCGTGGGCGCGTTCACGATCCGATCGAGTCCGCGGATTCGTGCACCGGATCTGGACATCGTTTTCCTGATCGGCCCCGGGGGGAGAAGTTCGATGTATCTCGAGGCCGGGCGGCGGCCACTACAGGTAGGGTCGATCCAACGAAGTGAACCTGAACGGCGTCCGGAGCCGAGGAAGTAGGAAGACATGCAGTGGCCGAAGAGAGCGTTCCGACCAACCATCACCTTTGCCACCGTGCCGACGCTGATCGCGGTGTCGGCGCTCCTCGCCCTCTCCGGCTGCGGTGACGACGACGGGCCGACCGATCCCCCGGGCGGGAACGAACCTCCCGAGCTCCGCGATCTGTCCCTCACGCTCAACACCATGAATCCGCACGTCGGGCAGAAGCTCGAGTTCCGCGTCGTGTCCGACGGAGGTGATCTCGAGTCCCGGATCTACCTGGATCCTCTCCCCGGGCCGGACTACATGCTCGAGGTTCCGAAGGCCGTGCAGGAGGGGGGGCATCGGCTCGACTTCTTCGCGGATCACAACGGGAACGGATCGTACGATGCGCCTCCGGCGGATCATGCCTGGCGGATCGCGCTCGGATCGACCGGGTCGCTCGCACCGGACTTCACCCACAACACCTCGTTCACCGACATCGGTTCCCCTGCGGGTGAAGGGGACTTCTCACTGGTACTCACCGGTATGACGCCGCATGTCGGACAGCTCTTCGAGCTCCGGGTCAAGGACACGGAAACGGGGCAGACGGTCGGGCAGTATCGCCTGGGCGCCGTTCTCGGCGCCGACTTCACGGTCGACATCCCAGGCGTCATCGAGACGGGACGCTCCTATACGGTCGACTTCTACGCGGACATGAACGGGGATGGAGAGTACGACGCTCCTCCGGCCGACCACGCCTGGCGTGAGACCGGTGTCGGAACGGCGTCGGGGTTGACCGTCGCGTTCACTCACGCCACGAATTTCACGGACATCGCGTTCGGCGACAGTGGCGGGCCGTTCGATCCCAACGTCACCCCGACGTTCTCCCAGATCCAGAGTGAGATCCTCACCCCGCGTTGCGTGAACTCCGGGTGTCACCCGGGGGGCGGCGCTCCGATGTCGCTGGCGGCAGGGTCGGCCTACGGAAACATGGTCGGAGTGGCCTCCGCCTACGGCATGGACCGCGTCACGCCCGGCAGTCCCTTCAGCAGCGTGCTGTATCTCAAGGTGATCGGCGACAGCGAGACGGGGCAGAGGATGCCTCCGTCCGGCTCGCTCACCGCGGACCAGATCGAGATGATCCGTGCCTGGATCGAGGCGGGCGCGGCCAACGACTGATCGAACCGAGGGAAGGATCAGTGGGGGGAGAGGGCGCGCAGGGTCAGAACCCGACTCTGCAGCTCGACTCTCCCCTCGGATGGGGAGTAGAGGTACGTCGGTCCGTCACCATAGGCGTACTCGACCAGCTCCAACTCCCCCTCGAACTCCGTTCCCACCGCGGCCGCGGACCAGGTTTCGGCGATCGCGTCCGTGGTCCAATCGTTCGGAGACACTCCGACGAGATGCTCGGACGACGTGTGGAATCGGAACACGAATCCGATCGGCTCCGGAGAGTAGGACGCGGCCTCGAGTTCGTAGGGGGCCGCGCCTTTCGTCAGCCGCATCGTCTCCCGCATCGTTCCCTCCGCCGAGTAGCGAGTACCGGGCAGGAGGGCGAGGTTCAGTCTCTCGAAGGCATCGTCGCGATTGCGTTCCGCGCAGACGGCGCAGGAGTCCCGCCGGCTCTTGGCCAGATAGCCCAGCCCCTCGATCAGGATCGAGCGGAGGCCGGGCGACGACAGGTCGGGCGTCTCGGACTTCTCAGACGCTTCGGGAAGAGAGGAGTCGACCTGGTCGCTGCCGCTCTGGTCGGTTGCGGTCATGCGGCTCGCCCGGTCGACGGGGATCGACGGGGCGCACCCGATCCCGAAGCAGATGCCGCATGCGAGCAGAGACAGCGCCGCGAGCGTGACCCTCACCGTGAGGCCGAGACTGAGTTTCGATCGACTAGTAGTGGATCCGTGCACTGACCCAGGTCTCCGTGTGTGATCTGTCCCGTTCTCTGAGTCGACGGACCTCTACGGTGAGGCTCGTGTTCGTCGAGGTGATCAGACTCTGGCCGGCCTCGAGTTCGAGGCGATCGTCCTCGTCGCCGATACGGTAGAGCATGGCCCGGCCCCGGAGGTGAAACTTCCACCAGCTCGTGAAGTCCCCCAGGACGCCGGCCGATCCCCCCGCGCCGAGGGAGTAGTTCGGATCGAGACCTCCACCGAACTGAGACTCCGTGTCGAACATCAGATAGGGGAGGCCGAGAAGAGGCATCTCGAACGCCCACCCGAATCCCGTGCCGAAGTGGAAGACGAGTGGGTCGCCGCCACTCCGATCCGTCCTTCGGACGAGGCCGGTCTCGATCCGCCACGACGTGTGGTGGAAGTAGAGGTCACGCGGCGCCAGCGAAACGATGTCGATCGCATCGAAGAACTCGACGCGGAGCTTCTCCCGCCGCGGGTCGTAACGGATTCCGGTCTCGGCGAACACGATCTGCGATCCCCGTTTGAATCCCGCGCCGTTGTCGAGCAGGTCGTGATACGCGGGACGGATCGCGACGATGGGGAAGGCATCGAGCGGACCGTGGCCTCCCGGCCCACGCCGGACGAAGACGGTTCCTGCTTCGATCCTCGCGGAACGATGTCCCCGCTCCGGTGCCGTGGGTGGCGGAATCGAGTATCTCCACTCTCCCGACGCGCCGAGTGCGCTCCGGGCGCGCAGCGTGCCGAGGAAGCGCGGTACGTAGGCGTCCTGCTCGACTTCTCCCTTTGCGTAGATGTACTGGAGGTACTCGCCGGCCAGATCGAGCACGCGGATCCGCGTGTCCTTCGGAAGTCCGTCGTCCGTCAGCATCGGCTCCTCGCTCGGCGACACGCCTCCTTTCGCGATGTCCCGCGCGAGGTGCCGCTCCGTCCTGCTCGAGAGCCCGGCGAGGAAGGACACCTTCGTCGATTTGGATGGCCGGTAGATCGGCTCCCCGACGAGTCCGGCGCTTTGCACTTCCCGGATCGTGTCGAGCGGGATCACCCACCAACCGAACCGGTCCGTCAGCTCGAGACCGGGTCGGGCCGCCTCGAGCAGGTAGAGGAGGTGATACGAGCAGTTCTGGCTGAAGAAGTAGTAGTTCGAGTTGATGTTCTCGAGCTCGTAGAGGTGGAGGAAGAGACGACGGATCTCCTCGCGGCCCAGTTCGAGCGGATACTCCCAGATGTCGCGATCGTTGACGTCGCTGTACTCCTGGAGCTTCGCGTAGTACGGCAGCATCGAGAAGTAGCCGGGATAGAGGCCGAGCAGGCCCTTTGCGATGTAGAGCGGCCCGAACGTCTCGTTCGTGACCGCCGAGTAGTTGATCGCATGGGAGAGAAGGCTCGTCTCGGAAGCCGCCCCGATCGTGAGCAGCGTGTGTCCGTACATGGATGCCGGGCTGTTCATGTGGGACGTCGGAAAGATCAGGGAGACCGCGTCCGCGCCGACCGCCGTGTAGAGATCCTCGAACGGTTCGCAGCGGGTCTCCGGAACCCTCGACTCGTCGATGTCGAGTGCTTCCGTCAGCCACTCGAATCGCGCGACGAACCGGCAGATCGGCGACTTGACCTTCAGCGAGTCGCCGGCACTGCCGGTCGCCCCCTCATCGGTCGGGGCGGGGTCCTGGAAGAGCAGACGCAGGGTCGCTTCGAGCTCCGCCCTTGGATCGGTCTTGCCGCGTGGGGAGGCGAAGAAGTCCGGGTCGTCGACCAGGCTCCTCGTTCCGAAGAGACCCTTTTCGTAGTGCACGAGGGTCCGCCAGTACGGATCGTTCCAGAGCTCCCGTGCTTCCGCGCGCCCGATCAGCGTGTCCACGTAGTCGTTCGCGAGACTCGGCCCGGAAGCGATGAGGCAGAGGAAGAGGAGAAGTATCCAAGGGGAAACGGATCGGCTCACGGCCAGACATACCTCTCGCTGAAACGAACGGAGGGTCACCGGCGTGTGATCCACCGGTAGACCCTCCATGTCGATCGTCATGCACATCCCGTGGGATGTCGGCCCTGACTTGGATCAGCCGGCGACGACGATCCGCTCGATGTTGCCGAGCACGTCCTCGTGGGTGACCTGATCCGACGTGTAGATGCTCGAGAAGTTGGCCTGGGCTTCGCGTAGAGACCGTCGCGCTCCTCGGCCGGGGTGTCCATGAGGACGGCGAGGGTCATGAGGTACTCGCCGCTTCCCTTCGAGATGTCCACCGCCAGGTTGTCCATGTTCTCGCGGACGAACTTGTTCAGCTTCTCGTTCGAGACGAAGGACGCCGGCTTCGAGCACTCCAGGGTCCCCGACGTGATGCCGAAGGTCTGGTTGCCGAAGATGCCGTTGAACGTGGCCGCGCAGACGTTGGAGAGCAGGCCGTTCTGCTCCTTGAACATGATGGAGCCAAGGCCACATCCCGTGTTGGTCTTGTCCACCGCCTGCGCGAGGCCCGCGATCGAGAAGACGCAAACGCTCGCAAGCAAGACACCGAAGCGAAGCTTCATCGTGCTCCCCCTCCTCCCGAGCGTCCGTGCGCCGGGATCCTGTTGTGGTTTCGAGTCCTCGGCCACGCGGGAACCACCACGACTGCGTGGATGTCCGATCCGTGGATATCGTGTGCCGATGAACGGGCCAAAGGGTGACATAGGCCGTCCGAGGTGTCCACTGGGGAAGGTGCGTTCGTGTCCCGGTGACCGGAAACTGGCCGAAGCCTCACATTCCCTGCCCTCTGGGCGCACCGCGCTCGGCGCGACGTGCCCATCCGCAGCCGGTGGCCACCCGCAGCCGGTGCCCACCCCCTCTGGAGGAGATCTCAGCGCAGTTCCGACGATTCCCTTGTGGAGGGTGCCTGGTTTGGTCTTCACTGGATCCAGGAACGGAGACGCCGACGGCTCGGAAACCCCGGTCGGCTACCACGATCGAGATGGACGCCATTCGTGAGTCCATCCTCCCAGAACCAGTCCCCACGCAGGTCTCAGCAGAAGTCATCGGCCACCGGATCCTGGAGGAAGGGATTGCGGTGTGGGATGGCGTGCTGCCGATCTCCGTGCTGGAGGGATTGCGGGAGGACGCGCTGCGTGAGCTGGAAGAGGGGAACTACCGTCCCGCCAGGGTGGGGAAGGGGGTTCGCAGAAGGCGGATGACGGAGGTGCGAACCGACAGGATCCGATGGCTCGAGCGGTCCACCGCGACGGATGCTCAGATCGCCTACTGGACGATGATCGATCACCTCCGGACGGGGCTCTCGTCGTTCTTTCGGGTGCACCTGGAGCGGATGGAAGCCCACTTCGCGGTGTATCCGGAGGGCGCATTCTATGCCCGTCACTACGACCAGTTCCGTGGGGTGGGGAACCGGATCTTCTCGGTGATTCTCTACCTCAATCCGGAGTGGGAGCCGGGCCATGGGGGGGAGCTTCGCGTGCACCCGCCCGAGGGTGCGCCAGTCGATTACGCCCCCCTCCACGGGCGCCTCATCGTCTTCCGCAGCGATGAGGTTCTACACGAAGTGCTCGTCTCCCAGAGACAGCGCGTGAGCGTGACCGGCTGGATGCGGCGGGACGCACCGATCGTCCTCTGACAGGCCACGAATGGCTCCCAGGTGACCCGGTCAAACAACGAGCTGGAGAGGTAAGGCATTGATCGGCAATTCCTTGCCTGATTCGATGTGTCGGGGCGCCGGAGGAAAGAAGTTGCCTCGCCTGGATCTAACCGCCTATTTTGCCCGCCATGAGTGCTCGATTCGCCGCCGGGCTCTGCGCCCTCCTGCTGCTCGCTGGATGCTCCTCGAGCCGTACCCTTTCCGATCCCCGTCTCGATCCCGGCCAGGGTGATTCGGGCACGGCCGGACTGTCGTCGGGGTCGCTGGAGGACCTGGCGGCGACCCGGGAAGCCGGCGAACTCGTCGGTGCCCAGGATGATGCGACCGGCTATCTCGAGGACCTCATCGAACGGCGGAGCGTCCTCGTCGACACGCTGAACGTCGCCCACTCGGACGTCCCGGACATCTCCGACAGCCTCGCCGCCGCGACGGAAGCGCGGATGCCTTCGGTCGAAGAGATCTTCGACTATCCGGTGGTCGTGAACCGCCGTGTCCTCACCTGGATCGACGTCTACACCGGGGGGAGCCGGACCAGCTTTCAGCGCAGCCTCATCCGGTCGGGGAAGTATCTCCCGATGGCCCGCCGCATCTTCGCCGAAGAAGGGGTTCCGCAGGACCTGACGTTCCTCGGGCACGTGGAGAGCGGATTCCGGTTCAACGCGCGTTCTCACGCACGCGCGCTCGGGCTCTGGCAGTTCATGCGTGGCACGGCGGGCGATCTCGGACTGCGCTGTGACGAGCGGGTGGACGAACGGCTCGATCCGGAGAAGTCCACGCGGGCCTGCGCGCGCTACCTCCGCCAACTCTACGAGCGGTACGACGACTGGCTCCTGGCCATCGCGGCTTACAACACCGGGCCCGGCAACGTCGATCGCGCCATGCGGAAGGCCGAGTCCCGCGACTTCTGGGAGTTGGCGCGTCAGGGGCACCTCCTCAACGAGACGCGGAACTTCGTCCCCGCCATCCTCGCGGCGACGATTCTCGCGAAGTCCCCGGCGGCCTACGGCTTCTCCGAGGAGACGGATCCGCCCCTCGCGTACGACACGATCCGGGTCGACCACATCGCGGACCTGCGCGTCGTCGCCAGAGTGGCCGGTGCCACCGAAGAGGAACTCCGCGGACTGAACCCGGCCTTGCTCGCGGGCCAGACCCCGGGCGCCCACGGCTACGAGGTGCGCGTGCCGATGGGAACGGGCGAACGAGCCTCCGCCCGGCTGGCGGAGATCCCACCCGCCGATCTCGTCGAGGTCATCAGACACAAGGTGAAGTCCGGCGACACGCTCGGAGGGCTGGCCAAGCGCTACGGGACGTCCGTCCGCGCGATCCAGGAGGCGAACGGACTCGGCCGGTCGACCATGATCCGTGCAGGGAAGACGCTCCGCATTCCGTCCCGGGGGACGCCCGCCGCACTATTCGTGCAAGGTGAGTTGGGAGCGAAGACGACGGCCACCGCCGCGAGCGGGCCCGCGAGTACGCACAAGGTGCGGAAGGGCGAGACGGTTTCCTCGATCGCGCGACGGTACGGCGTTTCGGTGAACGCGCTCGCACAGGCGAACCGTCTCCTCGATCCGAGTCGGATCCAGCCCGGGCAGACGCTCGAGATTCCCGGACAGCGTTTGCCGGTCGCCGCGGACCGCGCCGAAGTGGCGGAGGTTGCGGGCGCCGGTGGTTCCGTCACCGAGTCCGTTCCGGTGGGCGCCGGCGATTCGGAGACCGCGCCGTCCGAGGTCGTGGACGAGGACCTCGCGAACGAGTTCGAGCTGGCGCTCGTCGAATCCGGGCTGCCGCTCGGGCGCGGCGAGAGTACGGCCCACCTCGTCGATCAGGCGCGGGCTGAGCTCGCCTTGGCGGACGAGTCGCCCATCTCGCTCGCCGCCGTGCAGGGGACCGCGAAGGACGTGCCTTCGGCGGGCGCCCTCCCCGCCCGCGTCTACAAGGTTCGCCCCGGTGACACGCTCTACGGCATCGCGGGCAAGAACGGTGTGCGTATCGACGACCTGCTGGCCTGGAACGGCATCAACAAGGGCGCCGTGATCCGGCCGGGGCAACTGCTCCGTCTCGATGGCTCCGGTGTCAGGTCGACCGGATCCTCCCCGACCGCCGGCGACGAGTTCCGACTCCACGTCGTCGTTCCGGGCGACACGCTCTGGCAGATCGCCCGTTCCTACGGAGTGAATGTTTCCGACCTCCGGAGATGGAACGGACTGAAGAGCCGCTCCCGCATCTATCCGGGCCAGAAGCTCAGAGTCTTCTGAGCCGCCCTCCCTTCGCGTCCCATTCGTGATAGCGTTCGCTCGGCGTTCGCGGCCCCCGTGGCCGACGGCACGTCTTTGCGCGCGCACACGCGAGTCCGAGCATTGATCGATTCGAGAAGGAAAGGTCCCGGAATCATGAACCGTCCCCGTCGGGTTTCCCTGTCCCATCTTGTTCCCCTGCTTCTCGCCGCGTTCGCGTGCGGGTGCGGTGGAGAGGCCGGCAAGGACGGCGGGAGTTCTCCCGATCGCGCGGCCGGTGCGGGAAGCCGGGCATCCCGTGGCGAGGCGGTGTCCGCGGCCACGGTGCGGCTCTACACGCTTCGGAATCAGGCGAAGCTGGAGGCGGACCGTGACAGCGACGAAGGATACCGCGCCGCGGCCGTGAGTCTCGAAGAGGTCGTGGCCGAGGAACCGGACGGGTTCGTGGACCGTTTGAATCTCGCGCGCGTTCTCGTGTTCACCGACCGCGCGGCCGAGGCCGGTGTGCATCTCGAAGCGGCGCGCCGTCTCCTCGGAACGGACCCCGTGCCCGCGGACCTCGACTACATCGAGGGGCTCTACGCGAGTCGGACCGCGGACGCGGAGGGAGCGCTTCTCCACTTCACGCGCACGACGGAAGCGCGTCCGACCCACGTCCAGGCGTGGTATCAGAAGGGCTACGCGGAGGAGCGTCTCCAGAAGTTCGACGATGCGGCCGCGAGCTACACCCGGGTACTTGAACTCGATCCGGAGAACCGGGCCGCCGCCTACCGCCGCGTCATCGTGCTGCGTCAGCTCGGCCAGACGGCGGAGGCGGAGGAGGCGTTTGCGCGCTTCCAGCAGCTTCCTCAGGAAGGGCAACCGGATCCGGAGAAGTGCGACCTGACGCAGGTCTCGCTCGTACCCATGGCGCGCCTTCGCGCGGAGCCGCCCGAGTCCGGGCTCTCCTGGGTGGACGTGACGGACTCGTTCGGCGGCGCGTTCGAAGGGTTCCGCTCCCTGCACGAATGGACCGCCCCCAACGACTCCGATGTCGAACTCGCGTTCCTCACCGAGAGCGGCGCCACGCTCCAGCGGGTGCTTACCGAAGGTGGGCTGAGTGGACGGAACGCTCTTCCGGACCGGACCGGCTACGCGGCGCCTGATCTCCAGGTCGGGGACGTCGACAACGACGGGACCGCGGATCTCGTGATCGCCGGGCCGCAGCGACTCGAGTTCTGGATGGGACGTGAGAACGGCCGGTTCCAACCTGCGCCGCGGGCGTTTGCTTCCGCCACGCCGCTTCGCCGGTTCGAGCTCTGGGACCTCGACCATGACGGCGATCTCGACGTGGTCGGGCTTCTCGCGAGTGGCGCGTCGTCAACTGATCCGGCGAAGGGGCCGCTCGTCTGGGTCCGGAACAACGGCGATCGCACGTTCGCTCCGGCGGCGCAGGTGGCGTTCGAGAGCGACGAACACGTGCGAAAGGAAGGGCGGTCCGTGGAGGATGCCGCCCTCGCCCGCGCGGCGACGCTGGATGCCGTCGACTTCGCGCTCCACGACCTCGATCAGGGGAACGATCTCGATCTCGTCGTCGCCGGGCCACGGGGAACGGTGGCGCTCGTCAACCTCCGCAACGGGACGTTCCGTCCGGTCTCGCTGCCGGACGTCGGTGCTCTCGACTTCGTGCGGGCACAGGACCTCGACAACGACGGTGCGCCCGATCTCTTTGGTGTGACGAACGGCGACCAGGGCGCGGAGTGGGTGAGGGCGGTGAACCTGGATCCGCACGGTCGCGTGGGTGAGTTCCGGGTCGGCCCCGTGCTTCGCGGCTCGCTTCCGTCCGCTGGCGGAGACGTTGTGTTGGAAGACCTCGACAACGATGGCGACCTCGACGTGCTCGCTTCCGACGCGACGGGTCTTGGGTCCCTACTCAACCGCCGCGGTGGCGAGTTCGCCGTCGGGCCGCGCTTCGAGGTCGGGGAGAACGCGCACGCTTCCGGAATCGGCACCACCGACGTCAACAACGACGGGAACGTCGAGATCTGGTTCGGAACGCGGATCGGGTCGCGCGTGCTGGAGGCGAGGAACGAAAAGGGCTACGGCGCGTGGAGGATCCGCCCGAAGGGCGCGCGCGACAATCGTGACGCGGTCGGACTCATCGTCGAGCAGTTCCAGGGAGTGGCGTATCAGAGCCGGATCGTGCAGGGCCCCCGGGGCGTACGCTTCGGCCTCGCGACTGCCACGCCGCAGGCGCTCGATGGACTTCGGATGCGCTGGCCGCAGGGGATCCTGCAGACGGAGGGGCGTGACGAGTTGGTGCTCCGCGCTCCGTACGAGTTCCGTCCCACGCAGGACGAAGGGCTCGTGGCGAGCTGTCCGTTCCTCTACGTGGACGGCCCGGACGGTTGGAGCTTCCTCACCGATGTCGTCGGGATCGCCCCGCTCGACGAATGGCTCCCCCCGGGTGCCGAGCCCTACCTGGATCCGGAAGAGTATGTGCGGATCGACGGAAGCCTCCTCGAAGTGAGAGACGGGAAGCTGCATCTCGCCATCACCGAGGAGCTGCGCGAGACCACGTACCTCGATCGGGTCGAGCTGGTTGCCGTGGAACATCCGGCCGAACTCGATCTCTATCTCGACGAGAGCACGAGGCAGGGCGCCTACGATCCTCTCACCGTCCACTGCGTCCGCCGGAGTGAGATGTCACCTCCACTCGCCGTGGAGCTCGAGCGACCCGACGCCGTCAGCACGGGGGATCCCCTCGTGCTCGCCGGCGCCGTGGACGGCCGTTACCTCCACGGATACGCGGCGGCGCCGCCGCAGTGGTCGGGATGGGTCGAGCGATACGCGATCGATCTCGTTGCACCTGCCGGTGCGGGCGCTCTCTTCCTCACCGGAAGGATCGGATGGTACGACTCGTCGGTCTCTTACTCGCTCCATCAACACGGCCGCGGATGGGGGCCCCTCCGGCTCGAGGAAGCGGGTGACGTCCTGGTGGAGGATCTCGGAGTTCCGTCCGGGATGGACCGGACCATGGTTGCGCTGCTCGGTGACCCTTCGGGTGAGCCGAGGCGACTACGTCTCTCAGGGCAGCATCGCTTCCTCTGGGACGCGATCCGCTTCGCTCCCGCGCCGGAAATCGTGAGTCTCGGAGCAGGAGACGTCGTGTACCCACTGGAATCCGGCGGCATGCTCTCTTCGCGTCGCCTCATTCTCGGGGGCGCCGAGCTCGGCTTCCACGGATTCTCTCCGATGGTGGGCGACCGCGCGCTCCACGAGCAGACGTACGACTACGGCGCCGCGCGCCCGGACGACGCATTCGGCCCGGCCTGGGGACGCGCGACGCGCTACGGCGATGTGCGCCCCCTGCTCACCGATCACGACGACGAGTTCGTCGTGATCGTGGCGGGGGACCAGGTCGTGCTCGAGTTCGAAGCGCCGGAGTCTCAGGAGACTCCGGCGGACGGCCGGGCAAACCCAGCGGACGAGAGCGCCGGTTCCGATGGCGGCTCCGTGGCAGACCTCGCGACGGAGACGACCTACTTCCTTCGCGTCACCGGATGGGCGAAGGAAGGGAGCTTCCACAATCTGACCGGCCGGTGGATCGAGCCGTTGCCGTACCGCGACATGGCCGCGTACCCGCCCGAGGCGCCACGGCCGAGCGACGCCGACTACCAGTCGTATCTGGACAGCTATCAGACTCGCGTCGTCCGAGTTCCCTAGTCGGGGCGGAGGATCACCTGAAAGAAAAGGCCCCTCCGTCCGTCGGACGAAGGGGCTTTCAGTTTCGAGTGTTCGCTTCGGTTACGCGCGCTTCCGACGACGTGCGACGAGACCCGCGAGGCCGAGACCACCACCGAGGAGCAACAGGCTCGCAGGCTCCGGAATCGGGTCGGTCATCGTGCTGCCGTTCGCGAGATCGAGCCAGCCCTGACGCTCGGAGTTCCAACGCTTCAGGTACCCGTTCGTCTTGTAGCGGGTGTCGAGACCCGCGAAGCTGTGGAACCAGACGCCGATGTGGTCGTCGTAACCAGCGCCCGTCCAGTCCGTGTTGCCGGCGCTGTAGAGCGGGTTGTGGTCGACGATGTCGGTGGCGTCGATCGAGAAACCGAGCGTCCGGCTGCCGTCGCCGTTGAGCTGGTTCCTGAGGTCGTAGACCCAGTTGCTCGCCGAGGAGTGCAGCGACGAAAGGATCCGGTCCGGCGCGACGATTGCGTCGTCCTTCGTTCCGTCGTAGTAGCTGGACGCGTCGTTCCGGCCGTTGTAGCCGTAGACCGTCAGGCGCGGACCGCTGGAGCGGCTCGCGTCGAAGTAGAGCAGTCCGAGTTCACCCTCGTAGCCCTTCGGATTCGGCCCGTTGTTGATCGCCAGGGTGAAGCCGTCGGTGTGGGCGCTGCTGCTCGGCACGTTGCCGAAGTTCGCGTACCAGGTGAGCTTGTTCGTGTCCGAGTCGAACGACGACTGGATCCAGTTGATCGCTCCGCCCTGGTTGCTGTAGCTGCCGGTGTCGCCCGGCTGCCACTCCCAGTTGTAGACGCCCGCATTCGCAGAGCCGGCAGCCGCCGCGAGCGCAACCCCGATGGTCAGGACTTTGATGAAGTTCTGCATGGTGCTCTCTTTTCCTTGCAGTTGTGTCGACCCACGCGGCGTGCCGTGGTCTGGTGCTCCAACTATGTGTTCGAATGAAACTGCAAATCGTGAGGGAAATCGACGAGTCGGCGGGGCGCCATTTCTTTGAGATAGCGAACTACGCAGCGCGTCGCTCTCCGCGCTGACGTTTCGTTCCACTCGAGCCCTGCGGCGAGTGGGCCTGTGCCCCGTCGAGAATCTCTACGATTCCCAAGCGACCATCAGAGTAGGCAAAATCTTCCGTGGTGTCAACTATGCCGGATGAGGTCTCCGTTAACTCCACGACTCGTCCGCGGTATCGTCTCCGTCCAGGATCCTGGGCGGAGCGCTCCCGATTCGATGGGAATCGCTGTCTGAACGGTCCTCATTTGCCCAGAGATTCCCATCTCCTGGTATGCTTACTCCTTCATCCCCCATATCGCGACAACGTGAGCAGGAGTTTGGATGCATTCGAGTGTTCGGTGTTTGTGGTCTCTCGGCGGTGCTGTGGCGTTATCGGGGCTGGTCCTTCTGGGATGTGGGAGCGGGTCTTCAGGGTCGGAGAACGAGCGGGCCGGAGGCACGGACGAGGCTTCGGCCTCCGTTGCCAAGTCGAACATTGGCAATTCCAATCTTGGCTATCCAGAGGCCCGCGATCGGTCCCTGGCTGAGATCCAGGCGGACGAGAAGGCGCACGACGAGACTCACTGGGCGGCCGAGGTGCGTTCCGAGCTGTACCGGGCGGCGTTCCTCCGGCTCTGGGACGACCTCCGGACGGCCGAAGATCGGTGGGCCGTGCTCGAGACGGCCGCGCTCGGTGAGATCACGGCAGGTTCTCTCGGCCCGGCCGAGCCGGTCGAGGGGGCTCTCACACGACGAGCCATCCTTCCCGGCGGCGGCGCGCTCTCCGGCGCCGGGCGTGCCTCCTGGATCGCGGACCTGCGGGGCCGGTTCTCACTCGAGCAGTTCGAGTTCCTTCCCAGCCGCTTCACCGACTCCGATCCTCCGCGAACCGTTTTTGCGACGGTGCTCGACCTGGCGCCGATCCCACCCGAGACGCGCCGGATCCAGGTCCAAGTGGACCTCGCCGTCACCTGGTCGAGCGAGACGGACGAGTTCCTCGACCATCCGCCCTCCGCGATCGAAGTCGTGGGCGGGCAGCTCCTCGAATGGTCCGGCCCGCCGGCGTTCGAGGACGTCCTCGCCTACGAGAACCCGAACGCGCAGATCATCCCACCGATCTGTGTCTACGATCTGGACGGGGACGGCTGGACGGACGTCGTCTACCCGCAGACGAACCTCCTCTTCCGCAACGAAGGCGAGATGGAGTTCGAGCGCATCGACTTCGTTTCCTTCCCTCTCCGGAACTACTACGACGCCGTCTTCGGTGACTTCGACGGCGACGGCGTGCGGGACTTCCTCGCTGCTGGAATCGGTGATACGGATGCAAGCGGACGTCCGAGCCTCTATCTCTACCAGTCCGACGATTCCGGAGCGTTCACCAACCCACCGGTGAGGGTGTACGAGAACACCTTCGCCGTGCAGCTCGCATTCGCGGCCGGGGACATCGATCGGGATGGTGACCTCGACCTCTTCATCGGCAAGTATCTTCCGCCCTTCGTCGCCGGGCAGGTTCCGACGCCGTTCCACGACGCGAACGACGGCGTCCCGTCCGATCTCCTCCTGAACGACGGCACAGGACACTTCACGCAGGGAATCGAGGGGTCCGGGCTCGAGAAGTTCCGGAACCGGCGCACGTTCCGTGTCTCGTTCGTCGATCTCGACGAGGACGGCGACCTCGATCTCCTCCAGACGAACGACTTCGCGGGGACCGCGATCTACTGGAACGACGGTGGTGGGAGGTTCGAGCTCGCAAGCGAAGGTGCCCCTACCGGACCAGGGGTCGACGAAGGTTCCAGCTTCGGCATGTCCCACACGTTCGGTGACTACGACGGCGATGGCGAAATCGACTTCTACGTCACCGGCATGTATTCGCATACCGTGCGACGGCTCATCGAGCTGGGGTTGGGACGGCCGGACCGGCCCGATGTCGACGACCACAGGATGGCGCTCGCCTACGGCAACCGGATGTACATGGGGAACGGGGGCGGCCGGTTCGTCCAACCGCCATTCAAAGACTCGGTCGCGAACACGGGTTGGTCCTGGGGCGTGACTTCGTTCGATGTCGAGAACGACGGCGATCTCGACCTCTTCGTTGCAAACGGACACCTCTCCGGTGCATCGGTCCGGGACTACGACAGTCGGTACTGGCGTCATGACGTCTACCAGGTCGGCTCTCAGCCGGACCCCGTGAAGAGCGCGTACTTCCTCGACAAGATGGGTTCGCTCGGGAAGTCCGAGTCGTGGGCCGGATACGAGCACAACCGTCTTCTCCTTCGCGCCGGAGACGGCTTCTTCGATGCCGGCTACGTCCTCGGTCTGGGGAGCGATGTCGACAGTCGCCACGTCGTGTCCGAGGACTTCGACCGCGACGGACGGGTCGACCTTCTCGTCGGCTTCAAGAACACTGGCACGGGGACGAAGGGATTCCGGATCGCCCGCAACCGCTGGCCGGAGGCGGGGAACTGGATCTCGATCACGCTACAGGATGGTCCGGGAGTGTCCGTGTTCGGCTCCAAGGTACTGGTCGAGACTCCGAGCGGGAAGCACACCCAGCTCGTGGTCGCGGGGGACTCGTTCTTCGCGCAGCACTCGAACCGCCGGACCTTCGGGTTGGGAGACGAGACCGAGGTCTCGCGCGTGGTCGTGACGTGGCCGGGCGGGAAGACCAGCGTGCTCGAGTCACCGGCCATCGGGAAGGACCACGTCATCGCCCCGAACGCCGCGGGTCCCCACGAGGCGGACTCCCACGATACCTGCACGCCGGGGGAGGCCGCCGCCTCTTCCGACACCTGATCGTACGCGGGTACGGCGACGCCCGGGGTCGTCGGCGGCACTCGGCCTGGATGCTCCTGAAACTCGGGTCGACTGCATCTCTCCGGTCGGGGGTAGCGAATCACCCTACGAAGGGAGAGACTCTCCCGGGCGAAGCGTCCCGTGCGAGGTGATCGTGGCGACCCAGACCTTTTCGAGTGACATTCCCGTTCCGCGGGACGCGCTTTCCGTGTGGCACTTTGCACCGGGTGCGTTCGAGCGCCTGTCTCCGCCCTGGGACGACGTCACGCTTCTTCACCAGGACCGACCGATCGCCGAAGGCGCCTCCGCGGAGATCCTCCTGCGGAAGGGACCGTTCCGGAGTCGCTGGCGCGTCCGTCACTCCGAAGTCGTGCCCGGCGGATCGTTCCAGGACGAGCAGGTCTCCGGGCCTTTCGCGGTCTGGAGGCATCGACACCTCTTCGAGACGGGCCGGTGACCTCCGCGAGCTGAGACGGCTCGGATGGGCCGTCGACGATAGGCGCAGTCGCTGTGCCTCGAGAGAGCCGGCTCGCGCCTGACGAGGCTCACCTACCGCCTTCCGCCTGAACCGCTCTCGCGTTGGGTGGCGGGCGGGTATGTCCGTGGGGAGCTGCGCCGATCTTCCGCCATCGGCATTGCTTCGACGCGATCCGGATCTCGCCCGTCATTCGCTCTATCCCGCGACGCGACTCCGCATCGCGATCAGCGGGGGCACGGGGCTCGTCGGCTCTGCTCTTCCGCCTACCTCGCGACGGCGGGGCACGAGGTGCTGTTTGAGCACCTGGCGGTCGCAGTGGTCCTTCGTGGCGGGTCGGGTCGAATGGTCGATTCGAGAAGGGACGATCTGACGCGGCTGCGCTCGAAGAGGGTGGACGCCGTCGCACCTCGCAGGTGCGCCGATCGCGGTGAGGTGGACGGACGAGGCGAAGCGGTCGATCCGGGAGAGGAGTCGGTCGAGGGCACATCGCTTCTCGCCAAAGCGCTGGCCGGGCTCCAGCGCCCGCCGAGAGTTCGTCCACCTCCGCCGTCGGTTTCTACGGCCGCGGAATCGACGATGAGCCGCGCGTTTGAGTCCTCGTCCGCTGGCAGCGGACTCTCGCCGATGCTCGCGAAGTGGAATGAGCCTGCCGCGGATCCGGCCCGTGAGCGCGGGATCCGCTGTCCATCCGAGGCTCGGAGTCGCCTCCCCGAAGGGCGCGCTCGCGAAGATGCTTCCGGCGTTCCAGTTCGGGGGCGGGCGGTCCGATCGGGAGCGGACGTCAGTGGTTCCCCCGGATCTCGTCGACGTGCTTCGGTGGAATCGAACATCTCATCCACCGAGACGACGTGCATGGGCCGGCTAACTCACGCACCGGGAAGCGCCCGTCAGGGTCCGAGTTCGCCGGTGTTCTCGGCCGGGTTCTGAGGCGGCCCTCCTTCGCTCCGCCGCCTGCATTCGTCGTGCGCAGTTCGGGAGACAGGTCACCTTAAAGGCCGCTCTCCGGAGTCCCAGTCGCCTTGTGCGTTGGCCGAGAGCGGCTTCAGTTCTACATCCGTCACCGAAGCGGCCTGGTGGAGGGACGAGCTTGGGCGATGGAAGTGGGGCGACGCTCAGGCCGGTGGTTGGTGAGAGGCTCGGCGGAGCGAGCCTCAGCTCGGTGGCTCCGCGCGCCTCTCGCGCCGTGTGGGACGCGCGACCTTCGCACGCACCTCCGAGTCGTTGCCCCTGCTTCTCCTTTTTCTCGTGGCGATTCTCCTTCTGCGCGCTCGGGGAGCCTCGCCCGCTCATCTCGGAGGTCCGATGGATCGGCTTTCTCCCTGCCCGGGGTCGCCCAACTGCGTGTCGAGTCAGGACACGGATGACGGTCACTCGATCGCGCCGCTCCGTTTCTCCGGCTCTCCGAGTCGGCGCAGGGAGCCGTCTCCAGGACGTGATCACAGGAATGGCGCGGACGCGGATCGTGACCGTCACACCCACTCACCACGCCGAGTTCAGGATCGCCGTCTTCGGCTTCGTCGACGACGTCGGAGTGCCTGCTCGGGCCCGAAGACGACGATCCAGATCCGGTCGGCTCCTGCGCGCGTCGGGTACTCCGATCTGGGAGTGAACCGGAGGCGGATGGAGAAGATCCGGAAGGCGTTCGAGTCCGGCCCCGAGTAGAAGCAGCCCGCGCCCCATCCGAAGGTCCGGCGGAGGGCTTGCAGGAGCAACCCCACGACGGCGCGACGAAGACGCGCGTACCTCGCTATCGAACGATACGATGCCATCAATCGGTTCCCTGGCCGCGTGCGGGTGTTAACTCCGCGGGGCATCCGAGATGGGTGCGCCGGGGAGCGAAGCTGTCGGGCCGTCTGCCGTGCTCTCCACCGCAAATGAAGGCGGAGGACCGAATGCTACCAACGGTGTCTACATCGTGACGACGACGTGGGAAGGGAAGCGGTCGGGGCTGGCCGTGGCGTGGGCCACACAGGTCGAGAAGCATCACCTGCTCATCAGCATCGGGAAGGAGAGCTCACTCGTCAGCAGATCCCGTCGTCCTGGTGCCCGGCCTGAGCCAGCTCCACGAAGCCCAGTCGGAGCTCGCGCGCACCTTCTACCGGTCGAGTCGGACAGCGACAAGTTCGCGGAACGGAGACCGAGGAGTGGGGACCGGCGCGCCGATCCTCACGGACCGGTTCCAGGCCTCTGAGCGTTCGGTCGTGTCCACGCAGGAACTCGAAGGGCAGGTCCTCATCACGGGCCGGTGCTTCGCAACGAGCCGCCGCGCGCCGACGTCGAGCCGCTCGCCTACATCACCGCGGACTACTACGAGGACTAGGAGGCCGCAGAGCGAGCTCCCGCTGACTGGATCGCGTCAGGTCCGAACCTGGTTCGTGGCTCGCCTCCAGGACTCGACCGCTTCGCTCGAGGACTCGAGTTTCGACGACCTCGACTTCGACTACTCGGACCAGGATCTTCAGCAGGTACTTGCCGTACTCGTTCTTCGCCATCGGCTCGGCCAGTGCACGCACCTCGTCGGCACTGATCCATCCCCGACGGTAGGCGATCTCTTCGAGGCAGGAGACCATCAGGCCCCGCCGCCTTCGATCGTCTGGATGAAGCTGTTGGCCTGGAGTAGCGACTCGTGCGTTCCCGTGTCGAGCCAGGCCACGCCACGTCCGATCTTCTCGACGTGGAGCTGCCTGCGCTCGAGATACTTCCGGTTGAGGTCGAGGTGATCTCGAGTTCGTTGCGCGCCGACGGCTTCAGGCTCTCCGCGAGCTCCACCACCTGGTGATCGTAGAAGTAGAGCCTGGTCACCGCCCAATCACTCTGGGTGCGGGACGGCTTCTCCTCGATGCTGATCGCGGTCCCCGCTTGTCGAACTCCACGACGCCGTAGCGGTGGGGATCGGAGACCTGAGGAACGAACACGGTCGCACCCCCTTCGCGTGTGGCGGCCGCGCGTAGCGTCTGGTGGTGCCGCCCGTAGAAGATGTTGTCGCCGAGAACGAGGACGGAACGGTTCGTGTCTGCGAGGAACGGCTGATGAAACGCCTGCGCCGCCAGCCCTCGGGCCGTGGCTGGGCCGCGTACTGGATGTCGAGACCGACCCAGCTCCCGTCGCCGAGGAGCCTCTGAAGCTCGACTGATCCTCCGGCGTCGTGATGACCAGCACTTCCCGGACCTCGGCCAACATGAGCGGAGAGCGGGTAGTAGATCATCGGCTTGCGTTGTGATCGGGACGAGCTGCCGTTCAGCGCTCTCGTGGCGGGAAGATGTGGGCGCGTGCCGCTTCCTGCCGGCGAGGATGATGCCTTTCATCGGGGGTTCCTTGTCGTTCGAGGTCACGTTTCGCCAGGGGGCAGGCTCACGACGCACGGACGCGGCCCGAGCCATTCCTCGAACCGCGTCCTCGGGGCCGGTCTCGAGCGGTGTGTGGGGACCAGCCGCTCGCCGCCTGGCGGCCGAAGCGCCCTTGCCACTCGCTCCGGTGGAAGGCCTACCGCAGCAGGGTCACTCCCCTTTGCGTTCGCGTCCTCGGTCAGGCCGTTCTCAGCTGGTAGAAGTAGACGCCGCTGGGGAGCCGCGTGCCGCTCGTGCTCCGGCCGTCCCAGACCAACTGCGTCCGGCCGGGCTCGATCTTCTGTTCGAGGGTCCGAACCTTCCGCCCCGAGGCGTCGAAGAGCTCGAGTGCGAGGTCGCCCGTCGCGTTCTGTCCCGAATCGATCGAGAACATGACCCAGTCCCGCATCGGGTTGGGACTCACGCGCGAGAGCTGCACGGTATCGATCCGGGGGAGCGTCGGTTCCACCGAGGACGGGTCGACGCCTCCACCTTCGAGGCACCAGATCCGTCCCTCGCCCGGGCTGCCGAGATCCTGGGTGCCGGCGATCACGTCCCAGGTGCCGTTGCCGGTCACGTCCGGGATCGCGCGTACGGAGAAGACGAGGGCGCCGACGTTCGTCGACCAGATGAGGTCTCCGGTCGCGCCGCTCACACAGTAGACGGAATGCGTCTGCGCGCCGGCGATGATGTCGACGACACCGTCGCCGTCGACGTCCGGGATCCAGCTCGCGGACCAGATGTTGTGACCGGTGACGTAGAACCAGTGAATCGCCCCGGTCATGCCGTCGAGCACGCGGAAGAAGTTCGAGAGTTCGGCGACCACGACGTCGGGGTGGCCGTCGCCCGTGACGTCGGGGATCGACTCGACGCGGATCACCTCGCCCGCCGTTGCGTGCGTCCAGAGGACGCTTCCGTTCGTGCCGTCCAGGCAGACGACGCTTGGAGCCCAGGTACCGGCGATGACGTCGTTGATGCCGTCACCCGAGACGTCCTCGATTGCATCGAGGGACCAGACGGAGCCGCCGGTGGAGGCGCTCCAGAGGAGCTGCGCGCTTCCGGTGCTCGCGCCGCTCACGCAGTAGACGCGGTCGTCGACGAAGTTGCCGCCCGCACCGCCGATGGCGTCGGCCAGTCCGTCGCCGTTGACGTCCTCGAGCCAGTTCGCGGAGAGGAACGCGTCCGGGCTGAACTGACGGAAGCGGACCGCGCCGGTCGCGCCGTCGAAGCAATAGAGCTGGTGGGCGCCCGTGCCCGGTTCGCCGTCGGAACCCGCGGCCGCGAGCACTTCCTCGACGCCGTCGCCGCTCACGTCCGGCATCGCGATGACGGAGTAGACCCAGCCGCCGTTGTCGTCGACGTGGGTGTCGTACTGCCAGATGAGCGATCCGGTCGACGAGGCGCGCATCTCGACGCGCCGGCTTCCCCACGCCGTTCCGCGGATGACTTCGGGGCGTTCGTCACCGTTGAGGTCCGGCCCCAGGGCGAGACACTGGTCGCCGTATCCGCCGCCGGCTCCGGCGCCTGCCTGCCAGATCCCGACGCCGACTCCGTGGCTGTTGCCGAAGAACGTCTGCAGCGGCGCGCCACTGGCGCCCGCGTCGTAGCTCTCCATGGCGGCTTCGGGGCGGCCGTCGCCGGTGAGGTCCGGGAGTTCCTGCACGGTGACGACGTTCTCGATTCCGTCCGCGTACCAGACCGGTTCGCCTCCGGCGAAGTCCACGGGGACTCCGTTGCCGGTGACCGAGACGATCTCCGTCGGATTGGAGGGATCGTTCGTGACGATGCTGAGCTCGGCATCGATCGGTCCGACTGCGTCGGGCTCGAAGACGATCTGCACCGGCAGCTGCTCAAAGGTCGAGAGCGGGAACGGGAGCTCCGGCAGTCCGAGCGCGCGGACCTGACCGTCGTTGCTCGTCACGGAGATCACGTTCAGGTCCTCGAACCCGCGGTTCTGGATGGTGAGGACCCGGTCACGCACGAGTCCGGCGCCCGTGTCCTGGAACGTGAGTGGGTCGGGGCTCGCGAGAACGGTCGGGTCGAACGGGACGCCGGTTCCGAAGAGCACCACGTCCAGCGTGCCTTCGTCGATGTCGTTCGAGACGATCTCGAGGTTGGCCTGGAAGTTTCCGGCCACGGTCGGATCGAAGTAGACGTTGAACGAGGCCTGGTTGCCGGCCGGGATGGTGAGCGGAAGGCCGGGTGAGTCGAAGGAGAAGGGCGAGGACGTCGTGATCGAGGAGATGACGAGGTCTCCGTCGCCTTCGTTCGTCAGAGTCTGGTTCCGCGTTCCCGTCGATCCGAGCGCGACGAACCCGAACTGCTGTTCCACCGGGATCGGATTGATGTCGGGAGTTCCGGCGCCGGCGAGGTCGATCTTGAAGATGCTCCGACCGGACTGACCGATCGTGTTCGCGATGACCCACATGTAGCCGCCGCCGAGCGCGACGCCCTTGGGGGACGTGTTCGGCGTCTCGAAGCTGGAGAGGACGGTGCCGAGCGCGTCGAGATTCCAGATCCGCTCCGGATCGCCCTCGAGGTCGTCCATTCCGTTCCAGTACGTGCCTGTTCCGGAGTCGTACGCGATGCCGTAGGGTTGTGTGCCCTGCGTCGGGATCGTCCCCTGAGTCGAGCCGTCGGCCGGGTCGACGAGAAGGATGCCGGCGGTCGGGTTCGGGTAATAGCTCGTGACGACGAGCTGTGTACCGTTCCAGGAGAGCCCGCCGACCGCGTCGGTCGGCGTCGGGATCGTGTCGAGGAACGCGCCGTTGATCCCTACCTTGTAGAGGAAGTCCTTTCCGAAGTCGCCCGCGACCCAGAAGCCGGTTCCGTCCCAGGCCACACCGTGGTTCGCGCCGTTCGCGATGTGGTTCTGGTCGTAGGGCGTGGGCAGCGTCTGGACGACGTTTCCGTTCGCGGGGTCGATCTTCTTGATGAACCCGTCGGTGTCGTCGCCCATCCAGAGGAAGCCGTCGTGGTACTCGAGTCCCCACGCACCGCTCGTGGTGGGGAAGATGTCGACGACGGACTGGGCGTGCGCAATCGAAGGCTGCATGATCGCGGCGGTGGTCAGGGCGAACGTGCCGATGACGGCGAGGAGGAACGGGCCGATCGCGGCGAGTGCGAACGTGCCGTTGGCGGCGACGGCGGATGCGGTCGGTCGCGGCCCGAGCGTCTGCCTGGAGGGGGCGTCGGCGCCGGGCGTCTCGAGGGGGGCGTGGGTGGGAGTGGACATGGGTGCCTCACGGGTTGTGGTCACAAGGGGCCGGTGGCGCGGGAAAAGGGTAGCACCGGGGCGGGGTCCGAGAGTACGGCTTGTTGGGCCCCCCCTCGGCCTGCGATCATAGCCGTTCCATGCTCTTCAATACTTGGACGTTCCTCGTCTTCGCGCTCGTCGTCTTCGGGCTCTACTACGTTCTGCCGTTCCGGTGGCAGAACCGGATGCTCCTCGTGGCGAGCTACATCTTCTATGGAGCGTGGGACTGGCGCTTCCTCTCCCTCATCGTCTTCTCCACGCTGGTCGACTACGTGGTGGGGCGAAAGCTGGAACTGGAGGACGATCCGGCGCGGAGGAAACACTGGCTCGTCGTCAGTTGCGTGACGAACCTGGGCCTCCTCGGCGTCTTCAAGTACCTCGGGTTCTTCGCGGAGTCGTTCGCGGAGCTGGCCGGGCTCTTTGGATGGCACGTGGACGTCGTCACGCTCCATATCGTCCTTCCCGTCGGCATCTCGTTCTACACGTTCCAGACGATGAGCTACACGATCGACGTCTACCGTCGGAAGCTCGAACCGGTCCACTCGTTCGAGGACTTCGCTCTCTTCGTCGCGTACTTCCCGCAGCTGGTCGCCGGTCCGATCGAACGAGCTTCCCATCTGCTCCCGCAACTGATCCGTCCACGGACCGTGCGGCGTGAGCAGCTCTTCGAGGGCGCGTGGCTCATCATGTGGGGCCTGTTCAAGAAGGCGGTCATCGCGGACAACATCGCTCCGCGTGTCGATGAAGTGTTCCTCCTCACGAACGACTGGGCGACGGGCGGGGCCTGTCTCGTCGCCATCTACGGCTTCGCCATCCAGATCTACTGCGACTTCTCCGGCTACTCCGACGTGGCGCGTGGACTCGGGAAGCTCATGGGCGTCGACATCATGAGGAACTTCCAGATCCCGTACGTCGCGACGAACCCGTCGGAGTTCTGGAGGCGTTGGCATATCAGCCTCTCCACCTGGCTGCGTGACTACCTCTACGTGCCGCTCGGCGGGAACCGCGGCACCCGCCTCGCAACGTACCGGAACCTCACCCTCACGATGGTGCTGGGTGGACTCTGGCACGGAGCGGCCTGGACCTTCGTCCTCTGGGGGATCTATCAGGGGTTCCTGCTCGTCGTCCACCGGTGGTTCATGATCGACCACGACTGGTTCCGGCGCTTTCGTGGTGATTCGATCTGGGTCCGGCTCGTGTCCTGGTTCGTGATGTTCCACCTCGTCTGTCTCGGTTGGCTCATCTTCCGCGCGAAGAGCGTCCATCAGATCGGGAGCTTCCTCCGCCGCATCGTGCTCGACTTCCGGGTCGACGTCACCGAGGCCCATCTCATCTGGCCGGTGCTCTTCTTCGGCGCGATCCTCTTCGTGTACGACTTCTGGCTCCGCAATGCAGACGATCCGCGCACGCGGCCGGGCTGGAATCGCGGGCTCGGGCCGATCGCGGTCACCACGCTCGTCATCCTCGCGATCGTGTTCTGGCCACCGAGCATCCAGCAGTTCATCTACTTCCAGTTCTGAGTCGGGAGAAGAGAATGGACCAACGCGAACCGGACAACCTACCTGTCGCCGTGCCTTCGGCCGGCCGCCGGTGGACGGGCATCGTCCTGTGGATCCTGATCCCCGCAGTGATGCTCCTCGTCACGGAGGTCGCGTTTCGGGTTCTCGACGAGCACTCGTGGGCGCGTGCGCTCTGGTTCGAGGGAGTCTCTGATCGGATGGAGGCGGGGGAGCGGATCGACTATCTCTTCTTCGGCTCCTCCCGGACGGCGAATGGCCTCGTCGCGTCCGCCTTCGAGAGCGAGATGGAAAGCGCCGCCGGGGACGATGTGACCTGTGTGAACCTCGGACGCGCGATGTCGGGAGCGCCGGCGCAGTACTTCGGCCTCCGCATGCTGCTGGAGAAGCACCCGGAGGCGATGCGGAACTGTACCGTGTCCTTGGAGGAGTCCGCCGGCCTTCCGGAGTATTCGGGTACGTGGGACGACGCGTGGTTCTTCCCCGGCGCCACCCAGCTCGTCGTCGACTACATGGAGCGGGACGACCTCACCCGCTATCTCGAGACACGTGCGGGCTTCGAAGCGAAGGCCGGTGTCGTCGCCCGGTACTACGGGCGCGGCCTCGCGCTCATTGCGACGCGACGACAGATGCAGCAACGACTCGAGTGGAGGGGGCAGGCGCTCGTCGAGCGGGTGCTCACGCGGCTCGGAGCCGAGTCCGCGGCCGCGAACGGTGAGTTGCCCACGAATCGTCGGCTCCGCGTGGATGCGGGAGGTGTACGCCTCATGCGTGACCTCGTGCACGAACGGGTGAGTCCCGAAGCCCTGGCGGAGCAGACTCCGGCTGGCGCGTGGGACGATCAGGTCGTCTGCGCCGCCGCGCGCATGCTCGAGGATGCGGGCGTCCGTGTGACGTTCCACGAGGTTCCGGTCCCGTCCTATCTCTGGATGGTCAACGACACCGAGGTGCGCCGCGCGGATCGGGAGTCGTTTCTCGAATGGCAGCACGCGGTCGGTGTGGACGAGGTGAGGTCGACGATCGAGGTGACCGACGAGGACTTCCCGGACCTCTCCCACCTCCGCAAGAGCCGGATCGAAGAGTACTCACGAGACCTCGCGCGGGGCATGATGGCGCTGCCCTAGTCACGGGCGACGCGGGCCGGCACACGTCACTCGCACGCCTCGAGATGGGCGCCGTCGGTGCCGGGCCTCACGTCGCCGGCCGCTGCGCGAACGCCTGGCGTTCCCACGGGCTCCGGGGCCGGCGACCCCACGCCCCGAAGCTCCCGCGGATCTGGTACTCTCCCTCTGTCCGTCTTCATTCGGGGTCGCGGGGGCGAACATCGCCCCACCCACAACGCCGGCCCGCCCACTCACAGAGGAGAGTTCCATGCGCACAACGACTTGCGCCCTCGTCCTTGGCCTTGTCGCGGCCTCCGCCCTCTCCGGGGCAGGGTCCGTGCTCGCGGCCCGCGAGGCCGATGCCGTCACCGATCTCCGGGTGCAGCCGCCTGTGTCGGTGGCCTGGGACGCCTTGGGCGCTCGCGACCAGGTCGTCGCGACGGCGGCCCTGGGAGACTTCAGTCGCGAAACCGGTTCGCGTTGGTCCGTGCTCGACTACGCTCCCGGCTCGCTCGCGCCGCGGCTCGCGATGGGAACCGGCCTCGACCTGGGCCGCGCCATCCTCAGCTCGGAAGATGCTCTGGACGCGGCTCGGGATCTCGTCGCGACCTATCCCGAACTCTTCGCGTCCCGCGCCGATCGCCTCGAGCTCTGGCAGACCACGGAAGGGGTGGGGAAGTACGCCGTCCACTTCTGGGAGACGGCGAACGGGATGCCGATCCTCGGCACCAAGGTGACGACCGTCTTCACCGAGGACGGCGTGCTCGCCGCCTTCGGTTCGGCCACGTTCCCCGAGATCGAGCAGGCCGCGTCGCCGCGCATCGACACGCAGGCGGCGTTCACGTTTGCGCACGACCATCTCCGCGCTCTCGGAGCGATCGCGCCTTCGCCGAGCGACGTCGAGTGGCGCGCGGAAGGCCCGTACGTTCTCCCGGTCGTGGTCGGGAGTGGGGCCGACCTCGGCAACGGCTCGAGGGCCGATGCCGGCGTCCGCGTGGAAGGCCACACCATCCACCGGATCGTCCTCTGGTCCGACGACCCGGTCCGGGTCTGGACCGTGGACGTCGATGCCGGCACCGGCGAAGTGCTCCAGCGTCGGAACGGTCTCTTCCACCTCGATTTCGACGGGACCGTGACGGTCGACGTGGAGGATCCCAACTACTGCGAGGGGGCGGTCATCCGTCCGCTCTCCGAGGTCGAAGTTCGGATCGACGGCGTCGGGAGTGCACTCACGGGGACCGACGGAACGTTCACCGTGCCCAACGCAGGCACCGATCCCGCGGACCTCCAAATCACGATGAGTGGCCCCTGGTTCGAGGTGACGAACGTCGACGGGCCGAGCGCGCTCTATCAGGAGAACGTGGCTCCCGGCACGCCGATCGACATCCTCATCGACACGTCGGTCGCACGCTGGGACGAGCGGGACGTCTACTTCCACGGCACCGCCACCCACGCCATGATGAAGGAGATCGACGCGGGGTGGGACGATCTCGACTTCGTCATGCCGACGCGGGTCAACATCGATCAGGGGTGCAACGCGTTCTATTCGTTCGCCGACAGCTCGATCAACTTCTACCGCGAGAACGGTGGATGCGGGAACACCGGCCAGATCGGGGATGTCGTCGCCCACGAGTACGGCCACGCGATCACGGCCGAGCTCTACGGCCCCAATCAGCCGACCAGCGACCTCCACGAAGGCAATTCCGACATCACCGCGAACCTCCTCTTCGGGTACTCGCTCATCGGCCCCGGCTTCACCCTGGACGACTGTGAGAACGGGATCCGCGATTCGGACAACGATCTGGTCTGGCCGGACGACGTGACGGGGAGCGGACACTTCACCGGGCAGATCATCGCCGGTTTCTACTGGAACGCGCTCCAGTACCTCATCGCCACGGATGGGGAAGCTGCCGCGTTCGCCGCGGTGAAGGACGCCTGGTACTTCGGTCGTCTTTTCGGCCTTCCGCAGAACCAGCCGGAGCAGGCCTGGTACTCGATCCTGGCCGACGACGACAACGGCAACATCGACGACGGCACGCCGCACTTCGATGCGCTCTGCCAAGCGGCGATCGACAAGGGTTACGACTGTCCCGAGACGTTCACCGATGTCGTCATCAAGCACACACCGCAGCTCTATGCCTCGAACGCCGAAGGAGACGTGAGGCTCGAGGCCGAGATCTACTCGCTCGTCGGTGAGCTGGCGGTGAACGGCGTCAACCTCTTCTGGCGTCCGGCCGGTTCCGGCACCTTCACACCGGAGCCGTTCTCGCCGACCGGCGAAGGAAACCTCCACGAGGCGTTCATCCCGACTCCTCCGGTACTCTCTTCGGTCGACTACTACATCTTCGCGGAGGACGAGTTCGGCAACTCGCTGCGCCGTCCGGAAGGGAGCGGCCACTTCACGTTCGAGGTCGTGACGGCCTATCACAACGCGGAAGCCGGCGACGGCGGATGGACGGTGGGAGATCCGAACGACACCGCGACGAACGGTGTCTGGGAGCGGGTCGACCCGAACCAGATGGTGGTCGGCGGGCAGATCGCCCAGCCGGGAGACGACGTCAGCCCCGATCCGGGGATGTTCGCCTGGATCACCGAGCAGTACACGGGTGGATCGCCGGTCCTGAGCGACGCGGACGGAATCACGACGCTCTTCTCACCTGTCTACGACGTGACCGGAAGCGCCTGGGTCCACTTCCAGTTCATGCGTTGGTTCCAGACTTTGGTCGCGGCCCAGGGCGGCATGGAGGTCGCGGTGACGCACGACGGTGGAGCCACCTGGATGCCGCTCGTGACCTACGGCCCTTCCGACGCGGCGGCGAGCTGGATGCTCGTGAGCGAGCTCGTGCCGGAACCGATCGGCGGCTTCGGAACCGTCCAGTTCAAGATCGTCGCGCTCGGTGCCGCGAATCCTTCGATCGACGAGTGCGGACTCGACGAGTGGGTGCTGATCGCATCGGACACCGGCTCGCCGTCGTCCACGCCGGACGAAACGGTGGCTCCGACCGCGCTCCGCCTAGCTCTGACGACCGCGAACCCGAGCCGCGGCATCGTCGGGTTGGCCTTCGACCTGCCGACGTCCGGAGCCGCCGAGATCGACGTGTTCTCCGTGGACGGACGGCGGGTTCGTAGCCTCCACCACGGGACCGAGGCGGCGGGAAGCCACAGGGTCGACTGGGACGGCCGTGACGATCTCGGCCGCACCGTGGGCTCTGGTGTCTACTTCGTGCGTCTCGCGCACGCAGGTGAGGAGCAGGTACGGAGAGTCGTGATCGGTCGGTGACGGACCCGTACCGGGACCTCCGGCCTCTCGAAGATCGGGAGCCGTGGGACATCCTCGTCGTCGGTGGCGGCGCCAACGGACTCGGCGCCGCCATGGATGCGGTTTCGCGCGGCTACCGCACCCTCCTCGTCGAACGGGGAGACTTTGCCTCCGGTACCTCCAGTCGAAGCACGAAGCTGATCCACGGCGGCGTGCGCTATCTGGAGCAGGGCAGACTCTCTCTCGTTCGTGAGTCGCTCCGGGAGCGGGCGACGCTTCTCGCGAACGCACCGGACTTCGTGCAACCGGTCCGCTTCGTCGTTCCCGCCTACTCACGTTGGGAGCGGGCCAAGCTACGGCTCGGGCTCCGGCTCTACGACCGGTTGGCCCCGCTCCACTCCCGGAGTGCGGACGGGATCGTCACTTCACTGCCTCCCTCGCGGACGCTCACGCCCCGGGAAGCTCTCGACGTCTGGCCCGCGCTGATGGAAGACGGTCTCTGCGGCGCCGTCACCTTCTCCGATGCACAGTTCGACGATGCGCGCCTGGCCATCGCGCTCGCGCGGCGGGTCCGGAGTCTCGGCGGGTGCGTACTCAACTACGCGGAGGTCGTCGGGCTCGAGTCGGACCGGACCGGTCGGATCATCGGAGTGCACGTGGTCGATCGGGATCCCGCCGGAAGCGATTCCGAGCGCGGCGGCGAGGGCTGGGCTCCCACCGACTACGCCGCGCACCGCGCCAACCCGGGAAGCCACACATACTCGATCCATGCCTCGGTCGTCATCGACGCGACCGGAGCGTTCACGCCGTTCGCCCGAGAGCGGGTGACGCTGAGTCGTGGCTCGCACATCGTGCTCGGTCCCGAGTTCGTGCCTGGCGACCACGCACTCCTCGTCCCGCGGACCGAGGACGGCCGCGTTCTCTTCGCCATTCCGTGGTACGGAAGGCTTCTCGTCGGAACGACCGACATCGCGGAGGAGGCCGCCGACCTCGAGCCGCGTCCCTCGGAGGCGGAACTGGACTATCTCCTCGAGCACGTCCGCCCGTTCCTTGGGATCCGTCCGGCCCGCGCCGACATCCGGAGTGCGTGGACGGGAGTCCGCGCGCTCCTCTCGGGAGCGGATGGCCCGACCTCGCGCCTGTCGCGGGAACACGGGCTGCTCGAGACGCGTGCCGGACTCCTCTCCGTGATCGGGGGCAAGTGGACGACCTACCGGGCGACGGCCGAGGACGTCGTGAACCGCGCTGCCGCGATCGGCGGCCTGCCTTTCGCACCTTCGAGGTCCGCGTCGATCGAGATCACGGACCTCGGGGGCGGCGCCGTGGACTCCGTCTCTCCCGACTGGGTTCGCCACGTCGCGCGAGAGGATTCGGCTCGCTGCGTCGCGGACGTACTGGCCCGTCGCTCGCGACTGCTCTTCCTCGACGCACGGGCCGCCGTGGACCTTTCGCGGGACGTTGCGCGGATACTCGCGGACGAGTTCGGACGGGACGATTCCTGGGCCCAGCACGAGGTTCAGATGTTCGCCCAGCTGGCCCTCCGCTACCTTCCTCCTGGAAACGAGTCTTCGGACGACGCATCATGAGCGCGACCTGGTCTCCGCCGAGGGGGTGGAGCAGGTCCTGGAAGTGCCGCGCAATGGAGGTCGATATGCGCTTCAGGGGAATGGGACTCTTGGCACTCAGCCTGGTCGTGCTCGTAGGATGCGCGGCGCTCCAGAAGGCGGTGACCTATCCCAAGGCCTCGGTCGAGAAAGTGGACGTCCAGGACATCGGCTTCACCGCGCTGACGCTCGCTTTCGATGTCGCGGTGACGAACCCGTACTCCGTGAACCTACCGGTCCTCGGCCTCGATTTCGCGCTCGACAGCTCGGGAACGCAGTTCCTCTCCGGGGCCGTGGACGTGCAGGACGTCATTCCCGCCGGAGAGACGCGTTCTCTCGCCGTTCCGATCCGCGTCCCGTACAAGGAACTCTACGATGTCATCAGCGGCATCGAAGCCGGATCGAAGGTGCCGTACGAGGCCCAGATGGAGCTCCATGTCGACGCGCCGGTCCTGGGAAGGATCGGTGTGCCCCTCGACGCGAAGGGCGAACTCTCGATACCGCGGCTCTAGCAGGATCTGCTCAGCGAGGCGTAGGTTCCCAACGGGCGATGTTCTGTGACGGCAGGCCGCCGGCCTGACTGAACGTGCCGCCCACGTAGAGCGCGGCGTCGCGCTCGATGAGCGCGTAGACGAACGCCGGCGACGGAATGCCGGAGCCGAGCGGGAGCCAGCCTCCTTCACTCCACTCGGCGAGGTGGTTGAGCGGCTGCGTTCCGTTGCTCGTGGTGAAGCTGCCGCCGATCACGATGTTCCCGAGGTACGTCGTGATCGCGTACGTCGTTCGGAAGTCCTCACCGGCGGTCTCGGGAACCCATGCCGTCCCGGTCCAGACTCCCACTCCGAGTGAAGTCTGTCCGTCCACACGACTGAACTGTCCGCCCACCCAGAGGCCGTTCGGAGTCGCGTGGAGGGAGTAGACCGCGTTGTTGACTCCGCCACTGAACCCCACCTCATGCCAGGACTGGTCGAACTCCTGGTAGCGGGCCAGGTACGAGATCGTCTGGCCGCCGATCTGCGTGAACGTTCCGCCGACGTAGAGGTCTCCCTGGAACACTGCCAGGGCTTCGATCGAACCGATGGGATCCGCGTTTCCGAGGGCGTCGTAGAAGTCGCACCCGGGTCGGGCATCGGCCAGAGGGCCACTCATGGACGGTTCCGTGTTCTCGGATTCGTCGGTACCGTCCCTTCTCGGCGGGCAGGGGACCCACTCCGCGATACCGGCGGGGCCCGTCGTGAACTTCCCCTGCGCGTAGTAGTCGGGTCCGAAGCTGCCGCCGATGACCACGCGGAAATCCTTCTCCACCATGGCGCGGACGATTCCGTCCGGGCTGTAGTAGAACGGTGCCCACGAACTCCCGGTCCAGGTGGCGACGTGGTGAGGACCGGTACTCAGGGTCGTGAAGTCTCCGCCGCAGAAGAGCCCGTACTCCGCCACGGCCAGAGTCCGGACGGTTCCGGTGAGGGACGGGCCCATTCCGAACCACTGGTCGTTGATGAACTGCGCGGTGTAGGACGTCACTTCACTTCCGGCGTGCGTGAAGGCGCCGCCCGCGTAGATCCCCTCGGGCGCGACGGCGAACGCGCGCACCGTGTTGTCGACTCCGAGGTCGCCTTCGGCGAACCGGTCCGACCAGTGGAACGGCGACTCGCCGATGCCGCTCAGGATCACCGCGTCGCAGTCGGGCCCGACGAGGCTGCAGCTCGCGCTGCCCGCGTCGAGTGGGGCGAAGATCGCGCGCACTTCGCGGCTCTCTCCGTTGTGGAGGGCCAAGGACTCTCCGTTCTGGATGCTGAACCCGGTCGCGCAATCCTCGAGCACGACGTTCCCGGTCAGCACCTGCCCGCCGATGTTCGTGATCGTCACGAAGAGCGTGTCGGCCTCTCCGACGACGAGCGTGCCGAAGTCGAGGCTCAGCGGTGTGACCGAACACAGTGGCGGGTCGTCCGACGTCGTTTCGCTTACTTCCGCCGTGTACTCCGAAGTCGCCTGACCGTCGTAGGCCCGCATCCGGTAGGTGTAGGTCGTGAGCCCCTCGAGCCCTGTGTCGACGCGCTCCCGTGCTGTGCCGGGCACGTCCGCGATCGCCGTCCACACTCCACCCACGAGACGCTCGAT
>JAWKQE010000004.1:0-263567 GCA_041390305.1 Candidatus Eiseniibacteriota bacterium
AACGCGAAGGTCGGTCAGTTCGCGGAGATCGCGAACGATCTCGGCTGCACCCCGGCCCAGCTCGCGATCGCCTGGTGCAGCCACAATCCGCACGTGTCCACCGTGATCACCGGGGCGACGTCACCGAAGCAGCTCGAGGAGAACCTCGCGGCGATCGAAGTACTGGCAAAGATGGACGAGTCGGTCGTATCGCGGATCGAGGGCATCTTCGGAGCAGTCTGAGCGCTCAACGATTCAAGTGTGCATCGATCGCGGCAGCCCACGTCGGCCCCTGTTCTCGGTCCCGCTCGCCGAGACCAAGGACATGTTCGTTCGACGTGGGCCCGAGCGCGGTCCGGCGATAGGTGACCTGCACCGACGTAGATGACGCGGCGGACTCTGAAAGGGCGAGGTCGATGCACACGGCCTGCACTCCCGGCAGGACGTAGACGTACTGGACGCGCCCCGCGGCCTCGTCGAACCTCGTGTTCACCCAGATACTCTGATCCGCGCCTTCCCCAACGGTGAAGACCTCGCCTTCCGCATCGGCGGGCGGCGACGGCCAGAGAAACTCCGGCGACCACTCCTCCCCGGCCCAGACTCGTTCTCCCCAACCTCCGAAGAGCGGAAACGCTTTCGCGATCGGAGCTGCGACCTCGAACGCGAACGTGTTCTCGACGTGGACCGGCGCCGTCACTCGCCCTCCTCGCTCAGAGCATGGGAATCCTCGGCCCCGAGCGTGAGCCCGTAGACCGCCTTCAGCTGCGCGATCTCATGGAGAGTCTGCTCCGAGAACGGGGCCTTCCCTTCGAAGGCGTGGAGCACGATCCCCTCGAGCAGATCCCCCAGAGTCAGGTCCTTCAGCTCCGCAAGTCCCTTCAGGACTTTGAGAAGCCGCTTCTCCATCCGGACGCCCGTCTGCACCCGCGTCACCACCGTGCGGGCCCGCGGCCCGTCTGCGCTGCTTTTCATGGTAAATATGTACCATGGTACCACACGGAGCGTCAAGGCACGTTGCGGGGCGATGTCCAGACCTGGTCAGCGCCCTCGGCTCGCCCCCACCCAACGAGTCCCGACGTCGGCGAACTCCCGGAGGCGGCCGGCCAGCACGGCCATATGGTGTTGGATGTGGCGGAGGTTCACGAACTGGTGCTCGAGCTTGGACATCTTGTACCAGCTGAAGCCACTCTCGGGTGCAGCCCAGATCCATCCGGTCGACGGCGGCATCCACCATCTGGTCGCAGTGGTCCCAGTAGGCGAGCACCTGTTCCCGAGAGTACGGCTCGGGAGTCAGAGGCAGCGTGCTCCCCGGAATCGGGTCCGCCGGGATGGCATCCGGATACTGGACATCCGACTGCTCCCCCTCCCACGGCACGAACGCAGCTTCATCGGTCTGCATGTAGAGGTGCGCGAAGTAGAGCACGTGATACGCATGCTGCCAGTAGGGCGCTTTGGGTTCCGTGCTGAACCAGAGTTCGTCCGGACAGTTCTCGATCGTCTGCCGGAGCATCGCGAGCGATGCGTGGTACTGGCTCTTCAGCACATCGCGGAGCGCCGCGACCGGGATCGGAGCATCGACACCTGTGTTCGACAACTTGGGATCTCCTCTTCCTACGCCTCGGCCCAAGCGAGTTCGCCGGACTTGGCCGTCGTGGTCTTTCGTCCGGGGTAGGTGAGCCACGTCATGACGACGTTGAGATCTCGGATCACCTGCTCCGCTTCGATCTTCGCTCCGCCCCCGAGGTCGAGGGTTTCCGTGGAGTGAGCGTCCTCGACCAGGGTCAGGTCGTATCCGCGATCGAGCGCACCATACGCCGTCGCGCGGATGCACCAGTTGGTCGCAGCACCCGCAAGCACGATGTGGGTGGCACCCAACTCCGATAACATCTGCTCGAGATCCGTGTCCTCGAAGGCAGAGTTGTGGGTCTTGTGAACGGCCAGCTCGCCGGCCCCGGGCACGAGCTCCGGGACCCACTGCCACTCGGCGCTCTCGGGAACGAGTTCCTCGTCGCTCGAGTGCTGTACCCAGATCACGGGGACACCGTGGGCCCGAGCGCTCTCGACGGAACGAGCCACGTTCGCGATCACCTCGGGTGCATTCCAAGCTCCGCTCATGACGCCGACCTGTACGTCCACGACCACGAGGACCTTCTTGCTTCCAGCACGAACCGTCGCCATCGAGTTTGCCTCCAGATGAGGGCACCGCTTTCTCAGCCAAGCGCTGGAGTGTCGGTGCCGAAGTCGTTCGATTGGATCGAAGGCGAACGATAGCACGTCGCGGAGTTCCGCCGCGTGGCCCAGTTCGGACGACTCGACGCCGCACTCGCCTCGACGCCGCGTTTCGCATAGACGACGGATTTCGCATAGACGACGCATTCGACTCGACCGCCAGGAGAGTCGCGTCTTGCCCGCCACATGTAGAATGGGCGGGTCGGCCCCGCCCATTCTTCGTCCCATCACTCAGACGCTCATGCCGCACCACACAGAGCCAGGCCGCAGCGAAACCACGGCCACGTGAGCGCGGCGCACCTTGGGAACGGCGTCACTCTTTCAGCACGATCTTCCGCTGATCGACCTGTCCCCCGGCGTCCATCACGGCGAAGTAGATACCGGCGGGAAGTCGCTGCCCCTGGTCGTCACGCGCGTCGAACCGGATGGAATGGACGCCCGGCGTCTGCACGCCGGCGTCGAGGAACGCGACCTCCCGGCCGTTCACGTCGTAGATCGAGAAGAACACCTCGGATTCCTCTTCGATCCGGTAGATGAGAAGAGTCCAGTCGACAAACGGGTTCGGCAGGTTCGGTTCGATCCTCGTCCCGTGGTCGGGAGTCCCCTCTTCCGGAACGTGCGAAGAGGGCGGCGTGATGAGTGCTTCGTTGATGAACCGAGACTCGACGTCCCCACCGACCGGCCGCACGGTGTACCGAACGAGCGCGGCCCGGTCGAACGGATCGATCCGATCCGGCCCCGGAGGCCCGAACGGGATCTCGAGGACCGTGTCCTGGCCAGGGCTCAGGATCTGCGGATCGCCGGCCACGGGGGTCCAGGGGAGTCCATCCAGGTTGTCCCAGGTCAGGTCTTCGAGTGGGAACTCGTCCTCGAGCGCCGCATAGTCGCGGCTCACTTCGACCTCTCCCGGCCAGTACGTTTCCGAGAGCAGGATGATGTCGAGGATCGGGCCTCCCGGGATCGGCTGCCAGAACTGCCACGGAACCGGGACCTGGCACGTGTCGATCCGAGTCCAGTAGGCCTGCACGGATGGAAGCATCGTCGGGTCGAGCATGACGGCCGGATCGAACTCGAGACCGAAGTGATAGGTATCACAGAAGTCGAAGGTGTCGAACTTGTCGAGCCAGGTCACCTCGAGACCGCCGGGCAGACCGGGGAACATCCCCGGAGGGAACCGGCGCAGAAGTGGGTCGACACCCCAGGCCGAGAACGGTGGAGGCGGCCCCGGAATCTCGAGGTCGTACCACCACCTGACCATCCCGGGATCCAGCCAGTCACCGAAGAAGTCGAGTTCGAGATTGTCGAACGAGGTGCCGGGGATGTTGTTGTGGAGGTCGAAGTTCACGAGCACGCTCACGATCACCGGCTGGAACGGCTCGAGTACCGCCTCGGTGACGAAGCGTACGTCGGTATCGCCGCTCTCACGCGTAACCGTGTAGCGAACCAGCACCGCCGCCATGTCGGGCGGCCTCACGATCGGCAGATCCATCATGTCGCCGGGCACGAGCAGGAACTCGTCTCCCGGCATCCACTGCAGCGGCAACGTATCGAACTGGAGGTCCTCGAGAGGAATCGGGTCCGGGTTCAGTGCCCACTCCCGCCGGATCCAGACCGGACCTTCGTCGAACGTGGGAGAGAAGACCAGGCGGTCGATGATGATGCCGTCCTCCTGCATCACCCACCATTGGAACGGCACCGGGATCTGCCGGTCCTTGATGACACGCGTCCAGTAGGCCTGAACCGACATCGGTGGAAGGGCCGGGTCGACCTCCACGCCGAAATGCCTCCACTCGCAGTACGGGATCGGCATCGAGCGATCGAGCCAGAGGACCTCCGCACCGAAGTCCACACCGCCGACCTTGATGTCATCGAAGCGAGGCGGGCTTCCCCATCCCGGGAAGAAGCCGGTGAAGTCGTCCGGATCGATGTCGCCGAGTATGTCGAGCTCGAAGTTGTCCGCCTCGTCGAAGCAGCCTTGATGCACGTCGAAGTTCGAGAGCGATCCCCGGATCGCGGTCTGCTGTTGCGCGGTTACGGGAAGCGCGAATCCCCATGAGAGTAGGGACGCTCCCAGGAACGCGCCGAGAATCCAACGCATGTCCACCCTCCTGTCTCCGGAGTGGAACGTCGACACGCGGGCCCGCCACGGGACGCGGGCGCGAATCGCCGCCACGACGCTCCGGGATCGAAACGGGAACGAGAGAAGTGGCCGGCGCGGTGTCGGAAGGAAGGGACGTCTGGGCGGTGGGCGGCCGGTTCGGTTCTGCGGACGTGGTAGGTCCCACAGACGGCTCGTCCGCGACTGGAGTGGGGCTCACGGACGATGAACCCACCGGTCTTTGTCCCACGAGTATTCCTGGGACATCGCGCCGGCCTGTTTGCGCGGGGTGTGCCGAGTTCGGTCACGCCGTTGGAAACGACGATGGGTGTCCCGGGGGCAGGAAGCGGCGTTCGGCGCCGACGGGTCCGGACGGTCACGAGCGGGAGGCATGTTTCCCCCACGTGATCCGGATGAAACGGGGTGACATTCGTCTCGAGCGTTCCCCGATCTCTCGAGGGTACGCCCTACGCAGATCGGGGAACACTTAGGATGCCTGATGCTCGAACTGCAGCGAGACTGATCCGATCAGCCTCCCTGGCCGGGAACGAACTCGGTGCGGAAGGCCCTCAAGCCGAAGTCCGAACCGACGCGTCCGACGACCCGGGTCGCGGCACGGTCTTCGTCGGAAGGCACGTCGACGAGGACGCCGGTGAGATCGACGGTGAGACTCCGATCGGCGGCGTACCCGAGCAGCGCCTCGATTCCAACGTCCGTCGTGTGAACGAACACGCGATACGGTGGCGCCAGACGCGGCAGAGCGAAGACGAGGAACCCATCACCTTGCCGTTCCACTCCACCGGAGAACGTGTAGCGTTCCCCGGCCGCGAAGGTGGTCGGATCGTCGAAGCGGATCTTCGCCGCGTCGAGACCCGGCGAAACGTGCCCCTTCACGAGCGGGATCACCGTGGCGGGGTTCCAGCTTCCATCGGGCCTCTGTGCCCGGATGCCCTCGACTCCACCGCGTGTATCGAACTCCAGCGCGGCTCCCGGAAGCTGGAACTCGTTCGTCAGGGTCTCTCCGATCCCTTCGGATTGGACGAAGAAGGCGCGATCTCCGAATCCCGCCAACACGATGCTGTCCCCGCCCCGACTGATGACGTCCTTGGGCGACACGGGGACCGAGAAGCGGTCCCCATCGGAGAATCGCACGGCGAGACGGCTCGCGAAGTTCGGTTCCACGTACGGAGTCTCCGCCGCGGCGAGAACGTCGACGAGTCCCGCCTCGACCGCAACGGCTTCTCGCGTCTGGACCCAGAAGTAGCCCGCGGTCGCGAACAGGACGAAGCTGACCACTCCCGCCACCACTCGGCCGACGATCGGCTCCTTCAGGATGTCGAAGAAGGACTCCGTGAACTGCCCAGGTTGCTCGACGTGATCTACTTGGTGGAACTTGTACGTCCACGATCCCTGCTCCGTCCGCACGCCGTTGGCGAGGAGACGGTGCCTCTGTTCCGCGGTGAGAGATCCCGGTGGGAAGTAGAACCAGTCCCACAGGGGGTTGGTCCGGTAGCTGTTGGCGGGAGGTTCCTGTCCCAACAGGAAACGGAAGACCTTGCGCGCACCCATCCGTCCGTCCGGCACGCCCTCGATCGCCCAAGACCCATCCTGCCCCAGTAACACCTCGATTGGGTGGTAGTCCTTCAGCATGGCATCCTCCGATACGAGCCATTCGCTGCGCAAAGGACCGATGACGAGCCGGGTCTCACGGTCCTTCGCTCATCACGTCTAACTATAGGATGCACGGCGAGCCCTGAAATGCGGGGTTCCCGAGGTATCGGGATGAGCGTCCAGTACCCACCCGAGGTACGGAAAGGGGATCCCCAGACGACCGCGGTATCGAGACGGAAGGGATCCATATCCAACCGAGCTATCGAGAGGGAAGGGATCCGCATCCACCCGAGGTACCGAGAGGGGATCAGTATCCGACCGAGGTATCGACTCGGTTCGGCATCTCTTCTCCGCGGACGGCGAAGGCCAGGAGTTCGGCCAGCGCAGTCGCCCGAAGCGTCTCCGTCTCCAACGTGTCCCCGCCTCGATGGGGGCTCAACACCACGTTCTCGAGAGTGTGGAACGGACGACTCGAAGGAAGGAAGTCGCGCCTATCATCCTCGTCACGTGGGTAGCGATACCAAACGTCGAGCCCGGCCCCCGCGATCCGGTGCGACTCGAGGGCGGCGAAAAGCGCATCCTCGTCCACGATCGGTCCGCGCGCGACATTGACCAAGATGGCATCGCGAGGAAGGAGTCCGAGTTCTCGCTCGCCGATGAGTCCGCGTGTCTCCTCGGTGAGCGGAAGTGTCAGAAAGAGCACGCGGGCCTGCGGGAGGAGATCCTGCAGCGACGAGATGTCACGAACCTCCACGCCTTCGAGATCGGAGCCCCACGCGGAGTGAGTGCGGGACGTGCGGCACACCGCGGTCACCGGCATCCCGAACGCGAGGCAGAACTTCGCGACCCGCCGTCCGATCGCGCCGAGTCCCAGGATCACGGCCGAGCGCCCGGCGAGGAGGAAGTTCCGTTCGGAGTCGTCCCGGCCCGCCCAATCCCCTCTCCGGAGCGCCTGGTCGATCGGAACGATGCGGCGCGCGACGGCCGAGAGCAAGGCGAACGCGAGTTCCGCCGTGGCGGGCGCGTTGTGGTGGAGGTTGTGGACTGTCAGGTGCGGATGGAGCCGAACGAGTTCGAGCGTGCGCGTCGAGACTCCCGCCCACGGAACGACGACGCCGCGAAGCCGGGAGCTCCGCGTGATCTGCTCCTCGGTCGGCACGCCTTCCACGAGCCAATCGTAGTCCCGGGCATCGGAGGAAGCCGACCCGAGGAGGAGTTCGATCCCCGGGTCGATCCGCTCCCGCAGTGTGCGAATGAAGTCGTCGCCGGGAGGGCGGGGCAGGAGCACTTTCATCCGAAGGCCCCGTTCGCTCGCAGACAGCACTCGCGGGTCACGCATGTCGGGGACAGTACCACCGCCTGGCCCGGTCTCGAACCGATCAGCGGACGACGACGATCTTGGTCGACGCCTGCCGGCCCCCCGCCTCGGCCCGGCCGAAGTACACGCCCGGATGGAGGGATCGCGGTGCCCACGGCAGGATGTGAGTCCCCGCCTCCATGGACTCGTCGACGACGTCGGCGACCTTCCGCCCCACCGCGTCGAACACCGCGAGATGGACCCGTTCGGTGCCCGAGAGCTCGAGCCGAAGGCTGGCGGTGCCGGAAAGGCTCACCGGATGGGGGAAAGCGCTGAGGTGGAGGCGCGCTGATGAAGGAACCGTCTCCGCCGTATCCGCGAGGAGGTCGCGCAGACGGTAGCGGACCGTGCGGATCTGCTGCGGCTGGAACGTCATCGTCACCGTACCGAGGATCACCGGAAGGGGCGTCTCGTCGGTCTCGATGTGGGTCGTCGCCGTCGCGGAATCGACGTAGAACGGAGCGCCCGGCGCGGAAGTGAGGACGCGCACCGCGTCGTCCGCGTTCCAGTACCGCGCGATCACGCCTTCCTGGATCCCTTCTTCGGACGGCTTGAGGGTCCAGAGCAGCACGTCGTCGCTCGAGTCCTGGAAGAAGGACGCCTTGCGGGGATCGAAGGAAGCCGTGGGAGCGCCAGTAACCGGGGTCGCGACGAGCGGATTCTGGTGCGCGAGCGAGAACGCCATCGCCTCGCTCCCGTCGAACCCACCGTGGGTACGGAGCGCGTAGCGGTTGAGGAAGAAGTCGTCCCCACCCTGGGAAGTGATCCCGAGGTTCCCGATCGGACGCATCCCGACGATCATCTCCACGCGGGGTGTCGACGTGTCGATCGAGGGGATCGAGCTGTTCCCGAACTTGAAGAACGAGGAGTCCCAGTTCGAGAGCGTGATTCCGCGGCCTGTCTCCGAGAGGTCGACGAAGTGGTTCGCGGTGAGATAGTCGACCCGCACCTTCTCGTCCGCGTAGTCGCCGCCATCGGCCGCGTGCTTGGCTGTCGCGATCATCCCGACTTCCTCGTGACGAAGGGTGAAGTCGGAGAGCGCGAAGTCGAACTCCTGGGAAACGTAGCCGCCGAAGTTCTCCGTCACGCGCGACTCCATGTCGACCCGGTCCACCGACGGATGGAACAGGGTGACGCGGGTCTCGTGGGCGGGGCTGCCGCCGGCGTCGACCCGGAGCGTGGCCGAGACCGGGCCGCTCGCGAGGACTTCGGGACTTCCGTTCCCGGTACCGATGTCGAACAGATCCGTGGCGGCCCACTCGTGCGCGGTCGTGAGATCGACCAGGCTCGCGATCTGTCCTCGCGATCCCAAGGTGACGGAGTAGACACCGTTGTCCATCGTCGCCCCGCTCAGTGTCACTGCATCGGGGAAGTTCTGCCCCGCGCCGGGACGCACTTCGAAGACCCGGTACCCGACGGACGGCACACCCGTGGCGAGGATCTCCGCGTGCCGCACCCCGCCGATGAAGGCTTCCTGGGACGGCACCTGCGTCCCGGTCAGGACGTCCACGACGTGGAACGGTCCGCCGGCACCGATCGGCAGGAAGGCGACGTCGGTCCGCTCGAACGAGAGCGGATTGAACACCACGTAGCGCTCCGTCCCGGTCGGATTGGCCACCCGACTGCCGAGCGCCACGAGCGCATCGTCGTAGAGGGGATCGACGTAGTCGTGGAGGGCCTGGAGCTGGTCCCGCTGGAACTGCTCCCGCGCGGCCTCACCGACGGGGCCGTTGGCCGTCCAGTCGTGCTCGTAGAAGAGACCGCAGGCATGGAAGGCAGCGTCCCGCGCGGCCTCCCTCCCCGACATGAAGAACGGATCGTCGAAGGAGACGACGGTGGCCATCGCCTCCGCGGTGCGGAGCTTCTCGAGGGTCCGCCGGAAGTCCGCCGTGACCTCCGCAAGGGTGGCGGTGAGGAGATCCCATTCGTTTCCGAAGCTGCCCGAGAACGTCTCGATCTCGTCCCCGTGGTTCGCGAGGAAGTCCTCGAAGAAGTCGACTTGATTCGAGACGATGACGCGGCGGTTCGCGTCGCTGAGATCGAGCGACGCGTTGATGATGTTGTAGGTGTAGGAGTCGAGCGCATCCCACCCATAGCCGAACGCGCCGGCGACGGGCCACGGCCACCGGCTCGTGAAGTCCGGGTCGCCCTCGATGACGTCGACGACGTCGTACGGATAGCGGGCCTCGGCATAGCCACCCATGCTCCGGTTGTCACCGAGGAGCGTGTTCCACTTCATGCAGACCGACGCACCGTCCGGACCGGCGAAGTGGTAGATCTCGCGCGGACGATCGCCGTAGTCCATGTTGGAAGCACAACCACAGACGCCCTTCCAGGCGTACTTGGCACCCGACCCCGCCCAGAGCGACGCGACGCCCGCCGGCATCGTCTGGTTCTCGATCGCGGAGACCAGGGGAAAGCGGAGATCGTGTCGCCGCTCGAGCCTGCCCGCGTAGTACATGTTTCGCAGGACGGCTTCCGTCGGCATGGCCCCATAGAGTTCGACGAGAGTATGGAGCGGCATCGTGATCGTGCCGGCACGAAGGTGATCGACGAGACGATCGAACTCCGCCGCGCTCTTGTTCTGTTCGTACTCCCACACCCAGTAGCTGCCGTCACAGTTGAACCGTCCCCGGGAGTCGGCCGGGTTCGACTCCGTGTCCTCTGCCTGCTGCATGTAGTAGTCGAGCATCGAGAGAAACACGTCCCGGTACTCGACATCGTCTCCCGACCAGAAGTAGTCGGTGTGGTCGTCGTTCGCCAGGTAGATGCGGGAGGTCTGTCCGAAGGCGCGGGGGGCGAGACCGACGAACACGGCGAGAAGGACCAGCGACGTCAGGGCGCGCGCGGAACGGAGGAGAACGGTTCGGGGCATTCTATGTATTCCCAAGCTGTCGATCGGTGCCCGGCGGAGCCACTTCGCGGTGGCATTCGTGCGGAAAAACCGTACGCGCCGGCCGGGGAGCTGAAACGACCAGCTTCCGCTCTCCGACTGTTGAGGCCCCGTCCCGTGAACTACGAGTATACCGGATTCTGCATTTTCAGAGCGAGAAACCTAACGTTCCAACGACTCAACCATCTCTCTCGCAACCGCTTGAGCTCGGCGGAGGATCTGATCGTTGTGAACCGGCCAGGGATGGACCTGGGCGCTCGACGCGATCCAGAGCCCGGATGCGGGCCGGGTCTGGGGCATCTTCGCTCGGTAGTCGACGGTGTGGATCGGCTGCACGAAAGGAGCGCGCTCGATCGCGCCCGCCAGGATCCAACTCTCGTCGAAGGCCGGAAACACCGCGCGGAGGGACTCGCGAAACCTGCGCGAGACCTCCCCGTCGGGAAGCTCCGCCCAGGGATCACCCGGCGCGAGGTACCTTGGGAGATAAACGATCGACGCCTCCCCAAACTCCCCGGGGGGCGCAAGGTGCGTCGACTCGATGATCCCGGTGAAGGGCAGCTGGGGATCCCCCAGGTTGAGAATGTAGAAACCCGTGAGGGGACGATCGAGCAGCAGGATCTCGCAGACGACGCCGAGCCCTTCCACTTCCTCCCCCACTCCCGTCAGCGCCTCGTCGTGAGCGACCCGGGCCAGCACCTTGGGAGGAAGCGTCGACACGACGATGTCGAACTCGTGGACATCAGGAGCGCTCTCCCCGACACCGACCTGCCAGCCACCACCGGCCACGGACCGAAGCGACGTGACCGGGGCAGCCGTCCGGATCCCGCCACCACGACGTCCCACGTCTTCCGCGAGCGCGTCGATGAGACCCTGATACCCACCGCTCAGGTATCCCATCATGCCCGCGGCGAGATCCTTGGTGAGTCCGGAGTCGTCTCTCGTACCTGCCTGGAGCCGGTGGATGGTGGCCCAGATGAACGTCGCCGAGACACGGGGCGCCGCATCCCCGAGCTTCGCGCGAAGGAGTGGCGCCCACATCTTCTCGTAGATCGAACGTCCGCAGATCCGCGTGAGCCAGGACTCGCACGTCTCGCTCTCGATCGCCGCCCAGTCCCGCTGACGTTGGGCACGAAAGACCGCGAGGCCGAGCCGGACCCGCTCGCGGAGGGTGAGCACGGGAAAGCGAAGCAGCTCGAGTGGTGTCGATACGGAGTGGAGACGGCCGTCCTGGAAGAAACCGCTCCTCGTCCGTCGCCACGCGAGTCGCGGTCCGAGCCCGAGCTCGTCCACCAGCCGGAGGAGCGCCGAGTCCGTCGGGAGGATCGTGTGGTAGAAGCGGTCGACGGTCCGTCCACCGAGGTCACGCGAGACGGAGACGCCACCGGGCCGGTCCCCCGCCTCGAACACGGTCACGTCGTAGCCATGCCCCAGGAGCTCCCTGGCCAGGTTGAGGCCGAGGAACCCGCCGCCGAGCACGGCGACTCGCGGGCGCGTGCTCAAACCGTGAGGATGCCCGGGCCGTGCGGATCGCTCACGAGCGAGAGCGAATCACCGTCCCGTCGGTAGACCCGGTCGCAGCGGTGGCACGACCACGTGACGTCAGGCCCCGCCGTGAGGAACTCCGGATGAGAGACGAGCCGCGGACCGCAGGCGCAGAGCATCCCGACCGGACGGGCCGGATTCCCCACGACCAACGTGAAGGGCGGAACGTCGCGCGTCACGACCGAACCCATCCCGACCATGGAGAAGCGTCCGAGCGTGAGCCCCGGCCCGATCGTCGCCTGCGCGCCGATGGTGACGCCGTCCTCCACGATGCAGCGAAGCGTCTCCTCGGTGACGGCGGACGTTTCGAGTCCGCGGAGCTCCTTGTCCAGCGCGCGCGGGTAGAGATCGTTGGTGAACGTCGTCCCAGCGGAGATCATGACGCCGTTCCCGATCTCGACCTCGGCGCAGATGTAGACCATCGCGTTGATCTTGACGAAGTCACCGATCGGAACGTCGTAGGCGATGTAACTCTTCTCTCCCACGATCGAGTCGTGACCGATGCGGGCGCCGTGCCGGATGTGTACGTTGTCCCAGATGGACGAGCGCGGCCCGACCGACACGCCCTCTTCGATGAGGGCCGTGGGGTGGATCCGCGCCGTCTCGTGGATCGAGCCGTTGTCGGCCACGCTCTACTCCTGCGGAACTTTCCGCCAGCTGCCGTCGTCGGCGGAATGGTAGGCGGCCTCGATGACGAGAACGGAGGCGAGCGCGTCGTCCGCCGAGATGCGGGCAGGCTCCTTCCCCGCACAGTGATTCACGAAGTTCTCGAGCTGGCTCCGGAACGCGCGGTTCTTGTCGTAGCCGTTCCCGAACTGGACCCACGTCGTCTGGTGGTTCTGCCGGTACTTCGACTCCTTCCAGCCGAGCGAGAGCATTCCTCGTACCCAGATCTCCACGTACGACGAGAGTCTTGTGGATCGACCAGCTCACGTCGACCATGCCGGTCGCGCCACTCGCCGAGCGGAACGACAGGTGGCTCGTGTCCTCGACCTCGATCGCCTGGATCTTCGGTCCGTGATAGGCGGACACGTCCGTGATCGGCCCGAGGACGAAGCGCGCGATGTCGACCGAGTGGGTCCCGTTGTCGATGAGGACGCCGCCGCCCGCGATCTCCCGCTTCGAGTTCCAGCGCTGACGCACGTCGAGCCAGTTCGCGAACGTGTTCTCGAACCGGACCGGTGCGCCGAGGATGCCGGCCTGGACGATGGATCGTGCCTTCGACACATCGTCCACGTAGCGGAACTTCGACGCCATCATGAGCCGCTTGCCGTGCTCTCTCGCCTGGGCATGCATCTCGCGGATGTCCTCGGACGAAATGGCGACCGGCTTCTCGCAGAGAACATGGGTTCCGTTCCGGAACGCCTCGATCGCGATCTCCTTGTGCGTCACGGGCGGTGTCGCGATGACGACACCGTCCAGCCCTTCGGAGGAGAGGAGCGCCTTGTGATCACTGTAGGACTTGCAGCCATAGGCTTCCGCCGAGGCCGCGACGACCGCGGGCTCGGTGTCACAGACCGCAACGAGATCGAGCCCTGGGACTTCGTTCAGGTTCGCGAGATAGGTCTGGGCAATCCGCCCGGTGCCGATGATGCCGAGACGAAACGGGCTCTCCATGTCACACCCCCGTTCCGAGGACGTTGCGCTCTGCCTCGGCGATGACGCCGGCGATCGAGTCGACGAGGTCGTCGGTGAAGAACTCGTTCCACGGGATCACGATGACGTGGGCGAGCCCGTCGTACGCGCCGGGGAACGTCTTCGGGTCGTAGACGATCGGGTCCCGACCCGCCATGTGCGGTCCCTCCCAGGGCCACTTCGACTTCCCGAAGCTGACCCGGTCCCGGATGACCTGACACTCGAACGCGGGCTTCGAGATGTAGCGGGGAGCGCACTGCACGCCGCGCTCGCGGATGGCGCCGGCGAGACGAGTCAGATCGTCGCCCGGTGCAGCGATCCGGATCGGATAACGCCAGTAGACGTGCTTGGAATCCGGCGTGACGACCGGGGCCTGGATCTGCGACAACCCGGCGATCGCGTTGGAGAGCCGGGTCGCGGTCCGGTTCCGACGCTCGACCACTCCTGGGAGCTTCGCGAGCTGAGGAACGAGTACCGCTCCCTGGAGCTCCGTCATCCTGTAGTTGGGCGCGAGGAAGTAGTGGTCCGGGTTGGAGTCACCGTATCCCCAGGCCTTGTTCACGAAGAGGAACATGCGGCGCGCGTAGTCCGCATTGTTCGAGACGACGATCCCGCCTTCGCCACTCGTCATGTGCTTGGACTGCTGGAAGCTGAAGCAGCCGATGTCACCGATGGTGCCGCAGAGGCGTCCCTTGTAGGTCGCCATGAAGGCCTGCGCGGCGTCCTCGATCACCGGAATGCCGTGCTCCTTGGCAAGCGCGAGGATCGGGTCCATGTCGCACGGATTGCCGAAGAGGTGCGTGACGATGATCGCCTTCGTGTGTTTCGTGATCCGCGGACGGATCGTCTCGGCCGTCACGTTGAGGCTCACCGGATCGACGTCGGCGAAGATCGGGACGGCGCCCTGGAGGAGGATCCCGGTGATCGCCCCCATGTCGGTGATCGGAGTCGTGATGACTTCATCACCTGGCTCGGGATCGACCGCGGCCACGGCCGTATGGACCGCAGCGCTTCCGCTCGCGAGTGCGATCGCCCGGTCCACGCCGAACACCTTCGCGAACTCTTCCTCGAGGCGGGGCACCATCGTTCCGCGCGTCGACGTGAGGTGGCCGGACGCGATCGCCTCTTTGAGGAGTGCCAGTTCCTCCTCGCCGAGGTCGCGACCCGAAGAGTCGCCGTCTGAAGGAAGCTGGATCATCTGTACCATCCTCGTCTCTCCTCACTGGCGGGCGAAACTGCTCCGCCTTCCGTTCTGAGCCCGATCTGACGGTGGCTCGTGCCCGTCTTCAACTCGCGCCCGAGGAAGCCGAGGTGCTCTCGGATCACCGAGAGCGTCCGCAGCTTGCTCTGTCCATAGCAACGCACGGAGAGTGTGGTCGGGAACTCCGCGACTCTGAATCCGGACCTGGCGGCCCCGATCAGGATCTCCGTGTTACTCAAGAAACCATCGGAAGTCCAAGCGACCTTCTCAAGAACCTCCCGCCGGTAGGCCCGGAAGAGACTCGTGTAGGTCCACACCTTTACGGGGGATACGGCCCGGTAGAGCCGCGAGAGGCTCTTGCTGAGAAAGAGGCGCCAGGCCGGTACGTTGAGGACGCTGCCCTTCGGGTGATATGGGGATCCGGTGACGAGATCCGCGTCGTCCAGGTAGCGGATCAGCTCCGGAAGCCGAGACGGGTCGTAGGTCCCGTCGGCGTCGAGGACGGCGATGACCTCGCCGTGCGAGGCCTGGAGCGCACTCCTGAGGCCGGCCCCGATCCCACGACGGCTCTCGTGTCGGACGAGGATGCAGTCCGCCCTGCCCTTCGTCAGCTCGGACAGAATCCGCCAGGTCCCGTCACGACTTCCGTCATCGACGAAGACGAACTCGAGCCCATACCCCTCGGGCACGAGCCTGACGCTGGCCTGGAAACGATCCCAGAGCTTGGGAAGAGCCTCTTCCTCGTCGCAACAAGGTACGACGAGGGAGACCAAGGTGCGGGTCATGTCGGACATCAACTCCGGCGGCCGGTTGATTCGCTGGGACTGCTCTCCACACGCGAGGAGAGGCCCATGAGAGTCGTCGCTTGCTTTCTTTCTTTTCGGCCGGCGGAGGTCCTTCCGCAAACCGAACCGTCGAGTCTACCGCTTCCCACCGGCAATCTGGCCTGGCGGCTGCCGCCACGCACTCTGAGTCCGTATAACGTCTTTCGTCGCTGCCCCTTCCGGGCATCACGAAAGTGTCCGACGTCGGAAGGGATTGTCGCAGAACCGATACGGGCCCAAGATCCCTGCCCGAGCGAACGACAAAGAGTGTATCACGGAGGAGGCGGCCCTAAGTTGGGTAAGTTCCCACAACCTAGCGACGGAAACGGGCCGAACCTGGCCGCTCCGGAGTCAGCCCGGCATCGATCCGATCTCGCCGCCGGGCTGAGGGATCGGCGGCTCTGGATCGCACTCGTCGTCGCGCTGGTCGTGACCTGGCTCCACGAGGGCGAAGTCGTCCCCTGGCGGAACGAGTTCTTCTACCTCGTCCGTCTGTTTCGGACCTATCAGCCGACATACATCCCCGTCGACTGGACCCTCGCCGGGGGCGCCCCGGAGCACTTCGCCTTCAACCACGTCTTCGGACTCCTGGCCTTCGCCCTTCCCCCGGACGCACTCGCCTGGTTCGGACGGCTCCTCACCTGGACGGTGAATCTCGGTCTCCTCCTCCTTCTCGCGAGGAAGCTGGGAGTCGCTCCCTTCCTCGGACTCGGCGCCCTCGTGGTCTGGATCGGTTGGGGACAGTCGCTCGTCGCGCACAGCTGGGTGCTCGGAACGTTCGAGGCGAAGTGTGTGTCCTACGCCTTCCTCCTGGGAGCGCTCTTCCCTCTCCTCGACGGCCGGATCCGGCCCGCTGCGTTCCTCGTCGGGCTCGCCTTCACGTTCCACCCCTCGGTCGGCCTCTGGGGCGGCGTGGCCGTGTTCGCCGTGATCGCGTGCGAGCTGCTCGGTCGCTTCGGCGACGGACGGGCCCGCTGGATCGAGGGAGCGGCAGCGGCCGGCCTCGTCGTCCTCGGCGCGATCCCGGGACTCATCGCGACGGTACCGATGGTGCTCAGCGAGCACGTCGCCACCCTCTCCGACTGGGAACTCATGACTCAGGTGAAGATGCCGCATCACCTCGACCCGGAGACCTGGCCGATCCGGGTGCTGGCCATCCTGCCGGTCCTGCTCGTGTTCCTCGGGATCCACGCGTGGGAGTCGAAGCGTCCGGCCTGGCGTCGGCTCTTCGTCTTCCAGCTCGCGATCGCGCTGCCCTTCCTCGTCGGACTGATCCTGAGGAAGCTGTCCCTCTACGAAGAGCTCTCCTACTTCCCCTTCCGGCTCTTCCCACTGCTCACTCCGCTGTTCTTCCTCTTCGCACTCCTCGAGAGTCTCTCCCGGCGCACGATCGGAACCGCCGAACGGGCGGTAGCGATCCTCGCCGGCCTCGCCCTTCTCGCCCTGCCGGAACCGTTCAGTTCGTACTCCCACGCACTCCAGCGGCGACTCGCACCCTCGGACGACCTGCCCACCGGACTTGCCGAGTGCTACGACTGGATCGGAGAGAACCTCCCCGCTGACGTGGAAGGCATCGCACCGCCCGGCCTCGACCGCGAGTTCTGGTACAGGGCCGAGCGCGGGCTCGTGGTCTGCTCGGAGTTCCAGACCTACGACCGGCTGAGTGAGTGGCGTCGACGCGTGGAGCTGCTCGGCGGAGAGATGGTGCGAGGCCCGGAGCGGCGTCCGTCGCTCACGCGTCACTTCGAAGCGATCACGCCGGACGAGATGGGGCGGATCGTGGACGATCTGGAACCGGACTTCCTCGTGACCCGCGCCGCGTACTCGTGGCCGATCGCCTTCGAAGCGGGCGAGTACAAGGTCTACACGATGTCCACGGGTCATTGACCGGGACCGGGACACGGCAGTGGAGACGTGAACAGAGGGCCCAGCGCGCAAGACAGTGGCTCCTTGGTCGCGCTCCCTCCCGGGCCCACGATCCCATGCGTCAGGATCCCGCGGGCTGCCCCAGAGCCTGGGAGCCGAAGTCCGGCGTCCTCTTCCGAAGCGAGTCCTGGGACGCACGCGCAGCGTGCCCCGACATGGTCAGGATCTCGTACTTGCCTGCGAACTTCCCGAGGAAGTCCCGCGCCCAGGCCCGCTTTTGCTCTCCCGCCACCTGCATGGCCGGGAAGAACGCGAGCCTCGGGACGTCGTCGCCACCCAGGAAGTCCAGAGGATGGAGAAGGAGCGAAGGCGCGACTCCGCCGAGACGGCAGAGCGCGAGACTCGTATCCAAGTAGACGTTCGAGAGCCCGTGGGAGCGCATGCTCGCGTAGAGCAGGTAGCTCAGATGGAACGGCAGCTTGAGGAACGGTGAGGTCGTCACCGGAATCTCGAGGAGCTTCTCGTCTCCCAACTGCCAGGAGTAGGTTCCGCAGGGGCGGAGCCCATCGACGAAACGGCCGAAGAGGATGCTCCGCTTGGCCCGCTCTGCCTCGGACAGCTTCGCCGTCTGGAAGTAGTAGTGCCTGGCGAGGGGGCCGAGGTACATGGGCAGAGTGCTCGCATCGTACTCGTAACCGCGGCGCGCGAGGGCACGGAGCGTCGACTCCGAGAGGGAGAAGCCGGGGCCACGGAACCCGCGCGGACGCTTCCCCGTCGCTTCCTCGATCGCTTCCTCCGCCTGGGCGAGCTCCCGATCCAGCTCTTCGTCGGAGTAGAGGTGGAGCCATGGCTCGTGGCGGAAGGAGTGGCTCGCGATGTCGTGTCCGGCGTCCGCGATCGTACGGAGGAGCGCGTGACGCTCGGGCCGAGCCGCATCCTTGCCCACGATGAAGAACGTGATCGTGAGACCGAGATCGGCGAGGAGATCGAGAATCAGCGGCACGAACGACTCGAGGTAGGACGGCATCTCCTCCCACCCAGCCTCGCCATGGATCATGAGGTAGGTCCAGAGGTCGTCCAGATCGAGCGACATCGACGCGTAGGGCTTCACGGGCTCACGAACTCCTCTACGAGAGATGCGATCTTCTCCGCGGCCGTTCCGTCCCCGAACGGATTGGCGATCGAACGGGCCTCCTGGATCCAGCGGTCGTCCGCGTGGAGTTCGAGGAGACGACGGCGAAGCACCTCGGGTTCGCCGCCGACGAGCTCGGCGATCCCGCACTCGACGACCTCCGGACGCTCCGTGTTCTCGCGCAACACCAGGAGCGCCTTCCCCAGAGACGGCACTTCCTCCTGCACTCCGCCCGAGTCCGAGACGACGAGCCACGCGCTCTTCAGCAGATGCAGGAAGTCGGAGTAGTCCATCGGATCGAGCAGATGGACACGGTCCACGTTTCCAAGGATCTCCTCGGTCGGTCGGCGTACCGATGGGTTCGGATGGACCGGAAACAGCAGTTCGACGTCGGCGTGCTTCGAGACGAACTCCCGAAGGACCCGGAGATTCCCCGCCATCAACTCACCGAACGACTCGCGCCGATGCGTGGTGAGGACGATCCGGCGACGACCGTCGCTCGCCGCGAGCAGCTTCCCGAGTGCCGCGGTCGGATCCGTCGTGCGGAGCGTGAGTTGGAGTGCGTCGACGACCGTGTTTCCGGTCACGTGGATCCGTCCCGGCTCTACACCTTCGGCCAGAAGCGCCGCGCGGTTCCGCTCGGTGGCGGCAAAGTGGATCGAGGCGAGACGTCCGACCATCCGGCGGTGCATCTCCTCGGGAAACGGATTCGTGGGGTCGGACGTGCGAAGCCCGGCCTCGACGTGTCCGACAGGGACGCGGCGGTAGAAGGCCGCGAGGGCAGCGGCGAACGCCGTCGCAGTATCCCCTTGGACGAGCACGAGCGAGGCCTCCCACTCCGCCAGCACCGGGCCGAGGCCGGTCAGCACCTTGGCGCTCACCTCCTCCGGGGTCTGGTTCGGCCGCATCACGGCGAGATCGCGGTCGGCGGAAACACCGAAACGGTCGAGAAAGGGACGGGCGAGGTCGGTGTGCTGGGAGGTGAGCACGACCTTGGACCGGATCCCCGGTCGCCCGGCCAGGGCTCGCAGAACCGGAGCCATCTTGATGATCTCGGGTCGGGTCCCGAAGACCGAGACCACGGTTCGTTCGCCTGTCATCGTCCTCCCTCTCGTCACCAGGCCGGCATCCCCAGCCCGGCGTAGGACCCTACCCAACAACGGCCTTCTTCGGCGAGATCTCCAGCTCCACCCCGCCCAAAAAAAAGACGGTCCAGGGCGCAACCCCGGCCGGCCGTGCCCGGATAAGTGGGCCAGAACCGGTCGGGAGAGCAAACGCCCCGACCCGAGAGACTCGAAAGAGACGCCGGCCCCGAGGGGGCGGCCCCCGACCCGAGAGCGAAGGCTGAAGAGGTCGGGAACACAGGAAGGAACGCCAAGATGTCGATCGCCCTCAACTCCGTCGGAACGAACCTCAACCACCTCCTCGACTCTCTCGGCTACAAGGACAGCTTCGGCGATACCCTCGGCACGATCGCGGACCTCGGGACCGGCAACGTCGCCGGCGCCTTTCGGAACCTCGTCGATCTGAAGAGCGGGCTCTCCACCAACCAGATGGACTCGATTCTGAGCGGCGCCGGCAAGCCGCGCTTCTCGCGGGCCTTCGCCCCGCGCTGCGGCTGTGGCGGCGCTCACCTGGACGGCTTCCGGAACACCTACGCGAACCGCGAGCAGGTCGGAACGCGCGCGCACATCGGCCAGAAGTACGGGTTCAACTGGGGACCCTTCCAGGCGCAGGGCCGGATCACGGGTGCGCAGTATCGCGGCTCGTTCGCGAAGCCGGTGCGGCTCGCCGACGGCGACTACCTCTTCCGCGGGATGAAGTACGACAACCTCGGCGACATCTTCCGCGACGCCCGTGACGGCCGCGTCGACGGCCAGGCGAACAAGTTCCGCCCCGCCCTCTGGCGTCCGGGAATGGGCCAGAGCCCGCGTCCCCTCTTCCCGTCCGCATTCGCCTTCCACCCGGCCATGGGCGCGATCGGCGCTGGCATCGGGCTCGGCAACACGATGGGCAACGCACTCGGCAACAGTCTCAACGACATCCTCGGCCGCCTCTTCGGGAACGGAAACGGCGGCGGATCCGCGGGCGGCACGGGCTCCGCGAGCGGGAACGGCGCAACCGGTGGCGCCGGCGACACGGGCTCGATCCTCTCCGACCCGAGCCTCTCGCTCGAAGACAAGCTCGCCCTCCTCATGGCAAAGCTCACCGAGCACATGGACAAGCAGATCGAAGACAAGATGAAGGCGATCGAGCAGCAGATGGCGAACGAGAAGAGCGGCGGCGCGAACGGCTCCCAGGGCGGCGCGGGTGGTCTCCTCGGTGGCCTCGGCTCCATCGCGGGTGGCGCATTCGGAACCGCGGTCGGCGGCCCGCTCGGCGGAATGCTCGGCAGCCAGCTCGGTGGTTCGCTCGGCGGCTCGCTCGGGTCGGCGGCCGGCGGCAGCTCGAGCAGCGGCGGCGCGAACGGCTCGGGTGGCGAGAACAGCTCGAACCTGCAGCTCCTCCAGACGCAGCTCCAGCAGCTCATGCAGAAGCGTCAGCAGATGTTCCAGACCATGTCGAACATCCTGAAGTCGCTCCACGACACGAGCATGAACACCATCCGTCAGCTCAAGGCCTAGGCATCACGACATCGGATGGTCGGAGCCGGTCCCGGAATGCCCCGGGACCGGCTTCCGTTTTCTACCGCTGCAGGCGCGCTTCCCACAGAGTCAACCGGTCCCACACGCCAAGAACGCGGCCGCACCGCCGTCCCCGGCTTTTCCGGCGCGGCCGACTACGACCAGTGGGCATCACCCGCTCAGTCGCTCCTGGAGCGCCTTGGCCCGCACGGGGCCGACTCCACCGTCCTCGTGCTTGAAGAAGACGAGGGCCCGCTCCCAGGGCGCAGACCGGATGCGCTCGGCCCAGAGATCGAGGTACGCATCGTCGTACTCCTCCCGACGAAGCCGGAGGTATCCGAAACCCGTCGTGGGACGTATCTCGGAGATCGGTTCCTCGTCGGTGTCGGCCTGACAGAGCGCCACGCCTCGGCCCTCGAGGAGCGCGTACACCTCGTCGCATAACCAGCTCGACGCACGGAACTCGAACGCACAGGGCGCTCCCGGTGGGAGCAGCTCCAGGAACGCCGCGAGACGCGGTACATCCTTCTCGAGGTTGGGCGGCAGCTGGAAGAGGACCGCCCCGAGCCGGTCTTTCAGCACTTCCACGTTCGTCATCAGAAAGGCGAGAGGTTCGTCTGCATTCTTCAGCCGCGCGAAGTGGGTGATCCGACGCGACGCCTTGATCGTGAACCGGAAGCCGGCCGGAACCTGCTCGGCCCAGCTCTCGAGAACGGCCTGCTTGGGGAGACGGTAGAACGTGTTGTCGATCTCCACCCCGGAGAGTATCTGTCCGTAGTAGTTCAGCATCTGCTTGTCGGGCAGGTCGGACGGATAGAAGATCCCCTTCCATGGCTTGTAGCTGAATCCGCTCGTGCCGACGATACATTCCATGGAAGCTCCTTGGTTGCCGGAGACCGGCCCGATGCATCTATAGTGACAGGCTGCCGGAGTTGGCTGATCCACGATCTGGGTAGTTTTCCGCAGAACCGCAGCCTCCGTCGAGAGTACAGACCCTGGAGGTTCCCCACATGATCCAATCGATCCGCGTCCTCGGTCGCTTCCGCAGGACGGTCCTGTTCGCCCTCACGACCACAGCACTCCTCCTCGGTCCGGCACTCACACCCCAAGTCGCGAACTCCGCAGAGACCGGCAGCTCCGCAGAAGAAGCCCCCGGCTGGTCAGGCCTCACCCCGATCCTCCCCGAAGGGCTGGACCTCACCGGCCACGCGGTCTACCTGGACTTCTGGGCGTCCTGGTGTCCGCCCTGTCGGAAGTCGTTCCCGTGGATGGCGGAGACCGCGAAGACGTACGGTTCGGCCGGACTCGAAGTAATCGCCGTCTGCATGGACAAGGATCCGAAGAAGGCGGAGAAGTTCCTGAGTTCACAGGGCGAGATCCCGTTCCACATCGTGTACGACCCGAACGGGGACGTCGCGAAGAAGTACGACCTCCAGGGAATGCCGACGTCGCTGCTCTTCGGGCCGGACGGAAAGCTCCTCTCGCGGCACGAGGGTTTCACGGAGAAGGACTCGGAAGGTCTCCTCACCGAGCTGAACCATCTCTACCCGAAGGCCACTTCCAAGAGCGAGGCTCACTGATGAAGCGTCTTCTGTTCGTCTGTGTCGCGGTGTCCGCACTCGCGGGTTCGACCTCCGGGTGCGCGCACGTCGGAGTGGATCCGTGGGATCGTGACATCCTCGCCGAGCCGGAGATGAGCCTCGACGCGGATGCGGTCGACCTCGGACTCGACGACCACATCTACTTCAGCAAGGAGGCCTCCAGCGGAGGCCGAGGGTTCGGAGGAGGAGGTTGCGGATGCAACTGAGTCCGCGGAAGAACCCGGCGTCTCTCCGCACCGGACTCGCCCTCGCCGCGGCGAGCCTGCTCGGCCCGAGAGCCGCGTCCGCAACGCAGGACGTGGAAGTGGGAAGCGGTGTCTTGGTCTACACCGAACCGGGTCGCGTCTCTGCCCTCGAGGCAGTCGCCCTCGTGACGCGGAACTTCTGGGACAAGCACAAGCTCTCACTGCGCGTCGTCTACGACACGCTCACGGGTGCATCACCGAACGGTGCCGTTGCCTCGCGATCCCCGCAGACCTTCACGCGTCCTTCCGGGTCGGGTAGCTACTCGGTCAAGGCCGGCGAGACTCCGCTCGACGACACCTTCAAGGACACTCGCTTCGCGGGATCGCTGACCTACGATCGGCCCTTCCTCTCCGCCGGGCGCTGGAACGTCGGGGTTCAGGGGTCCGGAGAACACGACTACCTCTCGATCGGCGCGTCCACCGGCATCACCCGGGAGTTCGACCGGAAGAACACGACGCTCTCGCTTGGCGTCTCGGGGTCGAGGGACGAGATCAGCCCCGAGGGAGGTGTCCCCACCGCGTTCGCCGAGATGGGTGCCGCCACGGGCAGGCACGAAGACGACTTCGTCCGCGGTGACGACGGCGAGTACGACGAGAACGGCGGCGAGGGCTCGAACGACACGAAGACCGTGGTCGACGGAGTCATCGGTCTGACCCAGGTCGTGAGCCGCACGACACTCGTCCGCTTCAACTACTCGATCTCGAACTCGAGCGGCTACCTCAACGATCCATACAAGTTCCTGTCCGTCCTCTATGGCCCGGACGACCCGTCGGCGGGGGACCCGGTCACGTACCTCTACGAGAAGCGCCCGGACACGCACACGAAGCACTCCCTCTACGCGCAGGCGAAGAAGCGGATCGCCTCGACGACGCTGGACCTCTCCTACCGGTTCCTCTGGGACGACTGGGGAATCACGTCTCACACGGCCGAGCTGAAGCACCGCGTCCCGATCGGGGAGACGGTCTACTTCGAGCCACACGTACGTCTCTACGAACAGACAGCGGCGGACTTCTACCGTACCTACCTCGTCTCCGGAGACGCACTCCCGGCCGAGGCGTCGGCGGATCCGCGGCTCGGCCCGATGACGGCGATCACGGTCGGCAACCGCGTCGGCGGATTCCATGTCGGCGAGCAGGAATTCGCGGTCGCGCTCGAGTACTACCACCAGTTCCTGAAGGATGGGGATCAGCCCGCATACGGCAGCCTCGAAGGGCTGGACCTCTCCGAGGACATGGGCGCGTTCATGTTCCGCATCTCGCACGGATGGGAGCCTTGATCGAAAGACCCCCGAGAGATCGCACACTGGACCGGCGCCCCGACGGAATCTGGCGGGGCGCCTTTTTCTCCATGGCCAGTCCGTGCGAGCTCCTCGCCCGCACGGAGAAGAAGTCCACGGCGGAGAAAGCTCTCGCGCTGGTGTCGGACGAAGCGTGGCGGATCGAAACGAAGTTCAGCCGGTACCGGGAAGACAGCGTGGTCGCGGAGATACACCGCGCGCGTGGATCCTGGATCACGCTCGATGACGAAACGACGCGCCTCCTTCTCTTCGCGCAGCAGGTGTGGGAACTCTCCTCCGGCAGCTTCGACATCACGTCCGGAGTGCTGCGCCGTGCATGGTCGTTCCAACCCGGCTCCGTCCCACCGGACCAGGAGTCGGTGGAGCAGCTCCTCCCCCTCGTCGGCTGGTCCCGCGTCGACTTCGACCCTCCGAAGATCCGGCTTCCGGAGGGGATGGAGATCGACCTCGGGGGAATCGGCAAGGAGTACGCCGTCGATCGCGCGGCCGAACTCGTCGGTCAGCTGGAGGGCGCGTACCTCGTCAACTTCGGTGGAGATCTCCGCGCGGTGCCGCCGCGAGACGGACGGCAGACCACCGAACGATTCCGCGCCCATGACGAACCGCCGGGGGCCGGTCCCGAGTCCTCCGACGACCGGTCAGGGCCGGCACGAGAATCGGCCATCGGGTGGTCCGTCGGAGTCGAATCCCCTCTCGCCGATGAAGTCGCGATCGCGGAGCTTCAGCTCACTTCCGGCGCACTCGCCACGAGTGGGGACGCGAAACGTGCGGTGGTTCACGGCGGCGTCCGCTACGGGCACGTCCTCGATCCCCGAACGGGGTGGCCGGTGCCGGGCGCGCCGCGTTCCGTGACGGTTCACGCTCCGACCTGCGTCGAAGCGGGCATGGTCGCGACACTCGCACTTCTCCAGGGACCGGACGCAGAGTCGTTTCTGGAAGAGCAGGGCTTCCGGCACTGGTGCGTCCGCTGAATCGCTGAGGTCTCACGCGCCGCCGTGTGGCGGATTCTGCACGGCTCCTGCTCTCCGCCTGTGTGCGCGGAGCCAGCGCGTTTCATCAGTGCGGCTCGTCGCCCTTCCACTGACTCCCGTAGGGACTCTCGGAGATCGCCGTGTCCCGGAGCCTGCGTCCCTTCACGAGGTAGTACCAGATGAAGTACCAGACCTTGGCTCCCCAGCACATCACGTCGAGGACCTTGGTCTCGAAGACGAGCTTCCGGATCCCGGTCTTTCGCAGAACGGTCTCGACCCAGGAGACCGCGTTGTGTTCCGCCGTCTGGAAGCTGAATCGTGGTGTCTCCCGCGGCAGACGGTCCGCACCCAGCACTTCGATGCCCGCTCGGTCGTGTACGCCTAGACCGGCTTCCGCGCAGAACACGAGGTGCGGAATCTCGAACCGTCCGAGTAGACCCATCACCTCACCGGAAATCGTGTCGAGGGCGACCGGATCACCCGAGGCGAGGACCAGATTGCAGATGCGGGGCCGCCCGGACTTGGGGCCGTTTCCCTCGAGCGCAACCGTCGCGTCCATGACGGCGAAGGCGGGACGCAGCACGGACGTGAGGTCGCGGAGGACCTCGTTCACCACCGGATGATAGTTGTGGCGAAAGGTCGGCAGGCACCCCCACTGGTTCTTGATCGCACCCGTGAGCACGGTCTTCCCGTGGGTCTTCATCACCGGAATGGTGACGAGGGTCGTCCGCGTGAGGATCTCGGGCAGCGGGATCGACTCGACCTCGAGCGCGTTCGGCACGGGCACGTGCACGAACGGCGTCTTGCTGAGGTTGACCCACTCGATTCCGTACCGGTCGCAGATCCGATCCATCCGGGTCTGGCGAAACGACTTCTCGATGTCGACGAGGACCTGGTCCGCTTCCACCATGTAGATCTTGGATGCGTGATCGAGCAGCTTCCGCACGACGCCTTCGACCACGAGTGGTGACGTGACGGCCCCGGGTAGGAAGAGGTCCCAACCCAGGTTCGGTTTCAGACAGACCTCGACGCCGCGCGGAATGAAGTCGCGAAAACGCGCAGCCTCCATCGCATCACCAACGGCCGCGATCACGTCGTCTCGTGTCTCGAGAAGGATGACTTCGGAGCGACTCAGCGAACCCTCACCACGCGTCCTTCGGCGAGCACGCTCGAGCCGTCCAGAACCCGGAGGAAGTACGTGCCTGCCGGAAGGGAGGCGCCATCATCCGCGCTGAGGTTCCAATCGGCGTTGCCATCGAAGTCCGCGTCGACGTAGACGATCCGCCCAGAGGCGTCGAGTGCTTCCAAACGGGCGAAACGAGCGGAGACCATCCCTTCGAGCGTGATCCCAACGCTACCCGTGGCCGGGTTCGGAGTCACGAGGAGGGCGGGCCGGATCCCCAACGAACCTGGGCTCGGTGCGGACGTGGTGTCTCCCAATCCGAGCGGAAGGAAGAGCCGTCCACTTCCGAGGCGCCCGACGAACGGCTCGTTGGCCGGAAGATGATCGATCGGATGGACACTGGCCTCGATGACCGCAGCGAGGAAGGTCGGCTCGATGCCCGGGTAGACGCTCTCGATCACCGCGGCGGCTCCGGAAACCAGCGCCGTGGCAAATGAGCAACCGTCACCGATCGACCACTGTCCGAACGGGAAGGCGCTACGGAGACCGACGCCTGGCGCCGAAACCACGACCTTCGGGTGATAGTCCGCGAACGCGGCCTTCGCGTCCATGGCATCGACCGCGGTCACCATGAGTGCCTCTGGCACGTCGGCAGGACAGTAGGCCGGCCCAGGTTGCCCTTCGTTTCCGGCCGAAGCCACGACCAGGACGCCCTGTCCGACCGCTTCCTGCACGGCTTTGCGGACGATCGAAATCGTGTACGGCGCACCAAGGCTCAGATTGATGACGTCGGCGCCGTGCTCCACCGCCCACCGGATCCCCTGCACCACGCGGAACGCATCGCCACGTCCTTCGTCATCGAGAATCCGCACCGGAAGGAGCGTCGCCTCGGGCGCGACGAGGCGGACCAGCCCGGCGACCATGGTCCCGTGTCCGAACCCTTCGTCGACCGCACCGTCATCGTCTTCATCGAATCCGTGGCGTTCCTCCCAGGGCAGCGGGTCCGAGTCCACGAAATCCCATCCCGCCGCGACGTCACTCCGAAACAGCTCGTGCAGCGGATCGATGCCGGTGTCGAGAACGGCCACGATCACACCGGCCCCGCGGCCCGCTTCGTGCGCCAAGGGAAGTCCGATCTGGTCGGCGACGTTCTGCTCCGCGTACTGGGAGTAGGTCCCTCCCATCGCCCCGAGCACCATCTGGCGGACCGCTTCCGGGGTGTGCTGCCTGTGATTGGGGGAGGCATCCAGCACAGATTCGTCTGTCTCGAGCGCTTCGAGGATCTCTTCCTCATCGCCGGCGATGAAGACCCGATAGACCGATTCCGACTCACCCAGCACGGTGGCGTTCCACCGCTGCACGAACTCCTCGAGCTCGGACGGGGAGGCGAGCTCGATGAGGAACTCGCCCGGTTCGGCGGCAAACGGGTCGGTGGCCTGACCGAGAACAGGGGAGGCAACGGCGGACGCGAGGCAGACCAGCCCGACTGGCCCGACGAAACCACGTGGGAGCGACGGGACCCCCGCCCGCAGCGACTTCATGTTCCAACGAGATACGGGTCTCATGTGGCCTCGATCCTCCCTCTCCGGTAAGGAGAGATGCCTCACGAGTCTAGGAGCTTCGCCCGGCTCGGTCAACGCGACGCTCTCAGGCCTCGAAGGAGCTGAAGCCTCCCCAGTCGAACAGGTGGCGCCCCGACGCGCTGAACGCGGTCATCGTCGCGTGGAGCGCGGCCGCGGGGTCTGGCCGGGGGTCTTCCCAGAGGTGCTCGTAGAACTTCCCAACGAACTCCAGCGTGGCCTCGTCGTCGACCGCCCAGCGGGTCGCGACGAGTCGCCGCACCCCCGCGGAGAGAAAGGAGTGAGCGACGCTCACGAGTTCGTCGCCCCTCTGTCCCGCCACGCGTCCCGTCTCGCACGCGCTCAGAAAGACGAAGTCACGCCGGGCTCTCGTCCGGTCCAGGTCGTCGACGAAGACCGCGCCATCGTCGCAGAGAACATGAGAGAACGCGGGGTTCTGCTCCCGGAACCGCGCGTGGCTCGCGATGTGGAGCGCTCCATGTTCCTCGAGCGCGGAGAGGACCGCGTCACGAGTCAGCGCCGCCGCGTGGCCGGTACGAGGATCGCCACAGGTCCGGGCAACACGCGCCACCTCCACGGGAATCGCGGGAAACGATCCGTTCTGGAGGCCGAGGACGGTCACCGACGCGATGGGTTGGAGGGACCTCCTCCGTGTCGGCAGAACGTGGACCGCGGGGATCCGCGAGACGATCAGGCCACGAAGCCGGTCCTCGACCGTGAAGAGGCACTCGAACGGAACCTGGTGAAGGCGCTGGTGCGGGGCGACGAGCAGTCTCGTCGCCCCCACGAGGTGCGTCTCCAGCGGCTCGAGAAGGGACGCATAGAGATGGCGAAGCGCTCGATCGAGCGCGCACGCGGGGAGCGTCCCCGGATCCCTGGACCATCCTCCCGCAGCCGCGTTGTCCAGTTGGAATCGGAACCGATCGAGCGACTCGTCGATTTCGGTCCAAGGCGTCGGGAGTGGAATGCACTCGATCGATCGGGAAGAAAGGACGAACGCGACGACCCCGGGCGGCAGACAGAAGTAGGAAACGCACACTTCCCCTTCCCCGAGGGCGGACGAGATCTTGGCCGGGCCGAGGAGCGAGACAGGCGCCGGGGAGACGTCGGGCAGAGTCCGGAGCTTCGCCGCGAGATCCTCTTCCTTGCGCGCGATCTCCATCTCCAGCTCTCTCGCGGCTTTCGGATCCGACCGTCCGCCCTCGGCCAGTCGGATCAGTAGCTGGGAAAGCTGGCGCCGCTCGCCCCCGAGCCGATCGAAGTCCCGCCTCGCCTCACCGACGAGGCGATCCTTGAGAAGTCGCGCCCGGGCCGATTCGGACCAACCGAGCAGTCTGTGAACGCGGGGCCGCGATCGTTCGAGTTCCACCCGCATGAGGTCGAGGTACACGTCGAGCCGTTGGCCGAAGCCGGCGCCCCTGAGTGTCGTGTTGGGGAGCAGACACCGGTAGTCCTCGAGGTGAGAAGCAGCGCGCTCCCATCGCCGCCCCGCGCGGCGCACGTCTCCCGAACGATGCGCGACCTTTCCGGCCAGTCGATAGAGTTCGATCCGATGCGAGAGTCGAAGCGGACGGCGCGATCGAATCCTGCGCTGCGCAGCGTCCTCGGCCTCGGCCAGGCGTCCGCAATCGAGATCGAGCCGAATCCCCGCCAGCGCGAGTCGTTCGCCAAAATGTGGAAGCGACTTTCCTTGTCCGACCAGCCTCTCCAGACGTCCCCGTGCGACTTCGGCAGCCCCACGCTCCAAGTCCAGGAGCAACCGTTCGAGCTCCACTTCGGCCCGTTCGTGGGGATGCCCCTCGAGGCATTCGTCGGCGGAAATCAGGAACGCATCGCTCTCCTCCAGATCACCCGTGATGCGACAAGCACGGGCGGCGATGACGTACGAGATTCCTGCGTCCTGGAGCATGCCTTCCGAACGGAACGCCCCCGCACTCGCGGCAGCGATCGCGGCCGCGTCGACGGGCAAACCGAGCTCGAGCAGGATCTCGCTCCGCGTTCTCTGCGCCGAAGCCTCGAGGTCGATCGTCCCCGTCTCCTCGAACATCCGGCTCGCGGACTCGAGATCGGTCAGTGCATCCCGATACCGGCCGGTGATCCGCTCCAGCTCCGCCCGATTGAATCGAATGTGTGCAACCAGATACGCGAGACCTCGCTCGGACGCCTCCTTCTCGGCGTCACCGAACACTCCACGCGCCGCATCGATCCGTCCGAGCTGCGTGAGGGCGATCGCCTCGTTGATTCGCACCTGGAGCCTGGTGAACGCATCCGCGCCGGACTCCTCGAAGTAGCGGGCGGCGCTGCGATAGAACTCCGCGGCGGCCCGGAACCGACCATCGTGGTAGGCGAGGTTCCCTTCGTTGATCGCGAGCTTGCCGAGGTATTGGGTGTCCCCGAGCCCTTCCAGGGCTCGGCGGCCTTTCGCAGCCCAACGCCGCGCTTCCTCCGATCGGCCGAGAAGACCCAGCACGTGCACCCATCCGACCACGGTCCGTCCGAAGAGGTCGGGACGGGTCAGCCGATCCGCCAACTGGACGGCGCTTCGGTAGTGCGTGTCCGCCTCGCTGGGGCGGCCCAGGAACACGGAGAGTTCGCCGAGCGTCCTCTCGAGGAGGACCCTACCGGCCTGGCCTATCCGGGGAGCCTCGCAGAGCCGGAGGAGTGCCGGCCGATGGGAAGCAGCGGCGGAGAGATCCTGCGGAGCGAGGGCAAACACCGCATCCCGCAACGCGAGGATGCGTGCCTCGGGAACGACTCCGTCCGAAGACTCGATCGATCGGATTTCGTCGGCAAGGAGGTCGGCCGCCACTCCATCTCCTCATTCGAGCGGCAATGAGAGCTGGACGATCAGGTCGCCCAACTGGACCTCCAAATCTCGCAGACCGGCGGGAAGTGGGTCGAGCACGAACTCTCCGAACTCATCGATCGGAACGGGAGCGTCGAAATCAGGGTGGTGCAGTAGCCGGGGCTCGGAGAGGTCCCCGGAATGCGGCACGACCTGTCCCCTCAGAATCGCGCGCCGGTCCCGGTACGTGATGGTGACCGCGATCCGGTGTTCCGGAGTCTCGTAGAGATGACGGAACGGCGCCTCGGTCGTAGCGGAGTCACCCCGCAGCACCGGCCTGATCCGTGGGTCGATTCGAATGGCCCACACGCGCCGCAATCCCTCGAGGGGCCGGGGAGCGAGGTGCTCCCGAACGGCACGGAATGCCTGCTCGACGGCGGCCCGGGACGGACGCGGGAGATCATGCCGCTCGGCGAGGAGCGCAACGAGCCGCTCGATTCGCACCCACTCCAGGCGACACCCCGCACAGGACTCGGCGTGGAGCTGGGCCTGACGCAGCGCGGGCGTAGCCCCGTCGCCCGTCCCCACTGCAGCCAAGAGCTCGTCCCAGTTCGGATGCTCGTCGCTCGTCATGATCTCCCGGTCCTCTAGTCTTCCTGCTCAGTTCCGACCGTAGACTCTCGGAACTCTGCCCCGGATACGTCAGGAATCACGTCCAACAGCTTTTTTAGACAACGACCACGGGTCGGGCCGATGCTTCCGATCGGAATCGAGAGACGCTCCGAGATCTCTTTGTAACTCGGCGGGGTCAGCTGGAAGTAGAGCGACTCGAGCAGCTTCCGACACTGGGGGCTGAGTTCGGCCCATGCGTCTTGTACGCGGGCGATCTGTTCGAGGCGTTCGAGCGAAGCGAGGATCCCGGGCTCGAGCGCATCCGACTCCGGTTCATCGGACGCCTTCTGCTCGATTGCCTGCCGACGGCGGGCCGCTCGGTGGGCGTCGTACGCGAACCGAAGCGCGATTCCATAGACCCACGAAGAGAAGGAACCAGGAGTGCGAAGCGTGCCGATCCGTTCGAGCACGCGAACCGCCGTCGACTGAAGCAGCTCGTCCCGATCTTCGGCCGACAGCCGCATTCGGCAACCGATCGCCTCGATGAGAGGGCCGATCTCGTCGAAGAAGCGACGCCACGCGACCTCATCCCCACCGGCAAGCCTTTGCAACCACTCGATGTCCGACATTCTCTCCGACCGTGTATCAGGGTCCGGCCCCGGTGCGTCTAGGCAAGCCAGCGGGTCCGGAGAGTGATCCGGACCGGGAGTCTCGCTTCTTGGATTCACAGCATACATCTTGGCAGCGTTGGTCCCCGAGTCCAAGGCCGAGTCTCGAGTTCGCGGGTTCGAGGCACCTCCGCCTCATCCGAAGCACGAACCGAACTCATTGCGAGCCGGGCCACCTCGGAGAGCGTCGACAGCAGTACGGAATCGGCGACGGCCCCGTTCCGACCTGGTGAGTTCCTCTGGGTGCTCGCTCTCTCCGTTCTCTTGACGACCGCGCTCCTCGTCCTGATCCCACCCTTCTTCGAGGTCCCTCAGGCAGACGACTGGGCCTATCGGGCCGAAGTGATCCGGCTGCTCCAGACGGGGAGGTATGTCGACCTGGGTTGGGGCGATCCGACGTTGGTCCTCCAGGTCGTGTGGGGTGCGCTCTGGGCCGCTCTGTTCGGTCCCCAGTACTCGGTCCTTCGTCTCTCCACGCTCTCACTCGTCCCGTTGGCGCTCGCGTCGTCCTACGTCATCTTCAGGGAATGCGGTGCCAAGGTGGTCGTCGCGGCATGCTGTGCCCTGCTCCTCGTGCTCAACCGATTTCGCTTCTCCTCGCGTACTCGTTCAACACGGACTTCCCCGCCTTCGCGCTCTCTTTGGCGGCCATTGCGTCGACGCTCGGGGCCCATCGCACTCGCTCGCACCGTCGGTGGTTCCTGGCGGGAACGTTCATCGCGGCATCGTTCCTCGTCCGGCAAACGGCGACGCCGCTCCTTCCCATCGCGCTCCTCGCCGCGTACTGGCGCACGGAACGCAGAGATCGGCAGCGCAGCTGGCTCCCCGGTGCGATGCTCGTGATCCCTTTTCTCGCCGCGATCATCGTGGCGACGGTCACCGCGCCGCGATCTCTGGACGTGCTCGGCTTCTCCAACGGTCTGGCGACGATCGCCGCGGAAGCCCCGCGGCCGGAGTCGGCGTGGACGACATGTCCTCGAGCGCAGCAGCCGCCGCCAGCGCGCTCATCGACGAGCAGACTCCGGATCAGTTCACGACTCGCGAGGACGCGAGCGGTTCCGCGTTCCGGGAGACCGCACTCCGGGCTGTGCGCGAGTTCGCCGCCGGTGCGCTGACGCTCTCATTGCTCGCGCTCCCCCTCCTCCTCGCGGGTTGGTCACTCCGAACGTCTCCCAAGCGCCTCTTCTCGTCCCTCCTCGTCCTCGCCCTGATCGGTGTGTTCTACCACCTCTTTGGGCCGGTCCTCTCGGAAGGACAAGCGAGGATGCAGGCGGGGTGGCCGTACCAAGGGAGCTACCTGGCCCGGCGCGGACTCATCGCCCCCGAGATCGCCTCCCGGATCGGAAGCCGCCCCATCTGGACGGCGATCACGTATACTCTTCCGTGGCTCGTCGGATGGTGGGTCGTGCGTGCGTCCTGGCTACCCCGAAACCTGCTCACGGGCGCGCACGTCGGCTCCGGGTCAGACGTGAGAACCCGCTGTGCCTCGATCGCTGTTTCGATGGGAGCCGTGCAGTCCGTGGTTCTCTTGGTCGCACAATCGTTCTATGACAGGTACCTTCCGAGTGCCTTCCTGGCAGTTCTCGTCCTGGCAGGTGGACCGTTTCTCTCGATCCCCAAGAGGAGCTGGAGAGCGGGACGGCAGGGAGTACGGCATGGGAGGGCTTTCACTCTGGTCACACTCACGATCCTCGGCCTCGGCCTCTCTCTGGAGTGGACCCGGTTTCAGATCGATAGGGGTCGGGCGGTGTGGTCGGTCGCGAACACACTCGTTGAGAAAGGGAACCCACCTGAGTCGATCAGTGCGGGGTTCGAATGGAGTGGGCACCACCTCTTCCTTCGCGCCATCGACGAACTGGGAGCGAAACCGCCGTTCGACATGACCTCCTTCCCGTGGGCACCGTTCCAGGAGCCGTTCAAGTTCGTCGTGTCGGAGAAGCGTGACGGAAAGCTGGGCCCCGGCGGCCCCATAGCCGGCTACCGCGGTTTCCTCGAACGCGATCTCAGGTACATTGGAGCCCGGCAGACTGGGAGAGCAGGGAGTCGATGACGCGAGTTGGTATCGTCGGAGGTGGCGTCTCCGGCCTGATGGCGGCATGGGAGCTCTCTGAACTCGGGTTCGAGGTCGAGCTGTTCGAAGCCGCTCCCGTGCTCGGCGGTCTCGCCAGCTCCTTCGACTTCGACGGCTTTCGCATCGAACGCTTCTACCACTTCATCTGCAAGACCGACGAGACCCTCATCCGGACGATCGGGCGCCTCGGACTGGCAGACCAACTCCACTGGAAGCAGACGCGCACCGGATTCTTCTACGAAGGAGAGCACTTCCCGTTCAGCCACGGGCTCGACGTGCTCCGCTTCTCCCCTCTCTCGTGGCCGGAGAAACTCCGGTTCGCGTTGGGCGTCTACCGGGCGAGCCGGCGTTCGGACTGGCACTCGCTGGAGAGCCAGCCCGCGAAGCAGTGGCTGATCGATACCCTCGGCCCCAAGGCCTACGAGGTGATCTGGGATCCTCTACTCCGCATCAAGTTCGACCGCTACCACGACGACATCTCGGCCGCCTGGATGTGGCACCGGATCCATCGGGTGGCGCGTTCCCGGCCGAGCCCGTTCTCCGGAGAGAAGTTCGGCTATCTCAGCGGAGGTTCCGACCTCCTCGTCGGAACGCTGTCCGAGAGAACAAAGGCGAAGGGCGGCAAGATCCATCTCTCCACTCGGGTCGAAGCCATCACGGCGGATGGGGACCGTTGCACCGGCCTTCGGGTCGCCGGAGAGCATCGGGAGTTCGATGCGGTGATCTGCGCACTCCCGCTCACGATCGTTCCGGAGCTGTTGCCAACTGGCGCACCCGAATACCGAGCCGCGCTCGAGAAGCTCGAGTCGATCGGAGTCGTGTGCATGATCCTGAGACTCCGGCATCCGCTCACGAACGACTTCTGGCTCAACGTGAACGACCAGCGGATCTCGTTCAACGGCGTGATCCAGTACTCCCACCTCAACGACGACCCCCGTCTGGAAGGGCGGACGATCGCCTACATCCCGTTCTACCTCGACCGCGGCCATCCACGGTTCCAGTACTCCGACGAACTCCTCTACGACGAGTACTGCACCGCCCTCTCCATCCTGAATCCGGACTTCGACCGGAACTGGGTGGAGGGATACCGGGTGTTCCGCGCTCCGCACGCACAGCCGATCTGCGGACTCGACTTCTCGAGCCAGGTTCCCAGAATCCGCACGCCGTGGGATCATCTCTACATGATCGAATCGACCCAGCTCTATCCCGCGGACAGGATCATCAGCGGAAACCTCCGCCTGGCTCAGGATGCGGTCGCCATCGCACTCGCCGAGATGGGGTACACGGGACGCCTTCCGTTTCCGCAAAGGGACCCCTCGGACATCCCAGCGTGAGCCGTCTCTTCGCCGCAGCCCTTCTCGTCCTCCTGCTCGTCGGTGGCACGAACGGAACGTTGACCGACACCGTACCGGAGATCCGCAAGACCCTCGAGATAGAGAGGGGAACGCTCGCGTTCTACGACTTCCGGCTCTTCAACTCGGTCGTGATCGAGAGGCAGGCGGGAGAGCCTCTCTATCAGATCGACGATGCCAACTACTTCGCGCCCGGCAGTCCGGTCTACAAGTATCCGCCGCCCTACGCCGCGCTTCTCTCGTTCGACGCAGACAGAAAATGGCGCCCGGTCGCGACGAAGTTCGCGCTCTACGACCTCGCGTCTCTCCTCCTGACCTGGCTCCTTCTCGCGATCGGAACCGCGCGCGCCAAGCCGGCGCACATCGCCCCACTCTCCCCCGCGGTGTCGACACGCCACCCATGGAGCGATCCACGCTCCGGACCGGCGCGCTCGATCGGCCTTCTCTGCCTCCTCGCGATCTGGAAGCCGTTCTGGGAGAGCCTCGCCGGCATTCAGCTCGAGCCCCTCTTCCTGCCGTTCTTCGCGCTCGCCTTCCTCGCCATGGAGCGGGGCCACGACTGGGTGGAGGGTGTCGCGATCGGTGCATCGAGCGCGCTCAAGATCTATCCCGCGCTCCTCGGGCTGGGTCCGCTCGCGGAGCGACGCTGGAAGTCGATCGGCGCCGGAATCGTCGCCGGAGTCGTGCTGCTCGCCTTCGGAGCCTGGCGGTTCAGCTGGGGTGAGACCTGGTACTACTTCTCGTCCGTGCTGCCGAAACTGGGCGGAACGAGTGTCGCGCCCGAGAACCTCTCCATCCTCGGACGACTCGGGATCGCGCTGCTCGGAAGCGAGGCAATCCCAGAGAATCAGCTCACCATCCCGACTCTCGAATCGATTGCGTCACCCGCGGTGTCGTGGGCGGCACGAATCGGCGCGCTCATGATCGTCGGCCTGATGGTCGCCGTCACGGTGTGGACGTTGAGGCGAGTGGAGAGAGAGCAGCGTGGCCCCGTCAGGCTCGGACTCACGCTGCCGCTCCTCCTGCTGGCGTCTCCGACATCCTGGTTCGACTATCAAACGCTCCTCTTCGTGCCAGCGGCCTGGCTCTTCCTACGTCTTCCCTTCGAACGAGACTATCGTGCGGCATGGACGGTGCTCCTCCTCAGCATCCTCCCCCTCGTGCTCCTGGACGCAAACGCCGTGCCCGCGGGCGAAGGAGCTCCCGGCTGGCTCGCCGGCGGCCGCATGCTCGGTGCGTTCGGCCTGTGGGTGGCGTTCGTGATCGTCGCTCAAGTCAGCGGCCGGCTCCACCCACCGTCCGTCGAGGTGAACGCCGCCGAAGCGATCTCCAGCTGAACTCTCAGGCCAGGGAAACGAGAGCTTCGACGAGCCGTTCAGGGTGGATCTGGGCGGCAGAGTCGGCGGACACGAGATCCAGCTCGATGAGCCCCACGCCGCTTCGCGCGATCCGCTTCCGTTCCGGGTCGACGGCGTAGGCGACATCGTCATGGTGAAGGAGGACGAGATCGACACCGGGACGTCCACCGGATGCGCTGTTCAGTCCCAGGAGCAGATCGAGGCACTCCGCGGCGGATCGTCCGCCCTGCTCTGGGTCGTGACCCGTGTTGGGGACGTAGACCTTGGGGGCCTGACACTCCGCGATCGCATCGCGAATCCCGCGCGGAAGGAGGTTCGCGATCACGCTGGAGTAGAAGCTGCCCATCGGATAGCAGATGAGATCGGCCTCACGGATCGCGTCGATCGCCTTGGGATTGCCGTCGACTTCGATCGCGGACGACGAGTCATCGGACGAAACGAGCTCCAAGGATTCGATCCGCCCGCTCAGCTTGCGGAACGTGTGCTGCCCCACAGCCCGTTGCCCGCCTTCGAGGATCGCCGCGAGATGTGCGTCCTCTTCCGTCACCGGGACGACGTTCCCCAGCACGCCGACCAGTTTCGAGAAGAGGAAGAGCACCGAGTCGAGGTGTCGATCGTTCTCCAGGTAGCCGGCGGCCAGCACGAGGTTGCCGATGCTGGCTCCACGCAGATCGAACCGCGTGTCCGTCGCCCGCTCCGCGAACGCGCGAAGATGTGTGCGCACGAGCCGTCCCATGGAAGGGGGAAGCTCCGCCACCAAGGGATCGGTTCCGTCCACGAGTGCCCGCAGTCGATCCCACAGCGCCTGGGGCGTCTCATCGAACGGAAGCCGATGGGAGAAGAGTCGGTAGATCTCGGGGTTGCCCTGAACGGACTCGTCGGCGAGCGCGAGGAGGCGATTGCGGAGGTCGCCGATCGAGGGCATCCGGAAGATCCGGCGCAGCTCGGCCGAACTCCCACCCGAGTCGAACGCGGTGATCACGTGCGTCGAGTTGTGCGTGTACCGTTTGAGGACTCGTGAGGTCTTCCGGAGGGCACTTCCTCCCGAGAAGAAGAGGAGGCGCGGCCCGAACTCCGGAAGACGAAGACACCGTTCCACTCGAAAGCGGTCCGGAATCTCGGCCCTCCGTGTTACGCGCAGATCGGTCACCGGTCTATTCTGCACCCAAGCCGAGGAGGTCCGCCACCCGAGACGCCGCTTTCTCGAACTCTACGCCCCCCTCGAGCTGGAGCACGGGCAGTCCCTCGAGCGCAGTGCGGTAGACTTCGGCCTCCGGCTCCACCGGCCCACTCGGCATCGACCCGTCCGCTGCGAAGTAGAACGGTCCGGGCCCCTTCCGGATGGCCGAGAACGCGCTCTCACACTCTTCGTACGTCGTCTCCCGAAGCTCGGTCGGAAGTGACACCCGCCGATCCCAATCGAGAACGACGAGGGCCTGCACCATCGATTCCGCGATGTAGCGAGTTCCGGAGAACGTGAGCTTCAGATCGACGTCGTACTTCTCCTCGAGCTGCCACAACTCTTCCCTCGAAAGGGACCGCAACGACTCGACCTTCTCCGTCGAGAGAAGCGAGAGCAGCTTCGGGTTGTTGATGATCGTCCCGGGATTCACCCGCGGCAGCTTCGGAACCCCACGTACGAGTACGCCGTCCCCATGCCGCTTGAGGAGCACTCTATCGTTGCTGACGAACCCGGCGCCGGCCGAGAGCAGGTGGAGTGCGAGCGTCGACTTGCCACCTCCCGAACTCGCGGCGAAGACGATGCTGTGCGCACCGTCACGCGCGGCAACCGCTGCCGCGTGCCCGAGCACCCAGCCTCGATGGAGGTGGTGGTTGATGTACTGCGTGTTGATGAAGTTGACGATCTGATTGTCGTTCGCCTGGCACGGCCCGAACGCGATGCGATAGTCCGGACCGATCAGGAACTGCATCCCGGTCCGGATCTTCCGCACCACCCGCCCACCGTCCAGGTTGGCCCACTCTTCCTTCCGTCCACGTTTGCCGGGCTCTCGCGGCCACTCCCGGAATGCGAGCGGGAGACGGGCCGTCGGCCGCTCGATCGCGTGGATGACGAGATCGGGAGCCGGACGAGCGGGAGAGAGGAACGCCTGGTAGTAGCGATCGAGTCGATGGAGAAGCGGTTTGGCATTGGAGAACACGCGCACACCGAACTCGCCGAACGCAAGGTCGAGCTCGTGGAGTCCGCGCTCGGTCGGAACGATCCCCGCGGCGACATCGAGCGCCCGGAGATGACTCTTTGCTTTCGTCATCGGATCCACTCCTCGACATGGCCGGCCACGACTTCCAGAACGTCGATCCCGGCCCCTTCGGTCAGTCCTCGGAAACCGCCGAATGCGGAGACCTCGAACACGATCGGCCCTCGGTCGGTCTCCGCGATGTCGACACTCGTGAAGTCGAGCCCGAAGGGAGCCTGTGCCGCCCGCGCGAGTTCGACGATCTCCACGGATGGATCGTACGGAGCATACTTCCCCCCCGAGTGGATCGTCGTGTTCCAGGCACCTGTGCCCCGCACCCGTGCGTACCCTCCAATGAACTCCCCGCGTAGGAAGACGAGCCCGTGGTCCTGGAGCGGGATGTCGATCTTCTTCTGCACGTACATCACGGGATTCCCGGCCGTCCGGAAGTTCTCGATCGTGGCCCGCGTCGTCTCTTCGTCCGTCCAACGGACGAGTTCCATCCCGCGCGCCTTCGTCGAGTAGAGAGGCTTGAGCACCGCCTCCCCGAAGTCACGTACGGCGTCGAGTGCGTGTTCCACGTCTTCGGTGACCCGCGTCGGTGGCAGCGGGATCCCGTGGGCTCCGAGCGTAACCGTGCAGCTGAGGCGGTCGAGGAGCCGGAGGATCCTCTCCGGATGGGAGAAGACGGGAACGCCTCTTTCCGCAGCGAACCGCAGAATCTCGAGACGGTCGAGGAGATGCGAGCTGTATCGACGTCCGGCCTTCTTGACCCAGATGCCGTCGAGTTCGCAGAGATTCCAGTCCCCCGCCCGAACCGTTCCCTCGCCGACATCGAGCACCACGTGATCCAGGTCGATCAGGATCCGTTCCCCGAAGCGGCGCGCGAATGCATCAGCCAGTGCTTCGGACGACCAGCCGCCGGGAGTCCCGACGACAGCCACACGTTTGCGTTCAGTCAAGCAGCACCTCTCGAGGTATCTGAAAGGTTTCGAGGCCCTTCTCCCCCACCCCGCCCAGTAGGTCTACCAGATAGCGGGCACGGAAGAAGAGGGTCTTGGAGAACTCGGCGTCGAGGACGAAGCGGGTCGACGTCGCAAAGGAGCGCGCCAGGCCGAGCGCGAGCCGGGCCTGGAAGTAGCGGTCTCCTGACTCGGCCGCGAAGTCTGCCGCGAAGTCGAGGAACAGGCCGATCGTGGTCCCGATCCGGCTCCGCGCTCCCTGGTCGAACACCGGCAGACGGAAGCTCGAGACGAGGAACACCGAGATGTCCTGGACGTAGTCCATCTGCTTCGAGCGGTGCACGTCGATGAATCGGACGGCACCCGTTCCCGGGTCGTAGATCACGTTGTCCGCATTGAAGTCACCGTGGGCGAACACACTGAACGGCGCCACGAGCGCGTGCTCGATCGGGCCGAGCGCGTCGAGCGACTCCTCGAAGGACGGCACCTTCATGGAACCGATTCCCGCGCCGGGGCGTGCGAACCGGGGGTGCACCTGGTAGATGTCCGGAAGTCGATCCCGCAACTGGTCGAGGAATCGGGCCCGCACCGGTTCGTCGAGGCGCGTGCGAGTCCACACGTCGCGAAGAACCGCACACACGGACGTGAGAGCCTCATGAAGCTCCGTCGTTTCCCCGCTCAGCACGATCTCCTCGAAGTTCTTTCCGGGCAGGTACTCGAAGAGGATCGAGGCATTCACTCCGTGCTCGTGGAAGGAGAATATCTTCGGTACGAGCCCGGGACGGATGGCATGCCACTCCAGAACACCCTGACGTTCCGCCCGGATCTTGCCCGTTGGCCCGTCCTTGAAGATGACGGAAGTGCGGCCGTCACCCGAAGGGACGACGCGCCCGATCCGGCTGCCCGATCGGGTCTCCTTGACCGGAAGAAACTGGACCGTGGCCATCTCGGCGCCGAGCTGGGCGTTCTCCAGCGAATCCTCGAGAGCCTCGAACTGTCCGATCTTGATCCGCTCCCCCAGATACGCGGAGAGGATCGCTTCCCCGACGTTGAGGAGTGAGTCTCCCATCCTCTCGAAGTAGCGGTAGATGAAGATCGCTGTCACGAGGCTCTGCGTCTTCTGGCCGGACTTGAGCTCCTCGAGGAGCTGATCGAAGACCGTCTTGTAGAGGCCGTCGATCTCGTACTCCGACCGGCAGATCCGGAGCGCGAGCTTGATGTCCCTGCTGAAGAGGGCGCGCTCGACGAGACCGAGCGCGGTGTGGATCGCGACGAAGAACGGGCCCAACTGTTCCCGATCGAGCACTTCCGGTTCCAGGATGTACTGGGTCTGGGAGACGACGTTCTCGCAGAAGTCGGCGATCCGCTCGAGATTGACGGCGACGGTTTCGATCGCCTTGAGCAAGTCGACCGTGGCCCGGTTGTCACGCGCGACTTCCCCAGCGAGAAGGAAGCACTTCCGTTGGATCACGGTCTTGAGGTTGTCGATGTAGTCGTCTTTGGTCTGGAGTCTTTGGTCGGGGGCAGACTCGAGATTGCGGAGCAGGCGCTCCGTCCGTTCGAGCTGGCCACGGACCTCCAGAATGAGGAAGCGGAGGTTGTCGTCGAGGCCCTCGCTGAAAGACAGGTCGTTCGGTGGCAGGTCAGAACGCACGAGGGCTCCGCTCCCAGCTGGGCTCGACTACCTCGCCCGAATCATCACGACACACGAACGGACGGCACCCTGAACACCGGAGCCGACCGATCCCTCCCGAGCAGCGCCCCGCCCGTTTCCTCACTTCGAGACGGGCGGGCACGTTCATTCTTCTGCCCCACCGATGACGAGCGAGCCGTTGCTCACGGATTCCCCGGGGGCGTCCTCTTTCCACGCGAGCCGGACGGCGAGTTTGACGCGATCCCGCTTCCTCGTCGAATCGATCTGGAGCCGAACGAGACCGGACGGCTTCAGTGAGATGTCTCCCGCGTCATCGCGGAGGCTCAGGGTACCGTTCAGAAAGCCCTCGCGAATCGCATCGAGGTAGGCAACGATCGAGCCCACATCCTGAAGCGATTCGTGCAAGAACTCGCGATCGTCCTTACCCATCCGCTACCTCACGACCTCTTCTTTGTCGAGCGGTTCTCCTCCGGCCAGGTGCATTGAAGAAGCCGCCTGAGCAAACGTTGCCGGACTACGTCTCACTCGCTCTCGATCTGCAGGCCCGAGACAGGAGCCATTCTCCACTCGACCTCGAAGGAGATCTTCTCCTTGCCCTTCTTGCGGACCGCCTTCACGGCCACCTCGACGGAGTCCCGTGGCTCGAGCGTCAAGGTCGTTCCCTCGTGAGAGACGCGCATGTGACCCGCACGCATCCCGGCCACGATCGACTCGAAGTAGGACGTCGCCTCGGCCAAGGACATCGGGGCCTCATACTTGATCTCGGCCTTCTCCGGTTCCGAGCCGTTCTCGACCTCGATCGCGGCCGACTCCAGATCTCCCGGATGATCCATGTTACTCATCTTCTCCTCCCGAATTGTTCGACTTGTGTGAGTTCGTCGATGTCTGCTGCGCCGAACTCGATCTCGACCCAGCCGATCCACTCGGCCGAGCCGTCTCTCGCAACCCAACCAAACCGTCAAAGGAACGTCGTCCAACCAAGATTCCGGTCCGCCTCGAAGACCTTGATCCGGCCATAGTCGGTACTCGTCGCAACGACCCGTCCGTCCGGATGGAACGTCACGGCCGCCGCGCCCGGCCCGGCCAACCCCTCGATCACCCGCGTATTGCGGTCGATCGAAGCGTCGCACTCGAAGTTGAGCATGCCGTTGTAGACCGAGACGCGCTGCCCACGGCACAGGTTCCGATGACCGTGAACGATGGCGTAGATTCCCGCGCTGTGCATGTCCTCGATCCCCTGCGGGCCGAACGACAGATCGGTCTCCCGGTACTTCGTTCGGAAGACGTTCCCGACAGCACCGTGGTAGAGCTCGAAGAGGTCGTGATCCATGAGATGACGGAACCGCGCGTTCACTCCGGCGACTCCCTCCTCCCGAATCCACGTCGCGACCTGATCATCCACACCGGCGTGCACGAAGAGAAACGACCCCGCCTGTCGTGCGAGCTGCATGTCGCGGAAGAACCAGGAGAACTCCCCGTCCGGTTCGAGGAAGAGCTTCCGCGCCGCAACAGTGGCCGCGCGGACCATCCCGAGGGAGAGGCCCGCCTGGTCCGCCGCCTCGCCGAGTTCCACGATCTTCTCCCGGATCCGGCGTACCTCCCGCTCCATCTTCGCGGGCGAAACGAGGTCACCGGCGGCCGCGGCGAAGTTCTCGAACCAGGCCGCGTCCGGGAAGAGCTCCGCACGAACGTCTTCGTCGGACGGAAACTCGTAGTCGCCGCGGTTCGGCAGTACGTACTGCTCGTAGATCTCGCGAAAGAGGGGGATCGACTTCTTTCCCATCCTCACCCAGAGGTGGGCGAAGCGCGGCTCCTTCCGCCCCGCGTAGGCCAGGCCGACGAGCGCACGCACGTCGTGATTCCCGGCCAGGATCTCTACCTTCGCGCCCTTGGCCCGGAGTCCGCCGAGTGCCCGCAGCAGCCGGAGATTCTCGGGCCCCTTGTCGAAGCAGTCCCCACCGATGACGAACACGCCCTCGCGTCCGAGCGCGGTCAGCTCGAAGTCGTCGTCGCCCGGACCCGTGAGTGCCACGCCACCCGTCGCGACGAGGGACCGGAGGAAACCCTCGGTGTCCGCGTGGACGTCGCACACGAAGAACAGAGTCTCGCGGCTCCAAACCCACGGGCGACCGACCGAGTACCGTTGGACCTCCTCGAGCGAGATGTCATAGGTGTCTCCCGCGAGCAGCGAGATCTCGGTTCGGGAGAACTTCGGCCAGTCCTCGGCCACCGTGGGAAGCGTTCCCTCCATCCACTCGGTGCCGCGAGACTCAGGTGGTGCGGTCATCGATCTCGACGCTGTCTTCATCTCGTGTCGAGTCCCCCGTGATCGGAAGGGTTCCTCGGCCCTCTCAGCCGTCCGAACCCGCCCTGTCCCATACGACGTAGCTCGATCAGTCTCTCGGCGCCCAATCGACGGCGGGACTCCGATCTCGAATCTTCCACTCACCGAGCACGTGCTTCCAGGTCCCGTCCGGGAACCTCTCGAAGTAGACGACTCCGCAGTTCCTCATCGACAGTCCGAGCACGTCCTCGAGCCGAAGGATCCCCATGTGGATCGCCGCGTGCCGGATCGATCCACCATGCCCGACAACGAGACGAACCGTGTCGGCGCTGGTGGAGTCCGCGAGCTCCCCGAACCGATGATCGAGGTGACGCAGGACCCGCCGCCCCGCGTCCATGAGCGACTCCGCTCCGCTGAAAGGCAACCGAAGAACGCTGTCCAACCGCCAGTTCGGCGGGAGTTCGTAGCGCGGATCCGCCTCGACGATCGCCGTGATCTGCGCTTCCGTCAGGTTCGCCGCCGAACCGACACTCCGCTCGGACAGGTCCTCGAACGATTGCACCGCGAACTCGCGTGCTTCCATCTCGAGCCATCGCCCACGAATGATCCGCCCGGTCTCCCAAGCCCGCAGCAGATGGGAAGTCTCGATGACCGGATCGAGTGACCAGCCCTGGCGCCGGGCCGTTTCCAACACGTCGTCGGCGGCCGATGCCGCCTGTTCACGCCCACGTTCGGTGAGTGTGTACGGAAGGTGAGCGCTCGGCGTGTGTTCCGGCTGGTGGTAGTGCCCGTGCCGCATCAGGGCCGCGATCGTTCTCGCCAAGTCGTTTTCTCCGTTCGTCTTGAGGCCCGGCATCCCGCTGTCGGAGGGAGGGTCGGCCAGGCGTCCATCTGGCACTGTAGCGCGGCGAAGTGCTCGCGAATTGTTAGGTTTTGCATCTGGGACGCAACTCCCGGCAACTGGACCGCGATACGTGGGGCGAACGTGCTCGGGCAGGGCCCGGCGGGAACAGAAGAGACAGACCAGAGACTCGCCCGTCGCGGGCAAACCAAGGAGAACGAACCATGTCGAACGAGATCCGGAACCAGGCCGAAGAGAACGCCCTCACCCAGTCGAACGACATCGAGCGGGTCTTCGACGAGGACGGCGACGAAGTGCTGAACGAGAACGACTGCTGCAGCGCGGACGACATCGAAGAGGCCGTCAAGGCGTTCATCCTCGGCGACATCACGCTCGCTCAGCTCGAGGGAATCTCCGCGGAGGAGATCTACGCGGTCGCGGACATGGGCTACGACCTCTTCGAGGAAGGCAAGATCGAGGAAGCGAAGAAGATCTTCGAGGGCCTCTACACCTACAACCCGATGGACCCGTACTTCCGGACCGTCCTCGGATCGATCTACCAGCGCCAGTCGAGCTTCGAGGAAGCGGCCCACCACTACACGGCTGCGGTCGAGCTCTATCCGGAAGACGTCACCGCCTGGACCAACCTCGGCGAGACGCAGCTCCAGTGGGCCGCCTCTCTCCAGCAGTCCGGCCAGGCCGATCGCGCCGCCGAAGCTTTCACCGGAGCCGTCGCGGCTCTGACCCAGGCCGTCGAGCGCACCTCGAACGACGCCCTGAACGAGTCGGGCCTCCGCGCCCGCGCCCTCATCAACATCGCCGCTTCGATCTACGAGTCCCGCCAGGCCAACTGATCCGATCATGGGGAGCACCTCGGATGTCCGACATCCGCCCCCGCCCCCCGCCCGAAAGGGTGGGGGGTTCTCGTTGTGGATCGGAAAATGTGCCCGCCGAACGACCGATCTGGACTACTCTCTCGCACACACGAACTTGAGCCACATGTAGACCGTTTGGGTCTCGCCACCGAGGTCGCCGCGAGATAGTGAGTTGTCCAGGCTGTGACATTCCTCGATCCACGAGCAGATGACTACGCCGAGCTGGCGGCGGTCTACGACGACTGGCAGTACCTGTATCCGCAGCCATTCGCGCTGTCTCTCCGGCCCAGACTCGTCGCGGTGCTGGACGAGTTCTCCACGCCGTGCGAGACGTACGCAGACCTGGGCTGCGGAACGGGACTCCTGGCGGCGTGGTGGAAGCAGCGCTACGCGGACTGGCGCGTCTACGGAGTCGACCGTTCCCCCGCGATGATCGAGCAGGCACGGCAGACGGCGACTCGGGGTGCCCAGAAGCAGGCACTCATGCAGTGGGGACTCACGACCCGAGGGCTCCATGGCGCCTCGTTCGACGACATGATGGCCGCCGCGGAGCAGATGCAGGCGGGCAGACCGGGGAGCGCTCCCGAGAACACTCCACGCGACGCGCCTCTCCCCGCGGCCCAGGATGGCGACACGAATCCGATGCCCTCCAAGAGCGGCGTCGACTTCCGCGTCCAGGGCCTCGACGACATCGACCTCCCCGAGCCGATCGGAATGGCCACCTGTGTCTTCGACGGAATCAACCACATCCTGCGGGTTCCCGATCTCGTGGCCGCATTCCGTTCGGTCCGCTCCGCGCTCGCGGACGGTGGGCTCTTCGTGTTCGACCTCGTCCACGAGGACGTGTTCGCGGACGCGTTCGATGGAGCCGTCATCCGGAAGGGGCCCGGCCTCGTCGTCACCGCAGACTCGATCGGCTTCACCCGCGGGAACCACCTCTTCGGGAAGACGACCTTTGCGGTGTTCCGTGAGGAGAACGGCGTTTGGCGCCGATATGATGCAGAGATCTCCGAACGTTGCTGGCGACGCTCCGAGATCGTCGAAGCCCTGGAATCGGCTGGGCTCTCGCTCCTTCGTCAGGACGACATCGATCCGGCGAAGGAGACCGAGTTCCAGCTGCCCAGAACGTTCTGGATCTGCAGGCGGCCGCTGGGAGGATCGAACCGGTGAGCGAAGTGAGGCACTCCCCGTTGGACGAGGATCGTCCCAGCCCCCACATCGGCAAGACGACTCGGAGCGCGTTCACGAAGCCGGGAACGCGGATCGGTCGCGTGTTCCGACCCCCACTGAACACCCCGATCGGCACGGCACCCGAGGCCCTCACCGCCACCTTCACGGATGCTGACTCGCAGACCAACACAGGCCATGTCCGTCGTTCGGGTGCATCCGTCCACTCGGAGTCGACCGCTCATCCAGACATCGCTCGAGCTCCCTCGGGTGCCGAAGCGGACGCGTCCTCCGACGTCGCAGTGGCGTCTCCAGCGGCCCCGGATCAGGCGGTCCGGCTCGGCGTCCCGAATCCACCTGGCATGCCGGGCCGCGGCCAACTCGGCACCCCGGAAGGTTCGCTGCTCGCGACCAAGGTGCTTCTCGCGGTGTGGGCAACGCTCGTGATCCTCTCCGTCGTCGTGTCCGCGCTGACGCCGGCAACAGGCGACGGCTTTGTCCGCGGCATGACCCGGCTGTATCCATTCATCGGGTACCAGGCCGTCGCCGCGGTCATCGCGTTCGTGCTCGCGTACATCTCACGATCCGTTCGGCCCCGCGTCCAAGCGATGGGCCCTCATCGCACTCGTGCCACTGGCGCTCTTCTGCCTACTCGTCCTGGGCGTCATCGGCCTGCTCGTCTTCGCCCGCGCGTAGACAGGTGACGCCAGCCGCGCTTCGCTTCGCGAGCCTCGCCCACGGCCCGTAGCCGGCCACCCGTGGTCGACCCCCTCATGACCAGCGCCCCGCGGCCATGAGGCCCGCACCACACCCGTGTGCGCGCCGGCCCCGCTACTTCCCCCTCACTTTCTTCGATTCTCCCCGCAACTCGTCCTTCCTGGCCCCGGATAAGTGGGCCAGAACCGGTCGGCAGTGCTTCGGCCCCCGACCAAGAGAAACAGAACGCCGGCCCTCGGGGCCGGCACCGGAGAGGAGAGCTAAGAGCCCCTCCCGGATCCCTGAAAGGACGTGACCCAAATGACGACGATCGGCAACCCCGCAGCGAACTACTCCCTCGGCACCCAGATCAACCGCGCTCTCGACTCCCTCGGCTACCCGGATGCATTCGGTGACGCCCTCGGCGCTCTCGTCGACCTCCGCTCCGGCAACGTCGCCGGCGCCTTCCGGAACCTCGTCGATCTCAACAGCGGACTCTCCACCCGGCAGATGGACTCGATCTTCGGCGGCGCCCGTCGCCCCGGCTTCGCCCGCGCCTTCGCGCCGCGCTGCCACTGCAACGGCGGACACCTCCACGCCTACAAGCAGACCTACGCGGTTCGCGAGCAGGTCGGCAAGCGCGCACATCGGCGAGCGCTACGGCTTCAACTGGGGTCCGTTCAAGATGACGGGACGGATCACCGGTGGTCAGTACGTCGGTTCCTTCGCGAAGCCGATCAAGCTCGCGGACGGTGACTATCTCTATCGCGGCCGGAAGTACGACAGCCTCGGCGACATCTTCCGGGACGCGAAGGACGGCCAGGTCGACGGTCAGGCCACGACCTACAAGACGCGGACGAAGTTCGCCCTGGCACCCGGGCAACGCGTGTGCGCCGCGTCCGTTCTTCCCGCCGTCGTTCGCCTTCCACCCGGCTCTCGGCGGGATCGGCGCCGGTCTCGGCAACGCTCTCGGCGGCGGCATCCAGGACATCCTCGGCAAGCTCTTCGGCGGAGCGAACGGCGCCCACGGTGCGAACAGGAAGCAACGGCTCCAACGGCACGAACGGCAGCAACAGGACGAGCGGTGCGGGCTCCACGGACTCCGTCCTCTCCGATCGAGCCTGTCGCTCGAGGACAAGCTCGCGCTCCTCATGGCGAAGCTGACCGAGCACATGGACAAGCAGATCGAGCAGAAGATGAAGGACATCGAGACGCAGATGACGAACGAGAAGAACGGCGGCGCGAACGGATCCAATGGGTCCAAGGGCGGCGGCGGGATCTTCGGCGGCATCGGCAAGGCCGTGGGCGGTCTCTTCGGTGGCCTCCTCGGTGGCGGCGGCGGCTCGAGCAGCAGTGGCGCGAACGGATCGAGCAGCCAGAACAGCTCGAACCTCCAGCTCCTCCAGACGCAGCTCCAGCAGCTCATGCAGAAGCGTCAGCAGATGTTCCAGACCATGTCGAACATCCTGAAGTCGCTCCACGACACGAGCATGAACACCATCCGTCAGCTCAAGGCGTAGTCCGGTTGGGGCCGGGCCAACGAGACAACAGCCCCTGCACTGCCTTGGCGGCCTGGGCTCCGACCGAACGACACCTCTGAAGCCAACGATCACCTGAATCCCAAGAATCGATCGGAAGAAACGGCAAGGGCCGCCCCGGGAGACCCCGGAGGCGGCCCTCGCATGAGCGGAATCCCAATCTGAAGTCACCGATGACTGGCCCGCGGCAGCCGGCGCGAGACGATGAGCAAGGGTGCGGTCGGGATACGCGAGACCTCGGCGAGACGGGTGAAGGCAGACCGCGGCAGTCTCAGCTCGACGTCGAGTCCATATCCGGCCCCACCCAGATCACATCGGAGCGGGGGCTCTTGCTCGCGGCGAGCAACTCTCGGAGCGGAACCCGCACCGTGGTTCGACTCCGGCGGCACTTGAACTCGAGATCGTCGCCGATCAGTCGAGCGAGCAGAGCTCCCCGGCGACTACGGACCTCTCGCACCTGAACCTGGTCGGACTTCTCCTGCTCCATCGCGCCTCCGATCTACTGAGATCCAATCTCAGCTGCGATCCAGAGCCACGCTAGTCCCGCATTCGTGGCTTGCGCAACAGGTGGTTGCTACAGCAGAGCTAATTGCGACCACTCGATCCAGATTTGTCAATCCGCACACGAATGGTCTGATTTCCTCCTAACTTACCCAGTAGCAACGCAGACATAGACCTCGCCCGAACCCTTCCGCCCCGGAGCCGTCGCCTCCGTGGGTGACAGACGCATTAGAAAGTCGAAATCTCGACCGTCCGTCGGCGACGCCACGGAACTGGGCTGGCGCCACGACGGCCGCACCAACGGAGCCCAGCGCCGCGACCGCCGTACTCGGCCGTCGACAAGCGTGGCCACTACGCCCTCTACCCGCCTGCCGGAAGCGCCGAAACCGGAACGGAGGGGGATACGCGCCGCACATGGACCTTTCGACCTTTGCCAGAGGACTCGGACTCGCCGTGGCGGGCGCCATCGTCTGGCTGCTCTACTTCGACCAGAAGGACAAAGCGGCTCCGGAGCCCCGGCACCGACTTCTGATCGCTGTCCTCGCGGGTACCCTTTCCGCTGGGCTCGCCTCCCTGGTTTTCTCGGGTATCGAACACCTCGGGTACCCAGAGCCGGAACGTGGACCGCTCGCCGGGACCGCAGTCCTCTGCTTCGGATTCATCGGGCCGATCGAGGAGGCGTGCAAAGCCCTTCCGTTCGTTCTCCTCGTGCTCCGGTTCCGTGAGTTCGACGAAACGATCGACGGCATCATCTACGCGAGCGCCATCGCGATCGGCTTCGCAGCCGCCGAGACCGCGCTCTACGTTCCGCGGAGTTCGGTGGCGGACCAGGTCGCGCGGGCGTTTGCCTCCCCGTTGACCCACGCGGTCTTCGCCTCGGTCTGGGGCTACGGGTTCGCCCACGCGAAGTTCCTCGCGTCGACGCGGCTCCAGCGCGTCGCGTGGCCGTTGCTCTCCTGGCTCCTGGCGGCCGCCGCCCACGGCCTCTACGACTTCGCGATCTTCGCGTTCGACGCCAGCCTCGTCGCGAGCGGCGTCACCCTGTCGCTCTGGCTCGCGATGCTCCACAAGGTCCGCAGCCTGACCCGGGCCGGCGAAACCATGGCGGAGGCGACGCCACCTCCGCCCCCGTCCCACTCCGAGGGCGACGTGTTGCCTCGGTCCGACACGGAGGGTCCGTCACGTCTTGCGAGATTCTGAGGGGAAACCCGAAGGAACCCGACGCAAACTCCCGATAGAAGGAACTGGGCCAGGTGGGGAGTCCGACACGCTCCCTGTCTCGAGTGTTCCGACGTTCGGATTCCCGACCGTCGGAAGGCGAGCCCTGAACTTTTTTCCGAGTGGAGCCTAAAGCTGCCGAGTTTGCGTCCGATACGTAACATCGAAATGTCGGAGACCCTGCGGTTCGCCGTGGGGATGTCCCGGATAGGCCATGAGAGAGGGCCGCTCTTCCTCCCGCTTATCCAACCCCAGTTCGCGCCCCTGCGGGACCGTGAGGTCCCGAGGCGCTGATTTGCAACGGCTTGCGTACCCGGCACGGACGATCGGGTCGCAACGGAGTCAGGACGCACCGGCAGCAAGGAGTTGGAGACATGAAGTCGAACCCTGTGGTCTATCTCGTCGATGACGAACCCATCGCGCGTAAGACCCTGATGCACCTCTTGAGCACGGTTGGCATGCGCGTCGAGGCCTTCTCCTCGGCCGCGGATTTCCTCGAGAACGTGGACGTCCAAGCCAATGGTTGCCTGCTGCTCGACCTCTTCATGCCGAACATCAGTGGACTCGATCTTCTTCAGATCATGCACGAGCAGGGGATCTCTCTACCCACCATCTTCGTCACCGGGCACGGCGATGTCAGCACCGCGGTTCGTGCCATGAAGGCCGGCGCGTTCGACTACATCGAGAAGCCGTTTGGTCACCAGGAACTGCTCGATCGCGTCAATCAGGCGATCGCTCAGGACGCACGGCAGCGCGGTCACATCCGCCTCGTCCGTGATTGGAGCCACCGGCTCTCCACCCTGAGTGACCGAGAACGTCAGGTCATGGACATGGTCGTGGCCGGACGGATGAGTAAAGAGATCGCGACGGAACTCGGCGTCAGCCTCAAGACGATCGAGCGTCACCGCTCGCGGATCATGGAAAAGGTCCAGGTCGGGAGCGTCGCCGAACTCGTTCGCGTCGTGATGTCGACCGAGTCCGAACTCGCTCTCGTCGCCTGAGGTCTTCCGCCGGACGGACGGCGGGCCGAACGTGTCACGCTGGCTCCGTGGCGAGTAGCCGCGCGAGCTGGCGGATCGTACCCAGATGATGTGCGGCGTGCGGCGCAAGTGCCGCCATCCCCGTCATGACGATCGGGTCGGACGGGTCCACCCCGCCCGCGTCGATCGCCTCGAGAACTCCAGAGAACTCGGCCCTGAGCTTCGCCCGGAGGCTGGCCCAGGTGCCCTCGTCCACCGAGGAGACGCTCCAGCTCGAGGACCAGTCCGGGTTCCACTCGCCGCCACGCGCCACGCTGTTCACGTTCGCGAGCGACCAACGCAGGTGTTCGGCATGTGCCGCGATCGTCGGGGTGCCGGGCGGAGCCGCGCGTGAGGCCTGCTCGGCCGTGACCTTCGCCAAGACCGCGAAGAGCCCCCCGTCCGGACCGTTGCTGACGAACCAAGTGGGACCATCGGCCCCCTGGTAGGCCTCCACGAACAGTGTTCGCACGATGCGAACGAACGGATCGAGCTCCGGCGCGTTCATGAATCCTCCTTGGCGCGTGTCTCTGCAATGCCTGGTCGGGCCGCGATCATGCCACCTCACCTCCCCTCGGCCAAGTCGCTCCGCGCAAGTTCCGCCGAACGAGACCTGGAGGGAGTGGGTCCATCTCGTCGTCTTCGTGCGCTATGCTTCACGGATGCTCCGCCACTCCGTCCCGCAACATGGTCCGGAATCGCACGAGGATCCCTACGGGCGGTCTGTGTTCGCGGGTCGCCGACCACCGACCCGCGGGGACGCGGCCGTGTCCGCGCACACGAGGCGCGTCCGCGGCGCCGGCCGCACGGATCTTCGCAGCCATCCTGACCCTCCTGTCGTGTGCCGCCTCGTCCGGAGTCGTCACCTCGGTTGCCATCGCGGCCTCCCCTCTGCCGACGCACCCCGAGAACCCGTTCACGACCCACCGCGCCTATGCGTCGCTCTACGTCTTCGACGTCCGCACGGGCACCGAACTCCTCGCCGACAACGCCGACGAACCGCGCGCGCCCGCGAGTCTCACGAAGATGATGACACTGCTCCTCCTCATGGAGACCGTCGAGTCCGGTGGCGCGTCCTGGTCCGACTCCGTCACCGTGCCGTGGCAGTCGGAGAAGGTGGGAGGAAGTGGGGTCGGTCTCCAGGACAAGGAGGTGCTGCTGCTCGAGGACGCAGCCAAGGCGCTCATCGTCTCTTCGGGCAACGACGCGGCGATCGCGATCGCAGAGCACCTCGCGCACAGCGAGAACGTGTGGGTGCACCGGATGAACCGGCGCGCGAAAGAGCTCGGCATGCTGAACACCTACTACAAGACGTCTCACGGGCTGGACGGATGGCGCTCCCAGTCCGTCACCACCGCGCACGATCAGGGGTTGCTCGTGCAGGAACTGATGCGCCATCCACGCATCCTCGAATGGACGTCGTCGCGCAGCATGGTGATCCGTGGTGGTCAGACCATCGTCAACACGAACAAGCTACTCGGAGTCTTCCCGGGGCTGGACGGCGTCAAGACCGGTTACACCGGCCCCGCGAAGTTCTGCCTCGCGTCGACCGCGAAACGCGACGGATTCCGCGTGGGATGCGTCCTCCTCGGAGGTTGGTCCAGCGTGGACCGGTTCCAGGAGACCGAGTGGGCGCTGACCGAAGCGTTCCTCAGGTTCCGCCTGGAAGAGCCCGTGCGGGCAGGGCAGCCGGTCGGGCCGCCCATCTCGATTCCAGACGGCGATCCCGCTTTGGTCCAGCCCATCGCCACGGAGGATCTCCCCATCGTCCGCCCCCGGACCGACAGCCTCCCGCTTCAGGTCGTGGTCGTCCCCAAGACGGGATTGCGTCTTCCTCTTGCCGCCGGAACCGAGGTCGCCCGGATCGAGGTGCTGGAAGGCGAACGTCTCGCCACCCGAAGCGTGGCCGTCATCGATTCCCCTGTCGTGCGGCTCTCCTGGTGGGACCGTCTCAAGCGCCGCTTCCAGAAGAAGTCGTAAGTCCCGTTTGAACGCTTCCCCCGGGTCCACCGTCCTACGGACGGGATGGGAGAGGATCCACCAGCAACCTCGTCTTGGGGGGACTACGAATGAGAGCCCACTGGCCGATCCTGGCGTGTGCGTGCCGAACAGCCGTTGCCGTTCTCCTCGCAACGATTCCGGTCACCGCGTCCGCATTCTCCGCATTCGAACTCAGGAACGCTGACCAGACCGCAATCCACAGCGGCTCCTTCGGACGCTCGTCATCACAGCCGCACGTCCGGATCCACAAGATGGAGAACGGGGAGCAGATCCACCTCGATGGGAAGCTCGACGACCGTGCCTGGGACTCAGCGGTTCCGGCCAGTGGTTTCTCCGTCTGGGATCCGGATCGCGGCAAGGCGCCGAGCGAAGAGACCGTGTTCAAGGTCGCATACGACGACAACGCCGTTTACTTCGGCATCGCGTGTCACGAAGAAGATCCGAGTGCGATCACGAAGACGCTCTCCCGGCGCGACACGTTCTCGAACAGCGACCTCGTCTCCGTCTACATCGATCCCTACTTCGACAAGACGACCGGATACAACTTCCGCGTCAACCCACTTGGAGTCCAGGAAGACGCCTACATGTACGACGACGGCGAGCGCGACGCCGACTGGGACGCGGTCTGGCAGGCCGAAACGTATGAGGACGAGCACGGCTGGTACGCGGAGATGCGGATCCCGTTCTCGTCGATCCGCTATCGTCCGGACAGTCCGGAGTGGGGGCTCCAAGTCTATCGCTACATGCACGGACGGGGCGAGGACACTTCGTGGGCTACGTGGGACCGGGAGACCTCCGGATTCGTGAGCCGCTTCGGCGTCCTCGAAGGGTTCGAGTCCGTCCCCGCGCCGCGCCAGCTCGAGATCTGGCCCTACGTGGTGGGGCGTGTCACCGATCCGTCGTCCGCGCTCGAGAACGAAGACAAGGACGACTTCGAGAACTTCGGAGCCGACATCAAGTACGGAGTCACTGCGGACCTCACGCTGAACGCGACGCTCCAACCGGACTTTGGCCAGGTCGAAGCGGACCCGGCCGTACTGAACCTCTCCCCCTTCGAGACCCAGTTCACGGAGAAGCGGCCCTTCTTCGTCGAAGGGAGCCGGTTCTTCCAGATGCCGGACTTCAACCTCTTCTACTCACGGCGGATCGGCACCGGTGAATCGACCTCGCGGATCCGCGCCGCGACGAAGCTGACGGGCAAGACGGGCGGAGACATCTCGGTGGCCGCGCTCTACGCGACCACCGACGTGACGCAACCCGGCCAGTCGCACAACTTCCTCAAGGAAGGTGAGCAGAGCAGCCACTACGCGGTCACGAGGCTCGGCAAGGAATGGGCGGACGGCCGGATCCGCGTCAACGCGATGCAGACGGCCGTCGTGAAGAGCACGGACAGGAACGAGTTCGGGAGTCCCGCGGGTTCGTTCGCCGATCGCTCGACGCGTGAGGCCTACACCACCGGTGTCGACCTCGCCTACCAGACTCCGAGCCGCACCTACCGGACGTCCGCATCCTTCGTCGGCTCCATCGTCGACCACGAGGACTACGTCCAGGACGAGCAGATGATCCGCCCCGCCACCGTCTACGGTACGGGAGGCGAGCTCGACTTCCAGAAGAGCGGCGGGACGTGGAACTACAGCACCTGGGTGCGTTGGGAGAGTGACAAGCTCGACCTCAACGACGCCGGATTCCTCGGGTCGCCGGACGAGATGAACACCGGCCTCTGGATCGGGTACCGCTACAACCCGGACGGGAAGAGCAACGTCTTCAACCGGGCGAATCTGAATCTGAACCTGAACCAGTCGTGGCTCTACGCGGAGAGGACCGGGTACGACATCCACGACCCGTCGGTGGTCGCGTGGAGCTACGGCCGCGGGCATCAGACCTTCCTCAACTCCAACGTGAACGGTTGGATGCAGTTCAAGAACTACATGGAGGCGTGGTGGGGTGTCGCGGCCGTCCCGGACGGTACCCAGCGCTACGAGACCAGGAGTACGGTGCTCCTCGACAACGGCGATCGGATCGCGCTCCCCGGCGGCGGCCCGCTCATGGCCGAACCGGAGACCTACGGATTCTGGTGGGGCGTCGGAAGCGATTCGCGGAAGCCGTTCACCCTGATCTACGAAGGCAGCAACTACTGGGACCGCGCGAGCAACTACACCTTCTCGAGTGACGTTGGCGTGCACTGGACCCAGAGCGCCTCGATGAACCACCAGGTCGACGTCGGCTTCCGCTACCGGAAGGACGACACCCAGCACATCGAGAACTTCGAGACTCCGGGCGGGGGCATCGGCGGCGTCAGCTACGTGTTCGGGGAGATCCTCCAGCGTACGGTCGACCTGACGCTCCGCACGAACGTGCTCTTCTCACGGACGCTCTCGCTCGAACTCTACGCCCAGCCGTTCATCACGACCGGCAACTACTCGAACCCCCGTTCGCTCCGGGATGCGGACTCCTACAAGTTCGATCCGTTCCAGAGAGACGGTTTCGACGTGCGGGACTCGGACTTCACGTTCGCGTCGCTCAACGTCAACCTGGTCGGGCGCTGGGAGTACCGGCCTGGCAGCACTTTCTTCCTCGTCTGGTCGCAGAACCGGAACCGGTACGACGAGCGCGGGTTCGGAGACGCGAACTTCGACAACACGATTGGAACGGACCCGATCTTCGGGCGGGAACCGGAGAACATCTTCCTCGCGAAGGTGACCTACTGGCTCCCTCTCTAGCGGATCTCGACATCAGCCCCGCTGAGGGGTAGGGACCGGCGACTCCTCTCCCCCCTTTGCCGGCCTCCACCCACCCGGTCGGCTCGACGCCGGCGGCACCGGACTCCCCCGTCCGGCTGTCGTCGGCGCCGGGCCGCCGGTCGATGCTTCGGCACGCACTGGTACCCAATCAGAGCCGGCCCTCGAATAGATCCACCCCTTCCGACAGCTCGGTCCCCTATGACCCCACACCGACCAACGTACCCATCGGCTCACTTCGACTTGCCTCGCCCCGGACCCTCCGAGCGATCCTCGATACCCGGACGGAGCCGAACTGCCCTTTGCATGGAGGGAACGACGGACCTACTCTGATCGGTTGTCTCGAACGACAGGATCGTGCGCGAACACCTGTCCGTGCCCGCGCACCTCGTGAAAGGATGTGCCCCTTGAAGAATCAGCAACACACCGCACGGTACCGCGTGCTTCACTCTCTCGCCACCGTTGCACTCCTCACCGCGCTCGCCATGTCACTCGTGTCGGCCCGTACCGCGAACGCGCACTGTCAGATCCCCTGCGGTATCTACGGTGACGACGTCCGCTTCCAGATCCTCGACGAGCACATCACCACACTCGAGAAGTCGATGGCGCAGATCGAGGAGATCGGAGCGTCCGGAGCCCCCAACTGGAATCAGCTCGTGCGTTGGGTCGAGAACAAGGACACGCACGCGGACGAGATCGCCGCGATCATCACCGAGTACTTCCTCCAGCAGCGGATCAAGCCGGTCTCGGACCAGTCCTCGCCCGAGTTCCAGAAGTACGTGACCGAACTCCGCTACTGCCACGAGATCCTCGTCCACGCGATGAAGGCCAAGCAGACGACCGATCACGCCCACATCGAGGCCCTCCGCACCCTGGTCCACGACCTCGCGCACAGCTACCTCGGGGACGCCAAGTAACTACGGGAATTCCACATCTCGCCCCCGGGAGGCCCGGCGGCGATCCTCCTAGGTTGCAGGAAGTCCGGCCCACGAGGTCGAACCACGGGTCCGTCGGCTGAACCTACCGGCTCGGGCCGTGGCATCCGGACTTTCTCCGGCGGCGCGTGAGGCGTGCCGCCCAGCCGATGGAGGGAGGTCCCGTGTTCCCGATCCTAGAAGCCCGTTCGCTCGCCCCGGACGTGGTCTACTTCCGTATCGAAGCCCCCCGCATCGCGAGGAAACGGCGGGCCGGACAGTTCGTCATTCTGAGGGTCAAGGACGGCGGAGAACGGATCCCACTCACGATCGCGGACAGCGATCCGGAGGAAGGGTGGATCGCCCTCATCGTGCAGGGCGTCGGCAAGACGACCAAGATGCTGAACGCGATGTCCGAAGGTGACTCCGTGTCGGACGTCGCAGGCCCCCTCGGCGAGCCCTCCCACATCGAGAACTTCGGCACCGCCGTCTCGATCGGGGGCGGTGTCGGAGCGGCCATCGCGTACCCGACCGCGGTCGCGCTCAAAGAGGCAGGCAACGAAGTCATCTCGATCCTCGGGGGACGCACGAAAGAGCTCGTGCTGCTCGAGAAGGAGATGCGTGAGATCTGCGACGAGGTCTTCACGACCACGGACGACGGCTCCTACGGCATCCACGGCCGCGTCACCGATCCGCTCGCGGAAATGATCCGCTCCGGGCGGAAGATCGACTTCGTCCTCGCAATCGGTCCGATCCCGATGATGAAGGCGGTGGCCGAGACGACCCGTCCCCACGGGATCCGTACCGTCGTCAGCCTCAACCCGATCATGGTCGACGGCACGGGGATGTGCGGCGGTTGCCGCGTCACGATCGGCGACGAGACCAAGTTCGCGTGTGTCGATGGACCCGAGTTCGACGCCCACCTCGTCGACTTCGACACGCTCTCGGCCAGGAACCGCGCCTACCTCGACTTCGAGCACCATCGTCTCGAGCAGTACGAGCACCGGCATGGCGCGGGAGAAGGGCTGTTCCCGGACCCGGAGAAGCATGTGGAGGCCGGTAGTTCTCCTCCCAAGCCAGGTAGCGATCACTCGGAAGGTTGCCACCTCGAGCGTGCGATCCGCGCTCTCGAGCCGGAGGAGTGAGCATGACGAACGAATCCGGCCCCAGGAAGCTCACCCCGAAGGAGAGGATGAAGATCCCGCGGCAGTCGATGCCGGCCGAGGATCCGAACACGCGGCGGCACGACTTCCACGAGGTGAACCTGGGGTTCACGACCGCCCTCGCGGTGAAGGAAGCGCAGCGCTGTATCGAGTGCAAGAAGCCCGGCTGTATCGAGGGCTGCCCCGTCCACGTGCACATCCGCGAGTTCGTTGCGCTCGTGGCCCAGGAGCGGTTCGACGAGGCCGCGCAGGTCATCAAACAGGACAACTCCCTCCCCGCCATCTGCGGGCGCGTGTGTCCGCAGGAAGAACAGTGCGAACACCTCTGCGTGCTGGGGAAGAAGGGAGACCCCGTCGCGATCGGTCACCTCGAACGGTTCGTAGCGGACTGGGAGAGAAACGGCGGCGGACTCATGAAGGTCCAGCTCCCGGAACCGACGGGGAAACGTGTCGCGGTCGTCGGAAGCGGCCCGGCCGGACTGTCCTGCGCAACCGACCTGGTGAAACAGGGCCACTCCGTCACCGTGTTCGAAGCGCTCCATGAACTCGGTGGTGTCCTCGTCTACGGAATCCCCGAGTTCCGCCTGCCGAAGGAGATCGTCCACGCCGAGATCCGGCAGCTCGAGAAGCTGGGCGTCGAGTTCCAGACCAACGTGGTGATCGGGCAGACCGTGACGCTCGACGAACTCTTCGGCGAGGAGGGCTACGATGCCGTCTTCCTCGGCGTCGGGGCAGGGCTCCCCCGCTTCCTGAACGTGCCCGGTGAGAATCTCGTCGGCGTCTACTCGTCGAACGAGTTCCTCACCCGCGTCAACCTCATGAAGGCGTACTGCCAGGACTCGGACACTCCGGTCATCGACTTGGAAAACCGGAACGTCGCCGTGTTCGGCGCGGGCAACACCGCGATGGACGCTGTCCGCACGGCACTGAGGCTCGGGGCCAGGACCGCGAAGATCATCTACCGCCGCTCGGCCGACGAGATGCCCGCGCGGAAGGAAGAGATCCACCACGCCCAGGAAGAAGGTGTCCAGTTCTTCCTCCTCCATCGGCCACTCGAGTTCGTCGGCGATGCAGAGCGACGGCTCCGTCACGTCCGTCTCCAGCAGATGGAACTCGGTCCCCCCGACGACTCCGGGCGCCGCCGTCCCGTCCCTGTCGACGGCAGTGAGATCACGATGGACATCGACCTCGCCGTCGTCGCGATCGGGAACGAAGCGAATCCGATGATCCAGAAGAGTTCGCCGGAGATCCAGCACACGAAGTGGGGAACGATCCAGGCCGACGACGAGACCTGCCGTACATCGCGACGCGGCGTCTTCGCAGGTGGAGACATCGTCACGGGCGGCGCGACCGTGATCCTGGCGATGGGCGCAGGAAGACGGGCCGCTGCTTCGATCGACGAGTACCTGCGGACGGAAGTCTGGGAAGCACGAACCCCAGAGAGCTGAGGACACACCCTTCGCCTCCCCGCGATCTCATCCGCCTTCCGCTCACTCGGGAGGGCGACCCGCGGGTTGCCTGGGATTCGCTCATCCCGTAGACTCTCAGAAACACGAACGCCACCTCTCCCACCCCCACTCCTTGCGTTCGCCGAAGCAAGAAGGGAGGATCATGCGTCGTCACCACTCGCGCGGCACTCGCTTCGCCGCCGGCGCGGTCGTCCTCGCGATCGCTCTCTGCACCGCCGCGGACGCGACGACGCAGACGGCGCTCGCCACCAAGGCACCGCGATCGGCCCAGATCTTCTATGTCGGGGGTGAGAGCTGCAGCGACGGCGGGTCCGGATCGGAGTCAGACCCTTGGTGCACGCTCGGGCGGGCCTTCGAGAACGAGTTCGTCGCCGGCGACGTCATTCGCGTGCTTCCCGGTGAGTACGTCTTCTCCAAGTCACTGGTTCTCCCGGGCGGAATCACCCTCGTCTCCACTGGGGGAAAAGAGGCAACCGTTCTCCGCGTCGAGAACGGAGCGGTCTGTCGCCACCTCGATGTGGTTGGAAACGACGGACTGACCCGAATCGGTGATGCGAGGCAGGGGTTCACCTTCGTGGGCGGCCGTCCCATCGGGAGCGGCGGCGCGATCGCAATCACAGCTGCGACCGCGAACTCCCAGATCTCGATCGAGGATTGCGACTTCGTCGACAACAGAGCGGGCGGGAACGGATCGCGCGGAGGCGCGATCTTCTACGGCCCGGCCGCGTTCGACCAGGCCGAACCCTTCACGTTTTCCCTGATCGACTGCGACTTCCGGAGCAACAGGGCCGGTGACAACGGGGACGGCGGCGCGATCTCCTTTACTTCGGACTCGGGCAACCCCGCCCCGATCCTCCAGATCGAAGGCTGTGTATTCGAAGGGAACGAAGTGAAGTCCACCGGCCTTCAGACCTTCGGTGGTGCCGTCCACATCAACGCGTGCCGTTTCGGCTCCGTCATTCGCGACTGCTCCTTCTCTCGGAACCAGATCACCTTCGACCCGCCAACCGCTGACGGGAGTTTCGCGACCGGAGGCGCGGTCTACCTACGAGACGCAAGAATCGCCCTCACCGACTGCACGTTCACCCAGAACATGGCCCCGAGAGCCGGAGCCGTCTACATCATCACGGGAGCACCTCCGCCGCCTTCGGATGTCGCCCGCTGCGAGTTCCAGGGCAACGTCGCGACGGTGGATCATGCGGGGGCCCTCTACCTCGATCACCTCAACTACGACGTCGTCGACTGCCGCTTCGAGGGAAACAGAGCTCCTCGGGAAGGCGGAGCCATCTGGGCGCTGGATGGCGTGAGACGGTTCGAGAACTGCGACTTCTTCGGCAACAGCGCCCAGGCCGGGGGCGCGGTCTTCTACCATCATCACGAGCTGACGATGGTCAGTTGCACGCTGGTCGACAACCGGGCAACGACGATCGGTGGCGCCGTCGCCGCCGGATACACCGGCATCCTCAACCAACCGCTCTACGAACACAGCTTCGAGCAGTGCACGTTCGTGAACAACGACGCCTCGCCAGACGGCGGAGCGATCTACTTCCTCGACAACGGCCCGGCCGACGGAAGCGGATACACGAAGGCGTCGGTAGTCAGGTGCCTCATCGTCAACGGCAACGGCGGCGCCGTCCACTGGGACGGGGGAGCGCACCAGGACGTCTTCGTGGACTGCACCAACGCCTACAACAACGGTCCCGACGAGTACGGGGACGAGATCCTCTGCAGCGAGGAGTGCATCTTCGACGACCCGCTCTTCTGTGATCCCGCGGACGGGGATTTTCGCCTTTCCGGAGAGTCTCCCTGCACACCGGAGAACAGCCCGTGCGGGGAACTCATCGGGGCACTCGAGGTCGGCTGTGGTGTCTCGTCATTCGACGATGCTCGTGCCACCCGTCCAGACGGAGGCTTTGGGATCCCCTGGGTCCGCCAGGAGCAAGGAAACCTCGTCTATCGGATCGAGTCGGACCGTGACGCGGAGATGTTCCTCCAGATCGTGGATGTCTCCGGTCGACGGATCGCGTCGGAGGAGAGGACCGTTCGTGACGGCGTGGCTGCGGGTTCGTGGAATCTCGACACGGAAGGCGTCCGCATGAGCACGGGCGTCTACCTTCTGAGCGCCTCACTCCCCGGCCGGACCGCGAGCCACAAGTTCGTCTGGTTCGAGTAGCCCGCGTTCGCTGCGAACCGGCCGGGCTTCCACGGGACCCGCGCCGCCCTCTTCCGGAGTAGACCCCGACGCGCACCCGGTATACCATCCGGGAAGCGCGCACCGCCGGGGGCGCGCCCGAGGAGAGCATATGAGCCTCACTCGCCTCCGCCGTTCCGTTCCCAGACTGCACTTCCCCGTTTCTCTCGTACGCTTGACGGTCCTGGCCGCCGTCGCCACCGTCATGCCCGTATCCACCGCTTGGTCGGGACCCAATGAAGACGGGCTCCTCGTCTTCCACACAGACGACGACATCGTATACACAACCGATGACCTGGCGGTCTACAGCTCGCCCGCTCACCCCACGTGTCTGTCGGAAGAGTGTCCACTTCCTCCCGAGGACCCCTGCTGGGCGGACATCCTGGATGAAATCTCGCCGACATCAGCTCGAGGCCGGATGGTCACCATGTTCTGGCTCATCGCGATCTTCCCGCCGGACCAATGCCCCCGCGTGAGCGGCGCGTCGTTCGGACTCTGGTGGCCGGATGACACCGAGCCGACGTTTGTCGACTGGGGAGCCTGCGGAGACTTCGAACTGCCGTTCGATGGATGGCCGCAACCCAACTCTGGCACTGCGGTCACTTTCCTCGCTCCCCAGCGAGCCCGGGCCATCCGCCTCTACTGGTTCGCAGCGTACTCGTACTACGGCCCGGCTCAGATCAGCCTCACGGCGTTTCCGGGGGAGCAGTTCCCTCTCTTCGCGGACGACTCCGTCCCATCCGCGCTCGACAGCGTCCCACGCAGCCACCGGGGACGCGTTGGCCTCAACGGGGCGAACGGATACGTCCCGTGGTGGGACGTCCCCCCCATTGTGGAGGCGAGCTGGGGCGGGGTGAAGTCACGGTTCAGAGAAGAGGACTGACAGAGACATCGCACGAGCAAAGCGCGTTCGGGGCGGCCGAACACGACGTGCTATCATCTTCTCCTGCGAATCCTGCCGGGGCTTCGGAGACATGGATGCAATCGATGCATTGCGCGCGCCGCATCCCGGCCCTGGCTCGCTTGCGAGCCGCGGACCTCATCGTTTCGGCACTCGGGCTCACGCTCTCGCCAGAGGCTCCTGCGGCTGTGCCCGCGGGCTACCACCCCGTCCGCCACCGCCGGCGACGATCGGCTCTCCCCCACCGCGCGACCTCACCTCGCTCCGGACCCCGTCGAGAGCCGCCTGCTCACGGACTGGCTGCGCGCGCGCATGCTCGCGGCGCGGCGGGGCGCGGATGGCTCCCGAAGGCATCTCACCGGACGGATACCCGGAGCCTCGCGACACCGACCAACTCCTCGGTGACGTCGAACTCCGCGGAGACAACGAGTCGACCATCGCGGTGAATCCGCTCGACCCGTCGAATCTGGCGTGTTCGTCCATGTTCCAGCTTCGCGTTTCGACGAACGGGGGGAGGAGCTTCACTTCCCCCGAATACGCCCAGGTTCCGATCACACACTCCTGGGGCGGAGATCCGGTCGTATCCTTTGACGCAGACGGCCGTCTCTACTGGACATACCTGGCCTGGCATCTCGGCGCCCAGGCCTATGACATCTTCCTCGCAGAGTGCGACCCCAAATCCGGGGGCTTCCTGCCCGGCTTTCCGGTCAATGTGACCGCGCAGGTCGGCATGCCGGCCGGTACGGCGTTCGACGCGGACAAGCAATGGCTCGCCATCGACACCTGGCCGGAGAGCCCGTTCCTGGGATCGCTCTACCTCGTCTGGACCAACTTCTCCAGTTCGGGCTCGACGCGCACCTTCATGTCGCACTCCACCGATCACGGCGTGACGTGGTCTGCCCCGACCTTGGTCGGTGGCGCCTCTTCGTTCAACTGGGCAACGCATGTCACTGTCGCTCCCGATGGCGACGTCTACTGCGGCTGGTTCGAACTCACGCCACGAAACATCAGTCTCCAGCGATCGACCGACCGCGGAGTCACCTGGGTCCCGACGACGAGGCCGTTTGGGACCAGTGGCGCCTACCCCGGATTCAATGTCGTCGGTAGTGGAGACAACATCCCCGGTACGCGATTCTGGACGCAGGGCGCCTGCCAGCCATGGATCCTGTGCGACCCGCTGAACCCAAGCACGGTGCACGTAGTCGTCAACGACGACCCCGATGCGACCGGATCCGGCGAGCCCCCCGACGTCTACATCGCCACCTCGGTGGACGACGGACGCACCTGGACCCAGCCCCGCCGCGTCGACTCGGGCCCCAGCGGCACGCTCCAGACCATGCCCACCGCGAGTATCGACCGCGAGTCGGGCGCCATCGTCGTCGTCTGGTACGACAACCGACGGGGCCTCCTCAACGAGGACGGGAACTACCTCCTCGACACCCAGGCGACCTTCAGTCTCGACGGCGGACTCACCTTCGTGCCCGACTTCCGGATCAACGACGACCCGTTCGATCCCGATCGCGGTGCGCCCTGCCGTTGGAACTGCGGGCGAACACTCTGGGGCGTCTGGACCGACGGTCCGAACTACGCGATCGCGTGCGGCAGCACCGGTACGCTCTACATCTGGGACGGTTGGCAGTGGGGTGCCGTCAGCACGGGAACGAGCGAGACGCTCTACGGTGTGTGGGCCACATCGACCGGCGAGATCTGGGCGGTCGGGGACCACGGCAGGATCCTCCGTTTCGATGGTCACTCCTGGCAGACGCAGTCCAGCGGCGTGAACGATCCCCTCCTCGCGATTGCGGGACGAAGTGCCGAGGACATCTACGCGGCCGGATTCTCCGGAATCCTCCACTGGGACGGTGCCTCGTGGAACGACGACGCGGCCTGGATCACCGGCCTCACGGATGTCACCGTACTGCCCGACGGCACTGCCTGGGCCGTCGGAATCCAGAGCACAGTCTTCCACCACGACGGCGACGAATGGGTCGAGAGGATCGGGCCGCCTCGACTCGATACTCTCACCCGGGTCTGGGCGAGCTCGGAGCGCGACGTTTGGGTTTCCGGCTACGACCAGTACCTCTACCACTGGGACGGCATCGAATGGACCGAGCACACCGTCGGCGAGTCGATCCGCGGCATCTGGGGTACCTCTGCCACCAATGTGTACTTCGCGGGAAGGCAGTTCGTGGCTCGATGGAACGGAACGGGCTTCGAGGTTCGCGCCGCCAGTGCAACGCAACCGCGGCAGATGTTCGGATCGTCGGCAGAAAACGTCTTCATCGTAGGTAGCAACGGCCGGGCCTCTCGTTTCGACGGTCGCCACTGGAACGATGTCCCCACACCGGGTGTATCGAACAACGCCACCCTCCGGATCGGCGAGTACAACGGTGTCGCCTCGGGGATCGGGGCCGTCGCGATCTGGACCGGGAGTCGCTTCGGTGGGGACGGCAACGCCCTCGCCCAGCAAGGAATCTTCGATGCGTTCGAGTTGGGCACATCCGCATCGGAAGCAACCGGGCTCGCCAAGGCTGCGACGACTGCCGAAGACGCTGCTCTCAGGGCCGGCGCGAATGCGACTTCGCTGTCCAGCGCGAATCCGGACGCGGGCCAGGTCGTCGACCCGAGCGCCGATCCGATCGTCCATGCGGCCTCCGTCGCCCTGCTCGAGCTGGAAGGCCCCAACCCATTCAGATGGGTCACTCGGGTCACTTACCTCCTGCCGGCCGGAGAAAGGGTGCAGGCCGCGATCTACGCAAGCGACGGCAGAATCGTGAAGAGCCTGGCGGGACGGGTTTCGACGGGGGAACGCGAGACTCTCGTGTGGGACGGACGAGGCTCGGATGGACGTACCGTTCCGGCCGGAGTCTACTTCCTCCGGGTTCGCGGAGACGGCCGTGCGTCCGAGCGGAAGCTCACGCTCGTCAAGTGACGCGAGGACCGATTCCTCAAACCCGTCCCCAAAATCGTCGATACCCCGAAGGATGCCCTGACCGGTTCGAGCCTCTGCGAACGAAGGTGCCAGTTCGTCGCGGACCTGAAGGAGTGCCATGCACCGTGCATGTACGCCCCCTTCCGTCGATTCCTGCTCAGCACGCTCAAGAAATCGGCCTAGCCCGGACAGCGGAGAGCGTCTCCAGCAAAGAGCCCGGCGGGGCCGGCGGCTGGCTCGTCGGGAGCTACCGCGACACGAAGGTGCAGGTTCGGTCCCTCTGGTGTTGGCCCCCCGAGGAACGACGTCTATCGTCCCAGTGATCGTTGGCGGTCACAGGTGAGCGTGGATTCCCGTAGAGACGCGTGACACGGCCGGCGGGATCAGGTCGGGCGCGTTCCGCCGAAACCAGGAGCCATTTCTGTACGAAGGTCACACCGTCGCGGCCATCCTTCCCGCGCTCAATGAAGCGGACGCCATCGGTCCCGTCCTCCGCGCGATCGACCGGACGCTGGTCGACGAGGTCGTCGTGGGCGACAACGGTTCGACCGACGGTACACCCGAAGTCGCCGCCGCACACGGAGCCCACGTCGTCCATCAGGCACGTCGTGGCTACGGAAGTGCCTGCCTCGAGGCGATCGCAACGGTCCCGGACGTCGACATCCTCGTCTTCCTCGACGCGGACGGCAGCGACGATCCCGCCGAGATCCCCCTCCTACTTCGCACGCTGACGGAAAATGTCCCTGACGCCCGTGGCGTCGGTGACGGAAACGGCGCCCATGGCGCCGATGACCGTCACGGTGTCGATCTCGTCATCGGCTCCCGAGTCACGGGCAACGCCGAGCCGGGTGCCCTCACACCGCTCCAACGCTTCGGCAACAGCCTCACGTGCACGCTCGTCCGCCTGCTCTGGGGCGTGCGATACACCGACCTCGGCCCCTTCCGCGCCATCTGGAAGGATCGCTACGACGAACTCGAGATGTCCGACCCGGACTTCGGCTGGACGATCGAGATGCAGGTGAAGGCCGCACAGCGCGCACTCCGCGTCGCCGAGGTGCCGGTGACGTATCGAGTGCGGCGGGCGGGTGAGAGCAAGGTGAGTGGAACGATCCAGGGCTCGTATCTCGCCGGAACCCGTATCCTCGGATACGTTGCACGCGCGAAGCTGGGAGACCTGCGTGGAAGGTCCTGAGCGCAGCACGGGAGTCGTCATCGGCGGCCTGGCCGTCGCGCTCGCCGTGATCGCCCTCAGACTCCCACTCTGGCTCCTGCCTGGACCGGGACGTGACGAAGCGGCCTACCACTACTGGGCCCATCATCCCGAACCGGCGTTCGCGCCGCTCGTCCAGCTCGTGATCCGCGTCTTCGAACTCCCGCTCGGACACTCTCTCTGGGCGCTGCGGGCGCCAGTAGCCCTGCTCGGAGTCATCGTGCTCTGGCTACAGGACGAACGTCTTCGGCGCTCGGGTTCGTCCACTGCGCTGAGGCTACTCTCCGCCGCGGTACTCGCCCTCGCTCCCGGGCTCGGGTTCAGCGGCTCCATACTCCATCCGGACGGGTTCCTGCTCGCGAGCCTGCTCGCACTCGTGGTCTTTGCGCAGAAACGCCAGGTCCTCGGCATCGCTCTCGCTGCCTCCCTCGCGGCCCTCTCCAAGCCGACCGGCGCGATCGCGCTTCCGGTCGCATGGTGGCTGATCGGCGCATTCTCTTCGTCATCCCCGGCCTGCACTTGGACCACGCGCACATGGATCGCACGCGCGGTTCTCATCGTCGGTGCCCTCCCGCTTGCGTTGGCGACCGGCACCGGCCTCCTCGCGGCGATCGGGGAGTTCGGACACATGGCTCCAGACGTCTCTCTCCCTTCGCGACTCGGCACGTGGGGAATCGCCCTTCTCTTCGCGGGCGGAGTTCTGCTGCCCTGGCTCGGCATCCGCGGAGGAATCGCACGCGTCCGGCTCCTCCGCCGGACACGACACGCCGGCTCCTGGGTGGACTCGCCCGACACGCGCGAAGCCGCCGCCGCACTTGCGACCGGCGGACTTCTCCTCGCGTTCTTCCTCATCGCCGCCGCGTTTCGGGGCCAGTTCAAACCGAACTGGATCCTGCCGGGGCTCGTACTCCTCCTGCCGACCGGAGTGAGTTGCGCGGTACCGGGCCGAGTGCAGGATCGAGCACCAGACCAAGCCGGGCCCCGCACACCGAACCGACCGCAGGACCGAGGGCATCTGCCCACAACGGACCGGGAAGGCGGCCGCAGGACGATCGGCCCGCGGAAAGGATCGGCGCCGCAATGCTCCACTGCTCGCGGAGCCCGGTTCATCCTCGCCGTCGGACTCGCGTTCTCGTTCGCCTGCTCTGTCTGCCAGACCCTCGTCCTCCGCGATCCCGACATCGTCGTCTCCGCCGAGGCCGCGCTCGAGCGCCGCGGCCTCGCCCGATCGCCGCTCGACTACACGGTGCATGCGGGAACGAGGGAGGCAGACGTCTCCTCCAGCGCGACGTGGAGAGCCCGCTTCGCGGAGTACCAGGACGCTTCCGGGTTCGCCGAGGGCGTCAGGTCGGAGTGGGCGGAAGCCGCACCCGCTCCACTCCAGCACATCGTGTCGGACGACTACGGCCTCGCCATGCAGCTCCAGTGGTACCTGGGTCCGGGCGAGATCCAGGTAACGGTTCCCGGCGACGGTGTCTTCCGGCGCACGGTTCGGGACGCACTCCGGGGCGCGGAGCGTGACACGACCGGTCACGAACTCCTGCTCCTCCCGGTACATGGAGAGCCAGGCCGCGTGTGGGACCGCGTCCCCCCGGGAGAGGGGTTGGGCGAAGTCCGACATCCGACGACGGAGGTGGCACTGAGGCCGTATCGCACTCACTTCCGCCGCGACTCGTGACGCAACTCGATTCCAGGATTCCGATTCGACGAGGAGAACAGATGTCCCCACGCCATTCGGTGGACGCAGCGGTCGTCCATCACAGCATCCGCTTCGCGGCAGCACTCGGCACCATGCGGAGGCCACGGATCGAAGCGACGCCGATGTGTCCACGGTTCCAGGCGATGGTGCTACCGGTCGTAGGAGTGGCCGCGCTCGCGTTGGGAGGGTTGACCGGCGTGGCGTATGGCGCCGGCGACGTGGTCGCCGCTGAAGCCCTCCACGCCAGTGCAGTCCGCGCCGAGGCGCCCCAAACCGACGCGACAGGGGCCGACGCTCGCCACGCCGATACGCCCCAGTCCGACGCGGTCCGAGCCGACGCCCTCCATGCTCACTTCGGCGTGCTCCTGGAACGGTACGTCCACGGGTTCGGCGTCGACTATCCCGGATGGGCCGGGAGTGAGACCGACCTCGCGCGATTGGACGACTACGTCCATTCGCTGACCGCACTCGACCCGAAGGGCTGGCCCTCCGACGATCGGAAAGTCTACTGGATCAACCTGTACAACGCCGCCACGCTCCGGCTCGTACTCGCCAACTACCCTGTGGACAGCATCAAGGACATCGGCGGACTCTTCAGCTCGCCGTGGAAGCGCGATGTCGTCACTGTCGCTGGGAGTCCACTCACGCTTGACGCGATCGAGAACGAGATCCTCCGGCCCGAGTTCCACGACCCGCGCGTCCATTTCGCACTGAACTGCGCTTCGATCGGGTGTCCGCCACTTCTCGCCGGGGCGTACCACGCAGCGCAGATCGGGGAGCAGCTCGACAAGTCATGTCGACGGACGCTCAACGACGATCGTTGGGTTAGGGCCGACACCGACGGCATCCGTGTGACCAAGATCTTCGATTGGTACAAAGGTGACTTCGACGAAGGCGGTGGCAGTGTGAGGGCCTTCATCGACCGGTACCGGAGGACACCTCTCCCCTCGGGGAAGATCGAGTTCCTTTCCTACGACTGGTCTCTGAACGTGACACGCTAGGGGGCCGGGCGGTAGGCTCTTTCATGCAACCGACTCGCCCTCGCATCCGCCGAGACCAGAGGAGTCATCCATGAGATCGCCTGCCCGCCTCCGTGCCGTTCCGCCCCCCGCATCCATTTCTGCCTCGAAGTCGTGTGTCCACGAGTACAGGCTACGGTCTTTCCTCTCGGGTGGGCACCGACTGGGCGCACTCCGATCCATGGCCATCGCCTCCACCTTCCTCGCATGCTCGGCGATCGGAGCTGTCGCCGGACCGAACGCAGGAGGAGTCCTTCTCGTTCACACCGGGCCGTTCGACTTCTCCGTTGGCGAGACGCCTTCCGGTCGGTCGAACCTGGAACGATGCCTCGACGGGGACACGAACGCACCGTCGGCCTCTACCGTGGCGTTCTGGATCCACGCCGCCTTTCCCGCGGACGGCTCGCCTCGACTCGCGTCGGTGTCGTTCGGCATCGACTACCCGGCCAGCACGGTCGTCCTGGTCGACCATGGTGCCAGCGGAGACTCCTCGTTCGACGCACCGAACTGGCCGGCTCCGGGCACCGGGACCACGGTACACTTCGACGTGCCGCGGCAGGACATCCTACCCGAGGTCTATTGGTTCGCCGGCTACGACTACTACTCGCAGGATCCGAGCTTCGACCTCGTCCCGCATCCAGGCGGAGCGCCAGGGTTCGAGGACGACTCCATCCCACCGGCAGAGGACATGGTGACCGCATACGGCCGGCTCGGTTTTGGCTCGAATCCCGGCTTCCTTCCCTGCCCCGCCGGCCCTCCCGTTGGCGCCTGCTGTCTGTCCCACGGCGAATGCGTGATTCTCACCGAAGCCCAGTGTGGCGACGTGGCCGGCACGTTCCACGGCGACATCGACTGCTCGCCCACGCCGTGCCTCGGCGCATGCTGCTTCCCAGACGGCAGCTGCGCCGTCCAGTCGGTGGAGAGCTGCGGCTGGGACGGCGGCGCCTTCCTCGGCACGGACGAACCGTGCGACCCCAACCCGTGTCCACCGCCTCCTGTCGGCGCGTGTTGCTTCACGGATGGACGGTGCGAACCACTCGACGCGTTCGCGTGTGCGGATGCAGCTGGGGACTACCTCGGGGACGGGTTCGTCTGCGACCCCGATCCGTGCCCGGATCCAGGAGCCTGCTGCCTCGTCAGCGGCGACTGCCTGGTGCGCATGGAGAGCGAGTGTCTCGGTGCGGACGGCGACTTTCTCGGCGAGGGAAGCAGCTGTTCCCCGAACCCTTGCGTCCAGCCCGATGGTGCTTGCTGCCACGAGGAACTCTGCACGCTCGAAACGGAAGCGGACTGCACGACCGCCGGCGGTGCTTTCGCCGGCGACTTCTCGGAGTGCTATCCCGAGCTCTGTACGGATGCAGGCGCCTGTTGCTTCGGAGAAGCGTGCGAAGTCGAGCTGCTCGCGGCCTGCCTCGGTGGAGGCGGAATCTTTCTCGGTGACTCGGTTCCCTGCGAACCCGGTGCCTGCCTGGGTTGGGACTGCGACGCAGAGCTGCGTCCGCTCGCGGAACTGGGCGTCGCGGCCGTCCGCCCACGCACCGTCCCCCTGCTCCGACTCGACGACTCGAGCACTCCTTTGGGAAGCACGCCTCGGATCTCCGCGGAGTCCGGTGTCCCCTGTGGCCCCGTACTGATGAACTCCGACGAGACCTACGAGAGTGGGTACAGCTACCCGATCGTCGGCGGAGGCGGATTCGGCGAACCCTGCTTCGGCGCATTCGCAGAGTCGTTCACGAGCTCCGCACCGATCTGCGCCGTCGTCCTCGATCTCGCGCAGCTCGGCGGGCAGTCGGGCGACCTCATCGATGTCTACGTGTGGGAGAACGGCGACGGACATCCCGGCGCGGTCCGCAGCGTCGCCATCGGTGTGGACCCCGGACCCGTCGCGGTCTGGCCTTCAGTCAGTCGCCACGTCCTCTCGATCGATGCGGATCCGGGAGGAGAGACGTGCTGGGCCGGGTACTGGGGTGCTCCCGGCGTGATCTACGTCGCCGCGGACCTCGACGGTCCTGAGCCCGGTGGAACGCCGATGACTCTGGTGAAGCCGAACAGCGGCTACTCCTTCAGCGGCTGGCAGAATGTCGACGCGCTCTTCGGTTCCGCGCATGCACTCGGGATCGGTGTCGCTCTCGTCTCGGATCCCAGCTCCGCACCGGAGCCAGGCTCTCACGCGGCAGGCCTGTCCGTTTCGGCACCCTGGCCGAACCCGGTCTCGGACCGGCTGACGGTCGCCCTCGCACTCCAGACCCGGGACACCGTGCGTGTGAGGATCCTCGACGTACTCGGCCGCACTGTCCTCGACGATGGCCCCCGCGAGTACCGCCCGGGAACCCACCCGCTCGCGTGGTCACTGCCGACAACGATGGAAAACGGCACGTACTTCCTCCTCGTCGAGGGGACATCAGGTTCGGCGACGCAGCGAGTGACGCTTCTGCGCTGAGGCACGTTCCTCGCCATCCGCGCTCATGCGCGGGCAGAAACACCGTCCCACCGGCCCAGTGCTCGGGTACTCCGAGCACTGGTGCCTTTCCAACCCGTTCCACCGACGTGCAGCCATCAGGCAGGACACCTGCGCGTCCAAGGATTCACAAAGGACCCGACATGCCCGCGACCCGGCTTCCCGATCCCAAAGAACCGCACCAAGGTCCGACGATCCGCAACGCTTGGGGATTCGGCCCATCCGTCTGCGCCGCTCTCTTGGGCGCCTCATTCCTCGTCGGACTCGGAACCTCGATGGCCGTCCCGAGCCGCGCCGGCGAAGGACCCGTAGGTGCGGACAAGGGCCAACCGATCGAAATGGGCCAGGTCGGTTGGGGACGCGACCTCGCCGAAGCAAAGGCGGCCGCGGCCACGACGGGGCGTCCGCTCTTCGTCATCTTCCAGGAGATCCCCGGCTGCTCCACGTGTCAGAACTTCGGCCGTGGACCGCTCTCCCATCCGCTGGTCGTCGAAGCGATCGAGACGGAGTTCGTTCCCGTGCTCGTCTACAACAACCGCGACGGCGAGGACGGCCGCATCCGCCAATCGTTCGGCGAGCCCGCCTGGAACAACCCGGTCGTCCGCTTCCTGAATGTGGACGGCGACGATCTCATCGCCCGCCGGGACGGAGTCTGGTCGACCGAAGGAGTCGTGAGTCGGATGGTCGGTGCACTCGAAGCTGCAAACCGTCCGGTTCCGGCGTATCTCCGCCTCGCCCAGGAGGAGGCGGCATCGACCTCGACAAAGGAGTTCACTCTCGCTGTCCACTGTTTCTGGGAGGGTGCCGCCGCCGTCGGCGGCATCGACGGAATCACGGGGGTCGAGGCGGCCTTCCTCGGTGGCCGTGAAGTGATCGACGTCACGTACGTGGCGGCCGAGCACACCGCGCGACTGCTCGCGGAGGCGATTCGCCGCGCCCGCCCCAGTGCCGTCTACGTGCGTGAGCAGACGCAGCTCGAAGCCGCGGACGGGGCGGCCGAGCTGCTCTCTCAGCCCACGCGACGGGCACCGGATTCCGATCAGCTCTACTACCTGCGCCACAGTCCCTACGCAAAGCTCGAGCTCACGAAGCTGCAGCAGATCCGGGTGAATGCAGCACTCGGAAGTGGCGGGAGCGCAGAGGCCTGGTTGTCGCCTCGGCAGAGGGCTCGGCTGCACTGAGCCGCGCGCCCCTCTCCTCGGGGTTTCCATCGACCGCGCCCGTCGCGTGCACGACCTCGATGCGTGCGTCCCGCTGTCGGCACTGGCTCGCGCGGACTCCGGACACCGGGGCGACCGGAGATCCAGGTGGCGCACTCCCCACCGCCATGCGCTACCCTTGCGCGGATCGATCGACAGGGATCGGCCCGACGACGCACGACAAGGAATCGCATGACGAACGCCTCCAAAGGGTCCCTCAAGAAGAAACTGCGGAACGTCGACTGGGTCTACCGCCTCTACGGTGACCTCGACCTCTTCCGCAAGCATGGATCGTTCCGTCCCACCAAGGCCAAGATCCTCGGATCGAGCAACGTGCTCTTCGCGGATCCGACCGAACCTCGCGGACGCGGACTGCTTCGGGATTCGTGTGCGGGACAGCCCGAAGTCAAGGCGATGTGGATGCGCATCCTCGAACGCGTCCGTCCGGACATCGTCCTCGACGTCGGCGTGAACTATGGTGAGTTTCTCTTCATGCCGACCTACGCCGCCGGCACCCGAATCTACGGTGTCGAGGCCGCACCGGCTTTGGAGCCGTTCCTTCGCAGATCGCGCGCGCACCATCCGAACCGGGACCAGATCGAGCTCGTGTTCGCCGCCGCGGGACCTGAACACGGCGGCACCTTGGTCTTCCATGTCGACCCCGCGTCGAGCGGCAAGTCGTCCGTCGTCGTCGAGAGCGAGGGTGGGAGTTCGATCGACGTCGAGGTGCCGTGCATATCGATCGACGGACTCCTCGCACCGAAGCTCGATGCTCGGAAGGTGGAGGCCGCACACTCGGCGACCGCCGACGCGACTCGTCCGACTCTCGCGTTCAAGATCGATGTCGAGTCGTATGAGGAGGAAGTGCTCTCTGGAATGTCGGAGACACTGAACGCGTGCGACGCCGTCGGATTGATCGAGTTCGATCCGCCCCGGCTTCTCTCACTCGACCGCTCACCGGACCGGTTCCTCGGTGCGCTCGCCGAGCGCTTCTCGATCTGGGCTGTACAACGTGGGAGCGAGTTGCGCCGGATCGAGAGGCGGAGCGACCTGCTCGACCCCGAAGACGTGGCCGACCTCGTCCTGGTCGGCACTCCCGAGTTGGAAAGGAGAGTCGGACTGATCAGCTGACAGAAGGGTTGATCCCGCCACCGGACGGTTGTTAGCGTCCCCTCAGGCCTCACGCTTCCGGGACCAGCCTCGCGTCTGGAGGCGCCCATGCGTCGCACCGTTCTAGCAAGTGCCGTTCTCTCCTGTCTCGCCATCGTCTTCCTCGCACCTCTCGCCCATTCCGGACCGAATCAAGATGGATACCTGATCCTGTACACCGACGACACCATCGTTTACACAGGCGATGACACCGACACGTACTGCCTGCCTCTCTCGTCCGAGTGCCAATACGACCCAGAGTGCGATGACGACCACGACACCTGTGCATCGACGATCGCCGGACTGAACGTCACCTCCACGAGAGGGCCTGAAGCGGCGATGATCTGGGCCATCGCCGCGTTCGAACCGCAGGCCTGCCCTCGGGTGCAAGGAGTCCAGTTCGGACTCGAGTGGGAGATTTCTGGTACGCAACCCACCTTCGTGCACTTCGGAGCATGCGGTGATCTCGAGCTACACACCGACGGTTGGCCTCAGGAGCCGTTCAGCGGAACTGCGGTCACCTGGACGGACACGGTCACCCGCACGAGCTTCCCGGTCTACTGGTTCGCCGCCTACTCGTACTACGGGCCGCTCGCGATCTCGGTCGGCGATTTTCCAACGGGTCCGTACGGAGCTTCCTTCGCCGACGATTCCCTGCCGTCGATCCTCGACCCCGTGCCTTCCGATCACCGTGGGTCCATCGGTCTCAACGGCGCCAGCGGTTGGAATCCGTACACCTTCGACGGGCCCTTCGGCGCCTGCTGTGCCACGGACGGCACCTGCACGGAGACGACCGAAGTCCAGTGCGCGGGCACTGGAGGCGAGTACCTCGGCGACTTTGTCTCCTGCGATCCCAACCCGTGCAACGTGCCGGTCGTCGGGACGAGTTGGGGTGGGGTGAAGTCGATCTTCCGCGACTGACGCGGACCTACGGACCTATCCCTGGTTCGGAACCGACACGCAGCCGCGTTGCGCGCCGACGGATCTCCCGTTCGAGGTCCCCTCGCTCCAGCCAGTGGGAGAACGGCCCGAGAGGGATGTATCGGTAGGCGTGGATGAGCGACAGCTCTTCCTCGTCGTAGTAGCCCGAACCGAAGGAGCCTCGACCGGACGACCCTGCGAGGCGACGCGCCCCACGCGACTCGCGGGGAGACTCGAGTACGAGCCCCGGGCGTTTGGCCCGCCGGAGTTCGATGACGTTGTCCCAACTCGTCTCGAGCCGAAACCCGAGCTGGTGGAGTACCACTCCATCTTCGTCGAGGACGAGTCTTGGATAGCGCCACCCTGCGAGCCAAAAGATCGGAACGACGATCACGGACTCGAGCAGAGCGACCACAAGCCCCGCCTCCACGCTACCCGGGTCGTGCGAGGAAAGTCCCGCCACGATCATGATGCCCGGGGCAAACATGAGAATGAACCAGACTCCGACCAGGACGCGGCGAACGCGTGGACCCGAGCGGTAGACGCGCGTAGCGGCGGATTGCGAATCGATCGGAGACACGGCCCTCTCATCCTTCGGGTGTACCTGGCGAAGGATCACCTTGACGGAAGGAGCGGCACGAGCGCAACTGTCGAGCCGGTCGAGCCGGGCAGGGGCCTCGGAGCCGCCCCGATGGAGGCAACATCCGAGGATTCTCGCCGCGTCGCTCTGGTCCACGGACGCATCGGATCCGATCGCGGGATCGGCGTCGGGCGCGCAGAGCAGCTAGACCCGGCCGATCGCCGTCTCAGGAACGCGAGGTCCGCCGGGCCAAGCCAAACCTCAAACCCTTCTCCTATAGCCACTTACACGGCCCCACCCCTCTCCCCTGAGTCAGAACCCAGGCGTCTCGAAAAAACTGGATCCTTTCCGCAACTCCCTTGGGCCGGCCCCGGATAAGTCTCGCGTACGGGGCACTCCCGAGCCCCACAGGCCGATGACCAACAGACACAGGATGGAAGCCATGCGGAACCTCGAGAACGTCCAGACCACCTCCAACGCCACCATCGCCCAGGGCACCGAGAGCTGGAAGAGCACTCGGGAGTCCGCATCCTCTGCCGCCGACACGACTCTCCCTGGCGACGACGCCGCCACCGCCCACAGCACCTGGACGGCCGACGAGTTCTGGACCGAAGACCTCCTGACCGAAGAAGACACCTGCACCGAGGCAGAGATCCTGGAGGCGTTCCAGGGATTCCTCGAGGGTGACCTCACGCTCGCACAGCTCGAAGGCATGAGCGCCGAGGATCTCTATCAGGTCGCGGACATGGGCTATGACCTGATGACCGAAGGCAAGCTCGAAGACGCGAAGAAGATCTTCGAGGGCCTCTACGTCTACAACCCGTTCGACGCTTACTTCCACACCGCTCTCGGTTCGATCTACCAGCGTCAGGGTGATCTCGAAGCCGCGTACGAGCACTACCTCAGCGCCGTCGAGCTCTACGACGAGGACGTCCAGACCTGGACGAACCTCGGCGAAGTCGCACTCGAGCAGAGCACCAAGTACATGAAGGCCGGACGCACGGCCGAGGCCGAGGCGGCCTTCGTCAACGCGGCGGAAGCGCTCGGTCGGGCCATCGCCCTCGACCCGGAGGCAAAGGAAGACGCCGGTCGCCGGGCCCACGCCCTCGTTCACGTCACGGTCGGCGCGATGCAGAGCGCAATGGTCCACTGATCGGCAGACACCGCCGATCCAGACTCGAACTCGGACGCAACGACACTCCGGCAGGACAGAAACGACGCCAACGAAGACGACGAACTCCAACACAGCCAGACACCATGAGAAGCGGGGAGCCGACGGGGCGCCCCGCTTCTCGGCGTCACGGGGCGGCCGAGGAACTGGTGCCGCGCTCCGCCGTTGGGCTACCATCCCGTTCTACTTCCGGTCGATCCGGCCCTGTCGGCGACCGTTGCCGCCCCCGCAAATCGACACAACGCTGACTGAGAGGTACGAGTACGACATGTTGGGAAATCGGTGTGCACCTCGCGTTCTCTGGTTCACGGTCCTCCTCGTGATCTTCGTAACCGGGCCGGTACTCACCTCGAGCCCGACTCTCGCGCAATCGATCACTCTCACCCTGCCGGCGGAGGTTCCGGCCGGGAGCGAGTTCGAGGTCACCTGGAACGGCGCGGCCGAGAAGACGGACTTCGTCAGCATCGACGAAGTGGGCGCGGCGGACGGAAGCTACGGCGAGTACTTCTATCCCTCGAAAGGATCGCCCGGGAAGCTCCACGCACCGGACGTGCCCGGCGACTACGTGGTGCGGTTTCACTCGGGAGCGACGGGATACCGCGTACTCGGGAGTTCTCCCATCCGAGTGACCGAGGTCACGGCGACTGTTGGCCCGGTGGAGTCGGTTGCGGCCGGGGCGACGTTCGAGCTTCCCTGGCAGGGGCCCGCGCACTCGGGCGACTTCCTCAGCATCGACGAGCCGGGGAGCGCGGACGGGACGTACGGGCACTATGTCTACGCCAAGCAGAACCCGGCGAAGTTCACCGCGCCCGAAGAGGCGGGCACCTACACGATCCGCTACCACATGGCCCGTACCTACCGCGTCATCGGAGAAACGGAGCTCGTCGTCGGGAGCGTGGGCGCGACCCTGACCGCACCCGCCGAGGTCGTCGCGGGGTCCAACGTCGAGGTCGGCTGGGAGGGCCCCGGCAATGAGGGCGACTACGTCTCCATCGATCCGGAAGGCGCGCCGGACGGAGAGTACGGGGACTACGCCTACGTGACTCGTGCGAATCCGGTCACTCTGCCCGTCCCCGAAGTCCCGGGCGGGTACTCGATCCGGTATCACATGGGCCGGACGAGCAAGGTGCTGGCGACGACGACCCTCCACGTTCTTCCGGCCAACGCCACCGTTTCCGGCCCCGCGTCGGTGGTGGCGGGAACGGAGTTCGAGGTGAAGTGGACGGGCCCGGCGAACCGCGGAGACTACCTCGCGATCGCTCCCGCGGGATCGGGACCTCGGGACTACGTGAACTACGACTACGCCAAGAGTGGAAGGCCGGCCCGGATCGCCGCACCGATCGAGGCAGGCGAATACGAGATCCGTTACATGACGGCGTCCTCGCGTCAGATCCTCGCAACCGCGCCGATCCGGGTGGCACCCGGCGCGTTCCCTGGGCTCCTCCAGGTCGTGCCAGCGTCCGGGGACGCCGCGGGGCCGATCGGCGCGGTCGAAGTGATCCTCGACGCGTCCGGCAGCATGCTCAAGCGGCTCGACGGACAGCGCCGGATCGACATCGCGAAGGGCGCGCTCCGGAAGCTCGTCGGAGAGATCGTACCTACAGACGCGCAGTTCGCCCTTCGGGTGTTCGGACACAAGGAAGTCGACTCGTGTCGTAGTGACCTCGAGATCGCAGCGGCGCCACTCGACCGTTCCTCTGTTCTCTCGAAGATCGGCGGCATCGAAGCGATGAACCTCGCCCGCACGCCGATCGCGGCCTCCCTTCGCGCGGTGAGCCAGGACCTCAGCGGTGTGCCCGGCCCCTACGTCGTCGTCCTCGTCACGGACGGAGAGGAAACCTGTGACGGCGATCCCGAGGCGGCGATCCGGTCCCTCCGATCGTCCGGGATCGACGTCCGCGTCAACATCGTCGGATTCGCGATCGACGACCTACTTCTCGCCGAAGCGTTCGACGGCTGGGCCCGTCTCGGCGGTGGCCGCTACGTGGAGGCACACGACGGCACCGAACTCGAGGCGGCCATGGGCGGCGCCCTCGAGACTACGTACGAAGTGCTCCGGAGCGGCGCCGTGGTCACGACCGGAACCGTGGGAGGAGATGCCGTCCGCCTGCTCCCGGGCGTCTACGACGTGCGCGTCCGCGGCGGCGCGGATCTGGGCCAGGTCACGATCGAACCCGACGGACACCATTCGGTGACGATGCCGTAGTCCACCCGCTGCCGTCCCTGGACCGCATTGTGCGACGACCCACGGGATGACGTCGTGGCCCCCTCGTGGGACTCCCTCGCGGAACGGGCCTCTAGGGACGGCCTTCGCGGACTACCGGACGCCGACCGCCTCCAACGCATCGAGACGCGCCCGCGCCGTCGGGTGCTCCGGACTCCGGGCCAGTGCCTCTCGGAACGACGCGGCGGCATCCGCACTCCTCCCCATCGCCTGGAGCGTGATCCCTCGGTTCACGTAGGCGTCGACGTAGCTCGGATCGCACGCGATCGCACGATCGTAGCTCGCGATTGCGAGATCGAACTTCCCGCTCAGTGTCAGCGCGGTCGCCAGGGTGGAGTGCGCGGCGGCCAAGCCAGGATCGAGTTCGGTCGCGGCCTGGGACTCCTCGATCGCACCGCCCAGCTTCTGCTGCGAGAGCAGGACCGACGCGAGGTCGAGGTGCGCGACCGCGGAAGGCTCGAGACGGATCGCCTCGCGGAGTGCGGCCTCCGCGTCCGCGTGGTGCCCGAGTCGGAAGAGGACCTTCCCGAGGTTCGACTGGGCTACGGGATAGTCGGGACGGATCCTCACCGCTTCGGCTTCGTGCGACAGCGCCTCCTCGAGCTTCCCGGACTCGGCAAGCGCCACCCCGAGCATGGCGTGCGCGACGTGGTTGTCCGTGGTCACGGCGAGAGCGCGGGAGAAGAGGCTGAGGTCGTCCCGCCAGTAGCCGACTTCCCTGCGCGCGGGGATGGCGAGCGCGAACACGACGACGACGATCGAAGCCGCTCCGACGTAGGCGCGAACAGGCCGTTCCGCGCTCTGCCCGGCGCTGGGCATCCCCCGCCCTTCGAAGATCGCTCCGACGCCCCAGGCGACCAGGATCGCGAGTCCGATGATCGGAACGTACATGTACCGATCCGCCATCGCCTGGCCCCCCGCCTGCACGATCCCGATCACGGGGACGAGCGTGCCGAGATACCAGAGACCGCCGACGGCGAGCCAGGGAAGGCGGCGCCACGACAGGACAGAGAACACGATGACGAGAACCACGAGTGCCGCCCCACCGAGCACGAGACCCCGCCCCGGATCCGTCATCGGATAGAACACGGCGAGCGAGTCCGGCCAGAACGCGTTCTCGACGTAGCGCAGATAGGACGCGAAGGCATTCGCCACACGTTCGCCGATCGGGATCGACTTGACCGAACCCGCCGAAGACTGCACGGACCAGGTCACGAGCGCGCACACCACCGACAGCATGAAGAACGGCGCCTTCTCCCGAACGCGAAACGCCCAGGGATCCTTGCGGCGGAGTGGCCAGTGATCCAGGAGGAGGAGCAGAAACGGAAGCGTCACGAGCATCGGTTTGGAGAGGAGCCCGAATGCGAAGAGGAGAAGCGCGAGGACGTAGGCACCTCTGGCTCTCTCCTTCCCCTGGACGTACGCAGCGTAGGCCAGGATCGCGAGGATCCAGAACGCAGAACTGAGTACGTCCTTCCGCTCCGCTACCCAGGCCACCGACTGTACATGGAGTGGATGAAGGGCAAAGACAGCGGCAACGAAACCGCTGCGCAGAACAGCACCCGTAGTGCGGCGGAGGAAGTAGAAGAGGAGCAGCGTCGTCCCGAGATGGAGCACGACGTTCACCCAGTGATGCGCCGCTGCCCGCAGTCCGAAGACCTGGACGTCGATCATGTGGGACCACCAGGTCACCGGATGCCAGTTGCTCGCGTGGGCGGCCGTCCACGACCAGAGGAATCCGGGCCAAGACACGCCACGAAGCACCATTTCGTTCGCGGTGACGTAGAGGTCGTCGTCGTAGCGGAGGAATCCGTGCTGTCCAGCGGGCAGATAGACCCAAACGGTGACGAGCAGGATGAAGAGAAGCAGCGGCAGAGCCAATGAACCCCGCCCCGGCTTTGGTGCATTCTGGCTGGTCACACTGGGCTCCTGACTCGTCTCGTCACGCCGGCTCCCACCGCCGGCTCGTTCCTCCGACTCCTTCCGCCGACTCCTACCTCTTGCGCAACTTCCACACGACTTCCGACGGATACCTCTTCGCCCAGTCGGCGGGAACGTGGAACTTGCTCTCGACCTGGTCCTCCGGGGCCTGGATCTCGATGAAGTCGAGCACCTCCAAGCCGGTGTCGCGGAAGAGACGGAACCAGCGTGAGGCCGGGAGCTGGAACTCGACCCCACCGGGATCGATCTCCGCCTCCCGCCAGTCGGTGCGATGAGTGGAGAAGTAGCTCCTCACCAGCTCGAACCCGACCTCGGAACCATCGAGCGGACTGCAGGCCGTCGCCCAGGCCGACGAGGCGAGGAAGACGAGCTGTCCGCCTGGACGGAGGAGTCTGTGCGCTTCCGGAATCCAGACGTATGGATCGCACCAGATCGCCGCCCCGTACTCGCTGATGGCGAAGTCGAACGATGCGTCCGAATAGGGGACGGTCTCCGCGTTCCCGTGGAGCAGCGTCAACTCGGCGCCGTGTTCCTTCGCGAGCCGACGCGCGGTCGCGAGCTGCTTCTCGGAGTTGTCGATGCCGACGCACTTCGCGCCACGCCGGATCATCCACGCCGACACATAGCCGGTGCCGCAGCCGAGTTCGATCGCGTCCTGCCCGGTCATGTCCGCCGGCAACAAGCCGAGTTCGGACTCGGGAATCGCCCAGATTCCCCAGGTGGGAGATTCCTGCCGCCAGTGTCTCTCCCCGGGCGCGACCCACTCTTCCGCCATTCCGTCCCAGTAGCGACGGTTCTCCTGAACGTGCTCGGGGAGCGACTCGCGGGACATCGCGGAATCGGATCGTTCCATCGGTACTCCTTTGCCGACCCATCTGGATCGGTGTTCGACAACGCGCCAACTGTCGCCGAAGGCGCTCGTTCGTGCTGTCACCGAGGGCGCTCGTGCCGTGACGAACGAGCAAGTCGTGCGCCGGATCAAGGTCTCACGAACACGACCCACCTGGTCCCACCCGGTGGAAACATCGAGAGACGAGGGAGTCGGTACATCCCAACCCATCCCCCGTTCTCGACCCATCCGGCGACGAGTTCACGATCCGACACGGCATCCCAGACACGGTAGGGATCGGGTGGGCCAAAGTCGTATGCGGACTCCTCGAACCAGACCCACTCCCCGTACCCCTCTCGTCGAAAGAGTCGGAATCCCTCCGGATCCGCACGATGGTCCGTGAAGGGAAGAGCGTCCGCGGAACGCCACCGGCTCGGGAACTCGATCCGCTCCCCGCCCTGACTCACGGTCGCCTGGAAGACCCAGGCGTTCGCTCCCGGGTACCGGAACGCAACGTGTTCGACGTCCGTACCCACTCCTCTCACCTCGCACTCGAGGTCCGGACCACCACCGATCCACGGGCTTTCGGCGAGGAGCGCCCAACCGTCGAGTCGATACGGTTGCTCGCGTACGAGGAGAACGAGAGTTCCCTCCGAAGGCAGCGTCCCTCTCGAGGGCGGCAGAGGGTCGACATCGGTGTCGTAATCCTCGTAGGGGACACCGTCGGCCTCCGCGCCGCGACCGGACACGTAGGCGTCTTCCGGGTAGTCCCGAGGCGGCTCCGGGAGAACCTGCGTGTAGCAGGCAGAGAGAGTCAGAGCGACGAGGAGGGCCAGAGCGGCCACAAGCATGGCACCGCTCCACACTGTGTGATTCGCCTCGGCAGTCGCCCAGCGTCGGCCGCGTGCATCCTCTTCGATTCGCCAGTCGCTCATGTCAGGTTCCCTCGTATCGACACGAACTCACGCCTCTCGTCGACGCCGGCGACGTCGATCAGTTGAGGCAGCACTTCTTGTACTTCTTGCCACTCCCACACGGGCAGGGGTCGTTCCGGCCGGGTCGCTTCGCTGCCGGCGCCGCTTGTCCTTCGCCTGCCTCGACGTTCATCTGGTAGAGAGCTCTCCCGAGCTCCGCATAGGAACGGACGGCGCTGGGGAAGATCTCCTCCATCTGCGCGATCCACTCCGCGAGTTCGTCATCGGGCACCTCGGAGCCTTCGTTCCGGGCTTCGGGGTCCGCGAAGTAGCGGAGACAGAACTGGCAGATGTCGAACCATTTGAGATGCTCTTCCTCCACGTCACCGAGCCCATCCTCCCAGTCCGGCAGGACGAGGTCCCAGCCCGACTCGAACCCGACGCACCAGTCGCGGCGCACATCCTCGTTCGGATCCTGGCCGAAGACGGAGCGCAGGAGCCTTTGGGTCGCGGCGGAATCGTCAGGATCGTCCAGATCGCCCGAATCGTCAGGATCGTCCGCATCGCCCGAATCGTTCGAATCGACGGCCTCGGACGCGCCGACGAAGTCGTCGGACTGGCCGGAACCATCCAACCCGATCGTCTCCGACACGTTCACGATGTCGTTCCAAACCGCGATGATTCCCGCCGAAACGAGCTGCGCGGTCTCCTCGTCCTCCCACACCGTCCCGTTCGTCCCGTCCGGTCCGAAGATGAGCGGCAGCCAGTCACCCGGACGCAGGATCCGCGGCGCGTTCGCGAGCGCGAAGAGGTAGCCGCGAAGCCCGAGATAGCTCAGCGTTCCCGCGGGACGTTCGGGAGACTCGAGGAACGTGGTGAGTCGCTGAATGGTCTCAGGGTCGAGATTCGGGGGCGCTTCCATGGAGATCCTCCGGTGGTGAGACCTCACGGTACGACGTTCGCCGCGCGAGCACCACCCATGCCTGCACGCCCCGACTCACCTCCGTCCTGAGAACGGCGCGCCGTACGTCGAGGGTTTCGAGACCGGCCCCCGCCAGCGTCTCGAGAAGATACTGTTTCGCGTGCGCGAAGCGGCCGGACGGGCTGAGGAGGTAGCCCGGGGCCGGATCGGTGGCGTTCGCACTGGCGGCGTCCGCATCGGTGGCGCCCGCCGCACCGGCGGCTTCGGCCGTGAATACGAAGAGCCCGCCTGGCCGGAGCGTGCGCGCGACTCCCCCGAAGAACTCGCTCAACGCGCCGAAGTAGATGAGCGTGTCGGCCGCGACGACGAGATCGAACGCGCTCGGGTGCCCGCCCAGGTAGGCGATGAGGTCCGCCGACACGAGTTCGTCGTAGATGCCTCGCGCGCGGGCGTGCTCCAACATCCCCTCGGAGAGATCAACGCCGACGAGACGATCCGCCAGGGACCTCAGGGGAACGCCGGAGAGCCCAGTCCCGCATCCTGCGTCGAGGACGTCCCACGTCTGCCCGGAATCGGTGAGATGGCCCGCGAGGATCTGCGCGACGAGGTCCGGACCGCAGTAGCCGAGCCGGGCGAGCTGGCGATCGAAGTCCCGCGCGAACTGGTCGTAGTGGGACCGTACGAACTCGGCGGGCGACCGGTCCGGTGCGTCGTCCTGGGAACAGGCCGCGACGAGGTATCGGGCCTCGGGATCCGTCGGGTCCAGATCGGCCCAGGCACGATACGCGGCCATGGCGCCCTCCACGTCACCGAGTCCATAGAGGAGCTTCCCCAGAGCACGGTGCGCGGGGGCCAGGGTGGGATCGGCGGCGAGCACGGCTCGATAGAGACGGAGTGCTCCCTCCGTGTCGCCCTGTTCCTGCAGGACTGTCGCAAGGTGGAAGGACGCGATGCTGTCCCCCGGCGAAAGGGTGAGCGCGTGCTCGTAGGCGGACTTGGCGTCGTCCAGGTTCCCAAGCCTTTGCTGCAGAGTCCCGAGTTGATCGCGAAGCCTCGCGTGGTCGGGAGCGAATGCGCACGCACGTCCGCACCGAGTGATCGCTTCTTCCACCCGACCCGCGCCCTCAAGCGCAAGCGCGAGGCAGCGGAGTGTCTCCGCGGACTCCTCCCCCACCGCGAGCGCAGTCTCGAACGACTTGGCGGCATCTGCGAACTGCTCTCTCTGCAGACGCAGATTCCCGAGGTTGTGGTGGGCATCCGCGTAGCGCGGTTCGAGTTCGGTCGCACGTAGGTAGGCAGACTCTGCGCTGTCGAGGTTTCCCAGGCTCCGCTCCACCACGCCGAGGTTGTTGTGAGCCGACGCGACGTCGGGACGAAGAGCGATCACGCCGCGAAACTCCGCGGCGGCTTCCTCCAAACGCCCCTGCGCCTTCATTACGGTGCCGAGGTTGTTCTTCGCGTCGAGGAACTCGGGCGCAATGTCGAGTGCTGCGCGGAAAGACCGAACCGCGCCGTCCAAGTCACCCAGGGCCTTCTGCACGATGCCGAGGTTGGAGTGGTAGCTCGGATCGGTCCCATCCACGGCGATCGCGCGTTCGATCCGAGACCTCGCTACTTCGAGCGATCCTTGCTGGTACGCGAGCACACCGCGCAGGTGGAACACGTCGGCACTGGCCGCACCACGCTCCTCGAGGGATGCGTAGATCCGGTCCGCCTCTTCCAGGCGTCCAGCGGAATGGAACGCGAGAGCGCGCTCCATCTGCTCCTGTGGTATCGGTTCGTCTCCCACCATATCGCGGTCGTTTGCCTCGTTCTTCCCCTTACCGGCTCGGACAGGGGCCCGAGACTACTCGACCCGGATGATGCGAGCCACCTCCGTCCGGCCCGCGGACCGCACCCTGGAAGCGAACTCGACCCGAGTTGAGCTTGCACAACCGAGGCCTACGCGGAGATGATGGCCCTCTCGAAACGGGGGGAGGCGAGACCGATTCATGATTCTCGACCCACGGAACACCCGCCCCACTTCGCTCGTCGCGGCCCTGGCCCTGGGAGCGTCGATCTGCCTGTTCCTCGCGCCTCCACCGGCCCACAGCAAGACGTGCAAGCACATCGCCCCCTGGCAGATGCTCGAACACAGCGAGGTCGTCTTCGAGGGGACCGTGCTGGGGGACGCACTCCCCGACCTCCCCGAAGAGGATCGGAAGTTCACCGCCGTCGCATTGCGGCTCCGGGTCGATCGAAGGTGGGTGGGAGAGACGGATGACGAGGTGATCGTCACCGGAGACTACGACCTCCTGCAGTGGCTCGATCACGTTGGCGAGTCGTACTTCTTCTGCGGCGGCCAGAGCCTCCTCATTCCGGGACAACGACGAGCGGACAGCGGCTTCCTCCGTACATCCGAATGCAAACGGAACTCACAACTGGAGTGCGCCGAGGTGGAGCTCTTCGCGATCGAACTCCTCGTGAGGGACGAGCCGAAGGAAGCGGTTGCAGACCAGGTTGCGGGCTGGTTGCTCACCCACCTCCCCTCGGGCCATGCACCGAACTGCGAACTTCCGGACTCGAGGAGCTACTCGCGTGACATCTGGGACCTCGCAGCGAGCATGCAGATCGTGGGACCAGAACGGCGGGCCCAGATCCTGGACTTCGTCGAACGGGAGTGCAGCGAACCCGAGCGAGCGAAGCATGTACTCGCCTCCTTCACCTACTACGTAGGAGACGAGTGGCCGGGATCCGTCGACTGGCTCACCCGGATGCTCCAGGATCCCAACCCCGAGATCCGCGCGTCGGCGGTCAGCAGCACGACCAGGCGCCCGATCGAACAGGATCCACGGATCGTCCCACTTCTGGTTCGAGCCACCCAGGACGAGGACGCGGAGCCGCCGGGCGGGAGATAGTCCGTCCGCCTACCGCGAAGGAACCATCAGCACCGGAATCCTCGTCCGGTGACGCACGGCATGAGCGACGCTCCCGCGGAGAACGTCCTGGAAGATCCCGTGCCGGTGCGTCGCCATCGCGATGAGGTCGCACGCCCCAGCCTCGGCGAGTCCCACGAGCCGCGTCGCCGGATCGCCTGTTTCGAGGACGACCTCCACGTCGAACCCGTCCACCTCGAAGCGCTTCTTCACGGATTCGAGATAGGCGCGCGCACGTCGGATCTCTTCTGAGTCCTGGAGGTCGAGTGCATCCTGGTAGCGGGCCACGAACCCGACGGCCACGTGCGCAAAGACGATGTGGGCGTGATGGAGACGAGCGAGCTCCCCGACATGGTAGAGGATCGTCTCGTCGGCTTCGGAGTTCTCGAGGGGAACGAGGATCCGGGTGTACATCGTCGTCATCCTCCCAGCCACTCGGCGACTGTGACCACGAGCAGGTAGGCATTGAGGGCGAGAATCAGGGCGGTGACGACCCAGGCGGTGATCCTGAGCCTGGGCGAATTGGCGAACCGCCCCATCTTCTCCCGGTCGTTCGTGAACCGGACGAGCGGGACCACGGCGAACGAGAGCTGGAGGGAGAGGATCACCTGGCTCAGGATGAGGAGTTCGCCGACTCCGCGCGGTCCCGAGACCGAGGCCACGATCGCGGCCGGCACGATCGCGATGAGCCGTGTGACGAGGCGGCGAAGCCAGGGACGGAGCCGCAGGTCCAGGAACCCTTCCATCACGATCTGCCCTGCGAGCGTCCCCGTGATCGTCGAGTTCTGCCCGGACGCGAGGAGCGCGATGGCGAAGGCGGCGCTCGCGAGCGGAGCGCCGAGCACGGGCGTGAGGAGGTGATAGGCGTCGTTGATGTCCGTCACGTCCTGGTGCTGCGTCCCGTGGAAGGCGGCGGCGCTCAGGATGAGGATCGTCGCGTTGATGAAGAACGCCGCGGAGAGGCTCACGTTGGAGTCGATGGTGGCGAAGCGGACCGCCATCTCCTTGCCGTGGTCGTCTCGGGCGAACGCGCGTGTCTGGACGACGCTCGAGTGGAGGTAGAGGTTGTGCGGCATCACGGTGGCACCGAGGATGCCGATCGCGATGTAGAGCATGCCTGGATCCATCACGATCTCCGGCGCCGGGACGAGACCGCCCAGAACCGCCACCGCGTCCGGACGAGACGCGACGAGTTCGTACGCGAAACATCCCCCGATCGTGAGGATGAGCGTGACGACCACCGCTTCGAGCGCGCGGAATCCCCAGTTCTGGAGGAGCAGGACGACCATCACGTCCACCGCGGTGATGAGAACGCCCCAGACGAGCGGTAGACCGAAGAGGAGGTTCAGTGCGATCGCCGATCCGATCACTTCGGCGAGGTCACAGGCCGCGATTGCGATCTCGCAGAGGATCCAGAGAACGACGTTCACTTTGGATGGGTAGTGATCGCGGCACGCCTGGGCGAGATCCCGCCGCGTTACGATCCCGAGTTTCAGCGCGAGGTGCTGGAGGATCATCGCGCAGAGGTTCGAGATGAGGATGACCGAAAGGAGCCTGTACCCGTACTTGGCCCCACCCGCAATGTCGGTCGCCCAGTTGCCGGGATCCATGTAGCCGACCGCGACGAGGAGCCCCGGCCCGGAGAACGCGATCAGCTTCCGCCAGAACGAGTCGTTCGCGCCGACCCGCACCGAGGCGTGGGACTCGGGTAGGGAGACGCTCGTGCGCGCCTTCCGCCAACCCCGGTCCGGGGGATCGCTCACAGGTATCTGCTTCCCGCCAGGTTGGCGTCAATCATCGCGTCTGCCTCCCGGTAGACCTGCGTCACTCACCGCGGCTGGATCTCGTTCGGCGGGCGTCAGTCATCGCGCCTGACTCCCGTTCAGATTGCGTCTGGCTCATGGATACTCGATCCCGTCGGCCGACGCCTCTTCCACGGCCGCGACCCAACCCTCTTCGAGCTGTTCCAGACTGAGCCCCGTGAACCGGCTGAGTTCCTTCGTTCCTCCGTCCCAGGCCGCCCGAACGCCGTCCCGTCCCCAGGACTCGAGGATGAACTGGACGAAGCTCCCCGCGAGCGGATAGGAGATCCGGTCGTCCTCGCCTCGGAACTTCCTGGAGAGCGTATCGAGCGGGATCCAGCGATCGCTCTCTCTCAGATGACGCGCAAGTCCGTGGAGCGGGTGTCCGTACCAGACTTCCGAAACACAGACAGCGCCCCCTTCGTTCACCCACAGGTCCGGCGTGCCCCATCGGTTCATGGCCACGACGTGAAAGAGCTCGTGGCGCGCGCTGATCCGGAAGTGGTCGTTGACGAGGAAGACGAGGACGCCGGTTTCCGGAAACGCGATCCCATTGGTCTCGGCCCCGAGGAGGCTCACCATCCGTTCGCGCGAGGGGACGAAGAAGAGATCGAGCGGCCCGTCGTACCCGGGCTCCCCGAGGAACCCCAGAATCTGGTCCAGGGACTCCTCCGCGTCACGCCCGACCTCGTCCGCGCGCTCCGCTCCCGGGGCCCCCGGCTCGTAGTGGATCGTAAAGTGCTCGGTCCGGACCTCGCTCCAGTCGAAGCCCGAGCGACCGACCAGGTCCGCGGCCGAGGGCTGTCCGCCGCCGAGAAGCCCGCATCCGGAGAGAGCCCCACCGGCAACGAGGGCCGCGGAGAGCGCGGCCATTGCGAACAGGCCGCGGAGAGCCGGGAGGAGAGCGACGAACGCGGACAGGCCGCCGACCGCGCCGGCCCGGCACAGTTCGCCGACCGGAAGGATCGCGCGGACGGATCGCCGACGTCGCGCGAATGGAGGAGAGGGCTCGGTCCATACGGCTCCCAGCCTACCGGCCACCCGGGGAACGGTCGACGCCGATTTGCGCGCAACTCCTGGGCCGAAACCACGATACGTCGTCTGGAGGGGCGGAATCCGCCCTGTCCCCGGTCCCGAAGCCTGGGCTACCATCGGCGACTGTTCCGCCCACAGGGCCTGTTCCGCGCCGAGACGTCATTCACGAGGAGATCCGCGTGTCCCGATTCTCTGCTCTCTGGGAAGACCTGAGGTCCGGCAACGTCGAGAAGGTGCTGACCCAGTACAGCGACGTCCTCCTGGCCGGACTCATCATGAGCATCGTCGGGATGATGCTGATTCCGCTCCCGACGCCTCTCCTCGACGTACTCCTCACGGCCAACGTCTGCGTCGCCACCACCATCCTCATGGTGGCGATCTACATCCAGGACGCGACCAAGATCGCGTCCTTCCCGACCATCCTCCTCATCACGACGCTCTTCCGACTCGGCCTCAACGTCTCGACCACGCGACTCATCCTCCTCCAGGCGGACGCGGGAGAGGTCGTCCGTGCTTTCGGCGCGTTCGTGGCGGGTGGCAACATCGTCGTCGGTATCGTGATCTTCCTCATCCTCACGATCATCCAGTTCGTCGTGATCACGAAAGGCGCCGAGCGCGTGGCGGAAGTCTCCGCCCGGTTCACCCTCGATGCGCTCCCCGGAAAGCAGATGTCGATCGACGCGGACTTCCGGGCCGGACTCTTCGACATCCACGAAGCCCGGAGGCGCCGGAACTCCCTCCAGCGCGAGTCCCAACTCTACGGAGCGATGGACGGCGCGATGAAGTTCGTCAAGGGTGACGCGATCGCGGGCATCATCATCACGATCATCAACATCATCGGCGGTCTCTCCATCGGCGTCCTCCAGCGCGGCATGGAAGCAGGCAAGGCCGCACAGACCTACTCGCTCCTCACCATCGGTGACGGACTCGTGAGCCAGATCCCCGCCCTTCTCATCTCCGTCTCCGCCGGTATCGTCGTCACACGGGTCGCCTCCGAAGAGTCCGAGACCCATCTCGGGAAGGACATCGGACAGCAGATCCTGGCCCAACCGAAGGCGATCGCGATCGTGTCCGTGCTCCTCGTCCTCCTCGGGCTCGTCCCGGGGCTGCCCAAGGTGCCGTTCTTCCTCCTCGCCCTCGTCATGGGTGGCGTCGCCTACGGTCTCTTCCGGACCCGTCGACTCGCGGAAGAAGCAGAGGCACAGCCCGAAACCGACGAAGACGATCTCGGGAGCGAACCTGGCTACAGCCTCACCGTTCCGATCCTGGTCCAGGTGAGCCAAGGGCTCACGGCGCTGATCGACCGCGAAGGCGAGGGCGGGAAGATCCTCGCCCAGAAGGTTCCGGAGCTCAGGAACTCGCTCTACTTCGAACTCGGCGTGCTCTTCCCGCCGATCCAGATCCGCGGTCGGCAACCGATCGAAGGGAACGGATTCGCGGTCCTGCTGAAGGAAGTCCCGATCTACACGGGAACCATCCCGGAGGACAAGCGACTGACGGCCGAGTCCGCGGAGAGCCTCGCCATCTTCCAGCTCGGCGCGGAAGAAGCGATCCATCCGGTCACCGGGAAGCCCGCCGCGTGGATTCCGGCGGACAAGGAGGAGACAGCGAAGGCAGCAGGCATCCGTGTCTACGCGCCCGCCGAGCTGCTCGTACTCCACCTCGCGGGATTCCTCCGGAACTACGCGCACGAGTTCATCGGCCTCCAGGAAGTGCGGACGATGCTCGACCAACTCACCGAGTCGCATCCGAGTCTGGTCGACGAAGTCGTTCCCAAGGTGGTCAATCTGTTCCAGATCACCGAAGTGCTCCAGCGACTCGTACGCGAGCGCGTCTCGATCCGCGATCTCAAGGGGATCGTGGAAGCGCTCGGCGAGTGGGGCCGGATGGAAACCGATCCGCTCCAGCTGACGGAGCTCGTACGTTCCAGCCTCTCGCGTCCTCTCTGCTTCCGGCATGCGCGTCCGGACGGGAAGCTCCTCGTCTACACCGTCGATCCGGAGATCCAGCAGGCGGTGAGCGAGTCGATCCGCCGCACCACGACCGGCAACTACCTCGGCCTCTCTCCCGACATCCAGGCCGACATCCTCGAGGCGATCCGCCGCGAGCTCGGACCCCGTCCGGCCACCGCACCTCCGGCCGTCGTACTGGTGGAGAACGACGTCCGTCCTTACGTGCGTCGGCTCGTCGAGCTCGAGTTCCCGGACGCGGCGGTGCTCTCCATGCGCGAGCTGACGCCGGAGCTGATCCCGCAACCCGTGGGGATGATCTCCCTCAGCGGCGCGGGCATGTTCGGGTAGTCCGGACCCGGCTTGGGGCCGCCTCGACGGCGCGACTCTCCCTTTCCGGATCGCCCCCGGCCCGGACCGGCGCGCGCGCCCTCGGCCCGCCAGCTCGAAGGAGCCCGGCACCCACGCGCCCCCAGCCCCGTAGTCCTACAACTATAAACTCGACAACGACCTAGCGGCTCCTGGGCCCATCACGTGTAGCCGCGACGGTATCGATCCGGCGTACCTGCCTGCCGCGCAGGGAGGAAGTCCACCCCCGGGCGGATTCCGCCAAGCTCAAGAAACCGCGGGATGTCGACGACCAAGAGAAGGGATAACCGTCCGCGCACCCAAGTGTTGGGAGGAATGAGCTCCCTTGATCGAGGCGCCGCAGCCCGCACCCCTCCCAACCCCTGAGGGGGCCCCACCGACCGTGTCCTGGAGTTCCAGTCTCCAGACACGGCTCTCGTTGTCGCTCCTCGGATTCCTACTCGCCCTGGCCACGACGGCCGCCGTTCTCCACGAGACCTTCGGCCGGAGCCTCCTCCAGCATGACGCGTTCCGACTCCACGAAGAGTCCGGAGCCCTCATCTGCTCCGAGATCGAGAAGCTCGCGGTCGAGGCACGCACACTGACCCAAGCGATGGCAAACGTGGGAGAGACTCTGCCCCAGAGTCCCGTCGTGCACGAAGCCGTCCTCTCCAGATTGCTGGACGCGGAAGGACGTGAGGTCGTAATCGCGGGTGGTGGCTTCTGGCCGGAGCCGTACACGTTCGACCCGGTCGAAGAGCGGCGGGCGTTCTTCTGGGGCCGGGACTCCCTCGGCGGTCTCGCGCTGGTGGACGGTTACAACGACGCCGCCAATCCGAGGTACCAGGAAGAAGAGTGGTACATCCCCGCCGCGTTCCTCGAGGACGGCGAGGACCTCTGGTCGAAACCCTACGTCGACCCGTACACGAAGGTCCCGATGGTGACCTGCGTCGTCCCGATGTTCCTCGGTGAGGAGTTCTACGGGGCTGCCACGGTCGACATACGACTGGAGGGAATCCGCTCGCTCCTCCTGGAGGCGACACGGGAGTACGGCGGGTACGCCTTCCTCGTCGATCCGGAGGGAGATCTCCTCTCCTTTCCGAGTGTCCACGGGTTCGAGAAGGACGGAACGCTCCGCACGATCGAGGCTCTCGGTTCCCTTCATACGGCATTCACCGAAATCGCCGAGGCACTCGAAGTCGAGCGTGACGAGATTCGAACGCTCGGCCGCAGCTCGGCACGGGCATCCACGATCGCGACCGGACTCCAGTCACGCTCATCCAGCATGGACCCGGACCAGGCCCTCCTCATCGCCGCACTCGCCAGTCATGACCACGGCATGGACGAGAGACGCGAGGTCGGTCATCTCCTGGTCGACGATGACTTCTTTCTCGGCGAGCCTTGCTCGGTTTCTCTCTTCCGCGTGCGCGAGACGCACTGGAATCTCATCACCGTCCTTCCCCTTCGAGTGGCGACGAGCCGGGCCGACTTCATCAATCACGTTCTTCTGGGCATCACCATCCTCGCCTCGCTCCTCGCGTTCGTTGTCGCCTACTTCCTGCTTCGCCGGCTCCTGGTTCGGCCGCTCCGATCCATGACCTCACAGCTCGCGGAGTTCGCTTCCTCGCAATCGGCAAAGGGCCGGATCGAAGTGGACGGAGCGAACGAGATCAGCCTCCTCGCCTACTGGTTCAATCGACGAAGCGAGCAGCTCGCTCGGCTCATCGAGCGCCACGAAGCGACGGAGTCGGAGCTCCTCCAGGCCAAACAGGAGGCGGAGACCGCGACGGAGGCGAAGAGCGCATTCCTCGCCGCCATGAGTCACGAGATCCGGACGCCGATGAACGCAATCATCGGAATGTCCGGACTCCTGGCCGAGACTCCGCTCGACAAGGAACAGCACGACTTCGTCCGTACGATCCAGCACTCTTCGGAAGGACTCCTCACGATCATCAACGACATCCTCGACTTCTCGAAGGTGGAGGCAGGTCGATTCGAACTCGAGTTGATGGACTTCTCCCTGCCCGAGATTCTCGAAGAAGTTCGGGACCTCATCGAAGTCTCCTGCCGCGTGGAGAGTGTCGACCTCCGCTCCAAGATGGAAGACACCGACGTGACCGAGTTCCGAGGCGATCCCGGTCGCCTGAGGCAGATCCTGATCAACCTGCTCGGCAACGCGGCCAAGTTCACGCACGAAGGCTTCATCGAGCTGCGCGCCCGCGTCGAGCCCCTCTCGGACGAGACCCGCGTGGTCGTATTCGAGGTGGAGGACTCCGGCGTCGGAATTCCACCCGAGGCCCAGGAGAAACTCTTCCAGCCCTTCACTCAGGCGGACTCGACGACACGACGGCGCTTCGGCGGGACGGGGCTGGGCCTCTCGATCTCGAAGCAGCTCGTCGAGCTGATGGGTGGAACCTTGTCCTTCGAGAGCACCCCAGGGACGGGATCGACCTTCCGGTTCGAGATTCCGTTGGAGGTGTCGACCGGCCGCGCAGATGGAGTTCGCGAACGAACACGCGAAGGACAGCTCCCTCACGACGAAGGGCCCGTGCCGGACGTCGAGGCCGTCCGTGTGCGGATTCTCCTGGTGGAGGACAACATCGTGAACCAGAAGGTCGCCCGGCGGATCCTCGAGAAGGCGGGACACCGGGTCGATTGTGCGGCGAACGGACGAGAGGCGGTCGAGGCGGTTTCTTCTCTTCCCTACGATCTCATCCTCATGGACTGCCAGATGCCGGAGATGGATGGATTCGAGGCGACGACCCGGATTCGAGCCCTGTCCGAGCCGACCTGCCGGATTCCGATCATCGCACTCACGGCCAATGCGATCCAGGGCACCCGTGAGCGCTGCCTCGTGGCGGGAATGGACGACTACCTGAGCAAGCCGATCAACCGTGACGCTCTGCTCCAGATGGTCGGACTCTGGGGACGCGCGGGAAGGCAACGGTCCGCATCCTGACCGCGCCAGGTCTTCGACAACTGTTGTCTTCCATTAGCACAACCGAACCCAAGATCCGCATGTTCTAAGGTAGAGTGATAGTCTGCCCCGAAGGTGTCGGGGCGTCGCGCGATCCAGAGGCCGTCCGGCTCCGAGGGTGTGCGCAACCCGGCGACCGTCCATCGAGGCTTCGCTGTCGATGATTGGGAATGCATCCGGCTCGGGTTCCTGGCTTCTTCTGGCCCGCCGAGTCGTACAGACCACCGTGCTCGTCCTCGTCATCCTGACCGGGTACCGGATGACGCACGGCGCGTCCGAGGCGAGCATCGAACGCTTCTGCCCGTTCGGTGGGATCGAGACGGCCTACGCACTCCTCACCGGCGGAACCTTCACCTGCGCGACCGGCTCGGGCAACCTCACGATCCTGGTCGCGCTCCTCGTCCTCACCCTCCTCGCCAGGAAGTCGTTCTGCTCCTGGGTCTGCCCGGTGGGCACCGTGTCGGAGTGGATCACGAGGGCGACGAGAACCTTGAAGCAGCTCTCGCCGAAGGGTGGTTGGAACCGGGCCTGGAGATACCAGATCCTCGGGCTCTACGCCCCACCGCCCGCAGTGGATCGAGCCTTCCGCTGGCTCCGCCTCCCGGTCCTCCTCGTCATTCTCGCCCTCACCTTCCGGAGCGGCGAATTGATCTTTCGACCCTTCGATCCCTACTACGTGCTGTTCAGCTTCCACGGCCACGACGTCCAGGCCTACAGCTACGTGATCCTGGCCGCCCTCCTCGTCCTCGCGGTCTGGATCCCGATGGCGTGGTGTCGCTACCTCTGTCCGCTGGGCGCCGTACTCTGGCCCTTCGCACGCGTCGGAGCCCTGCGGATCGGCCGGGACGAGGCGACGTGTACGGGTTGTCGGGCCTGTGACTTGGCCTGTCCCCATTCGATCGAGGTCTCTCGGCTGAAGAGCGTGAACGCCGGGGAGTGCACCCTCTGCCTGGAGTGCACGGAGGCATGCCCGAGTTCGACCACCCTCTCGCTCCGATCCACTCCGGCAGTGCGCAACGCGAACGGATGGGTCGTCCCTGCCGTCGTCGTACTCCTCGCCATCGCGGGCATGGCTGCTTCGAACTCCGTGCGGATCCCGAGCGCAACTCGCACGTTCTCGAGTTCCGTGGACGCGGAAGCCGCCACGGTGAGGTTCGAGCTCACCGGCGTGCGCTGCGTCGACACTTCCGAGTCCGCAATGGCGCGATTGACTCACGTCGATGGAGTCGTCCGCGCAACAGCCTACGCGGCCACACACGAGATCGATGTCGAGTACGACCCGGCCAAGACCTCTCCGAACCAGTTGCAGGAAGCGTTCGAGGCTCCATTCCAGGATCCAGAAACCGGAACATGGCTCTTTCACAGCTTCACCGTTGTCGCGCTCGACGGCGAGAGGATCGTCCGATGACGGCCCTCGTTCCGTTGGCGCAAAGCATGGATCGTGTGGCTACACGAAGGAAGGTCGAGATCATGAGTTCACTCCGCTCCATCCCCCGGATCGTCCTCGTCGGCACCGCGGGCCTGTCTCTCCTCCTCGCCGCGTGCGGGACGAACGGCGACACCACCTCCGAAGAAGCCACGGAGGAGACCGCTGCCGCGGGGCATGTCGTCGCCACGTTCCTGGCGCCTGAACTCGATGAGGCGGGAACGAAGACGCTCGTCGCGGCGCTCGCGTCCAATCCGGGCATCATGACCGCGGCCGCCGTCCCCGACTCCGGACTCTTCCGCGTCGCCTTCGCGTCGAATGCCACGAGTGCGGCGGAGGTCCTCGGCGCCGTGACCAAGACGAACCCGAGGCTCGCGCTGAGAGATGTCGTTCAGGTCGCCGGTGGTGCGGCAGACGCATGTGCGGCGTGTCCGTCACGGACGTCGTGTGGGGACGCCGGCGAAGGACACTGAGAGGCCGCGCGACGGGTGTCCGAGATCGATGATCGACTCACGTTGGAAATCGAACTGCTTGATTTCGGTGAGTCAGCGAAGAATCGAGACCCTTTCCGTCGCGTTCCTTCCGCCGCACGCGAGACGTAGGAAATAGACGCCCGAGGGTACGTCCTGCCCTCGCGCGTCCCGTCCATCCCAGGTCGCAACGAACTCGCCGAGCGCGCCGTCACTGGTGGCCACGAGCGTATCGACCCTTCGTCCGGAGGGATCGAGGACGGCGAGTTCCACAGCCCCGGGGGCCGGTGCCCGGAACCGGACCGAGATCCGGCCCGGAGCGGGGTTGGGAGACACCTGAACGAAACCGAAGCGTCCTGGCGGCTGGGCACCGTCGCCGATGCCATCGAGGGTGGCGTCACCGGCTCCGACCGAACGGCTCGCAGCCTCGCCACCGTCCGAGGTGACATCGAGTACCCGGGGTTCGACGGGGCCGCACGACACCGGCTGCGAGCCCATGACGCCCGGCCACTCAGAGGAACTCTTCACCGCGCACCGGGACCTCGAATCCAGCCCGAGCACGCCCCCCTCGAGGTCGCAGAAGAGCGGATCACATTGGACGTTCTCATCCTCGCCGAGCAACGGTTCGAGACAGTCGACCCAATCGCCATCCTTGTTCCCGAAGATGTCCGTATGGCGGATGAAGACGCGTGCCCCGCCGCACGCAATCGCCTCGCCCTCGGTTCCAAACGCGAGGATCGACGACTCGATCGAGAGGATCGAGGGATAGATGTCGGCATACACGCTTCCACCGCGGCCCGCGCTGTTGGCGGCGAAGGTACAGTGATCGATGTTGACGACGTTCCTCGCCATGTGGAGCGCGCCGCCCGCACCGCCTCGATTCTCGCGCCACGTCGTCCCACTGAGGTTTGCGTGGGTCAGGAGGAGGTAGACGGCACCTCCACGCCCCGCCTCGTTCCCCTGGAAGAGGCAGTCCTCCATCGTCAGGTTGCCCTGCACCATCCGCATCGCGCCACCCACGTCGAGTCCGTTCAATGGCTGCTCGACCCAGTTGTCCGTGAACTCCGTTCGGCGGAGAACGAGGGTCGATGCTCCACTGATGTCGAGCGCCCCGGCCGCGCCCTCCACCGCATGGTTCCTTCGGAATGCACAGTCTTCGATCACGAGCGGGAAACCTTCACCGCCGATCGCGCCGCCTGTCCGGTCGGTCCCGCAGTCCTCGAAGACACAGTTCGAGATCGTGAGCTGCCCCCCACCGACCCGGATGGCGCCACCCTGCCGATTCGTAGCGATCCCGAGTTGTCTCCCGGAGAAGCCGTTGCGGAAGCCGATCCCTTCGATCCGACTCGGTCGCGTACCGGGATCGAAACGAACCCCGCGGTGATGTTCGGCGGGAGTCCCACCGCAGTCGATCACACACCGCTCGGGGTCACCCGAGATCGATCGGAGTGTGAAAGCGGTGTAGTTGAACTGGAGGTCACGATTGCCTGGTCCGGAGTAGACGCCGTCTTCGAGTTCGATCACGCTCGTGGGAGCCGCGGCGGAGAGCGCGTCCTGGATCGTCGGGAAGTCTCCGGAACCGTCGGCCCGGACGACATAGGTTTCGGCACCGGGGCACGGAACGTTTCCCGGGTTGCCGAAGCCCAAGGCGCCGTAGTGCGCGATCTCATCGAGTACCGGCGCAGGTGAGCGATCGGCGAAGTGGCCGCCGTGGAGCGGGTGCGGCGTAACCGAGAAATGGAGTCCGCCGCCTTCCTCGGAAGCGGCGGAGGCCGCATAGCCGGCGAACCAGTAGACGGGCACGAGACGTTCGGTCAGTTCGTCGTTCCAGACGACGATCGTCCCTGCTCCGCTGTTCGGCCAATTGCCCGTGAAAGACTCGAAGTCCGCACACGCCCCCCAATCGATGATCCGGAGCGCCGGACTGTACTCGATCCCGAACTCGACACCCGCGAGTCGGGGGAAGTTGTCCTGGGAGAAGGAGGCGAAGACGACCCAGGCCACGGGCGTCGCGGCGTCGGGGAAGGAGCTGTCGACCTCCTCACAGTCGTCGATCCAGCTGGCCGATCCGATCCACGGCTCCTGGCCCTCCGCTCGGGAGAAGGCGTCCGGAAGGGGCGCACAGTAGCCGTAGAGATGCTCAGTCGTGTAGGAAGTCGTCTCCAAGGCGTGTACGAGGAGAGAGCCACCGGCGTTGGGGCCGGCATTGGAGGCGACGGGGAGCAGGCCGGTGACGATGAGCCACAGGCCAACACTCAGGATCGATGTCGAGGGACGGCGCATGGAGGACGAGGGTCTGGTTCGGTTTCGCATGTTTCACTCCTCGAGGAGGAGTCTTACGGCCGCCGACAGGGGGGATCGACCACCGATCTACATTTCAATCTAGCGCGGACACTGTTCGCAGAGCACCAAGATTCGCAACATCGCGGCGGAAACTCAGGCCTCCTCGGCCCGCGGGTAGGAACCGAGGACCTTGAGGTCTTCGACGCAGTGCCCGATGCCCGCCAGCGCCGCGCGCATTTCGGCGGAATCCTGGTGCCCCTCGACGTCCAGGTAGAAGCGGTACCGCCACGGAGCTTCCGGAAGCGGACGCGACTCGAGCTTCGTGAGGTTGAGGCCCAGACGCGAGAACTCCTGAAGCAGCTCTCCCAGCGCTCCAGGGCGGGACTGGGCGAGGACGAGCAGAAGGGATGTCTTGCACGGGACTCCGGGAGAACAAGGCACGGCCTCACGGGCGACCTCGACGAACCGGGTGAAGTTGCCCGCTTGATCCTGGATTCCGTGGACGAGGATCTCGAGGCCGTGGAGAGCCGCTGCGGACTCGCTCGCGATGGCCGCGACGGTGGGATCTCCCGCTTCCTTCACCTTGCGCGCGGAACCCGCCGTGTCGTACTCGACCTGCGTCTCGACATGGGAGAGTCCCCGGAGGAACTTCTCACACTGCCGAAGCGCCTGGGGATGGGAGATGACGGTGCGGAGGGCTTCGAGCCGGGTACCAGGAACGACGAGGAGACAGTGATCGATCCGGCTCTTGACCTCCGCCGTGATCGTGCAGCCGCCCTCGGCGAGGAGGTCGTAGGTCTCGTTGATGCTCCCCGCCGTCGTGTTCTCGATCGGAAGGAGAGCGAGATCGACGTGTCCATCCCGAAGTGCCTCGAAGGCCTGATGGAAAGTCGGCAGGCCGGTCAGGAGGGCACCACCCGCCCGCCCCCCATACCGCTTCTGCGCTGCGAGATGACTGTAGGCACCCTCCACACCCTGATACGCGATCCGGAGCGGCGCGGAGTCACGGGTCGTGAGATAGGCCTGCTGCCTCGCGACCGACATGTCGAGGATGTCGCGGTAGAGCCGCTCGATCCGGTGCGCGTCGAGCCCCATCTCGACCGCGAGTTGCCGCACGCGCTGGAGTACGCGTTCTTCGCGCGGACCGTCCCGGAACGGCACCGCCTTCTCGAGCTTCGCCTCCGCGATCTGCTCCACGATCGCCATCCGGCGTTCGAGGAGGAGCAGGAGTTCGCGATCGATATCCTCGATCTCGCGACGGATCTGAGCGAAGTCCTCTGACATCGGATTCACGCGGCCTTCCCGAAGGCTCATCCCCGAAGCAGGATGGCTCCCCAGACGAGAACGGTTGCGAGAGCGAGAACCGAAACCACGATGACGGCGATGAGGAGCCAGTTGATCGGCGGCTTCCCGACTGGCGCCGACTGGATGGGATGGGCCGACAGGCTCCCGGCCGCGACGCCCGCCGGAGAATCGGCGGCAGGCTCGCTCGCCGAACCGGATCGAGGGATCTTCTGCCCCCCAGCATCAGGGACGACGCGATCTCGCGTCGCGGCCCCTGTATCCCGACCGCCTCCGACCGACGAGGAAACCCCTCCAGGTGAGCCAGTCTGCGGAGATCCCACTTGCGGATCCGGCCCCGGTCCACCAGGCCCCGCCGCGCTCGCTCCCTCACCGCCCGGAACGGACGCGGGCCGGGCCGCGAGGCCGACGCCGGTCGCGAGGACGGAGGGACTCCCCTCCCACCGCGGCTCCGTGTCGTTACCGGCCTCCGTGAACACCAGGAGCGGTCGATCCGGCTCCTGCGAGCCGATGGTGATCGTGATCCGGTCGCCGTCCTTGATCTGCGTCTGCCCCTCGACCCGCTTCCCGTTCACGTAGATCCCGTTCGTGCTCGAGTCGAACAGGAACGCCCCCGCCCAGGTGCGCTCCACGCGCGCATGGACGGCGGAGACGACCCGGAAGGGATCCGCGAGCGGAATGTCACAGTCGGCGCTGCGTCCGAGCGTGAGAACCGCCCCTTCGCGCGGGAGTGGATGCGAAGTCGGCGGTACACCCACGGAAGCGAAGATCCAGACGCGGGGCGGCACGTCCTCCTCCGACACCTCGTCGAGGAGCCGGGCGAGCGCGTTCGGGTCGGGGCGCAGGGTCGGATCGGTGAGCGGAACGAGATGGATTCGCAGGAGATGGGTCGAGCACTTGAGGAGATCCCCGTGCACGAGCTTCTCCGGACGCTCTGGTTCCAACTTCTCATCGTTCCGAAAGGTACCGAGCGTCGAATCCTGATCCACGACGAACCAGGCACCGCCGTCGAAGTGGAGGACGCAGTGCTTACGCGACGCGGAGGGAGACTCGAGGACGACTTCGCTCGTGCGATCCCTGCCGACCCGGACCTCCGTGCAGCCATACTCGAACTCGAGCGTCCGGCTGAGGCCGGACTCTTCGTCGAGCGCTTCGATCAACAGCCGAATCGGAGTTCCGTCCATCACTTCATCGACACGATGAGCCACTCGCCGCTCGACATGCGGCGGAGCGTCATCGTCCGGTTGCGGTCCGCCTCGATCGGCTTCCCCTCACGGGGCTGGATGTGACGGACCTCGTGGAACTCCAGGGTAGCACGGTTGCCGTTGAGGACGAGGGAGCCCTCGGTGATCTCGATCGATTGGCTCACGATGTCGGTCATGGCCCGCTCGAACTTCTCGCGCTCCGCCGGCTGGAGTGACACCCAGAGACGTGCGAACGCACTCACGTTGCGCGACTCGAGTGCGGCTTCGTAGAGGCGCAGAGTATTGCGAACGCCCTTGCGGGCGGCTTCTTCGTTCTGTTCCCGATTTGCGGCCTCGCGGGCGAGGTTCGTGTCGATCTGAGAACGCCAGGCATCGGTCTCGGACGTTCGCCCCGTGCTCTCGACGAGAGTCCTGAGGGCCCGGTCCGCTTCCACCCATTCCTTGCGCTGCACGTGATTGCGAACCTCGACCCGAAGATCCTCCTGCCGCTCCTCGGTCCGCGCCTCCTCGCGCCGCTCGGCCCTGCGGAACTCCGTGGCGCTGTCCGTCATCTCCCCGGGCGTTCCGTCGAGGCGTCCCAACTCGACGAAGAGAGTATCGCCACCGGGCGACGCGGCGAGAGCGAAGGTCGTGTCGAACGGCGCGAACCCGTCCATCTCGAAAGCGATCCGGTAGGTGCCGACACTGAGGTTCTTGATCTTGCACGGAGTGGGTACGTCCGCAACCGTTCCATCCACCGAAACCGTCGCACCAGGTGGACTGGAGAGGACCGCGAGAGGAAGGAGCTCGCCGGGATCGAGCAGCGCGTGGAACTCGGTCTGCCCCGCCCCGACTTCGAGCGTCTCGATCGCGGTCGCATAGTTCTCGAGCCGGAGAACGAGTTCGTACGGTCCCGAACGCAATCCCGAAAAGTCCGCAGGCGTCGGGCCACCGGGGTACTTCGCGCGTTCGCCGGTCAGAGCCTGGAGTGTCGCGTCCGCACCAGACGGATCGCTCGCCACGCGCAGCTCGAACTGTTCGTCCAACACCACGACGACGGGCTGCATCCCCTTCGCGACCTCGAACCGCTGCGTCTTGGGGAAGAACCCCGACTGCTCCACCACCACCGTATACGGGCCGTCCGGCAGATCACGCAGGTCCGCCGGCGTCTCACCCGTGCGGAGCGCGTCGAAGCGAGACTCCGCGTTCCCTTCGTAGAGACGATAGCTCGCGTTCTCCGGAACGGTCCGGAGCGCGACTTCGAGCCCACGCGGCCAGAAGAGCAGGAAACCGAACGCGACCAGCGCGACGAGGCTCGCGCCGGCGATCAGTACCCACGTCCGCGGGAGGCCGAAGAGCTGCGGAGGAGGCGCGACGGTCCGGGCTTCGTTCACGGCGCGGAGAAACTCGTCGGCGTCGGGGAACCGGTCCGCGGGATCCTTCTCGAGGCACTTCAGAATGAGCTGGGAGAGGCCGAGCGGAATGTCCGCGCGGATCGAGCGAGGATCCGGAGGCGTCGCCTTGAGGTGATCGTGGACGACCTGCGGAAACCGCGACTCGAACGGATAGCGTCCCGTCGCAAGACGAAAGAGCACGACGCCGAGCGAGTAGAGGTCCGACGCGGGAAGGAGGTCGGTCCGGGAGGTCGCCTGGATCTTCTCGGGAGACGCATAGGCCCAGTTCGCGAGACGGTTCATGTCGATCGTGGGCGCCGTGCCGTCCGGACTCGTCGGGAGTCCCACGACGAAGTCGGTGAGGACGAAACGATCATCGCCCGGGACCGTCATGATGTTCGTGCCCTTGATGTCGCCGTGGACCATCCCCTTGTGGTGGATGGCGCGAAGGGCAGCGCCGATGTCCTCGGCCACCTTGAACACACGCTCGGCCGTCAGGGCGCCCTGCGTACTCGCGATCGACTCGACCGTCTGTCCGAGCAGGGTCATCGCGACGAAGTTGAGCCCTGTGTCCAGGTCGTGGCCGCAGTCGAGGATGGTCGCGATGCGTGGATCGTCCCGGAACGCGACGTACGACTTCGCCTGTGCGATGAAGTCGTCCACGAGGTCAGGGTCGGAGCCATACCCAGGCTCGAGGATCTTGACCGCGACATCACCGCCGAGATCGGTCTGGCGCGCCTTCCAGACCGAGGCGAAGTTCCCGGTCCCGAGCGGGGATACGATCTCGTAACGGCCGGCGATGACCGTGCCTTCCATTCCCTTGGGAGCCGTCATCGAAGAAAAGCACCTCGACTTTCTGGAGCCGAAACAAAGCGTGATGATAGGGGGCGCCTCACGGAGACGTCAATCGCCCGGCCTTATCGATCGGGGCACTCCGAGAGTTGCTTGTTCATGCTCGCCGGGGCGATCATGGCACGTTTCGAGCCGCGCAGACGGGCGCAGGTGGCCACAGAGGCTTCGACTTGGTCGAAGGGTGGGAGACGCAAATGACCTTGGGAAGGCGAATCGGGCGGGTCGAGCGAATCGGCGGATTGGTGCCCAGGTCGACTGCCGAGTCGATCATCCGGCTGATCGCGGCGCTGGGCGCGTGGCTCCTCGTGGGATCGATCGACTCATCGTCGGCCCCCGCCGCGGAGCAGGACGCGGGTACGATCGCAACGACGGAGCGGGACGCGCCCGCGCTCGCAGCGGAGCGGGGCACACCCACGTTGGTCGTCTTCGCCGAGACTCGCGGCGGGAACGTGGCCGAGGACCGAAACCGTAGGATCGTGACCGTTGCGGACGGACTGACGCGGATCCACGCAGAAGTCAGCGGCGTACCGCTCCCGAATGCCCCGATCGAGCTGGACTACTTCGACCTCGAACACGATCTCGCGAGGGAAACCGCGCTGTTCCCGGATGGGAGTCGGGCCACGATCTCGACCCCACTCGACAGCCTGCCCCCGTTCGTGATGAGCGACGAGCGCCGGGAGATCCTCGGCTACGACTGCAGGAAGGCCACGACCGAGATCCGATCGAACGAGATCGAGGTATGGTTCACCACGGAACTCGGTGCCGTGGTTTCTCCGTCCATCCGACTCTACGTGCCGGACGCGGCGATTCTCGCGTTCGATCAGAACGGCACGAGCGGCTTCGTGGCGGAACGGATCGTCCGCGACCCGAACGAGATCGCTGCGTTCTCGCCCGAGGCGCATCAGCCCTTCGCCCCCGATTCCTGGGGCGACGATGTCGACTCCGCCGAGTACCAGCGCCGTGTCACGGAGAGCTACGTCACCCGAGTCACTGTGTTCGATCGCGAACAGATCTCGTTCGGGAACGAGATCGTGAACCCGGAGGATCCCGAGAGCGACGGGACGTTCCACTTCTCCAAAGGTACGGTGATCGCGCGAAAGGTCACCCTTCCCGAGCCCCAAGCGGAAGCGATGGTGCTCGCGGAACTCACGGAGCGTTCGAACGGAGACGCCTACGACCGGACCGGATCCGTCTTCCTCATCCCGACGGACGGGGACATCTCGTATCTCGACGCGTTGCGCGACAGCGTGGGCGTTCTCCCCGTTCTCGCGGGCCGGGATGGGGAGTACCAGGGAATCGTCGCCACCGAGTCCTATCGCCCACCACTCGAGCTCATCCGCTTCATCACTCCGTTCGGAGTCGGTGAATTCAACGCGCGCTCCCAGGTGCACGGCCTGGAGTGGGAAGACGAAGCCCGATACGTCATGGATGTGACCGACCTCCTTCCCCGACTCCAGGGAGAGGTCTGGATCGGCGCTTTCATCGGCAACTACGACAAGGGCGGACACATCGTCAGCCTCGAACTCCGGTACTACCCCTGGAGCCAGGTGGTGGATACGGCCCCGAGTGTTCCGCGCGTGGCGAAGCCGCTCTTCAACACCGTGAATGCGATGGAGATGTCGGGGCAGAACTACGGCACCCTCTTCGCGAGCGACACGCTGCGGGTCGAGTTCGAACTCGAGGAGAGCCTCTCCGCGGCTCAGCTCCGCTACACGACCACCGGACACGGGGGTTGGGGTGGAGGCGACGAGTTCAACCCGAAGAAGAACCGGATCTCACTCGACGGGACGCTCCTGGCCGAGATCGTCCCCTGGCGGAGCGACTGCGGAACCTTCCGCCGCCTCAACCCGTCCTCCGGCAACTTCTGGAACGGCCTCTCCTCGTCCGACTTCAGCCGCTCCGGCTGGTGCCCCGGCACCACCGTCAGCCCGTACTTCATCCCTCTGGGCGACCTGCCAGCGGGAAGGCACGTCGTCACGGTCGCGATCGACATGGGGAGCCCGGAGGGCGGCAGCTTCAGCTCCTGGAACGTCTCCGGAACGCTCCTGGGTGAGGTCCCGGAAGAGGAGCAGGGGAAGCGGTGATGAAGCGGAGTCAGGAACCGAAGCCGAGTACCGGCCGGTAAATTACTGCCTCATTTGCGTTTATGACGATCACCCGGAGGCCGGAGGCTGCATCCGCAATCTTCCGGCCACGGGGATCGGGTTTGGCAAAGCCCAAGCCAACGATCGGCGGGACAACTACGTCTAACCATCCCGGCCACCAAGACCGAAAACCCTACCTAGACTAGATGTTGGACCGTGCTGGCACGGCGGATGCCTCCGCGCCGGTCGCGGAGTACGTGGAGAGCTTCGGCCGCACCTGGTGCCAGGGGCTCCCCAGCCAAGACAAGGTCATGGACTAGGCATGTCTCCAGACCCAAGGCCCAGAGCCGATCGTGCACCTTCGTCCGCCAGGAACACCCTGCGTGGGGTCGAGATGCCGGATGTCATCCGAGTGGCGTCGGCATTGGTCAAGGCAATCTCCGCCGCACGGCTCTACCCGATCGACAACCCCACCTACCTCAACGCGAAGTCGAACTTCGACGAGGCGATGACCTCGGTGCTGACCTTGAAGCGCCAGATCCGCTTCGTCGTCGGCCGGAAGACTCTCTTCTACGCGGGCGAACCCGTACTGAGCGAAGAGCACGGAGAGTCGGTCGCCACGTATCTCCACCGGGACGGTATCCGGGAGATGACGTTCCACCAGGGGTTCACCCAGGAGGAAGCAGCGGATCTCCTCCACCTCTTCACGCACGCCGCAACCGCCGAGAGGAGCCAGTCGGAAGACTTCGCGACTCTCTTCTGGGACCGCGGATTCGAACACGTGGCCTGTGTCGCGATCGACGACTTCCTCGACGCACAGGGAGAGGAAGACGAGATCCCCGACGAGTTCGGGATGAACTTCATCCCACAGATCGACCTCGAGGTCTACGAGCTCGAAGACGAGCAGGCGATCGAAAGAGCATCCCGCGAGATGTCCGAAAAGGCACTCGCGCGGCTCGCGGAGAACGACGCCGAACTCTTCGGCGTCTCCCAGGAAGAGCGCGAGAAGCTGCTCGCCGAGCTGAAAGAGGAAGAAGACCCGAAGCGGATGCGGCACGACTACACGCGTATCCTGGTCGAGGTCCTCCTCGCGGAAAGGGACGCCGCGGAGTTCGAGCGGCTGATCGAAGTCTTCGAGAGCCACATGGGGACGCTCCTCGCGCACGGAAACCTCGAGGATATCTCGTGGCTCATCTCCGTCCTCCATCGCCTCAAGACGGAACGGGGAGAGGTCGAGGACGAAGAAACGCCCCTCATCGACCGTGCGCTCAACTGGATCTGGCAGGAAGAGCAGAGAGACATACTCCTCCAGAAGCTGGACCGCGGTGACCTCGACACTCTCCAGGGTCTACCTGCCTTGGTCGGCGCCATCCCGGACGACACGATCCGTCACCTCTGCCTCCTCCTCGGGGACATCGAGTCGGGGCGCGTGCGCAGGCGCCTGATCGACCTCCTCGTCGAGCGGTGCAAGACGAGCTGGACCGCGCTCCTCCCCATCCTCAGCGACTCCCGTTGGTACCTCGTCCGCAACATCGTCCTGATCCTGGGGCAGGTGGGAAATCGGGTGATCGCACCGTCACTCCATCGAGTGGTGAAGCACTCCGACCACCGGGTCCGGAAAGAAGCGCTCATAGCCCTCGACAAGCTCGACCCCGGAAGGGCCGTCTCCGATCTCAAGGACGCGCTGAGAGACTCCGAGTCCCGCGTCCGCGTGGTGGCCGCCCAGACGCTGGCCAAGCGCGGCAGTGAGGCAGCGGGCACTCTCCTCCAGGTCGTCTCGGAGAAGGAGTTCGCGGGCCGAAGCGAAGAAGAGACACTCGCGATCTACTACGCCCTGGCCCACGCGGGCGGGAACGAGGTCTACGAGTTCTTCGAGAGGTCGACGAAGCCTAGGGGCCTCTTCCGAAAGGGCCCGACCGAGGAGTCGCGTGCGGCAGCCTGCCGGGCACTTGGCAAGATGAACGATCCTCGCGCACTTCGTCTCGCCGAGAAGCTCGTCCAGGACAAGACCGGCCTGGTACGCGATGCCGCATTCGCCGCAATGCGTGAGGCGAGAGACCGGGCAGACGGCCGGAGCACGAGCGAGAGCGGGAGGGAAGCCGCGTGAGTCAGGGTATCTCGACCGCACAGGACCAGAAGCTCGGGCTCGAACTCGCGCGGGCGCTCCATCACGCGATCCGCACCGTGCGCACCCACGATCTCGGGAACGACGTCGCAGTGGAGGCCGTGAAGGCCCTCAGTGATGCGATCAACATGATCGTCGCCCGCTCCGGTGGGTTTGCCCTCCACGTACTGGGCGACTACGTCTACGTCGGCGACCAGAGGCTGCGGGAGGACGGGACGACGACCCGCTTCCTCGAATCCCTCGTCCACGAACTGAACGCACGCGGTATCGGAAGCGTGCACGGCGACGCCCGGGTGTCCCACGAAGACATCCAGAAGCTCGTCTCCGTGATGAGTCAGTTCCCATCCGGCGGTGACGAGGTCTTCAAGGAGATCCGGAGTCGGCTGGCCACGTTCGAGTCCGGTATCGGCGTGGGCCCGACCCGAGAGGTCCCTTCGGTTCTTCCGGACAGCGCGACTCACGTGACGAAGAAGGAGGAGTGCAAGCGCACCTTCTTCCGCGCGGTCTCCGTGACCGAGAGCCTCATGCACACCGCGCACCTGGGAAAGCGGCTCCAGCTGAAGCACGCGAAGCGGATGGTCCAGCAGATGGTGGACCTGATGCTCGACGAGGACTTCACCTTCCTCGGCCTCACCACGCTCAAGTCACACGACAACTACACGTACCACCACTCCGTCAACGTGTGCATCTACGCGATCGCGCTCGGGAGACGGGCCGGGCTCTCGAACCTCCAGCTCAGCGAACTCGGAACCGGGGCGCTCCTCCACGATCTCGGCAAGGTCAAGGTCCCGGCCGGCATCATCCAGAAGGACGGGATGCTCTCGGACGAAGAGACGTCCGTCATGCGAAAGCATCCGATCCTCGGCGCCAGGGAGATCGTGCAGCTCGGCGGGTTCTCTTCGCTCGCTCTCAAGGCCATGGTGGGGTGTTTCGAGCACCACATGCATTTCGACGGCTCCCGAGGCGGCTATCCGGAACTCGACGCTCCCTACCGCCCGCACGTGTTCGGAAGACTCATCTCCGTCGTCGACTGTTTCGACGCCCTCACCACGAAGCGGGTCTACCGGAACCAGGCGATGCGTCGTGACCGCGCCCTCTCCTACATGATGAGTGAGTCCGGAACGAAGTTCGATCCGCTCCTCATGCGACTCTTCACGAACATGATCGGGATCTATCCGATCGGCACGACCGTGCGCCTCGCGAGTGGACGGATGGCGGTCGTCGTCGAGGCATCCGACGACCCTCGCTTCGTGCACCGACCGGTCGTGCGGCCGATCACCGACACGTCTGGGATCGAGGTCTCGGGAGTCGCCCACGAACTCCTGGACCTGTCGCGAATCGGTGCCTCCGGCGACTTCCCGGACGAGATCGTCTCGGCCCTGGACGCCGAAGCGATGGGGCTCGACGTCTCCCGATACTTCGCCTAGGCAGCCATCGAGTCGGAGCACCAACCTCGGGCGGGCATCCGTATGACGCGGAACTGCGTCCGCCTCGGGCAGGCATCCGCGCGACACGGAACGGCATCGGCCCAGAGACCCGACGAAGACCGCCCGCGGCGCCTGGGGCGGCTCGTCGATCGATCCTGCCCCCTCTCCACGAATCCCTTGCCGCTCCCCCCAGGCGGACGGGTACAATCGTCGGGTCAAAAGACCACTCTTTTTCTGACAACCATGGGGGAACACGATGGGAACCTCGAGACGAGAGATCCGGCGGGACGCCGCTCTGGGCCTGACCCTGGCCGCGACGAGTGCCTTGGCACTGGGTGCGACCTTCGTCACAGCCGATCTCGCCAGCGCTGAGGACGACTTCCGCTACTTGGTTCAGCTCCAGGGCCGCACATTCATCCCCGAAGCGGGTGACCTCAGTGCCGGCCTCGCCTACCTCGAGTCACGGAGTGACCGGGGCGTCGCTCACGTTCTCGTCCAGCTCGATCAGGTCCCGACGACGGACGAGCGGGTCGCGCTGGGAGAGCGCGGTCTCGTCCTCCAGGGGTATCTGCCCGAGCACACGTACTACGCGATCGCATCGACGGACCTGAGTGGAGCCGAGCTCCAGGGTATGGGCGTCCGCTGGATGTCGCCGGTCGAGGACGACATCAAGGTCTCGCCGCGGATCCGCGAGGGGCGGTTCGAGGAGAACTCGGACCTCGGCGACTCCCGTCGCGCGTTCGTCGTCCAGTTCCATCGTGACGTCACCCGGGCGCAGGCCGAGGCATCGGCCGTCGCCGTCGGCGGCGAGTTCGGCGACTGGATTCCGGCGCTCTCGACGCTGCTGGTCGGGCTCGACCCGGCCGAGCTCGATGCCCTCTCCTCCCGCGACGAGGTGAAGTACATCGCGCACGTTCCGCCCATGCTCACCGGAGTGAACAACTCCGCCCGGAGCGCGATGCAGGTCGATCCGCTCCACACGGCCCCCTACAACCTCACCGGCAACGGCTCCAACGTGCTCGTCTACGACGTCGGCCCCGCGGACCGGAACCACCCGGACCTCAACCCGCGCGTCACCTATGGTGAGACCGGCACCGCCGCCACGCACTCGACCCACGTGGCCGGTACCGTGGCGGGTGACGGGTCCAGCTCCGGCGGCACCTACAAGGGAATGGCCCCTGGCGCGAAGATCACGTCCTACTACTACGAGTCCTGTTCACCGAACTGTCTCTACAACAGCCCGCAGGACATCGCCGAGAACTACGAGGAGGGCTGGTTCACCTACGGTGCGCAGTTCTCGACGAACTCGCTCGGCGCGAACATCCCGACCAACGGCTACGACTGCTCCTGGACGGGCGACTATGAACTGACGTCGCAGCTCCTCGATGCAATCGCGGTCGGGCAGGTCTTCGGGACGAACTACCTGAGCCTCTGGGCGGCCGGTAACGATCGTCAGTCGAGCCGTTGCGGAGACACCTACGCGACGATGGGCGTTCCCGCCAACGCGAAGAACCCGATCATCGTCGGTGCGACGAACTCGAACGACCACTCGATCACCTGGTTCACGTCCTGGGGTCCGAGCGACGACGGCCGCCTGCGTCCCGACATCACCGGCCCGGGCTGCCAGACGAACGACGACGGCGGAATCACCTCGACCCGTCCGGGCAGCGGCTACACGACGCTGTGCGGAACGTCGATGGCGACGCCGGCCGTCGCCGGTGTGGTCGCTCTGCTCCGTGAGCAGGGTCGGCGCACGATCGCGTTCCCGGTCCAGCCGCTTCCGAGCCTCATCAAGGCTCTGCTCGTGAACAACTGTGACGACCGCGGCAATCCGGGGCCGGACTACCAGTTCGGCCACGGTGAAGTGAACGCGCAGTCCACGATCGATCACCTCCGCTTCGCGCACTTCTTCACGCAGGGGAACGCGAGTCAGGACGAGCAGCAGACCTTCGACATCCAGGTGGAAGGGCTCTCCAAGCTCAAGGCGACGCTCGCGTGGGACGACGTTCCGGGTGAACTCCTCGCGTCCAAGGAGCTGATCAACGACCTCGAGCTCACCCTCGAGTCTCCGTCGGGACAGATCCACACGGCGTGGATCCTCAACCCTGCCAACCCGGGCGGCAACGCGACCCGTGGTGCCAACCACCGCGACAACGTCGAACTCGTCGAGGTCGACAATCCGGAGGACGGCGTCTGGACGATCCACGTCGACGGCTACCTCGTTCCCGAGGGTCCGCAGTCGTTCTCGGTCGTCGCGAACGCCCGTCGGGCGCAGAACACGACGGACGTCCAGGATGCGATCGGCAGCGCACCGTCGGGTCTCGACGAAGTGGCGAGCTACCCGAACCCGTTCGCCCCGCAGACGACGATCCGCTTCCGTCTCGACGAGGCCGCTTCGGTCGACGTCGACATCCACGACGCGAGCGGCCGCGTGGTCCGAAACCTGATCTCGGGCGAGTCCCGTGGTGCCGGCATGCACTTCGTGACCTGGGACGGATCGGACAACCTCGGCGACCGGCTTCCCGCCGGCGTCTACTTCTACCAGGTCCGCGCGGGCGAGGCTTCGCAGGCGCGGAAGGTGTTGATGCTCGACTGATCGTCTGGACGGGCGTCCTAGTCGGGCGCCCCGGCAGAAGGCCAACAGACGAAGACGGCAAACGGAAGGGCCGGGATCGCAGAGAGCGGTCCCGGCCCTTCGTCTCTGACCGTGTCGCCGCGGCCTGGCCGCCAGGGTCAGCCCGTCTTCTCCAGGCGCCGGTGCTCCTTCGGGAAGCGCGCGATCAACGCGGACTCCACGAGGTGCACGGCCTCGACATGCGGAATGCGCGACGTACAGATCGTGAGGTCGTGATCCTCCGGCCGCCATTCGGCGCGATGGAAATGAGTCCGGAGGAAGTCCGCCCGGGCCCGATCCACCTCGTGCACCCGAAGTCTCGCTTCCACCTGAGGAAGAGCGAGTCTCCGCGCGACGTTCTGCACCCGATCTTCCAGAGGCGCCACGATGCGAACCGTGACACCCCCTTCGGCAGGTAGGACGTGGGCCGCTCCTCTACCGACGACGACAGCGTGGCCGTGCTCGGCGATGGTCATGAGGACGCGCATGAGGTAGCGGAGGAAGTCCGACCGGACGAACGACTCTCCGTGGAGCAGGGCATCGACGTGGGCCTCCAGGGTGGAGCGCCCCTTTTCGTCGACGGAAGCGAGGAACTCTCTCCGGTAGCGCGACTCCCGGGCCAGCGCGTCGAGCAGCTTCCGATCGAAGAGCTCGTACCCGAGCTGCTCGGCCAGACTCTCCGCGATCGCGGACCCGCCGGCACCGTAGTCCCTGGAGATGGCGATCCACGGCCGGACTTCACGAGGCGTTTCGGACCGCCTCCCGCCGCGCTTCGCCGCTTCCTCCGCCGCCCGCCTCTCCACCGCCCATCGCTCCAACTGGGAATCGATGATCTGTTCGATGGATCGCATGGTTCACCTCGATTCTCCTCGAGTGGGACGTTCGAAGCTGCTTCGAGCATAGCCCTCCGGAGAGCGGGTTGTCGAGGATCCCGCCCCCTCCTACACTCGTCGCCATGCGTTCGCTCCTCCAGCTGGCCAGACTCATCGACGTCATGAACGACCGGATCGGCAGAGCCGTCTCCTGGCTCGCCGCAGTCATGGTGCTGCTCGGCGCGTTCAACGCGATCGCGAGGTACCTCAGCCGCGCTCTGGGCAAGGACCTCAGTTCCAACGCGTATCTGGAAGGACAGTGGTACCTCTTCAGCGTCATCCTGCTGATCGGCATGGCCTACACCCTCCGTCACGATCGGCACGTACGCGTCGACGTGATCTACGGAAAGGTCGGAGAACGCGGCAAGGCATGGATCGACCTCCTCGGGACGCTCCTCTTCCTCCTTCCGTTCTCGATCGTCACGCTCATCCTGACCTGGCCGACCGTCCACAACTCCTGGCTCACGCGTGAGGTCTCGCCGGACCCCGGTGGGCTACCACGCTATCCGCTCAAAGCGGTCATCCTGGTCGGCTTCGGCCTCCTCCTGCTGCAAGGCCTCTCGATGTTGATCCGCCAGGTCGCCTTCCTCCGGGGAGACACATCCGTGCGATCGGAGTGTCCGCTTGGGGAAGGACCGGGTGGTCACGGGGAGGGCGTGTGACGGGAGACTGGCTCGGACCACTCATGTTCGTGGTGGCCCTCGTCCTCATTTTCAGCGGCTACCCCGTGGCGCTCGCACTCGGTGGGACGGGGCTCCTCTTCGCCGGGCTCGGCATCACTTTCGGCTACTTCGACTGGAGCCTTCTCTACGCGATGCCGGAGCGGATCTTCGGCAGCGTGATGGCGAACTACACGCTCCTCGCCGTCCCCTTCTTCATCTTCATGGGGACGATGCTGGAACGATCCCGCCTCGCGGAGGATCTCCTCCGCACCATCGGGATCCTCTTCGGCCCGCTCCGGGGTGGACTCGCCCTCGCGGTCGTCTTCGTCGGCGCACTGCTCGCGGCTGCGACCGGTGTGGTCGGTGCGTCCGTCGTCGCGATGGGACTCATCTCGCTGCCGGTGATGGCGCGCTACGGCTACTCCCCCACGCTCGCGACCGGCGTGATCACGGCGTCCGGAACGCTGGGACAGATCATTCCGCCGAGCGTCGTCCTGGTCGTACTGGCCGACCAGCTCGGCATCTCGGTCGGAGACCTCTTCGTCGGCTCGCTGACGCCCGGGATCCTCCTGGCCGGGCTCTACGCGGTGTATGTCGCGCTGTACGCGACGTTCCGCGGCAAAGGAGCTCCCGCGCTTCCGGCGTCGGAGCGGCCGAGCGATCTCGGCGCACTCTTCCGTCAGGTCGCGCTCGTCATGGTCCCGCCGCTCGTCCTGATCCTGCTCGTGCTCGGCAGCATCTTCGCCGGCGTCGCGACACCGACCGAAGCGGGCGCACTCGGTGCCGTCGGCGCGACCGCCCTCGCGGCGATCTCTCGCCGTCTCACGAAGGACGCACTCCGCGCCACGGTGGAGGAGACGACCAAGCTCACCTGCATGGTCACCCTCCTCCTCATCGGATCGACGTTCTTCGCGCTCGTCTTCCGCGGACTCTACGGCGACGTCTGGATCCACGACCTCCTCACGAACCTCCCGGGCGGCAAGATCGGCTTCCTCGTCCTCGCGAACCTCGCCATCTTCATCCTCGGGTTCTTCATCGACTTCTTCGAGATCGCGTTCATCATCGTCCCGCTTCTCTCGCCCGCGGCCCGGGCTCTCGGGATCGATCCGGTCTGGTTCGGGGTGATGATCGGGATGAACCTCCAGACCTCCTTCCTCACCCCACCGTTCGGCTTCGCGCTCTTCTACCTGAGGGGCGTCGCCCCGCCCACGATCACGACGACGCAGATCTATCGGGGCGCCGTCCCGTTCATCCTGATCCAGCTGGTCGGCCTCACCCTCCTCTGCACCTTCCCCGGCCTCGTCCACTGGCTCGTGAAGTAGCGGGGAGCTTCGGGAGTCGGGGGACGAGGGAACTCGGGACGGACCAGCGAGGCCCCGACCCGCTCCGGGGCGATCGGCCGGAAGCCCGGGCGCGCCCCGGTACGTGGTCCCCCTAACTTGCCGTCCGGCACTTTCCTACAAAGACTACTAGGCATTCCGGTAACGAGTTTGGCTACACTCCCTGGTCCAACATGAATTCTATGCGCCCCAAAAACTCAGCTCCGGCGGCCACGGCCCGCCGCGGTCCGTGCATGTCCCGGCGGCTTTCGTATCCGGCGGTCACCGCCCGTCACAGCCAGTGCACGTCCGGGCGAGTTCTCCCCGGCCTCCGCCGCGTCCTGGGCCCGATCGGCCTCGCTCTTCTCGTGGCAGCGGCCTGGCCGACGTTCGCGTCCGCCGCGGATCTCATGATCCGGACCCTCAATGCCGAGACCGGCAAGCCGGTCTCGGACGTCACGGTTCGGATCGTCGAGCCCTCCCGCCTCGAGTTCTCCGACCATCGCGGACACGCGACCTTTCCGGGGCTTCCGCCCGGCCGGTACAAGGTCTTCGCGCAGCACGTTTCCTATCTCCCGGCCGACACGGTCGAAGTCACGCTCTCGGACGTCGCTCCGGGCAGCGGGACCCCGCGGCCGTTCGACCTCCAGCTGAAGCCGACCGCGTGGGTCGTCGACCAGGTCGTGATCACCGGCACCCGGTCGCCTCACCTCCTCAAGAACGTGCCGGTCCAGACGGAGCTCGTGACGAAGAAGGACTTCGTCCGCACCGGTGCCTCCACGGTCGACGAAGCCCTGGCCTGGGCCGTCGGGATCAACGTCCGTGAGGATCTCTCCGGCCAGGGCGCTTCGCTTCGCGGCATCGATGGGGACCGCGTGCTCGTCCTCGTCGACGGGGAGCGCGCGGTGGGCCGCGTCCGCGGCTCGATCGACCTCAGCCAACTCTCCCTCACGCAGGTGGACCGGATCGAGGTGGTCAAGGGTACGGGATCGACGCTCTACGGCTCGGACGCGATGGGCGGTGTCATCAACATCATCACGCGCGACCCCGAGAAGTCCGGCCCCAAGCTCCGCCTCTCGGGCGACTACGGCACCTTCCAGAGCATGCGATCGACGGCAGACTTCTCTTTCCCGCGCACCAAGCGGTTCTCTTGGGACCTCGGCGGCCAGTACTACCGGACCGATGGGTTCGACCTCGACGAGTCCACGCCGCATACGAACGGACAGGAAGCGATCGACCGGCTGAACCTCGAGTCCAAGTGGAGCTACCGTCTCGCTCCCAAGTGGCGTCTCAAGACCTCGCTCCGCTTCATGGACGAAGGACGGGACTGGCTCGAGTCGGAGCTTCGGGGCGGAACCACCTTCGTCTTCGACGACACCGAGTCGAACCAGCGCTACGAAGGCTCCACCACCATGGAGTACAAGTCCGGAGACGAGTACGAGATGAGCCTCCGGCTCTTCGGCACGTTCTACGACCACCGTTGGGAGAAGTTCACCCGCACGGGAACCCTGGCCGACAGCTCCGATACCGAGGACACCTTCCTCGAGGCGGCCTACTACTCGAACTACGTCATCGGCGACAGCCACGTCGCCACCTACGGATTCGACGCGACCTACCAGGACCTCAGTTCGACCGAGATCTCGACCGGCAAGGAAGCGACCAAGTCCTGGGACGGCTACTTCCAGTACGAGTACAGCCCGACCGACGCCTTCAACTTCCTCCCCGGCGTCCGCTACGAACACAGCTCGTCGTTCGGCGACCACGTCAACCCGTCGCTCAACATCATGTACGTGCCCGCCCTAAAGAACGTCGCCCCGCACCTCGACCTCAAGCTGCGCGGCTTCGTCGGTCGTGGCTACCGCGCGCCGTCGATCAAGCAGCAGTACTTCGTCTTCGACCACACCGCGGCGGGATACATCGTCTACGGCGGCTCGGTCGACGTGCCCGAGGAAATCGCGCGCGGGCGGACGTTCGGCGAGCTCGACGCGGAGACCTCGATCAACTCGTCGCTCTCCGCCGAGTTCAGCTACGGAGCGACCGGTCGTCACCGGCTCACCTATTTCTACAACCACCTCGACAACCTCATCGACTTCGTCCTCGTGGACCTGACGAACCCGACGTACTGGCGCGGGATCTACGTCTACCAAAACGTCGACCGGGCGTTCACGCGCGGCATCGAGTGGGAGTCCAAGATCCGCGTGACGCCGGACTTCGAGGTGCAGTTCTCCTACGACTGGCTGAGCTCGCGGGACCTCGGCACGGGGCAGGTGCTCCTCGGACGTCCCGAGCACACGGGCAAGGTGGTGCTGTCCTACAACCATCCATCGGGATGGAGTGGAAGCGTTTGGGGAGAGGGACAGACGAAGAAGCTATGGACGTCGCTCTCCAACACCGGGGAACAGGAAGAGGAACCCGAGTGGGCTCCGGCCCGGAGCACGTGGAACCTCAGCATGAACCGGACGTTCACGAACGGACTCTCCGCGTACCTTCGGATGGAGAACCTGTTCGACGAGACGAACGTGACCTACGGCTATTGGCCCGGCTTCCAGACGACCGTGGGAGTCGGCTACCAGAAATCGTTTGATTGATGAAACGCCACGAGTTTCGGTCCGTCCGCACCGAACGAAGCGGCAGTACAAGGAGGAAGAGACAGATGAATCGCAAACTCATGCTCACCTTGCCGGCCCTCGTCGCCCTCGCGGCCTTCGTCGGCTGCTCGGACGACGACGACAAGGTCACCGACCCGCCTGTCACCGGATTCACGGAAGGGACCGTGGCCGACGGTAGCGTGTTCGTCACGAGCATCGACGGCAGCAACTACGACGACTTCTCCGGCTTCTCGTTCGCGAACAGCACGATCACGCACGCGATCGACGTCGCCGAGACCAGCTGGGACCTCGCCTTCCGCCGCGAGGACATCACGAGCTCGTCGGCGGTAGAGGGCGCACGCCTCTCCGGCATGGAATTCGGAAACGTCGGCCCGAGCGACGTTCCGGGCGACAGCGACCAGGCCTGGCAGAGCGGCGGGATCGCCTACGCCATCGACGACTGGTACTCCTATGCCGACCAGATGGTGACCATGACCAAGTACGTGTACTCGATGAAGGATGCGTCCGGCGAGCACTGGGTCAAGTTCCGGGTCGATGCCGTGGTCGGAGCCACCGGACCCGGGAACATGGGTTCGGTCGAGATCAGCTACTTCTACCAGGACACGGCGAACTCGCTCGACCTGGATGGCACGATCCAGACCGCGACGATCGTGGTGGGCGACGGAACCGGATTCTTCGACTTCTCGACCGGTCAGCAGGTGACCCCGGCGAACCCTTCGAGTTCGAACGACTGGGACATCGCGTTCAACCGGTTCACGCTCTCGCTCAACGGCGGCGCGAGCGGGAACGGGGAGTGCGCGGCGTTCTACGCCTACACCGAACTCCCGACCGACCCGACCGCGATCGAGGACTTCCTCGCGCAGCCGGAGTTCGCCCAGACCTTCCCCGACACCTACGGTTCCGCGCTCAGCGAGTGGTACAACTACAATGGCGCCACCCACGAGCTCACGCCGAAGGACGAGGTCTACCTCATCAAGTCCGGCGGCAAGGTCTACAAGGTGGAGCTGGAGAGCTACTACGGCGATGTCGACGGTCAGCCGGTCTCCGCGCTCTACCGTTTCCGCTGGGCCGAGGTTCAGTAAGGCGGGACCGCAGCGAGCGAACGGAGCTCGCGGCTGAGCGATACATGATAGGCTCCGATCCGAATCCCCGGATCGGAGCCTTTTCTGTAGCCGTCTCGCCGCGCGGTGCGCGCAACGCGGCGCCGCACCGATGAGAGTGAACGCCGTGCGAAAGGAGTCCCCATGGATGCCGCACTCGCCGCCGCCAGAGCCTACGAGGAACTCTTCGTCCCCGCACTCTTCCAGGAGTGGGCGCCTCGGGTAGCCGACGCCGCTTCCGTCTCCTCCGGGGATCGCGTCCTCGACGTCGCGTGCGGAACGGGCGCGCTCGCCCGGGAGATGCTCGGGCGTGTCAATCCGAACGGGACAGTCACCGGACTCGACCCCGCTCCCGGCATGCTCGCCGTCGCGCGAGAACGGAGCGCCGCGATCGAATGGCACCAGGGCGTAGCCGAGTCGCTTCCGTTCCCCGACGCCTCGTTCGACGCGGTGGTGAGCCAGTTCGGAATGATGTTCTTCCCGGACCGGGCCGCGGCGATCCGGGAGATGCTCCGCGTGCTCACCCCAGGAGGGCGGCTCGCCGTCGCCGTCTGGGATTCGCTCGAGAACACTCCGCTCTACGGTTCCCAGGTGGAACTCCTGACTCGTCTGGCCGGAGCGGCCGCCGGCGACGCACTCCGGGCGCCTTTCTGCCTCGGCGACACCGGCCAGCTCACGCAGCTCTTCAGCGCCGCCGGCGTCGAGACACTCGACGTTCGCAGGCATCCGGGCAGCGGCCTCTTTCCTTCGCTGGACATGCTGGTCGAGGCGGATCTCCGCGGATGGCTGCCCCTCATGGGGGTCCATCTGGACGAGGCGAAGATCGAGGAGGTCCTGGCGGCCTCGAGGGATCTGCAATCCGGCTACGTGCTGCCCGACGGTCGTCTGAGGTTCGAGTCTCCCGCGATCATCGTGTCCTGCCGGAAGCCTCGTTGAAACAGGCGCCGACCTGGCCTCGAGGGGGCGACCCCATCGGCGGTTGGAACGGTGGTCGGAACAGCGGGGCGCGGCGCACGAGTCGGCGGGCTTGCCAAAGAGAACTCTCACCCGTCCCATCTTGAACATCCATTCTGGATTCCCTATGCTGCTGCCCAGTTCGCGAAGTCGGGCCGGGGAACCCGATTCACAGCCCAGGGAGGAGCCCACGCAATGCCGCGCGCGAAGGAGTTCGATCCAGATACCGTCCTAGAGAAGGCCATGGACCTCTTCTGGACGAAGGGCTACGAGGCGACCTCGATCAAGATGCTCGTCAGTCACATGGGCATCAACCGGTTCAGCCTCTACAGCACGTTCGGGGACAAGCACCAGCTCTTCCTCGGCGCGATGGAGCGCTACCACCAGAAGACGGCGGACGCGGAGATCTCCATCCTCGAGGCCTCCGAAGACGGGATCGCGAGCATCCGGCGCTACTTCGACGCACTGATCGACCGGTTCACGGCCGAGGGCGGCAGCAAGGGCTGCTTCATGACGAACACCACGACGGAGCTCGCCCCCCACGACGACGCCGCCAAGGAGCGGACCGGCGCGTTCCTCCTCCAGATGCAGGCCGCCTTCTACCACGCCCTCGTCCGCGCCCAGAGCGCCGGAGAGATCCGGGAGACCCGGCTCAACGACTACGCCCGCTTCCTCACGAACACCGCGCAGGGGCTGGGCGTGCTCGCGAAGATCAGCCCGAGCCGGGACATTCTCGTCTCGATCGTCGACGTTTCGATCGGGGCTCTGCGCTAGTCGGAAGAGCGCGCTGCGGCGAGTTCCAGGCCGGTCGTCAGTCGACCTGGCTTCGCCCTACCTGACGAGCACGAGCCTCTCGCCGTAGGCCTGGCCTTCGCTCACGACACGAACCAGGTAGCTTCCGGCTGGGACTTCCACGCCATGGTCATCGCGACCGTCCCATCGGAGGTCTGCGTCGCGGCCGCCGTTCGACGAGAAGGTCCAGGACCGGATCCTCCGACCGCCCGCATCCAGGATCGCAACTTCGCCCGAACTCACCACCGCGTCCGGACGCGCCGAGGCAGTCCACTCGATTCGGAACTCACCGCGACTCGGATTCGGCTCTACGTGAAGGCCCGCAGTGCGGGACGCCGAACCGTTTCCGTCCACCGGCGGGAGTCCGGCGGGCACGAGAGGCTGACCAGGCGGCGGGAAACCAAGCGACGCATCGTCGACGACGAGCACCCAGTCCCCTGAGCCTGGTGGCGCGTACGCATGCGTACCGCGAGGCAGAGTGCCGAGATCGGTGACCGCACCGTCCTCTGGGTCGTACCACCAACCACGCGTGGAGTCGCCGGTCAGGGCGGCCGCATCGATCGTGACGGTGCGCGACGTGGGAAGGAAGGCGACGATCGAGGAACCGTCCGCGGCCACGGCCGCGGTCGCATAGTTCGTCGTCGAGGGCGCCCCGAACCCTGAGATGAACGCGTCGTGACCAAAGTCGGGGACGAGTTCCGTCCAACGACGGGACTCGAACAGCTTCCGGTAGAAGCTCATGTTCACGGACCCCGGTTCGCCCAGCTCTCCCTCCCAATCGTCGAGACCACACCACGACGTCGAGTATCCGAAGTGCCAGATCGGACAGTTTCCGAAGACGTGTCCGAACGCGCCACTCAACGCCGCCCAGTACGATTGGCGACGGAGCGACTCGGGCGTCGTGCCGTGTTCGTTCTCGTAGGCGGACTCGAGGAGGAAGAGCGGCATGGGCGGATCCACTTCGTACCCTTCCCGCACCGCTTCGTAGAGGATGTTGCTGTACGTGTAGACGCTGTTGACGCCGATCCAGTTCGCGCCCGGCCAGGCGTCGATCGCCTGCGTCTGGGAGCGTTGTGCGCCGTGAGGAGGTGGATGGAGTCGAACTCCGGATCCGTTCACGACTTCGGTGAGCTTGTCCGCGACAGGCGTCGGGTCGGTGTCGCCTCCGATCAACCAGACGATGTTGTCGTAGCCTGCGTAGCGGGCGCCGAGGAATCGTCCCCACTCCCGCATCTCCGTGAGCGTGGCGGCCTGCACCTCACCACACCATCCCTCGTTGCCGCATCCGTAGCCGAGGTAGACCGGGGCGAGGAGCAGCACGATGCCCCGCTCTTCGGCGAGGGCGACCACGGCGTCGGCGTGCGCGAAGTAGTCCTCGTTCGGCGTGACGAAAGGACGTCCGGTGAACGGCACGTCGCCATACGCGTTCGCCGGCGGGTTCGAGGAGAACTGGTGTTCGATGAGATTCACCATCGCGAGGTTGAACCCCTTCGCCTCGCGGTCGTCGAGATAGATCGTGGCCTCGGGCAGGGTGAGTTCCGCGATGAGCGACCAGGCGGCATCACCCGTCAGGAAGAACGGGTTCCCGAACTCGTCCTCCAGATAGCGCTGGTTGGACGAAACCTGGAGCACCGCCCCGGATGACCCAGAAAGGAGCATCAGGTAGCCGAGCGCGAGAAGAGATTGGCGGAGCCAGAGTGGTCGGCGCATGGTGAGCGCTACTTGCCGACGGGTGGTACGAAAGGCGGTCGACGCTCGACCTCCGCCATGTCCTCCGCCGCGAAGTAGCCGGCGATCAGATCCTTGTACATGGGCCTCGAGTAGACGTCCGCGCGCGGATTCTCGATCACGTCCGCGATCACCTCGGCGACCTCCGTGACCGGTTGCGCGTTCGGCATCTGCCGCGAGTCCATTCCGCCCCCGAGCGCGCGCACCCCGAACTCCGTCGCGACCACGCCCGGACTCACCGTGCTGACTCGGATTCCGGGATAGTCCTGGTGGAGTTCGATCCGGAGGCTGCCTGTGAGTGCGTTCAGCGCGTGCTTGGCCGCGTTGTAGGCGGAGCGGACATGCGCGACCGGAACGCGACCGAGAAGCGAAGACACGTTGATGATGTGGCCTGTCCCACGCTCCTTGAAGTGCGGGAGCACCTCCTGCATGCCGTAGAGCGCCGACTTCGTATTGACGAGCATCATCGTGTCGAAGTCATCGTCCGTCACCTGAGATACCGGCTTCGAGATACCCCGTCCCGCGTTGTTGACCCAGACGTCGATGCGCCCGAACCGGTCCAGCGCCGCGCGCACGAGTCCCGCGACGTCGTCCCGCTTGGTCACGTCCGTGGGGACGACCAGAGCGTCCGGACCGGCCGTGGCGGCGACTTCCCTCAGCACATCCTCCCGACGCGCGGCGAGGACCGGCTTCCCGCCCCGCTCCCCAACGATGCGGGCGAGTTCGGCACCGATTCCCGAACTCGCACCGGTGATGACGACGACCTTGTCCTTCACTCTGCACTCCTCCATCGCGTCCACGGAACGCGCCGCTACCGACCTCCACAGGCGGACTTTAGACCCAGAGTCAGTCCGTAGGTGCGAATGCGTAGGAAGCGTACGCGTTCTCGGCCGTCGCGAACCAGTCGAACGCTTCCCGGCGGAAGGCGAGCCACTGATCGTAGACTCGTTTGTATGCCGGGTCCTTTCCCGCCTGGTCCTCGTACATCTCCATCGCGGCCTTCTCCGCCGCCTCGAGGATGTCGTCACCGAACCGCTTCACCTCCACGCCCTGTCCGAGGAGCCGGGCCAACGCAGCTGGGTTCTTCGCGTCGTACCGGGCCTGCATGGTGACGACGGAGTCCTGCGCGGCGGCCTCCAGCATCTGCTGGTAGACACGCGGCAGTTCGTCCCACGACTTCTGATTGATGTAGATCGAGAGCGACGGTCCCGGCTCCCACCAACCCGGGTAGTAGTACTTCTTCGCGACCTTGTAGAATCCGAGCTTCTCGTCATCGTAGGGGCCGACCCATTCGGTCGCGTCGATCGCGCCGCGCTCGAGCGCCGGGTAGATGTCCCCACCGGCCAGCACCTGCACCGTCGCGCCGAGTCGACTCATCACCTCGCCTCCGAGGCCGGGAATCCGCATCTTGAGCCCCTTGAGGTCGGCCGCGGAATCGATGTTCCGTTTGAACCATCCACCCATTTGCGCGCCGGTGTTGCCGCATGGGTAGTTGCGGATTCCGAAGTCGGAGAAGAGATCGCGCATCAGATCGAGGCCACCAGCTTCGGTGAGCCAGGCCGCCTGCTGCCTCGACGTGAGGCCGAACGGAACGCAGCAGTCGAAGGCCAGCGCCGGGTTCTTGCCGGTGAAGTAGTAGCTCGCCGTCTGCGCGATCTGCACGGTTCCCTGCTGCACCGCGTCCATTACCTGGAGTCCGGGCACGAGCTCCCCGGCCGGATAGACGTGGATCACGAAGCGTCCCTCGCTCAGCTCCTTCACCCGGTTCGCGATCACCTCGCAGACGCCGAAGATCGTGTCGAGCCCGCGCGGAAAGCTCGAGGCGAGTCGCCACTGGATGTTCTTCTGGGTCTGGACGGACGGCGCCCCCTCACCCGGTTTGTCCTGAGCGCATGCGGAGAGCGCCCCGGCCGTCCCTGCCGCGATCGCCCCAGGCATCACGTTGCGGATGAACTCACGTCGTCTCATGGTCGTCCTCCCAGAGAGGTCCCTTGCCGACTGTCGCTTGCGAGGCGACCGGATGGTGACACGGGACCCGGCGACTCTCAAGGTCGCCGCTCCGTGGAAGTCGGGACCCAAAACGCGCGTCGTGGGTTCTCGAACGTTACCTCGGACGCGCTTGCGTGCTCCAAGGCACCGAGTTCTCCACCAGACCGAACGCAGAACGCCCCCAGAGCGAACCAAGAGGACCCCAAACTGTTGGCACGAATTCACTTGCCATCCCACGCGCCCTCGCTGGAAGCAGGCATCCCCTGGGTCCGCCACGGGACCGCGCGCGGAACACCGGCCACAGGCGTTGTCATGGCTCCGGCCATGCCCCTCGCCGTGGCTCCGGTCATGGCCGTGGCCGCGGGCGTGGCGGCGGCGGTGGCCGTCCTGTCCTGCATCCCCGGCACTACGATGGCCGGTGATGCCCCCGGCACAGGTCTTGGAACCTCGGGCGGCGACGGGATCGGCTCCGGCCCCCACGCGCGGATCGAGTGGATCGCGGAAGGTCCTCTCGTCCCCGGTAGCACGACCCGGACGGCCGTTCTCTTCGACATCGAGGATGGCTGGCATACCTACGGTCAGGCGCAGAACGACACGGGATTCCCGGCCCGATTCGAGCCCGTCCTGCCGGCGGGCATCACACTCGTGGACGAAGCCTGGCCCGCTCCGGAGCGGCATGTCTCTCCTGGTGACATCCTCGATCACGTCTATGAAGACCGCGTCGCGATTTTCTCGACCTCAGCGTCTCCCCGAACGTCGCGGAAGGCCCGATCGATCTCGGACTCCAGGTCGACTATCTCGTCTGCCGGGAAGCGTGTGTCTTCGAAGGAGACAGCCTCGCCGTCACCTGGCCCGTCGCAGAGTCCCCCTCCCGGGAAGCCGCGCCCACGTCGCACGCAACGGGAATCTCCGAGGCCTACGAAGCCGCGATTCCGTTCCTCGAACGGATCCCGGTCGCACTTCCGCCGGACTCGGACATCCGCATCGAAACCCTGGGATCCGGGGCCGAGATGACGGTCCGCGTTCCCGGAGCTACGCAACTCGCCTTCTTGCCGGCACCGAACACGGCTCTGCTCGAGCATCCGATCGAAGACGCCCACGCGCGCGGGACCCAGCTCGACATCGGGTTCGTTCCGGAGTCAGGAGAGATCGCAGGCACCCTCGTGGTCGAGCGATCTGGTCACCTCGAGTACTACGCGATTCCGTGACCCGACCCACGGAACCCACAAGACACGGGCACACGCCCTCAGGAGGACATGGAATGCTTCGTCGACTCACTCTCTCGTCTTCTCAGAGCCTCGCGCTCTCCCTCTCCGCTGCGTCGCTCTTCGCACTTGGGCTCGGTTCACTCGATGCCCAGGCGGACGGCACGCAGAGCAAGGCAGGACTCAAGGACAAGGCGGCCCACGCGACGATGGAAGTCAGGGATGCCACGAAGGCGATGGCCGACCACGTGAGCGGAACCGCCGAGGTCGGAGAGCAGGCGCCCGAGTTCGTACTCACCGACACGGACGGCCACGCCCACAAGCTGAGTGACTACAAGGGCAAGGTCGTCGTCCTCGAGTGGTTCAACCCGGACTGCCCATTCGTGAAGAAGCACCATCTCAACAACAAGTCGATGGCGGAGGCCTACAAGAGCGTCCAGGGTGACGACGTCGTCTGGCTCGCGATCAACTCCGGTGCCGCGGGGAAGCAGGGCGCGGGGCTCGACCGGAACAGGGAGGCGCGGAAAGAGTACGGCATCGCCTACCCCGTCCTCCTCGACGCCACCGGAATCGTCGGCCACGCCTACGGCGCGAAGAACACGCCCCACATGTTCGTGATCGACAAAGCCGGAAAGCTGGCGTACGTCGGCGCGATCGACGACAATGCGAGCCCGGACGTTCTCGGTGAAGTGAACTACGTCGTCCAGACGGTGGGACACCTTCGGAAGGGCGAGTCCGTGACGATGAACCAGACCAAGCCGTACGGATGTAGCGTCAAGTACGCGTCCTGAAGAATGGAACACTCGTGAAGCTCCTGATACTCGGCGGCACCATCTTCCTCGGACGTCACGTCGTGGACGCGGCCATCGCCCGCGGCCACGACGTCACACTCTTCCACCGAGGACAGCACAACCCGGACCTCTTCCCCGACGTCCCAAAGATCCTGGGCGATCGCAAGACCGACCTGGATCGTTTGGGCGAGGGACGGTGGGACGCCGTGCTCGACACCTCCGGGTACGTGCCGCGCGTGGTGAGGGAGAGCGCCGAGTTCCTCGCGGACCGGACGGACCACTACACGTTCATCTCCTCCATCTCCGTCTTCTCGGACCTCTCCAAGTCCTGGATCGACGAGTCGGCGCCTGTCGGTCGCCTGGAGAACGAGACGGAAGAGGTGAACGGGGAGACCTATGGCCCGCTCAAGGCGCTCTGCGAAGAAGCCGCCGAGGCGGCCATGCCTGGTCGAGTCTGGAACGTGCGGCCCGGGCTCATCGTCGGGCCGCACGACCCGACCCACCGGTTCACGTACTGGCCCGCGCGCTTCGCGAGGGGCGGCGAGATCCTCGTTCCGGACGTGCCCGAGGAGCCGAACCAGGTGATCGACGTGCGCGATCTCGCGGAGTGGCTCGTGCGCGGGATGGAAGAGAAGCTGACCGGCGTCTACAACGCCACGGGCCCGGACGAGCCGTTCACCTGGCGCGACCTGGTGGACGCCTGCACCGCCGTCGCAAACGAGGGATCTGACGCTCCCGCCGAACCACCCGCCCCGACCTGGGTGACGGAGCAGTTCCTCGAAGAGAAAGAGGTCGGTGCCTGGATGGAACTCCCGCTCTGGGTTCCGGTCAGCCCGGACTCGGTCGGCTTCAGCCGGATCTCGATCGAGAAGGCGAAGCGTGATGGCCTTCGTTTCCGTCCCCTCGAAGAGACGGTCCGCGACACGCTCGCATGGTTCCGCGCCCAGCCCGCACGTGACTGGCCGGGCGGACTCGCTCCGGAGAAGGAAGCCGCGGTACTCGAAGCCTGGCACGCGCGGTAGAGCGAAGCCAGAGACATGAACGACGGATCCCTCGGCCTCACCTATCGGCTCGAACCGCCGGCGCTCCGGAGCACTCTCGAGTCCGGTGACCGGATCGCCGAACGCACGATGCCCCTGGTCCTCTGCCTCCATGGATGGGGAATGGACGGGGACTGGTTCGCGCGGCTCACCCAGGGCCTCTTCGACGTGCCCGCCCTCTTCGTCTATCCGACCGCTCCCAAACCCGTCACGAAAGACGACGGCTCGGCCGGGTGGAGCTGGTACGACTACGACGGCGACAGCGCATCGTTCGTTCGCGAACTCGCCGCCCTCGAAGTACGGCTCCTGGAGTTCCTGAAGCAGCTCGAATCACGATACGAACTCGAGCCCACCTCCCGCGCGCTCGTTGGATTCTCGCAGGGCGGCTACGGCGGTTCCTACATCGCCCTCCGCAATCCGACCGTGTTCCGTGCCCTCGCGATCTCGGGAGCCCGCATCAAGGACGAAGCCCTGGGCCCGGACCTCGCGGACGCGGCGCGCTCGGGCTTCCGCGTCCTCGCCTGTCACGGCAACAGGGACCCGCACGTGAGCAAGGAACGGGCGAGAGCCTCGATCGACGCCCTCGGCGCGGCGGGAATCGACACACGCTGGGAGGAGTTCGACGCGGGGCACTCTCTCGGCCGCTCCCAGATCCGCCTCATCCGCGACTGGTTGGCGGAGTCCCTCTGAGCCCCAACCGGGACACCCACTCCGCCCCGGACCTGCGTCAGTTCGAGCGATCCTGGATGACGAGATCGACCCGCCGGTTCCGCTGGCGCCCCTCTTCCGTCGCGTTGTCGGCCACCGGACGCGAGAATCCGAATCCCCGGTGGGTCATGCGGGACGCGTCCACACCCTGAGAGACCAGGAACTCGTAGACGGCCTGTGCACGCCGCTCCGACAGATCCTGGTTGTACGACTCGGAACCGATGTTGTCCGTGTGCCCTTCGATGCCGATCGACATCTCCGAGAACTGGTTGAGGATCGTCGCGACGCGAACGAGTGCGAACTCGACGTCACGCTTCAGCGTCGCCTTGCCGAAGTCGAAGAGGATGTCCGCGAGCGAGAGGATCGTTCCGCGCGCGTCCTGCGAGATCTGAGCGTACTTCCCCTCGAGCTGACCGAGCGCGTCGTAGAGATCCTGCTGCCGGCTCCTTGCATCCAGCCGCGTCTTGTCGAGTTCGGCCCGGAGGTCGTCCTGGAGACCGCGCTCGAGTTCCAGCGTTGCCTTGAGGGCAGCATCGCGTGACTCGGCCAGCCGCGCGGCCAGCGTCGTCGCCTGGACGCAGGACTGATGTGCCACGTCCGTCCGCACCCGGCACTCCGCCTCCTGGACGAGACGGCCCGCGATGTGGAGGTGGTACCCGCGCTCCTCGGCCGACGCCTTCTCGAGCCGGGAGGCGGCGATCCTGCGATCGAACTCGCCTTCCAGGTCGACCAGGCTCACGTTGCCGGCCTCGGCCGCTCCCTTCCAACCATCCCAGGCCTGCACGAGAACATCCGGCGGCGTCACCGGCATCTCGGCATCGAGACGGGACTCGGGCAGAGGAAGCGGTTCGGGGAGCTCGGGGCGTTGACGGGAAAGCGGGGCAACGCGCGAGACGATCGACTCCGTCTGCTCGAGCACGTAGAACGCCTCTTCCCAGCCGCGCCGCGTCTGCTCCAGTTCCCGGAGGCAGTGATCCGCGCGGCGCTGCGCCTGCTCCATCTGGCTCATCGCGAGCGCGACCTCCGCGTCCGCGAGCGCCATGTTCATTTCCATCTGCGCGACCTTGCCGTCGCCGGACTCCGCCTCCTTGGCCGCGGCGTTCCGCCTCGCCGTACCCGCGCCGAGCACGTCCTCGGCTCCGCTCTCCGGCTCCATCCGCCGGACCTCGTCCGCGTAGCGATCGAACTGGTCGAGCGAAGCCGTGAGGTCCGGTCGCGATCCCGCGCACCCCGTACCGAGGACGGCGCTGACGAGGACGCCGAGCCCGACGAGAGCGGCCCTCGGCCAATACCCTCGGGTTCGAATGAGTGCTGATCCTGTGCTCATCGCTGCTCGCCTCCTTGCGTGTTCTCGTGCGGGATTCTCGGCAACGCGATAGTGTAGCCGCGATGGACGGACCAATCGAGAAGATGCAGCGCTTTGCCGGCGGGCCAGGGCCGCGTGGCCGGCAGCCGCGCGGAGGCCCTCGCCGCGGCGTACCCGTCCCCCCACCCGCCGCGCCCGGCTTCATCGCGGCGGCCGTCCTTACCGTCGCGGTGTTCTCCATCCTGGGCGGCTGCTCCGGCCAGCCCCTCCCGATGGGAGACGAGACCCGGGTCCTGGTCGTCGCCCGTAGGTCCGATCCCGCTTCCTATCGGGTCGCCGTCCACTACGCGGAGACACGCCGGATCGCACCCACGCACGTAGTCTTCCTGGACCTGCCAAAGGCCGAGGAAGTCACACGGGACACGTACGAATCCCGGATCCTCGCCCCGCTGGTCGAGTGGTGGAACCGAACCGCACCGGACGACCGGCCGGACTACGTCGCCATGATTCGAGGCGTACCGCACAAGATCTACGGATCCGGTGATCTCGCCGGAACGCGGGCCTCCGTCGACTCCGAACTCTGTGACCTTCCGGTCGTCGCCGCAGGCATGTCGCCACCGCTCGAGGGCCGCCGCCCGAATCCCTACGGACGGGGATCGGACGAGGACTACCCTCCGTTCTCACACGAGCGGTACGGGATCTGTCTCGTCACGAGGATCGACGGGTTCACGGAAGCAGACGCGGTTGCCCTGATCGACCGGGCGGCCGCCGCCGAAGACGAATCGGCTCGGACGGCGACGCACGCGGCCGCGGGGCAGTCCGGGCAGGCAGGACCGACGGCGCCCGGCGGTTCGCCATCCGCAAACTCCGCGGAGGGAGCCATGGCTCCGACCTTTCTCCTCGACGAGAACGGGGTCGAGAGCTCCGGGAACGACTGGCTCCTCGAAGCCGCGCGGCGCCTCACGGAGATCTCGGATACGGATACATCGCGTGTGAGTGCTCCGCGGTTCACCGTCAGGCTCGACTCGACCGGCACCTTCGTCGATGTGCACCGAGACCTGCTCGGTTACGCGGGATGGGGATCGAACGACTCCTCGTTCCGGCGTGGTTTCCGGTTCGAGTGGATCCCGGGCGCACTCGTCACCACGTACGTCAGCAGCTCGGCCCGCACGTTTCACGAACCAAAGGAGGGCTGGGAGCCCGGCTCGTCCAGAACAGCCGACCCGTTCGAAGGAACGACGCAGTCGCTTTCCGCCGACTGGGTCCGGTCAGGCGCGACCGGCGTGGCCGGCAACGCATACGAACCGTTCCTCGACGCATGCCCGAGGCCCCAGATCCTCTTCCCGGCCTATCTGTCCGGACGGAGCCTGGCGGAAGCCTACTACCTGGCCCTGCCCTACCTGAGCTGGCAATCCGTCGTGCTGGGAGATCCCCTCTGCGCCCCGTTCGCCAGGAACGGGCGCTCCTTGTCCGACGCGGACGGACGTCGTATCGTCCCCAATCCGGCCCGCAATCGCCCCGGGTCATAGCGCAACATCGCCGCATGGATGGAGGTAACGATGGGACTGATCCAGTTCGTCAAGGATGCCGGCTCGAAGCTCGCCGACATGTTCGACAAGGACGACGAGAAGCAGGAAGCCGCTCGGAAAGCGGCCCAGGAAGCTTCGAATGCAGCCCTCGAGCGTGACGCCAAGAACGCGGCGACCGGCCGGGCACTCCACGCGCTCGTCGTGAAGATGGGGCTCGCGTCCGAAGATCTCAGCGTGGGATTCGTCGACGGCCGCGTCACGCTCGCCGGCACCGTGCCGTCCCAGGAAGTGAGGGAGAAGATCATCCTCGTCGTCGGGAACACACACGGGGTGTCCGAGGTCGACGATCAACTCACGGTGGAGGAGCCGAAGCCCGAAGCGACGCTCTATACCGTCGTCCGCGGGGACTCGCTTCCAAGATCGCGAAGGCCCACTACGGCGGCGCGGAAGTATCCGGTGATCTTCGAGGCGAACCGCCCGATGCTGAGTGACCCGGACAAGATCTACCCGGGCCAGGTCCTGCGTATCCCACCGCTCGACGACAGCGGCGCGCCCCTCGTCTGAAGCTCGGCGATGCGCCGGCCCGGTACCTGGGTCGGCGCATCGGTGATGAGCCGGGTCACCATGGCGGATGCGCGTAGAATCTGAGCGGCACGTCCGGGGAACCGAATCGGGACAGTGGCGACGAATCCAAAGAAGGAACCGCGATGCTGAAATCGGACCGTAGGCGCTTCTGCTCGTTCGGGGTGGCGCTCGCCCTGCTCGTCACGCTGAGTGCGTGTGGCGGAAACGACGGAGCGCCCCCTGCGGGCGGGGGACGGCCAGGGAACGGCCCGGGAGGTGCCGGGCGCCCCGGAGAAGGCCGCGCCCCGAGCGGGCCCCCGATCGCTGTCGCCGTTCAGGCATCCGCGGTCGGCTCCATCTCGAGCTATTACCGCGCGACGGCGGGTCTCGAGGTCGAGAACGAAGCGACGATCGAAGCCCGCGTCTCGGGAACCGTGCGCTCCCTCCTCGCGGAAGAGGGTGACGAAGTGCGCACCGGCCAGAGCCTTCTTCGGATCGACGCCCGGGAGTATCAGCTCCGTCTGCAGCAGGCCGAGGCCCAGGCCGAGAAGGAACGCAACCGGTACGGCCGGGCGCAGAAGATGTTCGAGCAGAACCTCGTCTCGGAGCAGGAGTTCACGACCGCGAAGGCGGACCTCGCGACCGCGGAGGCGGAACTCGAACTCGCGCGGCTCGAGCTCTCCTACACGAACGTGACGGCTCCGTTCGCCGGACAGGTCGTGCGGCGACAGACCGACGTCGGCCGTCCCGTGACCCCGGGCGATCCCCTCTTCGTCCTCGCGGACGTACATCCTCTCCTCGCCCGCGTGCACGTGCCGGCCAAGGAGTTCCGGAGCCTTCGCACCGACCAACGCGTCGACCTCGTGCTCGACAGCAGCGGCGAACCGCTCGAGGGACGGATCTCGTTGATCAGTCCGATCATCGATCCCAACACCGGCACGATCAAAGTGACGGTCGAGATCGACGACTACCCGCCCGACACCCGCCCGGGAGACTTCGCCCAGGTCCAGATCGTGACGGAGCGGCGGGACGACGTCCTGCTCGTCCCGAAGATCGCGGTAGTGTCGGAGAAGGGCGAACGGTTCGTCTACACGCCGGTGGACAGCGTAGCCGTTCGGCGCGTCGTCGAGGTCGGCTTCGAGGACGAAAGCTCCGCGGAGATCGTCCGCGGGCTCGACGCGGGCGAACCCGTCGTCATCCAGGGACAGCGCTCCCTGAAGGACGGTGCACCGATCCGGATCCTCGACGCGCTCACGTTCGAGGACGAAGCCCCGTCGCCTACGCCGGGAACCTAGGACGCGGACAGGGCGCGGAAGGCCTCGGACGCCAGGGCCCCGAGCCCCAGGACGGGAACCCCGTCGCCAGAGTCGAGGTCAGGATCCGTGCGCAGCGCGAGGGGCCGAGGCCTAAGCCCGCGACGTCCACCGTTTGATCCGCAGTCGACGGACGAGGAGCGCGCGCAGCTCCGGGTCTCCCAGGAACGGCATCAGAAGGACCGTCACCAGCGCGAAGACACCGGCAACGATCGCGACTTGAAGCAACGCCCCCGGCGTTCCGCCCGGCAGATGCAACGCGCCGGAGTTCGGTGCCGATCCGAACAGCCACGTAGCCGAGTAGCGGGCCGCGAGCCAGGCAGGACCCGCGAGTAGGCCGGCCCGCACTCCGGATACGATGAGGGGGGTGAATCTCGGCGCGCCGTGGAGCTTCCGTGCGAGGAGTAGCGTCGCGACGGCGTTCACGGTCATCCCGATCACGCCCGCCCACGCCAGGCCTTCCACACCGAACGAAGTGGAGAGCCTCCAGTAGAGCGGAATCGCGGCGAGCACCACGACCGTCCCGAGCACCATCGGACGCCACGTGTCTCCGCGGGCGTAGAACGGGCGGACGGCGATCTGCTGGACGATCCAGCCGGGAACCGCGAACGCGAGAATCCGGAGGATGGAGGCAACCACCACGGTGTCGCTCCCGTCCCATTGACCGCGCTCGTATGCGAAGCGAACGAAGGGCTCGGCGATGGCGGCGAGCGCCGCTCCCCCGACGATGGCGAGGCCGAGTGCGGCGCGGAGGGTGCGCTCGACCGTCTCTGCCAGCTCTTCGTTCCTCTTCTGCTCGAAGAGACGCGTGAGGGTCGGGAGAGCAGCCGTCGCGATGGCCTGGCCGACCACGGCCACTGGAATCAGCATCAACTTGCGGGCATAGCTGAGCCAAGCCACGGCTCCCGGTTGGATGAGCGCCCCGAACCACTTGTCGAACCACTCGTCCACGGTGAGGAGCGACTGGCCGAACATGAGCGGCGCCGCGACCCATAGGTAACGTCGGAATCCGGGGTCGAGCAGCGCGATCCGCACTCCCGGCCGTCCGTCTCGACGCGAGTCGAGAAAGGGGGCCAGGAACGGCCCCGCGGCAGCACCGACGAGCACGCCCCAGGCGAACCCGTGGATTCCGAACCGGCCGTAGAGGAGAACGCCGCCGAGGATGATGCCGAGGTTGTAGATGAGCGGAGCGAGCGCGGCCGCGCCGAACCTGCCGCGGGCGAAGAGCGTCGCTTTGATCACGCCACCGAGGAAGAAGAACACCTGCGCGGGCGCGACGATCCGCGTGATCTCCACCGTGAGCGCGTGAGTCTCGGCATCGAACTCCGGAAACTGGAGCCGGATGAGCGGGTCCGCAAAGATCCAGAGAATCGCGGTCGCGACGCACACGATGAGCCCGAGGTTGCCGAGCGTCGTGGCGAGAAGTCGAGCCGCGGCCTCCTCCCCTTCTCGTTCGCGCGCCTGCGCGTAGATCGGCAGAAACGCGATGGAGAGGGCGCCGCCCGCAATCAGGTAGTTGAGCAGGTCGGGAAGCACGAACGCCGCGAAGTAGGCGTCCGACTCGCGGCCGACTCCCACGAAGTAGGCGAGAAGGATCTCCCGTCCGTAGCCGAGGAGCCTCGACAGGAGTCCGCTCGCGGCCATGAGGAGCGCGGCCGCGCCCAGCCCTACCGCCGCCTTGTCTGCCCTGCTGCTCAACCGATCTGTCTCCCGATCCAAGCCCGCCAGCGGACTCTCAGCCCGCGTAACCCTATCGCGCGCATGACGAAAACGCACGCTCAGAGAATATTGTTCGTTGTAACGATTAATTTCTTGGAACCTTTTGGTGGGACAGATACTCTCATGACCATGAGTTCGAGTGCGACACGAGCCTGTACCGCCGCGACCGTGGTCTCACGGCTCATCGACGTGACGGAGTCGGTCGTCTACAAGACGACCCGCCCCCTCGAGCCGGCCGGACTGTCGCTCCCGCAGTACCACGTCCTTCGAATCCTGCGAGATGCGCAGCCCGAAGGGCTCCTGGTCCACGAGGTAGGCGACCGGATGGTGGCGAGAGCGCCGAACATCACTCGACTCGTCGACAAGCTGGAGAAGAAGGCTCTCGTGAACCGTACCCGAAGCGATTCGGACCGGAGGACGGTCCGGCTCGCGATCACATCCCAGGGGCTCGAACTGCTCGAGGCTCTCGACGGCCCGATGGAGGCCGCGGTGGCGCGAGCGATCGGCGCTCTCTCGGACGAAGACCTGGACCACCTGGGAAGCCTTCTCGAGCGGGTCCACGACAGCACCAGAGGAACCCGAAGGCAGTCCTGACCGACTGCGTCATCAACCCGATTTGGCGACCGATCACGCGACGCGCGATCGGCAAGTGAAAGACAAGGAGAGGATCCCCGAAATGAAGAATCTGTTCGTTGCGCTCGCCGCAGTCGCTCTGGCCCTCCCGTCCCTCGCTTCGGCGGCCACGTGGAACATCGACGGCGGCCACTCGAGCGTGGACTTCAAGATCCGCCACTTCTTCACGAAGGTGCCGGGAAAGTTCAACACGGTGTCCGGTGAGATCCAGTTCGATCCGGCCGCGCTCGAGAAGAGCTCCGTCATGGTCACGATCCCGGTCGAGAGTGTCGACACGAACAACGAGAAGCGGGACGGACACCTCAAGAGCCCCGACTTCTTCGACGTGGCGAACCACCCGGAGATCACGTTCAAGAGCACGAAGTTCCACAAGGAAGGCGACACGATCAAGGTCGACGGCATGCTCAACATGAGGGGCGTCGAGAAGCCGGTCACGCTGGATGTCGAGTTCTTGGGCTCGGGTCCCGACGCCTGGGGCGGTACGCGCGCGGGCTTCGAGGCGACGACGACGCTCAACCGGAAGGACTGGAACATCGAGTGGAACACCGTCCTCGACAACGGCGGAACGGTGCTCGGTGACGAGGTCGAGGTGACGCTCGCGATCGAGGCGATCCAGGCGAAGTAAGCCGCGCTCGTCCCAGGACGAACGCCATCGATGAAAGAGGCGACGGGTCACTCTCGTGACTCCGCCGCCTTTTTCACTGCGACTTCGACCGAAGCCGCGCCTCAGATCCGGGCGAGGATGCTGCGGAGATCGTCCCCTACCCCACCCCGCGCACCGAGAGCCTTGGCCGCGTCCAGCTCATATCCTGGCGTGCTCGGCCTCGTCATCAGATGAACGGAGCAACCCATCGCTTCCGGAAGTCCGAGGTCGAGTTCGTAGATGTCCCCACACACGAGGCACTCGTCGGGAGAGACGTCGGCTCCCGTGAGGAGCATCCGCAGAATCCGGAAGTAGTACCCCCGCTTCACGAGAATCGGTCGTCCCGGCAGGGTGTCGACCCAACGCTCGGCCGGAAGGGAGGCGAACTCCTCCGCACCCTCCTCCCCGGCCTCGAGGGATGCGAGGAGGAACTTCCGCGCGTTGCCTTCCACTGGGAGGCGGTCGCTCAGTCCCGCCGAGAGCGCGTTCAGTTTGCCCCGGACCGTATCCGGATTCGAGTTCGTCACCACGAAGACGCGCCCGGGAAACTCCGCGAGCAGCGCATCGATCACCTCGGTCGCATGGGGGCGAAACGCGTGCTTCGTCTTTGGATACCCCCGCCTGTAGAAGAGCTGCAGGATCTCACTTCGGAGGCTCTCGTCCTTCGCGGCACCGAACCGGTCCAGGACGAGCCGGCCCAGAACCGTGCAGAGGATGTAGGGATCGGCGAGTGCCGGGGCAACGATCCGCCCGCCTTCCTTCCAGCCGTGTTCATGGGGCGCCTGTGCGACGACCGCATGAGCCTCCGCCCACGCGGCCTCGACATCACGGCCGAGGAGATCCGCGAGGTCGCTTCTGTAGGCCTCGACGAACGGCTCCGCTTCCGCGTCGACATCGGTGAATGTACCGTCGAAGTCCAGGATCACACAGCGTATCGGCATGAAGGCTCCTCTGAGGAAGTGCGAGACGCGCGGACAAGTGTGTCGGGACTCATCCTCGCGCGGCTCACCGGATGCGAACGTCGAAGAGGATGGCCCAGACCCGGTCCGCCGACACGTTCACCTGCGCGTTGGCGACGTTCTGGTTGCCGGCATCGATGCGTTGCGAGCCCCCAGTGTAGCTGACACCGTCTCCATCGACCGCGTCCGTTCCCGGGGACTGCGCCGCCACACTCGCGTAGATCGCGGCTTCGTCGGGAGTGGTGCATCCGTCCACGGAGCACGCGGACACCGAGTTGTCGATCCGGATCGTCCCAGGCACGTACTCGAATCCGGGGTCCAGGATGTCTTCGACGGAGAGATCCGTGAACGCTCCGCCCCAGTTGTTCACGTACAAGAGGAACCGGACGATAGCGCCACGGGGAGCCGAGGCTCCACTCGTGAGCGCGGTGCCGCTCTCCGAGAACGTCCTCTTCACGATGGTGTGCTGATCGATCGCCGCCACGCCACTGAACTCGGACGTGTTTCCCGACGCGTCGGTCGCCGTCGCCGTGATGAGGTCGGCTGTCGTGAGCCACGCGGGGGCGGCCCCGCTCACGATGAACTTGTTCGCGGCGTCACTGCCCTGGACGAGCCCGTTGATCGCGCCCGGGCCGTAGGCCCCCGTACTGGAGTCGAGATCGTTTCCACTTCCCTCCACGGAAGAGAAGAGGAACCGCTCGCCTTCTCCGAAGCCGGTGGCGTCGCCATCGGAGATGAAGAACTCGAGCGCCGCGCCCGGATGCACGAACCCGCGGACCGAGACGGTAGTCCCGGCCTTGAGGACATGTTCGATCACGGGGAAGTTGAGGAGTCCGTTCCCCCCGGTATCCACGTCGAGGGTGTCGTTGATCGTGACGAACGGTGCCGTCCCCATGTTCGGATCGTCGGTCGCGGAGTTGAGGTCGATTCCGATCTGTCCGGTCGCGGGGGAACCATCCCGGGCCACGATCGTCCCGTTGTCGACGCAGGAGTTCTCGGTCAGGGTGATCCCGGTGGAGCCGTCGTTCATCTGGAACGCGGCCCCGTAGTTCGCTTCGACGAGGTTCCGATAGAACGTCGTCGATCCGGCGCCCCCCCGAGCACAGATCGCCGTGCTCTGGCTCACTCCAGTGGTGATTCCGACGCCGCTCCCCGTAATCGTGTTGTTCTCGAACCAGCAGTTCGTGTTCAGCGTGAAGACGATGGCCTGGCTGGACGCGCCGACGAAGAGGTTCCCGGTGAAGGTGAGATCCGACACGTTGTTGAGAGCCATGCCGTCGCCGTTGGAGCCGGTGATCCCGCAGTCACGCAGTTCGTTGCCGCTCACACTCCATCCGGAACTCGCGTTCGCGAAGTAGAGTCCGTCGACATCCGTCCAACCGACGAGATTGTTCCGGAAAGTCCCGGAGTCGGCACCGTCCGAGTACATCCCGTTCCGGCTCCTGAGGGCAGCGCCGGGATCGGCGAAGGCCAGAGCGGTCGTTCCGAGGAGGTTCTCTTCGATGAGGACCCCAGTGAACGTGTCAGCGACATGAATGCACGACTCGCCGACGGCAGAGCCCCAGCCGACGATCGCGAGGCCGCGGATCGTGACGTCATTGCCCTCGACCCGGAGTCCGTAGGAGAGAAAGCCATCCCCCCGGATCTCGACCTCGGGGGCGTCGACCTGTCCGAGCGCCAGCGCATCCGTCCCGACCGTACCACCGGTCCCGAGTTGCCCCGAGTTGGTATCGCCGATGTTCAACGTCTGGGTGGTGCCATCGATCACCGTATTGTCATCGGTGATGTAGTCGAGCGCGGAGTTGGGGGTAATGAGCGCAACGCCGCTCGTGAGCTGGTTCGTGAGGCCGGAGCGGAGACCGGCGTGGGCGAGTCCGTCCGTGATCATGAAGAGGGAGACGTCCTCCCCCGCGGTCTGCCCATCGATGGCGAGCCCGACGTTCGAGAGCGCGCTCGAGTTCTGGAGGAACTGGCGGAGCGATCCCTGCCCACTGTCGTTCACATTCACGATCGTGTTGAAGTTGAATCCGAAGTCGACACCCGTGACGTTCGCCGTACCCACGGTGACCGGTGCGATCGATTGCGCCGTCCCCGTGATCCCCGCAGTGAACACGCCCGTGGAGGTGTTCATGGTCGCCCCACTCGATCCGTTTCCCGCATCCGCCGTCGACGGATCCTGCCCACCCACGTAGTCCGTGACCGGCGACGCGGTGCCAGAGGACGCGTCGGTACGGAACGTCTGCACGGGGACGATCCCGGACACCCACCCGGTTCGCGAGGAGGTGACAGTAATGCTGACGACACGGATCGTATGGTCGCCGGTCGCCGCACCGAGACCGTACACCCCCGTGCCGTCGGTCGTGGTCGCGCCCGCGAACACGCCGCTCCCGTCGTAGATCTCGACCCGGGCCCCCGACTGTCCCGTGCCACTCGACCCGGCCAGGCTCCGTCCGACACCTCCACCGTAGTTCGCATCCTCGAACACGGTGCCGGTGACGAGGTACTCCTCGGTGCCGGACGTGAGAAACGCCCCGGGCGCACTCTGGTTGTTGTACTCGGTCAGGATCCACCCCGCGGAACGCGCCACGGATGCGACCCGGACCTCGTCCACGTTGCCGGTGAGGTCAAAGTTGCCGTCGCCGTTGCCGTGAGCTCCGATCCAGGTGTCCGTCCCAAGCCCGGTGTAGATCGGTGTCGCAGCATAGGTGCTGCCTCCTGTCGGGACACCATCGATGAAGATGTTCTGCGTATCCGCCACGTCGTCGCAGGTGTAGGCCACGTATCGCCAACTCGTCCCGACGAGGTTGACCCCGCTGCCCGTTCCGTACCAGCCGGCACCGTGGTAGTACATCCCGTCCGTCTGGAATCCGAGGTTGTCGCAACGGAGGAGAGAGCAGTCGCCCATGCTCAGGAACTCTGAGCCGTTCGAGTCCGTCGCGGTCAGGTCTACCCAACCACTTATCGTGAGGCTGGTCGGCGAACCCATGAGCCCGGTGATCGAGATGTTGTCGGGGTTCGCACCGGAAAGCGCTCTCCCCCCCGCGATCACGCCGGTCGTGGCGTTCGTCCCGTGGTTCGTTCCGTCGCGGCCGTTGGGCGACGAGTCGGTGAAGACGCCGTTCAAGTGCCACACGCCCTCGAAGCCCTCGCTCCAGGTACCACCCGTACCGTCCGCCTGCGAACCGACCGACGCGTTGCCGTAGTACATGTAGAGGGTGGTGTTGGTCCCCGAGGCGAGACTCGGGACCTCCACCCAGGCGACCAGCGTTCCCGTTCCCGAGGTGTAGCCCTCGATCTCGTGACTGAGCTTCGTGGTCCCGTCGTCCGCGGTGAAGAGGATGTCGTCCCCATCGGCCTGGGCCATGCTCTGGAGGTCGGAGTCGGTGATGCTGACGAGGACGGGGAAGTTCGCGTGCGGGGCGCCCGTGACACCAACTTCCGAGCCCTGGATCGTGATCGGTTTGCGGTTCGCCCAACTGGAATCGTACCAACCCTGCGCCAGGGCCTGCGGGGGAATCAGAATCATGGCTGCCAGCAGCAGCCAGAGTGGAGCCACCACTCGTAGTTGTCGTCTCGACCTTTTCAACTACCGTCCAGGGGCGGTCCGATCCAAGAACTCCGTAGGTCCACCGGCTCGGAGTGTTGGGACTCACCGTAGCGCGCACGGCGTGAAGACGCCCCCAGTCCCGTCGCCGCGCCCCAGTGGCGATCCTGACCCGAGCGTCCTCCGCGGCTCACCGCGCGAACTCCGCCCCGGAAGTTTGCCGTTTGTGAGGGCTCGCGACAAGCGCCAGAGTCCGACTTCCCGAGGCGGGTTCGACGGCCGCGAGTCGGGCACGCGAGCGACACCCCGAGGCGACCGACTCTACCTCAGTACGGTCGCCTTCTTGCTGAACGTGCGGCCGTTCGCACGCAGTTGAGTCCAGTAGATCCCGCTCGAGAGGAGATTCCCGGACTCGTCCCTTCCGTCCCAGACCACGTCGTGGGCTCCTGCCTCCAGCTCTCCCTGCACGAGGGTACGAACCCGGCGACCCGCAACGTCGAACACCGACAGCTCGGCCGGTCCGGTCCGCGAGAGGGCGAAGCGGATCGTCGTCCGCGGATTGAACGGGTTGGGGGAGTTCTGGAACAGCTCCGTGCGGGTCGGAGTCCCCGTGGGCAGCTCCTCGACCGCGTCCGGACGGAAACAGAAGTCCTCGGTAAGGAAGACGATCTCGTCGTAGTCGACCTCGTAGATCCACTCCATCGCCGCGGCGATCTCGTTGAACGTCGCCTCGGTGACGGTTTCGAACGATGCCGCGCAGCGTTCGGGATCCTCGGGACGATAGGCCGCGAGGTGGTGCCAGGAGATCCCATCGACCAGTGTGCGGTAGTTCTCGGTGTAGGTCCCTCCACCCGGAGCGAGCTCGATCTTCTCGTTGAGGACCTGTGCGTACGCCGTCTCGGACATGCCGTCTCGATCGAGATACACGCGGTTCCCCGTCCCGGTGCCGATGGCTCCGAGAACGTCGAAGTCGAGTTTGTCCGGACACCAGTTGCCGAACGCGTCGTACTCGTAGTCCGCTTGCGAGTGCTCCGTTCCGTAGAGGCTCCCGAGGTCTCCCCGTTCCTCCACGCCGACGCAGTAGGCGTGGTTGCCGCTGAACTCGCTGTAGGAGTTGTCGATCAGGTCCACTCCCAACTTCGTGAGGAACGAGGATCCCATCGACGCGATGCTGAGCGCGACACCATCGCCGTTCGCGACAAAGCCCTGCCGCCTGCGCGCTCCGTCGCAGAGAGTGGTCGTGAGCCAGTCGGAGAACAGGACGTAGTCCTCCGGCCAGAGGATGCTCCCGTTGCTGGTCCCGGTGCTGAGCAGGATCCCTCGGTAGCCGAGGAGCTGGAGGAGCGTGCACCCGTTGTTGCTGGGGTGCTCACCACGGGCCATCGGGGCCTTCCAGCCCGACGTCGCATCCAGGTAGTCGTACTTGTCGTAGTCGAAGCCGAGCCCGTCCAACGCGGCCGTGATGTACGCCTCCGAGCCTCGGTTGAACGCGTCGATGTAGAGAAGGGACGGGTAGCGTCCGATCCCACCGTCGTTCCTCCAGCTGGGCAGGATCTCGAACTCCGAGAAGAATCCTCCGGTCGTGTCCGGCAGGAGGAATCTCTCGGACGGAGTGTTCAGGTAGTTCGACGTGAGGAAGTACTCGATCTGGGTTCCGGGGAAGAGCACGTCGTCCTGGATGATCTCCACTCCATCGCTGAGTTCCGGGCCGGACCGCCCCCAGGCCGCCCAGTCCTCTTCCTTGAGGTAGGTGGCGAACTTGTTCTTGAAGGCGAGGGTCCCCTGCTGACAGGAGTCCATCGACGCGAACGCGAACTCACCTGCCTCGATGTCGACGCCGGTGGCCGCGTTCGCCTGGTCCCTCCACTCGAAGTACCTCATGCCGGCTCCGAGCCCGGTTCTCGTGACCCGGAACCAGAGGTGGGCCTCCCAGGCGTTCTCCGGGGTCGTCACGGGAGGGCCGCCGACCATGAGCGAGTCGCCCAGGACGTAGGGCGGGGTATTGCCGAATCCGGCGATGTTGCGGGTCACGTCCGCGCGTCCGGGGACGTCGGGCCAGTTGAGCGCGTCCTGGGCGAAGCCGTCCTGGAAGTGCAGTCCGTTGTCGATCGCAATCGGCGGGGCCGCGACCGAACGCGTGAAGCAGACCCGCACGTTGTCGATGATCGGAGTGAAGTTCGTGATCCCCGTGCACTGCTCCGGCTCGATCCCGAACGCGTCGCAGGAGGAATGCAGCTCGTAGACGAACCGAACCTGTTCGGCGCCCGGAGGCACGGGAACGTCCGTCTGGGTGAGACTGGCGCGGTTGAGAGTGCAGACAGGGTCCTCGCCCACGAAGAAGAACGTGCTCTGGCCGATCCGGTCGGACCAGCCGACCTCCCCTGTCAGCTCACATGTGTAGGGATAGTAGAGCGCTCCCGGACGATAGAAGACGCCGTTGGCACGCGGCATCTCGGAGTACTGATCCCAATCGACGTGGATGTCGAACGGGGACACACCCGGCAGCGAGCCCTCGACATCGTTCAGGATATCGACGGGCGGAGCGACCGCGAGGATGTGTTGGCCGTACGGATGGCTCGCGTTGCCCGGCGTCCCGGCGTGCATCTCGAGCACCATCCCGTCGAGGTCACACCGACAGGCGTCTTCGATCACGTAGTTGCCGAGCGCTTCGATCCCGAGAAACGTCCCCATCGGCGGACACGCGTCGGGAGTCCATCCCTGGAGGCCCGAGTCGAAGTCGTAGGTGTTCGCTCCGATCTGCACGTCGTCGAACCCGGCGGCACCGTAGCTCGTCGTATAGAGACCGTCCTCATCGGACCAGGTGCCGTCCGAGGTGACCTCGAAGACGATCCGGAACTGGGGTTCGCCCTGGAAGTCCGACTCCGTGAGAACCCGGTTGTCGACTTCTCCCGGAGGCGGCGAGTTGGGATGATCGGCTGCGACACCGATGAGCCCGGTGTAGGAGCGGATTGGCAGGCGTGTGTGTGACGGGAGGAGCTCCAGGTAGACCCGCGTGAAGTCGTAGGTCTCTTCCGTCTCGTTGAAGAATCGCCACCTCACGGGAACACTGCCGGATCCGGTGTACACGAACGACGGTCCGACGAGCCGTTGACACCAGTCGTTGCCGTACCCGATTCCGAAGTTCCAGCAAAGGCTGCGGGCTTCGGAACCAAAGACTCCGAACCACGCTGAGCCTTCCCCGTTGAGCACGGGCGGAGGCACGTCGTTGTAGGGATCCGCCCCCCAGAGCGCACCCGTGATGTGGCGGGCGTACGCTTCCGGCTGAGCGCTCAGGTCGACCGCTTCCCATCCCTGCAACCCGTCGAAGGTCCAGACCCCGCCGGGCTTTGCGAATCCATCTCCATCGACGCCACCGAAGCAGAGCGTGTCACCCGCAGCACGCGTTCCGGGACCGTGGTAGGCACCCGCGGGAAGGTCGTCCACGGCGCCCAAGGTCGGAGCGACGTCGATGTCGAACGGGGAGATCCGCCTGGCCTGGGACTGCGCAGGCAGGAGAACTCCGAGGGCGAGAACCGCAAGACCGAGGGTTCGGAAGGCCGAAGACGTCGACATAGCTCCCTCCACGGTGAAGCGAACTCATTCTGAACGCGCCACCTACGGCGCGGACGAAGGAGGGGAACGGTCGGGCGGGGGTGCTCCAGTAGACGCCTGACGTGTGCGATTCTACCATATGTCGGCGGCAGCCGAGCCGCCGAGCTGGAGCCCTCCCCTTCCGGCCCACCTTCCGCGGGTGGTACGATCTCCTTCAGCCCGAAAACTCGGCCCGTCCCCCTGAACCTGAGACGAGGAGGTCCCCGGATGCTGCCCACTCGACATCGCTGCACCGCCCTGCCCGGCGCCGTGCCTGGACTCCCGATCCCGCCCCCGGCCCTCATCGCCGGGGTATTCGTCGGGCTCGCCGCACTCGCAACGACGGCGTCCGCTGTCCCGCTCACGGTACGAGCGATCGACGCTCACACCGAGGCGCCCGTCCCCGGCGCCTGGGTGATGGTGGGAGAGGCCGAGGACGTCCCCTTCACCGGGAACATCGGGACGACGGACGGAACGGGCGCGATCACGTTCGATGACCCCGTGCTCGCGAACCCGCAGACGGTGACGATCGGCGCGGACGGATACTCCTTCACCACGCTCTATCAGGCCGCGTCGGGCGACGTGACCCTGCGCCTCTTCACGACGCAGGTCGACCCGACCTTCGGTGGCACGCTCGACACCGTCTCGGGCGACGTCGACAACGTCGGCATCGTGAACAACGACGGGTTCATCGACGTCTCCGTGGTGCTTCCGGGAGTGACGACGGAGACGCTCGCGTTCTTCGACCCGGATCCGTTCCTCTTCGACCTCGAGCTCGTGAGCTTTCCGGTCGTGGGCGACGTGCTCCTCCCGGAGAACGTCTACATCACGCGGCAGACCGAACTGATCTTCCTCGTCTTCGAGAAGGCGCCCTACTCGATCGACGTCCCGGGCGACCGTTCGACTTCGTTCATCGCGGTGAGCGCGCGGGCCGCGCTCGACGAACTGGCGAGTGATCCCGACCTCAGCGCCCTCGAGATCCGAGAGTTCGGCGTGGAACGGAACGTCACCCTCGGCACCGGGACCCAGGCACTGGACGTCAACAGCGACATCAACCTCGACTCGGACGGAATCACTACGAACTTCGTCGGTGTCCCAGCGGGTGCGGGACTTCGGATCGTTTCGGCCGCCCTCGTCGGTACCGGCACCGACGAGGAGATCCTCGGCTTCGCGACGATCACGCCGAACATCAACGATGGGTCGACTTGGAGCGTGGCCGCGACCAACCCGACCGGCGACATCTCGGATGCGAACATCGTCGTCTCCGGTGTCTACCAGGATTCGAGCGGAGCGGACGCCTTCGCCGCGGGCATTCTCCAGCGAGGCCCGATCACCGTCCCCGCGAGCGTCGACTTCGACTCCTGGATGCTCATCCCGAACCTCAACCAGTCCGGAACGACGCTCGCGTGGAGCGACCCGACCGATCCGGGCGTGAGCCCGTCACCGACCTGGACGCGCTCGACTCTCGGGATCCGTCCGATCGCGCCGGGCGACGGCTCGGTCACCCCGACGGAGGAGTGGCGGATCTATGCGCCCGCCTCGCTCGGCAGCGTCGTCCTCCCGACCCTTCCGGGATCCGCGCCGGGTTCGCTCAGCGATCCGGACCAGACGCCCGAAGCGGACGAACTCGCCTGGTCCTTCACCGCGGCGAATGGTTCGAACGATCCGAACGACATCCTCGTCAACTTCATGACGGAGGCGACGCACTGGACCCAGGCCTCCATCCCGGTGAGCCTCGCGACCACGGCCGTCGCGAACGGCGAAACGGTTTCGAGCCGGATGGACATCGGACTGAGGGTCACTCCCAGCCCGACCCACGGGATCGCGGAGATCTCCTGGCAGAAGCCGATCGATCGTTCGCTCGGCATCCAGATCGTCAGCAGCGACGGCCGGACCCTTCGCAGCTGGGCCGGGGTTGGTGGAGATCAGAGCGTGGCTTGGGACGGTCGGGACCTACGTGACCAGGAAGTACCGGCGGGCGTCTATTGGGTCGTGGCCCGCTCCGAGGGAGAGATCGTCGGCCGGCAGCAGATCGTCCGGATCCGATGAAGAAGCGATCGACCCACGACAATCCATCGATCTCGAGTGACCAGGGGGCGCCTTCTCCGGGTGCCCCGATCCAATCGTCGTTCTCCGCCGGGGGGAACGAAACGCAGGAGGACGTTTCCGAAATGAACGTGAAGCAGCAGCTGAGTCGCGCCGCCGTGGTGGGACTTCCCGTGCTCGCCTTCGGCCCCTTGGCCGTAGGTTGCGCGAACCGCCCACACGCGGGTGACGCAGGCTCGGCCGAAGCCATGGGGGCCTCGATCGACGTGAACGAGAGCATCCTCGACGTCGACGCCCCTCGTCCCCAGGACGAACGCGCCTATCGTGCGTTCACGCTCGAGAACGGCCTCCAGGTCCTACTCGTGTCGGACCCCAAGATGCAGAAGTCGGCGGCGGCCATGGACGTCGCAGTCGGTTCCCTCGAGGATCCCTGGGACGGACTCGGAACGGCACACTACCTCGAGCATCTCCTCTTCCTCGGCACCGAGAAGTACCCCGACGTGGACGGGTACAACGAGTTCCTCTCCGCGAACGGCGGCAACAGCAACGCCTACACCGCATCCGAGCGGACGAACTACCAGCTCCAGGTGAACCACGACGGCCTCGAGGAGGCGCTCGACCGGTTCTCCCAGTTCTTCATCGCGCCGCGCTTCGATCCGGACTTCGTCGAGCGCGAGGCGAACGCGGTCAACTCCGAGCACCAGAAGAACCTCCAGGACGACTTCTGGCGGAAGCGGATGATCCAACGCGCGCTCCATCGCGACGGACACCCGCGTCAGAAGTTCTCGACCGGTGACCTCACGACCCTGGAAGGCGCGACGCGCGACGGGCTGATCGAGTTCTACAAGAAGTACTACTCGGCGAACGTGATGCGTCTCGTCATCATGGGGAACCAGGACCTGAACCAGCTCGAGGGTTGGGCGCGTGAGAAGTTCGCCGCCGTCCCGAACTTCGATCGGGCCAAGATCACCTACCCGACGGACGTCTTCGATCCGAACCGTCTCCCGATGGTGATCGAGGTGAAGCCGGTCACGGACACGCGCACGCTCGAACTCGAGTTCGCCATGCCGTCCGACGAGGAGTACTGGAAGCAGAAGCCGAACCGTCTCATCGGCGCGCTCATCGGCCACGAGGGCGAGGGGTCGCTCCTCTCCGAACTCAAGAAGCAGGGGCTCGCAACCGGGCTCTCGTCCGGAGCCATGACGGAGTCCTACGCGTCCTATTTCAACGCACGGGTGACGCTGACGCGGGCCGGGCGGGAGAACGTCGACCAGGTCATCGCGCTCTTCTTCACCTATGTCGACATGCTGCGCAAGGAAGGGCTGAAGGACTACTTCTACCACGAGAACAAGGTGATGGCGGAGCTGGACTACTACTACCGCGATCACCAGGAGGGCATGTGGGCCGCCTCCGGCTACGCGGCCTCGATGCAGCAGCACCCCGCCCTCGAGTTCCTCAAGCGTGAGTCGCTCTTCTACGAATACGACCCCGAGCTCTTCATGCACTATCTCTCCTTCATCCAGCCCGAACTCCTCCGCGCGACCCTCGTCGCTCCGGACGTCGAGACGGACGCGGTGGAAGAGCACTATGGAAGCGAGTACAAGGCCTATCAGGCACCGGCAGACCGGGTCGCGACGTGGAAGACTCCCGTCCGGGCCGAGGCGTTCCGTTACCCCGATCCGAATCCGTTCCTGCCGAACGACCTCACCCTGCTCTCGACCGGTGCGGAGTCGGCGCCCGCGAAGCTCATCGAGGACGAGCGCGGAACGTTCTGGTTCGAGCAGGATCAGAAGTTCCAGCTTCCCAAGGCAGAGCTCTCCCTCCGTTTCCTCACCGCGGAGACGAACAGCTCCCCGCGTCATCGACTGCTCGCCACGCTCTACGCCCGGGCGATCAACGAGGGGCTCAACGAGTGGTCGTACCCGGCTCATGAGGCGGGACTCTCCGCGAACGTCTCGGCCGACGCTCGTGGCGTCGAACTCAACATCGCCGGCTACTCGCAGCGGATCCCCGATCTCCTCGAGGCGTACAGCAAGCAGCTCGCCGAGGTCCGGATCGACGAGGAGACGTACGCCGCGATCCAGGACCAGGTCGCGCGGGACTACGCGAATGCGTCGTTCGACCAGGCCTACACGCAGACGTTCTACGAGTACAACATCCTCATGAACCCGGTCGCGATCCACCGGGATCTCTACAAGGACATGGTGAAGGACATCACGCTGGACGATGTCCGCGCCTACGCCAAGTCGGTCCTCGCCGAGAGCGCGATCGAAGGGGCGGCCTACGGCAACCTCGATCCGTCGGCCTTGAGGCTCGGGATCGAACACGCCTTCTCGAACGTCTCCCAATCGGTCCTGCCCGAGGACGAGCGTCCGCGGCGCGACCAGGTCAGTCTCCAGGGCATGAAGCCGAAGGCGTGGGTCTTCCCCAGCAAGACGGACAACTCGTGCTGGATGAGCTACGTCCAGTTCGGGCCGCGTACCCCGGAGCAGGAAGCGCTCCTCCGGATCGGAGCCGCGCACTTCAAGCCCGGGTTCTACGGGGACATGCGGTCGCGTCAGCAGCTCGGCTACATCGTCTTCAGGGCGGAGCGGCCTCTCCAACTCCGGGCAGGGCTCTTCTTCCTCATCCAGTCCGGCGATTACCCCGCGGGCGAACTCGCAAAGCGTGCCGAGACCTGGATCGACGAGAACGTCCCGACCATCCGAGAGATGCCGGACGAGGACTACGGCGCGATCCAGGCCGCGATCGTCGACGAGCTCGCGCAGACGGAGACGAACATGGGCGAGCGGCTCTCCACTCTCAAGTACGAGGGAGTCGAACTCGGTGGACAGTTCGACTGGAAGGCGTCGGTCTCCGCCGCCGTTCAGTCGCTCAGCAAGGAGGACGTCGCCTCCGCGTTCGAGACGGCCTTCTCGGACGCCGGTCGTGCGAGCCTCTCGCTCTACCTGAACCCCGACGGCGCCGAGACGACGGTGCCCGCCGAGGAGCTGCTCGTCGACCCGACCACGTTCAAGCGTCGGCCGGTGTTCTAGGAAAGACGTACATCGTCCGGCCCGGGTCTCAGCCCCGGCCGGACGACTCGTTCAGACACGGCGCGGGCTTCGGCCCGCGCCGTTCGCGTTCTCCCTCAGATCCCCGGCCGCGGGCGTATCAAACCCGGTCCCCGCGCGACTCAACCGACGGGCCGATCGAACACCCGGGCGATTCCTCGTGCCCGAGAGACCCGACCACGACGACGGAGTCCCGACATGCATCCGACGGACACGCACCTCAGTCGCCTCGCCATCGGCTCCCGCCGACGCACCGCAAGCGGTTCCACGACCGGTCGGACCACGCGCCCCCTGGCTTCGGTTCTTCCGGTCCTGGCGTTGCTCCTGCTCGCTCCGACCGTACCGGCTCTCGCTGCGACGGGAGTCCAGGCGGCGCGGTGGCTCAATCCGTCCCCGCAGGGCAACTCGATCGAAGCGCTCGCCTTCGAGTCGGATCTCGTCGGCTACGGCGTGGGAGTCCGGGGAACGACGCTCCGCACCACTGATGGTGGCGTCACCTGGAACGACCTCAGCCGGCCTCTCCTCTTCAGCGCCGATCTCCACGACCTCGAAACCCTTGGGCCGGGCCAGCTCCTTGCCGTCGGCTCGGGCGCCGGCATCTACGTCTCCGACGATGCGGGCGAGTCCTGGCGCGTCGTCGCCAATCCGTCCACCGGTACGCTCAGACACCTCGGGCGTATCGGCGGCACCACGTACTCCGCGGTTGGCGACGACGGCCAGCGACTCGTTTCCTCGGATGGCGGAGCGAGCTGGAGTCTCGGCCCGAACACCGGCCTGCTCTTCTCGCACAGTCAGGCCTGGCTCACGCCGAACCATGGATGGGTCGTCGGTTCCCCGAACGTGATGGAGACGCTCGACGGTGGCCAGACCTGGACGCAGGTCGAGTTGGAGGGATTCTCGTTCGAGTTCTTCGACATCCAGTTCGCAGACGCCTCGAACGGATGGCTCTCCGAAGTCTTTTCCATGTACCGCACCACCGACGGCGGGGCGACTTGGATGCCGATGCCGCAGACGCCGCTCTATCTCAACACGCAGATCATCTACTCGAACACGCACCGAATCCTCATCTGCGCGGGAGAAGGAGCGGAGATCTACGAAACGCGGGACGACGGCGGAACCTGGAGCCCGCTCTACCAACGCTTCGCCACCGTCAGCTACACGGATATCGTCACGCTCCCGAGCGGACGGGTCGTCGTGGCGAGTTCGGACGGCGACCTCCTCTACTCCGACGACGAAGGCGCCAGCTGGACCAACTCCACGGACGGCCCGGGCGACGAGGATCGGATCGAGCTCTGGCAGGTCTGGCGACGCCCGGACGGCCGCGGCTTCGCCACCGGCGCGGACGGCGACTGGCTACGCACTTCGGACGACGGAGTGACCTGGACACGTGAAGCCTCCCCACTCGGAGCCTTCAGCTACGACGTGGAGGTCGACGCAAACGGCCTCGGCTTCGGCGCGGGTGTGGGAGACGGAACCACCCTCGCACGCACCACCGACGGAGGCGACACCTGGACGCATCACCAGGTGCATCCGTCGTTCGTCGGATCTCCGGCCGGTTTCGAGTTCCCTTCCGCAGATGTCGTCTGGGCGGCGTTCCAAGGCACGAACACCGCGGACCGCGTGTTCCGCTCCACGGACGCTGGGCTGACCTGGGAGTCGCGATCGAACGGGATCGCGAGCAACGCGGACCCGATCGAATCGATCTCGTTCGTCTCACCCGATCATGGGTACGTCGCCGGGGGATGGCTCAGCGCGCAGAGCAAGTTGCTCCGCACGACGAACGGTGGACTCGACTGGGAACCGGTCCCGTTCCCGAGCACCATCTTCCGGATCTGGGACATGTACTGGCCTTCGTTCGACCACGGCTTCCTCGCGGCGAGAGACACCGTCTACGAGACGACCGATGGCGGAGCCACCTGGACCACCAATCTCGAAACCGACGTCTACGAGATGAGCTGGCGCGACCCTCAACGCGGGGCGGCGTACTTCTATCTCAGCCCCGCATTCCAGGTCACGGTCGATGGCGGAAGCAGCTGGATCGACGTCGAAGTGCCCTGGTCCACGGGCATCCTCGACATCGAGTGGGTGTCGGACTCGAGGCTCTGGATCGCCGGGCCCGGGTCGCGGCTACTCGAAGTCGACCTCTATGAACCGGCGGACGTTCCGGAGACAGGTCCGGAACCATCCGAGTGGGGCGGCGAGCGAGTGCGTCTGCTCCGGAACCCGGTGCGAAACGAGCTCGCGCTGGAACTCGCATCGAGCGCTCCCGGAGCCGCGCGCTTCGAATGGTTCGACGCGACCGGCCGGAGTCTCGGCGTCGCGATGTCCGAAGTCGGAGATGGCCGGAGCGCGGCGCAGATCTCCGTGCCCCGGAGCACACGAGGCACGGTCCTGTTCCTGCGCGTGGAACTGCCCGACGGGAGTCGGTCTTCGCACCAGGTCGTGGTACTGAAGTAGCCGCACCGAAGTGGCGACGCCCAAGGACGGTGCAGCACTGGCCGCGCTGCGCCGGCCGAGCTGACGGGTCGTGCTGAGGTCGCCGCGCTGAGGTTGGCCGCGCGGGGCGGACGCTGCTTCCCGGCCACCTCGATCTTGACCTTGCCGGTCCTCCCCGCGATCCTCTCGCACGAGTGGAGCCCGTCACGAGTCTGACCGTCGGCGCTCCCAGTGGAACCCCTGCCCGGGAGACTCCGTCTGCGCAGCACCTACATCGTTCCTTCCGGCTTCGTCGCCGTACGGTCGCCCTATCTTCCCTTCGTCGCCATCGAACAGGGAACGGGGCCGTTCGGGTGCGCGGACGATCCGGAAGACGCTGCGAAGTGGGAAGCCGACTGCACGGCGGCACGCGCACGACTTCGGGAGTGGCTTGGGAGTCCAGACGTTCGCGAGGCTCTCTTCCTCGCGTCGCCCTCGCTCGACGAACGGATCGGACACTGGCTCGACACACCGACGTCCGAGAATGGTCTCCGGATCGAAGTCGCACTCGTCAAGTACCTCTACCGGATGGCATCCCGCTGCACGCCTTTCGGACTCTTCGCCGGGAACGGAGTCGGACGGATCGGTGGCCCGACACGTCTCACACTCTCGGGACGGGGAGGACGGGTCCGCCAGACGCGACTCGACATGGGCTACCTCGATGCGGTCGCGCAGGCGATGGTCGACGCACCGGAGCTTCGCCCTCATCTCCCCTTCCGCACGAACTCGAGCCTCTACGAGATCGCGGGGACGTACCGGTACGCCGAACCTCGACAGTCGGGGGGAAAACGGGCGTACTTTCTGGTCGACGTCGAAGTCCACGATCATCTCGCGCGCATCTTGGGGCGGGGAAGAAACGCATCCACACTCGAGGAACTCGCGAGCGCGGCCGTGGACGAGGACGTCTCCTTCGAGGACGCACGCGAGTTCGTGGAGCAGCTCGTCGACGCGAAGATCCTCGTCCCGAGCTTCGGGCCGGTCGTGACCGGCCCCGAAGCCGCGGACGACCTCGCGGAGAAGCTCGCCGGAATCAGCGCCGCCACGGGAGTGAGAGAGACGCTGGCCCGGATCCGCTCCACTCTCCTCGAAATGGACGCACGAGGCGCCGGGATCGCGCCGGACGAGTATCGGGAACTCGGCCGAACCGCGGAAGCCCTCGCACCGGTGGAACTGTCGCGCCTGGTCCAGGTCGACCTGGTGCAGCCCGGGCGTGAGTTCACGGTCTCGGAGCGAGTCGTGGACGAGCTGTCGGAAGCGACACAGGTGCTGCTCGACCTCTTCGGGCACGGCCATCAGGACCCGCTCGCGGAGTTCCGGCGGGCGTTCGAGGAACGCTACGGAGAGGCGGACGTTCCACTCGTCGAGGCGCTCGACGAGGAGATCGGAGTCGGCTTCCAGACCTCGCACGGGCCGGGATCGGACGCCTCCCCCCTCATCGCCGGACTCCCCTTCCCCGCGGGCGTCGAGGACGAGCGACTCCCCTGGGGAAGTCGCGCGCGCTATCTCGAGTGGAAGGTCTCGGAAGCGATCGCGAACGGCGGGGACGAAGTCGTCCTCCAGCCGGAGGAGATCGCACAGTTCCACGTCGAGCCCGGACCGAGCCTCGCCCCCGCCTATCACATACACGCGACGCTGCTCGAAGGTGCGATCGGGCTCCCGAGTGCGGCCGGAGCGGAGGCGAGCGACACACGTCTCTCGCGCGAGTCGTCCCGTCCGGGCCAGAGCGAAGCGGTTCCGTCCGGTCCGGATTCGGAACCCGAACGGCCGGCGCGTATCGCGATCCTGGAAGCGGCCGGTGGCCCGTCCGGCGCACGCTTCCTCGGACGCTTCTGCCAGGCGGATCCGGAGCTGCGGAAGGGCGTCGAGGCGCACCTCCGGGCGGAAGAGTCGCTCGACCCTGGCGTGCGCTACTTCGAGATCGTCCACCTGCCCGAGGGACGGATCGGCAACATCCTCGCCCGACCTGTCCTGAGGGACCTCGAGGTGGAGTACTCGGGAATCTCGGGCGCGGAGCGAGAGCGGGTTCTGACAGCCGACGACCTCTGGATCGGACTCCGCGGTGACCGGATCGTCCTCTGGTCGAAGACCCTGGAGTGTGAAGTCCGGCCGCGTCTCACGAGTGCACACAACGCCGTATGGAACAGCCTCGGCCTCTACCGCTTCCTCGTCACGCTGCAGGCGCAGGGCTTCATCGAAGGCGTGATGTGGAACTGGGGCCCACTCGAGAGTCGTCCGCATCTCCCACGGGTTCGGTACGAGCGGGTCGTCCTCGCACGCGCGATGTGGAACATCCCGAAGCGTGAAGTGGAGGAGCTGCGTGGGGAAATCGGCCACGCAGCCTTCCTCGCCGCGCAGAGGTGGCGTCAGAAGCGGGGGCTTCCGCGTTGGGTCGGGCTCGTCGATCAGGACAACGTCCTCAGCATCGACCTGGATCATCCGCTCTCCGTGGCGGCACTTCTCCACGAGCTGCGCACTCGCGAGCAGGCGGTGCTCCACGAACTGTTTCCGGATGCACGGACCGACGTCATCGAGGGTCCCGAGGGTCGCCATACGAACGAGATCCTGATCCCGCTCGTCCGGATGCCGAGAGAGACCGATGTAGGACGGTCGGATACAGAACGGTCGGACGCAGATCCGCCCCGCGAGGGGCTGCACGAACCGAGACCGACGGGCGAGCAGCAGCCGGATGCGGATCCGCCCCGTGACCGGCTGCACGAACCGCGCGCCGAAGGGGGCCCCTCTCCCTCGTCGACTCCCGAGCGACGAGACCACGTACCTTCGGCCTTCGCGCCGGGCTCGGAATGGCTCACCGTCAAGCTCTACGCCGGAACCAGCGGCGTCGACACCGTTCTCACGGACCTGGTGGCTCCGCTCGCAGCGGAGTTCCAGGAGGCCGGCGCGATCGATCGGTGGTTCTTCCTCCGCTACCAGGATCCCGATTGGCATCTTCGCGTTCGTCTCCACGGCGAGCCGAGTGTTCTTCTCGGCGCGTTCCTCCCGTCACTCCACGAAGCCGCAGACCCGTACCTCGCGTCACGACGGATCCACCGGGTCCAGCTCGACACCTACACGAGGGAGACGTTCCGCTACGGCGGAGAAGCGGCGATCGGATCAGCGGAGGAGATCTTCCATCGCGACAGTGAGGTGACGGCAGCGTTTCTCGAGCTCGTGGTGGGTGACGAAGGACTCGCCCTGAGGAGCCACTTCGCACTCCTGTCGATGGACCGGCTGCTCTCGGACCTGGGATTCGACCTCGCCGCGAAGCAGACCCTCGCGGACAGACTGGCCGAGATGTTCGGGGAGGAGTTCCAGATCGACGGCGCTTTCCGGAAAGCGCTCCGCGATCGCTACCGGGGAGAGCGCGCACTCCTGGAAGACGTGCTCGCCGAGCGAGGCGATGCGGCCGACGCGCTCGGGCCGGCCTACGACCTCCTCCGCGCGAGGTCCGAGGCGATCGCGGATCCCGTCCGGTCCATCCGAGAATTGGCCGGCCGAGGCGTGCTGACGGAACCACTAGAGGAGATCGCGGGGAGCCTCCTCCACATGCTCGCGAACCGAGTTCTGCGCAGCTCCCAACGCGCCCAGGAACTCGTACTCTACCGCTTCCTCGAGAAGACCTACGCATCGCTCCTGGCCCGTGAGCGGAAGGGCGCGGGGCCGCGGGGGAACGGCGCATGAGAGACGACGACCTCTTCCGAAAGGAAGCGCTCGAGGAGTTCGCCACCTCGCGCACACGAGGACGGCTCCTCCAGATCTCTCCCGCATGGTCCTCGTGGGTCTTCTGGCTCCTCCTCTTCACACTGGTCACCGGATTCGCCTTCATCGCACTCGTACCCGTGGACCGCTTCGCCACGGGAGTGGCAGGCGTCATCGCGGCCAACGAAGTCGCGACGCTCTTCCGGCCGGCCGATCGCGAAGGAATCGAAGTGGGACAGCCGTTGCTCCTCATCCCGGAGGACGGAACGGCGCCGGTCGCGTGCCGGATCTCCGCGGTGGGTTCCGGCGTTCTCGGGCCCGAGGCACTCAGGGCACAGCTGGGCGCGTCCGCCGACCGCCTTCTCTCCGCGTGGAACGAGGCAAAGCCGTCCTCCGGCGCGGACGGCGCCATCCTGGTTCGCGCGTCGCTACTGGGCGACGCTCCCGCGGCCACGACGGGGCTGGTCGGGCGCGCCGAAGTTCGCGTCGGGAGGGAGACACTGCTCCGTGCTCTCGCTCCGGGAGACGGCCGATGACGCTCAGCCTCCCCTTCCTCTCGCGCCGCCGCATCCCACACGTGCAGCAGCTGGAGATGGCGGACTGCGGGCCGGCCTGCCTCACCATGGTCCTCGGGTACCATGGGCATCACGTTTCCCTCGACGAAGTGAGAGACAGGTTCGCGACGGGACGGGACGGTTCCTCCGCCTACGACATCCTCGAGGTCGCGCGATCGTTCGGGCTCGATGGGAGGGCGGTCCAGCTCGATCTGGAGGACCTGGACGTTCTCCCCACCGCCTCCATCCTCCACTGGCGGATGAGCCACTTCGTGCTCCTCGAATCGCTCCGCAAGGACGGCATCGACATCGTGGATCCGGACGGCGGCTCGCGTTTCGTGAAGCCGGACGAGCTGAGCCGTTCGTTCACCGGCGTCGCCATCCTCCTCGAACCCGGCGACCGGTTCGAGGCGCACGGATCCGCGTCGTCGCCTCTTGCCTCGTACCTCGGGCGTCTCCGTTCGCACCGAGGCCTGCTCGCACGCACGGTCGTTCTCTCGATCCTGCTCCAGATCCTCGCCATGGCGCTCCCCCTGGCCACCGGGACCGTGGTGGACCGGATCGTCCCCCGATCCGACGAGTCCCTCCTCGCCGTCCTCTTCGCCGGCATCGGTCTCGTCGCGATCTACACGTTCTTCTCCTCCTACGTCCGCGCCCACATGCTGCTCGCGCTCCGCACCCACCTCGACATGGAGATGACGATGAGCTTCCTCCGTCACCTCCTCCGTCTGCCCTTCTCGTTCTTCCAGCTCCGGCAGACGGGCGACCTGATGATGCGGCTGAACTCCAACGCAACGATCCGGGAGCTACTCACCGCGGGAGTGATGTCGGGTCTCCTCGACGGCATCCTCGTCGCCGGTTATCTCGTCGTCATCCTCTTCACGAGCCCGATCCTCGGGGCCCTCGTCGTTCTCCTCGGATTCGTGCGCGTGTGCGTCTTTCTCGCGACGAAACGGAAGTACCGGATCCTCACCGGCGAGTCGCTCCAGGCGCTGGCCGAGTCCTCGAACTACGAAGTGCAGATGATCGAAGGGATCGAGACGCTCAAGACGTCGGGCGCGGAACGACGGGCGCAGGAGATCTGGTCGAACCTCTTCGTCGACGTCCTCAACGTGTCGATCCGGCGCGGACGGCTCTCCGCGGTGGTCGACTCGCTCCTCTACACACTCGAGCTCGCCTCTCCGCTCGTCATCCTCGCGCTCGGTACGTATCTCGTGCTCGAAGGACGCCTCACGCTCGGCACCATGCTCGCCGTGACGACGCTCGCGGCGGGCTTTCTCCGTCCGCTCGGCTCGCTCGTCACCACCGCGCTCGAACTCCAGCAGCTCTGGAGCACGGTGGAGCGCGTCGACGACGTTCTCCGTCAGGAGCCGGAGCAGGAAGACTCTCGACCTCCGGCGCCGGAACTCGCGGGTGCGATCACACTGCGCGGACTCTTCTTCCGCTACGGCGAGCGCGCGCCCTGGGCCGTGGAGGGCGTCGACCTCGACATCCCCGCCCGGTCACAGATCGCGATCGTCGGACCGAGCGGATCGGGCAAGTCGACGTTGGCGCGGCTCCTCGCCGCGCTCTACATGCCGACGGAAGGCGAGATTCTCTTCGACGGCCGGTCTCTCACGGACAGCGACTTCACGACGCTCCGCCGACAGCTCGGCTTCGTCCCGCAGCACCCCTTCCTCTTCGGCTCGACCATCCGCGCGAACATCTCCATGGCGGATGGCGACGTACCTCTCTCCGCGATCGAGGAGGCGGCGAAGCTCGCGGACATCCACGGCGAGATCGACGTGCTTCCGCTCCGCTACGAAACGCCCCTCGCGTCCACGGGCTCGAACCTCTCCGGAGGACAACGGCAACGGATCGCACTCGCCCGTGCACTTCTCCGTCGACCTCCGATTCTCGTCTTGGACGAAGCGACGAGCCACCTCGACACGCGCTCGGAACGCCGGGTCTACGAGAGCCTGCAGCAGCTCGACGTCACCCGGATCGTCATCGCGCATCGGCTCTCGACCGTCGTCGACTCGGATCTCATCGTGGTGATGGATCAGGGCCGGATCGTCGAACGCGGAACGCACGAGGAGCTCCTCGGGAACGGTGCGCTCTACGCGGAGCTCGCCCGGGGCCTCTCCTAGCGAGGGAGACGGCCCCGACCGTGCCCAGGCGCGGAGCACCCGCGACCCAGGCCCCGACCGTGTCGGCCTCGTAACGGAGGTCGGCCTCAGTAGGGGATGTCGACGAGCAGCGCTCTGTCCCACCTTGGAAGTGGCAGGTCACTCAGCGCCGAGAGGAGGACGAGACCGGCGCCGGCGGCTCCGGTGAGCCACGCCGGATCCTCGACGTACTCGCCCTCCATCTTCCGCTCGAAGCAGAACGTCGCGAGGCCGGCGACGTTCGGAACGTCTTCCCGCCGTTCGAGGAGGCGTGCGATCCAGTCGAGCGCGGCCTCACGACAGGTCTCGTCACCGGTCGCACGGTAGATCCGGTGGAAGGCGTGGGCCACACCCGCGCTCCCGTGACAGAGCCCCGCATCGACGACGCCCGAGCTGCCGAGCTCCCGACGTGACGCGACGTGCGCGACCTCGAGGCCGCAGGTGACGACGTCGGGACGTCCCAGCACCATCCCCGCGCCGCACAGGGTCACGGCGACGCCCGGATCCCCGTAGCACCAGGCGAGGCGCGCGGGATCGGACTCCACGCCTTCGGCGACGAAGTCCGGGTAGGCGCTGATGCCACCCGCGGGCATCCGCTGCGCGAGCATCCAATCGACGGCGCCACTCAGAAGCGAGATCGCCCGCGCGCGCACGGATGGCACACTCGCGAAGCGTGAGAGAATCCCGATCACGCCGGGAACGCCGTGCGAGAGGCCGAGGTTGAAGTAGCGTTCATCGACGTCGACGTCTTTCCCCTGCGCCGTCCGGGTGAGCATGCCGCTCGGCCAGGAGACTCCGACGGACTGGGCGCACACGGTGCTCTCGAGTCGCGTCAGGATCGCGTCCACCATCCGCTCCGCGAGCGGACGTCCCAGTCTCTCCATCGCGTAGATCCCGTGGCCCGCGAGCCCGTCGATCAAATCGTAGGCGGGAACGAAGCTGGGATCCTCGAGTCCTTCCAGCAGCGACTCGTCGATGTCGGCGTTGAGGTCATCGTCCCCTTCCTGCGGTTGTCCGAGGACGGAGAGAACGTGTTCGGCCGCCCAGGCCACTCCGGGAAATCCGCAGAGGAACGAAGCGTCCATGTCCGCGGAGGGCAGGAGTTCGATCGACTCTTCGAGCAGCCGGAGCGCCGTCTCTTCCGCCAGTTCGGATGGAACGATGCCGTCACTCGTGGCCAGGTGCGCGAAGAACACGGCGTGTCCCGCGCGGCCGAGGCCCAGGGAGATCGTCCGGAGCCCGGTATCGTCCGGCCGTGCGGAGAGCATCCACTCGTCGTGAGGTACGGCCAGTCGGTCCGCGATCTCGCGCACGCGATCGCAGGCCGCCGTGCGAATGGCCCCTCGCAGAAGTGGTTCGTAGATCGTCATGGGATAGGGAGGGCGAGCGGCCAATAGCCCAAGACCGCTCGCACGCTCACTCGGTCCTCTGGCTTAGCAGAAGATGAGGCAGGAGTTGTTCGGACGAGAGCTCGTGTGCGTGCAGGGACACTTGGTGGTGAGCGCCGCACCCTCGACCCGCTTCGTCTCGGTCTCGGTGAGGCAACGCAGGGTCTTCCGGTTGAGGGTCAGCTTCTTGATTCCAGCCTTCTTCATCGGAGTCCTCCTGAAAGAGTCGAACTTCGCGGCCACCTGGACACCATGTCCGGGACTGAGGCAGTCTAGAGGACGTTCGGACTCCGCCGCAAGATCGCACCGCCCTCGGATCCGGTTGCCCCCATTACATTTGGTGCATCGACGGTTGGATGTCGTTGAAGGCCGATGAATGGGCCAGATCCTCTATACTGGAGGGACGCCGCGGGCCCATCTGCCTGGGCCCTACACCGCAACGGAGGAACTCGTGCACCACCCACTTCACATTCTCGGCTCCCGAGCGACCTTCTCCGCTCCCGGGTCGGTCCGCTCCCATCCCGTATCCCTCACGGAAGAGAGGAGATCTCGGCCCATCCTCTCGACGATTCTCGCCGCCGTCTTCATCGTGGCGTTGTCCTGTGCCGCGATCGTGCCGTCCGCGACGGCCGACAACGACGCGCCGGCTCCCGTGGCGCAGAATCTCGGTCTCCAGACGCCGGCGCCGACCGGCCGGATCGTGGTCAAGTTCCACGAGGAGAGCGGACTCACCGTCTCGGCCCGTGGCCTCGAGTCCGCGACCGACGTGACCGGTTCCGCGCTCGCCGCCGAGCGGGTCGAGTCCCTCCTCGGACGGGAAGCGCCGTCTTTCGACCTCGGCCGCCACTTCAGCCGTTCGCCGGTCGAGATCGACGCGGAGCGGCGCGCGGCGGAAGCGAGGTCCGGACTCGACCTCGCGGATCTCAACACCTACGCGCGCCTGTCTCCCCGCGCGGACTGGTCTCCCGCGCGGCTTCACGAGATCCTGGTCGCGCTCCTCAGCGACCCGGCCGTCGAGACCGCGTTCCTCGAGCCGGTCGCCGTGCCTGCCGCGATCGGCTTCGACGCATTCACGGGGGCGTCGCCTTCCTACGACTTCGGAGGAGGACTCGAGCCGCCCACCCCGAACTACACGAACTCGCAGGGCTACCTCGATCCGGCGCCCAACGGTGTCGACGCGGAGGGCGCGTGGCTCACGTCAGGTGGCCGCGGTTCGAGCGTCAAGGTGATCGACGTCGAAGGCGCGTGGAACTGGTCACATGAAGACCTTCCCTCGCCCTTCTTCACCGCGGGCGGCGAGATCGCCAGCCAGAGCTGGCGCGATCACGGTACGGCGGTCCTGGGCGAGATTCGTGGAGCCGTCAACGCCTTCGGCGTGACCGGCATCGCCGCCGAAGTGGAAGTCGGTGGCTGCTCGATCTCCGAACTCTCGGTCGCGGACGCGCTCAACACCGCGTCGGCCGCTCTCTCCCCCGGTGACATCTTCCTCATCGAACTCCATGCGCCCGGACCGAACGCGAACGGTTCCGGTCAGTACGGATACGTCTGCATGGAGTTCTGGCAGGACAACTTCGACGCGATCCAGATCGCGACCGCGCTCGGACGGATCTGCTGCGAGGCCGCCGGAAACGGAGAGCAGAACTTCGACGATCCGATCTACGGCGACCTCTTCGACCGGAACTTCCGCGACTCCGGCGCGATCATGTGCGGCGCGACGGACGGTGTGAATCTCAGCCCGGCGTGGTTCACGAACTACGGCGCGCGCGTCGACCTCCACGGCTGGGGCGCGAACGTCGTCACTTGTGGGTACGGCGATCTCCAGGGCGGTTCCGAGACGCAGTGGTACACGTCGTTCTTCTCCGGTACCTCGAGCGCGAGTCCGATCGTGGTCGGCTCGGTCGCGAGTCTCCAGGGGCTGGTCAAGACGAACCTCGGCTCCACGCTCGACGCGGCGCTGGCGCGGGAGCTCCTCGTCTCGACCGGAACGCCGCAGACGGGAACGAAGCACATCGGTCCACGTCCCAACATCACCGCGGCGTGGGCCGTGGCCCAGAACGGGATCGGGACCGTTTCCGGCACCGTGACGGAATCCGGTTTGGGAACTCCGCTCGAGGGAATCGAGGTCACGCTGCTCGAAGCGGGCAGCCGTGCGTCGACGAACGCGGCCGGTGAGTTCTCCTTCCCCCTCCTGGCCGGAAGCTACACCGCCGTCTATGCGTCGCCGTTCTTCCAGACCACGCAGGTGCCGTTCACCATCACCGCCGGAGGAAGCGCCACCGCGGACGCCGCGCTCCTCCGTCGTCCGACCGTCGACCTGGTCGGCGTCGTTCGGTCCGCGGACACGGGCGCGCCCCTCGCGGGCGTCCGGGTGACTCCGGAGAAGCCGTGGCTCACGGAGACCGTCACGGGAGCCGGAGGCGCGTGGACCATCTCGGGCGCTCCGGAGGGACACACCTACTCCGCGGCCTTTGATGGACTTTCCGGATACGGCGCCGAGTACGGTTCGGTCGTCGTGCCGGAGGGGTTCGGCTTCCCGTCGGCCACCCTCGACGTTCAGGTTCCGACGGTAGACGTGGACTTCGAGGCGAACAACGCGGGCTACTCGGCGAGTTCCCTCTGGAGCTGGGGCATCCCCTCGGCCGGCGGACCTTCCGGCGGCTTCGGCGATGCGCGCTGCTGGGGCGTCGGCATGACCGGCGACTACCCCGACAACGCATCCGGCACTCTCACCAGCCCGACCTACGACTTCTCCGGCGAGTCGGAACTCCGGCTCAGCTTCCACTACTGGGCGGAGACGGAAGTCTGCTACGACGGCGTGAACGTCGAGATCCTGAGCGGTGGGAGTTGGCACGTGATCGAACCGCTGGGCGGCTATCAGTGCGCGTACCTCGGCGGACTCGACTATGAGGACGGCTGGACCGGATCGACGGGTGACTGGGTGGGGGCGGTGTTCGACCTCGCGCCGTACATCGGTTCCTCCGTCCGCTTCCGCTTCGTCTTCGGATCGGACGGAGGCGTGAACGGCCAGGGCTTCTGGATCGACTCGATCGCCTTCGACACGGGCGACGCCGTCAGCGCGGTCGATCCGACCACGCTCATCGCGTCTCCTTCCGTTCGGCTGGGCGCGTCACCGATCCCGTTCGGTGAGAACGTGACGCTCCACCTCGACCTCCCGGGCGCCGCGGCCGCGCAGATCGACGTCTACGACGCGACCGGTCGAGAAGTGCGCGGACTCTTCCGCGGGCAGCTCGCCTCCGGCCGTCACGACATCGGTTGGGACGGACGGAACGACGCCGGATTCGCACTTCCGGACGGCGTCTATTTCGCGCGCGTGACGGTGGACGGCGTCCAGAAGGCGTCGCGTCGACTCATCCTCACGCGCTGAGAGTACCCGACAGCTCCGAGAGGACGGCGTCGACGCGCGCGAACACAAGGAGATGGGCCCCGGCCGACCGGCTGGGGCCCGTTCCGTTTCGTCGGAGACGATCGTCCGTGTCCCGCGTCAGATGCCTTCGTCGGAGTCCCGACCCAGAGAGCGATCGATCGGAGCCGCGGTTCGCGAGGTAGCGGATCTAGCAGAACGACGGCTGAGAGGCCGATCGATCAGAGCTGCCAGAGGTACGAGACCTTGGCGAAGATCTGCCTCGCCGACTCCTTCCATACGGGATCGACGAGTCCGTTCTCATCGTCGGGTTCGAACTCGCGCCGGTCACTCGTCGCGCCGAGGTAGAACACGGTGAACGGATTGATCTCGTAGGTGAGGAGAGGTTCGAGCGCGAGGCCCCGCCGTTTCCTCGACTCCGTGCGCGTGGCGGTCCCGTCCGCGTGCTCGTCGTAGGAGAACGTCTCCGTGTCGCGATACTCGGCCACGAGTCGGAGATAGAACCTACGGCTCACGCCGTACGTCCACCGGGAGCGGAAGACGTGGGCGCGGAAGAAGTCGCCTCCGTGGCGACGCGACGCAAGCGTCGAGTAGTCCCAGCTGGAATCGATCCTGAGGCGTTCGGTGGGCCGGAGGTTCAGCTCTCCACTCATGTCGAGGGCATCGCCGAGCTGCGGATCGGAGAAGTCCCGCCAGATGAGCCGGCCACTACGAACGAAGAAGCCGGTGCCGACCCAGTCCGTGAACCGGGAGCTCACATTGAAGTTCGTGCGACGGATCCCCTCGATCGTCTTGCCCGAGAAACGCTCCGCACTCCAGAGGTGGTCGATGCTGAGGTTCGTCTGTCCGATGAGAGTCGCGCTGATCGACGGTTCAAGCCACTCGTCCTTGAACCGGCCTTCCGTGTTCCACACCCGACCGATCCCGAGACCTACGTCCCAGGCCTGGAGGATCTTCCGGCTCGGCTGCCAGGAGAGTCCGTTCCAGAACGAAGTCTGCCGGTAATCGTTCCGGGTCGTGAACCCGTTGTCCGTGCGGAAGGTCGGCGAGTACTCCCAGTAGTCGAAGTCCGCGTTGTAGGTTCGCCCGCCTCGTTCGAGGCTGACGTAGTGCCCCTCACCCCAGAAGCTCTCACCGTCGAACGCGGCCGTGTGCTTTCCGTCTCCGAAAGTGTCGTACTCCTCGAGCATCGACTCGGGGAGATCGATCGAGACGTCGAAGTCCGTCGAGTCCGGTTCCTGCGTGTGTGAGGCCAGCACCTGCGCTTCGAGGCTGAGTGACTTCGCGAATCTCACTCGCGCATCGAGTCCGAATGCCGTCCCGGACGCACCGCCGTCGTGACGGCGGTCGGTGAGGAGTGCACCCACGTAGCCGTCGCCCGGGAGGTTGTACTGCGCCCGCACGATGTTCGAGAACGAGTTGTCGAGCGCGGCGAACGCGCTGAACTCCTCGAACGGAACGATGAGCGGGCTGTTGTCGTCCCGCGCGAACAGGTAGAGGAGTTCGGATCGGCCGAACTGCCCGGTGAGCTTCCCCGCAACCGTCGGGTTGTTGATCGAACGCGGGTAGATCGCGGTGATCCACGTCTCGTAGAGGTTGCTCCCTTCCTGGAAGAACGGACGGCTCTCGGGAAAGAAGAGCGCGAACGTCGAGTTCACGTCGATCTGTCCCGCGTCGGACTCGATCTGGGAGAAGTCCGGATTGAGAGTGAGCTCGGCCGACGAACTCGACGTCAGCCCGTACCGGAAGTTGAGACCGACCTCGCCGTCCGGGTCCTCGTTCTCGAACTCGCCGAGACCCGGAGGGTCGCCCGGCGGCGGAGCAAGCGCGCCGCTCTGGAATCCGACCACGCTCGCGATCACGTCGACGTTGCTGCCGGGGGAGATTCCACGGATCCCCTCGAGGTAGCCGAGCTGACAGAGGAAGCAGGGATCGTCCCGATCGAGCGCGGCCCAGGAGTACCGCCTCCGCACTTCGCGCTGGTGGTCCCGCCAGAAGTTCAGACGCCAGAACTGCTCCGGCTTCGCCTCGAACCGGAGGCTCGAGAACGGGATTGCGATCTCGACCTGGTAGCCGGTATCGGTGATCCGCCCCTCCGAGAACCAGACGAGGTCGAAGCCCATGTCTTCCCCACCCTGGCCGGACATCCGGAGGTCGCCCTGGATCCCGAGCGGGTTGACGAAGAACTCGTACCCCCACGAGCTGTCGCCGTAGGTGTCGAGCATGATGCCGAAGTAGTCGTCCCGCCAGATGTTGTCCCGGTCGCTGAGGGTCTTCCGGATGGTGGTGGGATCGTCCTCCGCGATGAGAGCAATGTAGAGGTTCGACTCGTCGAAAGTGACCCAGGCCTCCGAGTGAACCGGAGGCTCCACCTGATCCCCGGGGCTGTTCTCGGCGAACCCGTCGGCCACGACCACCCCGACCCAGCCGGGATCATCGAGCACGCCATCTATATGGATTGCCCCCGGGGCCGGCGCGACTCGCAGCGTCGGGTGGAAGGAAGGTTCGAAAGCCAGTGCGGTCGTGGTCACCGCGGCGAGCGTCGCAGCTCCGGCGACCAGTGAGGCTGCCCCCGTGGCGAGCAACCCTGAGAAGTCCCGATTGGCACCCAATCCGAGCACGCAGATCCCCCCTGTTACGTGGCTCGCCCCGGCAGGAGGTAGAGACGGAATCAGGCGGCAGAATGTTCGCAGATATCGGCAAACGGGGACAGCACCAGTTTCGGCGCCCCGCGGTCGGACGGCGGCCGAGTCGGCGCCCGCTTGGTCAGCGCCCGGCCGAGCCTGGCGACTCCACCGGCACGGCTTCGAGGTCGTGGAGCTTTCCGTAGCGGAGAACCGTGGCGGGCACCCGGGTGCCGATCACATCCTCGGTCAGCATCCGTTGGAGATCGTCGATCGAGGAGACCGGCCGGTCGCCGAAACGGACCAAGAGGTCACCTTCGCGCATCCCGGAACGGTCCGCCGGACCTCCCGACTCCACGGACAGCACCCGGAGTCCGTGCTCGCCCGGAAGTCCGAAGGCACGGACGAAGCGCCGGTGTATGGAAACATTCTGCCCACCCACTCCAAGGTACGCCCGCCGGACCCGACCCTTCCTCATGAGCTCCTGGGCGACGAACTTCGCGGTGTCGATTCCGATCGCGAAGCAGATCCCCTGGGCGGGGCGGATCATCGCCGTGTTGACCCCGATCACCCGTCCGGTCGAGTCCACGAGTGGACCGCCCGAGTTCCCCGGGTTGAGGGCCGCGTCGGTCTGGATCACGTCGTCGATCAGCCGGCCTGACTGCGTGCGCAGCGATCGGCCCAGTGCCGATACGACTCCGGCCGTCACCGTGTACTGGAAGCCGAGCGGGTTGCCGATCGCGATGGCGAGCTGCCCAACCCTGAGGTTCGAGGCGGTGCCGAGTTCCGCCCCGACGAGCTGGTCTCCGTCGATCCGGACCACCGCGAGATCCGTCTCGGGGTCATCCCCGATCAGGAACGCTCGACAGGTGCTCCCGTCGATCCGCGCGACCTCGATCCGGCTCGCACCATGAACGACGTGACTGTTCGTGAGGACGAACCCATCGGGCGTGAAGAGGAAACCGGAGCCGGTTCCGACCTGGGGCGGACGCGCGGAACCACCCTGACCCCGGCCTCGCTGTTTCGGACCTCGAGTTCCGGTCTGTGGCTGGACCCCGTGGACCCGAAGATGCACGACAGACGGGCTGACCCGTTCGGCGGCACGGCTCACGGCGTTCGAGTACGCATCGAGAAGATCGCCGTCGTGGGATGTCGATTCGAGTGGGCCGAGAGCATCGTGATCGCTCGCGCCGGAACGAGACGGATCGATTTGGATCGATCGGTCGAACTCGCGGGGGCCCGACTCGGCTTCACTGAGTCCGGCACCCGCGCCGTCTGCGGAAAGGGAAAGCGGGAGGATCATGGCGACTCCTTCGGATGGTACTGGGCCGGGGAGCCTGCCCCCGGTCGGTCGAGGCCACTTGGATGCGACGGGGTCATCCTGGGATTGCCACCTTTTTCTTCCCCTGCTGCCGGCGGGCATTCGACGCACCCCACCCTGAGGAATCGTGCCAACGAGTGATTCGTCGTGCTCCGCCGACCCGCGGCGCGGAACTATCCAATTGTTTCTTCACATGCTTACGAAATCCGTCGATCTCTTCGTGGATGTCCCTCGATGGACCGGGGGGCACCTCAACCACAGGAGAATCTTGCAGCCATGTTGAAGAACCATTCTTTCCTTGGTTGGCGACGTACCGTAGGAGCCGCAGCGGTAGCGTTTGCCTTCCTCTCGATGCCAACAGCAGAGCTCTGGGCCGCGGACAACACCGCGACCGGTGACATCGGGGGCGTTGACGCAGACCTGACCGACTCGAACACGTTCACCCTCAACTCGAGCACTCTCGCCCTCGTGAAGGCGGCGTTCCTGAACTCATCAGGCGCGGCGCTCTCCTCTGGGAGCTCGGTGCCGAAGGGAACGCTGGTCGACTTCCTCATCTACGTAGACAACACGACAGGAGTCGGTGTCTCGAACGTGAACATCAGTGACCCCCTGACCGGATTCACCTACCAGGCGGATACGATCAAGGTCGACAACTCCCAGAACACCGGAGCGACGGCCGCAGCGATCTACGCCTCTGTGGACGCCCAGAGCGCCCTCGACGACGCTGTCGATGGAGTCGACGTGGCCGGAATCTCCGGCTCGACCATCAGCGCCGGATCGGGAGCTGGGAACGCAGCGCTCAACATCGCGGCCAGCAAGGTCTGGGCGATCCTGTTCACGGCCTCCGTCGACTAGTGAGGAAGCGCGAGGCGTGAGGACCCGCGCGGTCGGCTCGGATTGAGCCTCGGCCGTTGCGATCTTCGTCCGCGTCTCCAATGACACCTCCAACACGGAGACTGTGACCTGGGACAGGCCAAACGACCGTCCCTGGTTGCGATGTTGGGATGTCTCTTCCTGCTCGGCGCCCCCCCGCCGGCCCTCGCGGCGGACAACTCAGCCTACGGTGGAATCCGTGAGCTGAACAACGGGACGCTCCTCGGCGGAGACGGTACCGGGACGGCAAAGTTCACGATTCACTCAGTCAGGCTCGACCTGGTCAAACAGGCGCGGGACCTGAACGGTACCCTATTGCCCTCGGGCGGTAGCGTGGACGCCGGCTCCGAGATCTACTTCGTCCTCATCGTCGACAATCCCACCCTAGCCCCAGCCTCCGACATCCGGCTCTCCGATCCCATCAACCGTGATGCATTCGTGTATCAACCGGGTTCGCTCGAGATGAGCGTCGTTCCGACTGGATCCGACCCGATGGCCGGTCCATGGACGCCACTCACCGACGAGCTGGATCCCGTGGGAACCGCGGATCTCGCGTCAATCACTACGAGTGTCGTTGACGGAATCGACAGACTCACGTTCGGAGCAGACCCGGAGCAGACGAATCTCCGGTACGACCTGGAGGCAGGCCACCAACTGGTGGTGCGCTTCCGAGTGAGGGTGAAGTGATGCGCGGGCGATTCAGAAGAATCAGTCCGTATCACGGACACCCTGGGTGGGCCAAAGCACGCGACCGCGTGTTCTGGTTCCTCGTGATGATCCTGGCCCTCGCCCGACCTCCAATGGCCACGTCCGCGACGATTCAAAACGAAGCGTCAGGAAGCTTCGGGGGTCTCGACCTCGGATCCACGTACGGAACGGTCGTGCTGAATCGGGTCGGTGGCCCGGTCTCGGCCGCGACGTTCGAGGTGACTCCGTCGGAACTGCCACTCCATGGGCGTGGGCGCTCGGTCCGCCTCTCCCTCCTCCCTGTCCTTCGGGACGGCGATCTGGGAATCGAGGTGCTCCGTGTCGGCCTGGGTCCCGGTCTGACCGGAGTGGACCTGACGGCGATGGTGGATGCCCAGGGGGACACCCTGACGGCCGCCACGGACCCGTCAGGCGTTCCAGAGGACGAAGCCAGGTACGCGAAGGAGATCACGGGTGAGAACGTCCTGCAGGTGCGTTTCCCGGAGCCCTGGGCAGCGTCCCAGGCTGCGCTCGACCTCTACCTGACCGTAGACGCTGTTGGACCTGCGGGATCGGTCCCGATCGAGGTGCAGCTCGCGGCCGGGAGCAAGACAGCGCATGCGGCCGTCGGTGACGCCAATGGCGATCCGACGGACGGCGATGCCGGGGAGATCACGATCCTGTCGGGGGTCGACCCTGATCGTTCGGTTGTTTATGCAGAACCCCCTGTCATTCTTGCGGATGACTTCCAGGAGGCGACGGTCGTCGCGATCCTGCTGGGGGTGGATGGCGAACCCTATCCTGGGAAGGAGGTCCGCTTCGAGTCCTCGCGTCCTGGCCTGGAGACCCTCGTCCAGCCCACAGAGCCGACCGATGCCGACGGGCGTGTCACCGCTCGGATCCGTTCCGGAGCCGTGGGAGTCTCGACTCTCACCGCGGTGGACGTGACCGACGGGATCACCCTGGGAGACCGGGCCACCGTGGCCTTTACCCAGGGGGCCGTCCTCAACATCGAGAAGTCGGGTGGCGCGGACAACGTGACTCCTGGTGACGTCGTCACCTACAGGATCGAGATCGATAACCAGACCGACCGTGCGGCGACAGCCGTCCAGATCCTGGACACCCCACCGGAGGGCTTCCAGTACCTCTCGGGCAGCGCCAGGCTCGACGACCAGCGGATCGACGATCCGGGCCTGGGCGCGAGGCTCCGCTTCGCCATTGGGGACGTGGCGCCGAACGAGGTAGCGGTCATGGACTCGCTCCTCGACCTGTCGGCGGCCGACGTGGAGGCCAGCTCGGGCATCCTCACGAGGGCGTCCGGCCGCTCGGCACCCGCTCGGGTCCTGACCTACGCCCTGGTGGCGGGTGCGAACACACGTCCGGGTACGTACGACAACACGGCAGTCGCGGTAGACGCCTGCGACGAGTGCGAGATTTCCAACCGCTCGAGCGCCTCGGTCGACGTGGTCCCCGATGACCTCTTCGACCGGAGCCTGATCGTGGGCAAGGTGTTCGAGGACGAGAACCGGAACGGCCGTCAAGATACTTCCGAGCCGGGGATCGCCGGGGTCCGGGTCGTACTCGACGACGGCAGCTACTCCGTGACGGACCCCCACGGCCGCTACCACCTCACCCGGGTCACCCCGGGGCAACGACTGGTCAAGATCGACACCGGCGCCCTCGGCGACGACGTCCAGGTACACGAGGGCCCGACCCGGGTGCTCTGGATCTCGCCGGGCCTCCTCGGCCGCGCGAACTTCGGTGTCCACCGGACCCGCAACCAGGTCGAGATCGGCTCGCCGTCGACCCACGGGATCGAGTACCGGGCGGAGCTGACGGCACGTCCGGTCGAGGTCGTCGGATACGTGACCGGAGACCAGGCGCTGGTCAACGGCACCGCCGTCGAGCTGACTGGATGTGACGCGGTGCCCAGACTGACTACTACAAGTGTAGTCAACCTGTCGTCGGCACCAGTCTATCTCGTCGTCCCGTTCGAGCTCCATGCCGAGGAGAGCCGCGGTCAGACCGACTGGTCGCTCCGGATCCGGACCATCGAGGGCACCGAGGTCGGGCGTCGCGAAGGCATCGCCCCGCTCCCGCGTGCGGCCGAGGTCGAGATCCGGTCGGACGCGGCGGTGGCCCCGGAAGGTCTGCAGTACCGTCTCGACGTTCGGTATGAGGATGGGACGGTCCGCTCCACCTCCTGGCGGCGGCTCGGCATCCAGCTCATCACCCAGGCTCACTCCCTTGGCGTTGCCGGGCTGAGCGACGATGTGGGCTCGGGCGCCACCGGCGCGAGGGCCACGGTAGCTGGCGAGGAGGTGCCGCTCGAGGCGGATGGTCGGTTCCAGACTCTTTGGTCCGCAACGGAGCCAGACCTCACGGTCCAGGTGGAGCGGTCAGGTGGAAGCCGGAAGGCCACGACCGTGCCGATCCCGGGTCTCTCCCTGACCGGCGTGTCCAGATCAACCCTTGGTTGGGACGACGGCCGGGTCCGGCTCGCCCCGGTGCCGGACTATGTAGACAGCGCGTCCATCTCCGTCGTCGACACCCTCTCCCTCCGGACCGCGCCGGGCAACCGGATCTGGGTCGACGGCGAGTGGATGAGTCCGGACGCTGACGGCTCGCTCGCACTCCCGGTCGAGGTGTCGGTGGGCCGGGACCGGGTCGGCCTCTTCGTCGAGAGCCCCGATGGCTTCCGGCAGATCTACGACCTCGACCTGGGGGTCGCGACGGCGGACACGAGTGGTCGCCCGTTCGTGCTCGCCCCTGGGGTGCCGGAACTGTCGGTTGACCTCCCGTCGAGTGGCGTCCTCTCGAGTCCGGTCCATCTCCTCCGAGGGCGGACCGCGGTAGCCAACCGCGTGTTCCTCAACGGCTTGAGCCGGTCGACGTCGCGGACGACGGGACCTTCGCGAGCCGGGTCGAGCTCCCGATCGGCAAGAGCCAGCTCACGGTGGAGGTGGAGAGCCCAGATGGACGGCGCGGATCGATCACCAGGGGCGTCGAGGTGAGCGGCTCCCGCTTCTTCCTCATCGCCCTCGCCGACGGCGTGGTCGGTCGGATGAAGACGACCGGAGACCTGGCCGGAGCTGGGGCCGAGGAGCGAAACGAGACCTACACCGAGGGACGCCTGAGCTACTACCTGGAGGGGACCATCGCCGGAAAGGTAATGATCCGTTCGCACTTCGACACTCGTAGTAGACCGCTCGACGACCTATTCACAGACCTTGATACGTACGATGAGGCCCGTCTCCTCACCTACCTCGACCCCGACGAGTCCTATCCCGTGTTCGGCGACCAGAGCACCGGGGGACGAGCGGCGGACGCACCGGGCAAGTTCTACCTCGCGGTCGAATCCGAGGTGGCGGAGCTACTATATGGTAGCTACCCGGTCCAGTGGACGGGGGCAGAGCTGTCGTCCTACCGGCGCGTGCTCCACGGCGCCCGGGTCCGGCTCCGGTCGCCGGTCCAGCCGGAGTACCGCACCGAGGTCGAGGCCTTCCTCGCCGAGGACGAGCGGATCCAGTCCGAGGTCCGGCTCGCCGGGACCGGCGGATCCCTCTACTACCTCCCGCACGAGGACATCGTCGAGGGGAGCGAGATCGTCACCCTCGTGGTCCGCCACGACCAGACCGGGCTCCCGCTGGCCGAGATCCCGGCCACCCGGGGAGTCGACTATCAGATCCGGTATCCGGAAGGACGGATCTGGTTCGAGGCCCCAGTCCCGTCCGTGACCGGGTCCGGCAGGCTCCTCGGATCGGAGCTCCTGCCCGGCCACCCGGTCGAGGTCCATGTCGTCTACGAGACCGCGGACCCCGGTCGGGACGGGACGGTCGCGGGTATCCGGGCGACTCAGCAGCTCGGCCGCCACCTGACCCTGGGCGGAACATATGTTCGGGAGCGCCTCGGTACGAAGCGGAACGAGCTGATCGGCCTCGACGCCGAGATCCGGCTCCCCTACTCGAGGCTGGTCGCCGAGTGGGCCAGCTCCGACCAGGCCGACTCCCTCGGCTGGGCGAGTAGCGACGGCGGCCTCGGGTTCTCCGAGATCACCCCTGGCCCGGCGCAACGGGCGGAGGCCTGGAAGGTCGCGGGCGAGTTCGACGTCGCCGGGGCCCTCGGCGGTCGGTACCAGCTCCGGACCAGCGCCTACGTCCGGCGGATCGAATCCGGCTTCCGGACGGGCGACGGGTGGGCCGCCGGTGGCGCCGAACTCTCGTCCGGCTCGGCGCTCGGCGCCTGGGCCGGCGGAAGTTCGACGGCCCGCGGCTCGGCCTTCGGCGCACCGCTCGTCGGCTTGGGCTCCACGGGCACGTCCGTCGGCGGGGCCTCCCTCGGAGGCGCATTCGGCGGGTCGACCCTCGGGACCTCCGGAGCCGGGTCCGCTTGGCTCGGGGCCACCGCACTGACAGCTTCCTCCGGAGCGACTCAGCTTGGGGCGGGAATCGTCGCCGGCTCCGGTCGCCTCGGGTCGGCCGAACTCCGGACGGACCGGTGGGAGGCGATCGACGGGGGGACCGACGGGGAAGCGGCACTCCAGAGCAGGAGCTCGTTCGGGGTGGCTTCGGCCGCCGGCCGACGGCTCCAGGTCGCGGCCCAGTTCCAGTCCTTCCGGTCGGAGGACGGCGGCGGACGGGGGCTCCAGAGTCAGGACGATGCCGGCGTCGCGCTCCGGGCCCGGATCCTCGGTGACCTCATCGGGACGATCGCGGCCGAACACGCCACCGATGGCGGGGGCAGGAACCGGGCGACGGCCGGGCTCGACTACCCGCTCGGCAACCTCCGGGTCGGCCTCTTCGGCCGGACCGCCGAGGAAGGCGAGTCGGCCTGGGGCTCGGTCCGCTACGACCAGTCCGGACGGCTCTACTTCGTGGAGGCGGGGAGCGACTGGCTCGGTGGGTCGCGCGAGATCCGGACGACCTGGGGCGCGCGCCAGGACCTCGGCCGGGCGACGACGATCTACTCCGAGTACCGATGGATCCGCACGGACGTGGACGACCGGGCACTCGAGGTCTGGGGCGCAGAACGCCGCTGGACCCCGGCCGAAGGGCTCGCCGTCCGGACGCTCGGCGAACACAGCCGGACCGACGTCGTGGGCGGGGACCTCCAGCGCAGCTCGTTCGCGGGCGAAGTTTCGTGGACGGACCCGGAGCGGATCGACGCCCGAAGCCGGGGCGAGGTCCGGTTCGACGAGAGCTCGACGGACGCGCCAGGGGAGGGGATCCGCCGGATCCAGTACAGCACGGACAACCAGGTCGAGATCTCGGTCCACCCGGACTGGTCCGTCCTCGGAAGGAGCAGGTACAGCCGGACGGAGGACCGGAACGCGGACGAGGCCCTCGCATCGCTTTCCGAGCAGAGCCTCGGCCTCGCCTACCGGCCGATCGCCACCGACCGGGTCGACGCCCTCGGAAGGTACAGCCACCGGAGTGACCAGCGGCCCGGGTCCCAGGACTGGGGCACGCGGGTCCGGGACATCGTTTCGATCGAGGGTGGCTATGAGGTGCTCCCGGACCTCGAGCTGCTGGGTCGCTACGCCGCCCGTTGGCAGGAGACCCATCTGACCGAGACGCAGAAGGTCCGGACGCTCACCCATCTCTCCGCAGTCCGTCTGGAGCTCGACGTCTACGGGCCGCTCGGCCTCGGAACGGAGTACCGGGTCTTCGCCCAGCGCGAAGCGTCGGACCGAAAGCGGGGCTGGCTCAGCGAACTCACGATCGACGCGTCACGCTACGCCAGGGTCGGGCTGGGCTACGACTTCACCGACTTCGAGGACGACCTCGACGCTGAGGACGACTACACGAAGCAGGGCTGGTTCCTAAGGCTGCAGGGACGGTACTGATGAGCACGTTGCTGGACCGATCCGACCGGGGCTCCATCCGCTACGTCAAGGTAGCGCTGGGTGAGTCGATTCTCGCCATCGTGGCTGCTCTGCTCTTCTTCACCGCGTTCCTGGCGATCCTGGAAGTCGCATTCCCTTCCGGTGTCGGACTGCGGGCCATGATCGAAACCGACTCCGGCGCGACTGCGGAGTCGAAAGCGGCTTCGGAGCGGAAGATGTATGCGGACGGGCTCGATTCCGTGGTCGGACGGCTCTCCGCGCGGCGCAACGACGTGCGGACGAAATCGCACGAATCCGTGGTCTGGGACGCAGCAGCACTCGGGATGTCGCTCCACGACCGCGAATCCGTTCAGACTCTGGACAACGCCGCAGCGACCATCGATTTCGAGTCGAACGGATCGATCGACCTCGGCCCGAACACGCTCGTCGTCCTCTCCGATCACGAAGAGGACATCTTCTCGAAGCGTCGGCGTTCCACGCTTCTCGTACTGGACGGAACCTTGCGCGGTCACCTCTCCGGCGACGAAGAAGCGGGATACGTCCAGGTCGAAGTACCCGCCGGCAACGGAACGATGCAGGTGCGTCCGGCCGCTGGAGAAACCGGCGAGGTCGTCTTCCGGATCGACGTCTCCGAGGACCGGACGGCGACCGTCACCGTCGAATCCGGCCGGGCGGAGGTCGTCGGCAGCAGCGAAGTCCTGACGATCGGAGAGAACGAAGCGGCCCAGCTTCTGGACATCACGCAGCCTCCGTCCGTCGTCAGGCTCCGCCAGGCTCCCAGGATCTCCGCGCCGCTCAGCGGGCAGCGCTTCCTCTTCCAGGACGAGCGGCCGGAGGTGGAACTCCGCTGGACGCGCGTTCCGGGTACGAGTACCTACCACCTGGTCGTGGCGCAAGACGCGTCCTTCGAGCAGGTCACGATCGATCGCTACGTTTCGGGCGTCGGAGTCGTTCTACCGGGGCTCCCGGAAGGCTCCTACTACTGGTCCGTCGTAGGTGTTGCGCATGCGGGCTCGTCCGAGGAGTTGACCTCGAGGTCGGAGAGCACGTTCCGCGTATCACGCGACGCGCGCCCGCCGAAACTCGAGTGGCAGGTGGGAGAACCGCGTGCCGCGGACGACTTCGGCAGGAACGGAGGTGCGGGCGCCTCCGGCAACGGGCCCAGACCGAACGTGGCCGGCAACGCGGCCGGATCGACTGCCACGAGCCACGGAACCGGTTCCAGGCGCCCCGGCGCGTTCGGCGCTGTCGCCGTCGGAGAGTCTACACGTGCACTCGTCACCGTCCGGGTGACGGGGCGCGCGGAGCCAGGTAGCCGAGTCCGCGTCGCAGGCGTCCAGGTGAAGCTCGACGCATCGGGCGCGTTCTCGCGAGACGTCCCCCTCCAGCCCGGGCCGAACGTGGTTTCGGTCGAAGCGATCGATCGCGCGGGGAACGTCACCATGGAGTCCCGAGTCGTGAACAGGAGTCGATGATGCACTTCCCGATCCGTTTCAAGATCCTACTCGCGCTCCTCGCCGTCGTGTCGGTCGTCGTGACCGTGATCACGTACACGATGGCGAACCTGTTCCACACCGACAAGACCGCGTACATCCACGATCTCACGTCCGTCATGGCGCTGCGCGCGGCGGACGAAACGCGATCGCTGCTCCAGGGATACCGCGAGAGACTCCAGACGTATGCCATCGTCCTGGGCGAGGAGTCCGTCTCCGAGGAGCGCCGGTTCGAGATGGTGCGGGAGCTCATGGCAGGGTTCCCCGAGTGTGTCGCCATCACCCTCTGCGACGAATCGGGTGAACCGTTCTCGACCATCTACGACGGAGAAGCTCTGGACGCGGTCGGCTTGGGCAAGGACGCGCTGAGCGCTGAACTCGCGTCGCTCGGCGTCCCCTGGGAACGCCTGGCGCACGGGGAGCCGTTTCTCCGGGCCGCATCGTTCTCCGACCGCCTCCCGTCATTCGTCCTCGTGACTCCGATCGGAAGCGGCGACGACCGGGCGACCTCGGGCTTCGTCTGTGGAGTGCTGGACAACAACGGACTCGTCCGTTCGTCGCTGCGCTCCGGCTTCGACAGTTTCATCTGCGACAATCGCGGCGTGCTGCTTTCGCACCGCGATCCGGATCGGGTGCGAAACCACACACAGCCGGACTGGCTCCCGGGTCTGTCTTCGCTCGCGTTGGCGCGCGGGATCACGCGGGAGTTCGAGGCACAGGGGCAGGCCATGGTCGGAGGCTTCGCATCATCGGGATTCGACGGCGTGATCACCGGCGTCCAGATTCCAAAGACGGTGGCCTACCTCGCCTCCCGCGATCTCCTCAACAGACTTCTCTTCGTCGCACTCGCGCTCCTCCTCTTCGCCGCGCTCGGAGCGCTTCTCGGCGCGCGTGCCATCACGGCGCCACTCGAGCGCCTCGCCCAGGCCACCCGCCGGGTTGGACGCGGAGAGTTCGACGTGCAGGTCGAAGTCGCCGGTCGGGACGAGATCGGCGGACTTGCGTCTTCGTTCAACCGGATGGCGTCCGAGCTGGAGGCGCGTGACACCGCCCTCCACCAGGCCCAGGCGCAACTCGTCCAGTCGGAGAAGATGGCCGCGTTCGGGCAGCTCGGCGCCGGCATCGCGCACGAGGTGAAGAATCCGCTCGCCGGCATCCTCGGTTGCGCACAACTCTCGCTCCGGACGGCCGAGGACGGAACTCCGCTCCACGCGAACCTCAAGCTCATCGAGAAGGAAACGAGGCGCTGCAAGGACATCATCGAGAGCCTTCTCAAGTTCGCGCGCCAGGAGAAGGCAGAGCTGCGTCACACGGCGCTGGGGCCGGTGGCGGAAGACGCAGCCACCATCGTCCGTCATCAGCTCGAACTGGCGCAGGTCCATCTCGACGTGGAAGTGGATCCGGACCTGCCGCTCGTCCTCGCGAACGCGAATCAGATCCAGCAGGTGCTCATGAACCTCATGATCAACGCGCAGCAGGCCATGGCCGGCGAGCCCGGTCGGGTCCAGCTCCGCGTCACCACCGCCGACGGCTCCGTCCCTGGGTCGAATGACCCAGCTACGCGCCAGATCGTCGTCACCGTGCAGGATGACGGGCCGGGGATCCCCCCCGAGCATCGAGAGCGGATCTTCGAGCCGTTCTTCACGACGAAACCGAGCGGTGTTGGCACCGGGCTGGGGCTCTCCGTCAGCTACGGCATCGTGAGGGACCATGGCGGCGCGATCACCGTGGAGAGCGAAATGGGTGTCGGAACCGTATTCCGTCTGGCCTTCCCGATCGTGGCCTCCGATAGAGGAGAAGGGACCGGATCCGAGGCCCCAACGGTGGCCGCCGCGTAGAGCCCCCCAACCGACAGCAGAGAGGCCCCATGGACGACCGCGTACTCGTAGTCGACGACGAAGAGACCCTGCGGATCGTGATCTCGCAGGTCCTCCAAGCCGATGGCTTCGAGGTCACGACCGCGGCCAGTGGCGAAGAGGCGTTCGCGCTCTTCCGCGAGGACCCTTTCTCCCTCGTCATCACGGACATCGTGATGGGTAAGATATCCGGCATCGATCTGCTGGAACGGATCAAGTCGCTCGAGGCCGAGACGAACGTCATCGTGATGACCAGTCACGCCTCCGTCGAGACAGCGGTGCGCGCGCTTCGGAACGGAGCCTACGACTATCTGGTCAAGCCGTTCGACGACATCGAGCTGATCTCGGCCGTGGCCCGACGGGCGCGCGATGCCAGGCGGCTCATGGATCAGAACCGGATCCTCGTCGAGCAGCTCAAGATCACGACCGCGGAACTCCAGAGCATCAACGTGCAGCTCAGGGAAGCCGCCATTCGTGACGGACTGACCGGGCTCTTCAACCACCGGTGCTTTCGGGAGAGGCTCGACGCGGAACTCAAGGCGTCCGAGAAGAGCGGCGCTCCGGTGTCGGTGGTTCTGGTCGACGTGGATCACTTCAAGCACTTCAACGACGTGAACGGCCACCTGGCCGGTGACGAGTGCCTCCGTTTCGTCGCTCGGTGCCTCGAGACCGCGGCAACGGAAGTCGGCTTCGCCGCCAGATACGGAGGCGAGGAGTTCGTGCTCGTCCTCCCGGGCGCGGATGTCGAGGGAGGGTACGAGATCGCCGAGCGACTGCGCACGGAGATCGAGCGTGCCGTCATCCCGAAAGCACAGACGCAGCCCCTGGGACGCCTCACCGTGAGCGCGGGAGTCTCGACCAGCCCGTTCGACGGAGAGAATGCGAACGCCCTCATCGAACGCGCCGACGAAAGACTCTACGCCGCAAAGTCCGCGGGGCGGAACAACGTGCAGGGTCCCGCCGCGGACACGCTCCGCACCGGGACGGACGGCTGAGCCGTCCCACGCCTCTCCGTCCGTAGCAGGCCCGGACCAGACCCACGGACTCGTCCGTCGCAAACCGCCAACGGCGGACGTTTCCCGGCCCGCCGGCCGATGGCAGCCGCGGTCAGTACACCCGATTCAGCGAACCTTGACCTCGAAGAGCAGTCCCAGCGACGAGTTCGCGGGGATGTCGAGCTGGAGGTTGCCGGCACTCTCGTTCCCGGCGTCGATCGTCTTCGTGCCGGGAGGTGTGTACCACGGCATCACCGTCCACCACATCCGTAGCCGGCGGACGCCAGCTTCGTGGCGGTGAAGATCGTCTATACCCTCCGTCGACGTGCACGAGCCGGAGATACAGGCAGCCGCCGAGCTGTCGACGCGGATCGTGCCGGACTGGTACTCGAAGGTGGGATCGAGTACGTCCTGGAGGCTCACATCGGTACGAGCGGGGCCGGGGTTGCTGATGTAGAGAAGGTAGAGGATGTCCGCACCCCGCGGCAGCACCGTTCCGTGAGCGATCGGAGTGCCGTCGGAGAGGAACGCCCGTTTCGTGATTGCGAGCGTCAGCCCCGTACAGGAGGTCTCGAAGGCTCCCTGATCCGGAGAGAGTCCGTTGTAGAGACCGGCATCGCTCCCGTTCATGTCGGGTTGAGACCCACCGAGATCCAGACCGACGTTGATGCACGGACTCGAGCACTCGGTGAGCGAGAAGTCCAAGGCACCGGAGTCGGCGAAGAGCGGATCCACGTTGAGGTCGGTCGCGTCGAGCGTGGTGTTGGAACGTCCGCTCACGTTCGCGGGGCTCGTAGAGGCATCGGTGACGTCGTTGTGGGACTCCGTCATCGTACCGGTCGTGACGGAGATGCCGTAGCCGACGTTCCCCGTGATGATGTTGTTCCGAAGTATCGTACCGAGCCCCGCAATCGTGACGCCGGGGCCAGACGTGGCGCCGTGCACCGTGTTGTGCAGGAACTCGTTGTTGCTGGCGGAGGAGCCTCCATCATTCCGGAGGATCACACCACTCGTGTTGCTGACGAAGAGGTTCCCGGCCGCGAGCAATCCGTCCGTGGCCGAGTCGAGACCGTAGCCGCTGTTGTGCCGAATGGTGTTCCCGAGCACCTGACAACCCGCGCCCGCCCCCGTGGAGACGATCCCGTCACTGGTGTTCCGAGCGATCACGTTCCCCTCACCCGAGCCGAGCCCCCCGATCACGATGTTGGACGGATCGTTGAAGTTCGCGACGTAGATTCCATCGCCGGTGTTCCCGAGAGTCGTCTCGTTGCCGGCCACACCGACACCGATGTAGTTTCCGAGGATCGTGACGTTCTGCGCGAAGTCAGTGATGTTGATGCCGGTCGAGCCGTTCCCGGAGATGATGTTCCCCTCGCCGGCGGCACTGCCCCCGATGGTGATCCCGTTTCCGGCCGACATCTTGATTCCCGGGCCCTTGTTCGCGATCCTCGCCGTGCCGGTTCGGTCCGTGCCGATCTTATTGCCGAGGATCGTGACGTCGGCCGTGGACGTACTGATGGAGATGCCGGCCTCCGTGGCGCTCGAGCCGTTCCCCGAGATCACGTTTCCCTCGCCCGCACCGGATCCTCCGATCAACGTGCCGGTCGCGCTGCTCGTTACCCAGATGCCGAAGTCGAGGTTCGCGCTGGCGCTCGTTCCCACGGCATCGGTTCCAATGTAACAACCGAAGACCCCGTTGTTGGTCGCGGACGCGCCGGTGATCGTAATCCCGTTCCCGGCGAACGCGTTGATGACGACTTCCCGTACCGTGCCCCCGTCGGCCTGGAGCGAGAGGCCGCTCGCCGCGAGCGCACTTCCGTAGAGTTCCACTTCCGGCCCCAGCGAGTTCGTATCCGAAGCGAGGTTCGCGCGAAGCGTCGATGCGTCGAGGGTCGTCCCATCGTCGGAGAAGGAAGGCAGCGCGGCCGTGGGAACGATCCGCCACCAACTGTCGAGACCAGACGACTGGTTGGCAGCCTCCTGCATCACGAATTCGCTCGAGTTCGCCGTCGTGCCTCCCGCCGCGCCGATCGCATTCGCGTTCTTGAGGAACTGACGGAGGCTCCCTTGATCGCTTCGAGACGTGTTGGCCGCGCCATCGTCCAGGGTATTGACGATCAGGTTGTAGGCGAACCCGCAGTCCACTCCGGTGACATTCCCACCACTCACCGTGACGCTGACGTAGGTGTCCCCGGGACCGGCGTCGTCGCCCGTATCCGCATCATCCGTACTCGCACTCTGGCCCCCGTACATCGCCGAACCGTTCGCCCAGGTCATCTCGGGCAGTGGATAGGGCCAGGTGCCGGGAACCGTGCCGTTGAGCCCGCCCTTCGGTGGCGAGTCGGCATCACCGATCGTGGCGGAGCGGACCCGTACCTTGTAGTTCCCGTCGGCGAGACCCGAGAAGGTGAAGGTTCCTGTCGCGGTCCGCCCGGTCGTCGTGGACACGAGGAAGGCGTCGCTGTCGTCCGCGTCGTAGAGCTCGACGTCCACCGAGTCGATGAGCCCGTCGTTGACACCCCCGTCGTAAGCGGAGGCAGCTCCCGCGAAGTCCGCATCCTCGAACACGCGGCCCGTGATCGAGTAGGTGGGAAGCGCCGTCACCGTGTACCAGGCAGAGAACTCAGACGTGTTTCCATAGCCGCCGGCGGGGATGCTGTCGGTCGTCGTCGCCGTGAGCACGTCTCCGGCCGAACCGGAGAAGCTGTGACTGAACGACTCGGATCCGGTACCGCCATGGCTGATCGTCACCGCGGAGGCGAAGGCCTCTCCCTCTCCGTTCGTGGCGTCGACCCCGTTCGGGTTCGTGAAGAACTCGATCCGGTAGTCCCCGGCGAGCGCCACTCCCAGATCTAGGTCGAAGTCGACGTCGACCGTCCCGCCCGACTCCGTCGCCGCCGTGATGACCGGGAAGTTCCGCAGCTCGTTCGGCCCAATGTCGTCATCGTCGGCGTCGTTCGCCGTCACTCCATCGTTGTCGATGTCCAACCCCAGACCGGTGTTGCCGTAGATCTCATTGCCGAGCACTGCAATGTCGTTCGCCGTTCCGTTGGCACTGACCAGCTGGACACCGTCACCGACGTTGTTCGCGATGATGTTGCCCTCGCCAGTTCCCGTACCGCCGATGAGCCATTCCTGGCCGCTCGTCCGGACCGTAATCCCACCCTCCGCGACACCAACGCCGTTCGGCAACGAGGTAACGCCATCGACGCCGACGCCGATCACATTCCCCTGGATCACGGTTCGAGAGGGGGTGTTGAGGTAGCCGTTGATGCCGGCGTAGTTGTTTCCCGAGATGACGTTGCCGTTTCCGGGCTCGCCGATGACGACATCGTCGGCGCCGTCGATCTGGATCCCTTCTTCCCCGTTCGGCAGTGCCGCATTGCCTGTGGCGTCGGTTCCGATGAAGTTGTCGACGATGCGGGCACGGTTCGCAGCATCGGAAACGAGGATGCCGTCACCGCCGTTGCCTGAGATCAGGTTTCCCGACACGATCGCATCCGTCCCAGCGAGTTCGATCCCCGCACTCCCATTGCCGGCGGCCACCACGCCGGGGGCGTCCGTTCCGATGTAGCTGCCCGACACGTCGGTCCCGTTGCCGCTGGAGTTGTAGATCCCGCGACCGGCGAAGCTCCTGATGACGAGATCCCGGATCACGGTTCCGTCCACGCCATCGATCCGTACGCCGTCTCCTGCCCCACCGTTCCCGTGGAGCTCGATCTCAGGGCCCCGGCTGTTCGAGTCGGCGCCGAGGTTCGTGGCCTGAGTCGAACCGTCGACGACCACCCCACCGTCGGCGATGAACGGGAAGGCGGATGCGGCCGTGATCCGCCACCAACTGTCGGCGCCGTCCGACTGGTTCGCCGCCCCCAGCATCCGGAACTGCGAAGAGCTGGCGGTCGTTCCGCCAGCGGAACCGATCGCATTCGCGTTCTTGAGGAACTGACGGTAGGACCCTTGGTCGGAACGCGCCGTCGACGACGCCATCGTCCAGGGTATTGACGATCAGGTTGTAGGCGAACCCGCAGTCCACTCCGGTGACATTCCCACCACTCACCGTGACGCTGACGTAGGTATCCCCGGGACCGGCGTCGTCTCCGGTATCCGCGTCATCCGCAGTCGCACTCTGCCCACCGTACAGCGCCGAACCGTTCGCCCAGGTCATCTCGGGGAGAGGGTACGGCCAGGTGCCCGGAACAGTACCGTTGAGCCCGCCTGCGGTGCGAATCAGCGTCCCCGATCGTGGCCGACCGAACCCGCACCTTGTAGTTGCCGTCCGGGACGCCACTGAACGAGAACTCACCGCTTGCGGTACGGCCGGTCGTGGTCGAGGCAACGAAGGCGTCGCTGTCGTCCGCGTCGTAGAGCTCGACGTCCACCGAGTCGATGAGCGCGTCGTTGACACCCCCGTCTAAGCGGAGGCAGCTCCCAAGTCCGCATCCTCGAACACGCGGCCCGTGATCGAGTAGGTGGAAGCGCCGTCACCGTGTACCTGGCAGAACTCAGACGTGTTTCCATAGCCGCCGGCGAAGACTGTCCGTCATCGTCGCCGTGAGCACGTCTCCGGCCGAACCGGAGAAGCTGTGACTGAACGACTCGGATCCGGTACCGCCATGGCTGATCGTGACCGCGGAGGCGAAGGCCTCTCCCTCCCCGTTCGTGGCATCGACCCCGTTCGGGTTCGTGAAGAACTCGATCCGGTAGTCGCCCGCAAGCGCCACTCCCAGATCGAGGTCGAAGTCGACGTCGACGGTCCCGCCCGACTCCGTCGCGGCGGTGATGACCGGGAAGTTCCGCAGCTCGTTCGGCCCACTGTCGTCATCGTCGGCGTCGTTCGCCGTCACTCCATCCTCGTTGAGGTCGATCCCGATACTCGTGTTCCCGAAGACCGCGTTGCCGAGAAGCGAGTTCTCTATCGAAGTGCTGCCGAGCATCTCGATCCCGGTGAAGCCGCTGTTCGCGATGGTATTCCCCTCGCCGGACCCCGTGCCGCCGAGAGTGTTCGTGGCGGCGCCTCCCCCGAACATGATTCCCGAGTTGTCGTTCCCGAGGGCCGTACTGCCGTCACTGCCGACGCCGATGTAGTTTCCCTCCACGATGTTGCCGGTTGTTCCGGTGTCCCAGAACTCGATGCCGTAGTTTCCGTTTCCGGAAATGACGTTGCGATCGGCTACCGTCGGGCCACCGATCTCGTTTCCGCTCGCCCCCCCGACCACACGTAGACCCGAGCCGCCGTTCCCGCGGTCGAGCAGGCCTGTCACGTCCACGCCGAGGTAGTTGCCGAGGAACGTGTTGCCATCGGAGTTGTCGACGAGAATCGCGTTGCTGTCGAACCGATTGATCGCGAGTCCGATGATGACGTGGCTTCCACCAGCCGCGTCCAGATAGAGTCCACCGGCACCGCCCCCTGCGCTGGTCCCGTCCAGCTCCACTTCCGGACCGCTGGCGTTCGTGTCACCGATGTTCGACGTCTGGGTGGAGGCATCGAGCCGCATGGGATCGATGAGCCCGGTCAGGGCCGAAAGCGGTTGGATCGTGAACTCTCCGTTCCCCGTGCCGTCGTAGTTCGGATCGGTGGAACGCCCGAGCGGGTCCGCGTCACTCGGGATCATGAAGACGGAGGTCTCCGCACCCGCGGTGAGTCCCGCCTGGGACAGGCTCGCCTGGTCCGTGAGCAGGTTCGCATTCAGGATGAACTGCCGTAGCGAACCCTGGCCCGCATCGTTCGTGTTCACGATCGTGTCGAAGTTGAACCCGAAGTCGACGTCCGTGACGTCCCCGCTCGACGCGTCCGCCGTCACGATCGACTGTGTCGTCACGCCGGAGGGAGCCTGGAGGTCGAGAAGGGTGTCGGAACCGGAGTTCGCCCCGGCATCGACACTCGATGGCTCTTCGCCTCCCACCGCCTTGGCACCGTCTCCGGACGATTCTCCCCATCCGTCCGCTCGGAAGACCTGCACCGGAACTTCGCTTCCATCGCTGCCCGTGCGCACGGAGGTGACGGTGGAGTTCACGACTCGAACGGTGTAGCGGGCGGGCGTGAGGCCCGCGAACGAGTAGGTGCCGTCGCCGGCTGTGGTGGTGCTCGTGACGTACTCGAGGGCGGTGTCGTAGAGTTCGACCGTGACACCACCTCGCTCCAGGGTAAAGCCACCCCCACGTGCGTTGGCCGCCGTGAGATTCGCACCGGCGCCTCCGCCGTAGTTCACATCCTCGAACACGGTCCCGGCGATTTCGTACAGGGTTCCGGCGATGGCCGTGCGTGTGTCCGAGAACTCGGAAGTCGAACCGAACACTCCTCCGGAGTAGGCAGTCGTGGTCGCCGTGAGGATGTCGCCGGCCGACCCCGCGAACGAGTGCGAGAACGCCGTGGCACCCGTACCACCGTGGCTTACGGAGTCCGCCCCGGCAAAGACCTCCCCTTCACCGTTTCCGGAAGGATCGGCTCCGGACGGGTTGGCGAAGAACTCGATCCGATAGGTGCCGGCGGGAACGTCGAGCGTGTAGTCGAGATAGACGATTCCGCCCGACTCGACCGCTGAGGTCAGGACCGGAAAGTTGAGTTTGCCGTTCGGCCCCGAGTCCGAGTCACCGGAGTCGTTCTCCGTGACTCCGTTGTCGGAGAGGTCGATCGCGAGATCGCCGTTTTGTGCGATCGAGTTGGAGACGATCGCGTTGTCCGACCCGGCAGTGGCATCGAGTGCGATCGCGTTGAATGTGGTTCCCGCGATCCGGTTTGGCGCGTTCGTGTCGGTGCCGCCGATGAGTGTTCCGGATACGCTGTCGTAGAGGTAGACGCCGGAGGCCCCGGTGCCGAGGATCGTCGTCCCAGCCGCGTCCCAACCGATCAGGTTGCCCTGGATGACGTTGCCGGTCGCCCCCGCCCCTTCGATGAAGATTCCTTCGTACGTCCCGGAAATGACGTTGCCGTCACTCGCACCAGTCCCGCCAATCGTGTTGTCCGCTCCAAAGACGTAGAACGCGTCCGAGGTGGAGCTCACTCCACTCGTCCCCGCCGAGTTCGTTCCGAGGTAGTTGCCGGCGACGACGTTCCCATCGCTCTCCAGGCTGATGAGCACTCCACTCGCGAAACGGTTGATGGTGAGGCCACGGATCTCGCAGTTGCCCGCACTCGTTCCGATGGCCGTTTCGCCGCTGGTGGCGGATCCGTCGATCTCGATGACGGGTGTTCCGGCATACCCGGACTGAGTCGTCCCGTCGATCGTGATCGCCCGCGCGAGGTAAGGAAGGCCGGAGGCCACGGGAATCGTCCAGATGCCGCCCGAGTAGTTGGCGTCACCGGTCGAGAGCGCGAACTCGATCGTGTGGGGTTCGCTCACGTCCCCGTTCGCGTCGTTGATCGCGCGGCGGAGAGACCCGACGCCTGTGTTGGCCGTGTTCGTGACCGTGAACGTCGAAGCCAGGGCCGGTCCCGCTACGGCGAAAGTCAGGGCGAGCAACGGCACACCGACCCCGACGGTGAAACGAACGGAAGGACGAACGCCGGCCGTGAGGGCGGAACGAGCGGCGAAGCCGGCGGCAATCAGCCGGGCCAACCGGACCGCGGCCGGCACGCCGAACCGAGCGGCGAATCCGAGTCGGGGTTCAGCCAAGTCCGCGAAGTGGGTACGCCGGAGCCCTGGCTCCGTGAGCCCCTCCGTTCCAGTTCTAGCTGCCCCATGGTGCGTAGAGTCGATATCCCAGCCGGTCATCCTGAACTCGCGTGCGACGTGCGTCAGGGGCTCGCGGGTCGTCCTTGGCCCAAACGATCCATCGTCTTCTCTGGTATCGACATGCGGGCGCGTGACCTTGAACTTCGGCTGGAAAGTCCGCCCGGTCCGCCCCGCGACGCAGAATGCCACTAATGTATTGTCAAGAACACACTTAGAAACGCTAGCCGTCGATCTCGCCGACCGAGCGCAGCTCCCGGGAATCCAGGATCTCGATCCGGCTGCCGTCCACCTCGATCCATCCGCTTTCGCGGAATCGCCGGAGGGCTCGGGACAGAGTCTCCCCAACGGTCCCGAGGCTCGCGGCCAGTTCGGCCTTGGGGATGTCCAGATCGATGGTGGAGCTGCCGCCTTTCTCCGCGGCATCGACGAGGAAGCGGGCGAGTCGTGCGGAAACGTCCTTCGTGGCGAGCTCCTCGATCCGCTCCATGAACTCGCGGATCCAGCGGGAGAGCCCGCTGATCACCTTGAGCGAGATCATGGGGTGCTCCCGGATGAGCTCCAGGAACTCGGACCGGGGAAAGAACGCGACCTCGGAGGGTTCGAGGGCGATGGCGCTGGCCGGGAACTCCCCTAGTTCGAAGGCGGCGGCTTCGGCGAAGAGCTGGCCCGGCGCGACGAAGTGGAGGACGTAGACCTTCCCGTCCGCGGTCTCCTTCGCGATCTTCATCCGTCCGTCCAGAAGAACGTAGATGCCGGTGGCCGGGTCACCCTCCTGGAAGAGGGCGGCGCCCTTTTCCACCTTCCGGACCGTGGCGATCTTCTCGAGGGCACGGGCCTCCGTGTCGTCGAGTTTCTGGAAGAGGGCGGTGCGGCGAAGCGGGGTTCTCTGGCTCATGGGCCAATAGATACCGTCGAGGCGGAGCAAGCGCAAGTCGAGTGGCACGATCGGGAGCTACGGGCCGCGCCCCGCGATCGCCGGACGGAGTCGGCGCCCCAGGGACGTTGGGTTTCCGGGCGGCGCGGGACCCGGGCCCAGTCGCCCAGGCATCTTGGAACCCGGGCGACTGGAGCCATGCCCTGGCCCCGCTACCGCTCCGAACTCAGGCTACTTCCGGCTGTAGGACAGGAACTCCGCCTTGAGGTACTCGTGCATGCGGAAGTCCCGGGACGTCGAGTCCGCCTCGCCCAGGTAGGCGAACGCGGCGGGCGAGTCCTGCGCCAGAATCGAGTGACAGAGCGTGCAGTCCGCGGAGATCGTGCTGCCGTCCTCCGCCTGGAGCGCGGGATCGTGACAGCGGAAGCAGCCGCCGCCCCCCTTGTGCCCGAGATGACTGCGGTAGGTCCCCCACTCGATCCGCATCTGGGGATGGATGTTCCGTTGGTACGTATCCTGGAGCACGGCCACCGCCTGGTCGATCTTCGGCGACTCCGTCCGCGCAACGTCCGGATGGTTCCGGCGGTAGAAGTTCTCGATGTGGCTCTTGATCCCCGCCTCGGCCTGCTCCCGACTGGAATAGGAACCGGAGATCGCGGCGACCGCCTCACGCCTCAGGAACGGGAGGGAGCGATCGAGGAGGCCGCGCTCGATCCGATGATCGACCGCGTCGTCGGCCTCCTCATAGATGTGGGTCGCGCGGTTGTGGCAATCGATGCAGTCGAGCGTGCGCACGGCATCCGCTTCGTGTCCGGCCGTCGCCGGCCCTGAGGCCTCGGCCGAGTCCCCGGACGCCGCAATCCGCCGGTTCGTGTAGCGCTTGTAGCTCCCGTCGGCCTGACGCACTTCCACCCACGCCATCTTCGTGCGCGTTTCGTTCGCGGCGAGGTACCTCACCTCGTTGTCCTCGGCCACGTGCCAATGGATCCCGGAGACCTCCCCCCGCCTGCCACTGTCGATCTTGAGTGCCAGGGTCGTGTACTCCGGAGTGGACTTCTCGTCCTCCGCAAAGTGCGCGATCGTCTTGAGTCTCTGCCCGTAGAACTTGTCGGGCCAGTGACACCGCTCGCACGTCTCCCGCGCGGGCCGGAGGTTGTGTACGGGCGTGGGAATCGGCCGCTCGTACGAGTTCGAGACCACCGCCATGATCTGCCGGAGACCGCTGAGTTTGCTGTCGATCAGTGCCTCGACGCCTTCCCCGACGTGACAGTCGACACAGGCGACGCGGGCATGAGGAGACTCCTGGTACGTAACCCACTCCGGGTTCATCACGGTGTGACACGCCGTACCGCAGAAGTTCGGTTCTTCCATGAAGTGGAGCATCCGCGACGTCGCCACGACCAGTATGAGGAGGTTCATGAGCGTCATCGCCCCGATACTGAGCACGACCCGCGATCCGAAGAACCCCTTGCGGGTGTCGTCCTCGCCGAACTTCGCGTCGAGGAGATCCTGACCACTGAGACCGGTCTGCTGCTGTGCCCGCTTCCATCCGATCGGAATGAGGAGGAGACCGAGGATGAAGATCGCGGGGAAGGCCATGTAGCTGATGAGGCCGACGTACGCCTGCGTCACCACCCCGAGGAGTCTGGCCAGCTCGAGGAGAAGGAACGTGATGAACGAAGCCGTGGTGAGGGCTACGCCGAGCAGCCCGATCCGATTGATCGATACGGCGCGAACGAACCTGAAGTAGCGGTCGAGCATCGGAACGCCTCCTTCGGCGCGGAGGGGAGGACCGGGAACCGGTCCGTGCGGTTGCACGGACCCGGCTCCCGGCGCGATCTATGCGATCTACTTGATCGTTTCGGAGAACAGCTTGTCGTAGATCTTCTGCATGTCGCCGGTCTTGATCCCTTCCTTCAGCTTCCCGGTCTCCTGATAGAGCCAGGAGTGCATCGGATCCTCACGGAGCAGCTTGTCGATCCAGGCGTTGACCTCCGGATCGTTCAGTTCCTGGGCCTGAGGGATCAGTTTGAAGTAGAAGTGCTGGGCGACTTCGTACATCCCGTGCCACCAGGTGTAGTCCGGCCCCATCATCGCCGCGCCGTGGCGGGCCCGACGTCCCTCGTGGTGCCAGAGTTCCCAGTACGTCCACTCGATGTCGTTGGAGAAGGCGGCCGGATTCTCCAGCAGCTTCTTGTCCTTGATCATCTTCATGAGCTCGGTCGACGGCTTCGCGAACTTGTCGTTGTAGAGCCGGACGACCGCGTCGTACTGGTAGAAGTGCCCGTCCGCGAAGGTCGCGCCGTGACAGGCCACGCAGACGTCCTTCATGTTCTCGCGCTTCGCGGGCGCGTTTTCGAGTGTCTTCGAGACCGGTGGGCGCAGAGTCCAGGCGATCCGCTGTCCCACGTCGTGCGTCGGCTTCTGATTCTGGGTCGCCGACATGTGGCAGGTCGCGCAGGTGGGCGCGATGAAGTAGTCGACTCCGACCACCCACTCGTCGTCTTCGAGGTTCATCTTGTCGACGTTCGTGAAGTAGGTGTTGCCGTGCTTCGACTCTTCGTAGATCTCCTTCTGCGGGTGGTCCGGGCCGAGGTGGCACTTCCCACACGCTTCGGGCTGACGGGCCTGCGCCTTGTCGAAAGCGTGACGCGTATGGCACGCGTTACAGGAGCCGAGCGAGCCATCCGGATTGATCCGGCCGATACCGGAGTTCGGCCAGCTCTTCTTCGACAGCTTGTTCGGGGAGTTCGGATCGATCTGGACCTTGGAGCCGTGGCAGTTTTCGCACCCCGTCATCGCGACCGGCTCCCCGGCGGCGACGTGCGCCAGATAGGCGTCGTTCGAATCGAGAATCTGGCCCGCCGTCGCATGGTGGGACGCCTGCACTTCGGCGGCCTCCTTCTCGTGACAGCGCCCGCAGTCCTTCGGTGTCACCAAGGTCGCGATCTGAGCGCCTTCGTGCATGAACGCGTCTGCGTCGCCCTTGTTCGCACCGTGGCAGTCGATACAGGTGACGTTGTGCGCTGCGTGGGCTCCATTCGCCCACTGCTGGTAGAGCCCCGGCGACTTCTCCTTGTGGCAGACCATGCACTTGCCCGCCGCCTCGGACTGCTGGGCCGAAGCACCGGCAGGCACGAGAAGGAACAGGGCGAGGGCGATACCGGATAGGATTCGGTCGGTTCGCATGACGTCGTCTCCCCTTCTTTGCTCGGCGGGCTTCAGAAACCCGTCGTCACCATCGTGTGGATCCATCGCCAGTGTCGGGATCCTTCATCCAGCGGAGGGCGCGGTGGGCGGAAAGAGCGGACGTGCGATGTGGATCATTCCCGCTACCTCGAACCTCGGCGCGCCTCCCCGTGTTCGTGGGCGGCACGTGTTCCGTTCGGCAGGAGTTTCGGCAACGCTCGGGAGACTCGCCTTGACCTAGGTCAAATCGATACATGAGGGATTCTGCGTAGTGAATGAAGCGTGTCTGCGAGGGAATCTCTCGCCGGAACAGAAGCAGTGCAAACATCGACCAGGAAGCGCCGATGGAAGGGCAACGAGACCTCCATTCCAGCGCATCACGCGGGCCTGGTGCTCTCCCCAAACCAAGACCTCCCGCGGGCATGCCACGGGAGGTGGAGAGTTGGATGCAGCTCGAGGTCTGATCACGCAGACCGACGTGGGGCTCAGGCCGCCTCGGCGTCAGAATCCGCCATCACGGAAATCCTCTGAAACTCTGCCCACACGATGTTGGCGGCGGCCTCCTCGCCCGGATCCGAGACCATCGCCTGGAGTTCACTCTTCGTCAGGTAGCCGATCGACTTCCGATACTCGGAGACCTGCTTCGTGTACCGACGCATGAGGGCGATCGAGTCGTCGAGGGACGAGACCGGCTCGAGCCCACTCGCGGCGCCCCCAGCTTCTTCGACCCGCTCTTCGTGAGCGGAGACCAGGGTCGCGATCGGAGTTCCGCCCGGGAAACACTGGCGATCCACGAACGGCGGTGGCCCCAGCCGATCGAGTTCCGCATTCGTGGTGAGAAGATGCCGCCCGTCCTGCAGCACGGAGAGCACGTCCGAGATCTGGCCCCCTTCGACCTGGTAGGAGGCCACGCAACGTGTCGCGGACCCGTCCACGTAGAGCTCGATGAGGGTCCGACGATCCGGGTCCGACTCGGAAACCGTCACGTCTTCCACTGCGCCGAGTTGGCGGTAACCACGCGACTCCAGCACCTGGCGAACAGAATCGTAGGACGCGTAGTCGAGTTCCTCGAACTCCGCCCGGGTCGTCACCCGGAAGACGTGCTCCCCGCCGAACACTCCACGCAGCTGCCGGTACACCTTGGCCGCCCCGACACGGCAGATGGCGCGCACCAGCTTCCGCTTGAGCACCTGGATCGCAATGAATCCGGTGATGCCGAGTACGACGACGGCGAGCAGGAAGATCTTCACGCGGACCTCCGAGTCGAAAGCCAAGGATGCGGGGCCGCGACGTTCGTCCGCGGGCAGCAGAGAGCCGGGAGTCGATCCGTGGAGACTCCCAGTGAGGTATCGGCCGCCAGGCGGAGGATCCTGACCCCGAGTTCTAGGCCCCGACCTGGGGCGTCTCGACAGAGATGCCGTCGCCGGAGTGCGCTCCGATCCGGTACCAGCGCCGTGCCCGTGCACTTCGGAACGCGAGCGCGGAAAGGAGGCAGACGAGCGCCACGACGCCGAGGATAGCGACGAGTCGGACGTAGGGCAGTCCCACCCCCGCTCTGTAGTTCGCCAGGATCACCAGCGTCCGAACCCACTCGAACGTGCCGAGCACGAGCGCGCCCTGCACGATCCGGGCGGCCCACGACCTCCGGACGAAGAGGAGGGCAAGGAGAATCGGCAGCGGCGCGACGAGCAGGAGGTCTCCGGCACGATAGAAGTGCGCACCGAGCACGAGCAGGCTCAGCACGGCCGGGAGCAGTTGCAGGATCAGCATGAGAGGCCTCACTCGAGAACGACGAACTTCCTCACCAGCGTCTCGCCCATGGCATGGAGCCTCACGAAGTAGACTCCATTCGGCCGGGCAGAGCCACCGTTCAGATCGTTCTCGACGGACCAGACGACGCGATGCGTTCCGGCGACTTCGTCCCCTCGGAGGAGCTGCGCGACCCGTCGTCCCGCGGCATCGTAGACCGCGAGATCGACACGGCCCGGCTCCGGCAGGTCGAAGAAGACCACGGCTTCGTCACTCACCGGGTTCGGTTGGACGGAGCGCAGCATCAGCTCGGTCGGAACCGGGAGATCCGGCACCACGTCCACCGTCGCGCAGCACTCGGCGCCCGATGTGCCGATCCCAAGCGCGCCGAGGCACGCGATCTGGTCCAGCGTCGGCGGGACCTGATCGTCGGAGAAGAACGCCCCTGCGTGGGATGCGCCGTGAGTCCGAATCGCGCCGGCCCGCCGCCCTCGATCTCGATCGCGAACCAGTACACGTCGACGAGTTCGTCGAGCTGAGCCGTGGTCCAGGTAACCGCGGTGCCGGTGCCCGAGTCGGGCCAGGCGGGCTCCGCGAGTTCGAAGTCGCCGCACGAACCAGAGTCCAGAATGGTGATCAGGGCCGGATCGTAGTCGATGCCGAAGGTCACGCCGGTGAGGCGGGAGCCGCCGTCATTCGGCAGAGCGGCGAGGACGTGGAACACGAGGGTGTCGGCCGAGGCGACGGTGTTGATCCCGGCTCCGCAGGTCACGATGCCCGAGCTGTCACAGTAGGCCGCGCCCTGCTCGTACTGAACCGTCTCGTTGGCGTGGACGATGAGCGCACCGCCCGCATTGAAGCTGCATCCGTCCGGCGGACACGGCACGCCTTCCCCGAGGAAGATGCCGCTGTTCGCGTAGCAGGTCGTCCGCGTGAGCTGGAGACAGCTGTTGTCGGGAAGGCAGCACGCACCGAGCTCGGGGCACGGACTGGGATCGCAGCCCGTCCCGTTCCCTTGGTACTCACCGAGTTCGTCCGCACAAGTCGTCGCGTTGGTCACGAAGCAGATGTCGTCGAGGCAGCACGCGCCGACCGAGTCGGCACACGTGACGTCGATCGCGCCGATGAGCTCTCCGCAGGGGCTGTTCGCCGCCGTACAGGGCGACGTGACGTCGATCCCATAGGAGCCGGCGGCCGTCGGCGCCTCTCCACAGGGGACCGCAGCGCAAAAGATCGGAGATGCGAAGATCGTGTTGCCGTCGTACTCGATCGTACCGCTGCCCGAAACTCCCGCGCTGTCCACGGCCGCGCACTGGAAGTGGAGCGCGCTCGTCTCGGATCCGGCTACGGCTTCGTCCTCCGGGTTTCCGAAGTTCGCGTCCGACGTCGCACAGTTCCCGTGCAGGATCGTCCGGACGAGCGTGACGTCGGCATCGCCCTCTGCGAAGAGACCACCGCCCCGATCGGCCCGGTTCCGCGCGATCGTGCAGTTCTCCAGGGTGGGAGCTCCACCGGTCACGTACACGCCGCCGCCATTCGCCTCGGACGCGCACCCGCTCACGAGAACGCTACGCAGCGTCGGCGACGCACCCACCAGAGCCACACCCGCCCCCCGGCCCGCGCCCGTGAGCGCGCCGTTCACCACGGCCAGGGCTTCCACGATCGTCTCAGGGCCTTCCGCGTCCCGGAAGTAGAGGCCTCTTCCAACGCCTTCGCAATCGATCCGACAGGAATCAGGATCACCGTTGGCGGAGCGAAGCCGGAGCGCCTTCCCATAGAAGCGAAGGTCCTTGTTCCCCGTCCCCTTGAAGTCGCCGTTCGCCAGCTCGATCGTCGCACCCGGGCCGACGAAGTCGATCGCGTCCTGGATCGTCGCGAAGTCGCCGGAGCCATCGGGCAGGACGACGAAGGCCGGACATGAGTCCGCCTCGCAAACCGTTCCGGCACCGCGGAAGGTTCCGCCGGCCGACGTGCATGCGAACTCGACGAAGAGATCACAGCTCCCGTCCGGAAGGCAGCACGCGCCGACCGTCGTACAGGGAGAGGGATCGCAGGGCACGTCGTCGCCCTGGTACGTTCCGCCGGCGTTCGTGCAGATCGTCTCGCTCTCGACCGCACAACCACCACCGGGGAGGCAGCATCCACCGGTGGCGATCGGCCCGCATCCTTCACCGCGCGCGCCGATGAGGAGACTGCACGGGCTCGCCGTGGCAAGGCAGGGTGAGAACGAAGAGAGCGTGTACTCGCCAACGATGGTCGGAGCCGCGCCGCACGAGTCGAAGTCACAGAAGAGAGGATCGGCGAACAGTGTGTGTTCGTCGTACGACGCCGTACCGGCCCCGGCGACTCCGGCCGAATCGACCGAGCTGCAGAAGAAGTCCGCGGCCGGGCCCGAGATGGCCAAGTAGACCTCCGCACCTTCCGGTGCGCAGTTCCCCCAGACGATGCTCCGTTCCAGCACCGCGCCCGCACCGCCGGCCCGCACACCGCCGCCCACCACGCTCGCCGAGTTCCCCGACACCGTGCATCCGACGAGGTACGCGGACGCTGTTCCTTCGACGAAGACTCCGGCGCCTTCGGTCGCGGCGTTTCCGGAGAGGAGACAGTCCTCGAGGAACGGGCTCCCGCTCGACGCGTAGAACGCACCACCCTCGGCTTCCGATGTGCATCCGCGGATGGCCACGTTCCGGATGGTCGGAGACGAACTCAGCACGCAGGCAATGCCGCCTCCGCGTCCGCCGCCCGTCACCGCGCCGTTCCGAACCGAGACCCCTTCGAGCACGCTGCTCGGCGTCTCCCCGTCCCGGAAGTAGAAGCCACGATCGAGCCCTTCGGCGTCGACCACGCAAGAATCCGGAATGCCGCTCGCACTCCGCACCGTGATCGCCTTGCCTCGGAACTGGATGCCGCGGTTCCCCACTCCCGTGAAGAGGCCGTTCCCGAGTTCGACGATCGAGCCGGAGACGGCCGCATCGATCGCGGACTGGATCGTCGGGTAGGCTCCGGAGCCGTCGGCGAGCACGATGAGGGCGCAGGCATCAGGAGAGCAAACGGTGCCATCGCCGAGATAGGTACCACCGAGTGACGTGCAAAGAGCCGGGATGCGGATGAGGCACGAACCGTCGTCGAGACAACACGCGCCCGAAGCGGGGCAAGGATCCGGATCGCACACGGACCCGTCTCCCTGATAGACACCGCCTTCCTCGCCGCAGATCACTTCCTCGAGAATGACGCAGCCACCCTCGGCTGCACAGCACGCGCCCGTGGGGAACGACGCACATCCTTCTCCGCCCGATCCGATCTGGAGGCCACAGGGGCTCCCCTCCGCCAGGACCGGCGCTCCGGCCCGTACGGTGTAGACTCCGGTCGTGGTCGGCGCGAGACCGCAGTCGACCGGCGCGCAGAATCGAGGGTTCCCGAAGACGTCGTTCGGCGACCAGACCACGACGCCTGTTCCGTCGACGCCTGACGAATCCGCGAGCGAACACGAGGAGGCGAAGATCGCGCCGGAGACGTCGATCCGGGCCTCCGCGCCGCCGAGGTCGGCGCAGTTTCCGTAGAGGATCGACCGTTCGAAGTGGAGCGAATCGGGAGCGCTCGTATAGATACCGCCACCGTACCCCGCCGCGGAGTTGTCGGCGATCGTGCACCCTACGAGTCGCGGAACCGATGAGCCCTCGGCGAAGAGTCCACCACCTTGGGTCGCCGCATTCCCCGCAAAGAGGCAGCCTTCGAGACGCGGGCTCGCGTCGAGGAGATAGACGCCGCCGCCGTTGAGCTCCGCCGTGGAACCGCGCACCGAACAGTCGACCAGGCGCGGATCCGACCCGACCATCGCGACACCACCGCCGCGCCCCACACCGGTGACTGCACCGTTCACGATGCCGATTCCCCGGACGACGGTGGTCGAGTCCTCACCGTCCTTGAAGTAGAAACCGCGGCCCGCGCTCTGACAGTCGATCACGGTCGAGTCGGCGTCGCCGGACGCGGAGCGTAGTGTCAGCGGCTTGCCGCCGAACACGAGGTCCCTGTTCCCCACGCCCGTGAAGACGCCCGAGGAGAGCTCGATGTTCGCCGTCGGAGCCACGCCGTCGATCGCGGCCTGAATGGTCGGGTAGTCGCCCAGCCCGTCTGGAGTGACGACGAACGCTGGACACGGATTGGGTGAACACACGGTGCCGTCGCCCTGGAAGACTCCACCGCTCACGCCGCACGGACCGATCTCGGCGATGGCGCAGGTCCCGTCGGTCGCGCAGCACGCGCCGGTCGGCTGCGGACACGGGTTCGGCGTGCAGGTGGTGGCGTCGCCCTGGTAGGTGCCGCCGGCCGTCGCGCAGTCCGCGGATGTCTCGATCGTGCACGAACCGTCCGAAGCGCAGCACGCGCCGGTCGGCTGCGGACACGGGTTCGGGTCGCAGCTCGTCGCGTCACCCTGATAGGTACCGCCGGCCGTCGCGCAGTCTGCCGACGTCTCGATCGTGCAGGAGCCGTCCGAAGCGCAGCACGCGCCGGTCGGCTGCGGGCACGGGTTCGGGTCGCAGCTCGTCGCGTCGCCCTGGTAGGTGCCGCCGGCCGTCGCGCAGTCTGCCGACGTCTCGATCGTGCACGAACCGTCCGAAGCGCAGCACGCGCCGGTGGGAACGGCGCAACCAGCTGCCCTCGCGCCGATGAGGAGCCCGCACGGGCTGTTGGCGGCGAGGACCGGCGAGGTGTCGTACACCGTGTAGACGCCGGTCGCATTCACACCCACGCATCCGACCGCACCACAGAAGAGAGGATCGACGAAGATCGAATTCACGTCGTAGTTCGTCGTGCCAGTTCCGTCGACGAGCGAGGAGTCGACATCGGAGCAGGCGAAGTCGACCGAACCGTTCGCCGCGACGAACGCGCTTCCGCCCTCGACCGAGGCGCAGTTGCCCCAGAGGACGCTCCGCTCGATCGTCTGGAGTGAGTCGCCCGCGGCGTAGACGGCGCCGCCACGAGACGACACCTGGTTGTCCGCAAACGTACAGCCGACGATCGTCACGACGCTCGAGTCCGCGATGAAGAAGGCGCCTCCGTCCACTGCCACGTTCCCCGCGAGCACGCAGTCGATGAAGCTCGGCGACGCTCCGGTGACGTGGACGGCACCGCCCTCGGCCTGGGATTCGTTCGCCGCGAAGACGCAGTTCTCGAAGGACGGCGTTGCGCCGACACCGATGGAGAGCGCCCCGCCGACGTCCGATCCGGTGACGGCTCCGTTGAGGAACGAGAGACCCCGAACGACCAATGACGTGTCCCCGGTCGCGATCGTCATCGCGCGCGCGAGCGTTTCGCAGTCGACGATGGAGGAGTCCGGGTTGGCGCTGACCGACTCGAGGAGGAGCGGCTTCCCGGCAAAGGAGAGGTTCCGGTTCCCGACCCCCTGGAACGTTCCCGTGGTGAGTCGGATCGTGTCACCGGGTGCGGCGGCGTCGATCGCGTCCTGGATCGTCGGGTAGTCGCCGAGTCCGTCGGGCGAAACGGAGTGCACTCCAGCCCACGCGGAACCGGTCGGCACCGTTCCAAACGCGTACAGGAGGAGGATCAGCGAAAGTATCGCCGCTTTCTGGTGCGGTCTCTTCATGCTGCTCATGCGCGGCTCGACTCAGCTCTGCCCAACCGTCCGGAGCCTTGCACCAAGTATAGCGCCCCTTCGCCGCCTCACCGAACGCAAAGGTGGAATGTGCGGAACGTGGCCCAAACGCTGCGAGTGACTGCAGCGGAACGAGTTGCCGATCGAAGTGCGACTCCGCCCCGAAACGAACTCGGAACTGACACGCCGGCGGTCCCCGTTCGGGGCTACCGGTCCCCGCCGCGGGCAGGGCGCAAGCCGAGAATCGCCCCGTCATCGGCGGCTTCGAGACACGTCAGCTCCCAGCCCTCGTTGGGGTTCGGGACGCCCCTGGCGCCGAGAAGTCGGCGCGCGTGGGTAGGAAAAGGTGCGAACCACCACTCGCTCTGTTCGCCGGGAACCCCGGATCCTGCGCCGGAGGCCACACCGCGAGACGCGAGGACCTCGGACAGCCAGGCGACCGCAATGGTCCCCGCGGTGAACCGCGCATTGCACTCGACGAGCGGGCGTAGCCGCTCCTCGCCGCGGGAGTCACGGTAGGCGAATCCATCGACACCGCACGGCCCACGGAATCCCGTGGCCGCGGCGTCCGTCACGAAGCATGTCGCGATCGCTCGGAACTCAGTGTCCCATGGACTCCCGGACGTGACGGTCGGCGCGAGGAGCCCCGGGCCGACGGTGGAGCGAGGATGCAGATCCACCTCCCCACGATTCCCGAGGTAGATCCCGTTCTCCCCGAGCACTTGCCGGGTCGTCCCCAGGCAGGTGACGGATCCATCGGGCTCGACCCAGAACTGCGCGGAGAGATCGTCCAACCTCTGGAACCACGGTTCCAGGACGGCTCCGCCGCGATCGGCAAGTCTCGGAAGCGCCCGTCTGATCGACTCACCGAGCGGAAGGGAATCGCCGCGAACCCGCCCCCGCCCACTCGTCCCGAATCGTGGTTTGAGCACGAACGCATCGCGACAGGCCGCATCCCACCCGGCCACGAGGTGCGCAATCACTTCGGCCGCATCCGGGCGACGCAGGTCTTCGGGATCGAGCACGGACGGACGCCATCCGGTCGGGACGTCGCGTCCGACAGCCATCCCAAGCTCATCACCCGTACCTTCTGACGACTTCCGGATCGATCGCGGCAAACGCTCCCATCGTTCGAGCCAACGCACGCAGGAAGCCTTGTCGTGCAGGCGCGACGCGATGTCGGGCGTAGCGAAGGCGAGACGAACCCCTCGGGTCTTCGCATACTCCTCGGCCCGCGCGCTCGGATACCAGGCGACGATCCCGCCCGTATCCGCGAGTCGCTCCCAGAGACGCGTCGAGCGAGACGGCCCCATCGCTCGTCCCGACCCGGCCATCGCATCCGTCACCTTCGTCGCGTTCGCGAGGTCCGCTGCCGGCAGCAGCGCACCATCGAACGCGTCAGGGGCACCGGTACGGACCGCCGCGGGGGCGAGTGGAATCGTGCCGGGAGGAAAGGTCTCCAGAGGCAGATGAACGGTTGTGTCGTCCGGGAAGAGCCCCTGCCAGAGCGAGAGCAGATGGAGGAGCTCGGGAACCGCCCGCTTTGCGTCGCGGTTTTCTTCGGCTCCGAAGTTGGGATAGAGGATTCGGGACATGGAAGGCGCGGCCACCGCGCGACCTCAGGAGCCGGCCGGGGTCGACGGGGTCGACGGGGTCGACGAGCCCGACGTACCGCCGCGGTCACGGGTCCCGTACGGCTTCGCCAACCGCACGTGTTCGATGAAGGCATCGCTCAGTCCCGCACGACGACGCGCCGCGACTTCGAAGCGTCGCCCTTTCGCGCGCGCGGCCGAGAGCGGGAAGGGGACGAAACGGTCGTAGAGTTCCGTGAGTGCGTCGGCCCCCTCGTTCTCGCCGAGATCCTGGGCGTCAGGATCGTGACCATCCGGAACGTGGCCGTGGCCGTCGCCGTCGGGCCGTGCGACCTTCTCGAGCCACCGCGCGGCCAGCCGCACGTGACCGATCTCGTCCTTGTGCACGATGTCCAGAGCGCGTGCGCTCTCCTCGTCGCCGTTCTGCCGGAACGCATCCCGGTAGAGGAGGGAGAAGTCGAGGTTGGCCTGCTCGAACGTGAGCCCCATCACGCAGAGGAACGATGCCGGCCCGTTCGGGCTCTCCTTGATCCCGGGCACCTGTTGCCAGAAGTAGTCAGACAACGCGCTCTGGCCGAGTCCACTCCCGAGCCCCGCGAGGCGGTCGAGATAGAGCCGGACGTGTCCCTGCTCCTCCTCGAGGACGTGAAGCAGCCCGCGACGAAGAGCGGAAGGCATTTCGGGATAGGCGACGAGCGCCCAGGCGAACAGCTCCACGGCCATGAGCTCGTGATTGGCGAACCGCTCGACGCAAGCCGACCGCGCGTGACGGTCCTTCAGTTCGTTCAGGTTCGGAAGACGGTCGGCCCCGGAACGGATCTGGATGTGGTCCTGACGAGCCGGACGATCGAGGAAGACCGGGGGGCCAGGAACGTCCAAGAGCGGATCACCACCCGGCCCTCGAGGCGGAACGAGTTTGGACTCGAGGTCGCCTGACTCGAGGATGTGCAGACAGAAGGACCGTACGGAGTCGAAGACAGGGCCTGTATGGACTTCGGAACCAGAAGACGCGCCGGTTCGGATATCCGACTCGGAGGTCTCGTTCTTCCGCCTCGACCCTGTCCCGTCCATGCGTGGGGCTCCCTCACCACTCGTCACTCTTGGAGGCGATGGAACGCATACGTCCTCCGTCGCCGTCGATCATCCCGACAAGAGTAGCGGAGGCAGGTGGGTCCGGGCACCGGAATGATAGACGGGGAATCGGCGCCCTGGCCCGCCGCGCGGACGTGCCGCCGCGCGGACGTGCCGTAGCGCGTCCCCCGTTCCCTGCGCTACCGTTCCGGCCGGGGTCCCTCGATCGGACTCCGACGACTCGCCAATCCGAGAACCGCTCTACTCCTTTCGAGAGGTGACACCGTGTCACAGACGCCGAGACTCCTCCACGGACACCCGCGCCAGACCTCCGCCGCGTCGTTCCAAGCCTTGGCGGCCTACTGCGAGGAGCACGACCTCCAGGGAGACGTCTACGGTGCGTCCGAATGGCTCCAGTCGTTCGAGGCGGAGATCGCCGATCTCCTCGGCAAGGAGGCGGCCCTCTTCTTTCCGTCCGGGACCATGGCGCAACAGATCGCGCTCCGGATCTGGGCGGATCGAAAGAAGAGCGCGAAGGTCGCATTCCACGCCACGAGCCACCTCGAGGCGCACGAGCAACATGGGTATCGGCATCTCCACCGGTTGGAGGCGCAGCTCGTCGGAGAGACACTCCGGACGCCTTCGCGCGAGGACATCGCACAGCTCGATCCGGACGTTTCCGCGCTCCTCCTCGAACTGCCGATGCGCGAGATCGGCGGCCAGCTCATCCCCTGGGACGAGCTCTCGGCGATCCGGGAGTGGTCTCGGAACACGGGCGTCGCTCTCCACCTGGACGGAGCCCGTCTCTATGAGGCCGCCGCGGGCTACGGACGCTCCGTCACCGAAGTCGCGTCGCTCTTCGACTCCGCCTACGTGTCGTTCTACAAGGGGATCGGTGGCCTCGCCGGCGCGGCTCTGGCCGGGCCGAGGGACTTCATCGAAGAGGCGCGCCCCTGGCTCCGGCGACACGGGGGCAACCTCGTCCAGATGACGCCGTTCACCGTCTCCGCCCGCATCGGCATGGAGACTCGCCTCGATCGATTCCGTGACTACGTCGCACGCGCGAAGGAGATCGGCGCCCTCCTCGAGTCACGGTACGGTGCAGTGAGATCGGGGGCAGCGGGCGCGGATCTCGCAACGGAGGAGGCGCGCCCGGGTCGCCGGATCGGGCTGACCGTCATGCCCTCTCCCGTGCAGGTGAACATGATGCATCTCCTGTTCGGCGGAACGCCCGAGGGACTCAACTCGCGGCGCGAGCAGGCCGGAGCGGAGACCGGTCTCCTTCCATGCGCGCGGATCCGAGAGGACATGTGGGGCCGGGGCACCATGACCGAACTCTACGTGGGCGAGGCAGCCCTCGAAGAGTCCGACGACACCATCGCCGCGAGCTTCGACGTGCTGCTGGGATGATGCGGTCCGGAGAGGCCGTTCTCCCACCGGGGAATGTTCCTTGGTGAAACGACGGATCCGCACGCAGATCCTGTGCCGGCACGGTCCCGCTCCCGAACGGATCCAGTTGCAATCGAGGCCCCAACGGTGACAGATTCCCCTCCTTGCGGACCATGAGCCGCAAGGAAGGATACGCACGCAACCGTTTCGCCTCCTGGAGGCCCCCATGACTGCCCCGCAGCTCTCCGCCCACTTCCAGAGCCGGAAGCCCTCCTCCATCCGTCTCGCCCAGATCGAGTTCTCCAACCGGAACGACGACACCGAGGCCGTCAACGTCGCGGTCGGGAACGTCTCGCTCCCGATGCATCCCGCGATGATCGAGCGGATGCGGAACCTGGGTGCGAAGGGCAGTCCGTTCGAGCGCGGGGTCGTGATGTACAGCCCGACGCGGGGCACGCCTGAATGCAACGAAGCCTTCAAGAACATCGTCGGTGCGAGCGGCTGCGAGACCGAAGACCTGCACGTGCAGATCATGGCGGGCGGCAGTCAGGCCATGGAGCTCGTCATCGTCGGTTGCTGCGGACCGGCGGGGACCTCCGAACGTCCACTCATGCTGATCGACGCGGCGTACACGAACTACAAGGGGTTCGCGGACCGAGTGGGACGCGCCACGGTTTCCATCCAGCGCACCCTCCAGGCGGACGGAAGCTTCACCTTCCCGGAACTCGGCGAGATCGACGCGGCCATGAAGTCCCACCGCCCAGGTGCACTCGTGCTGATCCCGTACGACAACCCGACCGGGCAGCTACTGGACCGCGCCATGATGATCGAGCTCGCGAAGCTATGCGTGAAGCATGGCCTCTGGATCATCAGTGACGAAGCGTACCGTGAGCTCTACTACCCGGAAGCCGGCGAAGCGGAGACGGGGTCTCCCGTGAGTATCTGGAGCCTCACGGAAGCAGACGTACCCGGCATCACCGGCCGCCGGATCAGTATCGAAACCGCGTCCAAGGTCTGGAACGCATGCGGCCTCCGGATCGGCGCCCTCGTCACGGACAGTGAGGAGTACCACCGTCAATGCATCGCCGAGGCCACGGCCAGCCTCTGCGCGAGCGTTCCCGGCCAGTACATCTTCGGCGCACTCGCCCACGAGTCCCACGCGGACCTCAGGAAGTGGTTCGCGAAGCAGCGCGCGTACTACCGCGGCATGCTCGAGTCGTTCACCGTCGGCACGAAGGAGAGAATCCCGGGCGCCATCGTCTCGAGTCCGGACGCGAGCATCTACTCCGTCGTCGACTTCCGCGAGATCGCGCCCGAAGGGTTCAGTGCCCTCGACTTCGTCCTCCACTGCGCGCGGGAGGGACGGGTGGATATCGGCGGGACTCCCTACACGCTCCTCACCGCTCCGATGGCCGGGTTCTACAGCGTCCCCCCGGGCGCGACGAATCCGGGACGGACGCAGATGCGGATCGCCTACGTGGAGACACCGGAGAAGATGGCTCTCGTTCCCGAACTGCTGGGAAGCCTCTACGAGAGCTACGTCCGGTAGGTTCGTCGGACGAAGGCAACTTCCTCAGACGACGGACGGGCGCAGAGAGAGGGAGCCCGCTGGGCGCGACATCGCCCGGAAGCGTGACCCGCTCGGCGCCCTCCGCACATCCCCGGGGACGCTAGTCCCCCCAGATGGAACCACCGTTTCCGCCGGACGAGCCCTGCCGGCCCGATCCGACGAACTCGAGTCCGACCCCAAACTGCGTGGAGCCGCCGTCTCCAGACCCACGAAGCCACGCCACCTCGGGTCGAATCCGGTACGTCGCGTTTCTCGGACCGACCGCGAGCCCGAGGCTGTAGGAATACAGGTCGTCCGTCTCGAACACGCCGAGGTACAGCGTCCCCGATCCGTTGATCTCGAACGACGGCGTCACTGGCCAGGAGGCGATTGCGGTCGGGTGGACGTAGAAGTCGTGATACCCGCCTTCGGCCAGAAGCCAGCTGAACGGGGCCTGGAGCGTGAGATAGTCGGGAACGACGCCCGCGCGCGCGTGCAGGCCGAGACTCACGCTCGTGAAGTCGTCCGCGGCGAACACTCCTGCGGCCCTAAAGCCGTAATCGAAGTTGGGACTTCGCGTACCGACTCGCGAGACCAGAGTGAACTCGTTCGCGCCGGGATCGAAAGTCTCCGTGTCGTCGAGGTCGACCCGCGAGTAGCCGAACACCACCGACGCTTTCCCCGGCTCCGCGATTCGGGCGGACTGAAAGGACGAGAACGGGATACAACCGGTGAGCTGAACCGCGGCGAAGACAGTAGCGAAGGCGGTAGCGGAGGCGTGAACGAAACGGCGCATACATTCCCTCCGAGACAGTGTCGACCCGCACAGGTCGGGGCTCCGCTGGACGTTGGGTCCAAGGGACGACGACTCCGTTGGGCGGCGACTTCCGTCCGCGTGGCGCGGGCAAAGGGGGGACTTCGGCCGACGGCGACAAAAGCAGCATCCCGCCTCGGCATCGCCTGTGCAACCCAGGAATGGAGATACCTCAGCTCCCGGAGCCCTCATCGTCCATGACCGCCCGTGGCCGGCCGGCCACCTCGAGGGCCTACGCCGACGGCACCCAGAGCCGCTCGAGCAGGGGACCGGAACCAGGTGGACATCGGTCCCTGCGAGGAGCAAGTTGTCGGGAACGAGAGCCGTACCCTCGGGGTACGAGCGCACGGAAGGAGACAAGACCATGTTCCGCTACCTGCGCAGACTCGAGCCTCCATGGCTGGGCAGCGCCGCCAAGACGTTTCTCGCCAACGCCCTCACCCTCTCCCTCATCGCGATCGTCGCTCCACCCACCACGGCCCACGCGGAAGAGCACAAGAAGGCCGACCCGATCGGCGTCGAACCCGCCGCGTCCGAAGAGGTCCCGGGCCTCGTCCCGGGCGGGCCCGCGGTCGAGGAGTTCCGCACGGATGACGGTTGGTCTCCGGTCGGCGGCTACCGAGTGCTGGTCGACGATGTCGTGGACGGATCCGCAGTCCTCTACGAAGATCCGGAGCATCACGAGTTCCTCGTGCTGACATCGGGCGACGCCCCGGCATTCGTGCTCGAGAAGACGGGCCACCGTGTCGGAACCCTTCCGCGCAGCAAGGTCGGACGGGACCAGGAGGGACACCCTCTACCGATCCTCACCGAAGTCGAGTCCTACGGCAGCTTCGTGGACGACGAGGGGTTCGCACGCTTCGACTACGACAGCTCCACCTACCTCCTCCAGCCTGTACCGGCAGTGGTGGGAGAACGTACCGCGGCCGCGCTCCTCACGGAGAGGCCCGAGTATGCCGAGCTGTCGAAGTCCTACGAGCCGAACCCCAGTTCGCTCGAGAGCCTGTCCCGACACCACTCGGACGTCGACATCGTCGTCCTCTTTCCTTCCTGGGCGAAGGTCTCCGAACGGATCGTCCCGCCTCTTCTCCGGATCGTGGAGAGGGCGGACAATCCGGACCTCCACCTCACCTTCATCGGGCTGGACCGCGGCCTCGCTCAGCCCGCCGCGGCCCTCGAGTCGTACGCGCCCAGGACGGTGCCCGCCGTGATCGTGAAGTCGAACGGTCGCGAGATCGCGCGGTTCGAGGGCACGCCGGAACGTCGGCTCGAAGTCGAACTCGTCGACGCACTCGCGCGGCACACCGAGCACGACTCGCCCCGATGAGTGACGATCCGGTGGACGGGGCCGAAGACGGAGCATTGGCGCCGGGCACTCGGCCCGACGCCGGCCCGAGTCGGCCACGCTGGATCCTCACTCCGGTCCTCGGCCTGATCATCCTCGCGGTCGCGCTCCTGACGGACACGGCCGCGAACCCGATCAGCGCGGAGCAGCTCGCCACGTTCGGGTTTCGTCTCGCCGATCTCATCCACGAGCCGTATCGCCTGCTCACGGCACCGTTCCTCGTCTACCGCCCGTCGATGCTGCCGAGCGTTCTCGCGATCGTCGCCGTGTTCGTCGGCCTCGCCGAGGTTCGTCTCGGATGGCGACGCGCGCTCGTGTCGTTCCTCGTCGGACACTTCGCGGGATACGTCATCGCGCCGTTCGTGCTGACTCAGTTCGGAGGGGATTGGGCAAGCGGACTCGCGGCATTTCGCGACGTCGGCGCCTCGAACGGTGCGTTCGGCGCGTGGGGCGCGGTCGCACTGAGCGGATCCCGCCGACGAAACATCGGACTCGTCGCAGCCACGTACGCGTACCTGATCGCCGCGATCCTCCTCTCGGGACACGTCTGGGACTACGGTCATCTCTTTGCGTTCACGTTCGGGCTCGGCGTGGGAATCGCGCCGGTCTCCGCGGATCGCCGGCCGTCAGCAGTCGGCCGCACGCCCCGAATCGGGCGCACGATCGGACTCACCCTCCGCCCGGCCGAGACGATCGGGCTCGGCAGTGCACTCCTCGGGAGTCTCCACGTCATCGCGGGGCTGTCCCTGCCGAGGCATCCTGGCTTCGAGCAGCTGGAGTCCTGGGTGCCGCTGGGGGAACCGGGTTGGCCGCGTCTCCTCCTCATTCTGACGGGACTCGCGCAGCTCGTGCTCGCTCCCGGCCTCTACCGGGGCCAACGCACGGCGTGGGCATTGACCCTCCTGGCCATCGCCGTGACTTCCGTCCCAACGACGCTCGCCCACCCCGGCCCCGCCTCGATCGTGCTCGGTCTCGCGCTGCTGTTCGGACTCGTGAAGTCGCGACGATCCTTCCGAGCGCCCTCGCAGTGGATGCGGCAGCGCGGTGGATGGCGCCGGGCACTGGTCCCGTTGGGAGGCGCGGTCTGCTTCCTCGCCCTCGCGGGCGCGACGACGAGAGGTGGCTTCACCCCGGCGCTCGGAGTCGGTTCGTGGACGCGGACCGCGCTCGAAGCGATCCTCGGCCTCGTCGACCTCACGGGTCCCGGTGATCCAGAGCCTACTTCCGCGCTCGCACGGGATATGGTCCGGTTCCTTCCCTACGCCTTCTGGCCTCTCGCCTTCCTCACTCTGACGAGGCTTCTCGAAGGCGTGGCCGCACCGCGCGTCCGGCGAGGGGATCGTGAAGTCGCGCGGGCGCTGATGGAGACGTGGGGCGCCACGGGAACGGCGGCGATGACATTGCGAAAGGGCAACAGCCTCGGCCCTCTTCAGGAGGGGCGTTGCTACGCCGCGTACCGCGTTGCGTACGGGCATGCGGTGGTCCTGGGGCAGCCGATCGGTCCACCGGACCGCGTCGTTTCCGCCGCCGAGGAGTTCGCAGCGCGGGCGCAGGAGCAGGGGTGGGGCGCCGTCTTCTATGCCGTGACCGCCGGCACGGCGGACGCGCTCCGACGGAACGGTTGGCATACGCTCAAGGTCGGCGAGGAAGCGATCCTTCCCCTGGCCGGACTCGAGTTCAAGGGCAAGAGCTGGCAATCGACACGAACGGCGCTCAACCGCGCCGAGCGGGAAGGCGTTCGCTTCGAGGCCTACCGTGCCGGAACACTCCCTCGCGAGCGACGCGCTGCCATCCTCGAGGTCGATCGATCCTGGAGCCAGAAGACGACCGCACTCCCGCCGATGGAGTTCGTACTCGGAAGCCTCGAAGACTTGGAGGAGCCGGGGAGCCTCGTCACGCTCGCGGTCGACGAGGCGGGTAGGGTGCACGCGTACGCGAGCTGGCTCCCGGTCCCGGCGCGGAACGGCTGGGTCATCGACCTGATGCGTCGCCACGAAACGTCGTTCAGCGGAGCGATGGAGTTCCTCATCGCGCGGTCGCTTCTCTTTCTCCAAGAAGAAGGCGCGGCCTACGCGAGTCTCGCGACCGCCCCGCTCGCGAACCTCAGTCCCGACCCGGAGCAGTCCCTCGTCCAGTCACTCCTGGCCCGGATCTTCACGCACGTCCACGAACCGTACGACTTCCGCTCGCTCTACGAGTTCAAGGAGAAGTTCCACCCCAGTTGGGAACCGGTCCACGTCGTGTATCGCTCGCCCGGCGAACTTCCAACCGTCGCACTCGCTCTGGCCAGAGCCCACATGCCGGCTCTCGACCTCGTTCATCTGGTAGCGCTCGTCGGCAGGTCGGCGGCGGAGCGTCTCTGGGACGAGACGCAGGCGATGCGGGAGATGGGTGCGGAGGCGTGAGGACCTCGAAGCGAGGGGCCTCGCCGATTGCTCGGCGGGGCCCCCACTTGGATCAACGTACGCGGACGAAGCGCGTCGCGGCCGCCCCGTCGGGGGTGGCGAGTCTCACGAAGTACATCCCGGTCTCGGGAATCCTGTCCTGCGGAATCGAGGCGTGACCGATCGATCCGGCCTCGGCACTCGTCCTCTCCTCGAAGAGGAGACGGCCCGCTACGTCGAACACGGAGACGATGGACGCGCCGGCTCGGCCCTGCTGCCAACGGACCTCGACCGGGCCGTGCGAAGGATTCGGTGACACGGATAGGAACCGGCTCCCAACAGTGAGTGACGGCTCCGGACCCGCGGACACGTCGCACTGACGGTTCGCGAGGATGAGATCGTCGGTCATGACGAGCAGCTCGTCACCGGCCAGCCCGATCGCCATCGCGTCGGAACTGGTCGGCAACATGCCGATCCCGATCGCAGAGAGCGGATTCGCGACATCGACGACGGAGACCGATCCCGACGCCCCAGCGACGTAAAGGATGGTGCCGTCCAGGACGAGTCGCGTCGCGCTGCCTGGAACGGCGATCTCTCCGACGATGGTCGGCGTCGCGGGTGAGGAGATGTCCACGACCTGGACACCGGCATCGTCCGCCGCCGCGAGCAGGAAGTCTCCAAAGAGCACGACGTCCCTGACTTCGTCCGGCATGGCCACATTCGCCATCACAGTGGGAGTTCCGGGTGCGGAGATGTCGAGGACGGTGAGACCGCCCGTTCCTTCAGCCACGAAGGCGCGGTCGCCACGCGGAACGCAGACGCCCGCGGTCCCGGGAGTGTCCACCGTCCCGAGGAGGCTGACGTCGCCAGGATCGGCGATGTCGATGATCGCGACTCCGGCGGGCCCCATCCCCACGCAGGCGATGTCACCCGCGACCCGGATGCTCCTGGCGTTGCCGGGCAGAGGTAGCGTGCCTACGAGGACGGGATCGTCCGCGCTCGGCACGTGAACCACCTCGAAGCCGCTCGCCTCGTCCGCCAGGAACGCGAACTCGCCGGAGACAACCGCATCGAGGACGAAGCCCGGCGTATCGAGGATCGAGGCGGTCACCGGTTGCTGCGGATTGGACACGTCGACGAACACCGCCCCGGAACTGAGCGCGCCGACACACACGACCCCACCATCGCCGCTCACCGACTGCGTGTCCTGCGTGAGATCGAGGAACCCGGCGATCGGGACCGGAGAGGTGTTCGATGCGTCGATCACGGTGAGCTCGCTCCCCACACCAAGGTACACACGCCCCTCGTGCACGGCGAATCCCCGGGTCGCACCGTCGAGATCGAGGAAGTTGAGGAGGGCGGGAGCGGACGGAAGAGAGACGTCCACGAGCAGGAGCTCGTCCATGAGCCCATTCGTGAGGAAGGCGACACCATCCGCGACGTGGACCTCGTCCGCGAGCCCCGGGAGAGGCTGGGTGTCCACGATCACTGGAGCACTCGGGACAGCGATGTCCACGACGGCAAGGCCGTGCGTATGGTCCGCGACGAAGCAGTAGTCACCTGAGACAGCGACTCCGTAGGCCTTTCCCGGCGTGTCCGCGATTCCTGCCACGGACGGGGCGGACGGCGTGGAGATGTCCACGACCACCATGCCCGTGAGGTCGGCGGCCACGTAGGCATTGTCTCCCACGACTTCGACGTCGAACGCCCGCGTGCTCGTCGACACGTGGCCCACGAACGTCGGATCCGAGGGACTCGAAACGTCGATGATCTGCACACCCGAGTATCCGTCCGCCAGGATCAGGTAGTCACCGGACAGGGCCAGCGCATAGGCAAGAGATGGCGTATCGACGCTCCCGACGAGGACAGGGGCTCCGGGATCGGTCACGTCGTAGACGGCGACACCTGCGGTCTCCATGGCGACGTACGCCAAGCCGCCGTCGACGAGAACATCACTCGCCGGCCCCGCCGTGGGCGTCGAGCTGAGGAGTGCGGGTGCTGCCGGGTTCGTGAGATCGACGATCGACATCCCGCTCGATCCCAGCGAGAGATACGCCGCACTCCCGGAGTAGGTCACCCCGAGGGGCGTCCCCGAGACACCCAACCCAGCCTCTTTGCGGAGGAAAGACGAGTAGTCGATACAGCCGGCCGAAGCCAAGCCGGATGAAGCAGCGACGAGGGTACCGGCGAGGTAGGCGGAGGCGAGTCCAGGAATCCGTTTCATCGGAGAAGTACCATCCTTTCCGTCCAGCTACGCCCCTCGGCACGGAGCCGAGCAAAGTAGACGCCCGCCGTCATCTGGTTTCCTTCGGCGTCGCGGGCATCCCAGTCGAATCGAGAAACACCTGAGGAGATGGCCCCATTCTGCAGAGTACGAACCACTCGCCCCCCGGCATCCACGATCGTCAGCGTCGTCGGCATCGGATGGGCGAGACGGAGTTCGATGCGCACCGTCCCGGACGAGGGCACGGGATAGACGAGCAGTTGCGGAATGCCCCCGAGTGCAGTGGGTACGGCGTCGCTCGTAGCGAGGTCGGATGGGACCACCTCGAGCTGAACATCGTCCAGGCCCGCTTCGACGATGCCCTGGATGCCGAGGTCACAGGCTCGGAAGCGGACCCGGACCTGGCTCGAAAGCGCCACGTAGTCGTGGATCGCCAGAGTGCGGAGCTCCCACTGGGCGGCGGAGTCCTCTATCTCGACCGCCACCCGCCAAGTGACACCGTCGTCGTCGGAGACCTCGATCGCGAGCACGTCGTCCGGAAAGAAGTTCCCTTCGGCGTACCAGAGGTGATGGACCAGATACGCCTCAGAGGCCTGCGCGAGGTCGAAACTCGGCGAGACGAGCGACGTACAGCCGTGGTCGACATCCGCGTCCCCGAGCCAGCCTCCGGGGTCACCGTTTCCTGTGATCCATGCGTGCGTACCGGGGACGTCGGTGTGGTCATCCTCCGCCTGGAGCCGCCGTCCATCCTCGTCTGTCCCGACCGGATCGGCGAGGATCCAGAATCCGGCCGTGGCGTCATCGTCCGGCCACCCGAGCTCCCACGGCATGTCCACAGGCGGCTCGGCGTCCCACGCGTGGACCAGGTCGGTCACGACGAAGCTGTAGACGCCCTCTGGCGCGTTCGCGGGCGACCTGGACTCGAGTCCCGCGCCGTCCACTGCGACGAGGTAGTACTCGATCACGCTTCCTGTCGGCGCGGAGGGAGATCCCCCGAGTAGCGACCGTCGCCGACGTGCCCCATCGACACTTCCTGCCAGGTACCTTCGGTGGGGCGATACCACAGCCGCACGCTCGCAACGGTGCTGAGATCCGACACGACCGCCTCGATCTCCGTCGGACCGACCAGGCGCGGGACGGTCGTCGGGGTCGACACGTCTCGGATGTCGGGGCCGGCGTTGTCGATGAGATCGAAATGGAGTGGCGTCGTCTCTCCCGCAACCACGCTGAACGGCAGCGACTGCGGCTGGAATCCGTCGATCTGGGCCACGGCGACATGGGAACCCGCCCGCACTCGGCCCGCGTAGTCTCCCGACGGGTCCGTTTGGAAGAAGTAGGCCGTGTCGAGGACTTCGACCCTGACGCCCGGTAGACCCTCATCCTCCCAACTCGCATTGCGTGCGGAACCCGCGATGTTCCCCATCTCGTCGAGGGCGGCCTGTACGGCCGCATAGGCGTCGAGGAACCCCATGCCGTAGGTGTTATCGTCCCCGCTCGATCCCTCGTCCCTCGCAGTCTGGAGCAAGAGGCTCTTGATCGTATCGACATCGAGGTCGGGATCTGCCTGCCGAAGAAGGGCGACGGCACCGGCAACGTGCGGCGCCGACATGGACGTCCCCGTGGCCAGGTTCGTCCCCCCACCGAGGGCCGTCGTGCGAATGTCCACGCCGGGCGCAACCAGCTCCGGCTTGATTCTGTTCTGAGCCGGCGCAGTGCACCCGCTTGGGCCGCGGCTGGAGCTGAAGTGGATCGGGTACGGAAACACCTGTCCCGTGGCGTTGACCGAGCCGACCGCGAACGCGTTGGTCAGGGTGGTGGCCCGGTCTGCCGGCGAGCCGATCGATCCCGCAGCCGGACCGTCGTTGCCGGCACTGAAGACCAACGCGACTCCGGCCATCTCGCAGTTGTCCATCGCAGCCCACCACCGGCTGTCGCAGTCGACATAGTGGGGATTCGACTCATTGACGGTCCACGAGTTCTCCACGACATCGGGGACATCGTCGATGGTCATCGGGTCTCCATCGGGGTCGATCAGCCACTGGAGACAGTCGAGTATCCGGTCATCGAGATTCGCCGCGCTGAGAGCCGCCGCCGCGATCCACTGAGCGCCGAACGCAACACCCGTGGTGTCCGCTTCCGCGTCATCGAGTCCACTGATGATGCCGAGCACCGACGTCCCGTGGCCCAGAGGATCCGTCGGAAACGATGTTCCCGCGTCAGTCGCGTCGTACCAACACTCCTGCCAGGGATGTGCATCGTCCGCGCCGCGCCATCGGGAAGCGAGGGCAGGATGTGCACCGTCCACGCCGGTATCGATGAGGGCGACGAGGCGACCAGTGCCGTCGATTCCGAAGTCCCGCCAGACCTGACTGGCTCCGCCGGCGGTGAGCCCGTACGGCGTTTCCCCGCCGGCCCTCGCTCCGACAGACTGGACCGACTGGTGACCCAGTGCCCGAATCACGGGTACCGGCTCGATCCAGTCGACTTCGGGTCTGGCGGCGAGGCCGTACAGCTCGGATGGGCTCGCAGTGACCCGGCACGCGTTCACGATCCAGTAGAAGCGGAAGTCGTCGATCCCGCCGCTCGCCCGACGACTCGAGAGATACGAGTCGAGGGCTGCCTGCCCGTCGCAAGATGCGCGCAACGCCTCCACGACCGTACGGTGTCGCTCCCCGAAGCCGGCGGAGCGACTCCGAAGAGAGGCATCGAGTTCGGCCAGAGGCGCTTGAGATCGGAGGAAGACGAGCGCGTCGATTCGCGCATCGGGTGCGGAGCCCGTGAGCCTCGCATCCAGCGATGGCGACAGTTCGCCAGCCGAAGCGGAGGAGACAGCAACCACGACGGCAAGCAGCGAAAGAATGTCGGAACGGATGTACAAGAAGGCCCCTCCTCTCACAGGACTGCGATCCACTTCGAGCCTGATGCTTTGGCGCGGTTGCACACCGACGTCGACGGCTGAAGCAGAACCTGGATGAGCCGACGCACTCGGAGTCGGAATCGAGAACCGACCTGGCAACTACCGTGACGTTGGCTTGGGCGGGGACGCGCGTGGGAGGGAGCCAAGGAGGGGAAAGCTCTCCAAACCCGTTCACGACACCTGAGACCCAACCGTAAGAGTGTACACCCGCACCGCCCCCTGGAGACAAGAGGTCCAGATCGGTCGCTACCGTTCGTTCCGGAGAAGGGTCGTGGGTGTCAGGGCGGACACCGTCGCTCCGCGGCTACTTCTTCCGCTCCTCACGTCGGGCATACACGCCGCGGGCGAAGCCTCGGACTCTCGTCTCGAGGAACTCCAACCCTGTGAGGATGAGGACGGTGACGATGGACAGGGCGATCGCACCGGCGTGGTATCCGAAGCCGATCGCCGCGCCGATGGAGGCGAGGATCCAGATCACCGCCGCGGTGGTGACTCCGTAGACCGCCTCCTGTCGCGTCATGATCACGCCGGCACCGAGGAATCCGATCCCGGTGACGATCTGGCCGAGTACCCGGGTCGGATCGCCCGACGGGCCGGCGGCCATGCCCGGCACCGAGGATCCGAGGTGAACGAACACCGCAGTGCCGAGACAGATGAGCGTGCTCGTGCGCACCCCGGCGGGCTTGCCCCGGAGCTGCCGTTCCAGCCCCACGATCGCGCCGCAGAGCACCGCGACTCCCACGGTCGTCCAGAAGGCCCCCGCGAACGGATTCAGCGTCGAGTTCAACTGCGCACCCCGCGTTTGGCTTTGATGAGGCGTTGGTTAGCGGCGGCACGATAGCACGGGAACGCGGTCGGACGAATCCTCCACTTCCTTGGGAAGGGCGCGACGTCAGGAGGGATGCCCGGAGGGATGTCCGCGCGCGTCCGCGCCGGCGCGGTCGACCTCTCCCAAGCCCTGGGTCCGCGCCCGACCGGGAAGCCGGACCCGTCACCGCGCCTTCAACCCGCGCAGGAACTCGATGCACTCCTCTTCCCCACTCGTCGTCCACCCCTCGTCCATCACGCGGATGAGGAGGTCGATGAGCAGAGGCGCGCGCTTCAGTGCGGCCAGTGGTGCCCCACCCGCTCGTTGGACCTTCCGGACGAAGAGCTCGGCCACGTCGTCGGCATCGCTGTTGTACTTGTCGTCGAGTCGCTCGAACACCTTGCGGACCCTCTCCGTGTCGGTGGCGTGACGGAAGAGCGTGGCCGCAATCGCCTCCTCGTCCATGTTGAACGTGGCGAGGTTGAAGCTCCCGGCCTTCCACCAGGACGTGTGCTGATCGATGAGGTCATAGGCGAAGTCCCGCTCCCTGCTGAGGGACGGGTGGGCGACGAGCCAGGTCGAGCGGAACCGCTCCCAGCCGAGGAGAGAACCGACGGGGGCACGTTTCTGGAGCGCCGTGACGATGACCATGAGGGCGAGTGCCTTCGTCGCCGCGACGGCGCAACGGCCGATGTCGCTGAACGAGTCCCCGTTCTGCCAGGCGTGATCCTCGTGGCTGTGGCCCTCGGCTTCCGCCCCTTCGTAGATCTTGACGTGCGAGATTCGGCCGGGCCCCTTCGGCTGTCCCCGGTCGGGAGTGCGGGTGGCGTGGGAAGGAGAGAACGAGTCCTGGAGGGCGTGCGCCGCGAAACCGAGCTTGTCCGAGGGAGCGCCGGCGAAGAGTCCGTGCAGTCGGGTCGCGCCCACTCTGGCGGGCCGATGGGCGACGGACGCGCCCGCGGACCGTGTGGTCGCCGACGCCCCCGCTCCGCCCCCCGCACCCGGGAGGCCTGGCGCAACCATCGCGGAGCCGGACGTGGATAGGATCGCCCCGAGCTCCGCCTCGCTCAGTCGATCGCGCAGTCGGCGCGAGATCTCGTCGGCGGCTTCCGTGGCGTTCTTCCGTATCCACTCGACGCCGTCGAGATAGGCGTTGTACGGGCTCTGTCCGTCGAACCGCCGCATGAAGTGGTGCTTCTGCGAACTGTCTCCCCAGTGGCCGAGCGTGAAGACGTCGATCATGTCCCGGACGACCGCGCCCCAGGCGGGGGTCGGTGTCGAGTTGACGAGGTGGATCAGGCTGCCCTTCACGAGGTCGACCTCCGACTCCTGAAAGGGGGCGACCGGCCGTTGCGTGGAGATGTTCCCGACGACGGGATTCCGACGGAACTCCGCCTTCAGTTCCACCAGCGCCCGCATCGTGATCTCATAGTGTCCCTTGAGCTTGCTCACGGAAGTCCTCCTGTCGGTGAGTGGCGCCGGACACGTATCGGGGGGAATCGGCCGGGAGTTGCTCACGAAGTTCTCGGGAGCCGGTCGAAAATCGCCTACCGACCAGCGAAACCGTATTGTGCATCCCAGAGGCTCTGCCCCATCATGCGCGCCATTCTCCGGAAACGCCGGCAGAGTCCGTGAGTGTCTTCCTCGACCTGAGGGTTTCGATGCTCCATCCTTGGACGCGCCTGAGCTGGATGAGCGACGAGGTCGGCTACGGTGTCGTGGCGACCCGCTTCATCCCCAAGGGCACGATCGTTTGGGCGCTGGATCCGCTTGACCAGGTTTTCTCGTCCGACGAGGTCAAGAAGTTCGGTCCCCAGCTCTGGCCACTACTCGAGAGATACAGCTACGTGAACGGGCAGGGTCTGAGAGTCCTCTGCTGGGATCACGGACGCTTCATGAACCACAGCTGCGACCCGGTGTCCCTGAGCCCGGGGGTGGACTTCGAACTCGCAGTGCGCGACGTCCAGCCGGGCGAAGAGATCACCTGCGACTACAGTTCTCTCAACCTGGAGCAGGATCTCGCCTGCCTCTGCGGGAGTCCGCACTGTCGTGGGAAGATCAGCAAGGCACAGTTCGCGCGGCTGGCTCCGCTCTGGGATCGCCAGCTCCGAGAGGCAGTGGCATTCGTGAATCAGGTGGAACAGCCCCTTCTTCCCTGGGTCAAGGAACGCGCACAGCTCGATCACTGGGCCACGCATCCCGGGGAGCTGCCGTCCGCCTACGGGCACATGACGCGAAAGCGCGACGCCGTCACGCGCTCGGCAAAGAACGGCGTGTCCCAGAGCTGACGTGATGCAGCGCGCCAAGGGATACCAACTGCGCCCGGCAAGAGCCGAGGACGTGAGGGGACCGGCGGCCTGACCTCTACGAATTGACAGCGAAAGAGTTGGTGCGGATCGTCCGGGTGGGATGAGGGTGCCGAAGCGGAACGCCCGAGGGATAGCTCCCCCGCCGGTCTGTGGGACACGGCAGCTCGTGCCGGTCGCCTCACTCCCCGAGAAGCCGCTTCAGCGCCTCCGGGTGCCGCCGGGAGAGAACGAGCGACGTCCCGTCCCGGAGGACGACGTCATAGTCCCCGCGGGCCCGTGACCTCAGCTCCGCGACGCGGTCGATCCGGACCAAGGTCGATCGGTGGATCCGGCAGAAGCGCTCCGGACCGAGCTCCTCCTCCAGCGTTCCCAACGACGTTCGATGGAGGTGGATGGTTCCACCGGCGTGGATCTCGACGTGATTCCCGGCCCCGGCCACCCAATCGATCTCGTCGACCGCGACGAAGTAGATCCGTCCCGACTCGCGAATCGCGATCCGGGGGGACCGGGGCGCTCCGGGTGAGTTGGACCGGTGTTCCTCGAGGAGACGGAGGAGTCTCGCGCCGTAGGTTCCGCTCGCTCCCCCTGGCTCCACCCGATCCTTCGCCCGCGAGAGAGCCTCGGCGAACCGTTCATCGTCGAACGGCTTGAGCACGTAGTCGACAGCGTTCACCTCGAACGCGTCGACGGCGTACTTGCTGTAGGCCGTCACGAAGACGACCCAGGGCATCTCGTCCGGAGTGAGTTCCGCCAGGACGTCGAACCCGTTCATCCCCGGCATCTCGACATCGAGGAAGACGAGGTCGGGATCGAGTTCCCGGATCGCCTCGACCGCATCGGAGCCGTTGCCGCACTCGCCCACTACGTCTACGCCCACGTCGGCGGAGAGCAACACGCGCACGCTGTCCCGCGCGAGCGGTTCGTCGTCCACGATCAGCACACGCAGCGGCGGGCGCGCGGTCATCGCGAAGCGCCTTCCACCTGCGGGAGAGTCTCGCGCGCTCCGATCGGTTCGGCAGGGACCGACAGCTTCGCGACGACGAGGCCGTCCGTGCGGTCCAGCTCGAAGCCGGCGTCGTTCCCATAGATCCGTTCGAGGCGCTCGCGCACGTTCTGCAGGCCGATGCCGAACCCTGCCGGCCGCGGCGCGCCCGCACGGGCGTCGTTCGTCACGACTACCTCCAGCTTCCCTTCGCGCACGGCCACTGCCACTCGGACCGCGGTTCGGTCTGGCCCGCCGTTCCTCCCGGGCGCCCCTTCCGCGGCCTTCCTGGATCCACCTCCCACGCCGTGGATCACTGCGTTCTCGACCAGCGGCTGGAGCAGCATGCTCGGGATGGCGAGGTCCTCCGTCCCCGGCTCCACTTCGACTGCAGTTTCGAGTCGGTCGCGGAAGCGAACCTGCTGGATCTCGAGGTACTGCCGGACGAACTCGAGCTCCGTGGCGACGCGGACGAACGGTTCGTGCTCGGACTCGAGCGCGTACCGCAGCAGATCGCTGAGACGGGACAGCACGCGCAGTGCTCGCCGGTCGTCGGTTCGGATGAGACCCGCGACCGAGTTGAGTGCGCTGAAGAGGAAGTGGGGATGGAGCTGGCTCCTCAGCGTGCGGAGTTCCGAGCGGGCGAGTTCCTCCTGGATCTCCGCGTTCTGTACGGCGAGCGCCGCCGTCCGGCGCTCGACTTCGCGGCGGTCCAGGAGCCCCCAGAGCGCGTAGGCAACCGCCGTCAGCACCCAGTAGATGAACCCTTCGTTGAATGCCTGATACGGATAGCTGCGGAGGCCTGCCCAGACGTGCGCGAACGGGGACTGCCCGTACCAGAGCCGGAGGACGACGACGCTGGCCGGGAAGTACACCGCCGTCCAGAGCAGGCTCGCGCCGACATGGACCGCGAACGCGACAGGCCACCGTCCCCGGTCTAGTGGGAACCGCCGGGCAAGCCAGAGGATCACCGGCACGACCGCTCCCCACAGGATCCAGACCGACCCGAACTGGCCGACGGTCGTGAGCCAGCTCGCCGGTCCCGCGGCACCATCCAGGTAGTAGCTCGATGCGCTGATGAGCGTGGTCAGAGCCCATACGACCAGGAAGGCGGCGACCCCGAGCCGGAGCGAACGTGTGGAAGGAAGGTTCATCTGTCGCTCAGGGTAGCACGCGCGGCCCCACGCCCCACACCACGAGCAGCCCCACTCACACCACCCAGAGCCCCGCTCGCACCACTCGCATTGCCCCACTCGGGATGGGACCGGAGGATGGCCTTCGTCGGGTCGGTCCGCGGCCCGGACGCGATCTGCCGGGGGTCCAAACGAAGGAGCAAGTCTCGCCATGCGTACTCTCGCCCCACTGGTCTCGCTCTGTCTCCTCTTCGGAATCACGGCCGGGCAGTCGCAAGCTCAACTCGTCGTCACCCTGGGTGACAATCCGATCGCGATCGACGACGGCCTCACGCTGGACGCCGACGGCAACCTCTTCGGCTCGAGCTTCATCAACGGCGTGAACGGCCACCTCCGGATGGTGACGCCGGAAGGCATCGTCTCCGTGTTCTCGTCCGACATCCCGGGCCCCCTCGGCCACGACTTCGGCCCGGATGGGACGCTCTACGTGGCCAGCTACTACGAGGGCGTCGTGTTCGGGGTCGACTCGAACGGGAACGCGACCCAGCTCGTGAGCGGAATCACGCGGCCATCCGGCGTCGTCTACGGACCGGACGGCTACCTCTACGTCACCGAGTACGGGGTGCCGAACAACCACGGGGACTCGATATATCGGGTCGGCCTCGACGGTTCGATCGAACTCTTCGCCTCAGATCCGCTCTTCGACGGCCCCGTCGGAGTGGACTTCGACGAAGCCGGCAACCTCTACGTCGGGAGCTTCAACCGCGGACACATCACGCGGGTCGCGCCCGACGGATCAGTAGACTCCCTCGCCACGATTCCCGGACCGAACAACTTCAACACCGGGTACATCTGCTACAAGAACGGGAGCGTCTACGCGACCGGGATCGGGACGCACAAGATCTACCGACTCGACCCCGGCACAGGAGAGCTCTCGACCTTCGCCGGCACCGGTTCCGCCGGCTACGAAGACGGCGACGCGGCGACCGCCCGGTTCTTCCAGCCAAACGGCCTCGTCGCGTCCGCCGGTGGCGACACCCTCTACGTCTCGGAGTACGGAAACAAGACCGTGCGGATGATCATCAGCGGAGATGTCTCGGACGCACCCGCACCGGTCGCAGATGCCGTTTCCCGGATTCAGTTGGAGCAGAGCGTTCCCAACCCGGCGGCGGGATCGACCTCGATCCGCTACTCGCTGGCGTCCGAGGAGAGCGTCGTCCTCCAGGTGTTCGATGTGAAGGGGCGGGAGGTCGCTCGGATGGAGGAAGGTGCGCGGACCGCGGGAAGCCACGTGCTGGAACTCGAGACCGACGGCCTTCCCAGCGGCGTCTATACGTACCGGCTGCGCGCCGGGGACGAGTCGGTGTCGCGCCGGTTGTCGATCGTGCGGTAGAGGCCGTCCCAGGGCTCGGCACGATCGCGCGGCTCATGCTGGGTCGGACACGATCGGCAACACCAGCGATTGTCTCTCGACGCGATCGGACGCGCGTAGCGGAGCCGACGCTCCGCTACGCGCGTTCTGAGTACCTTCTCTGGTGCTACGCATCCGGAATCGAACTCATGCAGCTACTCGATCGGTTCCAAAGGCCCGGTGACCGCCAGGAGCTGGGCACGGTTTCCGTAGCTACCATACGCATACATGGTTCCATCCGGCGAGAATCCGTACAGGTTCTGGAAGTGACTCGAATCGCGCGTGACTTCCTGGCCGGACGCATCGATCGTCCGCACTACGTGGCTCCAGTCGCTGAGTGTAATCGCCTCCGCGAATGACAGATACCGCCCTCCGTGACGCCACTGAGGGCGGTGCACCCACGTGAACTCGTTCTCGACGAACGTGGTCCCTTCGCCACCTTCCGGGGGTACGAGAACGATCCGTCGGTCCACGGCCACCGCGATCTGCGCTCCGGGAGACCAGGAGAAGCCACGGATCTCTTCCCCGGCGGGCGCTGTGTAGACGAGCCGGTCCTCCCCGTTGAAGCGGGAGAAGACGCGGAGTTCGCCGGCATCCGAGGTCGCATACGCGAGCTCGTACCCGTCCGGCGACCATGCGACCGTCTGCAGTCCGGGCGTGCTCGAGACCTCGAGGATCTGTGCGTCCGCGCCGGGTCGAATCTTCATCACGGCCAGCTCGCGGGGGCCGGGCTCGCTCCCATCGAGCGACCGCCGGAGAAACGCGACCAGGCGTCCGTTCGGCGAAACCGAGGGCCAGTACGCGCCCGTGTTCTCATCGGTCAGGACGACCGCCTCACCGCCCCGCGCCGGTCGCCTCACCAGACGGGACGCGAGCGGAGATCCGGCCATGGCGACTGCATAGACGAGATCCGCCCCGTTCGGGTGCCAAGAAAAGCCATGGAACGAAGCGCGATCGTCCTCGTCCACGATGGTCCGGATCCACCTCGGGGTCGTCACCTCGACGACGTTCGAAATGGGGGACCAGGATGGAGCCACCGTGACACTCCGTAGGGCGAAGTAGTACTTCGTCACGTAGTGGAGCCCCTGGACCCGCAGGATCTGCCGCCTCCCAGGCGCTCCCGGAACGGGTGGGTTCGGAACACGCCACGCGCTCTCCCAGGTCGCATCGATGATGGGAGAGGTCGAGTAGCGGACGTCGTACGCCGTCGCGGCTCCTTCGGAGACTTCCGGCGCCGCCCAGGTGAGGGTGACCGTCGTCGAGTCAGTGAAGCCTGCGAGGTCCGTCACCGCCGACGGTGGGGCCAGGGCCGTCACTTGAGCCGACACCGGGTTGGAAAGACTCGAAACGTTCCCCGACTCGTCCGCGATGCGAAGCGAGAAGTTCCACGTGCCGGGAGCGAGTCCGGTCGCGTCGCACTGCTGCATCTCACCGGGGAGATAGCAGTGCCCGGCCGCGGTGAGAACGCCGGAGCCCCACGTTTCATCGGTCAGAGGAGACGTGGATCGACGGATCTCATAGCCGGATGCGCGGCCGTCGAGTCCGTTGTCACCCGTCGAGGTCCACCGGAAGTGAACGGCGGCGGGCCCGTTGGGCTCGGCAACGAAGTCAGTGGGAGCCGCTGGCGGAGTAGCGTCGCTGGCACTCGTGGAAGGCTCGTCACTGCACGCGTACAAGAGCACGGGACCGGCGAGGAGTGCGAGAACGAAGGCGATCGTGTGAAAGCGGAGCGGAAGGCGGAACAGGCGCACCATGGTGACCTCCTGCCCGGGCCTCGGAGCTGCGTCGACAGGCTCGGGAGACCGGTTGGGCCAACCCCACCGGAAAGGTAGGCCTCGGCAGGCCGGGGGTCAATGCCGCCGGGATCCCCGGGACGCATAGTGATGAAGGCCCACACCTCGGCGCCGAGCCGATTGACGACGACTCGACCCTCAACGGTAGATCGCGACCTTCTGCGTATGCGTTCCGGTCGGCGTTTGGATCCGCAGGAAGTAGACCCCTCCCGCGAGCGGCACCCCGGACTCACGTCTCGGCGTGACCACGAGGTCGTGCTCACCGGGCGCGAACCACGCTTCCTCCGCATGGACCCGCCTCCCGTGGACGTCGAGAAGTTCCACCGTCACGCGTCCGGCTTCGGCCAGTCGAAGGGACACGGTCGTCGAACCTGAGAACGGATTCGGGTACGCGGTCCCGACCCGGATCGGAACGTCGACCGGAGGAAGTCCCGAAGGGCCGGACACCGACGCCTCGTTCGACGGAGCGCCCTCGTTCTCGTGCACGTCGATTCCGGTGACGATGTAGTAGAGGTCCCCGGCGGGAGCTCCGGTGTCGACGAACACCGAGTCCACGCTGCCCGCGAGGTAGAACGCCGACTCAGGGTCGAGGCCGGGTGTATCACTCCGATAGATCAGGTACTCGCGGAGATCGGGCTCGTCTTCACCGGAAGGGCTCCAGGAAAGCACGATGTCGGAGTCGACGCGCTGCGCGAAGAGAGTGAGGGGAGCTCCGGGCGCGAGGTTGTCGACCGAGTAGCCCTCCATCGACTCGGACTCCCAGAACGTGAACGCGTCTGCGGTGTGCGCAACGACCTGGAATCTGGTCACTCCCGTGTCGACGGAAACGGAGTCCTGTCGCGTCGCGACGAGCATGCTGTAGCCGGTGGCGTAACGCGCGTCCTGCGTCCCGACGAACTCCCAGTAGTAGTCCTCGGCGGCGCTCGGACGGAGAGCAGAACCGGCGAATCCCGGATCGATCGACTCGAGCCCGACCCACGAGGTGTCCTTCGTGTCGCCACCGAGCGCGCCCCGGGCGAACCCGTCGCGGCCGAGTCCGTCGCGCGCGCGCCAGACCGAGTAGTGGCTCACTTCGCGGTCCGGCCTTGCGTCGCGCCCGCTCGGTAGCCAGTTCACCACGACGAATCCGCCCTGGTCCGCCGGGTTGTCGGAGACGGAGGCGAGAACCGGCTCCGGGTGCCCCCACTCACCATTCTCCAGGTCGAGCCGTTGCGCGTAGACGTCGCTGCCGCTCGGCGGTCCATCGAGTCCGATCGGCCGATCGTCGACCCACGCGACGAGAACGCCGGATCCGTCCACCATCGCAACCGCCGACTTCTGATCGTCGATTTCGCTCACGACGAGCGCGCCCTCGTCCGTCCAGAGAGTGCGGCCGCTGGAGTCGATCCGCTGCGCGTAGAGATCGAGTTCGGTGGCGGAGGAACGTGTGTCCTCCCAGACGACGACAGCACCGCCGTTCCCGTCCGGTGCGATCTCGGTCGGAACTGTCCCAGAGGATCCGTGCAAACCGGACGGCCTCCAGAAGCCCGGGAAGTTTCCGCTGGGCGTCACCCGCTGCCGAAGATGTCGGCACTGGCGGAGAAGACAACGACGAACCCGCCTTCTCCATCGTCGACGGGCCGTGCCATGTTCCGCGCCGGTCGCGAGACGCAGACCGTTCGTCTGCCAGAGCGGGAGCCAGGGATACGCGTTGCGTGTACACGTGGGTCAGCCCGTCCCGACGATCGTCCCAGGTCAGATACGCCCCGGCCCCTCCATCCGGCACATTGCGCGGATCGGTCTGATCGTCGATCGCCGCGCAGACCACCACGCCCGAACATCCACGCTCCGATACCTGTCGACATCATCTTCTGGACGTAGATGTCCTTGTCGCCGAACCGAGGGTCCTACAGAAGCGAGCAACGTCCCCCGTACCGTCGGCCGCGATGACGGGATTCGTCTGTGACTGCGTTTCGAGGCAAGATCGGGACACCGTTGGTCGACCACTGGATCGCGCCGCTCCCGTCGACCTTCTGCGCGAAGATGTCGGTGGTCGAGCTCCGCCCATCCTGCCACGCGACGACGGCACTACCGGTACCGTCCGCTGTGAGACAAGGCGCGGACTGGATTCCGCTGATCGTGCAGAGGCCCACTCCGTCCGCGGCCCAGAGCACGGTGCCGTCGCCCGAAACGCGCTGGGCGTAGATATCCTGATTGCCGCTACGGCCGTCCGCCCACGTCACGAAGACGCCGCCGACGCCGTCCCCCGCGATCCGCGGGGAGACCTGGTCCGCGGCCGCCGCACAAACCGCTATGCCGTCAGACGCCCAGAGCGGAGTTCCGAGTGGGTCCACGTGCTGAAGATAGATATCGGCGTTGGTGGTTCCGTTCCGGCGATCGGACCAGACCAGGAACGATCCGCCGGCTCCGTCCGTTTCGATCTGGACCTCGGACTGGAGCCCGGGACGACCTCCGACGGGCACGCCGTTCTCGACCCAGGCGGCTCGGGCCGCAGTCGGAACGAGGCCAATCGCAGCAACGAGAACGGGCAGTAGGGAACGCATGCCGAACCTCCGGGCTGGGTTGTGTCGCTGGGAGTCGCCGGGGCACGGCCCGGCTTCCGGAGGAATGCGGTTGGGGCGCGAAACCGAACGCTGCTTCGTGAAGAGTCGAGGATCGGGTAGGCCCACGCCGAAGACTTGGCGACTTGGATCTTCCAACCCCGAAGCGTGCTTGCCACCCGGGCGCCCCGCCACGTGCGCACGGAATCGGTCCTTCTCCGCAGACTTCGGTATCAGAGCTGCACTCTCTGGTCACAACAGGACGTCTCACAACGCTCGCGGGGGAGACCTGCCGGGTCGCGAGCAACCCGAACAGGAGGACCGCTCATGCCCCAAGTTATCTGTGGCGCCGCACGAAGGATCTGCCCCCCTCTAGCGGCCCTATTCGCATTGCTCAGCGCAGGGACGGCGCAGGCCGAGGTCGCACTGGTCTCGGAGACTCGGTTCCTCCCGGGAGACGACACTCCCGGAACTCCGGTCGAAGAACAGGACTGGGCCCGGATCTCCGCCGGCGATACGGGCTATCTCACCGTCTGGCAGGATGTCCGTTCCGTCCTCTCCGGCTGGGTCAACACCGCCTACAACCCGCTCACCGGGAACGAGACCGACATCTACGCAGCGCGCATGGACACCGAGGGCAACGTCATCGATACCTGTCCGATCGTGATCGCGAACGAAGGACGGAATCAGGAGAGCCCGAAAGCGGCCTGGAACGGCGACTCCTGGCTCGTCGTCTACAAGAGCGACCGTCCCGATTGGTACTTCTTCACCGACATCCTCGCCCGTCGCGTCTCCGCGGACGGCGAGGTGCTCGACACGGAGCCGATCGAGATCCGGCTCGAGAACAACGATCCCGCGAACGACTACGGCGACTACCCGTCGGTCGTGAGCGACGGCACGAACTGGATCGTGGTCTGGCAGGACATCACGTGGCAGCAGAACGGCGTGGGCTGGCCGAACATCTCGGGCGTCCGCATCGCCCCTGACGGCACGATCCTCGACCCGACGCCCAAGATCCTCTATCAGCATCCGACTTACAGCTTCGGCCCGAACACGCCGGACATCGCATGGAACGGCGAGATCTTCCTGCTCGTGTGGGAACGGCTCGGCGCGTCCGGCAAGCGGCTCGACGCGAACCTCGATCCAATCGACGCGTCGCCGTTCTCGATCGGTGGAGGCAGCTACTTCCTCCGCGTCGAGAGCAACGGGGAGGACTTCCTCCTCGGATCGCGCGATCACCGGAAGGTCTGGCGGATCCAGGCGGACGGAACCGTGCTCGACCCGGGCGGCATCCTGATCCCGGCGCCGGGTGGCTACCAGTACCGCGGCCCTGACATCGCCTGGGACGGCACGGACTGGGTCATCGTGATTTCGGGCAATCCCGGTTCGGGCGGTGGCCCGGACATCTGGCAGGCACGTCTCCATACCGACGGCACCTTCGGCACGGTCGGCACCATCGCGTCCCATCCGGAGGACCAGTACAAGCCCGCGGTCGCGTCGATCGGCAACGGCACGAGTCAGGTCGTCTGGTCCTCGCGCCAGGTGGGGGCAGGCGTCCTCGAGAACATCGAAGGCGCGACCTTGGCCGCGAACGGAACGGCCGGCCCGGAAGTCACCGTGAGCCTCGGGCTCGGCAGACAGTCGCAGGTACGATTCCAGACGGACGGCGTCCATCACATCGCGGTCTACCAGAGTGAGGGCGACGGCGAGGCGCGGATCCTCGCGCAGCGGCTCGATGCGCTCGGTCAGGCGATGGAAGCGGAACCGGTGATCGTCGGGACCGTCCCAGAGAGCCGCTTCCCCTCCCCGGAAGTGGCGTGGAACGGGACACACTATCTCGTCACCTGGACGCTCGGCGGCGCCGTCTATGGGCGCCGGCTCACCGCGGACCTCGCGCTCGTCGACCCCGCGCCGGTGATGCTCTTCTCCGACACCGCGGGCGAAACCGGAGTCGCTGCGCTCGGAGGCGACTTCTTCATCGCGTACCCACACACCTACAGTGGAGATCAGCGGAACCTCAAGGGTGCCCGGATCGACGGAACGGATCTCTCGCTCATCGGAAGCCTGATGAACATCGGAAGCGGCTTCGCGCTGAACCCCGTCGCCCGGACGATCGGTGACCGCGTCCTCGTGGTGTGGGAACGCCAGGTGAACCACGACAACAACCAGTCGAGCGTCCAGTCGGTCTGGATCGAGTGACGGAAGCCTCAGAGCGACCGCCGTCATCAGCGTCTCCGGCGACTCCGACTACCCGGACGTGGCCGTGGCCGATGACCGGATGCTCGTGACGTGGCACGACGAACTCAGCACGACGAACAAGAACGTCGAAGGACGGATCCTGTCGCTCGACGGAACACCACTCACCGGAGAGATCCTCATCTGCGACGCCCCGAAGGAACAGATGTACCCCGCCTGTGGGTTCAGCGGGTCGTTCTTCACCGTCGCCTGGTCGGACATGCGGGAACTCGGACAGGTCGATCAGCTGCGCGGGGATATCTACACTTCACGCGTCTCCTTGGACGGCACGGTGCTCGACCCGGGCGGCATCCAGGTCACGAGTGGGCCTCTCCCGGAGGACCTGCCCGCTGTCGGTGGATGCGATGACGTCTGCATCATCGCATTCAGCCAGCTGCACGGCGCCTGCGGGAACCCCGAGGTCCAGCGGATCGGATACGTGACCGTGCAGGAGCTGAGCGTGGCGGATGTGGGCGACGCATCGCCCGCGCCCCGGGCGCTAGTCGCAGGTCCAAGTCCCTTCCGCGAGCATGTGCGCATCTCCTGGTCCGGCATCCCGACGGAGTCGCTCGAACTCGAAGTCTTTTCCGCCACGGGACGCAGGATCTGGACGGCCGACCTCGACGCCTCCCTGGGGCACGTCACGTGGGACGGCACGTCCTCGAACGCACTGCGCGTTCCGAACGGCACGTACTTCATCCGTCTACGTTCGGGAGACGAGGAGATCGCCACGACCCGTGTGGTGAAAGTGGAGTAGTCGACGAACTCGATTCCCGTCTGGAGCCGAAGAGTTCGGTTCCGCCCGTGGTCGACGAGTCGACGCGGGCGGCACCGACACAGACGGCACCGACGCGGACGGAATCGACACGGACGGATCGACGCGGACGGAATCGACACCGGATCCGGTGAAGGGGCGCCTGGACTCTATCGCAGAGTCCGGGCGTTCGCCCTTCGCGCGAACGAGACCATCGATTCGGCCGACGTCTCTGCATTGACAGGACGACCCCGATGCCGACACCATCGGCCGGGGCCGATCCACCCTTCTCCCAGGACAGACACCGTGACGGTTCGGATTCGGAAGTTCAGACCGAGTGACGCACTGAGGCCGTTCGTCCGCTTCTACTACACCGTGGAGAGTGCGGACACCTCCCCCTTCCCGATCCAGAATCACCCACAGGGCGGCGTGGATCTGGTCCTCGCGTTCCATGGCGACACACTCTTTCGTTCCGACGCCCACATCCTCCCGCCATCCTCCGGGGAAGGACCAGCGCTCGCGGCCGGCTCTTTGGGCGGTGAGCTGTCAGGCCTTCGGGTGCGGGAGTCGGCGACGCACGCCAGCGCATATCCAGGCCCTGCCGAAGGCGGAATGTCACGACTCTCCGGGTTGTTCATCCTCCCGCTGCAGGAGCATCCGTTCCAGACGACCTTCCTCTCGGCGGTGGACCACGTCGCCGTCTCCCTCCATCCGGAAGGCGCACATCGACTGCTCCGCGTCGACATCGGAGCGAGTATCAACTCCGGGCGGGCCCTCGACCGTTCGGATGACGGCGAACTCCACGAACTCTTCCTCCGGCTGAGGGCTCTCGCTCGCCCGTCGGCCCCGTGCGCCGAAGAACGTCCCGAGACAGTCACTCGACTGGACCGCTTCTTCTGTCGACGACTCGAAACTTGGGACGCACACTCGCCCAGATTCCACTACGCGACGAAGGAGATCCGGCGGTCCCGAGGACGAATCGCCATTCCGGACCTCGCCGATACGGTGGCAGCGAGTCCGCGGTCACTGCAGAGGTGGTCGCGTACCGCTTTCGGACTCACACCAAAGCGGTATGCGATGATCGTGAGGTTCCACAGCACCGTCCGCCTCCTCCGGCGCTGCCCGCCCGAGCGTTGGCTCGACGCCGCACTCGGCCTCGGCTACTACGACCAGTCGCACTTCATCGCCGAGTTCAAACGGTTCTCCGGCCAGAGCCCCGCACAGTTCTTCGCGACGGAGCAGCGAGTCTCAGAGTTCTACTCGGGACGACGGGTAGACCTCGAGCTGACCAGACCGGCCATTCGGCGGTGAGAGTAAGGCCAGGCGTCTGGTGCCGACCCCGCCGTCTGTTGCCGACCTCGCCTCCGACTCAGAACCCGCCTCCGACTCAGAACCCGCCACTGACGCATTTCTCCTATTCCTCCCACCGGGATCCGCACCATCGTCCCTCGGCACGGATCCAATCCGCGCGAGCGGATCGGATCCGTGCGAGCGGATCGAGATCACACAACGAAACTACCGATCGCGGGGCCAGAGGACGACCATGCAAGCACACACCCGACAGACTCGCCACGCCTGGGGCGCGATCACGGCTCCCCGGGCTACCCGCCTCCTCCTCATGCTCTTCGTCGCTTTCGGCATCGCGCACACGCCTCCCGCGCTCGCGTCCGATCCACCCATCGGGATGAACCTCACGCAGGTGACCGATGCCCTGGTCGACGTATTCAAGACATCGCGAGCATTCTGGGAGACGGATCGAAGCCAATGGATCTGGGACACAGGCCTACCGGTGCCGGTGGACGAAGACGGCTACCCGACGTCGCTCCGTCCCGGCTACGCGGCCCGAACGCTCTTCATGGAAGCACTCGAAGGCAACTACCCGACCGGAACCTACACGCTGCTCTACGACGGCACGGGACATCTCATCCCCGACATCGACGCCCACAGCCCCGTCTACTTCGACAACGGGGGCGTCGACAACCGGATCGAGTTCCAGGTCACGAACCCGACGAACGTAGGCATCGTAGTCGACATCACTGAAACCGATCCCAACGACCACGTCCGTAACATCCGCGTCCTCCGTCCCGACGAAGACGGAACCGACTACGTGAACACGTACGCACAACAGCCGTTCCGCCCGCTCTTCCTCGAGCGGATCCGGAACTACGGCGCCCTCCGCTTCATGGACTGGATGGGAACGAACTTCTCCCCCGTCGTCTCCTGGGACGACCGAACCCAGCTCTCGAACAAGACGTGGTCGAGCAACTTCGGAGAGGGCGCCGGAATGCCCTACGAGGTGCTCGTCTCACTCTGCAACACGGCGGGCATCTCCCCATGGTTCTGCATGCCCCACATGGCGGACGACGCCTACGTCACGCAGTTCGCGACCATGATCCGTGACCAGCTCGACCCGTCACTCGACGTCTACGTGGAGTACTCGAACGAAGTCTGGAACGGACTCTTCGTCGACAACGCCTGGTGGCAGGGACAGAGCGGGCAGAACTCCTACGCGTACGAACAGGGCGCGCTCCGAGGTTGGGCCTGCGGTACCTGCGGATTCTTCGAGCCGTACGGACGCTGGGTCGCGGAGCGGTCGGTGCAGATGTTTGGCATCTGGGCCTCCGTGTTCGGTTCCCAGGCGAAGCCGGATCGTCCGCGTCCTACCGATCCAGAACGGACCCGGCAACTCCACCCTACGTGCTCGACCACGTCGTGCACGGACAACCGGCCTTTCAGCAAGCCGACGTGGTCGCGGGCGCTCCCTACTTCGCGGGTAGTACGGCCCCAGGACTCCCGGCATCGATCAGTGGTCGGTCGACGACCTGCTCGACTCGTGGAGGCGACGCAGTTCGCGTTCGACAGCGGCCCCTACTGGGCCGAGCAGACGCTCACTCTCCTGAGCAATCCGCCCTACGCGTCGGCCGGGCTCGACTACGTCTGCTATGAGGCCAGGCAGCACCTCTTCAGCGCAACTTCGGCAGCCCGAACGATCCCTCTCGCTCCTCTTCGTCGAGGGCGAACCGACACCCCCGGATGAGCGAGCTCTACACGCCGGTACCACGACTGGTGGCGCGACGCAGGTGGAGCCCTCTGCGTCCTCTACACGCACACCGCCTATCCGTCGAACGGTTCGTTCGGGATGCTCGAATACATGGAGCAGGACACCCTGACGGCACCCAAGTGGCTCGCCACGCAGCAGTGGATTCGGGACAACGGCGGCGGCGATACCTCATCGCTCCCTCCGGCAGGAGACGGCGACTCTGGTGATGGGAACCTGGGAGGCAGGCTCCACGTCGTCAATCCTTCCCGAGGCGGCGTCGCGTTCACGCTGGACGCCGGAGACCAGCTCCTCGAAGCGTCTCTCTTCGACATCAACGGACGGCGTGTGCGCCGATGGAACGGTGACGCACCCGCACGGCCCGACCTGGCCGCCGAAGGCGACTCCGGTGCGGGGAACGGAACGTCCATCTCGTGGACCGGGCTGCCGGGCGGCGTGTACTTCCTACGCGTCCTCACGACACGCGGCACGCAGGAGGCGCGCACGGTGGTTCTCGACTGACCTGACCGCCGACGACCCCGCGGGACGGAATGCCGCACGATGGTGTCGCCGATCCGATGCACACGGGGAACGGCTGGTACGGCATCCGGAACGAAGGATTGCGGAATCGGCTCCCTCGGATCGCGTGATCCGAAGGAGCCGATCCTTCGATGACTCAGCAGATCACCCTATGGTGGATCCGCAGTCGCTGCCGTCCCGCGGACGGCGGCGACGCCTAGCGGTCCAGGACGATCTTCGCGCTCCACGCCTTGGAGCCGACGTGGACCCGGTAGAGGAAGACGCCAGTCTGGAGACGGTCGCCCTGCGCGGTGCGGCCGTCCCATTCCACTCCGTGTTCACCCGCACCGAGGACTCCCCGGTAGAGGGTACGGACGAGACGACCCGAGATGTCGAACACCTCGACCCGCACCGGGCTCGTCTCGGCGAGCTGGAAGCGTGGATCGTGGTCGCGTCCCCGAGCAGGTTCGGGTCGCACCGAGCATGTGGACGTCTCAGTCGGCAGGACCCGCAGATCGGGCGGCGACGTCGTCTCGATACGCCCACCGTCCGCGACCTGCAGGGCGTCGTCCGCGGCCGTCGTCAGTTCCGGTTCTCGACGTCACGCAAGCGCGACGCGCGAGCACCGGAACGGACGAGCGATCCAGCATCCGGAACGTCAACACTGGCGTAGTGACCGGATCCGTCGGAACGCGGTCCCGTTGCCGATCGTCGCCGCGTCCACTGAAACGGCACCGTCCGATTCGATGGTATCGAAGACCGCACTGGACTGGCTCTCGACGAGTCGGCCCGGCGTCACCGAAACCAACTCCAGCCCCGCACTCCGGATCGTAGCCCACCTCGGCATGGACGCCCTGGACTACATCGGCCTGGCGAGAGGACGAGGACCGGAGCCCATAGCGTACCGTCAGCGCTGACTGCATCCGGATGGAGGACAGTGACGGCACCTCGCGCCCTTGGGCGCGAGGTCCTGACCTCAACGGATCCGTGAGGCTGACGTTCATGAAGTCGATCGCCAAGGTGATCAGATCATGAACTGAATCTGATTGTCCGTCGTCGGGAACCCGTCGACCCGGAGAAGTCGTCGGTCGGCCCGACGTCGAGATAACCGAGCGGGTCGTTCTGCCCCCAGCAGCGCTCCGTAGTTGTCCCCGAGGTGGCTGATGTCCGCGACGTTGACCTGGTTGTCACCCAACCCGTTCGTGAACCCGTTGGTGACGTCGCCCGGGTGATAGTTACGAGGCTACCGTCCGTCATGTTGGAGACGGCCGACCAGTTGAGGCACTCGTCCTGCGTGAAGACGACGTAGTACCAGAACCCGCGTTCGGTCGTCTCGTCGTACTGCCCGCTCGCCGTCACCCCGGTGAGCTCCCACGGCCCACTCGGAGGGTAGCTCGGCATGGACGGAGGACCACCGGCCACGTCGTCGTACTCCGGATAGGCGTTGTCGCCGACAGAGTCGAGATACGGGGCGCGGTAGACCTCGGTCACGAAGGCATCGCCCGGCGCCGCGAAGGTCACCAGGACCTTCGTCGTCCCGTCCGTGTCGTTGCCCGTCTTGAGCTGGGTCGTGGAGAGGTCGGCGATCGGCGACGGACCCGAGGTGTCCACCGTCAGGTCGAGGGCCGCGCCAGGGCCACCGGGGACCGGGCCGTTGCTGCAGTCCCGGAGGATCACGTCGACCACTTCGATCGTCGCAGTGCCGGGCGCTACGCCCTCTACGTACATGGTGAAGAGGGTGCCCGTCGACGCGTCCTGTCCGCAGGTCGATCCCAGGATCGCGCAGTCGATGGTGTAGAGACCGCCACCGTTGTCGAGGACCTGGAACGCCGTGCCCGAGACCGAGTTGAGATACGTGCCCTCGGTGACTTCGGCGCCGCAGAGGTCCAGGTTCGTGAGCTGGACGTCGACGCTGAATCCACGCACGTCCGCGTTGTCGGACCGCGTGATATCGATGTCGACGGAAACGCAGGGCTCGGTCGCGTTCGAGCACGCGAGCGGGTCCACCGGCGCGATCTCGGTCGTGACCGCCGGAACGAACGCGCATGGAACCGACGACGTACCGTCCACGAGCCACGGCGAGAACGCAACGTTGCCGCCGACGACCGCGTCCCCGCTCCCCGTTCCGTCGCCGCTCGGGCCGGACACGTCTCCCCACCAGTTGAACGTGGCGAGTTGGTTCGCGCCTCCGGCCGTGTTGTCGTAGCCCGCGGTGACGTTGCTCGTGATCGAACAGCTCGTCACGTTGCAGACGGCCGCGGCGCCGATCGTGTAGATCCCGTAGTCGAAATCGGTGATCGTCGCATTCTGCATCGTGACCGTGAGCGGCCCGCCGCCCGAGTTGACGACGACGCCCGCGGTCCCAGGAACGTCCATGCCGCTGATACAGGTTCCGAGCACGCTGACGGCATGCGCCGCCGCGGTCGGTCGGCTCTCACCACCCGAGGACTCCTCGAAGGGTGACCGCGCAACGAAGTGCGGATCACCGGCAAGCGACGCGGAGCTGTTGTAGATGTAGAGGGACGACTCCTCGTTCCCGCCGACTTCCACGTTGTCGATCGTTCCGCTCGCGTCGTACCAGCTGATCGGCGCCTGAACGTCCGACGTGATCATCCCACCGGTCAGAGTGAGGTTCGACCCACACTGGTAGGCCAGAATGCCGCTCGCAACGTAGTCGGCAGGCGTGCTTCGGCGCATCGCGGAGATGTCACAATCCGTGATCATCCGCCCGCACCGAAGCTGACCCGGATTCCGTTCTGCAGGCCGTGACCGCGAAGTCGCCGGCTCCGACGACCGTGCAGTCGTGCACGTCGACGACCATGCCGTCTCCGGAGAGCGCGAACGCGTTCTTCTGGAAGTCGGTGATCGTGCAGTTGCCGACCTCGAGCGCGTAGGAACCCGGGGTGTCGTTGTAGGAGTAGACGGCGACACCGTGCTGCACGCCGCTGAGCGGGTTGTCCCGGATCGAGACGACGTCGCAGCCGAGGAGCTTTCCTCCGCCGTTCCAGAAGCTCACGCCGACGAAGCTGTTGTTTCCGTTCCCGAGCCCGAGCCCGTCGACCGTGAGGTCGAGGATCCTGGCATCGTCAGTGCCATTCACTCCGACGATCGGCTTCCGCGTCCCGATCTGCACGAGCGGATCAGACGGGCACTGGATCGTCGTCGTGCCGGCGCCGGCGCCCTGGAGGATCACGTTGGTCGTGATCTCGACCTGCTCCGGGTAGTCCCCCGGACCCACGTTGATCGTCGTTCCGTTCGGCGATGCCGCCACGAACGGCTGGATCTCGTGCCCGATCGTCCCGGTCGCCGCGTTCACCCAGACCGAGCGGTCGAAGATGTTCGCGGCCACGATGGTCGAGAGGTCGGAGCCGGTCGCCTGCGCGTAGATGTGACCGACGAGGTCGGCCAGTCCGGCACTGGAGAAGTCGTTCCCGGAGATGGTCGTGGACGCCCCGCGACACCGGAGGGCGGTGGCGAACCGGGTCGTCGTGCCGGTGAACGTGTTGCCGGTCACCACGGAACCCAGCCCGTCCACGGTGACGAGCGTGTTTCCCTGCTCCTGACTCGAAGTGTTCACGCCGCCCGCGGTCCCTGAAATCAGGTTGCTCGTGAACTGGACGTTGGTCGTGTTCGTGCAACCGCTACCACAACCGATCGTCACGAGCTGGCGCGGCACGTTGGGGAGCGTGAACTGCTCCGTGAATCCGTATCCCGCGGGCGGATCGAAGAACGTCGAGCCCGAGAACTCGTTGCCGTCGATGATGAACCCGTCGATGACCGCTCCGTACTCGGTCTGGAGTCCCGCATCACCGTTGGCGACGATCTCGTTGTCCCGGACGATCGCCCCCGAGTGACCACCCTGGAAGTAGACCGCTGCGTTCTCGACTCCCGGAGCGCCGTTGTCGATCCCGATGATCGTGAACCCCTGCCCCGTGTCACCGATCATCACGCCGGTGGTGTTGCTCGTGACGACGATCGTCCCGAGTGCACCGGCCATGCTGATCCCCTGAATGGTCGTGACGTCGCGCCCCCCGGTGGAGACGAGGTCGAGGTTCTTGTTGATGTTCACGTTCTCGCCGTACGTTCCGGGAGCGACCTCGATCGTGTCTCCCGGGTTCGCGGCCGTCACAGCCGCCTGAATGGTCGTATGGTCTGCCCCGCCCGCACCGTTCACGGTGATGGTCGCGGCCCACGACGACGTGCCGAGGCACGCCACGGAGAACAAAGACAAGAGGACCCGATTGCGTTGCATGTAGGTGAACCTCCTCAGAATGGCAGGGCAGTTCCAGTCGGCGCACGCGAACGCCCGGAGGGGTGCAGTGACCGACTGCGGAGTGATTCGGTAGAGCAGGGTGGCGTCCGGGCCAAGGGGATAGCTGAAGTGCCGGACTGGAAGCTGCTCGCGTCGGTGCCGAGATCCGATGCCGTCCGGATGACTCCCAGTGAGCAGACGGTATCGGGGCGGGACGAGATCCCGGCGATCGTCGCGGGACCCCGTCACTCGATCGACGAGGCTACCACTAGGGCTCCGCGCGAGACAATCTTCTCGGGCCGGGAAGGCTCCCGCTCCCGGCGGGACGGCGGGGAGGACGCGCGTGCTTCGCGGTCGTAGACGAGGTCGATCCGGCGGCCCGCGGGAGGGACACTGGCTGGCCGGCCGGGGCACTGGCAGGCCCACACGGGGGACGCCGCAGCGCGTGACGCACGGACAGACGGTCCGTGCGTCACGCTCGCTGCTCATCGCACCCTGAGAATCCTCTGCGCGTCCTTCGCATCCCCCACCTGGAGACGTGCCCAGTACGCGCCGGTGGGGACGTCGCGTCCGTGATCGTCACGGCCGTCCCAGACCACGATGTGCTCCCCGGCGGGGATCGCCTCGTCTCTGAGAGTGGTGACGAGACGTCCGGATGCGTCGTGCACCGTCAACCTCGCGATCTCAGCCCGGTCGAGGCGGAAGTGGAGATCGGTCCTCGAGTGAAACGGATTGGGTCGCGGCGCGTCGAGGAACAGCGTCGTCGAGCGGACGTCCGCGGCGAAGTCGGGAGTCGACGCCGGGTCGAGTGCGAGGCCGGCGACGACGGAGACATCGCGGCCCAGGTTGAACGGCGGCACACCGATGATCGCCGCGAGGTCCGCCTCGCCATCCCCGGTGAAGTCGCCGTAGACGAAGTCGGTCGAGACGGGGCCTACGCCATAGCGAACGTGGCGGTCGAAGGTACGGTCGTGGAGATTCCTGTAGTACCCGACGTCACCCGACGGACCGTTCAGGGCCAGAATGTCCTTCGCACCATCTCCGTCGACGTCCCCGACCCGCACGGTGTGCACACCCTGGAGCTGCGGGGAGTAGGCCGCGGGCATCGAGATCCAGGGAGCGAAGGTCCCATCGCCGTTCCCGTAGAGAACGCAGACCGACTGCTGCTCCGTCGTCATGTTCGCGCTGATGACATCGAGGTGGCCATCTCCATCCAGATCGTCGACGACGAAGTGCTTCGGACCCCAGTCGACTTCGTGGAGAACATACGGACCGAATCCACCGGCTCCGTCCCCCAGCGCGAGACCGATCCAGTTCGACTCCGAGAAGAGGAGGTCCATGTTGCCGTCCTCGTCGATGTCCCCTCCACGAACGATCTCGGGGCCCGTCAGTGTCTCGTAGTGATAGGGCGCCTGGAACGTCCCGTTCCCGTTGTTCCGACGGATCCAGACGTAGTTCGAGGGAACGCCGCCGGCGCAGCCCAGATAGTCGGTGAGGAAGACGTCCAAGTCTCCGTCTCCATCCATGTCGAACGCGTCGACGTCGCCATTGCCACACGTTCCCACGGTCCAGACCGTCGCGGGTCCGAACGTGCCCTCTCCCTGATTCAGCCGGACCACGAAGTCGTAGTCGGGTGCGGTCGGGTGGTCGGCCCAGAGGAGGTCCAAGGTCCCGTTGCCGTCGAGGTCCCGGAGCTTCACTGCCATGGCCGCTTCGGAGGGGTAACTCTCGGCAGGGAGGAAGGTGCCGTTACCGACGTTGCGCAGGATGCGGACCCCGCCACTGCCCGCGTATCCGTAGGCAGTCGCTATTTCGAGATCGCCGTCTCCATCGACGTCACCTGCGTCCATCCAGTGATCGAAGGAGCCCAACGGGTAGGCGGGCGGAACGCTCACTTCACCGTTCTCCGTCGGATAGACCGAGAGTTCGAGAGAGTTCCGCGAGAGAACGAAGATCTCAGGCCCGGAGTCTCCGGAGGTGTCAACGGCATCGATCGCGATGCAGTCCTCGCCGCCCGGGTACTCGGTTCCGGGAAGGAAGCCGCCGGCTCCATCACTCGGGACCATGGTCCAGCCGCCCGCGTCCAGGTGTACAGTGAGATGTCGACGAAACCCGTCCCCGTAAGCATCCCGGACGGATGTCGAACGACCCGCCGAGCTGCGCAGGAAGCGCGATCCGCTCGGGGCCGACGAGATCCGTCTCCCTGATTCCGGAAGAGCGCGACCGCACCGACGTCCACGTTGATCTGCGTATGCGAGCTGGAGTAGAAGACGTCGCATCGAGGTCGTTGTCGGCATCAGCGATGACGACGTTTGGGTAGTAGTCACCGGCCCGGGGTCGTGTCCGTCACGTAGACGACGGGAGCGCCGAAGCTCCCGCCCGTGTTCAGGAAGACCGCGAGCTTCCGGTTCTCACAGGCGACCGCGACGTCCGGAGGCCGTCGCCGTTGAGATCGCCGGCGGCGAGCCTCTGAGGGGCCCGGGAGTCGTGAAGAGGGCGGGAGCACCGAGCGCCCCGGTGCCGTCTCGAGAAGGAAGAACGGTCGTCCCGAGCGGCCCGATCCGTCCGGGATTCGCGACGACGAGGTCGAGGTGGCCATCGCCGTCGAAGTCTGCCGTATCCATGCCGGAGGGACCGTCGTCGCCGACCGGGACCGTAACCTGGGATCGAAGGAGCGCGTCGCCGCCAGTTCAGAAGAACATCCACCGTCCGTGCCGATTCCAATTGGCACCGGTGTTCGCGACGATCACGTCGACGTCGCCATCGGCATCGAGGTCTCCGACTTCGACCGCGGTAAGGCTCGTCGTCGTCTCGTAGTAGACCGGCAGCGCCATCTCCCCTTCGCCCAGGTTCAGGAGCACGGAGATCCGCGTCAGCCACCACCCGGGTGCTGGCCACGTCCAGGTCGGCCGCGTCTCCATCGAGGTCAGCGATCCTGGCGTGGGACGGAAAGTGGGCGTCCGGATAGAAGCCCGTGTCGAAGCCGATGAAGGCATCGAACTCACGCTCGAACGCATGCGCTGGAGTGGCAGCACCGAGGACGGCGGCGACCAGAAGTGTAGAGCCGCCAGGAGGCCCGCGCCGCGTGATGTGGCCGGAGTGGTGTGGGGATCCTCCTGGAGGTTGCGATTCGGCAGGCAGCAATCAGAGAGGAGGCAGCGAACCCCGGTGATACGACAGAATCCAAGGAATCGAGTGGGATCGTCGCCGGATCGGCCATCCATCGCGGCCTGCCGCGGAGCCGCGATGGGCGCCAACCCTCGGAACGGATGGAATCCGGACGCGGCGCGCTGCCCCGGCGTCGGGGTTGTCGTCGGTCGGCGACCGTTACAGGAAGAACCGCCCCGCCGCGGTCCCGGAAGCAACCGCGGCGTCCCAGACCAGGAAGCACCCCCACCAACGCCACTTCCGTGCGAACGTTGGTTCGTAGGGGCGAATCCGCCATCCATGGATAAAGGACCCCAACGCCGATCCGACAATGGGTGCATGGGCCCCAGCACTTCACGCCCCCTCGCTTCGTTACCTGCACGCTGATGGGCGTGGCGTTGGAGCCTTCTGTTTCCTCTCTCTGCAGCCCTCTACAGGGTTCTTCGTATCGCACCAACCGCTGATGGCGACGCTGCTTGGGCGCGGCAATCCGCTCATGTTGTTTGTCGCGACCGCGCCCACGTGGTGCTCCAGGAATCGTCTTCTACCGCTTGGGCTGCCGCCGGGAGCTGACCGCGGACGCGGTCGCGGCGACAGGGCGCAGCGCCGCCGCCGCGGAAGAGGAGACCAGATTCTACAAGGCGAGGGCTCGACCCTACGCCCGTCGCAAAAGTGTCGAAAGCCGACCCGTCGGGCCGGATCACCTACGTCAACGATACGTTCACCGAGGTTTCCGGATACTCGAGGGAGGAGCTGCTGAGAAGGACGCACCGGGTCATCAACTCGGGCGAGCACCCACCCGGATTCTTCAGGGAGATGTGGAAGACGATCTCTGCCGGTTCGATCTGGCGCGGCGACATCTGCAACCGGACGAAGGACGGGCGGCTCTGGGTCGATTCCACCATCATTCCGCTCCTCGGCCCCGACGGCCCGGTGCGGCCGGTTCATCCATCCGACAGGACATCACGGAACACCGAAGCGGTCCGAACCATCTGCTCCGAGGCGTACCAGGAACGGAGATCATCAACTTCCTTCTCCGGATACCGGCGTCGGCCTCTGCGCCGCTCCGGAACCCTACGAGAGATCGCGTTGGAAGATCATCAGCGTCCCTTGGCTCTCTCTGCTCAGTCGAGGCGTCTTCCTGGCGAAGGGGCCCCAGCTGGACTTGGCCGTGTCTGACGCGCCTCGGAGGAGGATCGAGAAGCGGTGCCGCGTCGATCACCCTGGCCAGTGCCTCTGCGGCCGCGCGTTCCTCATGCGGCACGCCCTCCCGCAAGCTGCGTCGATCACCGTCACGAGATCCAATACGAAGGGATGTCGCCTCACGGCCACTACAACGTGCCCATCCTGAACAACGGGGTTCCTCTGGGAGTTCTGGTCGTGTATCTGCCCGATGGACACGTCCGTCACGAAGCGGACGTCGTGTTCCTCCAGGCTTGCTGCGACGTTCTCAGGACACTCATCGTGGCCACCGGAACGAAGTCGCCCTGATCCGGGCCCGCGACGAGGCGGAGGAAGCCACACAGGCCAAGGCACGGTTCCTCGCCAACATGAGCCACGAGATCCGGACTCCGATGAACGGGATCATCGGGATGGCGAACCTCCTGGGAGGCGAAATCGTCGATCCCGCTTCGGCGGAGCGCGTCCGCATCATTCAGAACTGTGGACACTCGTTGCTCAGGCTCATCGACGAGGTGCTCGACTTCTCGAAGCTCGAGGTGGACAAGATCGAGCTGGAGCGGATCCCCTTCAGCCTTTCCGCCACGATCGACGAGGTCGTGGAGCTATTCGCGCCAAGAGCGTCGGAGAAGGGGGTCGTTCTCGCGGCCAGGCACGGAGCGAATGTGCCCGCCGCGGTTCTCGGCGACAGCTCCCGCTTCCAGCAGATCGTGAACAACCTCGTCTCGAACGCTCTCAAGTTCACGAGCGTCGGCAGCATCGAGATCGAATCAGAGACGCGACACGCGGATCGCATGACTTCTGGACGATCCAGATAGCCGTTCGGGACACCGGATCGGGATCCCCACCGGAAGTGCAGCCGAAGCTCTTCCGATCCTTCTCACAGGTCGATGCGTCCCGGCCACGTCATTTCGGAGGCTCCTGGGCTGGGGCTCGCGATCAACAAAGGTCTGTGCGAGAGGATGGGTGGCACCATCTGGCTCGAGAGCGAGGAGGGAAGGGAACGACGTTCACGTTCACGCTGGAGGCCGGAGTGCGACGCCTGCCGTGGTCACGAATCCGGATCCATTCGCGTACCCATCCGGCCGAGGGGGAAGCGGGCCCGCCGCTACAGATCCTCCTCGTCGACGGTAATCAGGGTAGAACCTGCTCGTCGCCGGGGGCTCCTGAAGAAGCTGGGGTACAGATCCGAGCAGGCAATGAACGGCGTGGAAGCGCTGGAAGCTCGCGGGGCAGATCCTACGACCTCGTCCTCATGGATTGCACATGCCCGAGATGGACGGATTCGGGCGACGGAGAGGATCATCGCAAGTACGGCGACAGACGACCCCCGCATCGTCGCGCTGACCGCCAGCACGCGCTCCAGGAGGACGTCGATCGCTGCTACGCGTGCCACATGGACGCCGTCCTGGAAAGCCGATCCGCATCCCAGACTGCGGACGTCCTCGCGAAACGCCTCGACTCACCGGCTCCTCCGAGCAGGAGAACGTGGCCTAGGGGGGGGCCGACTGCCATCGTCGAGCACGCACTCCCGAGTGCCCCCATTCAGCCACCCGAAATTCACCCCTCCCCGCGCCAGCCAGCCAACTGCCGCGGTCGTCCTGCTGTGTCGTGGCTGCCCTATCGGCTACACTGACCAGGCGACGATGGAATCCGGACCGCTCGCAACGAAGCGCAGACCGCGTCCCCGGATCCAGTAGTGGACGGAACGGGGAGGCACCGCACGCTTGCCGCGGATTCTGAAACTCGCCCTGGGACAGCTCTTGCTGTTCATCGTCGTCGTCCGTCGTGTTCGCGGCCGAGTGGTACGCCCGCCCGAGGTATCCGGACATCGATGCGGAGAGACAACAGCGGCCAGGACCTCTTCGTCCGAGTTCGATGCGCGCGCTGCAAACGGGCCAGCCGGCCCGGTGCGGACACGCGGTTCCGGCGAAAGGACTTCGACACCCACGTTCGGATCTGGCGATCGCGGGTTCCGCGGCCCTCTTCTCACCCGGACTCCGTGTTCTCCATCGCCATCCTCGGTGACTCCTACGTCTTCGGACATGGCGTGGAAGAGGAGGAGACCTTCGCAGCGCTCCTCCGCAAGAGATGGCCGGTTCCGCGATGATCAAAGCAGCTTCAGGTGTCATCGGCTACTCGACGGGCCAGGGAACTCTCTCGTGCTGCTTTCGAGGACGTGGTGCTCCCGAGTGAGCCGGACATCGTCGTTCTCTGTCTCTACCGGAACGACCTGCTCGACAACGGTCAAGCCGACAGCGTGGGGATCTACCGGCCATGCGCCATGCAGGGAGAAGGATGGTGAGTTCACGCTCTCGGTGCGAACCGTCGTCTCCGCTCTCGATGCGGATCCGCCGTGAGATCCAGAGACGATTCGTCCTCTACGATATCCTCGCGTTTCGGTTTGCAGGACTCCGGGCGGACTCCATCCGGACCGAACCCTCCACGCCACGTGGACGGTTCTGGCCTGAACGAAGCGGAGCGGCTGACTCGGGATCTGATCGACGTGGCAGCGTCGAAGTGTGAAGAACGCGGCATCCAGTTCCTGCTCGTCATCCTCCCTGGCCTTGCCGACACCGGGTTCCTGTCCGACGTGCTGCGAAGCCCGACACGGGGACATCGCCTGGATATCGGACCGACGTTCTGACGAGTACGACTCCATCCGGACTCGGCCCTCGGGTTCACATACGACTCCCATTGGAACCCGCGTGGCCATCGCCTGGCCTCCGGCGCGATCGCGGATGAAGTCGAATCACTCGGTTGGCTCCCCGGATCGCACGTCTCCCCCCTGCCATCCGCTCGGTAGTACACGCTTCGCGACTCCGCGACGGACGACCAGGCGCGGCCGTGTCCGTCGGCGCCCGAGCACACGGAACGGCCGCGGCACGTCGCGGCCCGGCACGGTCTCGACGATTCGGTGAGCCTTTCCGGTGTGGATGTGCGCGTCTCGGAGTAGGGAGTCGGGTTCGTGCGATGCAGTTCCCGATCGACACTCCCGCCGCAACTCCGAGGCCGCCCCGTCGGACGACTCCGCGTGATAGAGCCAGCCACGAGCCGGGGCTACCCAAACGCACAAAGGAGCACTCATGCGTTGCCGGACTCTTCTCTCCGTCGCCCTCCTATCGTGGGCCGGGATCTCCCAGGCGGCGGTCCTGGTCGCCAATCAGGGAGGCGGGGACGCCTACGTTCCAGGAAGGCGTCGATCGCGATCCCGCCAACGGACAGAACCTGGTGGAAGTCGTCGGCGGCGTTCCATACGCAGTTGCGCGCTCAATCGCTCGATCGATGCGCACGGCGTCGACCTCACCATCCGGTCGGTGACCGACCCTCCGGCCGTGATCGACTGCGAGAATCTGGGACCGGGGTTCGTCTTCGCGAGCGGAGAGCAACTCAGTTCGGTCCGGGAGAGCTTCACCATCCTTCGCGCGACCGACGCGGTCCGTTGTACGGGAAGCGACAATCGGGCGACCCTGCGAAACCTGGAGATCTCGGCCAGCAACCGGGGAATCGCGGCCGACTACTTCACGCCGCAGATCGTGATCGAGAACTGTGTCGTCACCGGCTGTGGCACCGGAATCGAGATCTCGAAGGCGGTCGTCACGGACACCGACGTGTCGGGCTGCGGCATCGGAATGCTGATCTACGAGAGTTCCAACGCGACCATCACCGGCTGTTCGTTCAACGGCAACGACGCAGGCGTTCTGGGCAATCCTGGATCCCCGGACTTCACGGACTGCAGCTTCACGAACAACTTCCAGGACGGCTTCGCAGGGGGGCGGCGGATTTCGTCGACTGCTTCTTCCGGAGAGCAACGGCGGTTGGGGCGCAGACATCGGCAACTTCGGCAGCAGCACGCTCGAGGGGTGCACCATCGTGGGGAACGCAGGTGGCGGGGTCCACTCCCAGGGCCAAAGCACCAGCGTCTCACTGACGCGCTGCACGATCATGGACAACGGCGGCATCGGTGCCATTCGCGGTTTGACGGCAGCGTAGAATCTCCGACTCGATCCTCTGGGGCAACTGCGGATACCAGGCCTATCACGACAGGGGCGGGGACGGGCGGGATCGCGGTCACCTGCCTCGATCGTCAACACCGGAGGCATCTCCGGGCGTCGGTGTTCACGCAGGACCTCATCCAGAGCGACCCGATGGTCTGTGGTCCGGTTGCATGCGGGAGCACGCCGGACGGCGCGGGCGACTACCAGATCAGTCGGGATCGCCGGCCTTCCTTCCGGCAATCCCTGCGGGAGACAGATCGGCGCCACATCTCGACGGCTGCGGGGCATCCGGTGTCGAGTCGGAAGGTCCCCGGCTCGGAGACTTCAGGCTGACCGTTTCCCAGATCCCCTCGTCCGAGAGGGCACCCTGGCGTTCCGTACGCCGTCCGACGCGGAGGGCAGAATCATGGTCGTGACCGCGGACGGCCGACTCGCCGAGGAGGCGTGGGCAGGGCGGATGGCCGCAGGATCGACGACGGTCCCCTGGCACGTGAGCCCGGACCTCCCCGGTGGCGTCTACTTCATCCGGCTCGTCGTCAGCGGCGAGGAGGTGGCCGAAACGAAGGCGGTCGTCGTGAGGTAGCACTTCCCGCGAACCCGGAAGGTCGGTCGCCCAAGGCAGACGCCGGCGACCGCACCCGGCGACGCCCCCGCGGCAACTCGGCAAGGAACGGCCACACCCGGGGGCGCCCCTGTGCGCGGCTGACAATCCCATCCCGCGCTGCTAACGTCAGCGTCCTGCGCCGCGTGGGCAGAGGTTCGGGGACCGGGAGACGGGATTGGACAGTGCAAGGCGAGGGAGTGATCCGGCGGTTCCGCTCAGCGTGGCGGCGTTCGTCTTCGCAGCCCTCGTCTTCCTGAGCGGGCTCGGTGCCTGGCCGCTGATCGATCCTGACGAGGGCCGGAACGCGGAAGTCGCGCGCGAACTGCTCGGGGCGCCGCTCGGCTGGGTCCCCACCTTCAACGGACTCGCCTATCTCGACAAGCCCATCGCCTACTTCCGTGCGGTCGCACTCTCCTACTCGATGTTCGGTGTTTCCGAAGCAGCGGCCCGCGTTCCCACCGCGATCTGCGCCCTCCTCCTCGCCGCACTCTTCTACCGATTCTGCCGGCGTCACTACTCTCCGCGGGTCGCGGCCCTTGCTGTTTTCGTTCTCGCCTCGACGCCCCTCGTCCTCGCCTTCGCGCGGATCGTGATCTTCGACCTGCCACTCACGCTCTTCGTCGCGACGGCGATCCTGCTCGGCTTCGAGGCGGAACGGAGTGAGGGAGGCCGGCGTCGGATCCTGAGCCTGTGCGGGGCGGCCGCTGCCGGCTGTGCAACTCTCATCAAGGGACCGGTCGGGTTCCTCCTCCCCGGGCTCGTTCTCCTGGCGCACGGCTGGCTCACCCCGCGGCTCCTGGGACGCCCTCGACGCGGGTCACCGTTCTCGCTTGCGGCCGTACTCGTTTTCTTCGGGGTCACCTTGCCATGGTTCATCGGGCTCAGCCTGGCCCAGCCCGACTTTCCCCAGTACGGGCTCGTCGAGGAGACCTTCCGGCGCTACTCCACCACCGCGTTCCACCGAACGGCACCGTTCTGGTACTACGGTCCGGTCCTCCTGGGAGTGTTCTTCCCCTGGAGTGCGCTGCTCCCGGACGGCGTGTTCCGCGCATGGCAACTGCGGCGGCGCCTCGAGGAGAGTGACCTCCTCTTCGCGATCTGGGCGCTCGTCGTCGTCGTGTTCTTCTCGACGTCTCGTTCCAAGCTGCCCGGATACATCCTCCCCGGCGTCGTCGCCCTTGCTCCCTTGGCCGCGCGCGTGTTCGTCGCGGCGATGGACAACCGATCGGGCGTCGCGTCGCTCATGGTCCGGCGTGGCACCGTCGTTCTCGGCAGCCTGACTCTCGTCGGCGGCGCGTTCCTGCTCGCAAATGCGCTCGCCCCCGAAGTGACGCGGGAGACCTTCCGCATCCACGGTTCGGAGTTCCATCGATTCCGTCCGGTCTTTCTCCCCATGGGGTCCGTCTTCCTGGTCGCGAGCCTCGTTTCGTTCTTCGCCCTTCGCGGCCGCCGTGCCGGGATTCTCTTCGGCGTCTTCACGCTCCTCCCCGTCCTCGCGGTGGCTGCGGGCTGGTCGGGCTTCCGGGAGTCGATCGCGGAGGCTTCGACGTTCTCTCTCGTCCAGGAGATGGAGCTCGACCCCGACACGAGGGTCGCCTGCCTAGAGTGTTTCCCGCCCGGACTCCCGTTCTACCTGCGCCATCCGGTGACGCTGGTCTCCCGCGACGGCCGCGAGATGACGAGCAACTACGTGCTCTTTGCACTCCGGGAGCAAGGCGGGATCCCCACACCCTCCGCACCTGACGTACCCTCCGCAGACGACGCTCGCGACACACACGACGTGCGCGAGGAGAAGCAGTTCGCAGAAGGTCGGATCGTGCGCGTGTCGGACCTGGGAGCGTGGCTCGACTCGTCCCCGGCTCCGGCGTATCTGATCGCGAAGCGGAAGGGACACGCGCGGCTCGACTCTCTTGCGTTGTCACACGGGTCGACCGTGGTCGAGCTGAAGCGTGGTTGGTGGGGAGTCGGGCTCCCGGGTGCCGAGGCACGTCTCTCCATGACGCCCATTCCTGCTGCGGCCGTGGAAACGGAGGAGTAGGACGATGTGCGGAATCTGCGGCGTCCTCTCCCTGGCTGGCGTCGGTGAGGTGGAGCGCGACCGCGAGGCGGTCCGCCGAATGGTCGTGGCGCTCGCCCACCGCGGGCCGGATGACGAAGGCCTCACCACCGCTTCGGCGGGGGCCGTCGGCGCGACCCGTCTCGCCATTCGCGGCCTCGCCAGCGGACACCAACCCCTGGAAGACCCGGAGTCGGGCGTGGTGGCGGCCTGCAACGGCGAGATCGACAACGCATCCAGCCTCCGCGAATGGCTCGCGGAGCGCGGACGTCACGTCGTTCAGAGTACCGACATCGCGGTCATCCCCGCCCTCTATCTGGAGCTCGGCGAATCGTTCATCGAGAGACTGGAGGGCGTGTTCGCGATCGCCGTATGGGATCCGCGAAACCATCGACTCCTGCTCGCGCGGGACCGGATCGGGGAACGGCCGCTCTTCTACGCCTACGACGGCACGACCGTTCGCTTCGCCACCGAGGTGGCCGCGCTCACGTCACACGAGACCATCGATCTCACGCCCGACCAGGCCGCGCTCCAGAGTTTCCTGCGCTTCGGTTCGTTCGTCGCCCCCTACTCCCCGTGCCTCGAGATCCGCAAGGTCGCGCCGGGCGAAATCCTGCGTTTCGAGAACGGCCGGATGCACCAGCGACGCTACTGGCGTTGGACGATGCCCGAATCGACGAAGCGACCAGCTGACCGGGACGCGTTCGACGAGATCCTCCGCCGGGCCGTCCGGAACCAGAGCGAAGTAGAAGTGCCGGTCGGTGTCTTCCTGAGCGGCGGCATCGACTCGTCACTCGTCGCGGCTATCGCGCGGAAGGAGCGCCCCGAGCAGACGCTCCGCTCCTACACGCTCCGCTTCGGCGAGGACAGCTACGACGAAGGAGCGTTCGCGGAGCGCGTGGCCCGTCATCTCGGATGCGAGCCGGAATCGGTCTGGGTGACGGCGGAGTCGTTCCCGGAAGGAATCGCCGAACTCATCGCGCTCGTGGGAGAGCCGCTGGCCGATCCGGCCTGGGTGCCGACCGCCATGCTGGCGCGCCGCGCGGCCAGGACGTCAAACTCGTACTGGTCGGCGAGGGCGCGGACGAGATCTTCGGCGGCTATCCCACCTACCTCGGCGCCCTCTACTCGGACCAGTTCGCGTCCTGGCCCTCTCCGCTCCGCAGTCTCACGCAGGGGCTGGTCCATCGCTGGCCGCAGAGCGACAAGAAGGTGACGGTGGGCGCCCTCCTCAAGCGGTTCGTCGACGGCGCCGAAATGGACGGACTCGGGCGCCACCTGCTCTGGACGTCGAACGTGACGCCCGCGCTGCTTCGTCGGCTCGGGGTCACCGACATGCCTACCCTCCGGATGGACTCCACGCGCGTTTCCGACGGTCGAGGGACACGGCCCGTCCCTGATCGATGAACGACCCGGCGGCGATTCGGCCGATCCGCAGAGCAGCGCAGTCGGGACGTTGCTCGACCGGATCCAACGTCACGACCTCGAGACTTCGCTCGCAGAGGGGCTGCTCACGAAGTCGGATCGCGCCGGGATGCGTTCCGCGCTCGAGCTGCGCCCCGTTCCTGGCGCGCGAGGTACTCGAGTTCGCGGCCACTCTTCCCGCGGACGCCCGCGTCCGTGGCTTCGGACGAAGGCGTTCCTCAAGGAGTACGCGCTGCGCTATCTCCCGAAGGACATCGTCCACCGGCGCAAGCGCGGCCTCTCGATCCCCCTCAGCCAGTGGCTCCGCGGTCCGCTTCGGGACTGGGCGGCATCCCGGGTGGGGGACGGCCGTCTGGCCGAGGTCGGCCTCGACCCCGCGGCCGCGTCGGACCTGCTCGCCGAGCACGAAGCACGCAAGGCCGATCACGCCCGCGCACTCTGGAGCGTCATCGTGCTGGACGAGTGGCTGCGCTGGCGCGAGACGCAGGCGCAGGCCCGCGTCGCAAGGGATCGCAACCGGTCCTGAGGTCCCGCCGCGGCGGGACCCAAGTCGTCCTGAGGGCGCCACCGCCCGACGTCCCACCAGCCGAAAGAGCTGACGGCGCCCCCCTCCGCCGGGTATCCTCGATGCTTCATATCCGACGATGACCCGCCCCCCAAGGGGCCAGCCATACTCATTTGCACTTCGGGAGCAACGGACCATGAGGATCCTGAGCGGCGTCAAGCCGACCGGTAGACCGCATATCGGCAACTACTTCGGCGCCATCCGCCAGTTCGTCGACCTCCAGCACCGGGGCGAGGGCTACTACTTCGTGGCCGACCTCCACGCGCTGGACGAAATCCGGGACCGGGACCGCCTCCAGGCGCTCTCCCTCGACGTCACGATCGACTACCTCGCCTTCGGCCTCGACCCAAAGAAGGCAGTCATCTGGCGTCAGTCGGACGTCCCCGAGACGAGCGAGCTCCAGTGGATCCTCGGGACCGTCACTCCGATGGCTCTCCTCCAGCGTGGGCACGCCTACAAGGACGCGCTCGCGAAGGACAAGAACGTCGACTTCGGGCTCTTCGCCTATCCGGTGTTGATGGCGGCCGACATCCTTCTCTACCTCCCCGATGGCGTTCCGGTCGGGAAGGACCAGACCCAGCACATCGAGATCACGCGCGACATCGCGACGAAGTTCAACCAGACCTACTGCCCGGACTTCGATCCGCAGACGGGCGAGGGCGAGTCCTGAAGCTTCGGACGGGATCTATCTCGAGGAGACCGCGGTCGTCCCCGGAATCGACGGCCAGAAGATGTCCAAGTCCTACGGCAACGCGATCGAGCCGTTCGCGGACGACAAGGCGCTCAAGAAGACGGTCATGAAGATCGTCACCGACTCGACTCCGCTCGAAGAGCCGAGAATCCGGATACCTGCAACGTCTTCCAGCTTCTCAAACTGTTCACGACGAAAGACGAGCAGGCGGACATCCGGAAGCAGTACGAAGCAGGCGGCGTCGGCTATGGTCACTTCAAGACGGTGCTGCTCGACAAGGTGCACGAGACGTTCGACGAGATGCGCGAGCGGCGCCGGGCCCTGGAAGCGGATCCGGTCGAGGTCGAGCGGATCCTGGCGGACGGCGCGGAGCGAGCGCGCGAAACGGCGAGCCAGGTGCTCGGCGGCGTGAAGAAGGCCTGCGGGCTCGCGTGAGCCAACGGACTCGGTGACACCGCGCACCGACTCTCTCACACATCACAGAACCAGGAAGGCTCTGATATGCCGAAGACATGGTTCATCACCGGTTGCTCGACCGGTTTCGGTCGACTGCTGACTCAGGCACTCCATGCCCGCGGCGACAACGTCGTGGCCACGGCCCGCAAGGTGGAGACGCTGGCCGATCTCGGCACGTCGGACGAGGAGCGGATCCTCCGTCTCTCCCTCGACGTGACCGCCCCCGCGCAGATCGAAGCCGCGGTGGAAGCAGCGCTCGCCCGCTTCGGCGCGATCGACGTGCTCGTCAACAACGCCGGGTACGGATACTTCTCGGTCCAGGAGGAAGGTGACCTCGCCGAGATCCGCGCCATGTACGAAACGAACGTATTCGGGCTCATCAGCATGACGCAGGCGGTTCTCCCCCACATGCGAAAGCAGGCGAGCGGCACGATCGTGAACCTCTCCTCCATCGCGGGACGGATCGGATCGCCTCGGAGCGGTTTCTACCAATCGACGAAGTGGGCCGTGGAAGCGCTCTCGGAATCACTCCACCACGAAACCGGGTCGTTCGGGATCAAGATCGTCGTGATCGAGCCGGGCCTCTTCAGTACGGACTTCCCGATGTCGGCCCGGAGGCAGGACCCCGAGGTCGCCGCCCAGTCGCCGTACGCCAGGGTCGGCGAGTCGTGGACGCGGAACTTCGGTGGCAAGTACTTCACCGAGAAGCAGGATCCTCAGGTCGTCGTGAATCAGATTCTCCGCGGAGTCGACGAAGGGCAACGGTTCGTGCGCATCCCCGTCGGAGCGGACTCTCGCATGCTCGTCGGAAAGCGGGAGGAGCACGGATTCGACGGATTCGTCTCCTGGCTCCACGACGAACTGCACGAAGGAGCCTAGACACTCCGTGACTCCACCCGTCGCTCAACTGGAAGACCACCGCGCCGAGATCACGGCACATTGCTACCGGATGCTCGGTTCGGTCGTCGATGCGGACGACGCCGTGCAGGAGACGATGATCCGCGCCTGGCGGGGGCTGGAGAAGTTCGATGGACGGTCGTCTCTCGGCACCTGGCTCTACCGGATCGCGACCAACGTCTGCCTCGACGAGCTGGGTAAGCGGAAGAGGCGTGCGCGCCCGGTCGACGAATCGGATCCCGGCACGAAGGACAGTCCGCTGACGGAGCACCCCCGCTCCCATTGGATCGAACCGGTGCCGGACGCGCAGGTCGTGCCCGAGGACGCCGATCCCGAACGGAGGTTCGCGCTCCGGCAGAGCGTCCGCCTCGCATTCGTGGCTGCGCTCCAGCACCTTCCTCCCAAGCAGCGCGCCGCGCTCCTGATGCGCGAGGTCCTGGACTGGTCCGCGGCCGAGATCGCAGACGCACTGGAGACGACCGTACCCGCGGCGAACAGCGCACTCCAAAGGGCGCGCGCCACGATGGCGGAACGGAACGTCTCCGAGTTGGAGCCGCTCACCGACACACAGCAGGCGCTGATCCAGCAGTACGTCGAAGCGTTCGAACGGTACGACGTCGACGCGCTCACGTCTCTCCTCCACCATGACGTCGCGTTCTCGATGCCGCCCTACTCCCTCTGGCTGCGGGGTCCCGAGCACGTCCACGGGTTCCTCCTCGGCCCGGGCATCGGATGTCGCGGATCCCGCCTCCTGCCGACCGCGGCGTCGGGGGCACCGGCATTCGGGCAGTATCACAAGAGCGCGAACGGCTACTCACCGTGGGGGCTGGTGGTCGTCGAGCCCCGCGGAGATCGGATCGCATCCTGGACGACCTTCCTCGACACAGAAACGCTCTTCCCTAGGTTCGGGCTGCCGCTCCACCTGTCTGACTAGGCCCGCCGATGAACCCCGAACTGCCAAACCCGGACGATCGCTCCGGGAATCTCGAGCACGAGGGGACACGCGACGCGGAGCGTCTGTTCCAGGACGCCCTGGATCTCCCCGCCACCGAACGTGCTGCGTTCCTCGACATCCACTGCCCCGCCGGCTCCCGTCTGCGTTCCGATGTCGAGGAACTCCTCCGTCACTTCGACGAGGCCGGTGAGGACTTCCTCGCGACCTCCGACCATCGGCAGACCGTCGTGTCCGGAGTCGCGCAGGATCGGGCCGCCATCGGTCCCTACCCGGTTCTGGGGCGTCTCGGAGAGGGCGGCATGGGCGAGGTCTACCGCGCCCATGACCGTCGGCTCGACCGTGAAGTGGCGATCAAGGTCCTGCCGAGTGTCGTCGCCGACGACGCCGACTGGCAGGCCCAGATCCAGAAGGAAGCGAGACTTCTCGCGTCCCTCAACCATCCCAACATCGCCACGGTGTTCTCTCTCGAGGATCACGAGGGGGAGCAGTTCCTCACCATGGAACTGGTCCATGGTGAGACGTTGGCGGAACGTCTCGCGAGAGCCCCCATCGCGCTGGGAGAGACTCTGGCGTGGCTCCAGCAAGTGGCCTCCGCGATCGAAGCCGCCCACAAGAAGGGCGTCGTCCACCGAGATCTCAAACCAGGTAACGTGATGATCACGGCCGAAGGGCGTGCGAAGGTGCTGGACTTCGGCATCGCGAGTTCGATCCGCAGCGAGCCCATGGCGCCGGCCCCCACGACGGAGCAGATTCGGCCCGCAGGGACTCCTGGGTACATGAGCCCGGAGCAGATCCGCGGTGAGCCGCCGGATCCCCGGACGGACCTCTTCGCCTTCGGCTGCATCCTCTACGAGTGCCTGAGCGGGCGCCGGGCGTTCTCCGGCGATTCCGTCGCCGCCGTCGGCGAAGTCGACCTTGGGCACGAGATCGACTGGCGAGCACCACTCCGTCCCTTCCCAGTCGGATCCGGGACATCCTGACGCGGTGCCTGGAGAAAGACCGGAGTCCCCGGGTCGGCATCATGGCGCACGTGCGGCGCCCTCTCGAAGAGGAACTCACGCAGCGCTCCCATCTCGCGGCCGGTGCCGGCTCCGGAAGCGTCCCGCACAACCTGCCGACCCCGCTCACCTCGTTCGTCCGGACGTGGTAGCGAACGGATGCAGATCGAGAACGCGCTCTACCACTCGCGATGCGTCACCGTCGTCGGAGCCCGGGAGGCTCTGGGAAGTCGCGTCTCGCCCTCGAAGTGGCGCGGAGTTCACTGTCGCACTGGACCGACGGGTGTTAACTCGTCGAACTCGCGTCCGTCGACGATCCCAACGGTGCCGGCGACGATCGCACGCACGCTCGGCGATGCCTCCACACGCAGGACAGCCGACCCTCGACACGATCGCCACGTTCCTGGAAGACCGGCACCTACTGCTGATCCTCGACAACTGTGAACACGTGATCGACAACGTCGCGGTTCCGCTCAGGCGAGGTCCTCCGAACGGCGCGGGGTGTCCACGCACTCGCGACGAGTCGGGGCGTCTCGGCGTCACGGGAGGGCCGGCTCGTCCATCTGCCGTCCCTCACCCTCCCCGTCTCCGCGATCGGAAAGGCCGTCGACCTCGGTGCCGTCAGAGAGTCGGATGCAGTCCTCTTCCTGGACCGGGCCGCAGTGCCCGGGCTGGACCTCGGTGACGGCGGAGAACGCTCAGGTCGTCACGGCGATCTGTCGCTCCTGGATGGCATCCCTCTTGCGCTCAATTTGGCGGCGGCGAAGACCAAGGTACTCGCACTGGACGAGCTCGCGGAGAGACTGAGCGATCGCTTTCGTATCCTCAGCACGGGAAGTCGCACCGCGGTGGCGAGACGCGGACGCTTCGTCGCCACGATCGATTGGAGCTACGAACTCCTGGAGGAGTCGGAGAGAGTGCTCTTCCCGCCGGCTCGCCGTCTTCAGCGGTGGATGGACCCTGCGCGCCGCGGAAGACGTGTGCGCGAGCAGAAATCGAGGATGGCAGATCTCGACCTCCTGCGACTCGTCGAAGTCGCTCACGTCGGGCTTTCGATGCGGCGAAGTCCGAAGGGCGGACGCGCTACCGGATGCTGGAGTCCGTCCGGGAGTACGCGCGCCACCGCCTGGACGACGCCCGGGAATCGGCGGAACTCCAGGAGCGACACGGGCGGTACTACCTGCACAGGTCCGTCGAGGTCGCCGGGCACTTGCGGGGCCCCGAGCAGGCCATGTGGTTCTCAGTCTGGAGAACGAGCACGACAACCTCAGATCGGCGCTCTCCCACTTCGAGGAACACGATCCGGACGCCGGACTCCGAACTCGCCACCGCCTTGGGAAGATTCTGGGCCGTCCGCGGACACTGGAAGGAAAGGGCGACGACTGCTACAGCGCGCGGTCGAAGCGAGCCGGACGCGGAACCGGAGTCGCCCTCGCCGAGCGCGATCTGCTGGGCCGGAACACTCGCCCGGATGGTTGAGGTGATGGCCGACGCAGCGAAGCCACTGTTCGAGCGAAGCCTGCACGCTGGCCAAAGGCGGCCGAGGATCGGCGCCTGATGGCGACGGCGCTCAGCAACCTCGGGCATCTCTGCCACATGCAGGGCGAGTACGCAGCGGCCCGCGAGCGCTACGAAGAGTGCCTCTCCATCCGGCGCGAACTGGGAGACCTCCACGACATCGCGACCTCGCTCACCTCCCTCGGTTCCATCCTAGACATGATCGGGAACTCGACAGAAGCAGAGCGGATCTTCGAGGAGAACCTCGCCATCACGCGCGAGATCGGAGACCTTCCCCTCGTGTCGACGGCGCTCGTCAACCTCGGGCGCGTCGCCTCCTATCGAGGGGACTACGAGCGGGCGAGAGAGCTCTCGGAAGAAGCGCTCCGGATCACGAAGGCGATCGGGGATCGGAGACTCCTCGCCCAGGTGTACCAGAGCCGCGGTGCCATCGCGTTTCAGGAGGAAGACTTCGGCACCGCCTACGAAGCCTACCTCCAGAGCCTCGAACTCCGCGAACAGCTCGAAGACAGAAGAGCGGCCGGCCACTCCCTCGCGGGGCTTGGGTACACCGCGTGCCTGCGTGGCGACTTCGAGCTCGCCCGCCGACACCTGGACGACAGTCTGCGCGCGGGTCGCGAGACCGGAGACCTTCCCGGGGTCTCCTACGCTCTCTCCGGGCTCGGATACCTGGCATCCGAGTTGGGAGACCTAGACGAGAGCGAGCGCTGCCTCGAAGATGGCCTTGGCATCGCACTCCGCTCGGGCGACCCCGTCGTGACGGTCGTCACGTTGGAGGGGCTCGGAACCGTGCACTGCGGGCGCGGGGACTTCCGGAGTGCCGTCCGCTGCCTCGCCGCGGCCGGAGCCATCCGCGAACGTGTACTCGATGCCGATGAGTCGATACGCCCAACGCAGGCGAGAGTCGTGTCTCGACCACGCCCGGACCGACCTCGGAGACGAGGGGAGTTCAGATTGCGTGGGCCGAGGGGCGAACCGCGCGCCCGGAAGAGTTCCTGAGAGATCCCTAAGTCGGCTAGACGCACGTGTGTTGGTATTACAGCGCCGTCTCCCCTCCACGGCCCCCCGTCCCGGGACCCTCTCCTCGAATGAGGTCCCGGTTCGGTGCACCCTGCACGAACCGGCCGCGGAACGAACCAAGGAGGTTCCATGCGACGCCTGACGTTCGCCCTGGTTTCCGCTGCGTCCATCCTCTCCATCGCCGGAGCCGCGCATGCGGAGTGTGGTTCGATCGAGGGAACGATCACCTGGAAGAGCGGACTCGACATCTCGCACTACAGCCCCGGAGAGGGGTTCGAGGGATTCTTCCTCGAGGTCGCGAGTTCCGGAGGCCTCGTCACCGCGACGGACTTCTACGGCCTCCGGTGTTTCCGAGATCGTCGGGCCCGGACAGCTCGAAGCCAGGACACGGCTTCTCCTTCGGCTACGGCACCGGCCTCATGATGGAGGGCGGCCTCGTCTACGCCAGTGGTGGGAGCACGTTCGGCATCTTCTCCGTCCTCCCGGACGGGACACTCGACCTCGTCTCCGAGACCGACCTGGGATACATCTATGACTTCGTGAAGCAGGGGAACTACGTCTATGCCGCTTGCGGAGGCTCGGTCCGCGTGCTCGACGTCTCCGACCCGGCCGTTCCGGTGATCACTGCCACTGTCTCCTCCGACGCCTACCACATCGCGGTGACTCCGAGTCGAGCCTATGTCGGATCCCTCAACTCCCAGGTGAGGTCGTACAACCTGGCAGACCCCGCCCACCCGACCTTCGTCGCCCCCGTGCTGAATGGCGGCGGACAGATCACGGGTATGGAGGTCTACGCCGGGCACCTCTTCATGACTCAACTCAACGATGGGCTCACCGCCTATGAACTCTCCTCTCCGGACTCTCCCACACCAGTTGGATTCGCGGACACCGGGGTCTCGGGCGCTCTCACGATCCAGGACGGAACGGCTGCGGTACGGGGCGCTGGAGCGGAGTTCCTGGACGTCACCGATCCCACTCACCTCGATGTCAAGGGCGCCTTCCGTTCTGTAGGAATGGAAGGAATGGCGGTGGTCGATGGGGTCGCCTACATCGCGGCGGGATCGCTCCAGGCACTCGACCTCGGAGAGATGACGAACCCCGCTCCTCTCGCCTCTCTCCCGGCCTTCGCGGGTGGGCTGGACCTCCATGTCCTCGGCGACCATCTGGTGCTGCGGCTTCCGAGTTCGGTCGAGGTCATCTCGATCGCGGACCCACTCGCACCCGTGGGTGTCGCCTCGATCCCGTTCGGGACCACGCGCGGAATGGACGTGGCGAACGGCTACGCCTACGTGGTCGACACGAGCGGGTTCCACGTCGTCGACCTCGGAACTCCGTCCGCGCCTGTGGAGGTGGGAACGGTGACGGGGAGCTTCCCCTGGGATGTCGTCGCCACCGGGAATCGTGTCTACGCGTCGAGGTACGGCGAGACAGCGGTGTTCGACGTCAGCACTCCGAACGCACCGACGAATCTGGGAGAGAGCGCACTGGGCATCTTCGCCGAGGCGTTCACCGCTTCCGGGAACACCGTCTATTTCAGCGAGTCGTTCGAAGGGTCGGGAACGGTGAGCGCCTATGACTTCACCGACCCGGGCAATCCGAGCTTCTTCGATGGTTGGTTCGGAAGCACCGTGAGCCAGGTTGCCGTTCTGGGCGACGACCTCGTCCTCGGATCGCCTACATCCCTCCTGCGAGTCGACGGCGCGACGTTCGAAACGATCGAGTCGGTTGGAGAGTGCGCGTTCGGCACGGAGGGAATCCATGTCGCGGGCGACGGCAACCTCTTCTCCTGGTACGGGAGCTACCATGCGTTCGCTTCGAGCCCTGCCCTCGAGTACGTATCCTCGGGTTCCACGCCGGCAGGTGGCGTCCGCGGTCTGGCGACTTCCGATGATCACGTCTTCGTGACGGACTCGGGCGGGCTCTACGTGATCGAACGGCCGTGTGCACCGTCCGCGGTGCCGGCGCCGAGTGGCCTCACTCTCGGAACGCTCCGGGCCGCACCCAATCCCACCTCCGGCGCGACCTGGTTCTCACTCCCGGCGTCCGTGAGCGGGACAACCCCTGGCTCGGAGATCGGCGCGACGACCGCGCTCACCCTCGAGATCTTCACGGTCGACGGCCGTCTCGTCCGAAGCCTGTCCACCAACAACATCCGCTCCCGGTCGATCTACTGGGACGGACGGGACGAGAACGGACGGCCGGTAGCGACCGGCGTCCTGCTCGCTCGCTGGCGCGGATCGGATGGTTCCGGCTCGACGAGCGTTCGAGTCCTCCGGTAGCCGTCCACCGCCAGACGGACTGCGATCGGGCGGCGGGGCAGGCCGCCCCCGCTTCTCATCGGCTCGGCATGCTTCGTGAGAACGAAGTGTGCCGAGTCGACTTTTCTCCCTCCCTACCGATGAGTCCCTCCTCCCCCGCCGGTCAAACGGGCGAACCGACATCGATGCCCGCTCGCCCGGCCCTGGCCCGGCGAGATCCCGAACCCACGAAGGAGACACCGACCCCATGCACACGACTCCCGCCCGCATGCTCTTCGTCAACCTCGCCGTCGAGGACCTCGAGCGATCGAAGGAGTTCTTCGCGAAGCTCGGTTTCGAGTTCAACGCTCAGTTCACCGACGACAATGCCGCCGCGATGATCATCAACGAGTCCTGTGGCGTCATGCTCCTGCGGGAACCGTTCTTCCAGGGATTCACGAAGAAGGAGATCGCCGACACGACTGCCGGCACGGAATGCCTGCTCGCCTTCACGGTGGAGAGCCGCGAAGCGGTGGACCGGATGGTCCAGACGGCCATGGACGCCGGCGCCGGCCATGCCATGGACAAGCAGGACCACGGCTTCATGTACTCCGGTAGCTTCTACGACCTCGACGCCCACCACTGGGAGGTGTTCTGGATGGACCCCGCGACGGTGCAGCCCTAGGCAAGTCACGAGTCCGGGGACGATCGAGCGGAAAGCCGCACGAAGGACGCTCGTTCCAGCGAGGCGATCGGGTGTACAATCGCAGTCACGGGCGCGGAGAGGACCGTCCCCTCCGCCCGAGCCCGACCGGGTCGACCGAACTCACGGAGGACCGACCCATGCGTGAGCTTCCGCTGCTTTCGCTGCCTTCGCTTTCGCCTTCGCCTTCATCGTCGCCGCGTTCCCGAAGAAGATTCCTCGCAGTCACGATCGTCGTTCTCTCGTGGCTCATCGCCGCGCACGGCCCTGCCCACGCCGGCCCGTTCGTCGATGGACGACTCTTCGTACACGTGAATCCCGAGGTCGCCTACACACCTCGGACTACGGGCCCTCACCTGTCGGGAACGCCCTCACTGCGCCGATGCCGTTATCCGAACCGACCCGGGCGAGACGCCTCTCATCTGGTACGTCATTGCAGCCTTCCACTCGCCTCTCGAGGACAGCTCGTTCTGGCTGTCGTTCGGAATCGACTACGACCCCGACCTGATCCGGATCCTCAACACGCAGATCCACGGGGACGCGACGGACTGGGATGGCGACTGGCCCCAGCCCGACGGCTGGATCCGGATCGATTATCCCGCGGGGATCCAGGCTACCTCGCTCGAGATCGGCTGGTTCGCGGGCTACGTCGACACAGAGGTGCCGTCGACGTTCGCCGTCGTTCCCGGAAGCGGGGGCGGAAACTTCGGCGATTGGATCTGGCATGAACCGATCGACGGATTCGGCACTCTGGGATTCGGAACGGACGGGGAACTCGAGTGCGCGGAGCTCGGAACATGCTGCCTCCCCGACGGAAGCTGCGAGTCTCTCACCGCCTACTGGTGCAAACGTGCCGATGGCGTCTACTTCGAGTCCGGATCCTGTAGCGACTGCGAATCGGTCGGCGCCTGCTGTACGGACTGGAGTTGCGCTGTGAGGCCCGAGACGGATTGCCGCGGAGAGAACGAGACCTGGCTTGGCGGCGGCTCCACCTGTGAGCCGAACGAGTGCGTCCCGCTGGGATCGTGCTGCCTCCCGGACGGCTCGTGTGTCGTCCTCCGGGAGAACGAGTGTCGGGAGGAGTTCGGCGCCTTCCTGGTGGGGATGGACTGTACGCTCGTCGATTGCTACGTGGGGTTCGGTGCGTGCTGCTACATCGGCTGGGAGACCCTCTGCCGGCTCGCATCGCAGGAAGAGTGCGAAGCACTCGGCTCGGTCTACTTGGGTGACGGCACGACCTGCGAGCCCGAACCGTGTCTCCCGGGCGTCTGCTGCGTCCAGTCCAACAGTGGCGTCTGCCCCTACACCACTCCGGAGGACTGCGAGGACCTGGGCGGATACTTCATCCCCGGGCCCGCCGGGCCACCGGACGAAGCGTGCGAAGTCTGCTGCTGCGGCCCGACCGAGGAGTCGAGTTGGGGCGAGGTGAAGGCGAAGTTCCGCTAGCGAAGTTCCGTTGGCGAACTTCCCTGTCCAGAACTGTCGTCCGATTCCGCGTACTCCGGAAACCAGCGCCCGGCGCACCGGAGGACGACATGTTCTGCCCACCTTCAGTCACCACACATGCTTCTTTCACAACGGCTTCCAGATCCGGCTCGCCGGCCGCCCGGAAGCCCGTCGGCGCGCCCGCCTCGGCCGCCCGCGTACCGACGACGGCCGTCCGCAAGCTCTCCACAGGCGCAAGCTCCCTCGTGCCCCGTCTCCTGCCGTTGCTGCTCACCATTCTCCCGGCCACCCTCGCCCAGGCCGCTCCCTCCCTCCTCTTCGACCAGATCATCGGGAGCAGTTTTCTCGACGATGCGGTCAAGAGCGCGCCGGGAACGTGGTACATGCAGGCCCTGGGTCCGGACTTCGGGATCGTGCGCTTCGAGCCTGGCACCGGCACCTGGACCATGATCGACGCCCCGGCGTTCAAGAACGGTTCGACGAATCCGCAACTCGCCGGCGGCCACGTCTTCTTCCGAGGGGTTCCGCTCCAGGGAGACGGCCGCATGCGCGTGTACGTGGTAGATGGAGATGGATCGATCGAACTCTCGTCCTCGGACGGGTTCGCCGGCTTCTTCCGTGACGTGAACGGGCAGGCGGTCTTCGCCTGGAGTGACGAGACCTACGGCGAGGAACTCTGGACTACCGACGGAACCCCGAGCGGCACGGAACTCTTGGTCGACATCAACCCGACCGGCGACTCGAATCCCGCCTTCGGCGCGACCTTGAACGGCTACCTCTACTTCGGTGCGGACGACGGCACGACAGGCCAGGAGCTGTGGCGAACCAACGGAACGGCCGCCGGAACCACCCTGGTCAAGGACATCCGACCGGGCTCCGTTGGATCCCTCCCGAGCACGTTCGCGGAGGTGAACGGGCTCCTCGTCTTCTCCGCGAACGACGGCACCACCGGGTACGAACTCTGGCGGACGAACGGCACGAACGCCGGCACCTTCCGCCTCCTCGACATCAACTCCGGCGCGGGTAGCTCGAGCCCGAAGAACCTCACCTACTCGAACGGTTGGGTCTACTTCTCCGCGACCTCGAGCACGACGGGAGAGGAGCTCTATCGCACCGACGGAACGCTGGTGCAGCTCATCAAGGACATCCTCCCGGGAATCGGTGGGTCCAGGCCTCAGCAGTTCCACGAGTACGCGGGCGAGGTCTACTTCACCGCCGACGACGGTGTCCACGGCACCGAAGTCTGGAAGACAGACGGAACGACCGCCGGCACCGAACTCGTCTACGACTGCTTCCCCGGTTCGTCCGACTCCTACTCGTTCCCAGGCTTCGTGAACGGAGGAGGAAGTCTCTTCTTCGTGGGCTACGACGGTTCGTACGGCATCTGGCGCACGAACGGCACGTCCGCCACCACCCAGAACGTCTTCCGGAACGCCGGGACGGCGAGCCCGGACCTCCTCCTGGGAAACACGAACAACGTCTACTTCAGCGGAGACGACGGCACCGAGGTCGGCGACGAGCCGCGCCGTCTCGACGTCGCGACGAACGCGGTCACGCTCTCCGAGGACCTCAACACGGAGAACGGCTCCAACTGTGAGCAGCTGACGGCGTACGGAGACGGCCTCCTCGCCATCTCCGACCAGTACTGGTACGGCCGCGACCTCTGGTTCTACGACCTCGACGTTCCGACGAACTCGGTTTCGCTCGACGACACCGGATGGCGCGAATCACAGGCGCCCGAAGGCGCCACCTTCGTCGTCGACGGAGACGTGGCCTACTTCACCGGATGGCAGGAGGAGACGGGCTTCGAGGTCGGCGCGTACGACGGGACGGACCTCTATCAGGTCGACGTCATCCCCGGACCGGAGGGATCGGACCCGATCGACCTGGTCGTGGCGGAAGGGCACGCGTTCTTCGTCGCCCGGACGGTGTCGGGCAACTACGGCCTCTACCGGCTTTCCCCGCCCCCTTCCCCGGCCGCAACGCTCCTCCAGGAGTTCGGACCAGGGCCGCTTCGGGAGCTGACGCCGTTCGGTTCCGGAGTGCTCTTCGTCGCTGAAGATGCCTCCTACGGCGCGGAGCTCTGGCGCGCACAAGGGCAGCAGGTGGGACGGGTCCTGGACATCAGCCCCGGCGCGCCCAGCTCGAACCCCACGTTCCTCACGCCGATGGGGGGCGACGTCTACTTCTCCGCTTCCCAACCGACAACCGGACGCGAACTCTGGGTGACGGACGGTACTCCGGACGGAACCCACATGGTCGAGGACATCGCGGCCGGGCCGGCGAGCTCGACCCCTCACGAGCTGACGGACGGCTACCCGTTCCTCTACTTCGTCGCGGGAACCACCTCCACGGGAATGGAGATCTACGGCGCAACGCCTCACGGAGTCGAAGCAGCGGGAGAGATCGTTCCCGGCGCTGGAAGCGGCGACCCACAGGAACTCGCGTTCACCGGATCGCGGCTTCGCTTCAGCGCGGACGACGGCTCGGGCGTGGGCCGCGAGCCCTGGCACCTCTCGGGCATGACCCCCGTGCTGCTCGGCGACCTCAACCCCGGCGCGCCGTCGTCCAATCCACGGGACTTCACGAGCCACCTCGGCGCGACCTACTTCAGCGCCGAGAACGCGACCCATGGTCGGGAGCTCGTCCGTGTGGCGGGCGGTGTCGTCACCGCCGTCACCGAATCGATCAACCCCGGAACGGCCTCCTCCAACCCGGGCGATCGTGTGAGCATCGGCGACCGCCTCTACTTCGTCGCCGAAACCGAAGCGTACGGAAGAGAGCTCTGGTACGTCGACGACTCCGGCGGTCCGTCGGACGTCCCGTCCGTACCTGTGCTCGCGGACGGGACGGGGCTGCAGCTCCGCACGGGGCCGAACCCGTTCGTGAACGAACTCCGCCTCGAGTTCGCACTGCCGGCAGCCGGTGACGTCCGGGCGGAACTGATCGATGCCGGCGGCCGCGTGGTCGAGCGCATCGATCTCGGGCAACAGGAGGCCGGGCCCCACGTCGAGGCGTGGTCCCTGGGAGTGGGCCGCGGAATCCCCAGCGGTGTCTACTTCGTGCGGCTGAACGCGGGAGGCGAGTCTCGGGTGCGGAAGGTTCTGCGGATCGAGTAGCCCGCGAGCGGCACCCGAGGTACCGAGCCGGCGGCCATTGGATCGGAACATCGGCGGAACGGTGGCCTGGTCTCCCCGGCCGCCGTTCCCATTGTATTGCAACGAGTTAGTTCTGCCCCAGGGCTTCCGCCACACTTGTCTGTCCAGTTTTGCCTTCGGATTGCGCGTTTTAGGCCAGGCACCTCGTGCACGACAACGGAGGACGAAATGGCCCACGGCTACCGCTCCCATTCGATCATGCTCTCCAGCCAGGCACGGCGCGACTCGCGGCTGGTGCGGTCCCTCCCGATCGTCCTTGGGCTCGCAGCGGGGGCTACGGCCACGGCGCCTCCGCCCTCGCCGCACCGGAACTCCTCTACGACCTCGTGGTGAGCGGCAGCAACCTCACCGACGCCGTGAAGAACGGTTCCGTCTGGTACATGGAGACGAAGGACCGGACTTCGGCGTCGCTGCTTTCGATCCGGGCACGAACGCATGGACCTTGATCGGCGCTCCACCCTTCGAGAACGGCACGTCGAATCCGGCGGTCGCCGGTGGGTTCGTCTTCTTCCGAGGCGAGCCGGTCGAAGGTGATGGCCTCATGCACCTCTACCGGGTCAACGGAAGCGGCGCGATCGAGCTGGGAGCGACGGGGAACTCTCGGCCGGTGGCCCCTTCAAGGAAGTGGCCGGCATGTCTTCCCCTTCGCGGACGAGACGAATGGGTACGAACTCTGGACGACCGACGGGACTCCAGAGGGTACGGAAATGCTGATCGACATCAACCCCTTCGGCGACTCCGACCCGGTCATGGGCGTCAGTGTCGGCGGGTTCCACTACTTCTCGGCGAACGACGGAGTTCACGGCTGGGAACTGTGGAAGAGCAACGGGACGGCCGGCGGAACATCGATGGTGAAGGACATCCGCCCAGGGCCCAGCAGCTCCACACTGAACGCCTTCGCCGAACTCGGCGGGATCGTCTACTTCGCGGCGGATGACGGCGTGGCGGGGTCGGAACTCTGGCGATCGGACGGTACGCTGGGCGGCACGTACCTCGTGACCGACATCTTCGCGGGCAGTCCCTCCTCGTCCCCATCCGGCATCACCGCCATCGGTAGCTGGGTCTACTTCTCGGCCTATGCGCTGGGCACGGGGCGGGAACTCTACCGCAGCAACGGAACCGTCACGGAGATGGTGGCGGACATCTGGGCAGGGAGCGACTGGTCGTCTCCCGAAGGCTTCACCGAGTTCAATAGCGAGATCTACTTCTCTGCGGACGATGGGGTGCATGGCAAGGAGATCTGGAAGACGAACGGCACACCTGCCGGAACGGAGCTCGTCTTCGACTGCGATCCGGGGACGAGTTGGAGCATGTCTTCCCTCAAAGCAATGACCGCGGCAGGTGTCCTGTTCTTCCGGGCCGGGAACGGTAGCGGCAACTCGATCTGGCGAACGGAGGGTACGAACGCGACGACCACGCCTGTGTTCACCGATGCGTCCTTCTTCCCCGACCTGCTCTTCGCGACGCCCAACTTCCTCTACTTCGCCGGCGACGACGGCTCCGGGATCGGCAGTGAGCCGCATCGGATCGAAGTGGCAACCAACACGATCCAACTCGTGCACGACCTCAACACCGAGGATGGCCTGAACCCCGAACATCTCATGCCATACGGCGACGATATGATCGGCTTCGCAGATCACTTCGCCTTCGGCCGGGATCTCTGGAGATTCGACCTCACGGCGCCCGAAACGTCGCTCCCGATCGACCTGACCGGTTGGCGCGACTCCCAGGCCCCGGAGGGCGCGACGTTCGCCATCGATGGAGACAACGTCTTCTTCAGCGGCCGCCGCAACGACACCGGCTTCGAGGTCGGTGCCTACGACGGAACAAACGTCTACCAACTCGACGTCATTCCCGGACCGGACGGTTCGGACCCGACCGAGCTGGTCGTGGCCGATGGCCACGCATTCTTCGTGGCACTCACCGGCTCCGGAAACTACGGCATCTACACGATGTCGGCGCCCCCCACTCCGGTCGTGACGCTCCTTCACGAGTTCGGCGCCGAGCCGCCGCGG